>NZ_JBIAQB010000007.1:0-525492 GCF_042888725.1 Streptomyces sp. NPDC002795
TCCACCCCGAAGGGCTTCATCGTTCGACTTGCATGTGTTAAGCACGCCGCCAGCGTTCGTCCTGAGCCAGGATCAAACTCTCCGTGAATGTTTCCCCGTAATCGGGGTGACACCACGAGAGCGGAACAGTCGGAGGAATAATCCGACCGTTCACAGCGTCCTCGCTGTGTTGCCCACCGAACCCGAAGGAACGGCAGGACTTTTCAAAGGAACCTCGTCCCGACCGAATGGCCGGAGACGGGGTATCAACAAAATTTGGCGTTGATTTTTGGCACGCTGTTGAGTTCTCAAGGAACGGACGCTGCCTTTGTACTCACCCTCTCGGGCTTTCCTCCGGGCGCTTCCCTTCGGTCTTGCTGTTCTTGCGTTTCCGACTCTATCAGACCGTTTCACCGGCCGATTTCCTCGGATTGACGCCCACCTTAAGGGGAGTTCGCTTTCGCGGCCCTTTCGGCGAGGTCAAACACTATCAGTCTTTTTCCGGCCCGCTTGCCACGCCTCTGCAGACATGCAGAATTACGGTTCGCAATGCAACTTAGGACTTGATAGATGCTGCCCGGGTGTTGGACGCTCGATGGCGTCGCTTCCCTCCCTGGCAGAGGTACGACAGTACATCGGGCCCGAGCTTCGGCGCAAATCGTTTGCCCGCGGCCCCTACGGCTGCCAACCGGTACCTCTCGTAGGGAACCGGGACTTTTTATGACTTACGCTTCTGAACAGTACGCCGTCCAGGACAGGCAGTGACGGCGACCCTGAATCTCCGCCCTCTGGGAGGCTTGCCATGACCAGTGTGACGTCCCCGCTCACCGGACGCGCCATCGGGCTCTCCGCCGTTCCTGACCCGGTGTTCTCCGGTGCGATGGTCGGCCCCGGCTCCGCCATTGACCCCGCGCGCGAGGCGTCCGACGCCGTGTCGCCGGTGGACGGCATCGTGGTGTCCCTTCACCCGCACGCTTTCGTCGTCGTGGATGAGGAAGGCCATGGTGTGCTGACGCACCTGGGCATCGACACCGTCCAGCTCAACGGCGAAGGCTTCGAGCTGCTCGTCAACAAGGGCGACACTGTGCAGCGCGGGCAGGCCGTGGTCCGCTGGGACCCGGCTGCCGTCGAGGCCGCCGGCAAGTCGCCGATCTGCCCGGTCGTCGCCCTCGAGGCCACGGCCGAGTCCCTTTCCGGTGTCGTCGAGGACGGCGACATCAAGGTCGGCGACGCGCTCTTCGGCTGGAAGTGACGTACTCCGTCACTGACGGTCGGCAGCAAACCAACGCGGCGGCAGCGCTCGCCGCACTATCGGAGACGGGTGAGATGGAGACAACGCTGCGAGGCGTCGGCGTGAGCCACGGTGTGGCGATCGGCGAGGTTCGGCACATGGGTACGGCGGTGCTGGAGCCGCCGGCCAAGCAGATTCCGGCTGAGGATGCAGAGCGCGAACAGGGGCGCGCCCGCCAGGCCGTCGAAGCTGTCGCCGCCGACCTGATGGCACGCGGCAATCTGGCCGGTGGCGAGGCCCAGGCGGTGCTCGAGGCTCAGGCCATGATCGCCCAGGACCCCGAGCTGATGGCCGACGTGGACCGTCGTGTCGCCGTCGGGAGCACGGCCGAGCGCGGCATCTATGACGCGTTCTCGCACTATCGCGAGCTCCTCGCCGGCGCCGGTGAGTACATGGCGGGCCGCGTCGCGGACCTCGACGACGTGCGGAACCGCATCGTGGCCCGGCTCCTCGGCGTGCCCATGCCCGGCGTTCCGGACAGCGACAAGCCCTACGTGCTCATCGCCCGTGACCTTGCGCCCGCCGACACCGCGCTCCTGGACCCCGCACTCGTGCTCGGTTTCGTCACCGAAGAGGGCGGGCCGACCAGCCACAGCGCGATCCTGGCCCGTGCCCTCGGTGTGCCGGCCGTGGTGGCGCTTCCCGGTGCCGGCGAGCTCGCCGAGGGTGCCGTGGTCGCCGTCGACGGCAGCACCGGTGAGATCTTCGTGGACCCCAGTGCGGAGAAGCGGGCCGCGATGGAGGCCGCTGCCGCCGAGCGCAAGGCCGCGCTGGCCTCTTCGACCGGTCCCGGTGCCACCTCTGATGGGCACAAGGTGCCGCTGCTCGCCAACATCGGCGGCCCGGCGGACGTGCCCGCGGCGGTTGAGGCGGGGGCCGAGGGTGTCGGTCTCTTCCGTACCGAGTTCCTCTTCCTGGACGACAGCAAGAACGCTCCGTCCGAGGAGAAGCAGGTCGAGGCGTACCGGCAGGTGCTCGAGGCGTTCCCCGAGGGCCGTGTCGTGGTGCGGGTGCTCGACGCCGGCGCCGACAAGCCTCTGGACTTCCTGACGCCCGGCGACGAGCCCAACCCGGCTCTGGGCGTGCGCGGTCTGCGGACGCTGCTCGACCACCCGGAGGTGCTGCGCACGCAGCTCACCGCGCTGGCGAAGGCTTCCGAAGGGCTCCCGGTCTACCTTGAGGTCATGGCGCCGATGGTGGCCGACCGCGCCGACGCCAAGGCGTTCGCCGATGCCTGCCGTGCGGCCGGTCTGCAGGCGAAGTTCGGCGCGATGGTGGAGATTCCGTCCGCCGCGCTCCGTGCCCGGTCGGTATTGCAGGAGGTCGAGTTCCTGTCGCTCGGCACCAACGACCTGGCCCAGTACACGTTCGCCGCGGACCGTCAGGTCGGCGCCGTGTCGCGTCTGCAGGACCCGTGGCAGCCCGCGCTGCTCGACCTGGTCTCGCTGTCCGCCGAGGCGGCCAAGGCCGAGGGCAAGAGCTGTGGCGTCTGCGGCGAGGCCGCGTCCGACCCGCTGCTCGCGTGCGTCCTGACCGGTCTGGGTGTCACCTCCCTCTCCATGGGCGCCGCTTCGATTCCGTACGTGCGGGCGACGCTCGGCAAGTACACGCTGGCCCAGTGCGAGCGCGCTGCCGCTGCCGCACGTGCCGCGGAGTCGGCGGAGGAAGCGCGCAACGCCGCGCAGGCCGTGCTGTCCGGCGAGTAACCGAGCACGACCGGTGCCTTTGGAGGGCGCCCCGCCTTTGGGCGGGGCGCCCTTCGCGCTTGTCCGCAGGGATCAGTCAGGGATCAGTGCAGATGTTTCCCTTCCGGGTTCGTGTCGTCCACCTCTGGTGCGGTGCAGTAGTTCACGCCGGGTTCCGGTGCGGACAGGTCGCCGGAGTCCGCGTCGGTGCAGTAGGCGTCGAAGACCCGTCCTCCGGGGATCGGTTGGAACCCCTCGTCCTTCAGGTGCCAGCCGCAGACGCGGTCTTCCTTGCCGGTGACCGAGCTGCGCACGATGACCGCACACGCGCGTCGGCTGACGATCGCCAGCGCCAGTACGGCCGTGACCTCCATGGCCGCGGCCTCATCGACCTTGACCGTGTCGGGTTCCGTAGCGTCCACGTGCAGGACGGCATGCAGGGACTCCCTGTCGGTGAGCACGCTGCACACCCAGTGGTGGGCTCCCTCGCCGAGTGCGTCGATCACTCGGGAGACCAGATAGGAGGCCCTGGCGAAGGCCATGCGGCCCACCTCCTGCCCGCACACGGCGCATGCCCCTGTCTGGGACAGGACGGACGTCGCGAACTCCCAGGTCGCGTGGCGTACGGCCTCTTCCACGAGCTCGGGGACGAGGTCGGCCATGGGCTGCCCCTGGTAGGCGATCACCGGGCCCGACGCGGCGAGTTCCGCGGTGAATCGTGTACGGCTGACCACGCTGTCCGGGTCCAGCCCCTCCGCCCTGCAGTAGTCCGTGAACTCGGCCGGGTCGAAGAGCGTGACCGTGGTGTATCCGCCGGCCGCGGCCTGGGATTTGAGCAGCCCTTCCACTTGGCGCATGTACGTCGTGTGGTCGTCGAAGGTGAAGCTGCGGTAGAGCCGCATCGCCTCGAAGTCCCGCTCGTCGGCCAACAGGCCGATGGTTCCCACCACTTCACGGCGCAGGCCGCGCCGCATGCTGGTCGTCCGGCTGTGTTGGGTGTGCCCCATGATTCCCCCTGAGTGCGCTTGAACGATGCTCACTCAGAGTAATCACAGGCACTGACAATCCCACGTTCGGTGACGGCGAACCGTCCGGTTCTCGGGCGGTCGGTCAGGCTCGCTTGCGGGCGATCTCCTCGTAGAACTTGAGGAGATCGAGGTTGTCGATGGAGCCGGGGTTGACCGCCTTCTCCAGCGGTGTGCCCGAGAGCAGGCGCTTGACGGGCACCTCGATGCGCTTGCCGGTGAGGGTGTGCGGGACGCCGGGGGCTTCGATGATCTCGTCGGGCACGTGGCGCGGCGAGAGCTGTTCGCGGATGATCTGCTTGATGCGGGAGCGGAGCGCGTCGTCGAGGACGGCGCCCGGCGCGAGGTGGACGAAGAGGGGCATCCAATAGCCGCCGTCGGGCTGTTCCAGGCCGATGACGAGGGATTCGCGGATCTCGGGGAGGCGCTCCACGGCCTCGTAGATGTCGGCCGATCCCATCCGGACGCCCTGGCGGTTGAGGGTGGAGTCGGAGCGGCCGTGGATGACGACGGAGCCGTGCGAGGTCAGCGTGATCCAGTCGCCGTGGCGCCAGACTCCGGGGTAGGTGTCGAAGTAGCTGTCGTGGTACCTGGCGCCGTCGGGGTCGTTCCAGAAGCGGATCGGCATGGACGGCATCGGGTTGGTGACGACGAGTTCGCCGACCTCGTCGGTCAGGGGGGCGCCGGCGGGGCCCCAGGCCTGGAGGTCCGTGCCGAGGCCGGGCGCCTGGAGTTCGCCGATGTGGACGGGGAGCGTCGGCACGGCTCCGGCGAAACAGGAGCAGACGTCGGTGCCGCCGCTGACGGAGGCGATCCACAGGTCGTCCCGCACTTCGTCGTGGAGCCAGCGGAAGCCGTCAGGCGGGAGCGGGGAGCCCGTGGTGGCGACGCACTTGACGCGGGAGAGGTCGTGGTCGCGTGCGGGGTGCACGTCGGCTTTGCGGCAGGCCATGACGTACGCGGCGGAGGTGCCGAAGAGGGTCGCGCCCGTGCGTTCTGCGATCGCCCACTGGGCGCCGGTCCCGGGGTACCCGGGGCTGCCGTCGTAGGTGACGATCGTGGTGCCGGTGAGCAGGCCGCCGACGAGGAAGTTCCACATCATCCAGCCCGTGGACGTGTACCAGAAGAAGCGGTCGTCGGGGCCGAGGTCGCAGTGCAGGCCGATCTGCTTGAGGTGCTCGACGAGGATGCCGCCCTGCGACTGCACGATGGCCTTGGGCAGGCCTGTCGTGCCGGAGGAGTAGAGCACCCACAACGGATGGTCGAAAGTCACCTCTTCGTAGACGGGTGTGACGTCCGCGGAGGTGAGGGCCGACCATTCCAGGGCGCCTTCGGGTGCCTCGGTGCCGAGGAGCGGGATGTGCACCACCGCGCGCAGGGAGGGCAGTTCGTCGCGGAGTTCCTGCACGGTGGCGCGGCGGTCGTGCTCCTTGCCGCCGTAGCGGTAGCCGTCGACCGTGAACAGGACCACGGGTTCCACCTGCTGGAAACGGTCCAGGACGCTGCGTGCGCCGAAGTCGGGGGCGCAGGACGTCCACACCGCTCCGACGGCCGCCGTGGCGAGGAGAGCGGCGGCGGCCTCGGGGATGTTCGGCAGATAGCCGCTGACGCGGTCGCCGGGGCGCACTCCGAGGGCGCGCAGTTCCGCGGCCAGTGAGCCGACCTGGCCACGCAGTTCGGACCAGGTGACGGGGCGGGGTTCGTGTGTCTCGTCGACGTGGAGGATCGCGGGGGTGTCCGCGCGCGCAGGGTCGTCCGCTGTGCGCAGGGCATGCGCGGCGTAGTTGAGCGTGGCTCCGGGGAACCACTCGGCGCCGGGCATGTCACGGCTGCCGAGTACGCGCGCGTACGGGTGCGTGAAGCGCACGTCGAACCACTCGGTGACGGCCTTCCAGAAGGTTTCGAGTTCGGTGACCGACCAGTGGTGCAGCGCCTCGTAGCCGCCTGCGGCGGGCGCGCCGTGCTGTTCGGCCGCCCAGGCCTGGAACCGTGTGATCTGCGCGTCGGCGATCTGCTGCCGGTTGGGCTGCCAGAGCGGTGACGGGTTCACGGTGGGCATGATGCGGCTCCAGGAAGTGCGTGTGCGGCGTGTGCGTTCTCGGCGCGCACTGCGGAGTGTGCGCCTGACGCGGCTCACTGGACGATGCCACGTGATCGACTTCGGCACCAGGGCGTATCCCACATAGTCGGCCTCGCGAAGATGTGCCGGCACCACGGATGAACGGCAGTTGAACGTGGCACGCACGCGTACGCCTCGGTGGCAGGGTGAGCAGCATGGATGGTCGTGACCTGGTGCGCTTGGCGAAGGCGGTCTCGTCCGTGGGGTCGGCTCATGGGCTGCGCTCCGTTCGGGCGTCGTGGCGGCACCGTCGCGCGGACTCCGTGGGCCTCCCCCGGCGGGGCGTGGAGCGGGCCCGGGTCCCGGGCTCCGTGGTCGGTGCGACGCCCGAACCGGGCGGCGGTCTGGTGAGGTTCACGCGGTCCCGGTTGCGTATCACCGTCACCGTGAGCGGTGCCCTCTTCTGGGGCTGGGACGGGGCCGAACCCGAGCCCTCGTACGCGCTGGCCGGGCTCTGCCCGGAGGCGGACCCGCGGGCGGTGCTCGAGCCGGACAAGGACGGTGGCTGGCGGGTGGTCTCCGAGCGGGTGACTGTCGTGGTCTCGCGGCACGGCGCTCTGGAGGTGCGCACGCCGGGTGGGGTGTTGCTGCGCCGTGAGCTGCCGCCCCGGTGGTGGGAGCCCGAGGGGGGCGGTGAGGCACGCTGGGCGCAGCGGACCGAGGTCTCCGCCGATGCGCGCTTCTTCGGCCTTGGAGGCCGCGTGTCGGGCCCGCGGCTGCGGGACGCGACGTACCGGTTGTGGAACAGGGATCCCGGTGGCCCGTCCGGCCGGCAGGACGATCCGTTGTCGCTCACGATGCCGGTGCAGGTGGTGGTCGCGGATGCGGGGACGCATCTGGTGTTCCACGACAACACGTGGGACGGCGCCGTCAGCCTTCGTGAGGGCAGCGAGGGTGCGGGCTCCGGGCATGACTGTGCCGGGACGTCCGAATTGCGCATGGAGGGCGGCCCGTTGCGCTGTTGGGTGGTGGTGGGGACGCCCGCGCGCGTGCTCCACGTCTGGTCCCAGCTGACCGGTGCTCCGACCGTGCCGCCGGGTTGGGCGCTGGGTCACCAGCACGCGAGTTCGGGGTCCGGGAGCGAGCAGGAGGTGCGTGGCGTCGTCGCGGGCTACAGGGAGCGTGATCTGCCCCTGGAGGCCGTCCATCTGGACATCGGTCACTCCACGCTGGGGCAGGGCTTCACCGTGGATCGTGAGCGGTTTCCGTCCTTGCCCCGGCTGGCCGAACAGTTGCGTGCCGAGGGCGTTCGGCTGGTGTCGATGGTGGACCCGGCGGTCAAGGCGCAGGGCGGCAATGCCCTGTACGACGGAGGGCAGGCGATCGACGCTTTTGTGCGCGACGCTGCGGGCCGGACCGTGCGCGGGGTCGTGGGGCCGGGTGAGTCGGTGTATCCGGACTTCACGGCGGAGCGGGTGCGCAAGTGGTGGGGCGGCCTGTACGAGGAGCGTCTCGCGCAGGGCTTCTCGGGTTTCTGTCACGACATGAGCGAGCCGGTGCCCTTCGCCGCCATCAGCAGGCGCACGCTTCCGCGTTCGTCACGTCACGCGGTCGAGGGGCGGGGCGGCGACCATCGGGAGGCGCACAACGTGTACGCGCTGTGCATGGCACGGGCCGGCTACGAGGGGCTGCGCGAACTGCAGCCGCAGGAACGGCCCTTCCTGCTCTCCCGGTCCGGCTGGGTGGGTTTGCAGCGCTACGGAGGGACGTGGTCCGGTGATGTCGCCACCGGGTGGGACGGCCTTCGCTCCTCGCTCTCGTTGGTGATGGGGCTCGGGTTGTGCGGGGTGCCTTACTCCGGACCTGATGTGGGCGGTCTCGACGGGGAGCCGTCACCTGAACTGTTCCTGCGCTGGTTCCAGTTGGGCGCCCATATGCCGCTGTTCCGTACGCATTCGGTGCGGCGGGCGGGTCGGCGCGAGCCCTGGATGTTCGGCGAGGAGGTGCTCGCGCACGCACGCGTGGCGCTGGAGGAGCGGCGTCGCCTCTCTCCGTACTTCATGACCCTCGCGCTTCTCGCCCGGCGTACCGGCGCCCCGTATGTGCGGCCTCTGTGGTGGGGTGCTCCGGAGGACCGGGCTTTGCGTGACTGTGAGGACGCCTTCTTGTTGGGTGACTGCCTGTTGGTCGCCCCCGTTCTGGAGCAGGGAGCCGACCGCCGCACCGTTCAGCTGCCGCCTGGGCGCTGGTACGACACGGTGACCGGCCAAGCCTTCGAAGGGCCCGGGCAGGTCACGGTGGACGCCCCTTTGTCGCGTATTCCGGTGCTCGCGCGTGGCGGGTCGGTGCTTCCTGTACGCGATCCGGGCGGGGGCGTCGTCCTGGAGGGGTGGGCGCCGGCGCCGGGACGTACGGGAGGCGGCTACGCGGCGCGCGGCGTCGGGGACGGCTGGGAGGAGCCGCAGATCGAGCGGTTCCGGGTGCGCTGGAGCCAGGGGCGTGTGGTCGTCGAGGCGGACGGGGAGGACGGCGAGGTCGAACCGCGGTACCCGGTGCGTGTGCGCGGCCTGTGAGCGCCTTTCGGCGGAGGGTGGCGCTGGACGCTCACAGGGGCCTGGCACCTACAGGTAGCGGCCCTCGAACCAGGCTTTCGCCGCCAACGTGTGGAGAGGAAACGCCAGTTCGGTCGGGCGGCGCAGGAGGTGCCAGCCGTCCGTCTCGTCCGTGGCCGCGCTGGTGGGCAGGAGTCCCGCCGGGCGTTCGGGCAGGAGGCCGAAGAGCAGGAGGTGACCGTCCGGGGCGCTCATGGCGTCCACGAGGCGTACGTCGCGCGCCGCGGCGGCGATGCCCGTCTCTTCCTGGAGTTCACGGACGACGGCTCGCCGCCAGTCCTCCCGGTCGTCGATGAAGCCGCCGGGAAGGGCGGGCTCCCCGCGCGCGGGGGCGATGGTGCGCGTGATCGCGACGAGGGCGGTGCCCACCGTGTCGTACACCGGCTGCAGGGCGATGGCCACCGGGAGCGGGTTGCGATAGGCGACGGAGTCACAGGCCCGGCAGGTGCGGGGCCAGCGGTGTACCTCGGCCTCGTAGGCGGCCCCACAGCTCGAACAGTGGGAATCCGGAACGGGGTTGACCGGGGAGTGGGTTGATGCGGGCACGGCGCGGACTGTATCCGATCACTCGGCCGCGGTCTTCCCCGGTGGACCCGGCTCCTGATAGACGCTGATCCATGAATCGAGCCTGCACCGCTCTGCGGAAACTCGCCGCCCTGACCGCCGCCGCGCTGCTCGGCGTGGCCGCCGCGCCTTCAGCTGCCCAAGCGAAGCCCGATCCCAAGGCGCCCAAGGGTTTCGTGGCACTCCATGACGTCGACCCCACGGTCATCCAGGAAATGCGCTACTACACAGAGCACGACTTCGTGGGCGAGCCGGTCGACGGCTACAAGAAGCCCATGTGCCTCCTCACCAGACCTGCCGCGCAGGCGCTCCACAGGGCACAGATCGGCCTCCTGAAGAAGGGCTACTCCCTGAAGGTGTACGACTGTTACCGCCCGCAGCGCGCGGTCGACCACTTCGTCCGCTGGGCGAAGGACCTCGACGACCAGAAGATGAAGACGGAGTTCTACCCGCGCGTCGACAAGACGCGCCTGTTCACAGACGGCTACATCGCGGAGAAGTCGGGCCACAGCCGTGGCTCCACCCTGGATCTGACCATCGTTAGGTTGCCCGCGCAGCCCACGCGCCCCTACGTGCCCGGGGAGAAGCTCACGCCCTGCTACGGGCCGAAGGCGGAGCGCTTCCCCGACAACTCGCTGGACATGGGGACCGGGTTCGACTGCTTCGACACGCTCTCGCACACGGACGATCCGCGCGTCCAGGGCGTGCAGCGGACCAACCGGGACCTGCTGCGGAACGCGCTCGGCGCGCAGGGGTTCGTCAATCTTCCTGAGGAGTGGTGGCACTTCACGTACAAGCCCGAGCTCTACCCGGACACGTACTTCGACTTCCCGGTCTCCAAACGTTCGCTGACGGGGCGGTGACGTGGCGGGCGCGACCGGAAGCTCCCCCGTGGGCCCCGGTCGCGCCCTCACCGGTCACGGACGCCGGGAGGACGCGGACGGTTCTGCGGGACCCCTGACGTCATTGGGTTCCCCATGGCACACTTCTGACGTTCCGTCAGATTCATTGCCGGGGAGGAACTGTGGGGCGTACGCGTACACCTGTCGTGGCCGACTGGTTCAGCGGAGAGGGGGATGACTTCCGCCTGCTGGGCACGCGCTGTTCCGCGTGTGCGTCAGTGTTCTTTCCGCGCGAGGACGGGGCGTGCCGCAATCCCGCCTGCGCGGGCGGTGAGCTGGTGGAACTGCCCCTGTCGCGAAGCGGACGCGTCTGGTCGTACACGGACTCCAGGTACCGGCCACCGGAACCATATGTGTCGGATCGGGAACTCCCTTGGCAGCCCTACGCGTTGATCGCGGTAGAGCTTGAGGCCGAGCGCCTGGTCCTGCTCGGCCAGGGGGCTCCTGGCGTCTCCGTGACCGACCTCGCGGTCGGCATGGAGGTGGAGGTCGTACCGGGCGTGCTCAACGAGGAGGGGGACGACGAGACCGGGACGACATGGACGACATGGCACTGGCGGCCGACGGGGGTGACGGCATGACGGGGGACGTGGCGGTTCTCGGCGCGGGCATGCACCCCTGGGGGAAGTGGGGGCGCAGCTTCGTCGAGTACGGGGTGGCAGCGGCGCGGGCCGCGCTCGCCGACGCCGGGGTCGACTGGCGCGACGTGGGCTCGATCGTCGGCGCGGACACGGTGCGCGGTGGATATCCCGGCTATGTGGCGGGAGCGACGTTCGCGAAGGCCCTCGGGTGGCAGGGCGCGCGCGTGGCCAGCGTCTACGCGGCCTGCGCTTCGGGAGCCCAGGCGGTCAACACGGCGCGGGCGCAGATCCTTTCGGGACTCGCGGACGTCGTGCTCGTGGTGGGGGCAGATGCCGCGCCCAAGGGGTTCTTCAAGCCCGCCGGCGGCGACCGGCCCGATGACCCCGACTGGTTGCGCTTCCGTGCGCTCGGGGCGACCAACCCGGCGTACTTCGGCCTGTACGCGCGCAGGCGCATGGCCGTGCACGGGGACACGCTCGAGGACTTCGCCCAGGTCAAGGTGAAGAACGCCGCCTCCGGCGCGCTGAACCCGAACGCGCGCTACCGCAAGACGGTGACGGCCGAGGAGGTCGCCGCGTCCGCCGTGGTCGCGGATCCGCTGCGTCTGCTCGACATCTGCGCCACGTCGGACGGCGGTGCGGCGCTGGTGCTGTCCAGCATGGAGTTCGCACGCCGGCACGGAGCCGCGGATCCCGTCCGTATCCGAGCCGTGTCGACGGTGACTCCGACGTACCCGAACACCGTGCTCGACCTCCCGGACATCGCCACGGACTCGGCCGCCGGAGTCGCCGCCGAAGGACCCACGTTCCGCGCCTCGATCGCCCGGGCCGCCTACGAAGAGGCGGGTATCGGCCCCGAGGACCTGTCCCTGGCGGAGGTCTACGACCTGTCCACGGCCTTGGAGCTGCAGTGGTACGAGGATCTCGGGCTGTGCGGCGAGGGTGAGGGCGCGAAGCTGCTGCGGGACGGCGCGACGGCCCCCGGAGGCCGAATACCCGTGAACAGCAGCGGTGGACTCGCGTCCTTCGGGGAGGCGGTTCCGGCCCAGGCGATCGCCCAGGTCTGCGAGCTGACGTGGCAGTTGCGGGGCGCGGCGGGCGACCGGCAGGTGACCGGGGCCAGAGCCGGGATCACCGCCAACCAGGGCCTGTTCGGCCACGGTTCGTCGGTCGTGGCGGTGCGCTGAGCGCCGGGTGCGTACGCTGCGTGGCCGTGCGGGAATGCTGCGTGAACAGCGTGTGAACCGGCCTTGGGGGCGTCCGCGCAACGCCATCATGCTGGCGTGCACACCTGGCCGGACAGCCTCCGCTTCGCGTTCCAGCCCGTGGTCAATCTGGCCACGGGGTCGGCTGCGGCTCTGGAGATACTCGCGCGCCCCGAGTCGGGTGATGTGCTCGCGCGGGCGCATCGCGAACCCGAGCTCGACGGTGACCTCGCCGCGTTGGCGATCCGCGACGCCGCACGCCGGGAGACGCTGCTGCCGTTGCACGTGAACGTGTTCGCCGGCACGCTCGCCGACCTGGGCGGCCTTGATGCGCTGCGACGCGCGGTACAGGATGCGGGCCGCCTGCCGTGGGAGGTGACCGTGGATGTGGGCCCGCCGTTCACGCACGTGCCGCACCGCGCCCTCCTGGAGGGCGTCGCGGTGCTGCGCAAGGAGGGCTTCCGGGTCTGTGCCGACGGCGTGGGCGACGGCGACGTACCCCTGCGGCTGCTTGACGATCTCGCGCCGGACCTGATCAAGCTCGACGCCTCGCTGCTGTCGCGCGGGGCGACGGTGCGGGCCATGCGGACACTGTGCGAGGAGATCGGCGCGCTGCTCGCCGTTGAGGGTGTGGAGACCGAGACCCAGTGCATGGCGGCCCGGGACGCCGGGGCGCAGCTCGCGCAGGGCAATCTGTTCGCCCCGGCGTCCCGCCTGCCGATCTCCGAGGTGTACGTACCCGAACTGCCTCCGGCTGTCGGCGCGTCGCGGCCGGCCGGGCCGCGGGTGCGGGACTTCGTGCGGCCCGCGGCTCTGCTGCCCGATGCGGCGTCCGCTGAGCAGGTGCGGCGCCGGCTCACCGGGGCGGGTGAGGTGACCGGGGTGCTGCTCGTCGACGCCGCCGGGGTGCCGGTGCGGTCGGTGCAGCGGGACCGCTTCCTGCTGTCCCTGTCCACGCGCTACGGGCACGCGCTGTACGCCGACCGGCCCGCCGCGCGGCTCGGCGACCGGCCGCGCACGGTGGGCGTCGACGCGACCGCCTGGGAGGTGCTCGACGTGGTCGCGGACGGCGAGCACGCCCGCACCGCCGACGATGTCGCCGTGGTGGACGACGGCGGGCGCTGCGTCGGCGTCGTACGCCTCACCGACCTCGTACGGGCGCTCGCCGAGAACCGGGTCGAGGAGGCCGCCGGGCTCAACCCGCTGACGCGGTTGCCGGGTTCGGACGCCGTGACGGGCGAGCTGGACCGCTGGGTGGCGCAGGGCCGCGGCTTCGCCCTGAGCTGGCTGGACATCGACGGGTTCAAGCAGGTCAACGACGGTGCCGGGTTCGCTGCGGGCGACGAGCTGATCCGCTCGGTGGGACGGGCCCTCGCGCACACGGAGTCGGAGGCCGTTCGGGTGGGGCACATCGGGGGTGACGACTTCCTGGTCCTGGCCGATCCGGAGCGGCTCGGTCCGCTCGCGGCCGCCGTGCTCGACGCTCCCTGGTCGGCGGGCGGCAGGGCGGTGACGCTGTCGCTGGCCACGATCGTGTGCCCGCCCGGCAGCGTGCCCGACCACCGGCTGGCCGCGGCGCTGCTCGCCCCACTGAAGAAGGCCGCGAAGACGCTCAGCGGGGCGAGTTGGGTCTGCGGTCAGGCGGGGCGTGAAGGTTTCGACGTGCGCCGCGGCGCACGCGCCACGGCTGCCGCGCGCCACCGGAGGGGAGCGTCAGCCGCCGGTTAACCGTTGCCGTCCACGACCTTGACGCTCCAGTGAGGCCGGTGAACACTTCCGGGTGTCAGTCGGCATCGCCGCAAATCGGCCCACCGCTGCTCGGGGCCCTGCCTGCCCCAGGTGCGCTGTCCTGCCGGGTTGTGGCAGGTCAGGGCCGCTCCCCCACATGTGGTTCCGACTGTGCGGGCGCGCTCGTCACGGATGCCGGGCGGGGCGCGGGACTTCCCTGCCTACGGCAGCCGTAGTTCAGAACCAGCCATGGGAAACGCACCCTGCACGGAGGACCGGGGAGCACTGCCCCCGGGCGAGGGCCTAGGAGCCGCCATGAGCAACGGAGACATCTTCATCGGTGAGGTCATCGGCACCGGCATCTTGATCCTGTTCGGCGCGGGGGTCTGCGCCGCTGTCACCCTGAAACACTCCAAGGCGAAGGCCTCCGGGTGGGTCGTCATCGCGTTCGGCTGGGGCTTCGGCGTGCTGGCAGGCGCCTACACGGCCGCTCCGCTGTCGGGCGGTCACCTCAACCCCGCGGTCACCATCGGCATCGCGGTCGACACCGGGAAGTGGGACAAGGTCTGGGTCTATGTGCTCGGCCAGATGGTCGGCGCGATGCTCGGCGCCGTGCTCGCCTACCTGGTGTATCTCGCGCAGTTCAACGCCAACGTCGCTTCGGGTGAGGAGTCCGCGGAGGACGGCCCGACGCCGACGCTCGGCATCTTCTCGACGATCCCCGAGATCCGGAACGTGGTCGCGAACCTGATCACCGAGATCATCGCGACCATCGGCCTGGTGCTGCCCATCCTCGCGTTCGGGCTCACCAAGGGACTCGGCGAGTCCGGCACCCAGGTACTGATCGTGGCGCTCCTGGTCGTCGGCATCGGCCTGTCGCTCGGCGGGCCGACGGGCTACGCGATCAACCCCGCCCGCGACCTGGGCCCGCGCATCGTGCACCAGTTCCTGCCGATCCCCAACAAGGGGACGTCCGACTGGGGTTACGCCCTCGTCCCGGTCATCGGCCCGCTCGTCGGCGGCGCGCTGGCGGGGGTCATCTACAACGCAGCGTTCTGAAGCGCAGAACCGCTCTCGCCCGTCTTCTTACGAAGGGGTAGCCATGCCCGACACTTCAGTGAAGTACGTCGCCGCCATCGACCAGGGCACCACGTCGAGCCGCTGCATCATCTTCAATCAGGACGGCGAGATCGTCGCCGTCGACCAGCGCGAACATCGCCAGATCTTCCCGAAGCCGGGCTGGGTGGAGCACGACGCCACCGAGATCTGGTCCAAGGTGCAGGCCGTGGTCGCGGGAGCGATCGCCAAGGCGGGCCTGCGCGCGGACCAGCTCAGCGCCCTCGGCATCACCAACCAGCGGGAGACGACGGTTCTTTGGGACCGGGCCACCGGCAAACCCGTGCACAACGCGATCGTGTGGCAGGACACGCGGACCTCGGCGCTCTGCAACGAGCTGGGTGGCGCCGACGGCCAGGACCGCTTCCGCGAGACGACCGGCCTGCCCCTGGCGAGCTACTTCTCCGGGCCGAAGGCGGCCTGGCTGCTCGACAACGTGCCGGGCCTGCGGGCCAGGGCCGAGCGCGGGGAACTCGCCTTCGGCACGATCGACTCGTGGCTGATCTGGAATCTCACCGGCGGCACCGACGGCGGCGTGCACGTCACCGACGTCACGAACGCCGGGCGCACCATGCTGATGAGCCTGGAGACGCTCCAGTGGGACCAGTCGATCCTGTCGGCGATGAACGTCCCGGAGTCCCTGCTTCCGGAGATCCGTTCGTCCGCCGAGGTGTACGGCACGGCCGTCGGCCAGCTGGCCGGTGTGCCAGTGGCCTCGGCGCTCGGCGACCAGCAGGCGGCCGTTTTCGGGCAGGCCTGCTATGACACCGGCACCGCGAAGAACACCTATGGGACGGGCAGCTTCCTGCTGCTCAACACCGGTAACCGGCCGGTGCCTTCGAAGAACGGCCTGCTCACCACCATGGGGTACAAGATCGGCTCCGAGGCGCCCGTCTACTGCCTCGAGGGGTCGATCGCGATCACGGGTGCCCTGGTGCAGTGGTTCCGCGACCAGCTCGGCATCATCAAGACCGCCGACGAGATCGAGACGCTCGCGGCGAGCGTGGACGACAACGGCGGTGCCTACATCGTGCCCGCCTTCTCCGGTCTGTTCGCGCCCTACTGGCGCTCCGATGCGCGCGGTGTCGTGACCGGCCTCACCAGGTATGTCACCAAGGCGCACCTGGCGCGTGCCGTCCTGGAGGCCACGAGCTGGCAGACCCGTGAGGTCGTCGACGCGATGTACCAGGACTCCGGGGTGCAGATCACGACCCTGAAGGTCGACGGCGGCATGACCAAGAACAACCTGCTGATGCAGCATCAGGCCGACGTCCTGGGCGTACCGGTGATCCGGCCCAGGGTCTCCGAGACGACGTGCCTGGGCGCCGCGTACGCCGCCGGGCTCGCGACGGGCGTGTGGAACGACCTGGACGAACTCAAGGCGCACTGGCAGCGCGACGTCGAGTGGACTCCCGCGATGGACGCGGGCGTTCGGGACCGCGAGTACGACAACTGGCGCAAGGCGGTGGAGAAGAGCTTCGGCTGGCACGAGGACGGAGACGGCGCGTAGGCCATGTCCCCGCGCGCGTGGTGACGTACAGCCCTCCACGCGCGCGTACGCGGCGGTTCGGACCCCGGTCGGCGGGGGCCCGAACCGTCGCTGTGCGTGCTCAGGTCGCCGCGGGCTGCCTGCGCTCGGCGGCTTCCGCGGCATGGCCGACGACGCCGATCAGCACGTCCTTCACCGACTCCTTGTCGCGCGCGTCGCACAGGATCACGGGGACGTCCGGGTCGAGGTCGAGCGCCTGGCGGACCGCGTCGGCCGGGTGCTGGGCGGCGCCGTCGAAGCAGTTGACACCGACGATGAACGGTATGGAGCGCCGCTCGAAGTAGTCGACCGCGGCGAAGCAGTCCTCCAGGCGGCGGGTGTCCGCGAGGACGACGGCTCCCAGCGCGCCGGTCGCCAACTCGTCCCACAGGAACCAGAACCGGTTCTGGCCCGGTGTGCCGAAGAGGTAGAGCACGAGGTCCTCGCGGAGCGTGATCCGACCGAAGTCCATCGCCACCGTAGTGGTGCTCTTGCGTTCCACGCCCTCGGTGTCGTCCACGGGGCGTCCCGCCTCCGTCAGGAGTTCCTCCGTGCGCAGCGGCCGGATCTCGCTGACCGCGCCGACCAGCGTCGTCTTGCCCACACCGAAGCCGCCTGCCACCAGGATCTTGAGGGTCACGGGTTCGACGGGGGCCTTACGGCGCTCAGAACGCCCGAAGATCATGGCTGTGTCACTCCTGCTTCGCTGGTGTCGCTGTCTCGGGTACTGCTGCTCGCCCCGGGCGGCCCGTAGCCGCCGCCTCCGGGCGTTTCGACGACGAGTACGTCGCCGGGGGCCACGTCGGCCGTGTCGCTGCCGTCGAGGCGGGTGACGGTGCCGTCCACGCGCTCCACGGAGTTGGCGCCGAGGGCTCCGGGGGCGCCACCCGCCATCCCGTAGGGCGGCACCCTGCGGTGCTGGGTCAGCGTGGAGACGGTCATCGGCTCGCGGAAGCGGATGCGCCGCACGGCACCGTCACCGCCGGGCCAGCGGCCCGCTCCCCCGCTGCCGCGCCGCACCGCGAACTCCTCCAGGAGGACGGGCAGCCGCCACTCGAGGACCTCGGGGTCGGTGAGCCGCGAGTTGGTCATGTGGGTCTGTACGACGGGTGCGCCGGGGAAGCCGTCGCCTGCGCCTGAGCCGGAGGCCACCGTCTCGTAGTACTGGTGGCGCGCGTTCCCGAAGGTGACGTTGTTCATCGTGCCGGAGCCCTCGGCCTGCACGCCCAGGGCTCCGTAGAGCGCTCCGGTGATGGCCTGTGACGTCTCCACGTTGCCGGCGACGACCGCGGCGGGCGGCTGTGGGGAGAGGAAGGATCCGGGCGGCACGACGATGTTCAGGGGGCGCAGGCAGCCGTCGTTGAGCGGGATGTCGTCGTCCACGAGCGTCCGGAAGACGTACAGGACGGCGGCGTTGACGACGGCGAACGGGGCGTTGAAGTTCGTGGGGAGCTGGTCGGAGGTGCCGGCGAAGTCGACGGTGGCGCTGCGCTGTGCGCGGTCCACGCTCACGCGCACACGGATGACCGCGCCCGAATCGGTCTCGTAGCTGAACTCGCCGCCCTCCAGGGTGTCGATGACGCGTCGCACGGATTCCTCGGCGTTGTCCTGTACGTGCTTCATGTAGGCGAGCACGACGTCCAGGCCGAAGTTCTCGATCATGCGGGCGACTTCGTCGACGCCCTTCTGGTTGGCCGCGATCTGGGCACGCAGGTCGGCGAGGTTCGTCCGCGGGTTGCGGGAGGGGTGGGGCGCTTCGGTCAGCAGGCGCAGCGTCTCCTCCTCACGGAACCGGCCGGCCTCCACGAGCAGCCAGTTGTCGAAGAGGACGCCTTCTTCGTCGATCGTGCGGCTGTTCGCGGGCATGGAGCCGGGAGCGATGCCGCCGATCTCGGCGTGGTGGCCGCGCGAGGCGACGTAGAACAGGATCCGGTCACTGTCCGTGTCGAAGACCGGGGTGATCACGGTGACGTCGGGCAGGTGCGTGCCGCCGTGGTACGGGTCGTTGACGGCGTAGGTGTCGCCGGGCCGCATGGCCGAGCCGCGGCGGCGGATGACCTCCTTGACGCTGGTGCCCATCGAGCCCAAGTGCACGGGAATGTGCGGGGCGTTGGCGACCAGGCTGCCGTCGGGATCGAAGAGCGCGCAGGAGAAGTCCAGGCGTTCCTTGATGTTGACGGACTGCGAGGTCGATTCGAGGCGGGCGCCCATCTGCTCCGCGATCGACATGAAGAGGTTGTTGAAGACCTCGAGCAGAACCGGATCGATTTCCGTGCCGAGATCGGAACTCTCTGTAATCGCCGCCCGTTCCATGAGCAGGTGACCGTCGTCCGCGAGGGCCGCCTGCCATCCGTCGTCGACGACGGTCGTCGAGCCGTCCTCGGCGATGATCGCCGGCCCTTGGACGGGCGCGCCGGGCGGGAGTTGGTCCCGGTGGTGGAGGGGTACGTCCCGCCAGGTTCCGCCCGTGTGCAGGCGGACGGTCGGGGCGATTGTCGGGGCAGTGTTCGGGGCGGCGGCGCGGGGTGCGAGGTGGGAGAGATCGGGGGGATCGGTCAGGCCAGTGGCTTCTACGGAGAGTGATTCGACGACGAGTGGTCGGTCCAGGGTGAAGGAGTAGTGAGCGCGATGACGTTCTTCGAAGGCGCGGGTCATGGCGTCGGGTTCGGCGAGTTCCACGGTGAGCGCGGTGTCCGTGCCGTCATAGCGGAGCTGAGCCCTGCGCACGATCCGAATGCGTTGCTCCGGGACGTCCTCGGCGCGCAGTTCTTCGCGCGCGGCGCTCTCCAGGTCGTCGGCGGTCTTGAGGATGTGCGGCATCGAGGAGGCGTCGACGGTGGCCTCGACCGACTGTTCCCGCATGGCCGTGGTGTCGGCGAGCCCGATGCCGAGCGCCGAGAGGACGCCCGCCATGGGCGGTACGAGGACCGTCCGGATGCCGAGCTCGGCGGCGACCTTGCACGCGTGCTGGCCACCGGCGCCCCCGAAGGTGGTGAGGGCGTAGCGGGTGACGTCGTGGCCCTTCTGCACCGAGATGCGCTTCACGGCGTTGGCGATGTTCGCCACGGCGACCTGGAGGTAGCCCTCGGCGACCTGCTCCGGGGTACGCGTGTCACCGGTCCTTTCGCGGATCTCGGTGGCGAGGGCGGCGAAGCGCTCGCGGACGAGGCCGTCGTCGAGCGGCTGGTCCCCTTCGGGGCCGAACACGTGGGGAAAGTGCGCGGGCTGGACGCGACCGAGGGCGACGTTGGCGTCGGTGACCGTGAGCGGGCCGCCGCCTCGGTAGCAGGCCGGTCCCGGCACCGCGCCGGCCGAGTCGGGTCCGACCCGGTAGCGGCTGCCGTCGAAGTGCAGCACGGAGCCGCCACCCGCCGCGACGGTGTGGATGTCGAGCATGGGTGCGCGCAGCCGCACTCCGGCGATCTGTGTGGTGAGGACCCGTTCGTACTCGCCCGCGAAGTGCGAGACGTCCGTGGAGGTGCCGCCCATGTCGAAGCCGATGACGCGGTCGAAGCCCGCGCGCCCCGACATCCGGGCCATGCCGACGATGCCGCCCGCGGGCCCGGACAGGATGGCGTCCTTGCCGCGGAACTGCCCGGCCTCGGTGAGCCCTCCGTTGGACTGCATGAACATCAGCCGTACGTCGGGGAGTTGCTCGGCGATCTGGCGCACGTAGCGGCGCAGGACGGGCGACAGGTAGGCGTCGACGACGGCCGTGTCGCCCCGTGGCACGACCTTCATGAGCGGGCTGACCTCGCTGGACAGCGAGATCTGCGGGAAGCCGACGTGCTCGGCGAGGGCGCCGATCTCGCGCTCGTGATGCGGGTGGAGGTGACTGTGCAGGCAGACGACGGCCACGGCACGAATGCCGTCTTCGTAGGCCCGGCGCAGCGAGGCTTCGAGGGAGTCCAGATCGAGCGGAGTGACCACCTCACTCTGGGCGTCCACCCGTTCGTCCACCTCGATGACGCGCTCGTGGAGCAGTTCGGGCAGTTCGATGTTGCGGGCGAAGATGCGGGGCCGGTTCTGGTAGGCGATTCGCAGGGCGTCGCGGAAGCCGCGTGTGATGACGAGGGCGGTCGGCTCGCCGCGGCGCTCCAGGAGGGCGTTGGTGGCGACCGTGGTGCCCATGCGGACGGAGTCGACCAGATCGCCGGGTGCCGACTCCGCGCTCTCGTCCTCGCCCAGGAGTTCGCGGATCGCGAAGACCGCCGGGTCGGCGTAGCGCGCCGGATGCTCGGAGAGCAGCTTGTGCGTGAGCAGGCGGCCGTCGGGGCGCCGGGCCACGACATCCGTGAAGGTGCCACCTCGGTCGATCCAGAACTGCCAGCCTGCCACGTGTGTCTCCCGCCGTCCGCCCCGTTCCTGTGCCCCGCAGGCTCCGCTGTCGGATCAGAGCGCTCTGAGGCCGTCGATCACGTCGCGGAGAATACTCGCGTCGGGCAGCTCCGCCGGTGGAACCGGCCGCGTGACATGGACCAGTTCGTCGTCGACGAGGTCCCCGATGAGGACGCGCACCACCCCTATCGGGAGATCGAGTTCCGCGGCCAGTTCGGCCACGGACTGCGGGGCGTCCTGGCAGAGCTCGACGATGTCGACGTGTTCCGGCGACAGCGTCTGGTCCGTCGCCACGCCACCTCCGTACTGTTCGGCGACGACGACCGCGATCAGGTCGAGGCGGTGCTGGGCCGCGCTGCTCGTGCGGCCGCGCGTCATGGCGTACGGGCGCACGACGGGACCCGCGTCGTCGTCGAACCAGTGATGCGTCTCCTGACCGTCTGGTCTCATGCCAACCCACTACCCTCCGGCGGGCAGGTCCGTGCGCCGGGCCGTCCCCAGGTGCACTCCGACGCGCTTTACCAGCAGGGTCATCTCGTAGGCGACGAGGCCGACGTCGGAGTCCGCGTCGGACAGCACCGCGAGGCAGCTGCCGTCCCCCGCCGCGGTGACGAACAGGAAGGCCTCGTCGAGTTCGACGACCGTCTGCCGGACCCCGCCCGCGTCGAAGTGCCGCCCCACCCCCTTGGCGAGGCTGTGGAATCCGGAGGCCACGGCGGCGAGGTGTTCGCTGTCCTCGCGGCTGAGCCCCTCGGAGATGCCCGTCGGCAGCCCGTCGCCGGAGAGCACCATCGCCTTGCGGATGCCGGCGACACGCTCGACCAGGTCGTCAAGGAGCCAGTTCAGCTCGCCGACAACACCGTTGGTGGTCTGCGCATTGGCCTTCGGCGCGGTCATCGACCGTCCCCCTCAGAGTTCGTTCCTCGTGCTGTACCGTCGGCGCGCTCATCGCCCGCGGTGTTCTCCTCGCGTCCACGCCGCCAGCCGCGCTGGAGCGAAGCCATACGGCTGCGCACCTCGTCGGCGTCCCGGTCGGCGGGCTGTGCGGAGGGAGTCCTGTCTTCGGCCGGCGCCATGCTGTCGCCGCGCAGGTCCGGGCCGTCCTTCAACTGCGGGGCCAGGTTGGCCTGCCGGACGCGGCGGGGCAGGCCACCGGGAGTGGTGCTGGGCGCGCCGGGCCGCGGGGCGTCCGCTGCGGGCTCGGGGGCCGCGCGCGCGGCCGTGGTCTCCTCCACCGCACGGGTGCGGCGTCTGGGGAGGCCGGGCGGGGTGTCACGCTGTCCGTCGCCGTTGCCCCGGTCGTGCCGCTCGCCCGGTTCGGGCGCAGTGCGGTCGTCCGCGTCGGGCCGGCTGTGGGTCACAGGCCTGCCGTGCGAACTGACGAGCTTGGGCACGCGTCGGCGCGGAAGCGGCAGCGGTCCCTCCGGACCGGCTGCTGGCTCCTGGGCGTCGCGGTCCCCGGAGCGGCGCGGGCCGCCCGTGAGGCGGGAGGTATCCGTGCCGCCGGCCGCTGTGCCGTCGTCCTCGGCCTGCTGGTGCTGTTCGCCGGGAGGCCCGGGCACAGCACGACGGTGGCGGAAAAGACCGCCGCGCTCGCTGTCCTCGTCGCCCAGGGCTCCAGGGAACTGGGTCATGTCGGAGGTCGTCAGCGGGGCTTCCAGCTCGACCGGCCCGTTGAGCACAGAGGCCGGCAGACCGGGCAGTCCGGCCACGGTGCCCGGCTTCGCCTGGGTCACCGACGGGGCCGTGCGGCGCAGCGCGTTGGGCCGGTCGAGACGGAAGCCGGCGCCCTCCGTGTCGGGGGCGTCCGTGAGCAGGGAGTCCGGGATGAAGACCACCGCGGTGGTGCCGCCGTAGGGCGACGGCTGGAGGGAGACGCGGATGTTCTGCCGCTGTGCGAGGCGGCTGACCACGAACAGGCCGAGCCGGTCGGTGTCGGAGAGTTCGAACTCCGGTGTCTCGGCCAGGCGCAGGTTGGCGTCGAGCAGCGCGTCGGAGGCCATGCCGAGTCCGCGGTCGTGGATCTCCAGGGTGAAGCCGTTCGCGACGCGCTCGCCGACCACCTGTACGGCGGTGTGCGGAGGCGAGAACACCGTGGCGTTCTCCAGGAGTTCGGCCACGAGGTGGGTGAGGTCGGCGACGGCCGGACCCGTCACGGCGATCCGCGGCAGCCGCCGCACCTCGATGCGCTCGTAGTCCTCCACCTCGGCGACGGCTGCCCGCACGATGTCCATGAGCTGGACGGGTCTGCGCCACTGCCGGGACGGAGCGGCGCCGGAAAGGATCACCAGGCCCTCCGCGTGGCGGCGCATCCGGGTGGTGAGGTGGTCGAGGCGGAACAGGTCGGCGAGCTCGTCGGTGTCCTCGGTCCTGCGCTCCATCGTGTCGAGCAGGGTCAGCTGCTTGTGCAGCAGGACCTGGCTGCGCCGGGCGAGGTTGACGAACACCTCGGAGACGCCGCGGCGCAGCTCGGACTGCTTGACGGCGGCTTCGACGGCGGATCGCTGCAAGGTGTTGAGCGCCTGACCGACCTGCCCGATCTCGTCCTTGTCGTATTCGAGGCGCGGCGCCTCGGTCTCCACGTCGACCACGTCCCCGGCGGCGAGTCGGCGCATCACACCGGGGAGCCGCACACCGGATGCCTCGTGCGCCTCCAGACGGAGCCGGCGCAGGTCGCGGACGAGCCCGCGGCCGATGCGTACGGACAGGTACAGGGAGACGAGCAGGGCGAGCAGACCGAGCACTCCTGCGAACCCTGCCCGCGCCAGGACGTCGATGGCCTCCGGGCGGGCGCGGTCCTGGTAGCGCTCGGTCGCGGCCGTGTCCCGGTCGACGAGCTCGTCGAGCACCGGCTGCGAGGCCTTGTCCCAGCTCCGCGCGGTGACGCCCCTCGGTGTGCCCGAGGAGCCGTTCACGAGCGCTTCCTCCGCGGTGCGCAGCGGGTTGGTGTCCGGGCTCTTCCAGTACCGCTGATAGCGGGAGCGCTCGGAGTCGGGCAGGAGCGCGAGATTGCTCTCGTAGAGGAGGGAACGCTGGGCGACGAGGTCGGAGACCTGCCGCAGTTCCTGCTGGGTGAACCGGCGGGCGACGAGACCCGAGCCGACCAGGGCGTCCTCCTGGGACAGGAGTTCGCGTGCCTTCAGTACGCCGACGAGGGCGCGCGCCTGGCGTTCCACCTTCGCGTCGTCGAGGGCCGTGAGGTCGAGCAGGAAGTCGTACGTCGGCGCGACGAGGCGGTTGTAGAACTCGAGGGCCTGGGCGCGGGTCACGGTGCCTTCGTCGACGTTCCGGCGAAGCGACGCGATCCCTTCCAAACCCTCGACGGCGGTGTCGAGAGAGACCCGGGCGTCGCCGTCCAGGTCGTCGCGGACGTCGCCGTCGCGCACCCTCTCCTTGATCCGGGTGATCGACTCGTCGGCCGCGGTCCGCTTGGCGCGCAGCGCCGACTGGGCGTCGGAGGCGCGGGGGTCGGCGAGATAGACGAGCGTCTGGCGGCGTTCCGCCTGCAGGGTGCGGCTCGTGGCGACCAGCGGGTAGGCGACCGAGTCGATCGCCTGGCCCGCGGAGATGAGCTGGACGGCGGCGCGCCCCGTGATCACTGTGGCGAAGGCCCAGATGGCTGTCAGGGACAGCAACGGCACCAGCAACAACGCCACGATCTTCCGGCGGATGGACTTCCCGCGAAAGCGCATGGCCTCCCCCAGATCGACCCCTCTGCCTTCAGGGGCACACATGTGCGTCAACAAACGGCGCGAGCCTACTACTGAGACAGGAGCAACTCGAAGACCTGTCCGGATGATGTCCGGGTGAACTGTGGTGCTGACATCATGAGTTGTCCGGTATTGCGGGAGATTCCCTCCGCTCTGGACCACCATCGCCGGCGATCACAATCAGCCTGTCCTGTCGAAGAGTTGGCCGGAATCCTGTGTACCGCCCGCCCGGAGCAGGCGAGTCCGCCGAAAGGGGAATCTTCCTGGCCCACCGTTCGTCTTCACCAAGGGAGGGGCGACTCGACGGCGTGAAGCACGGCAATTCGGGCAGTCACTGTGCAGTGCCGATGCGGGGGCATCGGCTTGAGGGTCGTTGAG
Organism: Streptomyces sp. NPDC002795; assembly: GCF_042888725.1. NCBI lineage: Bacteria > Bacillati > Actinomycetota > Actinomycetes > Kitasatosporales > Streptomycetaceae > Streptomyces > Streptomyces sp. NPDC002795. The sequence continues at coordinate 24,702 of NZ_JBIAQB010000007.1, forward strand.
GGCCCACGAGCGGTGGGGAGTGACGTGGCGATGGGCACGGCAGAGCGAAACGGACTGTGGATCGATGAGCCGGCGCGGAGACGCCGCATGCCCGATCCCGTACGGACGTCCGCGGTGCGGGCCGTCCTGATAGTCGCGCTCACCCTGATCCAGTCCATGATCGCCGTGTTGTGCACGCTGACCGACTCCTGGCTGGCCTTCCCCATGGTGCTCAGCAGCGTGGGAAGCACGGTGGTGGCGACGTGGGGCGTCCTCGACGTCTGGGTGACGCGCCAGGTGTGGAACCAGCGGCACGGCGTCATTTCGGTCCCGGCCAGCACGGCCCGGCAGTTGCGCAAGGAGCGCCGCCAGGCACGCCGTGCCGCGAGGTCGCGACGCGGCGTCGCGCGGCCCGACTCGGTCAACATACGCAGGCGCGGTAGGGCCGGGCAGCTGACCCACTCCTGAGCCGACCCCGCCGCACGGTCAGGCGTCAGCCTTCAACAGGCCGCTTGTACATGCGCGTAGCCGTGATCTCGCCGTGCACCGTCTCGCCTTCGGGGTCCTGCTGCGGCAGCCCCGGACGCAGGTGTTCCTCCACGCTGATGTACTTCAGGCCGGCCCGAAGGTCCGCGTCATTGCGCATCCGGATCACGAGGGGGAACTCGGCGAGTGCCGTCGTGTCGAACAGGCCGGTGGTGTAGAGGAGTTGCACACCGAGCGCGTCGGACACCGCGCGCTGCAGTTCGAGCAGGTACGTGGCGTTGGCGCGGCCGATCGGATTGTCGAGGAACAGCGTGCCCGCGTGGCGGTGCTTGTCGCGGCCCCGGTCGTTGGAGCGCAGCGCGGCCATCGTGCAGTACAGGGCGATGGCCGCGGTCAGCAGCTGACCGCCGGAGAACACGTCGCCCATCTGTCCGACGGGGACGCGCTCGGCGCGCAGCACCGCGTCCGGCTTCAGGATCTCGACGGCGATGCCCTTGGGCTGGAGTGCCGCGCTGACGCCGCGCAGCAGCAGGGACATGCCGTCGCGGCGCAGGTCGGAGTTCTTCTTCACGGCCGCGCTCGTCGCCTCGTCGATCACCTCGCCGAGCCGCTCGACCAGCGTGGCCTGGTCGGGCTCCTCGAAGCGGATCCGCAGGAACTCCTGCCCGGACCACTCGCCGAGTCCTTCGGGCAGCCGTGACAGGCGCTGGGCGGAGCGGAGAGTGGCGAGCGAGGACTCCACGAGGCCGCGCAGCCGGTCCACGATCGAGTCGCGGTTGCGCTCCAGCTGGGCCAGCTCGTCGGTGAGGACGCGCAGTCGGGGGGCGAACGCGTCGGCCCACTTCTGTGCGTGCTCGGGGAGGGCGGACGCGGGCAGTTCGCGGATCTGCTGGCGGGCGGGCGTCCGCACCTGCTCGTACCGCGTCGAGTTCGCGTGCCGTACGAGGATGTCGCTCGCCTCGCGGACCGCCGCCTCGGCGGCGGACAGGTCGGCGGCGCAGCCGCGCAGCGAGCGCCTGGTCTCGGCCGCCGTCTGGCGGGCCTCCTCCAGGGCGCCGGGGTAGGGCTCCGGCTCGTCCTGCTCCTCCGACGGGTCCGCGTGGTCGCGCAGCAGGTCGCGCAGGAGCGCCGCGGTCTCGTCGAAGCCCCCGGCCCCGTCCTCGGCGGCACGGTGCGCGTCAAGAAGTTCGGCGTGGGCGGCGCGGGCGGTGCTCAACGCGTCGGTGCGGACGGCGAGTTCGGTGGTGGCCGTGCGCAGCAGGCTCTGCGCGTGTTCGGCGCCGGACGGGACGAGGTCCTCGGGCAGCTCCGTGTGCGCGTCGCCGTCCTCGGGCGCGTGCCGCTCGGCCTCGCCGCGCAGCCGGCCGAGCTGCTCGCTCGCGGTGGAGGCGCGGGTCTCCAGGAGCTGGACGAGCTCATCGGCGCGGGCGGCGGCGGCCTGCCGGGACGGGCCGTCGGCGCCTTCGGAGGTTTCCAGCAGGGTGGCGGCGCGCGTACGCACCTTGTTGCTGAGCCGGTCGAGGTCGGCGAGCGCCGCGGACTCGTCGGACTCGGCGCGGGCCTGCTCGGCCCTCAGGTCGGCGCCGACGCCCACCTTTTCGTAGAGCTGGGACGCAGCCCGGTATGCCTCGCGGAGCGCGGGCAGCGACGCCTGAGGGGCCGCACCCTCCGGTACGTCCTCGGGGGCGCCGGCGATCTCGGCACGCTCGGCGCGCAGGGTGCGGGCGGTGCGGCGGGCGTCGTCGGCGGAGCGCTGGGCGGCTCGGCGGTCCTCGTCGGCCGAACGCGCGTGCTCCAGGCAGGACTGGGCGCGGGCCTCCGACTCGACGGCCTCGTCGGCGAGTTCGCGGACCTTCACCTGCCAGCCGGCGCGCTCGCGCAGGCGGAACGCGAGTCCGGCGAGCGCGTCGGCGGCGCGGCGGGCCTTCTGCGCCGCCTCTTGGCGCTCGTCGCGCACGCGCGTCGTCTCGGCCGCGGACTCGTCGGCCTCGGCGCGCAGCGTGCGGGCCTCGGCGAGCTCGGCCTCGGACTCCTCGGCGAACGTACGGGCTTCACCGGCCGCGGCGGCGAGTTCACCGAGGCGGCCCGTGGGGCAGCCGGAGCGCCAGGAGGTGAGGCGCGCCGCCAGTTCGCGGTCCTTGGCAAGGCGCCCGGCGAGCGTTCGGATGTCCTCGTCGCGCTGGGCGGCGCGCTCGCGCAGCGCCTGCCGCTCCTCGTCGGCGGCGTGCTCGTCGTGCATGGCCGGGTTCGGCGGTACGAGGAAGACGGCCGCGTCCTTGGTGGAGGACGCGCTCTCGGACGGGGTAGGGGCCAGCAGCGCGGCGGCGGTGCCGACGGCGACGGCGGAGCGGGGCAGCAGGGCCGCACCGGCGAGCGCCTCCCGGGCCCGTTCATGAGCCGCCGGCTCGGTGATCACGACGCCGTCGACCAGCTCGGGCCGGGCGGCGAGCACGCGCGCGTGGTCGGCCGGATCGACGGACTGGGCGAGGTAGCGCCAGCCCGGCAGGGCCGGGATGCCGTGCTCACCGAGGAACTCGACGGTGGCCAGCACGTCGGGGCCCGGCGGGAGCAGGCCGCCGTCGCCCAGGGCGCCCAGGATCCGGGAGTCGTCGGCGGCGGCCGTACGGAGTTCGAACAACTGCCGCTCGGCGGTGGTCACGGTGTCGTCGAGCAGCGCCTTCAGGTCGTCGGCGGCGCGGTCCAGGTCGTCGGCGGTGAGGGCGCCCTCTGCGGTTCCGTCGGCCCCACCGGCCCGGCCGCGGTCGGCGGCGGACGCGTCCTGCGCGCCTTCCCCGGATACGGATACGGATACGGATACGGAGGCGGAGGCGGATGCGGAGGCCTCGAACTGTCCGCCCACACCGAGCAGTTCGGCCAGCCGCTCCTCCCCCGCGAGGGAGGCGGCGGCCAGCTCCTCCACCTGGTGTGCCTGCTCCGCGGCGCTCGCGGCGTCGGCGGCACGGGCCGCCGTCAGCTCGGCGCGCGACTCGACGGCGCCGGCCTCGCGCGCGTGCTCGGAAGCTCGGCGGGCGGCCTCGCGCGCGGTGTCCCACGCGGCGACGGTGGTCTTCTCCGCGTCGGCCGCGGCGAGCGCGGCGCGGGCCGGGTCGGCGTCGGGCGCGCTGTCGTCGATCCACCCGGCGCGCACGGCCTCGGTGGTCTCCTGCTCGACCTCGGTCAACCGCTGGCGCAGGTGCCCGAGTTCACTGCGGGCGCGCTGGGCCTCGGTGGCCGCGGCCGTGGCGTCGCGGTGCGCGGTCTCGCCCGCCTCCTGGAGGACGGCCGAGCGCTCCTCCTCCTCGTTCGCGTGCGTCTCGGCCTGCCCGGCGGCGCCGTGCAGTGCCCGGACGAGTTCGGACGCGGCCTTGGCGCGGGCCGCGAGGGCGGGGGCGGCGTCGCGCTCGGCCTCACGGATGGCGACGGCCACGCGCGCGGAGCGATCCGCGGCGGCGCGGTGCCGCAGGACGGCCTCGGCGGCCTGCCAGGCGGAGTGGAGGTTGCGCGCATCGGCCAGCTCGCGCTTCTGCGCGGCGGCGGCCTTCTCGGCACCGGCGAGCGCCAAGGAGGCGTGGCGGTAGGCGAGTTCGGCTGCGATCAGGGAGCTGCGCTCGCGCGCCGACTCCGCCTCGGTGACGGTGTGCGCGGCGGTGGTGACCTGCTGGGCCAGCTCCCCGGTGCGGCCGCGCTCGACGGCGGCGCGGGCGGACAGGCGGCGGGCGAGCGTGCGCGTGCGGCGCTCGGATGCGGTGTGGATGTCACGCGCGCGTGCCCGTGCGTCGGCGGCCTCCACGATGCGAGTGAGCAGGTCGACGGAGCCGGCGGTGAAATCGCGCTCGGCGATCAGCTCGGCCCGCCGTCCCAGCTTGTTCCCGAATCCGCTGACCAGGTCGGCGAGGCCGTCCGTGTCCCGCGTGTCGGTCACGGCACGCAGCAGCAGGTCGGTGAAGTCGGAGTCCTTCTTGACGGCGAAGAGGCCGGCGGCCTCGCCCTCGTCCGCGTTCATCTCCCGCTGGTAGCGGAAGAGTTCAGGGTCGAGGCCCAGGTCACCCAGGTGCTCGTTCCACCGGTCGTGGATCTCCTCCCAGTGCACCTCCAGGTGCGGGTACGCCTTGCCCGCCTCCGTCAGCGCGTCACGGAAGCCCTTCATGGTGCGCCGCCGCCCCTGCGCGCCCGAGGCGCCCTCACCCACAGGACGTACGGCACTGGACTCGGCGACCGGCAGCGAGTCGAGGCTCAGACCGGGGCCCGGCCTGAACGAGTACCAGGCCTCGGCGAACTTCCGCGGGTCGTTGGAGACCTGGCGCCCCCGCCACTCGCTCACCTTGCCGACGACGAGGCACTCGCCGGTGAGCGTGTGCTGCCACTCCAGGGCGACGTGCCCGCAGTCGTCGGCGAGGAGGAACTTGCGCAGCACTCCGGAGCTGGCGCCGCCCAGCGTGTTCCGGTGGCCGGGCAGCATGACCGAGAAGATCAGCTTGAGCAGGACCGACTTGCCGCCGCCGTTCTCCAGGAAGAGCACACCGGCGGGCGCCGGGCGGCGCGGCGGGCCGACGGGCTCGTCCTCGAAGAACTCCGCCTGGGTGGGCGCGGGGTCGGGCACGGGCTCGCCGACACCCCGCAGGTCAAGCACGGTGTCGGCGTAGCGCGCACCGGCGGGCCCGATGGAGTAGAGGCGAACGCGGGACAGCTCGTACATGGCGGACTCTCGTGGTAGGTACGGAAGTTCAGAAGGTCAGGAGTGGAACGGCAGGCCCGCGTCGGCGGCGAGCTCGCCTCCGTCCTCGTCCATCGGCGGCACCAGGCTCGCGGACCCGTCGGTCACGGGGACGACCCCGAGTTCGAGGAGTTCGGCCATGGCGGCCGTGCCGGCCATGTCGCGGACCTGGAGCTGGTAGCGGGCGGTGGTGCGGTACGTGCCGCCCGAGTCGTCGCCGGTTCTCTGCAGGAAGCCGGAGTCGGTGAGGAACGCGACGGCCTTGCCGACGATGCCGGTCGTCGAACTGGCGAGGCGGCGCGTGTCCTTGGTGGCTCCCGTGGAGCTGCGCCGGGCCCAGATCCGCCAGGCGGCTTCGAGCCCGGGGGCCTCGGTCGCCGGGTCGGTGTTCTCGCCGGTCTCCTCGGCCCGCTCCTCCAGCTTGCGGCAGGCCTGACGGACGAAGGCGTCCACCCCGTTGACACTCACGCGGCCGATGTAGCCGTCGTCGGCGAGGTCCTCGGGGCGCGGGAAGGCGAGCGCGGCGACCGCGAGATGCGCGAGGCCGTGCAGGAAGCGGTCGGTGGAGTCGGCGGCCGTCCGGCGCGCGTAGTCGCCCATGCGGACCGCGAACACGGAGTCGTCGGCGGCGGTCACGGCCATCCCCGCGCGCGGGGACACCTCCAGGACGACGAGGCCGAGCCCTGTGGCCACGGCGTCGGCGAGCCGTGCGAAGGGCGGGTCCTCGCGGTAGCGGCGCAGCAGCTCACCGTACTCCTGGTCACGGGAGGGCTGCAGCTTCGGCTGGAGCCCGAAGGAGACGAGCCGTGCCGCGTCGGCGGCATCGGCCGGGGTGACGGGCGCCTGGGCCCTGGCCGAGCCCGGAGCGTCGGGCTCGCCCCGTTCGGCGTGCTCTTCGGCGTACTCGGTCACGAGTGGTGCTCCTTCGTGGGTTCTACGTGTTCTCCCTGGACGCGGGTCGGCATCACGCGGCCTCCGTCCGGTCCGCGGCCATCCCGACCGCGTCGAGCAGGGCCGTGCCCACGATGAGGTCGGCTCCGCCGAACTCCGGGTCGTCCAGCTCGGCGCCGTCGTCCACGGCGAACAGCAGCTTCTCCTCGCCCTGGCGGTAGGCGGTGCCGACCGGCGGGCTCGCCGCGTGAACCGCCAACAGGGCCACCAGGTAGGGCAGTTCGGCGTCGCGCTTGCGGGCGTCGGCGAGCAGCCCGGACAGTCGGCGCGGCGCGTCCGAGGGCAGGTCGAGCAGCTCCATGGCGCCCGCGAGCTGCTCCTCGCTGAACCGGCTGTCGTCCGGTGTGGCGATGAGGTCCGGCTCGGGCATCTCCGCGCCGAGGTGCTCGCGCTCCATGGGAGGCGTGAGCAGTATGTCGACCAGGTCACCGACGCGGACGGACACGGGCGTACGGAGCCCGGTGCCGCGCGCGAAGAAGGCGTCGGTCGCCTTGGTCGCGCTCTCCACCGGAAGCGGCAGCAGCGGCGCGAGCAGCTGCCCGTACAGATCGAGGCCCGCGCGCGCGGAGGGCGCGGTGAAGGCCTGGCGGTCCTGCTCGGCGCGGAACAGCGGACCGGCCGCCAGGAGGCGCGACTGCAGCTGCGTGTGACGGCGGATGCAGTCCTTGACGATGTCGACGAGCTCGGCGGCGCGGCGCTTGTGCTCCTGGTCCTCCGACTCGTCACGGGCCTTGCGGATGTTCGTCAGGATCGCGTTCTCGTGCCGGTAGCGGTCCGCTACGTGGTCGAGCGCCTCGGCAATCATGTCGGGCACGGCCCGCAGCCAGTCGACGGCGCGCACATTGCGCCGCGTCGCGTCCAGCGCCTTGCGGAGCGTCTCCGAGTACTGCACGGTCCGATATCTGGCCTGCTCGGCGGCGAGCTGCGCGTCCGCGAGGCGGCCGCGGCTGATCAGTACCTCCAGCTTGACCTCGGCGGCGATCTGCGCGCTGGTGACGTCCGTGTCGAGGGCGCCGACCAGGACGTTCACCGCCTCGTCCGTCGTACGGAGGTAGACGCTGCCTCCGTAGCCGGGGACTTCCTCGATCAGCTTGAAGTCGTAATCACGTCGTACGTAGGAGCCGTCCGGCGCGAACGTGCCGTACACGGCGCGGAAGCCGCGGTCCACGCTGCCGACGTTGATCAGGTTCTCCAGCACCCAGCGGGCCACCCGCTCGTGCTCGGCGGTGGGCCGCTGGGAGGCCTGCGCGGCGATGCGGGGCAGGAGCCTGGCCACTATCTCCTCGTGGTCGGCGCCCGTGTCGAAGTCCATGTTCAGTGTGACGAGGTCGATGGCGGACAGCGCCACCTCCGCCATCCCGTACGTCGAGTACTCGCCCGCGAGGTTGGCCTTTCGCACGTCCAGATCGTGCAGCGGCGCGGTGCACGCGAGCGCGCGAAGGCGGCGCGCGAGCCCTTCGTCGGCGGCCGGGCCCGGTGCGGGGCGCGGCCCCGCGCTGAGCTGGGGCGGAACGGATTCCGTGCTGGCAGGCGAAGTCACGGAGCACAGGGTATGCGCTGGGTCTGACAACGGTCGAAACGGCGCAGATGCGACGGCTTTCGGGCCCGCCCGTGACGAGCCGCGAAAGGCCGCTACCCGTCCTTCGGCATCCGCTGCCGGTACGCCTCGACGAGCCCTTCGCGGGAGTCGTCGAGGTACTCGCCGAGCAGCGTCTCAGCCGTGTCCCTGCGCCCCTCGCGCAGCATCTCCACGAGTTCCAGGTTGCGCGCCAGGTACGGCTCGTGGAGCCGCTGCGGGTCGTCCACGACGTGGAACGCGAGGCGTAGCTCGGCGAGGACGCTGCGCATCAGTTCGTCGGTGCGCTCGCTGCGCGCCAGGGCGACGAGTTCGCGGTGGAAGTGGATGTTGGCGGTCGAGACGCTCTTCCACTCGCGCCGCTCGGCCGCCCGGTGTCCGTCGGCGACGGCTCCGGCGACCCGGTCGAGCGCGTACGGCGGGTCTCCCAGGGACCGTACGACGGCGCACTCGATCATGCGCCGCGTCCGGTAGATGTCCTCGACGTCGTCGACGCTCAGGACGCGGACGAAGACCCCGCGGTTCAGCCGGTGTTCGAGCAGCCGCTCGTGCGTGAGCAGCCGGAACGACTCACGGAGCGTGTTGCGCGACACTCCGAGGGCGCCTCCGATGCTGTCCTCCGACAGGCGCGTGCCGGGCGGGAAGTAGCCTTCCGCGATCCGGTTCCGCAGGATGTCCGCGACGCGCTCCGCGGTGCTGGTGCGTCCCAGCAGAGCGCGGTCGTCCGCGAGGGCGTTGAGTTCGTCCATGGCCACGGCCGAATTCAAGCGCAGTTCCAGGAACGAGACAACGTTGGTATCGGTGGATCGTTCAACGACGCCTGCGCACGCCTCAGGACACGATGACCTCCAGGGCGGCGAGCAGCCGCTCCACGTCCTCCGCGCTGCTGTAGGGGGCGAGGCCCACGCGGACGCCGCCCGCGTCCCCGAGGCCGAGCCGCCGCGAGGCCTCCACCGCGTAGAAGGACCCGGCGGGGGCGTCGATGCCGTGGTCGGCCAGGAGCCGGGAGATCTCGGCCGGGCTGCGGCCCTCGACGGTGAACAGGAGGGTCGGGGTGCGCCGCTGCGCGCGCGAGTACCGGGTGATGCCGCCGAGGTCCGCGAGGCCGCGCTCCATGTGCTGCCGCAGCGCGTCCTCGTGCTCCTCCAGGGCCGCGAAGGAGGCGACGAGGCGCTCCCTGCGGCTGCCGCGGGCGCCCGCGTCCAGGTTCGCGAGGAAGTCCACGGCGGCGCTCGCTCCCGCCAGCAACTCGTAGGGAAGGGTGCCCAGTTCGAAGCGCTCGGGCACGGCGTCGCTGGAGGGCAGCAGCTTGTCGGGGCGCAGCGACTCGAGCAGCTCGGCGCGGCCGGTGAGGACGCCCAGGTGCGGTCCGAGGAACTTGTAGGGCGAGCAGACCAGCGTGTCCGCGCCGAGCGCCGCCAGGTCGACCGCGGCATGCGAGGCGTAGTGCACCGCGTCCACGTGGAACAGCCCGCCCACTTCGTGGCTGAGGGCGGCCAGGGCCGGCAGGTCGGGACGCGTGCCTATCAGGTTGGACGCGGCGGTCACGGCCACCAGGCGGGTACGTTCCGAGAGCACCGCCTTGAGGTGCTCAGGTCCCAGCTCCCCCGACTCCGGGTCGAAGTCGGCCCACCGTACGGTGGCGCCCGCCGCCTCGGCCGCCTGGATCCACGGGCGGATGTTGGAATCGTGGTCGAGCCGGGTGACGACCACCTCGTCGCCCGGGCGCCAGGTCTTGGCGAGCGTCCGGGACAGGTCGTAGACGAGCTGCGTGGCGCTGCGTCCGAACGCGACAGTCCCTGGCGTGGTGCCGAGCAGATCGGCCAGCGCCGCACGGGCCTCGACGACGATCCCGTCGGCACGGCGCTCGCCCTCCGTCATCTGCCCCCGGTTCGCCAGCGGCCCGGTCAGCGCGGCGGCGACGGCGTCGATGACCGGCCCCGGGGTCTGGGTGCCGCCCGGCGCGTCGAAGCGGGCCGTGCCGGACTTCAGGGCGGGGATCTGTGCGCGGACCGCGGCGATGTCGAGGGCCATGGCTCAACTCCTATGGTGCGTAGGCGATGCGGGGCCCCTCCCCGTCAGGGGCGGACCTCGCACGGCTGGCTCGTAACCGGAGCCGCTCCCGCGACTCCCGTCACATGATCGCAAGCCCGCGGCGGCACCTCCAGACCGGAGACCGAGTCGAGCGCTGCCGCGACCCCGGCGGAGGTCCGCAGGTCGAGACGGGCGCCGGTGCCACGCATTTCGTGCCGTACCTCGTCCGCGGCGAGCGCCAGGAGCTGGGGCAGCAGGTCGACGCAGCGCCGGACGACCCAGCCGGTGCCCGCCGTGGCGAGCCACCACAGGCCGGCTGCGCGGGTCGGCGCGGGCCGTTCCGGTTCGACGCCGGGCGCTGGGCCGCGTGCCTCCCCCGTGGCGGCGAGCACGGCGTGGAAGCGGGCCGCGAACTGACGGTGTCCCTGCTCGCCGGGGTGCAGCCGGTCCGCGCTCCACAGGGCACGGTCGGCTGCCCAGTCGCCGTCGGCGGCGTGCAGATGGACGGCTCCGTGGCGTTCGGACAGGGCATGGACCACGGAGTTGACGGCGCGCTGGCGACGCGCGAGAGGGCGCGCCAGGGCTCCGGGCAGGCCCAGCAGGGCGCCGGGGTCGGGCAGGCACGCAGTGAGCAGGACGGTGCCCCGTTCGGCGAACGCCCCGTACACGGAGTCCAGCCGATCGGCCACGGCGTGGATGTCGAAGCCGGCGCGCAAGGTGTCGTTGACGCCGACCACGACGGACGCGACATCGGGGGTGAACGCCAGCGCACGTGGCAGTTGCCGCGCGAACACATCGGAGGTCTGCGCCCCGCTGGCCGCGAAGTTGCGGAACTCCACGGGAACTTCGGCGGGCGCCAGACCTTCGGAGAGCAGCGCGGCCCAGCCCCGCCATCCGCCGCCGACCGGGTCGCCGACGCCCTCGGTGAGCGAGTCCCCGAGCGCGGCGAACCTGAGCGGCTTCATGCCGCGCCCCGAAGCCGCGCCCGAGCAGGCGCGTCGTGCGCCGCCAGGAAGGCGTCCACGGCGACGTCCCACCCGAAGCACTCGGCACGCGCGCGTGCTTGCTCCCTACGCCGTGCGGCGGGTCGTCCGAGCACGTCCCGGATGGCGTGCGCGAACGCCGTACCGCTGTCCTCGGCCACGGCTCCGGCGCCGCCGACCACCTCCGGCAGCGCCGAGGACGCGCTGACGACGACCGGTGTCCCGCAGGCCAGCGCTTCCAGGGCGGCGAGCCCGAACGTCTCGGCGGGTCCCGGCGCCAGGCACACATCGGCCGTGGCCTGCAGGGCCGCAAGCGCGGCCGGGTCGGCGACGTGCCCCAGGAAGGCGACGGGCAACCGCCGTGCCCGCGCGCGTTGTTCGAGCCGCGCCCGCAGTGGCCCGTCCCCCGCGACGACGAGCCGGGCGGGCACGCCGACCCGGCGCAGCCGCGCCACCGCGTCGAGGCCGATGCCCGGCCGCTTCTCCACGGAGAGCCGTGTGCACATGAAGAGCAGAACCTCGTCCACGCGCGCGTGCCGTGCGCGCACCTCCGCGTTCCGCTCCTGCGGTCGGCACCGCAGGAGATCGACGCCGAGCGGCGCCCGGACCACGTTGCGCGCCTCGATCCGCACGAACTCGCGCTCGGCCCACTCCGTGGTGCACACCACGCGCGTGTAGGCGTGCGCCGTACGGACGTTGAGCACGTCGGCGGCCCGCCGCGCGGCGCGCTCGGGCAGGCCCCATGTGCGCAGCACTCCATGGGCGGTCTCGTGGGACACCATCACGGCGGGCACCCGCGCACGCCGCGCCCACTCCCCGGTCCAGCGCAACGTCGTCCGGTCCGACACCTCAAGCCGGTCCGGGCACAACCGCTCCAACAGCCGCCCCAGGCGCTGCCGGTCGGTCAGGACGCGGTAGCCGCCGCTCGCCGGGAGCTGCGCTCCCGGCAACGTAATGACGCGTCCTTGAGGCGTGTCCGTGTCCGCGACCCGCTCCCCCGGCACGATCAGCACCGGCTCGTGCCCGGCCGCCAGATACCCCGCGCCCAGCTCTCGTAGCGCGGTCCGCAGTCCACCGGAAGCGGGGGCGACGAAATTCGCCAGCCGTACGATCCGCAGGCGCCCGCTCATGCCGCCACCGCGCCCGCGCCCGCCGACCGCGCGTGCAGCACGTCTACGTAGTGCTCGACCAGGAGGTCGCCCACAACCTCCCAGCTGCGCCCGGACACCGCGGCGCGCCCGGCACTTCCGAATGTGGCGCGCAGCCCGGGGTCCCCGGCGAGCGCCCAGACGGCGTCGCGCAGCGCCTCCGCGTCGCCAGGCGGTACGAGCAGCCCGGTCCTGCCGTGCGCGACGAGGTCGAGGGGCCCTCCGGCCGCAGGGGCGATCACCGGCACCCCGCTCGCCATGGCCTCCTGCACGGTCTGGCAGAACGTTTCGTAGGGCCCTGTGTGCACGAACACGTCCAACGAGGCGAAGATCCGGGCGAGTTCGTCTCCGGTGCGCCGCCCCAGGAAGGTCGCGCCGGGCAGCGCGCTGCGCAGGGACGCCTCGCTGGGCCCGTCGCCGACCACCACGACCCGCACGCCGTCGAGACCGCACACCCGCGCCAGGAGCTCCACGTTCTTCTCCGGCGCGAGCCGCCCGACGTATCCGACGAGCAGCTCCCCGCGCGGCGCCAGGTCGGCGCGGAGGAGCTCGCAGCGCCTCTCGGGCCGGAACCGCACGGCGTCGACCCCACGCGGCCACAGCCGCACCCGTGGCACCCCGTGCGCCTCCAGGTCGCGCTGCGCGGCGGTGGAGGGCGCGAGCGTGCGGTCCGCGGCGGCGTGCACGGTACGGATCCGCCGCCAGGCCGCGCTCTCACCCGCCCCCACGTACGTACGCGCATAGCCCGCCAGGTCGGTCTGGTAGACGGCCACGGCGGGCACGTGCAACCGGGTCGCGGCCGCCATGCCGCGCATACCCAGCACGAACGGGCTGGCCAGATGGACGAGTTCGGCCCGGTGCGCGGCGACGGTCTGCGCGAGGCGGCGCCCCGGCAGCGCGACACGGACCTGCGGGTAGCCGGGCAGGGGCAGGGACGGCACCCGGACGACGGGGCAGGGCGCCGCCGCGTCCGCCTGCGGGCCTGCGGGGGTGGCGGGGGCGACGACGAGGGGGTCGTGGCCGCGGGCGGCGAGGTGCCGCGCGGTCTGGAGGGCGCAGTGCGCCACACCGTTGATGTCGGGCGGGAAGGACTCGGTCACGATGACGACTCGCATACGTGGTTTGTCGCCCCGCAGGACGTGCTCACGTCAAAGTGGATCTGTCCTGGCGAGGAACGGTCCGTGAGCGTTGGCCGCCACCGAAAACCGCAGGTGAACGACGAGGAGGTGGCCCCTCATCGAAGGGCCACCTCCCGGAAATCAGCGCGTCACAACGCCGTGGCGTCGGGTCCGATCCTGCTGCGGACCGCGGTCTGCACCTCGTCCTCCTCGGCCGGATCGGCGGCGAGGCGGCGCAGTTGGTCGACGACGCGCGCGTCGCCGGTCTCGGCGTGCCGCGCGGCGACCTCCCGGGTGCTCTCCTCGCAGTCCCACAGACACTCGACGGCGAACCCGGCGGCGAAGGAGGGATCGGTGGCGGCGAGCGCGCAGGCGGCGCGCCCGCGCAGATGCGAGGACGCCGTCTCGCGGTAGACGTGCCGCAGCACGGGGGCGGCGGAGACGATGCCGAGCCGTCCGGCCCCGTCGACGAGCGGCCAGAGGGTGGGGGCGTCGGGGCCGTCGCCGCGTACTGCCTCCCGTAGGGAGGCGAGGACGAGTTCGCCGTCCTGTGCGCCGCCCCTGCAGGCGAGCATGCGGCCCGCGGCGGCGCCGAGCGCGTCCGGCCGGGGCGCCCACTGCCGGGCCCGCTGCACGACGGCGACGCTGCGCATCCGCTCGAAGGCGTCAAGGGCGGCGTCCACGACCGCGCGGGACGGGGCCTCCACGGCGACCTCGATGAGATCGAATACGACCGGGTCGTGCATGTCGGCGAGGTAGCGAAGGGCGGTGCAGCGTGCCCCGTCGGTCCCGTCCCGCGCGGCCCGTACGATCCCGGCGTGGTCCTCGGGACCCGCCACGGCGGACAGGCAGCGGGCGGCGGGCACGTACAGGACGGCGCCCCGCTCGAAGCCCTCCTGCGCCCAGTCGAAGACGGCCTGCACGCTCCACTCGGGGCGCGGTCCCGCCGGCCGCATCTGCCGCTGCCAGCGGTCGAAGGAGCCGGTTTCCTGCGCGGCACGCACGCGTGCCCCCACATGCGGGCGCGGATCCTCGGCCCACAGGCGCCAGGGTCGCGGTTCGAAGGCGTCGCGCACGACGACGGCGAGCTCGGCCTCGGCGTCGGCCGGGAAGCGGGCGAGGACCGGCTCGGCGAGGGCGCGCAGGCCCGCGTCGTCGTCGCGCAGGGCGAGCTCGTCGAGCGCCCAGGCCCAGTTGCCGCCCACGGCGGCGTACCTGCGCAGCAGCTCCAAAGCGTCCCGCCTGCCGTAGGAGGCGAGGTGGCCGAGGACCGCGAGCGCAAGCCCCGTACGCGACTCCTCGGTGTCGAGGACGTCCTCGGGGTCGAAGAGATGCCGCTCGATCTCGTCGAGCTCGCCATGGAGATCGACGTAGAGCCGGGCGTAGTACAGCGAGCGGTTCTCCACCTGCCAGTCGTGGCGGGGGTCGCTCAGCACACAGTGATTGAGAGCCGCGAGCGCCTCGGCACGCGGTGCCGTCAGCGCGTGCAGCGTGCCGTCGCCGCGGCCCCGCTGGAGCAGGCCGAGCAGCGTACCGCTGGGCGCTATGACCGGTTCGAACATGGGAAACAGCCTCACATCAAGCGTCGACGCAACCGGGATGTCACCTACCTGGCCACGCGACAACACGTCGGAGCGCCCGCCGTCTCTTGCTTGCTGCAACCCATTTCTCTGCCTCTCGTCCAAGGCCCGGAACCGGGCCGTTCACGACCCGCTCTGCACGTGGGCACCACCTGCCCCGGCCTCGCGTCCGTAAATCACGCCGTCATCATGACCCAGCGGCGGAGCGCACCGCGACCACATTTCCCGCACCCCCGTTTTGCCTGGTCAGAGTCGGTCTGTCAGGAGGCGCCGAAGAGGTCGACGAGCTCCGTCTTGCCGAACATCCGAGCCGTGTCGACCGCCGAAGGCGTCCCCGAGGCCGGATCGGCGCCACCGTCGAGCAGCGCCCTGATGACGTCGTCGGCGCCCTTGAAGACGGCGCCCGCGAGCGGGGTCTGGCCCTTGTCGTTGGCGCGGTTCGCGTCGGCGCCGCGCTCCAGGAGGGCACGCACCGCCTCCGCGTGCCCGTGATAGGCGGCGAGCATGACAAGCGTGTCGCCCCGGTCGTTCGTGAGGTTCGCCGGCACTCCGGCGTCCACGTAGCCCACGAGAGCCTCCGTCTCGCCGCGTCGCGCGAGGTCGAAGATCTTGGTGGCCAGCTCCACGACCTCCGGGTCGGGGGCTTCGCTCATCGGGCGGACCGCCTTTCTCATACGTGCCGGTACGGCTGTGCAGCCGTACGAGTGAATCGACAGGGTACTGCCCGGTCCGGCACATGACCCGATCCCGCCGAGGCAAAGATCACGAAGAGTGCGGACGACCGTCCGGCAGCACGCTCGAGCGGCCCAGCAGCGGCTGGTCAACTGGGTGAAAGCTACGAATTTCCACCCATTTGCACCTTTTGTCGTATAGATACATGCTGTGAGCCTGGAAGAACTCATGGTGACTGTCCCCATCAACCAGGAGAACCCTCATGATCCTGTCCATCTCGGGCGTCGTGCTGCTCGGCATCATCGTCTTCTTGTTCTTCCGCAAGGACGGCCTGAAGGCTTCGCACGCACTGGTCTGCGCCCTCTTCGGCTTCTACTTGGCGGGCACTGCCATCGCCCCGAGCATCAAGGCGGGCGGCCAGAGCCTCGCCAGCCTGCTCGGCGGGATCAAGTTCTGACGGACCACTCACCCGCACACACCTTCAGGAGAACGACGTGGCCAGGCGCCCACTCCCCCGCATTCTGAGCAACGGCAGCGCCACGATCGCCCGGAGCCGGGACATGGCTCGGACGGCCGCCGACGGTGCCACCGACGTCCTCCACCCCCTCATCACGGTCAGCCGTGGACTGCGCCGCCTGGCCGGTGCAGGGCGGCAGAAATGGGCGAACACCCCCAAGGAGAAGCGCGGACCGCTGCTCTTCCTGGTGGCCGCCGTCGTCCTGGTCGTGGTGTTCATTCCGTACGGTCCGCTGCTGGCGCTCATCACCCTGATGGCGGCGGCCGGATGGAAGGGGCGCGATCCGAAGCAGCCGGAGCAGACCGGCCCCGACGATTCGCAGGTACAGCGCCTCTCGTCCCTCTACGAGGCGCTTGTACCGTACTTCTCCGTAGCCGACGACCCGAGCCCGCTGTACGCGCACGGGGGCGACTGGGAGAAGGCCTTCGAGACGTTCGACTTCGACGGCGACGGCCGTGTCGACCGGATCGACATCCGCTACCCCGCGTACTTCACGGACGGGGAGGCGGCGTCGCGGGCCCGGATCGAGCAGCTGCTGCACGCCAAGCTCGGCCGGAGCCGCGAGTACCACTTCGCGTGGGACGAGGAGGGCAACCACCTGACGGTGAACGTGCTCGACCCGCTGCCCACGGACATCGCCGCCCAGTCCTTCGTGACCTCGCCCGGTGAGACCGTCCTCGGCTTCACCGACGGGACCGGCGTCCAGCGCACGCTGCCGGTACTGGCGGGCGAGGAGGAGCGGGACGCGCCGCCCGTCGTGTGGCGCACCGGCGTCCGCTCCACCGAACCGCACCTGCTGATCGCGGGGCAGCCGGGCAGCGGCACGACGTCCCTGCTGCGTTCCGTGGCGCTGCAGGCGCTGCGCCACGGTGACGTGTTGGTCGTCGAGGGCAGCGGCACGGGCGACTACGCGTGCCTGGTCGGCCGCTCCGGGGTCCTCGCCGTGGAGTGCGGGCTCGCCGGGGCGCTGACCAGTCTCGAATGGGCCGCGCACGAGACGGAGCGGCGGCTGATCTCCGCGAACCGGGCGCGACAGGCCGGGCACCCCACCCCGGACGACATCAAGCGCCCGCTGTGGGTCCTGCTGGACCGACCCAGCGCCCTGGGTCACCTCGCCGCCGCGGACGGCCGCAAGGACCCGCAGACGCTGCTCCAGGTACCTCTCAGGCACGGCCGCGCGGCCGGCGTGACGGTCGTCGTGGCCGAGCAGTTCGACAGCCTCGACGCCCTGATCGACCCGGTCCGGCAGCACACCCGCGCGCGCGTGGTGCTCGGCCCGGCCGCCCCGGAGGAGCTGCGGGACGTGCTCGGCACCGTGCCGCAGACGACGCCCACCGCCGACATCCCGGCGGGCCGCGGCTACGCACGCCTGGGCACAGGGCCGGTCCACCGCCTCCAGGTCCCCGCCACCCCGGACCCGTACGACGAGGCGACCAGCGAGGCCCACCGGCAGGCGGTCACGGCGCTCCTCCCGGAGCGCAGCACGCCGGCCGACGCGGCCATTCAGGCACCGGTCGAGGCGGTGCCCGAGGAGGCCGAGGCGCTGGCCGAGCGCTGAAAGCAAGGCGCTACACGAAAGCAGCATCGCTCTCCCACGAGAGCAGCGGTCTGCTACGCGATCAGGGTGCGCGGCACGTCCCCGCCCGCACCCTGACCGTCCCGGACGAGCTGCGCCGCCGCCGCGAGCCGCGCCGCCGCCTCGTCGGCCACGGCGCCGCCCACGGTGAACGGCAGCCGTACGTACCCCTCGAAGGCGCCGTCGACGCCGAAGCGGGGCCCCGAGGGGACGCGCACCCCGACCCGCTCGCCGAGCTCGGCGAGGCGGGAGCCCGAAAGGCCGCCGGCCTTCACCCACAGGGTGAGACCTCCGTTCGGCACGTCGAACTCCCAGTCGGGCAGCTCCCGCCGCACAGCGGTCACCAGCGCGTCACGGTTCCCGAGCGCCTGTGCGCGCCGCAGTGCGACGGCTTCTTCCCAACCTCCGGTGTTCAGCAGCCAGTTCACCGCCAGCTGTTCCAGGACCGGGGTGCCGAGGTCCGCGTACGCGCGCGCGGCGACCAGGCTGCGGATGACGTCGGGCGCGGCCCGCACCCAGCCGATCCGCATGCCCGCCCAGAACGCCTTGCTGGCCGAGCCGACCGTGATCACCGTGGAGCCCGCGGGGTCGAACGCACAGACCCGGCGCGGCATGGCCGCGCCCCCGCTGTCCCCGTCGAAGTGCAGCTCGGTCATGGTCTCGTCGACGACCAGCACGGTGCCCGCCGCGCGCGCGGAGTCGACCAGCGAGCGACGCTGCTCCTCGTCGGCGAGCGCGCCCGTCGGATTGTGGAAATCGGCGACTACGTAGGCGAGCCGGGGCGCCGCCTCGCGCAGCACCTGGCGCCAGCGGTCGAGGTCCCATCCCTGGAGCCCGTCGGCCATGGCGACGGGCACGAGCCTGAGGCCCGCCTCGCGCATCAGCTGGAGGATGTTCGCGTACGAGGGTGATTCCACGGCCACGCGTTCGCCGCGGCCCGCGAAGAGGTGGCAGATCGCGTCGATGGCGCCCATCGCGCCGGTCGTGACCATGATCTGTTCGGGCATGGTCGGGATGCCGTGCGCGGTGTACCGCTCGGCGATCATGGTGCGCAGTGCGGGCAGTCCCGCCGGGTAGTCGCCGTGGGTGTGGGCGTACGGCGGCAGTTCTTCCAGGGCGCCCTGTACGGCGCGGGTCAGCCATGGTTCGGGGGCGGGCAGGGCCGCCGTGCCGAGGTCGATCATGGAGCCGAGGGCCTCGGGCGGCAGGGGTTCCAGGCCGCGCGCGGGCAGCGGGTTCCCGGCGGGCACGGCGGTCCAGCTGCCCGCTCCCCTGCGGGACTCCAGGAATCCTTCGCCGCGCAGCGCCTCGTAGGCGGCCGCGACGGTGGTGCGGCTCACCGAGAGTGCCTGGGCGAGTTCGCGCTCGGCAGGAAGGCGCGTGGCCACCGGGACACGGCCCTCCAGGACGAGCAGGCGGATGCCGTCGGCGAGGGCGCGGTAGGCGGGCGGGCGGCGGGTGCCGGGGCCCGCGGGGCGCGGCTGCTGCGAGGTGAGCAGCCGGGCGAGCTGGGTCGAGCCGATCGCCGAAGTCCACTGGGCCATGCGAGCCAGTCCACCTTCCTCGAATTGGCCATGGTTGGCATCCGATTCCACGCCACACAGTGTCATGCGTCAGGCCACTACCACCACAGAGGGGCTCACCTTGTCCGCGTCTCCGTCCGTCCCGTCGCCCGGCGGCCCGCTCGTCCGCCGCCTCGTGCAGCTCTACGTAGGTCTCGCGCTGTACGGCGCCAGTTCGGCGCTCCTCGTGGAGGCGGGTCTCGGCCTGGAGCCCTGGGGCGTGCTGCATCAGGGGCTCGCCGAGCTGACGGGCATCTCCATCGGTGTCGTGTCGATCATCGCGGGCGCGGTCGTGCTGCTGCTGTGGATCCCGCTGCGGCAACGGCCCGGCCTCGGCACCGTCTCGAACGTCTTCGTGGTCGGCCTCGCGATCGACGGCACGCTCGCGGCCGTCCCGGATCCGCACTCCTACGGAGTGCGCATCCCGTTGATGCTGGCGGGCATCGTGCTCAACGGCGCCGCGACCGGGCTCTACATCGCGGCGAAGTTCGGTCCCGGCCCGCGCGACGGCCTGATGACCGGACTCCATCAGCGCACCGGCCGCTCGATCCGCCTGATGCGCACGGTCATCGAGATCGCCGTCGTGGCGAGCGGCTTCCTGCTCGGCGGCACGATCGGCGTCGGCACGGTCCTGTACGCCCTGTCGATCGGCCCGCTGGCGCAGTTCTTCCTGCGCGTCTTCGCCGTCCCCGCATCGCCCGCCGGCTCCCCCGCGGTCGCCGGCGGCTCACCTCTGCGGGCCATACTGCGACGGTGACCTCGCGCGTACGCCATCCCTACCTCGACCACCCGGGTCCGCTCGCGCTCGCCCACCGGGGCGGAGCGGCGGACGGCCTGGAGAACACCGTCGCCGCGTTCCGCCGTGCCGTGGAGCTCGGCTACCGCTACATCGAGACCGATGTGCACGCGACGTCCGACGGGCGCCTCGTCGCCTTCCACGACACCACGCTGGACCGGGTCACGGACGACGGCGGGAGGATCGCCGACCTCCCGTGGTCCACGGTGCGCCACGCGCGCGTGGCGGGCACCGAACCGGTGCCGCTCTTCGAGGAGTTGCTGGAGTCGTTCCCGCACGTGCGCTGGAACGTGGACGTCAAGGCGGAACCCGCCCTCGTGCCCCTCCTCGACCTGCTGCGCCGCACGCGCGCGTGGGACCGTGTCTGCGTCGGCTCCTTCTCCGAGGCCCGCGTCGCCCGCGCGCAGGCGCTCGCGGGCCCCCGCCTCGCCACGTCGTACGGCACCAGAGGCGTGCTGGGCCTGCGCCTTCGCTCGTACGGGATTCCGGCCGCGCTGCGCCGCTCCGCGGTCTGCGCCCAGGTGCCGGTGGCGCACTCGGGGGTTCCTGTGGTCGACCACCGCTTCGTGCGGGCCGCCCACGCGCGCGGGCTGCAGGTCCACGTGTGGACGGTGAACGACGAGAAGGAGATGCGGCGGCTTCTCGACCTCGGGGTCGATGGCATAGTTTCCGATCACATCGAGACGCTGCGGGACGTCCTCAAGGACCGGGGGGCGTGGGTCTGACCGCCATCCCGCGGCGCCGGACGGCGGGGACGGCAAGGGGACACGGGTGGGCACCGAGATCGCGCCGGAGGCGACGCAGGGGGCGTCCGCGGCTGCCGAGCGCAAGCGCGAGCAGCGCGGCTGGTACTTCTACGACTGGGCGTGCTCGGTCTATTCGACCAGTGTCCTGACGGTGTTCCTGGGGCCGTATCTGACCTCGATCGCGAAGGCCGCGGCGGACGCGGACGGCTTTGTGCACCCCTTGGGCATCCCGGTCCGCGCGGGCTCGTTCTTCGCGTACTCGGTCTCCCTGTCGGTGATCCTGTCGATCTTCGTGATGCCCCTCGCGGGCGCGGCCGCGGACCGTACGGGCCGCAAGAAGCCGTTGCTCGCGCTCTGCGCCTACATAGGCGCGGCGGCGACGGCCGGGATGTTCTTCTTGGACGGTGACCGCTATCTCCTGGGCGGCCTTCTCCTCGTGGTCGCGAATTCCTCGCTCGCCGTCTCGATGGTGCTCTACAACTCGTACCTGCCGCAGATCGCGCCCCCACAGGAGCGCGACGCGGTCTCCACGCGCGGTTGGGCCTTCGGTTACGCCTCGGGCGCTCTCGTCCTCATGGCGAACCTGGTGCTGTACACGGCCCACGACACCTTCGGTGTCTCCGAGTCGACGGCGGTACGCATCTGCCTGGCTTCGGCGGGCGTCTGGTGGGGCGCGTTCACCGTGGTGCCGCTACGCCGCCTGCGCGACCGGCGTACACAGGCCACGCCGGGTGGTACGGCCTCCGGCCCACGGCAGTTGCTGGCCACGGTGAAGGACATGCGCCGCCACCCGCTGACGCTCTCCTTCCTCCTGGCCTACCTGGTCTACAACGACGGCGTACAGACGGTGATCTCGCAGGCCTCCGTGTACGGCTCCGAGGAACTCGGGCTCGGCCAGTCGACGCTCATCGTGGCGGTGCTCCTCGTGCAGCTCCTGGCGGTGGCCGGGGCGCTCGCGATGGGCCGCCTCGCCCGTACGTACGGCGCCAAGCGCACGATCCTCGGCTCTCTCGTGGCGTGGACGGTGACGATCGGGGCCGGCTATTTCCTGCCTGCCGGGGCACCGGCCTGGTTCTCCGCGCTCGCCGCCGGCATCGGGCTCGTCCTGGGCGGCACCCAGGCGCTGTCCCGCTCGCTGTTCTCGCACCTCGTGCCGGCCGGCAAGGAGGCCGAGTACTTCTCCGCGTACGAGATGAGCGACCGCGGGATGAGCTGGGTGGGGCCCCTGGTGTTCGGCCTCGCGTACCAGCTGACCGGGAGTTATCGCGACGCGATCGTGTCCCTTGTGGCCTTCTTCGTGATCGGTTTTGTCCTGCTCGCGAGAGTTCCGGTCCAGCAGGCGGTGCGCGACGCGGGCAATTCCGTACCGGCCCGGATTTAGCACCTGAAGGCAAATCCCGGTAGTGTACGCGGTTGGCCTGCCAGGCGTACCGTTACTGCACGTCTAGATCGCGAAACGTTGGGTGACATCCTGCGTGAGATGTGACAAACCGGTCACCGGTGGGTACAACAAGGGGCGGCTACGACGGCGACGCATGACCCGGGAACCGGGAATCTTTACCGCCGACCGGACGTTGACCGGATGACGACGACAGCGACACCTGTCCTGTGGGCGACAAGCCCGGGAGGCACGATTCATGAGTGAGCGAGCTCTTCGCGGCACACGCCTCGTAGTGACCAGCTATGAGACGGACCGCGGCATCGACCTGGCCCCGCGCCAGGCCGTGGAGTACGCATGCGAGAAGGGACATCGCTTTGAGATGCCCTTCTCGGTGGAGGCCGAAATTCCGCCGGAGTGGGAGTGCAAGGTCTGCGGGGCCCAGGCACTCCTCGTGGACGGTGACGGCCCTGAGGAGAAGAAGGGGAAGCCGGCTCGTACGCATTGGGACATGCTGATGGAGCGGCGCACCCGTGAGGAGCTCGAAGAGGTCCTCGAGGAGCGTCTGGCAGTTCTGCGTTCGGGCGCGATGAACATCGCGGTGCACCCGCGGGACAACAGCGGCCGCAAGTCGGCCTGACTCCCAGAGGCACACCGCACAACGGCCGGGGCCGGACACACACCGTGTGTCCGGCCCCGGCCGTTCGTCGTGGTTGGCTCAGCCCGCCGTGGTCCCCTCAGGGGGTGAGCGGCGGCCGCGGGTCCGTGTCGTCCCCGCGCGGGCCCGGACGCTCGTCGTCCCTGATGACCTCGCCCTGGATCACGGTGGAGCCGGACTGCCGCATCCGGGCCTGCTGGAACGCGTCACCGAGCGGTCCCTGGCCCACCCCCGCGCCCATCTTCCGCTCGACCTTGCGCTCCGTGTACCGGCTCAGCGCCGTGCGCAGCGGCGGAACGAGCAGCAGCAGGCCGAGAACGTCCGAGACCAGCCCAGGGATCATCAGGAGGAGCCCCGCGAGCATCAGCAGCCCGTTGCCCTGCGAGCGCCGCTCAGTGGGCTTGGAGGCCTCGGGAGAGCCGCTCTGCTGGCGCTGCAGCGTCTCGGTGAGGTTCTTGAACGCGCGGCGCCCCGCGGACTTCATCACCACGGATCCGAGCACGATGCCGGCCACCAGCAGGATGCCGAGCGTGAAGCCGCCGATCGCGCCCGCCACCACCGTGAGCAGCCAGATCTCCAGGACCATCCAGGCCGCGACGCCGAGCGGCAGAAATCTGCGGAGCCGGGAGCGCCGGGCTCCGGTGGACGGATTGCGAGGCGGAGTGCCAGTGGTCATGCACCCAGTTTGCCTGGGGTCGGATGCGATTGGCATAAGCGGGGGTTCAAGATCGCTCTCAGCGATCGCCGGGCTTGCGGCCCAGGACCTTGCCCACCCGCGCCCCCACACCCCACGTGGTGACCCGCCACAGCGCCTCGACGACGATGTCCTTGCTCATCTTGGAGTCTCCCCGCTCGCGCTCCACGAAGGTGATGGGGACCTCGACCACGTGATAGCCCTCCCGCACCGCTCGACGGGCCAGGTCGACCTGGAAGCAGTAGCCCTGCGAGGCGACCTCGTCGAGACCGAGGCCCTCCAGGGTCTCGCGACGGAAGGCGCGGTAGCCGCCGGTGACGTCTCGGATCGGGACGTCCAGGAGGAGACGCGAGTACGTGGAGCCACCGCGGGAGATGAACTGGCGGGACTTGGGCCAGTTGACGATGCGCCCGCCCGGGACCCAGCGCGAGCCCAGGACGAGATCGGCGCCCTTGAGCGCGGTCAGCAGGCGGGGCAGCTCCTCCGGCTGGTGGGAGCCGTCGGCGTCCATCTCGACCAGGACGCCGTAGCCGTGCTCCATGCCCCAGGCGAAGCCCGCGAGGTAGGCGGCCCCCAGGCCCTCCTTGCCGGTGCGGTGCAGGACGTGCACCTGCTCGTCGTCGGCGGCCAGCTCGTCGGCGAGTTTGCCGGTGCCGTCGGGGCTGTTGTCGTCGGCGATCAGGACGTGCGCCGCGGGCACGGACTCCCGGACGCGGCCCACGACGGGCTTGATGTTCTCCGCCTCGTTATAGGTCGGGATGATCACCAAGGTCGTACCCAGAGGGCCGAACTTCCGCCCGCCGCCGTCGCTCACAGCTTCCCCTTAAAACTTCCGTCCACAGGGGGACCACCATAGCGAGCACCCCAGTTCACGCCGATAAGGCGCCCTGGGTCAGCTGGGGAGGGCCGGAAACGGAACCAATCACTGCGGATCGACGAATACTGCGGATCGGGGCCGGGCGTCCTTCGGGCCGACCTGGGGCCCGCTGGCTGCGGGTCGACCGAAAGCCGTTGTCTACTGAACGCCCGGGCCCCACCCGGGTCGCACCTGGCCGACCGGCCGGAACGTTCCAGCGCCCCGTGGCGCGGGCGCTGGGCCTGGCTCCCAGTGGTGGTGCGCCGGTGCGGCGCACCACCCCCTGACCCAGCTGCGTTCTACGACTGCCTGGATTTCCCCGGTCGTACCTGGAGGTGGTGGACCCGGCCGAACCTACCCGCCGACAGCCGCGCCTTGTCAACAGGCGTTCGACCTGCGGCTCTCTGTGAACTGCCCTGGTCAGCGCGGAGGATTCGCAGGTCGCACGGGACCGTGGCGCGGCAAGATCGAAGTCGTGGCGCCCCGGTTATCACTCGTCCGGCCCTACGAAGACCGTCTGACCGAAGACCACCGTCCGCAGGCAGACCGGGAGTTGGACTCCCGGGGAGAGGTCCGGCAGGCCGGGCGTTCCGGAGCGCGGGTCGGTCGACCAGCGGGACACACGGTCGTCCGGCGCCTGCACGACCAGCTCGTCCGTGCGCCAGACGGCGTAGTCGGCGGGGGCACCCGGGACGAGGATGCCCGCGTCGTCGCGGCCGACGGCACGCCAGCCCCCGCGCGTGTGGGCGGTGAACGCGGCGCGTACGGAGACGCGGTGTTCGGGCGCCCTGTGGAAAGCGGCGGCGCGGATCGTGCCCCACGGGTCGAGCGGGGTGACCGGGCTGTCGGACCCGAAGGCGAGCGGGACGCCGGCCTTCAGCAGGGCCGCGTACGGGTTGAGGGTGCGTGCACGCTCCACGCCGAGGCGGTCGGCGTACATGCCGTCCTCGCCGCCCCACAGGGCGTCGAAGGCGGGCTGTACGGAGGCGGTGAGGCCGAACTCCGCGAAGGCGGCGACGGTTTCGGGGGTGAGCATCTCGGCGTGCTCCACGCGGTGCCTGGACGCGCGTACGCGCGCGAGGCCGACCTTTTCGGCGGCGGCGCGCATACCGTCGACCACGGCGGTGACGGCGGCGTCACCGATGGCGTGGAAGCCGGCCTGGAGGCCGGACTCCGTACAGGCGACTACGTGGGCGGCGATTTCCGCGGCCGACATGTAGGCGGTGCCGTTGTGCGGCGCGTCGGCGATGTCCGCGTAGGGCTCGTGCAGGCACGCCGTGTGGGAGCCGAGGGCGCCGTCGACGAACAGGTCGCCCGCGGCGCCCAGCGCGCCGAGGGCGCGGGCGCGCTCGATGTCACGGTCCGCCCAGTAGCCGGCGACGCGCGGGCCCGGCTCGGAGCGGGCGAGGTCGAGCAGGCCGGTGAAGTCGTCCTCGGAGGAGATGTCGGGGCCCGCACACTCGTGGATCGAGCCGATGCCGAGCGACGCGGCGTGCTGGAGTGCGGCGCGCTGGGCCTCCGTACGTTGCTGGGGGCCCACGGCGGCGAGCGCGGCGGCGCGGACGGCGTGGTGGGCGGCGCGGGTGAGAGGGCCCTCAGGGGCGAATCCGGGGCGGTCCGCGATGCCGGGGACGAGGTCGAGGAGGGCGGTGCTGACGGCGGCCGAGTGCACGTCGATGCGGGAGAGGTAGACGGGGCGGCCCGCCGTGGCCTCGTCGAGTTCCGCGCGGGTGAGGGGGGTGCGGTCGGGCCAGCGGGCGGCGTCCCAGCCGTGGCCGAGGAGGACGCGGTCGGTGGGGTTGGCGGCGGCGTGTTCCCGTACGAGGGTCAGGGCTTCGGCGCGGGTGCGGGCGGCCGTGAGGTCGAGGCCGGTGAGGGCGAGGCCGGTCGACGTGGTGTGGACGTGGGCGTCGGTGAACGCGGGGGTCACCAGGGCGCCGTCGAGGTCGATCACCTCGTCCACGCCGTCCGTGAACGCGTCCGCGGCGCCCTCCGAGCCGACCCAGGCGATGTGGCCCGCCTCCACGACCATGGCGGTGGCGAAGGGGTCGGCCGGGCTGTGGATCTCGCCTTGCCGAAGGAGGACGGTGCGGGGGGTGGGGGGCGTGCTCATGGTGACAGTTTCCCGTGTCCGGGGGGTGGGGTGTGGCGGGGGGTGGTGGACGCGGGGCTTTTTGACCTGTGCCGGGGCGGGGCGTTCCGTCATCTTCGGGCGGTGCCGGGGGTCTGGGGGCCTGCCGGGGGCGGCGCCCTTCTCATCATTGCGCGGCACCGGGGGGCCGGGGGGCGCCGGGGGCGGCGCCCCTCTCCTCGTCGCGCGGCACCGGGGGTCCGGGGGGTCGCCGGGGGCGGCGCCCTCCGTCACCGTCGCGCGGCACTGGGGCCCAGGGGCCCGCCGGGGGCGGCGCCCTTCTCATCGTCACGCGGCACCGGGGGTCCGGGGGGTCGCCGGGGGCGGCGCCCTCCGTCACCGTCGCGCGGCACCGTGCGCCGCCTTGCCCACCCTGCCGCCCAAGGCGGCAGATTGCCCAAGTCGGGGGCGGCGGCGGCCGTAGGAGGTAGGGAGGCGCCCGACGGCCACGCACCCCAGGCAGCGGCGGCGGCCGTAGGAGGTAGGGAGACGCTCCGGCGGCCGGTAGCCCGAGGCGGGGGCGGCGACGGCCGCAAGGGGCCGGGGAGGCGCTCCGGCGGCCAGGCAACCCCAGGCGGGGGCAGCGACGACCGCAAAGGGGCGGGAGACGTTCCAGCGGCCGGGCGCCCGAGGCACGGGCAGCGACGACCGCAAGGGACCGGGGAGGCGCTCCGGCGGCCAGGCAACCCCAGGCGGGGGCAGCGACGACCGCAAAGGGGCGTGGAAGCGCTCCGTCGACCAGGCAACCCCAAGCGGGGCGGCGACGACCGTACGGGGCAAGGAGGCGCTCCGACGGCCGGGGGCCGTCCCAGGCGGGGTGACGTCGGCCGTACGGGGCAGGGAGACGTTCCGACGGCCGGGCGCCCCAGGCGGGGCCAGCGACGGCCGCAAAGGGGTGAGGAGACGCTCCGGCGGCCGGGCAACCCAGTCGCGGGCGGCACCCCGTCGGACCGACGCCCCCGGAGGGGGCGGGTGGGTGGGAGATGAGCGGGTGAGTGGGGAGATAAAACAGGTGGACGCTCGCCCGACGCCCGACGCCCGACGCCGAGGGCCGAAGGCCGAAGGCCAAAGGCCGTTCAGCGCCGCGCCGAACCGGTCTCGCCCCGCCCCACCGGACCGGCCCTCGCCCCGGACCGACCCTCACCTCCGACCGGCCCTCGCCCCGGACCGGCCCCCGTCCCGGACCGGCCCCGTCCCGCCAGGCCGCATCGGCTCGACGACTAGACCTGCGGGGGTCTCGCCTCGTACGGCGTGGAGAGGACGACCGTCGTGCGGGTGGAGACGCCTGCGAGGGAGCGGACGCGGGCCAGGAGGTTTTCCAGGTCGTGGGGCGTCTCGACGCGGACCTTGAGGATGTAGTTCTCGTCGCCGGCCACGCTGTGGCACGCCTCGATCTCGGGGACGCCCGCGAGGCGCTCCGCGATGTCGTCGGGGGCGCTCGGGTCGAACGGTTTCACCGAGATGAACGCGGTGAGCGGCAGGCCGACCGACTCCGGGTCGACGACCGCGGCGTAGCCGCGGATCACGCCGCGCTGTTCGAGGCGGCGCACCCGCTGGTGCACCGCGGACGTGGACAGGCCCGTGGCCTTGCCCAGGTCGGTGTAGCTCATCCGCCCGTCCTTGACGAGCAGCTGCACAATCTGTCGGTCGAGCTCCTCCATGCCGCTGAACCTACCGGTCCCTTGATCCCCACGGATACCTGAAGGATCGAGATGGGCGATACGTCTACCGCCAGGCGGGCGAGTTCATTCGGCATGTGACGAACACCACAGGCCTCAGACCGTGTCCACCGGCATGGAGTGATTACCTCGACGAGCAGCCGGGAAATGCTTGCTGTGGTCGAGGCCGCACCTCATGGACATCCGCGGCCGGCCCACCCGAGGGGGAGAATCCCATGCAGAGTGTGAAGCGTTCCGGACGTCCTGGCGCGCGCGGCCGCCAGCAGGCGATCGCCGAACCCCAGCCGGAGGGCGTCGAATCCGACGCCTTCGACCTGGCCGGGGACGAGGGGGACGGGTATGAGACGTTCGAGATGTACCGGGTGGCCTGCCCCGACTGCGGCAAGGCCATCGCCCTCCTCGCGGAGGAGGACGTGCTGCCGGAGCACGCCCATGTGACGTCACCGTGGGACCCGTTCGGGCTCACCGTCTGCGTCGGCAGCGGCAGGGCCGTCACGGCGGCCCTGCCCACGGACGACCTGGTGGGAACCCAAGAGCAGGACGCCGCCCTCCTGTTGACGCTCCCTCAGGGGCTCGACTGGCGTACGCAGCCCTTCTCGCACGCCGGCGGCGCCGGATCGCGCCCCATCCGGGTGCCCGACCAGCCCTACCGCCGGGCCGCCGCCTGACCCGCTACGACCTGTCGGCCCAGTAACTGCCCCGCACCATGGCCCGCAAGCTGTCATGGTGCAGGATCAGTGTGTCCGGGTCCGCGGGCTCGGTGGCCTCGCCGAAGTGGATCTGCCGGCAGGCGACGCGAAGCATCACGACGGCGTGCCGCAGGGCCGCGTAGAGCGTGTAGAACTCCATGTCGCGCGGGGTGTGTCCGGTGAGCCGGGCGTAGCGCGCCTCGACGCGGTCGCGGCGCAGGAACTCCGGCAGGCCGCGCTGACCGAAGGTCTCGGTCAGGTCCTGGAAGAAGCGGTGGAGGTACACCGTCCAGCCGAGGTCGACCTCGCGCGGGGCGAGCGCGGCCATCTCCCAGTCGAGGACGGCGGCGGGTGCGAACCCGTCCTGCTCGTAGATGATGTTGCCGATGCGGGCGTCGCCCCAGTTGAGGACCGGGGCGCCCTCCCGCTCCGGCCACAATCCCTCCAGACGGGCGAAGGCGCTCTCGATGAGGGGCGAGGGGCTGCGGCCCCTCACCACCCATGCGTAGTAGGCGCGTTGGGTATTCACGTGCCGGCGCAGGGGGCTTCCCTCCCCCGGCAGTTCCAGGAAGGACGCCTCGGCCGCCGGCACGCCGTCGTGCAGTCGCGCCAGCACCTGGATGCTCGCGCCCTCCAGGCGTTCCCGCTCGTCGTCGGTCGCCTCGTGCAGCCAATTCCCCTCGTACGTATAGGGCATGACGTCGGGTGGCACGCGGCCCGCCACCCGTTCCATGACGAAGAACGGGGCGCCGAGCGGCCCGGCGTCCTCCTCCAGCCACAACACGCGCGGCACCGGAAGCCCGGTGCGCTCGGCCGCGAGGCGCATCGTCCGGTACTGGCGCGGCATGTCGTACACCGGGAAAATCGTGTACGCAGACGGGTCCGCGGCCAGCCGCAACGCACAGGCGCGTACGGGGGGTTCGGGGTGCTCGATGTCGAAGAGCAGGGTCTCGCTCGACATGCCGTTGGACTCGGGGACGGTGACGTTCACCGCCTTCGCCCCGGGCAGCCGGTGGCCGAGCCACGCGGTCAGGCGTCGGGCGATCTCCTCGGGCTCGCGGGTGGACGTGCGGGGCCTGGGCTGTCGCGGTGCTGTCGCCATCGCCGAACTCCCTGTCCGTGAGGGGTGGTTACGACCGCTCGGGAGCCGGGGCCACCGAGTCGAAGCCGGTGAAGCCGCTCGGATCGTGGCGGCCGAAGGACCCGTGCTCGAAGATGCCGTGCCCGACCTGCCCGTCGAGGGTGAAGCGGGCGGCGTGGTCGATGACCCCGTACGCGGCCCGGGGGTGGGCCGTCGGGTCCGACAGGTCGTACGTCCGCCGCTCGCACCAGTCGTGACCGCGCCAGGTCCCGTGCTGCCAGTCGTCGGCAGGTGGGTAGCCCGCGCCGACGGCGAGCGGGGAGGAGGCGAGGATCTCGACGTCCACATCGAGGGGTTTGCGGTCGACCGGGTCCATGAGGTGGATGACCGCGCGCTCGGGGTGGCGGGTGCCGGGCCGGTAGGTGATGTCGGTCTGCGGCCAGCCGAGTTGGCGGTCGCGGTGGCCCTCGCGGACGACCGTGGCGTCGTTCAGGGTGCGGTAACCGTCGGCGTCCTCCTGGGTGATCACCATGAGGAAGCGGTCGTCGAAGCGGATCGGTGCCCAGATCCAGTGGAAGCCCTCGGTGGGGTACTCCTGCGCGAGCCGGCCGCCCTCCTCGCCCGGCACCGGCCGCACCCCCCAACTCCGGTCCCTGGTCCCGGTCCAGTCGCTCAGCCGGATCTCCCGGCCCCCGATCCGCAGCCACCCGTCGCACCGCCCCGCCTGCACGAACCGCTTGCCCTCCAGGGTGAGCCGCGCCCCCTTGCGCTGCGTGTGGTGCGGCTCCCACAGGGCCGGGAAGTCGGCGCTCCAGTTGATCTCGTACGAGAGCCCGTCGGGGTCGTCCGGGTCGGCGGCGCAGCTGAGGATGAAGTCCTTGAGGGGGCGCTCGACCAGGATCTTCAGCGGGCCGACCTGCATGTTCATCCGCGTCTCTTCGCTCAGGGCGTCGGAGGCGCGGACCGCGTGCAGGGTGTCGCCGATGCGCAGGGTGGCGTAGGCGTCGATCACGCCCAGGTTCGGATAGACGCCGAGGCCGAGGATGAGCAGGAACCGGCCCTCGGGGTCGAAGAGATGGAAGATGCAGCGGTCGTAGGCGTTGCGGTCGCTGGTGGCGACGTGCTTCATCGACAGCGGGACCTGGTGGATGGGCCACTCGTCGAAGGCGACAGGACGGTCGACGGCCTCGTCTGCGGACACGGCAAACCTCCCTGGGGGCACGGTGGTTGGCGTCGCCCGGAGGGGTGCGGCCTGCCCGGCGGCGGAGTTGACGGTACGTCAGCTCGGCTTGGCTGGCCAGATGTTCGACCGGCCCGTGCCACGCGTACGAGTTTGGGGTGAACTGACGCTCGAATTCGTCAACCGGTGACCTCGCCGATCCCTCTTTCGTTGAAAGGGCATGACCTCGACGCAGACCTCGGCACCTGCGCCCACGGGACGACGCAGGCGCATCCTCGTGCCGGTTACCGCAGAATCGGTTCACCAGAACCGGCAGTCCCCCACGTCCCACCCGCTTCCCCAGGGCCGGCAGGTGCCACAGGAACAGCAGCCCCCGCACACGTCACAGGTTCAGCGCACCCCGCAGGCCGCACTGCCCCCGCCGCCAGCCACGCCCCCGGCCGCACAACCCCCGCAACCTCCCGCGCTCCAGCCCGCGGGGCCGCAGCCGCTCCCCCGGCCGCAGCAGGCCCGGCCGCCGCAGCCGCCCCAGCCGCGTCTGCACAACCCCCCGATCTACCAGGCGCTGATGACGGCCTGGACCGAGCGCGGCAGGACACTGCCGGGGCGCGAGGACCCGGAGTGGGCGCGGTTGATCGCGCCCACTGTGCGCCCCGGGCAGTTCAGCGCGGTGCAGAGCGCCCGGCAGTAGGTCCCGCGGCGTCGCGGGGCTACCTACTGCCGGCCCCTCTCAGGACCGGCGAGGTGACGGGCGATGACCATGCGCTGGATCTGATTGGTGCCCTCGACGATCTGGAGCACCTTCGCCTCGCGCATCAGGCGCTCCACGGGGAAGTCGGCCGTGTAGCCGTACCCCCCGAGGACCTGCACCGCGTCCGTGGTGACCTTCATCGCGGCGTCCGTACACAGCAGCTTCGCCATGGCGGCCTGCTTGGAGAAGGGCCTGCCCGCGTCCCGCAGCCGGGCCGCCGACAGATACAGGGCGCGGCCCGCCTCTATCTGCGTGGCCATGTCCGCGAGCATGAAGCGCAGGCCCTGGAAGTCCGCGACGGGCCGGCCGAACTGGGTGCGCCCCTTCGCGTACTCCACCGCCGCGTCGAGCGCGGCCTGCGCGACGCCGACCGCGCAGGCCGCGATTCCGAGGCGGCCCGAGTCGAGCGCCGAGAGGGCGATCTGGAAGCCCTGCCCCTCGTCCCCGAGACGGCGCGCGTCGCTCACCCGCACTCCGTCGAAGTGGATCTGGGCGGTGGGCGAGCCCTTCATGCCCATCTTCTTCTCGGGGACCGCCGCGCTCAGCCCCGCCGCGTCACCGGGCACCAGGAACGCCGTGATGCCGTGCGCGCCCTCGCCGCCGGTGCGGGCCAGGACCGTGTAGAAGTCCGCGACGCCGCCGTGGGTGATCCAGGCCTTCGTTCCCGTGAGCACCCACGCGTCGCCGTCGCGGATCGCCTTGGTGCGCAAGGACGCCGCGTCGGAGCCGGAGGACGGCTCGGAGAGGCAGTAGGCACCGAGCAGGCCGCCGCCCAGCATGTCGGGCAGGTGCTCGGTGCGCTGCTGCTTCGTCCCGAAGTTCGCGAGGGCGTGGCAGGACAGCGAGTGCACGCTGACGCCGAGGCCCACCGTGAGACGGGCGGCCGCGAGTTCCTCCAGGACCTGGAGATAGACCTCGTACGGCTGCTCGCCGCCGCCGAACTCGGCATCGTAGGGCAGTCCGAGCAGTCCCGACTCGGAGAGGAGGCGGAAGGTCTCGCGCGGGAAGCGGCCCGCCTCCTCGTCCTCGGCCGCGCGCGGGGCGATCTCCCGCTGCACGATGTCGCGGACGAGCCGCATCAGATCCTGAGCTTCGTCCGTCGGCAACTGACGCTCGACTCCTGGCTCCGGCATGGCGACGCTCTCCTCCCTGGGCGGGCGCTGCGGCGGCGGCCGCCGGGTGGGCGGGCGTCGCCGGATGGTCGGTGCCGGGCCGATGCTGCCCTTCCGGATCACGGAAAGCGCAGACCAAGCGGCCGCGGCGTGTTGAGTATTCCCGATCCGGAGCGGCCCGTCACTGGTTAACGACCGCTTACTCCAAGTTTTTCGGCGGCGGCGGAATTGGTTCGTACCATTGACCCCACTGGTCTAGTCCTTCTAAGGTGCGGCGCGCAGGTCCACAGCACGATCCCCCACGCTCCCCTCCCCCACGAGGAGACACGATGCTCAGACCGCACCTCCCCCGAAGGGGCCTCAAGACCCTCCTCTCCGCCGCATGTTGCGCCGTCCTCGGCGCGGGGCTGCTCGCCGGAGCGGGCAGCGCCGCCGCACAGCAGCAGACCGACACCGAGCCGAAAGCGGCCGGCTCGAAGGCCGTCGGATACTTCACCGAGTGGGGTGTCTACGACCGGAACTACCACGTCAAGAACGTCGAGAGCTCAGGCTCCGCGGACCGGCTCACGCACATCAACTACGCCTTCGGCAACGTCCAGGGCGGCAAGTGCGCGATGGGCGACGCCTACGCCGCGACCGACAAGGCGTACACGGCGGATCAGTCCGTGGACGGTGTCGCCGACACCTGGGACCAGCCGCTGCGCGGCAACTTCAACCAGCTGCTGAAGCTGAAGAAGAAGCACCCGGACCTCAAGGTCCTCTGGTCCTTCGGCGGTTGGACCTGGTCGGGCGGTTTCGGTGAGGCGGCCAAGGACCCGGCCGCGTTCGCCCAGTCCTGCTACGACCTGGTCGAGAACTCCAAGTGGGCCGATGTCTTCGACGGCATCGACATCGACTGGGAGTACCCGAACGCCTGCGGCCTCACCTGCGACACCAGCGGGCGCGACGCCTACAAGAACCTGATGTCGGCGCTGCGTGCGAAGTTCGGCGGCGACTACCTGGTCACCTCCGCCATCCCGGCCGACGCCTCGGAGGGCGGCAAACTGGACGCCGCCGACTACGCGGGCACCGCCCAGTACGTCGACTGGTACAACCCGATGACGTACGACTACTTCGGCGCCTGGGACGCGCAGGGGCCCACGGCCCCTCACTCGCCGCTGACCACGTACGACGGGATCCCGAAGGCGAGCTGGAACTCCGCGGACACCATCGCCAAGCTCAAGGCGATGGGCGTGCCCGCCTCCAAGCTGCTGCTCGGGATCGGGTTCTACGGGCGCGGCTGGACCGGCGTCACACAGGACACTCCCGGTGGCACGGCGACCGGGCCCGCGGCCGGCAAGTACGAGCAGGGCATCGACGACTACAAGGAGCTCAAGAGCAAGTGCCCGGCCACCGGCACGGTCGGCGGCACCGCGTACGCGCACTGCGGGAGCAACTGGTGGAGCTACGACACCCCGCAGACCATCGCCGGGAAGATGGACTACAAGAACGAGCAGGGCCTGGGCGGCACGTTCTTCTGGGAGCTGTCCGGGGACACCTCGGACGGTGAGCTGATCAAGTCGATCAACTAGCCCCACAGACGACCGCCCTGGAAAGCACCCACACACGCTCCCCTGACCACGCGCGCGTACCCGCGCGTGGTCAGGGGAGTACCGGTGCGGGGTACGAGGGTTCGAACTCCTCGATCACCCGCAGGGTTTCGCCGAGCGTGCGCACCAACAGGGCGCGCACCGTGTCCCGTTCGAGCTCGTGATGGCCGATCCAGTCGAGCGTGATGCCCTCGACACTGCACAGCCAGCCGAGCAGCGCCGTCCGCGCGAGCCGCGGCACCCGCGAAGTCCCGTACGCGGCACGCGCGATGGTGGCGATCAGCGCGTCGCGCACCCCGTCCCTGATGGCCTGCACCTGGGCGTCGAAGCCCACGCCGCCCGTGACGATCGTGCGGTACGCCGCCTGGTTGCGCTCGGCGTAGCGCAGATAGCCCTCCACCGTGCGGTGCACGCGCTCCACGGGGGTCAAGTCACCGACGCTGCTCGCGCCGTCGACGAGTTCGCCGACGGACTCCTCGATGATCGCCAGGTAGTAGCCGCGCTTGGACTCGAAGTAGTAGTAGATCAGCCCCTTGGCCACGCCCGCGTGCTGCGCGATGTCGTCCATGGACAGCGTGTCGTAGGACGTGTCGGCGAACAACTTCCGTCCGATGGCGATGAGTTCGGCGCGGCGGGCGGCGGAGCGTTCGGTGCCGCGCACTCGCTGGTGGCTAGTGTTCAATTCCGGCCCTGGTCTCGGACTCCTTGCGAATGCCGCAGTATGGCATTTCCCGAGGCGTCCTCACGCGCGCGTGGCGAGGACCGGGGCGGTGCGCGTCACGTCGCGGTGGGCGACGGACCGGTCACATCAGACCGAGCTGTGTGACGAGCATCGCGAGGACCACGACGAAGGTCCAGCCCAGGACGTGTTCGAGGATCTTCGGCCCGTTGTCGTCGGGCCCGCCGGTGCGCGTGCGCGTGGCGGCCGTGGAAGCGGTGGCGGAATGTGCGGTCATGGGCGTCTCGCTCGGGTCGCTGTGATGGTCCTGACTCCCCCGGCTGCGCCCGTGCTCCCCGTGGCGCCTCCTCCACCTTGCCATCGGATCGCCGCCGCGCCGCAGAGACCTTGGTCACGTACAACCGGGCCGCCGCGTCGCGCGTCCCACACTGCGACGCGTTCCGTCCGACCGGAAGGTTCCCGATGAGTACGTACCGGACACCACGCCGCAGAACCCGTCTCGCCCTCGCCGCGGCGATCACCGTCACCGCGTCGCTGACCGGCCCGGCGGCCGTCTCCCGGGCGGCCACCGACCGCCCGGCGCCGGGCGCCGCGGGCCTCGGCGACCCGATGTTCCCGCTCGACGGGAACGGGGGCTACACCGTGCGCCACTACACGCTCGACTTCGACTGGCAGGGACCCCGGACCCCGTTCGCCGCCTCCACCACCGTCAAGGCCACGGCGACGCAGGCGCTGTCCCGCTTCGACCTCGACTTCGCCGGGAACGAGCTGCACTCGGTCACCGTGAACGGCCGCGCCGCGCAGACCCGGCGCGACGGCGACGAGCTGATCGTCACGCCCGCCTCGCCGATCCCCAAGGGCAGCGCGTTCACCGTGAAGGTCGGGTACACCGCCGACCCGACGCAGGTACGCCACCGCGACGACGCGATCGAGAACTACGGCTGGATCCCGACGCCCGACGGGACGGTCCTGTACCCGCAGCCGAACGGCGCCAAGATGATCTTCCCGTCCAATGACCACCCGAGCCGGCGCGCGCCCGTCACGTTCCGCGTGACCACCCCGGCCGACCGGACGGCCGTCGCGAACGGGCGTCTCGTCGACCGCGCCGAGCGGAGCGACGGGCGGGTCCGCTGGACGTACGAATCCGAGCAGCCGATCGCGACGCAGCTGGTCCAACTGGCCATCGGAAAGTTCCAGTTGATCGACAGCTCGGGGCCGGGCGGGCTGCCGCTGCGCGATGTCGTGCCGGACGCGCTCGTGGCGCCGACCAAGCAGTACCGGGACCTGACCCCCGGCCATCTGACGTGGCTTCAGGAGAAGTTGGGCCCCTACCCCTTCGACCGCTACGGCGTCCTCGTCGGTGACACGGACCTCGGCGTGGCCCTGGAGACGCAGACGCTGTCACTCGTCCCGAAGGCGGATCTGCTCGGCACGAAGGTCGACGCCGAACGCGATCTCGTCCACGAGCTGGCCCACCAGTGGCTCGGCAACAGCGTCGGGATCGCCACCTGGTCCGACCTGTGGGTGAGCGAGGGCCACGCCCGCTTCTACGAGCGCTGGTACTCCGAGGAGCACGGCGGCGACAGCTTCGAGGCCGCGATGAGGACGGCCTACGAGAACCACGACCAGTGGCGCCACGACTACGGCGCCCCCGCCGGACCCACGGAGCCGAACCTCTTCAAGCGGATGCGCTACGACGGCTCGGCGCTCGTCCTGTACGCGCTGCGCGAGCAGGTCGGGGCGGAGACCTTCGCGAGGATCGAGCGGGCGTGGGTCACCCGGTACCGGGGGAAGACGGCGTCGACGGCCGACTACATCGCGCTCGCCTCGAAGACCGCGGGCCACGACCTGACGGGCTTCCTGCGCCCGTGGCTGTACGGCTCGAGGACCCCGCCGATGCCGGGCCACCCGGACTGGGTGGTGAACCCTGTCGTCACCGGATGACCCGCATCACTGGTCGGCGCGCCGCGCGTCCACGGCCCCGGGCGGTCAGCGCACGCCCACCGCCGCCAGCGCCTTGCGCTGCTTCTCGGTCGGGTGCGCCGGGAAGTACAGGTAGCAGACGCCGCCGGTGCCGGAGACGACCTTGCCGCTCGCGTTGTAGCGCTTGGTGCGCAGCCAGATGTTCTCCCACTCGCGTCTCTTGTAGACGCGGCGGACCGCGGCGTTGCTCGGCGAGGCCGGGTCGTTGGCGATCACGTCGCCGTCGGCGGTGAAGCCGATGACCGTCATCAGGTGTCCGGCCGTGCCGTAACCCGCACCGGTCAGCTCCTCCTTGAGGAACGACTGGGACGTTATGGCCGGGACACCCGCCGCGATCAGCTTCTCCAGGTCGGCGAGGGAGGAGAGGCGGGTGACGACGCCCTGGAGGTCCTTGTACGTCGCCGCGTACGCCGCGTTGAACGGCCAGTTTCCGCAGCCCTCGTACTGGTAGTCATACGTATAACGTGCCGCGTGACAGACCTGCGGATCGGCGTACGAGGGGTCCACCCAGGCCAGCTGCGCGGGCGTAGGCTTCCGGCCCCAGTACTCGATGATCATCTGCGAGGACGTGGGGCTGCACCAGGCCTCTCCCCCGTTGTCGTACTCGGGGTACTGGCCGACGTGGGTGTT
The DNA here is from genome assembly GCF_042888725.1 of Streptomyces sp. NPDC002795. NCBI lineage: Bacteria > Bacillati > Actinomycetota > Actinomycetes > Kitasatosporales > Streptomycetaceae > Streptomyces > Streptomyces sp. NPDC002795. Next base: position 62,230 of record NZ_JBIAQB010000007.1, read on the forward strand.
CTGCGAGTAGCGCGGGACCTTCAGCTCCTTGGCGAGGCCCGGCGTGGACGCGGGCACCGTGAAGCGGTCCGGGACGTCCGAGCCCATCGCACCCAGGCGCCACACCGTGGGCGCCGCCTTCGACCCCGGCGCGCGCAGCAGCCTCAGGCGCAGCCGGTACGAGACCAGGCGCAGGCCCGAGGCCGCGTCGTCGATGGAGAACGTGTCCGTCCAGACGCTCGACTTCCCGTCCGACTGGTCGTCCACGGACGTGCGCCGGATGTCGGCGTCCTTGTCGTCGCCGGCCGTCCAGCGGCCCATCACGTACCAGGGGGTCGCGGCGCCGTCCGTGTAGGTGCCCCGGAGTTCGATCTGGATCCAGGTGCCCTTCGGGGTGTGCGCGTTCCAGGACGCGATGACCTCGGTGGCGGGGACCGAGAGCGCGTGGACCGGCGAGAGCCACTCGGCGTACTCCCACTCGGCCGTCTTGTTCAGGTGCGGATCCTTGTACGTCGTCGTGCCGGCGGGCGCGCCGATCGTCACGCCGGGGCGCGCGCCGCCCACGACGCGCGTGCCGTGCGCGGTGCCGGAGCGCCAGTCGGCGGACGTCGTCCAGGTGCGGTTGTCCACGGAGCGGTTCACGGCGCCCTTCCGTGCGGCGTGTGCGGACTGCTGCCCGGGGGCGGCGGCGCGCGCGGAGCCCGCCGCGGCCGTCGTGGCGAGCGCCGCGCCCGCCGCCGCCGCGAGAACGGTTCTCCGGGAGAGCGGGGACGGGGTTTCGGGTCGGGTCATCGGCTGATCCCTCGGTCGTCGGTTCTGACGGGCGTGACGGAGACGGAGACTGACGTGACAGAGTGCGCCAACTATGGCCGCCGGGGCGGGATTTCCACCAGCGTTCCGCAGCGGGTCACCGGCACAAATATTGGTCTTCACCACTGGCATGACCTGCGGCGGCGTGCGCGAAACCGATCCGGGCGGCGTCGTACCCTTGCGGCCGTGAGCTACCACCATGTGCCCCTCGCCGACTGCGCCGACCGGATCCGCCGGCTGCCGCCCTCCTGCGGCCCCGTGCGGCTCGTCGGCATCGACGGGCACGCGGGTTCCGGCAAGTCGACCTTCGCGGCGCGGCTCGCGGAGGCGCTCGGCGGGGCGCCCGTCCTGCGCCTCGACGACCTCGCGAGCCACGACGCGCTCTTCGCCTGGACCGAGCGCCTGCGCACCCAGGTCCTCGCCCCGCTCTCCCGCGGGGAGGCCGCGCGCTACGAGACGTACGACTGGCATGCCCGCCGCTACGACGCCGTGCGCGAGCTGCCTCCCTCGGACGTCGTCCTGATCGAGGGCGTGGGGGCGGGACGGAGCGAACTTCGGCCGGAACTCGCGATGTTGCTGTGGCTCGACATGCCCGGTGAGGCGGCGTGGGCGCGAGGGCGGGCCCGGGACGGCGAGGCGCAGCGAGAGTTCTGGGACGGCTGGATCCCAGCGGAGCGGGAGCACTTCCAAGTGAACCCGTCCCTCCCCTTCGCGCACCTCTTGGTACGCGAGTGCCCGGAGGGATATGAGGTGCGAAAAGGACCTGGCGGGATCCCACCCTTGAAGGCGTCCGTCACTCACGGTGATGGACCGCCAGCGGTGCGGTGAACCTCTGGAAACACCCTTCCGCCACTTTCCGCGAGAGCTCCAACTCTGCTTGACCGAGGGGCCGTACAGGACTTACGTTCTCAATGTGCGGCCTTTCGGGTCCGCCTACAGACACGAAGCCCCCGGTTGTTCCCCCGTGATCGGGGGCTTCGTTCTGCCCACAATGCCCCTCGCCGAGCGCACCGAGGCGTGCTTCGCTCACCCTGGGTCACCGTCCGGCGCCGCGTTCACCTGCGCCGAATCCCCCCGCCCGGACCCCGATCCGACCGGGTCGCGCCCTACGGCCGGGCATGCCCCCGCAGGTACGATGCCCTCGGTGCGGTCTACGGGCGGCTCGCTGTCCGCATCGTGACAACTCCCGTCCATGACAGAGCGGTTCATCGGGGGCACGGCTTGTGGGGGACGTGATGGACTTCGGCACCGGTGCACAGGCCGGCCCGGCCGACCTCGCCTGGCTGCGAGGCGTCGACGCCTACACCATGGGTGCGTATCCGCAGGCGGAGGACGAATTCCGCACGGCGGTACGGATGGACCCTGGGATGGCCGACGGCTGGCTCGGGCTGCACGCCCTGCGCGTCGACACGACGACGGCGCTGCTGCGCATGTTCCGGCACCGCGACCGGTTCGGCGAGCAGCGCGTACGCCACCGGCGCACACTCAACTCCTGGTACTGGCTGGGCTGGTGGGTGCAGCCGGTGCTCGAGCACTCGCGCGACCTGCTGCTCGCGCACGCCTCGCACTGGCTGGACGGACGCCATGTCCCCGACCTCGACCGGGCGTTGGCCACGCTGCCGCCGTTCGACGCGGATCCACAGGTGCGGTTCCTGCACGCCTGCCGCTCGTACCTGGTGAAGGACTGGGATCAACTGGTCCGACACACCGACCCGTTGACGAACGACCCGATGCTCGGCATCGAGGCCGGCCTCTTCGGCGGCATGGCCCGGGTGCGCCTGGAGATGTACGGGCAGGCGGAGCCGCTGCTCTCCTCGGCCCTGATGCGCTGTCGCAGCGAGCAGCCACAGCGCAAGGAGCTGCGCTACTGGCTGGCCAGGGCCCATGAGGGCACGGGGCGTTCGGCGGCCGCGCTCCCCCTGTACCGGGCGGTGCACCGGGTCGATCCGGCCTTCATGGACACCTCCGCGCGGCTCGCGGCGATCGCCGAGGGGGACGGGTACGGGGACTTCGCCGACGGGGCCGACCTCACGCCGCTTTCCATGACCGGGTACCAGGACGGGGGCGACGGCGACGCGGGCGATCCGCTGTACGAGAGCGACGGGCGCAACCTGAAGGTGACCGACCCCGATCTGCCGCCTCCAGGGGGCGCGGCCGCGGACGACACCGACATGGTGCGGCAGAAGGCCGTGGTGCCGGTGCCCGCGCCGCCGCCGGCCAGCAGCACGGATCCGGTGCTCCTGGAGGAGGCGCTCACCGAGCTGGAGCGGATGGTGGGCCTGGAGCCCGTGAAGCGCCAAGTGAAGGCGCTGTCCGCCCAGTTGAACATGGCGCGGCTGCGGTCCGGGCAGGGGCTGCCGGTCCAGCCGCCGAAGCGGCACTTCGTGTTCTCCGGGCCCTCGGGTACGGGCAAGACGACCGTGGCGCGGATTCTGGGGCGGGTCTTCTACGCGCTCGGGCTGCTCGGCGGGGACCACCTCGTGGAGGCGCAGCGGGCGGACCTGGTGGGCGAGTATCTGGGGCAGACCGCCGTGAAGGCGAATGAGCTCATCGACTCGGCGCTCGGTGGGGTGCTGTTCGTCGACGAGGCGTACGCGCTGTCCAACTCCGGCTACGGGAAGGGCGACGCGTACGGCGACGAGGCGCTTCAGGTGCTGCTGAAGCGGGCGGAGGACAACCGCGATCATCTGGTGGTGATCCTCGCCGGGTATCCGGAGGGGATGGACCGGCTGCTCGCGGCCAACCCGGGTCTTTCGTCGCGGTTCACGACGCGGGTCGACTTTCCGTCGTACCGGCCGCTCGAACTCACCGCGATCGGTGAGGTGTTGGCCGGGGAGAACGGGGATGTGTGGGACGAGGAGGCGCGGGACGAGCTCCGCTCGATCGCCGGGCATGTGGTGGACCAGGGGTGGATCGACGAGCTCGGGAACGGGCGGTTCCTGCGGACGCTGTACGAGAAGTCGTGTGCGTATCGCGATCTGCGGCTTACCGGGTATGCGGTGGAGCCTACTCGGGATGATCTGGCGACGTTGCGGTTGCCGGATTTGATGCAGGCGTATGGCGAGGTGTTGTCGGGGCGGGGGCCGTCCGCCGGGTGACTCTGTGGCGGACGGCCCCTGTGCGCCCGAAACGGGGTTGACGTCTCGGGGCTCTGCCCCGGACCCCGCGCCTCAATCGCCGGCGGGGCTTGACTTGCTCACCTGCCGCCGGGCCGCTTGGTTACGCCAACGCCCCCTCGCGCTTTCGGGCCACCGGGACCCGAGGCTGCTCCGGCTCTCGGTGGGTCGGGTCGGTGACCTCGCCGACCAGGAGTTCCAGTACGTCCTCCAGGGCGACCAGGCCGAGCACGCGGCCGGAGGCGTCCGCGACCTGGGCCAGGTGGGTGGCCGCGCGGCGCATGACCGTGAGGGCGTCGTCCAGCGGGAGTTCGGACCTCAGCGTGGCCATGGGGCGCCAGAGCTGCTGCGGCACCGCGCGGTCGATGTCGGGCCCCTCGATCAGGTCGAGGACGTCCTTGATGTGGAGGTAGCCCATGAACGCGCCGTCCTCGGAGCAGAGCGGGAAGCGCGAGTAGCCCGTGCGGCCCGTGAGCCCGATGATCTCGGCCGGGGTGACCGCGGGGCCGACCGTCACCAGGGAGGCGCGGTCGATCAGGACGTCCGTCACCGGGCGGGAACCCAGTTCCAGGGCGTCCTCCAGGCGCTCCTGTTCCTCCGGGCCGAGGAGACCCGCCTGGCCCGAGTCCTCCACGAGACGGTTGAGCTGCTCGCTCGTGAAGACCGCCTCCACCTCGTCCTTCGGCTCGACCCGGAAGAGCTTGAGGATCAGCCGGGCGCAGGCGCCAAGCGCGATGGTGACCGGCTTGCAGAGGCGGGCGAAGGCGACGAGGCCGGGGCTGAACCACAGCGCCGTCTTCTCCGGGGCCGCCATCGCCAGGTTCTTCGGCACCATCTCGCCGATGACGAGGTGGAAGAAGATCACGGCCGCGAGCGCGATCACGTACCCGAGCGGGTGGATCATGCCGTGCGGGACGTGGGCCGCCTCGAAGACGGGCTCCAGGAGGTGGGCCACGGTCGGTTCGGCCACCGCGCCCAGGGTCAGCGAGCAGATGGTGATGCCGAACTGGGCCGCCGCCATCATCTGCGGCAGGTGCTCCAGGCCGTACAGGACCTGCTTGGCCCGCTTGCCGGGGACGGGTTCGATCTGGCTTCGGCGGACCGACACGAGGGCGAACTCCGCGCCGACGAAGAAGCCGTTGGCGAGGACCAGCAGGGCGGCGAAGACGAGTTGCAGCGCGCTCATCGGGCCGCCTCCAGAACGGGCAGCGGGGCGTCCGCCGCCTTGACGATGCGGACGCGCTCGGCCCGGTAGTGGTCGACGGCGCGCACCGACAGGCGCCAGCCGGGAAGTTCGGCCTTGTCGCCGGGGGCCGGGATACGGCCCAGGAGATCGGCGACGAGCCCGGCCACCGTCTCGTAGGGGCCCTCGGGGACGTCGAGGCCTATGCGGCGCAGGATGTCGACACGGCAGGCGCCGTCGGCGTCCCAGGCGGGGCGGCCGTCCTCGGCCGGGGCGACCGCCAGTTCGGGAAGGTCGAGTCCGTCGTGCTCGTCGCGGACCTCGCCGACGAGCTCCTCCACGATGTCCTCCAGGGTGACGACCCCGGCCGTGCCTCCGTACTCGTCGACGACGACGGCGATCGGCTGCTCGCTGCGCAGCCGGGCCAGCAGGGGCTGTACGGGGAGGGTCTCGGGGACGAGCAGCGGGGGTTGTGCGATGCGACCGACCGGCGTGCGCAGCCGTTCGTGCGCGGGCATCGCGAGGGCGTCCTTGAGGTGGACCATGCCGATGATCTCGTCGATCCGCTCCCGGTAGACCGGGAAGCGGGAAAGGCCCGTGGCGCGGGTCAGGTTGACCACGTCCTCGGCGGTCGCGGACGCCTGCAGCGCGCTGACCTTCACGCGCGGCGTCATGACGTGCTGCGCGGTCAGTCCGGCGAGCGACAGGGTGCGGACGAACAGGTCGGCCGTGTCCTGTTCCAGGGCGCCCGCCTGCGCGGAGTGCCTTGCCAGGGAGACCAGTTCGCCCGGGGTGCGGGCAGAGGCGAGTTCGTCGGCGGGCTCCACGCCGAGCGCGCGCACGATCCGGTTCGCCACCGCGTTGAGCAGGGCGATGACCGGCCGGAACAGGCGAGAGAAGGCGTGCTGCGGGCCGGCCACGAATCGGGCGACCTGAAGCGGCTTCGACACCGCCCAGTTCTTCGGCACGAGTTCGCCGATCACCATCTGCACGGCGGACGCCAGCAGCATGCCGACGACGACGGAGAAGCCGCCGACGGCGCCCTCGGGCAGGCCGGTGGCGGTGAAGGGGCCGCGCAGCAGCTCGGCGAGGGCCGGTTCGGCGAGCATGCCGACGACCAGTGAGGTGATGGTGATGCCGAGCTGGGTGCCGGAGAGCTGGAAGGACAGCTGCTTGAGGGCGTTGACAACGGTACGGGCGCGTTTGTCGCCCGCGGCCGCGGCCTTCTCCGCGTCGGGGCGCTCCACGGTGACGAGGCCGAATTCGGCCGCCACGAAGAAGCCATTGGCGAGGATCAGGAGGAAAGCGGCCGCTAGGAGCAGCAACGGGATGGTCATGCCGCCGCCTCCGGGGACGTCAGCGCGCGGGGCGCGCCTTGTCGGGAGGGGGCGGCGCAGGTACTACCGGACGATCCGTCCATCGCTGGAGGGAGTCACTCCTTGGTGAGCAGGGAGCCCCTGGCTCCGCCGGGGGCGGGCAGGGGCGGGGCGGCGCGTTGGGCGTGCCCCGGGACCAGGTTAATCAAGCCGGGGGCCGATGTGGCAGGGGCTACGCCCGCTGGAGTCACCTGCATCGGGGTTGACGTCTCGGGGCGCTGCCCCGGACCCCGCGCCTCAATCGCCGGCGGGGCTTGAACTGCTCGACCGTGTGTGCGCTGTCTCCGTCAGCGCGCGGAGCGCCTTCGCGTCGCGGATGGCGGATTGTTTGGCCATGCCGGGCTGGATGCCCATGGCGGCCATGCTGGTGCCGTCGGTGAGGTCGAGGAAGACCCAGGGGTCGCCGGGGCGCAGGTTGACCTGGACGATCTCCGCCCAGGACAGGCGGCGGCTGCGCGCCACGTTGACCACCGTGACGCCCTCGGTGTCGGCGACGACCTTGGGCCGGCCGAGCAGCCAGAGCACGCCCCAGAACAGCGCGCCGGTGAAGACGAAGCTGGCCTTCTCCCCCGGGCTCAGGCCGCCGAGCAGCAGCGCGACGATCGTGATCACCACGAAGGACACGGCGCCGAGCGCGTGCAGGACGGCGCGGGTGCGGCCCGGCCGGAAGGTGACGGGCAGGGTGGGGTGGTCGGACATGGTGGTCGTCCTCAGAGGCGGCAGGCGTGGATGGCCGTGGTGAGGATGGCCCGCGCGCCGAGGGCGTACAGGTCGTCCATGATGCGCTGCGCACCCTTGGCCGGGACCATGGCGCGCACCGCGACCCAGCCCTCGTTGTGCAGCGGCGAGATGGTCGGCGACTCCAGGCCCGGGGTGAGGGCGACGGCCTTCTCCAGGTGCTCGGCGCGGCAGTCGTAGTCCATCATCACGTACGTGCGGGCGACGAGGACGCCCTGCAGGCGGCGCAGGAACTGGTCCACCTTCGGGTCGGCGGCCTCGTCGGCGGACGCGCCCTTGTGGCGGATGACGCAGGCCTCGGAGCGCATGATCGGCTCGCCGAAGACCTCCAGGCCGGCGTTGCGCAGCGACGTGCCGGTCTCGACGACGTCGGCGATCGCGTCGGCGACGCCGAGCTCGATGGCCGTCTCGACGGCGCCGTCGAGGTGCACCACGTTGGCGTCGATGCCGCGCTCGGCGAGGTACTTGCCGACGATGCCCTCGTACGACGTGGCGATCGTCCTGCCCGCGAGGTCCGCGAGGTCCTTCACGGCGCCCGGCCGCGAGGCGAAGCGGAACGTGGAGCGGGCGAAGCCGAGCGGCAGGATCGTCTCGGCCTCGGCGCCGGAGTCGATCAGCAGGTCCTCGCCGGTGATGCCGATGTCGAGCTTGCCCGAGGACACGTAGATCGCGATGTCCTTGGGGCGCAGGTAGAAGAACTCGACCTCGTTGTCCGGGTCGACCGTGACGAGTTCCTTGGACTCCTTGCGCTGCCGGTATCCGGCCTCATGCAGCATGTCCGACGCAGGCCCTGAGAGTGAACCCTTGTTGGGGACAGCGATGCGCAGCATGAGGTCGGATTCCTTTGTGTAAGGGGTGAGTTGCGGATGGGATGGATACGCGGACTTGGCCGGCCTAGAGGTGCGCGTACACGTCGTCGAGGGAGATGCCGCGGGCGACCATCATCACCTGGACGTGGTAGAGGAGCTGCGAGATCTCCTCCGCGGCGGCGTCCTTGCCCTCGTGCTCGGCGGCCATCCAGACTTCGGCGGCCTCCTCGACGACCTTCTTGCCGATGGCATGGACGCCCTTGCCGACCAGTTCAGCGGTGCGGGAAGTGGCGGGGTCGCCGGTGGCTGCCTTGTGCTGGAGCTCGGTGAAGAGCTCCTCGAACGTCTTATTGGACATGGTGGCGTCTACTTTACGCGTCCCGGGCCGGCGCTCAGCGCCAGGGCTCGGCGATCGTACGGAGCGTCGTGGCGGTGGCCACGGCCGCGGTGACCGCCTCGTGCCCCTTGTCCTCACTGGAGCCCTCGATGCCGGCCCGGTCGAGGGCCTGCTCCTCGGTGTCGCAGGTCAGGACTCCGAAGCCGATGGGGACGCCGGTGTCGACGGTGACCTGGGTCAGTCCGTTCGTCACGCCCTGGCAGACGTACTCGAAGTGCGGGGTGCCGCCGCGGATGACGACGCCGAGCGCGACGATCGCGTCGTAGCCGCGGCCCGCGAGGACCTTGGCGACGACCGGCAGCTCGAAGCTGCCGGGGACGCGCAGGACGGTGGGCTCACTGATGCCCAGCTCGTTCAGGGCGCGCAGGGCGCCGTCCACGAGTCCGTCCATGACCTGCTCGTGCCACTGGGCCGCGATGACGGCCACGCGCAGGTCTCCGCAGTTCTTCACGCTCAGTTCGGGTGCACCCTTGCCGCTCACGCGCTTCTCCTCGTACGTACGTCGTTCGAAAGGGGGTTACTGGTTGTTGCAGGCGGACGTCCGCGGGGCGTCCAGCCAGGGCAGGTCGTGGCCCATGCGGTCCCGCTTGGTGCGCAGGTAGCGCAGGTTGTGCTCGCCCGCCGTGACGGGCATCGGCTCCCGCTCGGCGACCTTGAGGCCGTGGCGGGTGAGGGCGTCGGTCTTGTCGGGGTTGTTGGTCATCAGGCGCAGGCTGCGCACGCCGAGGTCGCCGAGGATCTGGGCGCCGGCCGCGTAGTCGCGGGCGTCGGCGGGCAGGCCGAGTTCGAGGTTGGCGTCGAGGGTGTCGCGGCCCTGCTCCTGGAGCTCGTACGCGCGCAGCTTGGAGACGAGGCCGATGCCGCGGCCCTCGTGTCCGCGCAGGTAGACGACGACGCCGCGGCCCTCCTCGACGATGCGGCGCATGGATTCCTCCAGCTGGGGGCCGCAGTCGCAGCGCAGCGAGTGGAACACGTCGCCGGTCAGGCACTCGGAGTGGATCCGGGCGAGGACCTCCTCGCCGTCGCCGAGCTCGCCGTGGACGAGGGCGACGTGCTCGACGCCGTCGACCGTGGAGCGGTAGCCGTAGGCCGTGAAGTCGCCGAAGGCGGTGGGGAGTTGGACGGTCGCCTCGCGCTTGACCGTGGGCTCGGAGGTGCGGCGGTAGTCGATCAGGTCCTTGATGGAGATGATCGTCAGGCCGTGCCTGCGGGCGAACGGGACCAGCTCGGGCAGGCGCAGCATCACACCGTCCTCGCCCGCGATCTCCACGATGGCTCCGGCCGGGCGCAGGCCCGCGAGCCGGGCGAGGTCGACGGCGGCCTCGGTGTGGCCGTCGCGGACCAGGACGCCGCCGTCCTTGGCGCGCAGCGGGAAGATGTGTCCCGGGCGGACGAAGTCGCCGGGCGCAGCGGTGCCGGAGGCGAGCAGCCGCAGCGTTGCCGCGCGGTCGGCCGCCGAGATGCCGGTCGTCACGCCGTGCGCGCCGGAGGCGTCGACGGAGACGGTGAAGGCGGTCTGCATCGACTCGGTGTTGTTGCCGACCATCTGCGGCAGGTCGAGCCGGTCGAGCTCGGCGCCCTCCATCGGGGCACAGATCAGGCCGCGGCACTCGCTCATCATGAAGGCGACGATCTCGGGCGTGATCTTCTCGGCGGCGACGACGAGGTCGCCCTCGTTCTCACGGTCCTCGTCGTCGACGACCACGACGGGGCGTCCTGCGGCGATGTCGCGGACGGCCATCTCGACCGGGTCGAGGCTCAGGTCCTCGACCTCGTAGAGGTTCGGTGCCGTACTCATGCGCGCGCTCCTTCCAGCGAGGTGGTGGCGGGGGCGGCGGCGCGGGAGCGCTGCCACCAGTCGCGCATGCCCCACAGGACGAGCGCGCCGTAGATGACGTAGACGAAGCCGGAGAAGGCGAAGCCGTTGGCGAAGTTCAGGGGGACGCCGACGAGGTCGACGAGCAGCCAGGCGAACCAGAACTCGACCATGCCGCGGGCCTGGGCGTACATGGCGACGACGGTGCCGACGAAGATGTACGCGTCCGGCCACGGGTCCCAGGACAGCGCCGGGAACGCGGTGAACAGGCCGCCCACGGCGAGTGTGCCGACGGCGGCGGCGCCCAGGAGGCAGCCGCGCTCGCGCCAGGTGGCGAAGCGGACCGCGATGGAGCCGTCCTGCGCCTGGCCCTTGCCGCGGTTCCACTGCCACCAGCCGTACAGGGCGACGACGATGACGACGAGCTGCTTGCCCGCGCTGCCCGAGAGGTGGGCGGTGGCGAAGGCGGTGAGCAGGATCGCGCCGGATATCAGCTGGGCGGGCCAGGTCCATATGGAGCGGCGCCAGCCGAGCGCGAGGGCGATGAGGCCGATCGTGTTGCCGATCATGTCGGACCAGAGGATGTGCTGGCCGAAGATCGTGAACGCTTCGGTGTTGAGCCAGTTCACCGCGCACCGCCCTGGGATCCGAGCATCCGCTCGACGTACTTCGCGATGATGTCGACCTCAAGGTTGACCGGGTCCCCTGCCTTCTTCACGCCGAGCGTGGTCAGGGCGAGGGTGGTGGGGATGAGGCTGATGGTGAAGTAGTCGGCGGCGGCCTCGACGACCGTCAGGCTCACGCCGTCGACGGTGATCGAGCCCTTCTCGACGACGTACTTCGACAGCTCGGCCGGGAGCGAGATCTTGACGATCTCCCAGTGCTCGGAGGGAGTGCGCCCGACGATCGTGCCCGTCCCGTCGACGTGGCCCTGCACGACGTGCCCGCCGAATCGGCCGTCGGCCACCATCGGCCGTTCGAGGTTGACGCGGGAGCCCGTGGCGAGTGCGCCGAGGCTGGAGCGCTTGAGGGTCTCGGCCATGACGTCGGCGGTGAACTCGTCGTTCCCGTGCTCGACGACGGTGAGGCAGACGCCGTTGACGGCGATGGAGTCGCCGTGTTTGGCGCCGTTGGTGACGACGGGGCCTCGGACACGGAAGCGACACGCGTCGTCAAGCATCTCGACGGCGGTGATCTCGCCCAGCTCTTCGACGATTCCGGTGAACACTTCCCGGGTCCTCCCTTTACGGGCCTGGACTCCGGGGCACTGTCGTACGACGACGACAGAACGTACGGACTGCGACACCTGGGGCGACGCCGCGGTAGACACCGGTCCCCTGGGGAACCGCTGAAACAGACGGCGACGCGCACTCACGTGCCCGCCCGCCGCGCACTGCCTCCCATCCGGACTTTAACCGTCGGTCCAGGAATTCCACCTGGTCAACCAGCCACAAAAATCGTGACCGGGTCGCGGACTGTAACCGCCGGTTCGGACTTTCACCGACCCCGGAGTGCGCTGCTTCTGGTACACCGCCAGTCTGCCACGTCTCCTCGACGTGCACGCATGCGAACCCTGTGGGCTGACTCACAGGCCGCGGCGATGGTTTTCGCCCGCGCACGGGAATATGTCACACCCTACGAAGGAGTTGAGACGGCGATGACCACGATCCTGGTGACCGGCGGGACCGGAACGCTCGGCCGGCGCGTCACCGAGCAGCTGCGCGAGGCGGGGCACGAGGTGCGGGGCTTGAGCAGGCACAGCGAGCCGTACGCCGTGGACCTGCGCGAGGGCGGGCCCGCGCTCGACCGGGCCGTGACCGGTGTGGACGCGATCGTGCACTGCGCGACGACGCAGACCGGCGGCGACGAGAAGGCGGCCTCGAACCTGATCGCGGCCGCGCGCCGGGCGGAGGTCCCGCATCTCGTCTACATCTCGATCGTCGGCGTGGACGTGGTCCCGTTCCCCTACTACAAGGCGAAGCTCGCGGTGGAGCGTCTCGTCGAGGAGTCGGGGCTGGGGTGGACGGTGCTGCGGGCGACGCAGTTCCACGACCTGGTGGCGACGATTCTGCGGGGCGCGGCGAAGCTGCCGGTGGTGCTGTTGCCCTCCGGTGTCAGCGATCAGCCGATCGAGGTGGCCGAAGTGGCGGACCGGCTGGCCGAGTTGGCGGTTTCGCCACCGGCGGGGCGGGTGGCGGACATGGGCGGGCCCGAGGTTCTCGCGTTCGCGGATCTCGCGCGTACGTATCTGGGGGCGGTGGGGAAGCGGCGTCCGGTCGTCTCGGTTCCGCTGGCCGGGAAGGCGTATCGGGCGTTCCGGGCGGGTGGGCATCTGACGCCGGAGCGGCGCACCGGGAAGGTGACGTTCGCGGAGTACCTGGCGCGGCGTTGACCGGCGTCGCGGTCGCGGGGGTGTGCATTTCAAGCCCCTGCGGCGATTGAGCAGCGGGGTATGGGGCAGAGCCCCAAGCTCAACCCCGGGTGGCCTCGCGTGGATAGACGGCCTCCTGGGCCACCTCCCGGGCCATCAGCAACGCGCCCCGCAGGACCGCCCCGCCGCCCAGCTCACCGGCTCGTACGTCGGTGAGCAGTGGGGACATCGCCGCCAGGCGTGCGGCGACGCGCTCCGCAAGCGCCGCCCCGCCCGCCCGGCCGATCTCGCCCGCCAGCACCACGCAGCCCGGGTCGAGGACGGCCACCACCGCGGCGGCGCCCAGCACCACCCGGTCGGCCAGCGCGTCCAGGAAGGCATCGTCGGCGCCGCACACCACGTCGGCCGCCCGCTCCAGCGGCTCCCCCGGGCCCACGAGCCCGTGTGCCACGGCCAGTTCGAGGATCGCGGCCGAGCCGGCCAGTGAATGGAAACCTCCGTCGCAGCCTGACGCGGACGGCAGCCCAGCCGTCCCCGGCACCGGCAGGAAGCCGACCTCGCCCGTGCCGCCGGACGCCCCGCGGCGCAGCTTGCCGTCGAGGACGACCGCCGCGCCGATGCCGAGCCCCAGCCACAGGAGCACGAACGTGTCGCGGTCGCGCGCGGCGCCGTCCTTGCGCTCGGCCACGGCTGCGAGGTTCGTCTCGTTCTCCACGAGCACCCGCGCGGGAAGCCGCTCCTGGAGCGCGGCGACGAGGCGGCGGTGCCAGCGCGGCAGCCCCGAGGAGTCCCGCAGCTCACCCGTCGCCGGGTCGATCAGCCCCGGCGCCCCCACGCCCACCGTGTGCAGCCGCTCGACCCCGGCCTCCTTCGCCGTACGTTCGAGCAGCTCCACCGCCCGCTCGACGGCGGCCCCGGTCCCGTCGCCGGGCTCGACCGGGGCGGACGCCTCCGCGAGCACGGTGCCGAGCAGGTCGGCGACGACGAGCCGTACGCCCCCGGTGCGCACGTCGAGCGCGGCGAGGTGGGCGCGTCCCGCGACGATCCCGTAGAGCCGGGCGTTGGGGCCGCGCCGCTCGGCGCCCGCCTCGCCGACGATCTCGATGAGACCGGCCGCGGTGAGCCGCTCGACGAGGTCGGCGACGGTGGGCCGGGACAGGCCGGTGCGTTCCTTCAACTGCCCTGCGGTGAGCGGCCCTTCGTCCTGGAGGAGGCGCAGCGCGAGCCGGTCGTTGATGGCTCGGGCGGTTCTCGGCGATGCGGGCATGGCGGGATCCTACGCGGATATCACTGGCATTATCAGGCAGGGTTCCTGATAGTTTACGGCGGCACGCAAGGGAGACTTGGGGAGGGCCTGCGGGATGCCGGAACTGACGTACAAATCAAGGGAGTTGAAGCGGGCGCGGTATGCCGTCGCCACCGTCTTCTGCGTCCATGGCGCCGTGACGGGGTCGTTCGCGACGCGGGTGCCCTGGATCCAGGAGCACGCGGGCGTGAGCGCGGGGCAGTTGGGTCTCGCCCTCGCCTTCCCCGCGATCGGCGCCTCGCTCTCGATGCCGCTGGCGGGCAGCGTCACCCACCGCTTCGGCGCCCGCGCCGGACTGCGCGGGCTGCTCGCGCTGTGGACGCTGGCCCTGATCCTGCCCTCGCTCGCACCCAATGTGCTCACCCTGTGCGCCGCGCTGCTCGTGTACGGGGCGACCGCGGGCATGTCGGACGTCGCCATGAACGCGCTGGGCGTCGAGACCGAGACCCGGCTCGACAAGTCGATCATGTCGGGGCTGCACGGGATGTGGAGTGTGGGCGCCCTGATCGGTTCGCTCGGCGGCACCCTCGCCGCGCATCTCGGCTCGGACGCGCGCGTGCACCACGCGATCGCCGCGGTCGTCCTGACCGTGGTCGGCCTGGTCGTCTGCCGGTGGGTGCTCGATCTGCGGCCGACGGAGGAAGAGGAGGCGCCGCCGCGTTTCGCGCTGCCGCCCAAGTCGGCGATGCTCATCGGCGCGGTCGGGTTCTGCGCGGTGTTCGCGGAGGGCGCGAGCCTGGACTGGTCGGCGGTGTACCTGCGGGACGTGATCGGCACATCGGCCGGGCTCGCGGCGGCCTGCACCACGGCGTTCACGCTCACGATGGCGGTGGCGCGGATCGCGGGCGACGCGGTGGTGGACCGGTTCGGCGCGGTGCGCACGGTGCGCGTCAGCGGCGTCGTTGCCACGCTCGGCGCGCTGCTCGTGGTGGTCGCACCGAACCCGGGCGTCGCGATGGCCGGATTCGGCCTGGTGGGCCTCGGCATCGCCGTCGTGGTGCCGCTCTGCTTCGCCGCGGCCGGGCGCAGCGGCCCGAACCCGAGCCTGGCCATCGCGGGCGTCGCCACCATCACGTACACCTCGGGCCTGATCGCGCCCTCAGCGATCGGCACGATCGCCGACGCGACCAGCCTGGTGGTGTCGTTCGGCCTGGTGACCGTGCTGGCGGCCGGGCTCGTGGTGTTCGCGAAGGTGCTGCGCGGCGGCGACCGTACGCGGACGGGGGCGGCGGAGCCGAGCACCGCGCGGGCGGCGGATCACGCGTCGTAGGGCCTGGCAGGTGGGCGGCGGCTCGGTACGAACTCGCACTTACGTCGCATTAACATGAAGCGATCATTTCGAGCCGCACAGGCACCACCCACCTCACGGCCACCACAGAAGGCGGAAACTCTCATGGACCTCGGCGTGCGCTGGAAACTGCACGGCGACGGGCGCACGCCGGCTCCCGGCGCGGTCGTCCGCCCCGACGAGCGGCTTTCCTGGCCGCGCACGATCGGGCTCGGCGCACAGCACGTGGTCGCGATGTTCGGCGCGTCCTTCGTGGCCCCCGTCCTGATGGGCCTCGACCCGAACCTCGCGATCATGATGTCCGGCGTCGCGACGGTCATCTTCCTGCTCGCGACGCGCGGCCGGGTCCCCAGCTACCTGGGCTGTTCGCTCTCCTTCGTGGGCGTCGCCGCCGTGATCCGGGCGCAGGGCGGCACCAGCGCGACGGTCACGGGCGCGGTCTTCGTCGTGGGCCTCGCACTGTTCCTGGTCGGCCTCGCGGTACAGAAATTCGGGGCGCGGATCATCCACGCGGCGATGCCGCCGGTGGTGACCGGCGCGGTCGTGATGCTGATCGGCTTCAACCTCGCCCCGGTCACGGCCTCCACGTACTGGCCGACGGACCAGTGGACGGCGCTGCTCGTCATGCTGTTCACCGGTTTGGCCGTGGTGTGCCTGCGCGGTTTCTGGTCGCGTATCGCGATCTTCCTCGGCCTGGTCTTCGGTTACGGGATCTCCTGGGTCCTCGACCGGGTCTTCGGGCAGATCCACTCGCCGAACAGCGGCGGCAAGGCCGTCGACCACTGGCGGCTCGACCTCTCCGGCGTCGGCCATGCGGACTGGATCGGCCTGCCGACCTTCCACGCCCCGTCCTTCCAGTGGTCGGCGATCCTCGTGGCGCTGCCGGTCGTGATCGCGCTGATCGCGGAGAACGCGGGTCATGTGAAGGCCGTCGGCGAGATGACCGGCGACAACCTCGACGGCAAGCTCGGCACGGCGATCTCGGCGGACGGCGCCGCGTCGATGCTCTCCACCGCCGTGGGCGGCCCGCCCAACACGACGTACTCCGAGAACATCGGCGTCATGGCCGCGACCCGCGTCTACTCGACGGCGGCGTACTGGGCGGCGGCCGGTTTCGCCCTGCTCTTCGGCCTGTGCCCGAAGTTCGGCGCGATCGTCGCGGCGATCCCGGGCGGCGTGCTCGGTGGCATCACGGTCATCCTCTACGGCATGATCGGCCTGCTCGGCGCGCAGATCTGGATCAACGCGGGCGTCGACCTGCGCAACCCGCTGAACCTGGTGCCGACCGCCGCGGGCATCATCATCGGCATCGGCGACGTCTCCCTGAAGTTCACCGACACCTTCTCGCTGAGCGGCATCGCCCTCGGCACGATCGTCGTGATCACGGGTTACCACGCGCTGCGGGCCATGGCCCCCGCCCACCTCAAGACGCAAGCGCCGCTGCTCGACGAGGGGACGTCGACGTACGATGCGGCTCCGTCGGACAAGCAGTAGCGAGCACGGACGCGGTGATCCGGTCAAGACGGAATCCGCGGGCCGCGCCGGGCGACGCTCCTTCATGGGCAGGTCGGCCGCTCTCCCGAGCAGACCGTCCGCCTCCAACTCGCTCCCCCACATGCCCGGTTCGCTCCTCGGCAAGTCCGAGGGGAGAACAGCTGGCCCTCGCCTCACGAGGGTCCACCCTGCCGGCCTGCACTTCGAACTGGGCGAGTATGAAGTTGACGTTCGTCAACGTCTCGGCCGTGAACGGCCGAGCTTGAGCACTCGGTTGCGTTCACACCTCGTCGCGCTCCCGACTGCCCCCTACGACAGGACGGTCACGGGTCGCATCTCTCTGATAGTGCTCAGTCTGGAGCAGCAGCAGAGACGGGCCTGTTGACGAAGGCCCACACCGAGCGTGCGCGGTTGCGCACGTTGACCCCGGCGACGTGATCGGAGGGCCCAGCGAGACCGCACCGACGACAGGAGAAGCGGTCCCGGTCGGGCCGGTTGGCTCGCTCGGTGTGCCCGCAGCGCGGGCAGCACTGCGAGGTGTAGGCCGGATCCACCTTGAGGTACGGCACCCCGGCCCGGCGGGCCTTGTATTCCAGGTGCCTTCCCAGCTGATGGAACGGCCAGGAGGAGAGCGTGCCCCGCTGGTCGCGTCGAAGCCGTACCCGGTCCCGGATGCCGTCCAACTCCTCGACGGCGATGCCACGACCGGTGCGTTGCGCGACGGACACGATCTCCTTGCTGATCTTGTGGTTCACCTGCGTGGCGTGACGTTGTTCGCGCCCGGCGCGGCGCGCCAGCAGTCGCTTGGCGGAACGGGTACCCACCGCCTGGAGCTGGGCCCGCTTCACAGCGTGCCAGCGCCGGTAGCGCGACAGGCGGCGGCCCTGATAGTTGGTGCCGTCGGAGGTGGTGGCCAGATTGGCGATGCCCCGGTCGACTCCGATGAAGTCCACCGGCTCGAACACCTGAGGATCGGACACGTCACAGGTCGCGATCAGAAACCACTTGCCACGTCGGCACACCAGGTCCGACTCGCCCTTGCGGTGCTCGGCCAGCATCTTGAGCTGATCGGCCGCCCCCGTATAGCGCACGCCCTTCATCCGCCCATGCGTCGTCCAGATCGACACCGTGCGGGCATCGACCTGCCAGGACAGACAGCGGTCGTCGAACGGCTGCGCCGCCGTAGCCCGGAAGCAAGGGGCTGCACCGATTGCCTTGCGATACCGCTTGGCGGAGGGCCGACCCAGACGTCCGGCTTTCGCCTGCGCAGCCAGGGCGGTGTAGGCATCGGCGACCTTCTTCACCACCCGCACCGCAGGCTGGGCGGAGAGACCGAAGCGGGCCTTGATCTCGGCATACAGCAGCTTCTGCAAACCGTTGCGGTCCTTGATCCCGCGCGCGAAGCCGATGGCGGCGACGTGGTCAGCGGCCCGGTTGCAGGCGTGCAGGGTCGCCTCAAGTGCCGCCGCCTGTACGGGCGTCGGCAGCAGCTTCACCTGCACCACCAGCTTCATAGAAATCGACGATACGACCGGTACTCGTACGTCCACCCGAAGTCCAGACGGATACACCCGAACCAGTGGCCAATCGATCACGGGTTCGTTTTACCCTGCTCGGTCGGGAGCCCGATGGGTGGCTCAGTCAGCCAACTCGTACGCGTAGTCCGCCGTGAACGTCCCCGGCTTCCCCTTGCAGCCGTCCGACTCCCCGGGCAGCTTCACCCACAGGTACGCGTCGATGCGGGCTTCCCCGGTGCGCAGCGTCGGAGCCCGGCCCAGTTCGCGGCCGTCGGGGTCGCACCACTCGCCGTCGGGCGGGGCGCCGTTGCCGTTGCGGCTCGTGTCGATGACGGCGCCCATGCCGCTCGGTCCGCCCATCGCGGCGAGCACCTTGCGGGCGTACGCGATCTCGTCCGGCGTCCGGTGGAAGTTGGAGACGTTGGTGAACACGCCGTCGGACGACGCGGCCGAGGCGGCGCCCGCCGCGCGCAGCCGCGCGGCCTGGGTGCCGGGCGGGTTCCAGGCGGAGTGCCCGGCGTCGTAGTAGACGCGGGCACGCGGGTCCGCCGCCTTGAGGACGCGGCCCGCGTGCGCCAGCGCCGCGTAACGGTCGGCCTGCCGCCCCTTGGAGAGGCACTCGGTCTGGGACAGCGCGTCGGGCTCCAGGATCACGACGACCTCGCGGGAGCCGAGTCCCCGCGCGAACCTCTCGATCCAGTCGCCGTACGCGTCCAGGTCGGGCGCCCCGCCCTCGGAGTGCCCGCCGCAGTCCCGGTCGGGGACGGCGTAGGGCACGAGCACGGGCACCTGCCCGGCGCGCGCCCCGGCCGAGGTGACCGCGCGCACCCGTGCGGTGATCGTGGCGGGCGCGTAGTCGGCGAACCAGACGGCGGCCGGGCGGTCCGCTATCCGGGACTCGATGAGCGGGCGGCGCGGATCGGAGCGGTTGGCCCGCACCCAGTCGAGGACCTGGGAGTCGCCGTACCGGTACAGGTCGCTCGCGGCGCCCGACGCCCGCGACTTCTCCGGAGCCGGAGCCGACGCCGAGGCCGACGTCTCCTTCTTCGGCTTCGGCTCCGAACTCTTCGACGGGGAGGGCGAGTTGCTCGTCGCCGACGGAGTCGGCAGCGCGGGCAGCGGGTGCAGGCTGGGGGTCGCGCTCGCGGTCGGGCGCGCCTCGTCGGCGCCGTCCCGGCCGCCGTCGAGGGCGGAGACGAGGCCCGCTACGGTGCCGACGGCCACCACGGCCGAGGCCACCGCGGCGAGCGCGCCGCGCATGGTTCTGCCGCGCCGCTCCGCCCGCCGTTCGGCCAGCCGCCGCGCGCGTGAGCCCGACACCGCACCCTCCCCCTCCAGGTCCGCCGTTCCCTCGTTCTGGGGAAGCCCCCGGCCAGCCGACGTCCGCGTAAGGCTACGGCTGGGACGCTGCGTTCATGGCGCAGTTGGAGCGGTTCGCACAGGCCCGGATCCCGGCTCTCGGGGTCGACATCGTGATCGCACGGATGCGCGCGCTCGGCGCGGATCTGCCACCGCGCGATGGCGTGGCCGTCTTCAACCGGGTCTATCTCTCCGTCACGGAGGAGATCGACCGGGCCATCGACGAGGGCCTCGCGCGCGGCTTCCCCGACCGGCAAGCGGCGGTCACGCTGGACGTCCGGTTCGCCGAGCGCTATCTCGTGGCGGTCGACGCGGCGGCCCACGGCGCGCGCCCGCCCGCCTGCTGGCGTCCCCTGTTCCAGCTCCGCCGGCATCCCGGCGTACGCCCGTTGCAGTTCGCGCTGGCGGGCATCAATGCGCACATCGGGCACGATCTGGCGCTCGCCGTCGTGGACGCGTGTCGCACACTGGACTGCGAACCGGACGCGCTGGAGGACGAGTTCGAGCGCGTGGGTGACCTCCTCGTATCGCTGGAGGAGCGCATCCGCGAAGAGCTGATGCCGGGCCCCGATCTGCTCCAGGTCGCCGATCCACTGACCCATCTGCTCGGCGCGTGGAGCCTGGAGCGCGCCCGCGACGGCGCGTGGGGAGCGGCGCGCGCCTTGTGGGCGCTGCGTGACCTGCCGTCCGTGGAGGCCGAGTTCGCGCACCGCCTCGACGCCTCCGTGGGTCTGGTCGGCCGGATGCTGCTCACCCCGCTGCCCGACTGACCCGGCCGACGCGTCGGGAACATCCGTACCGCGCAGGCGCGTTGACCCAAGGACCCGCGCTGTCGAGCAAAGGAGCACGAGCATGACGACGACCCGACTCGGCCTCGGACTGCCGCAGATGAAGCAGTACGACATCGGCAGGGACGTGCCGGACGTGGCGCGCGCCGCGGAGGCGATCGGCTACGACAGTCTGTGGGTGTTCGAGCGGGTCCTGTACCCCGAGCCCGCCACCCAGGGTCTGTACGGGATCCCGGGCCTGCCCTGGCCGGACCAGTACCGCTCGGTCGCCGACCCGCTCGTCGCGCTCACGCTGGCGGCGTCCGCGACGTCCCGCGCACGGCTCGGCACCAGCGTTCTCGTGGCGCCGCTGCACATTCCCTTCCAACTCGCCCGCTCCCTCGCCTCGTTGGACGCGGCGAGCGGGGGCCGCGTGGTCGCGGGGCTCGGTACGGGCTGGTCGCACGACGAGTACGCGGCGGCCGGCGTGGCGCCCTTCGAGCGGCGCGGCAAGGTGCTGGACGAGCTGATCGACGTGTGCCGCGCGGTGTGGGGCCCGGATCCCGTGTCGTACGAGGGTGAGTTGACGACGATCGCGCCGTCCGTGGTCGGCCCCAAGCCGGCAGGACCGCTACCGATCCTGCTGCCTGCGAACAGCCCGAAGTCGGCCCGCCGCCTGGTCGACAAGGCGGACGGCTGGATGCCCGCGGCGATGGGCGCCGAGGGCCTCAAGCAGCAGTGGGCCGACCTCCAGGCGCTCGCCGAGGAGCGCGGCCGCACCGCTCCGCTGCGAACGGTGCTGCGCGCCAACGCCGCCTACACGCGCGAGCCGTTCACCGGCGAGGACCGCAGGCCGTTCCAGGGCAGCGTCGACCAGATCGTGGAGGACCTGGTCGCGCACGACGAGGTGGGCCTGGAGGAGATCCTGATCGAACTCCAGGGCCAGGCCCGCGACGCCGAGGAGCTCAAGGGCGTCGCGGCGGAGCTGTACGAGAAGGCGCGCGCGGCCGGGATCTAGGACGACCGGTCTCAGTCCTCCGGGAGCTCCACCGGCGCGATCTCCTCGAACACGTCGCCCGGACCCGGGTTCGACGCGTCCGTGCTGCCGCCCAGGTGGTGCATGACACCCCACACCGCGTTCAGCGCGGTCTGCACGGCGCCCTCAGCCCACCCGGCCGTCCACGAGATGTCGTCACCGGCGAGGAAGATGCCCCGCCGGTCCTCGGGCAGCGTCTCCTGCATGAAGTGCGTGAACAGGCGGCGCTGGTAGCGGTAGTGGCCGGGCAGGTTCGCCTTGAACGCGCCCATGAAGTACGGCTCGTTCTCCCAGGACACGGTCACCGGGTTACCGATGATGTGCCCCCGGATGTCGACCTTCGGATAGATCTCGCCGAGCGACTTCAGCATCACTTCGAGCCGCTCGTTCGCCGACAGCGGCAGCCACTTCAGGCTGTCGTCGCACCACGTGTAGGAGAGGCAGATCGTGGCGGGCTTGTCGGGACCGTCGTCGAGCAGGTACGTGCCGCGCGTCATGCGGTCCGTGAGCGTCATCGACATGACGTCACGCCCGGTCGGATTTCCCCTGTCGTCGGCGGCCTTGTCCAGCCAGAACGGCCGGTCGACCGGCACGAACAGCTTGCTGGACTCCATGTAGTGCGTGCGCTCGATCGCCGTCCAGTGGTCGATCGGGAAGAGCGAGTCGTCGCAGTCCACCTTGGACAGCAGCATCCACGACTGGGCGGTGAAGATCGCCGTCTTGTACGTACGGATGTCGCCGTCGGCGTCCGTGACGGTGATGTGGTTGCCTGCGGTGCGGGACATCCGGGTGACGGCCGGGCGCGGCTCGCCGTCCACGTGCAGGGTGGACAGCGAGGTCCCGGGCGCCCAGTGCACGATCTTCTGCGGCGCGCGCTCCCACAGGCGCAGCGGCAGCTGCTGCGAGCCGCCCTCGATGCCGCGGTGGTGGTCGTCGGCCTCGGTGTAGACGACGCGCAGGATCTCCAGGATGGAGTTCGGGAAGTCGGTGTCCCAGCCGCCGGTGCCGAAGCCGACCTGGCCGAAGATCTCCCGGTGCCGGAAGGACTTGAACGCCTCCGACTCGCAGAGGAACCCGTAGAAGGTCTGGTTGTCGAGCTTCTCGACGAGCTTTCCCCAGATCTCGCGGATCCGCGGCACGTCGCGTTCGCGCATCGCCTGGTTCATGTCGGAGAAGTCGGCGCCCTCGTCGAGGCACTTGTTCCACGCCTCGGCGACGTCCCGGTACACCTGCGGCAGATCGGCGAGCGTCTCCGCGTAGTGCGACTCGCCCTTGAGGTCGACGACGGTCGAGGGCGTGGCCTCCGAGAGGGGGTTGGGGAACGCCCTCGTCTTCAGGTCCACCATGTCGATGTAGTGCTGGAGCGCCGTGGACGACGGCGGGAAGCGCATCGCGCCCATCTCGGCGGTCAGGCCGGAGGCCTGCGCAGGAGTCCCCTCGAAGCCGACCGTACGCAGTCGGCCGCCGATCTGGTCGGCCTCGTACACGACGGGCTTGAGGCCCATCTTCATCAGCTCGTACGCGGCGACGATGCCGGACAGGCCGCCGCCGATGACCGCGACCTCGGTGCCGTGCTCGGTCGCGGGTATCTGGCCGAGGCCCGCCGGGTGGGCGAGGAAATCGTCGTACGCGTACGGGAAGTCCGGCCCGAACATCGTGATGGGCGGCTGCCCCTCGGTGTGCTGGGCGGCGGTGGGCACCGTGGACGTCATGGGGTGCGGACTCCTTGCGGGTACTGAAGTGCTGGGCAGAAAGCGGGAGTTGAGGCGGCTGCGGCGGGCCGGGCCTCAGACGGCGAGCGAGCCGTAGAGGGCCGGGCGGCGGTCGCTCAGATACGGGTTGGCCGCGCGGGAGGCGGCGAGGAAGCCGGGGTCGGCGTCGGCGAACACCAGCTCCTCGCCACGCCCCGCGCGGGCGCGGGCCACCCCGTCGGGGCCGGCGAGCGTGGACAGCCCGACGAACTCGAACTCCCCTTCCGCGCCGACCCGGTTGACGTACGCGACGTACATCTGGTTCTCGAAGGCGCGCACCGGCACGACCGATTCGGCGACGAACTGGAAGGGGTGCATCTGCGCCGTCGGTACGAGGAGCAGGTCGGTGCCGGCGAGGGCGTGCGCCCGGACGTTCTCCGGGAACTCGACGTCGTAGCAGATCATCAGGCCGACCCGCAGACCGTTCACCTCGGCCTGGACGACCGGCTGCTCACCGGGCGTGAACTGCTCGCGCTCGAAGCAGCCGAAGAGGTGCGTCTTGCGGTAGTTCGCGAGGCGGGCGCCGTCGGCGGAGATCAGCTGTACGGAGTTGAAGACGGCGTCACCGGAGCGCTCCGGGTAGCCGTAGGCGACGGCCAGGCCGTGCTGGTGGGCGATCTCGGCGATCGCGTCGGCGGCGTCCGCGTCGGCGGCGTCCGCGTCGGCGGGCTCGGCGAGCCGGGCCACGTCGTCACCGATCGCGTACCCGGTCAGGAACATCTCCGAGGTCACGAGGATGCCGGCGCCCGCCGCGGCGGCCCGGCCCGCGGCCGCGTCGAGAACCTTGAGGTTCGCGGCGGTCGAGCCGGGGTGTCCTGAGCTCTGGAGCAGGGCGGTGCGCATGGGTGTCCTCAACCGGTACGGGGTGGGGTTCTTGGGCCACCTAGAAGCTACGGTCGCCATCCACCCGTGGACAAGGAGCACCTGTTGCACGATGCTGAGCTGTTCGTTGCGTGATTTTCCGGCCGGACGGCGATTCGTTGCGCGGAGCCCGTGGGCCCCGCTCCCGCCTCGCTACGCGGGCGAACCCGACGTGAAACGCCGCATCAACGGCGACAGGACGAGCACCGATTTCGTCCGCTCGACGAACGGCTCCCCCGCGATCCGTTCCAGTACCCGCTCGAAGTGCCGCATGTCGGAGGCGAAGACCTGGACGATCGCGTCCGCCTCACCGGTGACGGTGGAGGCGGACACGACCTCGGGATAACGCTCCAGGCCCCGCCGGATCGACTCCGGCGAGGTGTTGGAGCGGCAGTACATCTCGATGAACCCCTCGGTCTCCCAGCCGAGCGCGGCCGGGTCGACGCGCACCGTGAACCCGGTGATCGCGCCGGTGGCCCGCAGCCGGTCCACGCGGCGCTTCACGGCGGGCGCGGACAAGCCGATCTGCTGGCCGATGTCGGCGTAGGAGCGGCGGGCGTCCTCGGCGAGGGCGTGCACGATGCGTTCGTCGAGATCGTTCAGCAAGGCAGGAGGTTCACTTTTCTGCGTCTACGAGGCCTGTGTCCGGGGCGGCCAGGCGGGAGCGGCGCATCCCGTAACTGAAGTAGAACACGAGACCGACGGCCATCCAGACACCGAAGACAATCCAGGTGATCGCGGACAGGCTGCCCATCATCCACACGCAGAGCGCGAAACCGATGACCGGCAGGACCGGCGACAGCGGCACGCGGAAGGTGCGCTTCATGTCGGGGCGGGTCCGTCGCAGGATGATCACGGCGATGTTGACCAGGGCGAACGCGAAGAGCGTGCCGATGCTGGTGGCGTCGGCGAGCTGACCGAGGGGGACGGCGGCCGCGAGGACACCGCAGAACAGGGACACGATGACCGTGTTGGCGCGCGGCGCCCCGGTCTTCGGGTGCACCTTGGCGAACACCTTGGGCACGAGGCCGTCGCGGGACATCGCGAACAGCACTCGGGTCTGTCCGTAGAGCACGGTCAGCACGACGGACGCGATGGCGATGACGGCGCCCGCGGCGAGCACCGTGCCCCAGAAGGGCTGTCCCGTGACGTCCTTCATGATCGCGGCGAGCGTCGCCTCGGAGTCGGTGAAGTCCGTCCAGCGGCGGGCACCCACGGCGACGGCGGCCACCAGGACGTACAGCGCGGTGACGATGATCAGCGAGAGCATGATGGCGCGCGGCAGGTCGCGCTGCGGGTTCTTCGCCTCCTCACCGGCGGTGGAGGCGGCGTCGAAGCCGATGTACGAGAAGAAGAGCGTGGCACCGGCGGCGCTCACGCCCGCCATGCCGAGCGGCATGAAGTCCTCGTAGTTGCCGGACTTGAAGCCCATGAAGCCGATGACGCAGAAGAGGATCAGGGCGGCGATCTTCACGGCGACCATGATGGTGTTGGCCCGCGCGGACTCCTTGGCGCCGCCCAGCAGGAACACCATGGCGAGCAGCACCACGATGAGCGCGGGCAGGTTGAAGATCCCGCCGTCACCGGGCGGCGCGGACAGGGCGGCCGGGATGGTGACGCCTATCGTCCCGTCGAGCAGCTCGTTGAGGTACTCGCCCCAGCCGACGGCGACCGCGGCGACCGAGACCCCGTACTCCAGGACCAGACACCAGCCGCACACCCAGGCGAGAAGTTCGCCCATCGTTGCGTACGCATACGAGTAGGAGGATCCGGCGACCGGGATGGTGCCGGCCAGTTCGGCGTACGAGAGCGCCGAGAAGAGCGCGGTGAGGCCGGCGATCACGAAGGAGATCGTGACAGCGGGACCGGCCTTCGGCACGGCCTCACCGAGCACCACGAAGATGCCGGTGCCGAGCGTGGCCCCGATGCTGATCATGGTCAGCTGCCAGAGCCCGAGGGAGCGCCGCAGCGACCCGCCTTCGCCCTTTCCGCCCTCCGCGACCAGGAGATCCACCGGTTTGCGGCGCATGAGGCGGGAACCGAACCCCACGGATGCGGGGGCGGCTTGCGGGGTGCGCGGGGGTGCGCCGTGATCGAGCACGGACTGGCTCCTTGATCGCTGCCGGGTGGGGTCGAGCGCAGCGAGGGGGACGTGGCGGAGCACACCCGTCAAACGGGTCCCGCCGAGCAGGCCGAACCCCCGCCACGCAACGTACAGCGGATGACTCTAGAGGGTTTCTCTTCTCAGGTGTAATGCAGCAACCTTGCGCAGTCGCGCATGATCGTTGCGCTACGTCCCCGGACTCGAACTATCGTTGCGCGCGAGCTTTCATCCATTGCGTACGGATTGACCGGAATCGACAAAACCCCGCGCCCCTCGGGAGAGGGACGCGGGGTTCTCGGCGGGCTGCGGGAGCGGTCAGCTCCAGCTGGCGTGCAGCGGCTTGCCCTCGGCGTAACCGGCGGCGGACTGGATGCCGATGGTGGCGCGCTGCTCGAACTCGGCGAGCGAGTTGGCACCGGCGTACGTGCAGGAGGAGCGAACACCCGCGATGACCGAGTCGATCAGGTCCTCGACACCCGGACGCTCCGGGTCGAGGAACATCCGTGAGGTCGAGATGCCCTCCTCGAAGAGCGCCTTGCGGGCGCGGTCGTAGGACGACTCGTCGCTCGTCCGGTTCTTCACGGCGCGCGCGGAGGCCATGCCGAAGGACTCCTTGTAGGCGCGGCCCTTGGCGTCGTGCTGGAGGTCGCCCGGGGACTCGTACGTCCCCGCGAACCACGAACCGATCATGACGTTCGACGCGCCGGCGGCGAGCGCCATGGCGACGTCACGCGGGTGCCGCACGCCACCGTCGGCCCACACGTGCTTGCCGTACTTCTTGGCCTCGGCGGCGCACTCCAGGACGGCGGAGAACTGCGGCCGGCCGACGCCGGTCATCATGCGCGTGGTGCACATGGCGCCGGGGCCGACACCGACCTTGATGATGTCGGCGCCGGCCTCGATCAGGTCCTTGACGCCCTCGGCGGCCACGATGTTGCCCGCGACGATCGGCACCTGCGGGTCGAGCGCGCGGACCTTCTTGATCGCCTCGATCATCGATTCCTGGTGGCCGTGGGCCGTGTCGATGACAAGCGTGTCCGCGCCGGCGTCGAGCAGCTGCTTGGCCTTGCCCGCCACGTCGCCGTTGATGCCGACGGCGGCGGCGATGCGCAGCTTGCCCTGGGCGTCGGTGGCCGGGGTGTAGAGGGTCGCGCGCAGGGCGCCGGTACGCGTCAGGATGCCGGCGAGCCGACCTTCCTTGTCCACGGCCGGGGCGTAGCGGCGGTTGGCGCCGTCCAGCTTGTTGAAGGCGTCGCGCGGGTCGATGTCCGCGTCGAGCAGCAGCAGGTCCTTGGCCATGACCTCGGACAGCTGCGTGAAGCGGTCGACGCCGGTCAGGTCCTGGTCGGTGACGACACCGACGGGCCGCTGCTCGCCGTCGACGACGACACCGGCGTTGTGCGCGCGCTTGTTGAGCAGCGCCAGGGCGTCCGCGACGGTCTGCGTCGGCGCGAGGACGATCGGGGTGTCGAGCACCAGGTGGCGCGTCTTGACCCAGGAGATGACCTCGGTGACGACCTCGATCGGGATGTCCTGCGGGATGACGACAAGTCCACCGCGGCGGGCGACGGTCTCGGCCATCCGGCGCCCGGCGATCGCGGTCATGTTGGCGACGACCAGCGGGATCGTGGTGCCCGTACCGTCCGGCGCCGAAAGATCCACGGCCTGCCGGGAGCCGACGGCGCTCCGGCTCGGCACCATGAAGACGTCGTCGTACGTCAGGTCGTACGCGGGCTTGATGTCATTGAGGAAACGCACGTGCGGACATCCCAGTCGGTAGAAGGGGGCTCCCGGAGTCTGCTCCCGGAGCACAAAGCACGTACTTCATTTTCCCATGTCGGCTGAATCCGCGTCTTCAGGCCGAACA
The DNA here is from genome assembly GCF_042888725.1 of Streptomyces sp. NPDC002795. NCBI lineage: Bacteria > Bacillati > Actinomycetota > Actinomycetes > Kitasatosporales > Streptomycetaceae > Streptomyces > Streptomyces sp. NPDC002795. Next base: position 90,175 of record NZ_JBIAQB010000007.1, read on the forward strand.
TCCCAAGGTCAGGGGTCTTGCTTGGATGATGATCCAAGCTCGAACCGGATCCGCGCGGCCGACGCCCGCGCGAACACGTCACGGGCGATCTCCCACTGCTCCGGCTGCCGCTCCTCGAACCCGGCCCACCCGGTCACGACCACGACGAGCGCGCCGCCCTCGGGCCCTTCGGGCAGCTGCCCCGGATCGCTGAGGGCATCGGCCAACGCGTCCCAGTTCCGCCCGAACCACGACGGCAGCCCGAGCGCGGCGGCACACCGGTCCATGAACGCGTCCTTGTCGACGACGCCATGAAGATCAATCCGCCGCACACCCACCGAATCCTCCACTTCAGGCCCCGCCGCCGATCGAGCCATTTCAAGCCCCGCCGGCGATTGAGGCGCGGGGTCCGGGGCAGCGCCCCGCGACGTCAACCCCGCCTCCGGCTCACACTCCGTCGGGATCCGCCCGCTGCAACGCCGGCTTGGGCGCAGACCCAGCCGCCAACAAGAAGTCCGCCGCGGCCGTGTCCGTGACCAGACTGGTCACAAGCCCCGACCGCAGCACCGCGTCAATGGCGGCAGCCTTCCGCTGCCCACCCGCGATCGCGACGACTTCCGGTATCCGCCGGAGGCGATCCGCCTCGACGGTGATGCACCGCTCGCCCAGGTCGCGCCCGACCCTGCGGCCCTGCGCGTCGAAGAGGTGCGCGGACATCTCGGCGGCCACACCCAGGGACGCGTAGTGCGCGCGCTCCTCGTCGCTCAGCATGTCGTGCACGGTCGAGATGCCCGGCTCCCACGAACCGATGGACACGCACGCGACGGTGACCTTGTCGAAGTACTCGAAGGCGCGGGCGATCCCCGTCTGGTTGCGCAGCGCCGACGCCGTCGCGGCGTCCGGCAGCAGCATGGGCGCGTAGATCGGGTGGGCGTCACCGCCGGAGACCTGCGCGGCACGCCGCACGGCCTCCACGGAGCCGCGCTCCGCGGTCCCCGCGTCGTACACGCCGGTCAACTGCACCACGGTGCACGGCGGAAGCCGGTCGAGGGCCGCCGCCATGTGGATGGTGGAGCGGCCCCACGCGAGGCCGAGCACATCGCCCTCGGTGACCAGCTCGCCGAGCAGATCGGCGGCGACCTCGCCGAGGTTCTCCGGGTCGGGCGACTCGTCGACATCGGGGGGCGACTCGACGACGACCGCGTGGCGCAGCCCGTAGCGGGCCCGCAGCGCGTCGGAACGCTCGGCGTCCAGCTCGGCGGGGACTCGGATCTCGATGCGTACGAGATCCCGCTCGAGGGCGGTCTCAAGGACCCGCGCCACCTTGAAGCGGCTCACGCCGAACTCCTCGGCGATCTGGATCTTGGACTTGTTCTCGAGGTAGAAGCGACGGGCCATGGCCGCCGCCTGCACCAGCTCCGCGGGGCCCATCCGCAGGGCCGCCCGTCCCGCCGATGATGCGGACACGGCGTTCTCCTCACTTCTCTTACGTCACGAAAACTTCTCTTACGTCACGAAATCGACTGCTGCTCACGAATCGAGCACTGCTCACACCTGGATACGCCGTTCATCCTTGCAGATCCGACGCGGTTGATCAGCCCCGATGGGCGCCGTTCACGTGCCCGTGGCTCAGTGGTCGCACGCCCAGGCCGCGGACGCTGTAGCGCCTTCCGCCTGGGTGCGCAGTGCACGTACCGCCTCCGCCGGGTCCTTCGCCCCGTAGACGGCCGAACCGGCTACGAACACGTCGGCGCCCGCCTCGGCGCACCGCTCGATCGTCGCGGCGGACACTCCGCCGTCGACCTGGAGCCACAGCTCCAGACCGTGCTTCCCGATCAGCTCACGGGTGCGGCGGATCTTGGGCAACATGATGTCCAGGAACGCCTGCCCGCCGAATCCCGGCTCAACCGTCATGATCAGCAGCATGTCGAGCTCGGGCAGCAGATCCTCGTACGGCTCGATCGGCGTCCCGGGCTTCAGGGCCATCGAGGCGCGGGCACCCTTGGCGCGGATCTCACGCGCGAGCCGGACGGGGGCGGCGGCCGCCTCCGCGTGGAAGGTGACGGATCCGGCACCCGCTTCGACGTACTGGGGGGCCCAGCGATCGGGGTCCTCGATCATCAGATGGCAGTCCAACGGCGTGTCCGTCGCGCGCGCCAGCGACTCTACGACCGGAACCCCGAGGGTCAGGTTCGGGACGAAGTGGTTGTCCATGACGTCGACATGGAGCCAATCGGCGCCTTCGGCGGCCTTTGCCTCGTCGGCAAGGCGGGCGAAGTCCGCGGACAGGATGCTGGGGTTGATCTGCACGGCCATGCCCCAAGCGTGCCATGCCCCGGGCCCCCGCTCCGCCTCGGTCCGGCTCCATCCCTGAGACCGATACCGAGCCGTGCCCGCCCGTGCCATTCTTGGCGGCTCGCAGGAGGGCCCGGCCTGACGGGCCGGTCCTCGGGAGAGCAAGCACCGCGCACGACGCAGCGGGGGACCCCATGGCGGACGAGCAGAGCACGGTGGGTAAGGCGCCCGGACGCCGCGGTGTCGCGTGGCTGGTGTGCGGGCGGCGCAGCAAGTGGCTGGTGCTGCTGCTGTGGCTGGTCGTCATCGTTGGGACGGCGCCGCTCGCCCAGAAGCTCACCGACGCGCAGGACAATGACGCGCAGTCCTGGCTGCCCGGCTCCGCGGAGTCCACTCAAGTCCTCGACCTGTCCAAGGACTTCAGGCCGGAGACCATCCCGGCCGTGGTGGTCTACGCGCGCGAGGGCGGGCTCACCGGCGCGGACCGGGCCCGGATCGCCAAGGACGTCTCCCAGCTCAAGCAGCTGAGCGCCCATGGCGTGCGGGGCACCGAGGCCCGCGGCCCGGTCTTCGACAAGCGGTCCGGGCCTTCGGCGGCCCAGATCTACGTCCCGATCACGATGGACGCGAAGGGCTGGGAGCGGATCGGGCCCGCCGTGGACTCCATCCGTGACCGCAGCGGCACGTCGGCGGACGGCCTGCGGGTCCACGTCACGGGGCCCGGCGGCACCTCTGCGGACTTCTCCGAGGCGTTCGAGGGCATCGACTCGACGCTCCTCCTCTCGGCGCTCGGCATCGTGATCGTGATCCTGCTGTGCACGTACCGCAGCCCCTCCCTGTTGCTCGTACCGGTGCTGAGCGTGGTGGCGGCGCTGTTCACGGCGCAGGCGCTGATCTATCTCCTCGCCCAGCACGCGGGGCTCACCGTGAACGGGCAGAGCGCGGGCATCCTCACCGTCCTCGTGTTCGGCGCGGGGACGGACTACGCGCTGCTGCTCGTCGCCCGCTACCGCGAGGAGCTGCGCAGGCACGAGGACCGCCACGAGGCGATGGCGCTTGCCCTGCACCGGGCGGGCCCCGCGGTGCTCGCGTCGGGCGCGACCGTCGTCCTGAGCATGCTGGTCCTGCTGACGGCCGACATGAACTCGACGCGGGGCCTCGGCCCGGTCTCGGCGATCGGCGTCGCCGTCGCCCTGCTCGCGATGCTGACGCTGTTCCCCGCCCTCCTGGTGATCTTCGGCCGCTGGCTGTTCTGGCCGGTGGTCCCGCACCTCGGCTCGCCGGAGCCCACCGAGCGGGGCGTGTGGGCGCGTACCGGACAGAAGATCGCGCGCCGCCCGCGCCTGGTGTGGATCGTGACGGCGGCGGCGCTCGCGCTGCTCTCCCTCGGTCTGATCCAGCTGAAGGCGGAGGGCATCAGCAACGCCGACTCGTTCACCGACAAACCCGACTCCATCGTGGGACAGGAGATCTCCGCCGAGTACTTCCCCGCGGGCACCGGCGACCCGCTGGTCATCGTCGCGAACGAGGCGCAGGGCGAGCAGGTGCGGCGCGCGGTCGCCACGACGAAGGGCATCGTCCGCGGCAGCATCGGTGTGCCACCGAACACGAAGCCCGCGGCGGACGGCCGGATCCTCTTCGAGGCGACGACGACCGCGCCGTCCGACAGCCAGGCCGCCAAGGACACGGTGGACCGGGTCCGGTCCGCGGTGCACGACGTGACCGGCGCGGAGGCGAAGGTGGGCGGCGGCACGGCGGCGCTGCTCGACATGGAGCGGGCGACCACGCACGACAACAAGCTGGTGATCCCGCTGGTCCTGGTGGTCGTCCTGCTGATCCTGGGGCTTCTGCTACGCGCCCTGGTGGCGCCCCTGTTGCTGATCGCGACGGTCGTCCTGTCCTTCGCCGCGGCCCTCGGCATCAGCGCGCTGGTCTTCCGTCACCTCTTCGACTACGCGGGCGAGTCGACGGACTTCCCGCTGTTCGTCTTCGTGTTCCTGGTGGCGCTCGGCATCGACTACAACATCTTCCTCACGACCCGCATCCGTGAGGAGGCCGCGCGCCTGGGCACACGCTCCGGCGTCGTCACGGGCCTGGCCGCGACCGGCGCGGTGATCACGTCGGCGGGCCTGGTCCTCGCGGGCACGTTCGCGGCCCTCGGCACGCTCCCCATGGTCGCCTTCGCGGAGATCGGCTTCGCGGTGGCGGTGGGCGTCCTCCTGGACACGTTCGTCGTCAGGTCGATCCTGGTGACGTCCCTGTTCCTGGATGCGGGCGACAAGGTCTGGTGGCCGAACAAACTGCGATCAAGCCCCGCCGGCGATTGAGGCTTCCAAGCCCCGCCGGCGATTGAGGCGCGGGGTCCGGGGCAGCGCCCCGAGTCGTCAACCCCGGACTACCGCAACACAACTCACGCCGTACGCCGAACCAACGCCAAATACATCGCATCGGTCCCATGCAAATGCGGCCACAACTGCACATCCGGCCCCTCCCCCAACGCCGGCACCCCCTCGAACAACGGCCGCGCGTCGACAAGTTCCGCCCCGCCGAACTTCTTCAGCACGTCACCCACGACCGCCCGCGTCTCCGCGAGATGCGGCGAGCACGTCGCGTACCCCACGACACCCCCCACCCGCACGGACTCCAACGCCTTGCGCAGCAGGTCCCGTTGCAGCGGAGCGAACCCCTCCAGGTCCTCGGGACGCCGCCGCCACCGCGCCTCCGGGCGCCGCCGCAGCGCGCCAAGTCCCGTACAGGGCACGTCCATCAGGATCCGGTCGAACGTCTCGGGACCCCACGGCGGCCGCGTCCCGTCCGCGGCGATCACCTGGTAGGGCCCCGGGTTCCCGGCCAGCGCCTTCGCGACGAGCCCGGCCCGGTGCGGCTGCTTCTCCGACGCGAGCAGTGTCGCCCCGCGCTCGGCGGCGAGCCCGGCGAGCATGGCCGCCTTGCCGCCCGGACCCGCGCAACCGTCGAGCCACTTCTCGTCGCGCCCCTCGACCGGAACGTTCGCGAGTGCGATGGCCACCAGCTGGCTGCCCTCGTCCTGCACTCCGGCCCGCCCCGACCGCACGACGTCGAACGAGCCCGGCTCACCACCCTCGGCGAGCCGCACGGCGTACGGCGACCAGCGCCCGGGAAGCCCCGACTCCTCGCCCACCTCGGCGAGTACGGCCTCGGCCGTGGTCCGCCCGGGCCGCGCCACGAGCGTCACCTCGGGCCGCTCGTTGTCGGCCTCCAGCAGATCCTCGATCCCGGCACGTCCGCCGCCCAGCGAGTCCCACAGGGCAGAGACAACCCATCGCGGATGCGAATGCACCACGGCCAGATGGTCGTCGGGATCGTCGTCGTACGGCGGCGCGACCCGCTCGACCCACGCGTCGAGGTCGTGCTGCGAGACCTTCCGCAGCACGGCGTTGACGAACTTGGCCCGCCCGTCACCGAGCACGACGCGCGCCAGCTCGACCGAAGCGGACACGGCGGCGTGCGTCGGGATCCGCGTACCGAGCAGCTGATGCACACCGAGGTTGAGCACATCGAGAACCGGCGGGTCGACCTCCCGCAGCGGCCGGTCGATACAGGCGGACACGATCGCGTCGTACGTCCCCTGCCTGCGCAGCGTGCCGTACACGAGCTCGGTCGCGAGCGCGGCGTCCCGCACGTCGAAGTCGCCCTTCTCGCGGGCCTTGCGCAGCAGCGGCGGCAGCACGAGGTTCGCGTACGCGTCCCGCTCGTCCACCGCACGCAGCGCCTCGAAGGCGAGGATGCGCACGGCGTCCTTCTTGGGACGGCGGTGGGGCTTGCCGGGCTTACGAGGGGGCCGGCCGGGCTGGTCGCTCAAAGGTGCTCCGCTGCTGGGATCGTACGGGCGCCACGCACGGGGCGTACGCCGAGATGTTCCCTCCCAGGGTACGTCGCGGCCCCGACAACGGTCCTGGTGGGCCCGTCAGCCCAGGGTCTCGCCCTCGGTGATCCGGGTGCCCCGCGCCCAGTCCGCGGCGGCCATCGGCTTCTTGCCCTGCGCCTGCACCCAGAGCAGCTCGACGGCGTGCGAACCGGTGCCTACGTAGAGGTTCTTCTTGCCCGCGCCGATCTCACCCGGCGCCAGGTCGGTCCGGTCGGGCGCGAGGACGGCCGTACGCACCTTGAGCCGCTCGCCGCGGAACTCGGTCCAGGCACCCGGCGCGGGCGTGCAGCCACGGACGACCCGGTCGACCCGCAGGGCGGGCGCGCTCCAGTCGATGCGGGCGTCCTCCACGTTGATCTTCGGCGCGAGGGTGATGCCGTCGGCGGGCTGCGGCACGGCCTCGACCGTGCCGTCCTCGATCCCGTCCATCGTCGCGGAGAGCAGCCCGGCGCCCGCGAACGCGAGCCGGGTCAGCAGGTCGCCGCTGGTGTCGGTGGCACGGACCGCCTCGGTCACCGTCCCGTACACGGGCCCGGAGTCGAGCCCCTCCTCGATGAGGAACGTGGACGCGCCGGTGATCTCGTCACCGGCCATCACCGCGTGCTGCACGGGCGCGGCGCCCCGCCACGCGGGCAGCAGCGAGAAGTGCAGATTGACCCAGCCGTGGGCGGGCACGTCGAGCGCCACCTTCGGCAGCAGCGCCCCGTACGCGACGACCGGGCAGCAGTCGGGAGCGATCTCCCGCAGCCTCGCCAGGAACTCCTCGTCGCGCGGCTTGGCCGGCTTGAGCACCTCGATGCCGGCCTCCTCGGCCCGCTGGGCGACCGGGCTCGCGACCAGGTGACGGCCGCGCCCCGCCGGTGCGTCGGGCCGGGTGACGACCGCGGCGACCTCGTGCCGGCCGGAGGCGATCAGGGCGTCCAGGGCGGGAACGGCGACCTCGGGGGTGCCTGCGAAGACGAGCTTCATCGGTGGCTTACGGCCTCTCGGGGCAGGGTCAAGGGCAGCGCACCAGTCTATGGGTGCCGAGTGACGGGCGCGTACGGGGCGCACGTTCTGACGTGCGCCCCGCGCATATGCGGATGCGCCCGAACAGCGTGACCACTCACCGGATGACGCGTTGGTCAAGAAAGAGTTGACCAGTCATGGGCCGCAATCAGTCTTCCGTCATCGTTCACTCGTCTTCGTCGGTGTCGCTTGACGCGAGCGTGGCCCGATCCCTTTTTCATCGCCGGTTCGAGAGGCTTGTTCATGGCCGACCACGCAACCCACGACGCCCAGGCACGGGCCAGCCTGCATCTTCTTGTGCGGGACATCGAGCGGGTCCGCCGTCAGGTGGACGCGCTGCGCACCCTCACCGCACAGCTGGGCAACGTGTACCGCCCGCGCCGCTCAGGCCCCTCCGCGGGGTTCGTCGTCTACGGGAGGGCGCCCGCCCCCACCGTCCGTCTCGCCCAGGAACTGCGCGACAGCGTCGAGACGTTGGTCACCGCAGCCGTGGACTTCGACCGTTCGCTGGGCTTCTCGTGGGACGCGGTGGGCTCCGCGCTCGGCGTCACCAAGCAGGCGGTCCACCGCAGGTACGGGGCGCGCAGGGCGGTCACCCAGGCCGCGGCCGAGGCCGAGCGCGGGGCGGAGATCCCGGGCTCGCCGGTGTCCGCCGTACCGTCCTCGGCGCAGGCCACGCGGCCCCCCGTGCCGATGGGAGCGGGCCCGCTGCCGTCGGTCCCCGCCGCCCGCGCGCTGCCCGCCCAGCCGACCGCGGTCACCACGGGCCTGCGCGACGACTCGCGCCCCACCACCTTCCCCGGCCCGCGCCACGGCTGAGCCACCACGCCCCGCAGACCACTGCCTCCCCGTACGCCCGTCCGCGCACGGGGAGGCAGCGCTACTTCCGACTCCCCGCCCCGCCTTGGGCAATCTGCCGTCCCCAAGCTCTCCGACAAGCTCCGAGCAGGGGAGACCCCACCGGGCGGCAGCGTGGGCAAGGCGGCACCCCGGTGCCGCGCACACCCACAATCGGCGTCAGCCACGGCCGACCAGAAGCCCCCGCTCACCCGATGTCGAGCGGATCCACGCGGACGCGAACAGGCTCGCCCGCCCCCCGCGCCATCCGCGCCGCCTGCGCCTGCTTCAGGGCGCGCGCGAGCACGGAGCCGCTCCCCGGCGGCACCCGCACCAGCACCCGCTCCCACTGCTCCCCGGCCGGCGGCCCGCCGCCCCGCCGCCCCGCACCCGGTATCGCCTCGGGCACCGGCACGGGCCCCAACACCTCCGCGTCCCCCGGGAGTTCCACCGCCGCCATGAACCCGGCGACCGCCTCCGCCGTCCCCGTCACCGCCGCCATCCGCGACACGGGCGGAAACCCGAGCTCGGCCCGGTCCGCGAGCTCCCGCACGGCATGCCCCACGGGGTCCCACCGCACCAGCGCCTGCACCGGCCGCAGCGTGGGCTCGGCGACCACGACCACCGCGCCCCCCACCTCCTGCGGCCGCACCAGCGCGGACGCCGCGATCCAGCGCCGCAGCGCCTCCTCCCCCGCCCGCAGATCGGCCCGCCCCAGCATCGCCCATCCGTCGAGCAGCAGCGCCGCCGCGTAGCCGCCCTCGGCGACCGGCTCGGCCCCGGGTGTGCTCACGACGAGCGCGGGCGTCCCCGGAACCGTGTCGAGCACCTGCTCCCGCCCCGACGTCCGCACCGGCACAGTGGAGAACGCCCGCCCCAACTCCTCGGCGGTGCGCCGCGCCCCGACGACCTGCGCCCGCAACCGCGTTCCCCCGCACTCGGCGCACTGCCAGCGCCCTTCCTCGCGCCCGCACCACCCACACGCGAGCACGCCGGACGCCTCCCGCGCCTCCAGCGGCCCGGCGCACTGCCGGCAGCGGGCGGGCTCACGACACCGCTGGCACGCGAGCCGCGGAACGTACCCCCGCCTCGGCACCTGCACCAGCACAGGCCCCTCGCGCAACGCGGTCCGCGCCACCTCCCACGCGAGACTCGGCAACCGGGCAGCCCGCGCCGCCTCGTCGCGCGCCACATCCCGGTCCCCCACGGTGCGGACGAGCGGAGCGACCCGCCGTACGACGTCCCGCGGCGCGCTCACGGCGGCTGCCCACCCGCTGCGCACCAGCTGGGCGGCCTCGACCGTACAGCTCCAACTGCCCAGCAGGAACGCGCACTTGTCGCGCGTGGCCCGCAGCTCCAGGACCTCCCGCACGTGCGGGAAGGGAGCGTGATCATCGCTGTGGTGCTGGTCCCCGTCCTCCCACACCACGACAAGTCCCAGATCCCGTACGGGAGCGAACATGGCCGCCCGCGTCCCCACGACGGCCCGTACGGTCCCCCGCCGCACGGCAAGCCACTCGGAATACCGCCGCTGCTGCCCGGCCTCAGCCGTCAGCAGCGCGTGCTGCCCCTCCCCCAGCTCCTCCCGCAGCGCGGCATCGACGCGCGCCGCGAGCCGCACGGTCGGCACGACGACCAGGGCCCCCCGCCCCGATGCGAGCGTCGCCCGCACGGCCCGGGCGATCTCATCGGCCCACTCGGGCCCGGGCAGCGCGGTCCACACCGCTCGCGGCGAGCCGCCCGCCGACAGCGCGGCCAGGAAATCGGCCCCCCGCTCGTACCGCGCCCAGGAACCGGTCTCGGGAGCCTCAGGCGGCGCGGGGGGAGCAGCGAACTCCCGGGCCTCGGCCTTGGCGTGCCGCGGCGGAATCGCGAGCTGCAGCACATCGGCGAGGCTCCCCGCGTACCGGTCGGCGACGGCCCGGGTCAGCCCGAGCAGCTCCGCGTCCAGCACGGGCTCGGGCGACACGATCTGCGCGAGCGCGGCAAGCGGCCCCTGATATTCGGCCTCGGCCACCCGCTCGACAAGGAACCCGTCGATCAGCCCGCCGCCTTCACGCCGCCCGTCCCGCACGTTCCGGTTCCCCGCCCCGAACCGCACCCGGACCCGCACGCCCGGCTGCGCCGCGGCGTCCAGCTCTTTCGGCACCGCGTACTCGAAGTACCGGTCGAGATGCAGCACCCCCTTGTCCACGAGCACCCGCGCCACCGGCAGTTCCTCGGCCAGCGGCGCCCCCCGCCACGTCCGCGGCTTCGCCTTCGGCTTCTTGGCAGCCCGCACGCTCTCCCGGATCAACGCAAGCTGCTCCGGCTCCCCGCCCTCGTCGCCCCTGTCGTTCTCGCTGCTCACACGTGCATTCCTACCAGAGGGGACTGACACCGGGCCCGCCCCGAAGCGGCCCACGAACGCCGAAGGGGCCCGGCCCTCCCCAAGGAGAACCGGGCCCCACGGGCCGATCAGTGACGCGGGGCCTACAGGCCGGCGGCCTTGCGCAGCGCGTCCACGCGGTCCGTCTTCTCCCACGTGAAGTCGGCCAGCGCGCGACCGAAGTGACCGTACGCGGCCGTCTGGGAGTAGATCGGGCGGAGCAGGTCGAGGTCGCGGATGATCGCGGCCGGGCGGAGGTCGAAGACCTCGGAGATCGCGGCCTCGATCTTGTCCGTGTCGACCGTCGCCGTACCGAAGGTCTCCACGAAGAGACCCACCGGCTCGGCCTTGCCGATCGCGTACGCGACCTGGACCTCGCAGCGCGCGGCGAGACCCGCGGCCACGACGTTCTTGGCGACCCAGCGCATCGCGTACGCGGCCGAGCGGTCGACCTTGGACGGGTCCTTGCCGGAGAAGGCGCCGCCGCCGTGGCGGGCGTAGCCGCCGTACGTGTCGATGATGATCTTGCGGCCGGTCAGACCGGCGTCGCCCATCGGGCCGCCGATCTCGAAGCGGCCGGTCGGGTTGACCAGCAGGCGGTAGCTGTCGGTCTCCAGCTTGATGCCGTCGTCGAGCAGCGCCTTCAGCTCCGGCTCCACCACGAACTCGCGGATGTCGGGGGCGAGAAGCGAGTCCAGGTCGATGTCGCTCGCGTGCTGCGAGGAGACCACGACGGTGTCCAGGCGGACCGCCTTGTCGCCGTCGTACTCGATGGTGACCTGGGTCTTGCCGTCGGGGCGCAGGTAGGGGATCGTCCCGTTCTTGCGCACCTCGGAGAGGCGGCGCGAGAGGCGGTGCGCGAGGTGGATCGGGAGCGGCATGAGCTCCGGCGTCTCGTCGCACGCGTAGCCGAACATCAGGCCCTGGTCGCCCGCGCCCTGCTTGTCGAGCTCGTCCTCGTCGCCCTCGACGCGCTTCTCGTACGCCGTGTCGACGCCCTGCGCGATGTCGGGCGACTGCGAGCCGATGGAGACCGAGACGCCGCAGGACGCGCCGTCGAAGCCCTTCTTCGACGAGTCGTAGCCGATCTCGAGGATCTTGTCGCGCACGAGCTGCGCGATCGGGGCGTACGCCTTGGTGGTGACCTCGCCGGCCACGTGCACCTGGCCGGTGGTGATCAGCGTCTCGACGGCGACGCGGGACGTCGGGTCCTCGCGGAGCAGCGCGTCGAGAATGGTGTCGCTGATCTGGTCAGCGATCTTGTCGGGGTGACCCTCGGTAACGGACTCCGAGGTGAACAGGCGACGGGACACAACGCTCCCTGTGGTTGCAGCGGCTGCTGGCTGATCATTTGACGGTTGGTGCGGGGGGCTGCGCCCGGCACCGTCCGGGAACAGTTTATCGGTCGTACTGGGCCGCCGGGTCACGTGTCTCGCCCTATGGGAGTGCTGTGACCTGCGACACCGCATTCTGCGATACGACGATCGGTCTTCGGAAGGGTACTGCCCGCCCGAAATTGGCGTGTTTTCGGGGTTTCGCTGCGTCAGGCGTGCCGGATGTGAATTTCACGCACCGAACACCCGCCGAAGGGGTTCCGCGCGTGTTCGACAAACATTCAGCCGGCCGTCGCGGGCCCGAGGCGGCGCGCCGCCTCGTCCCAGATACGGTCGGCGAGCGCTTCCTTCGGGCCGTAGGGGACCGGCGTCTCGTGCCCGTCGGCGCCCAGGATCACGGCCTCGTTCTCCTCGGAGCCGAAGGTCTTGCGCTCCCCCACCTCATTGACGACGAGCAGGTCACAGCCCTTGCGGGCGAGCTTGGCGCGGCCGTTGGCGAGGACGTCGTCGGTCTCCGCGGCGAAGCCGACGACGACCTGCCCCGGACGGGCGCGGTCGGCGGACAGCTCGGCGAGGATGTCCGGGTTGCGGACGAGGACGATCGGCGCGGGCTCCTCGTCGTCCTTCTTCTTGATCTTCCCGGTGGCGTAGGCCTCGGGGCGGAAGTCGGCGACGGCCGCGGCCATGACGACCGCGTCGGCGTCGGCGGCCGCCTTGAGGGCCGCCTCGCGCAACTGAACGGCCGTCCCTACGCGGACGACGTCGACGCCCGCCGGATCCGGGAGGTCCGCGTTCGCGGAGAGCAGCGTGACGCGGGCGCCGCGCGCCGCCGCCGTCCGGGCGAGCGCGTAGCCCTGCTTTCCGGAGGAGCGGTTGCCGAGGAAGCGGACCGGGTCGAGGGGCTCGCGGGTGCCGCCGGCGCTGACGACCACGTGGCGGCCAACGAGGTCCTGTGGGGCGTCGCCGCGCGCGAGCACCCGGCGCGCGTACTCGAAGATCTCCGCCGGGTCGGGGAAGCGTCCCTTGCCGGTGTCGACGCCCGTGAGGCGGCCGACCGCCGGCTCGATGACGAGGGCGCCGCGGCGGCGCAGCGTCGCGACGTTCTCCTGGGTGGCCGGGTGCTCCCACATCTCGGTGTGCATCGCGGGGGCGAAGACGACGGGACATCGGGCGGTGAGGAGCGTGTTCGTGAGGAGGTCGTCGGCGAGCCCGTGGGCCGCCTTGGCGAGCATGTCGGCGGTGGCCGGCGCGACGATCACGAGGTCCGCGTGCTGGCCGATGCGCACGTGCGGCACCTCGTGGACCGAGTCCCAGACCTCCGTGGAGACCGGGTTGCCGGAGAGCGCCGACCAGGTCGCGGCGCCGACGAAGTGCAGCGCCGATTCGGTCGGCACGACGCGCACGTCGTGGCCGGACTCCGTCAGCCGACGGAGCAGCTCACACGCCTTGTAGGCGGCGATTCCGCCGCTGACCCCCAGAACGACCTTCGGCTTCGACACCGGCTTCTCCCCTGAATCGCGAGCGTACGACTCCATGACACACCACAGGCCCGGCAAGAGCGCTGCCGGGCCTGAGGTACCGAAACTATGAGCGTTACTGAGCCGGGCCCTCGATGGCCTCGGACGTCAGCAGACCCGCGTTGATCTCGCGAAGAGCGATCGAGAGCGGCTTCTCGTGGACGTGCGTGTCCACCAGCGGGCCGACGTACTCGAGCAGGCCCTCACCGAGCTGCGAGTAGTACGCGTTGATCTGACGCGCGCGCTTGGCGGCGTAGATGACCAGGCTGTACTTCGAGTCGGTAGCCTCGAGGAGCTCATCAATCGGAGGGTTGATGATGCCCTCGGGCGCGGTGATGGTAGAGGACACTCTCTGCCTTCCGATGGGGTTAAAGATCAAAGAACTTTCATCAAGGCTAGCAGCTCACGGGCCACGCCCTCGACGGAGGTGTTGACAAGCGTGGTGTCGAACTCCGACTCGGAGGCGAGTTCCACCTTGGCGGCCCCGAGACGGCGCTCGATGACCTCCGGCGCCTCCGTGCCGCGCCCGGTGAGCCGGCGGACCAGCTCCTCCCAGCTCGGCGGGGCCAGAAAGACCAGCTGCGCCTCGGGCATCGATTCCCGGACCAGTCGAGCACCCTGAAGGTCGATCTCGAGCAGCACCGGCTCCCCCGCCTCCAGGCGGTCGAGCACGGCCCTGCGCGGGGTGCCGTAACGGTTCCCCGCGAACTCGGCCCACTCGAGGAGCTCACCGTTGGCGATCAGCTTGTCCATTTCCTCGTCGGTGACGAAGAAGTACTGGACACCGTGCTGCTCGCCGGGGCGCGGCTTGCGGGTCGTGGCCGACACCGAGAGCCAGACCTCGGGGTGTTCCTTGCGCATATGGGCGACAACCGTGCTCTTGCCGACCCCCGAGGGGCCGGAGAGCACGGTCAGCCGCGGACGTTCACTCATGCAGCGATTATTCCAGTTGTTCCGGAGTGCCCGGACCAGCCCCGGGGGTCAGCCCGGGACGGCCGCGGCCACTCAGGCTCCGGTGCTGCCGAACTCGCGCTCCAGGGAGGCGATCTGGTTGGAACCGAGACCGCGCACCCGGCGGGATTCGCTGATCCCGAGACGCTCCATGATCTGCTTGGCGCGGACCTTGCCCACGCCCGGGAGGGACTCGAGGAGGGCGGAGACCTTCATCTTGCCGATGACGTCGTTCTCCTGGCCCTGCTTGATGACCTCGTGGAGGGACGCGCCGGAGTGCTTGAGTCGATTCTTGACCTCGGCCCGCTCCCGGCGAGCCGCGGCGGCCTTTTCGAGCGCGGCTGCGCGCTGTTCAGGGGTAAGGGGCGGAAGAGCCACGCCTACGTCACCTCGGATGTCGAACTGTCGGATACGGACCGGTGAGGAACCTAGTCGCCCCACACCTGGTGAGCAACGAACAACCTGCTGGCGTGCAGTTGACCGTTGACTCTCGACGGAGACTAGCGGGCATGGCCGCCAGAGTCAGCGAGAACAGACGAAAAGTCCTGGTCAGCCTCTGTCGAGCCGTACATTCTGGACAAATCAACCACTAAACCGGACAGGATTCGGACGCAAAACCCAAGGTCGGCACGGAGTGCCACCCTTAAACCTCTCGCGTCAGGCCCCCGAGACGGCCTCGCGCACCTCGTCCGCGAACCGCACGGAGGCGTCCCGCAGGGCCGAGACCGAAGGTCCCGCCTTGAGAACTCCACGGCTCACATTCGGTACGACATTGCGCACGGCGGAGCCGAACACCGACGGCAGATCGGCCGCCGTGGCACCCTGCGCCCCGATGCCGGGGGCGAGGAGCGGGCCGTTGATGTCGAGCTCGTAGGAGGACAGGTCGCCGAGCGTCGCGCCGACCACGGCTCCGAAGGAACCCATGGGCTCCTCCCCCGCGTTCTCCTGCGCGAGGTGCGCGAGCATCGTCGCCCCTACGTCGCGGCCGTCGGCGCGGACCGCGTGCTGGACCTCGCCGCCCTCGGGGTTCGAGGTGAGCGCGAGCACGAAGAGGCCGGCTCCGGACTCGCGGGCGAGGTCCACGGCGGGCTTCAGGGACCCGTAGCCCAGGTACGGCGAGACGGTCAGGGCGTCCGAGAACAGCGGGGAGTCCTTGTGCAGGAAGGTCTGCGCGTACGCGGCCATGGTGGAGCCGATGTCGCCGCGCTTTGCGTCCATGACGACGAGGGTCCCGGCGGCGCGCAGGTCCGCCACGGCCCGCTCCAGGACGGCGACGCCCCGCGAGCCGAACCGCTCGAAGAACGCCGACTGGGGCTTGACCACGGCGACCGTGTCGGCCAGCGCCTCCACGCACGCGCGCGTGAAGGTCTCCAGGCCCTTGATGTCGTCGTTGAGGCCCCAGGAGGACAGCAGGGCGGCGTGCGGGTCGATGCCGACGCAGAGCGGGCCGCGTTCGTCCATGACGCGGCGCAGGCGGGCGCCGAAGGGGTCCATGACCGTCATGCGGAAACCTTCTTGGTGTCGGCGCCGATCGCGTCGGCGAGCGTGGCGTACGGGGAGTCGCGCAGGCGGGCGGCGAGGCCCTTGTGGATCGCGCGGGCGTAGCAGGGGCCTTCGTAGATGAAGGCCGAGTAGCCCTGGATGAGCGTGGCACCGGCGAGGATGCGCCGCCAGGCGTCCTCGGCGTTCTCGATGCCGCCGACGCCCACGAGCGTGATCCGGTCGCCCACGCGCGCGTACAAGCGGCTCAGGACCTCCAGGGAGCGCTCCTTGAGGGGCGCGCCGGACAGTCCGCCGGTCTCGTTCACGACGTCGCCCTTGGTGGCGAGGCCCTCGCGGGTGATCGTCGTGTTCGTGGCGATGATGCCGTCGAGGCCGAGCTCCACGGCGAGGTCGGCGACCGCGTCGACGTCCTCGTCGGCGAGGTCGGGCGCGATCTTGACGAGGAGCGGGACGCGACGGCTCCTCACCGTACGGTCCGCGGCCTCGCGCACGGCGCTCAGGAGCGGCCGCAGCGCCTCCGTGGCCTGGAGGTTGCGCAGGCCCGGCGTGTTCGGCGAGGACACGTTCACGACGAGGTAGTCGGCGAACGCGGCGAGCCGCTCGGTGGACTTCACGTAGTCGCCGGTGGCCTCGGCCTCCGGCACGACCTTGGTCTTGCCGATGTTCACGCCGACCGTGGTCCTGAAGACCGGGTTGCGGGAGGCCAGGCGGGCCGCCACGGCCAGGGAGCCCTCGTTGTTGAAGCCCATGCGGTTGATGAGCGCGCGGTCCTGCACGAGGCGGAACAGCCGCTTCTTGGGGTTGCCCGGCTGGGCCTCGCCCGTCACGGTGCCGATCTCGACGTGGTCGAAGCCCAGCATCGACATGCCGTCGATCGCGATGGCGTTCTTGTCGAATCCGGCGGCGAGCCCGAAGGGGCCGTGCATGCGCAGGCCCAGGGCCTCCGTACGCAGCTCCTTGTAGCGCGGCGCGAGATACGCGGCTACGAAGGTGCGCAGAACGGGTGTGCGGGCCGCGAGGCGGATCCAGCGGAAGGCCAGGTAATGGGCCTTCTCAGGGTCCATGCGCTTGAAGACGAGGTTGAAGAACAGCTTGTACATGCTGGAAGTCCTATAGGTCTTCATGAGGCGGTGGCCTCATGAAGAGGGGGACACCGGTGTGGTGTCCCCCTCTTGGGCTGCTGGATCCTTAGTCGCGGGCCGCCGTCAGGCGTTCCGCGTGTTCCTGCAGTGAGCGCACGCCCACGTCGCCGTGGCCCAGCGCCTCGATGCCCTGGACGGCCGCGGCGAGCGCCTGGACCGTGGTCAGGCACGGCACGGAGCGGGAGACCGCCGCCGTCCGGATGTCGTAGCCGTCGAGGCGGCCGCCGGTGCCGTACGGGGTGTTGACGATCAGGTCGACGTCGCCGTCGTGGATCAGCTGGACGATCGTCTTCTCGCCGTTCGGGCCCTCGCCCTCGGACTGCTTGCGCACGATCGTGGCGTTGATGCCGTTGCGCTTGAGGACCTCGGCGGTGCCGGAGGTGGCGAGCAGCTCGAAGCCGTGGGCCACCAGCTCGCGCGCCGGGAAGATCATCGAGCGCTTGTCGCGGTTGGCGACGGAGATGAACGCCCGGCCCTTCGTCGGCAGCGGACCGTAGGCGCCCGCCTGCGACTTGGCGTACGCCGTGCCGAAGACGGAGTCGATGCCCATGACCTCGCCGGTGGAGCGCATCTCCGGGCCGAGGACCGTGTCGACGCCACGGCCGTGGATGTCGCGGAAGCGCGACCACGGCATGACGGCCTCCTTGACGGAGATCGGCGCGTCCATCGGCAGCGTGCCGCCGTCGCCGGTCTTCGGGAGCAGGCCCTCGGCGCGCAGCTCGGCGACGGTGGCGCCCAGCGAGATGCGGGCGGCGGCCTTCGCGAGCGGCACCGCGGTCGCCTTCGAGGTGAAGGGGACCGTGCGCGACGCGCGCGGGTTGGCCTCCAGGACGTAGAGGATGTCCCCTGCCATCGCGAACTGGATGTTGATGAGTCCGCGGACGCCGACGCCCTTGGCGATGCCCTCCGTAGAGGCGCGCAGGCGCTTGATGTCGTAGCCACCGAGGGTGATCGGGGGCAGGGCGCACGCCGAGTCGCCGGAGTGGATGCCGGCCTCCTCGATGTGCTCCATGACGCCGCCGAGGTAGAGCTCCTCGCCGTCGTAGAGCGCGTCGACGTCGATCTCGATGGCGTCGTCGAGGAAGCGGTCGACGAGGACCGGGCGCGACGGGCTGATCTCCGTCGACTCCTCGATGTACGAGGAGAGGCGCTCCTCGTCGTAGACGATCTCCATGCCGCGGCCGCCGAGCACGTACGACGGACGGACGAGGACCGGGTAGCCGATCTCGTCGGCGATCGTCTTCGCTTCCGCGAACGTCGTGGCGGTGCCGTGCTTCGGGGCCGGGAGGCCGGCCTCGGCGAGCACGCGGCCGAAGGCGCCGCGGTCCTCGGCGGCGTGGATCGCCTCCGGGGGCGTGCCGACGACGGGCACGCCGTTGTCCTTGAGCGCCTGCGCGAGGCCGAGCGGGGTCTGGCCGCCGAGCTGCACGATGACGCCCGCGATCGGGCCCGCGAGCGACTCCGCGTGGACGATCTCCAGGACGTCTTCGAGCGTAAGCGGCTCGAAGTAGAGGCGGTCGGACGTGTCGTAGTCCGTGGAGACCGTCTCCGGGTTGCAGTTGACCATCACGGTCTCGTAGCCCGCGTCGCTGAGCGCGAAGGAGGCGTGGACGCAGGAGTAGTCGAACTCGATGCCCTGGCCGATGCGGTTCGGGCCGGAGCCGAGGATGATCACGGCGGGCTTCTCGCGCGGCGCGACCTCGCTCTCCTCGTCGTACGAGGAGTAGAAGTACGGCGTCTTGGCGGCGAACTCGGCGGCGCAGGTGTCGACCGTCTTGTAGACCGGGCGGACGCCGAGGGCGTGCCTGACCTCGCGGACGACGTCCTGGCGCAGGCCGCGGATCTCGCCGATCTGGGAGTCCGAGAAGCCGTGCCGCTTGGCCTCGGCGATCAGGTCCTTCGTCAGCTCGGGGGCGGCGGCGAGCTCGTCGGCGACCTCCTTGATGAGGAAGAGCTGGTCGACGAACCACGGGTCGATCTTCGTGTAGTCGAAGATCTCCTGGGGCGTGGCGCCGGCGCGGATGGCCTCCATGACGGTGTTGATGCGGCCGTCGGTCGGGCGCACGGCCTCTTCGAGGAGGGCGGTCTTGTCGCCGGTCTCACCGACGAAGGTGAACTGCGAGCCCGCCTTCTCCAGGGAGCGCAGCGCCTTCTGGAACGCCTCGGTGAAGTTGCGGCCGATGGCCATGGCCTCGCCGACCGACTTCATGGTCGTGGTCAGCGTGGAGTCGGCGCTCGGGAACTTCTCGAAGGCGAAGCGCGGGGCCTTCACGACTACGTAGTCGAGCGTCGGCTCGAAGGAGGCCGGCGTCTTCTCGGTGATGTCGTTCGGGATCTCGTCCAGCGTGTAGCCGACGGCCAGCTTGGCGGCGATCTTCGCGATCGGGAAGCCGGTGGCCTTGGACGCGAGCGCCGAGGACCGGGAGACGCGCGGGTTCATCTCGATGACGATGACGCGGCCGTCTTCGGGGTTGATCGCGAACTGGATGTTGCAGCCGCCGGTGTCGACGCCGACCTCGCGGATGATCGCGATGCCGATGTCACGCAGGCGCTGGTACTCGCGGTCGGTGAGGGTCATCGACGGGGCGACGGTGATCGAGTCACCGGTGTGCACGCCCATCGGGTCGAAGTTCTCGATGGAGCAGACGACCACGACGTTGTCGTTCTTGTCGCGCATCAGCTCCAGCTCGTACTCCTTCCAGCCGAGGATGGACTCCTCCAGGAGCACCTCGGTGGTCGGCGAGAGCGTGAGGCCCTGACCCGCGATGCGGCGCAGCTCCTCCTCGTCGTGCGCGAAGCCGGAGCCGGCGCCGCCCATGGTGAAGGAGGGGCGGACGACGACCGGGTAGCCGCCGAGTTCCTCGACGCCCTTCAGGACGTCGTCCATGGAGTGGCAGATGTACGAGCGGGCGGACTCGCCGTGCCCGATCTTCTTGTTGACCTCTTCGACGACGCCCTTGAAGAGGTCGCGGTCCTCGCCCTTGTTGATCGCCTCGACGTTGGCGCCGATCAGCTCGACGCCGTACTTCTCGAGGACACCCTGCTCGTGCATGGAGATCGCGGTGTTGAGCGCGGTCTGGCCGCCGAGGGTCGGCAGGAGCGCGTCGGGGCGCTCCTTGGCGATGATCTTCTCGACGAACTCGGGGGTGATCGGCTCGACGTACGTGGCGTCGGCGATCTCCGGGTCGGTCATGATCGTCGCCGGGTTGGAGTTGACCAGGATGACCCGCAGGCCCTCCTGCTTCAGCACCCGGCAGGCCTGGGTGCCGGAGTAGTCGAACTCCGCGGCCTGGCCGATGACGATCGGGCCCGAGCCGATGACGAGTACGGAATTCAGGTCATTGCGCTTAGGCACGGGCGGACTCCATCAGAACTGTGCTCATCAAAGACGTGAAGCGGTCGAACAGGTACGCGGCGTCGTGCGGACCGGCCGCCGCTTCGGGGTGGTACTGGACGGAGAAGCCCGGCTGGTCGAGCAGCTGGAGGCCCTCCACGACGTCGTCGTTGAGGCACACGTGGGAGACCTCGACGCGGCCGAACCTGGTGTCGCTCACCTTGTCGAGCGGCGCGTCCACGGCGAAGCCGTGGTTGTGGGCGGTGACCTCGACCTTGCCGGTGGTGCGATCCTGCACCGGCTGGTTGATGCCGCGGTGGCCGTACTTCAGCTTGAACGTGCCGAAGCCGAGGGCGCGTCCGAGGATCTGGTTGCCGAAGCAGATGCCGAACAGCGGCGTCTTGCGCTCCAGGACGGCGGTCATCAGCGCGACCGGGCCCTCGGCGGTGGCCGGGTCGCCCGGCCCGTTGGAGAAGAACACGCCGTCGGGGTTCACCGCGTACACGTCGTCGACGCTCGCGGTCGCCGGCAGCACGTGTACCTCGATGCCGCGCTCGGCCATGCGGTGCGGGGTCATGCCCTTGATGCCGAGGTCGATGGCGGCGACGGTGAACTTCTTCTCGCCGATCGCCGGGACGACGTAGGCCTCCTTGGTGGCGACCTCCTCGTACAGACTCAGGCCCTTCATCGCGGGCTGCGCCTGGACGCGGGAGACGAGCTCGGCGTCGGCCGGGAGCGTCTCGCCGGAGAAGATCCCGGAGCGCATGGAGCCGCTCTCGCGCAGGTGGCGGGTGAGGGCGCGGGTGTCGATGCCGGAGATGCCGACGACGCCCTGGTTGACCAGCTCGTCGTCGAGCGAACGCGTCGCGCGCCAGTTGGAGGGCACGCGCGCGGGGTCGCGCACGACGTATCCGGAGACCCAGATGCGCTTCGACTCGTCGTCCTCGTCGTTCCAGCCCGTGTTGCCGATCTGCGGGGCGGTCGCGACCACGATCTGGCGGTCGTACGACGGGTCGGTGAGGGTCTCCTGGTAGCCGGTCATGCCGGTGGAGAACACGGCCTCGCCGAAGGTCTCCCCCACGGCCCCGTAGGCGCGGCCGCGGAACACTCGGCCGTCCTCCAGGACGAGCACGGCGGGAACCTTCTCGGTTCCCCTGGTGGAGGTGGTCATCGTGCGGTGCCTTCCGTCGTGATCTTCGTGTCGATCATGTTGTTGATTGCGGTGACCCATTCCGCCTGCTCGGCGGCGTGGTCGGCGCGGAATCCGGAGTCGATCAGCTTGTCGCCGTGCGCCCAGGTGACGATCAGCAGGCCGCCCTCGGTGAGGACCTTGCCCGCGATGCCCTTGTCGAGCCGGGCCTCGCGCAGCGCCTCCGCCGGGACGAAGAAGTCGCTCGCTCCGGGGCGTACGGCGGTCAGCCCCGCGTCGGTGAGCGTCAGCTCGACGCGGCTGCGGGTACCGAGGCCGTGCGCCACGATGCGGTCGAGCCACTGCCCTGCGCTGGTGGAGCCGTGGTAGCGGCCGCTCAGCTCCAGTTTCACCGGGCCCTGCTCGGTCGGCGCGTCGGGCAGCGGCGGCAGGTCGCCCTGGAGGGTGCCGCGCCACTTCCAGCCCTGGCGCATCAGCCAGTAGACGAGCGCGATGAACAGCAGCAGACCGACGATCCAGCCGATCCGGTTCGGCCAGTCCGTCACCTCCGCCGACTTCTGTTCGGCGAGGACGGCGAGTGGTTGCAGAGGTGTCACGCGAGCTTCCCGTCGGCGAGGGTGGCCTTGCCCCGCAGCCAGGTGTGGGTGACGCGCCCCGGCAGCTCGCGGCCCTCGTACGGGGTGTTGCGGCTGCGGGAGGCGAAGCCCGCGGGGTCCACGTCACCACGGTAGTCGGCGTCGACCAGAACCAGGTTCGCGGGCTCACCTGCCGAGACGGGACGTCCATGGCCGTGGGCCTGCCCGATCTCGGCGGGCTTCACGGACATCCGGTCGGCGACCCCGGCCCAGCTCAGCAGACCCGTCTCCACCATCGTCTGCTGCACCACGCTCAGCGCCGTCTCCAGACCCACCATGCCCATGGCGGCGGCGGCCCACTCGCAGTCCTTGTCCTCCTGCGGGTGCGGGGCGTGGTCGGTGGCGACGATGTCGATCGTGCCGTCGGCCAGCGCCTCGCGCAGCGCCATGACGTCCTTCTCGGTACGCAGCGGCGGGTTGACCTTGTAGACCGGGTTGTACGAGCGGACCACCTCGTCGGTCAGGAGGAGGTGGTGCGGGGTGACCTCGGCGGTGACGTCGATGCCGCGGGACTTGGCCCAGCGGATGATCTCGACGGAGCCCGCGGTCGACAGGTGGCAGATGTGCACGCGGGAGCCGACGTGCTCGGCGAGCAGCACATCGCGGGCGATGATCGACTCCTCGGCGACGGCGGGCCAGCCGCCGAGGCCCAGTTCGGCGGAGACGGTGCCCTCGTTCATCTGGGCGCCCTCGGTGAGGCGCGGCTCCTGGGCGTGCTGCGCGACGACGCCGCCGAAGGCCTTCACGTACTCCAGGGCGCGGCGCATGATCACGGCGTCGTGGACGCACTTGCCGTCGTCGGAGAAGACGGTGACGCCGGCCGCGGACTCGTGCATGGCGCCCAGCTCGGCGAGCTTGACGCCCTCCAGGCCGACGGTGACGGCGCCGATGGGCTGCACGTCGCAGTAGCCGTGCTCCTGGCCGAGCCGGTAGACCTGCTCGACGACGCCTGCGGTGTCGGCGACCGGGAACGTGTTGGCCATGGCGAACACGTTCGTGTAGCCACCGGAGGCGGCGGCGCGGGTGCCGGTCAGGACCGTCTCGGAGTCCTCGCGGCCCGGCTCGCGCAGGTGGGTGTGGAGGTCGACGAGGCCCGGCAGAAGGACCTTGCCCCCGGCCTCGACGACGGTCTCGACGCCATCGGCGCTCAGCCCGCTGCCGACCTCTGCGATCACGCCGCCGTCGATCAGGACGTCCTGCGGCTCGCCGCCGAGCACCTTCGCACCACGGATAAGGGTCTTGCTCATGATTACTTCGTCTCCTCGGTACGAGAGTGGGACACGGCGGGCTCGTTGCCGCCGAGAAGCAGGTACAGGACGGCCATCCGCGTGTGCACGCCGTTGGCGACCTGCTCGATGACCGTGCAGCGGTCGGAGTCGGCGACCTCGGCGGTGATCTCCATGCCGCGGACCATCGGGCCGGGGTGCATCACGATGGAGTGCTCCGGCATCCGCGCCATGCGGTCGCCGTCGAGCCCGTAGCGGCGGCTGTACTCGCGCTCGGTCGGGAAGAACGCGGCGTTCATCCGCTCGCGCTGCACGCGGAGCATCATCACCGCGTCGGACTTGGTGAGCGTGGAGTCGAGGTCGTACGACACCTCGCAGGGCCAGGTCTCGACGCCGACCGGCACCAGGGTGGGCGGCGCGACGACGGTGACCTCGGCGCCGAGCGTGTGCAGCAGGTCGACGTTCGAGCGGGCGACGCGGCTGTGCAGGACGTCGCCGACGATCGTGACGCGCTTGCCGTCGAGGCCCTGGCCGATCCCGGCGTCGGGACCGACGAGCCGGCGGCGCATCGTGAACGCGTCGAGCAGTGCCTGCGTGGGGTGCTGGTGGGTGCCGTCACCCGCGTTGATGACGGGCGCGTCGATCCAGCCGGAGGTGGCGAGCCGGTACGGGGCGCCGGACGCGCCGTGCCGGATGACGACGGCGTCGACGCCCATGGCCTCGAGCGTCTGGGCGGTGTCCTTGAGGGACTCGCCCTTGGAGACGCTCGACCCCTTGGCGGCGAAGTTGATGACGTCGGCGGACAGGCGCTTCTCGGCGGCCTCGAACGAGATCCGCGTCCGCGTCGAGTCCTCGAAGAACAGGTTGCAGATGGTCCGGCCGCGCAGGGCGGGCAGCTTCTTGATGGGCCGGTCGGCGACGCGGGCCATCTCCTCGGCGGTGTCGAGGATGTGCACGGCATCGTCGCGGGAGAGGTCGGCGGCCGAGATGAGGTGTCGCATCATCTGGGGTGCTCCGTAAGGCAGTTCAGGAGATTCAGGACATACGGGCGCGCGAGGGCACACCTTTCGGGCCGTACGCGGGCACGCGCACGACAGGAAGGGGTGCTACTGCTCGGCCGCCTGGGCGTCCGGCTTCGCGCCGAGCAGCACGGCGTCGCGGCCGTCCTCCTCGGCGAGCTGGACCTTGACCGTCTCCCGCAGCGACGTGGGGAGGTTCTTGCCGACGTAGTCGGCACGGATGGGGAGTTCGCGATGGCCGCGGTCGACGAGGACGGCGAGCTGCACCGCGCGCGGGCGCCCGATGTCGTTCAGGGCGTCGAGGGCGGCGCGGATGGTGCGGCCGGAGAAGAGCACGTCGTCGACGAGGACGACGAGGCGGCCGTCGATGCCGTCACCCGGGATCTCGGTGCGGGCGAGCGCGCGCGGCGGGTGCATGCGCAGGTCGTCGCGGTACATCGTGATGTCGAGCGAGCCGACGGGGATGGCGCGGCCGGTGATCTCTTCGAGCTTCTCGGCCAGCCGGCGCGCGAGGAAGACGCCTCGCGTGGGAATGCCCAGGAGAACCACGTCCTCGGCGCCCTTGGCGCGCTCGACGATCTCGTGGGCGATGCGGGTCAGTACCCGCGCGATGTCAGGGCCTTCGAGTACCGGCCGGGCATCGGACTGCTGCGTGTCCATATGAAACGGACCCCCTTCTCCGCCTCACGGGACGGACCTTAAAGGACGTCGGATTTGCGTCGTCAACCATACCAGCCCCCACAACATCGCTGATCACCCGCTTGGAGGTGCGGGACCGCCGAATTCACGAGATGGTCGGTACGGACCATTCGGCTTGACGCGGCCAAGTAACGCTGCGTAACCTCACAGTGAGTTACAGCCACGCGGCGCAGCCGCTTAGTGATGCAGTGTCCGGGGAGCTATATGTCCAGCGAATACGCCAAACAGCTCGGGGCCAAACTCCGCGCGATCCGTACCCAGCAGGGCCTTTCCCTCCACGGTGTCGAGGAGAAGTCCCAGGGACGCTGGAAGGCGGTCGTGGTCGGGTCGTACGAGCGCGGTGACCGTGCCGTCACCGTGCAGCGCCTCGCCGAACTGGCGGACTTCTACGGTGTGCCGGTGCAGGAGCTGCTGCCGGGCACCACCCCGGGTGGCGCCGCCGAGCCGCCGCCCAAGCTGCGCCTCGACCTGGAGCGTCTGGCACACGTGCCGCCGGAGAAGGCGGGCCCGCTGCAGCGTTACGCCGCCACGATCCAGTCGCAGCGCGGTGACTACAACGGCAAGGTGCTGTCGATCCGCCAGGACGACCTGCGCACCCTCGCCGTCATCTACGACCAGTCGCCCTCGGTCCTGACCGAGCAGCTGATCAGCTGGGGCGTGCTCGACGCGGACGCGCGACGCGCGGTGGCGCACGACGACGTCTGATCCGGCCACACGCCGCAGAAACGTCACAGCCCTGAGGGGGCGGAGCGAATGGGCTCCGCCCCCTCCCGGTGTTCCGGGCCCGGAACACCAGGCCCGGCGCCGCGGGGCTCCGCCCCGGACCCCGCTCCTCAAACGCCGGAGGGGCTGAAAATGCTCACGTGCGGTACAGCCTCCCGATGACCTCGGGCAGGAGGCGGGCGCTCAGCTTCGGCGGGAGCGCCTGGAGCACCGCGAGCACGGGCGCCATCCGCTCCGGCAGCCGGCCGCCCTCCCCCACCCCGGCGAGCGCGAGCGCGATCTCGACCTCCTGCGAGGTCAGCGTGTCCGGATCCAGCGTGGCCGCCGCCTCGACGACCTCCGGATCCACCCGAACGGGCCCCAGCTCACGGGCCCGTTCCACCGCCTTGTCCAGCTCGGCAAGGAGCAGCCGCGCCGTCTCCTGTTGCGCCACGGCCGCGGTCACCGTCAGATGCAGCGTTGCCGGTGCAGCCCCGAACGCCGGCTGCGGCTGCAGATACCAGCCGCTCCCCCGCAGCTCGTCCGCCACCACGAAGACATCGATGTCCGGGTCGTCGGAGGCCACGGCGATCAGGGACGCCTCGGGCCGCGCGGCGAGCCGCAGACCGCTGATCCGTTCGACACCGTCAGCGAGCGCGCGGGTCGTCCGGTGTACGCGCGTCGACAGCACCGCGTAACCTTCGGCGCCGACGCGCTCCGTCACCGCCCAGGCCGCCGCGAGGGGTCCGGCCGACTTGGTGCCCTGGAGCGTGGAGTTGACCACGGGGTAGCCGGGCCAGGCGGCGTGCGCGAACCAGCCGTGGCGGCGCAGCCCCGCGTCGCGGAACAGGAGCAGCGAGGCGCCCTTCGCCGTGTACGCGTATTTGTGCAGGTCGACGGAGAGCGACGTCACGCCCCGGACGGACAGGTCGAACTCCGGGATGTCCGGTACGTCCTGTCCTAGACGCGCGGCGTGCCGCAGATGGCCGAGGTACCACCCGCCGATGCACGCGTCGACGTGGCACAGCACTCCGCGCCGCTCCGCCTCCCGCGCCACCTCGACGACCGGGTCGATGACTCCGTGCGCGTACGAGGGGGCGGAGACGGCGACCAGGGCGGTGCGCTCGGAGATCGCCGCGGTCACGTCGGCCGGGCGCACCTGGAAGGTGTCCGGGTCGACGGGGACGCTCACCACGCGCAGGCCGAACAGCTCGGCGGCCTTGTGGAAGGCGGCGTGCGCCGTCTCCGGCAGTACGAGTTCGGGCTCGGTCACCCCGCGCTCCTTGCGGGCGTACTGACGCGCGGTCAGGACGGCGAGCAGGCAGCTCTCGGTGCCGCCGCTGGTGAACGTGCCCGCGCTGCCGCCGAGCAGCGACGTGGCGCGCCGCACCAGGTCGTTCTCCAGCTCCACGACGCTCGGGAACGCCGTCATGTCGAGCCCGTTGACCCCGGCGAAGGCGGCCTGCGCGGCGTTCGCGAGTTCGTCGAGGCCCTCGAGCCCGGAGTCGTATACGTACGCCATGGTGCGCCCGCCGTGTACCGGCAGGTCGCCCGCGCGCAGCGCGGTCAGCCGCGCCAGGATCGGGTCGTCGGTCGTCATGTGGACTCCTCGAAGTCGGCGCGCAGGCGGATCAGTTCGGACTCGGTGAGGCGGTATCTGGCCAGCAGCGGAAGGCTCAGCGCGAGCAGCAGGGCGGGCAGCGCGCCGAAGCCGATGACGATCGCGGTCAGCGCCGAGCCGGGCTGCGCGACACGGTGCGTGGCATCGGAGGAGACGAACCCGCCGAGCGCGAGGACGAGGCCGAACAGGCCGGGTCCCAGGGCGAGTCCGAGTGTCTCGCCGGCGGTCCACAGGCCGGTGAAGACTCCGGCTCTGCGCCGCCCGCTGAGGTAGGCGTCGGCGGCGATCGCGTCGCCGAGCATCGCGAGCGGCAGCATCTGCGTGCCCGCGTACCCGATGCCGGCCACAACCACGGCTGCGTAGATCAGCGAGGTCGGCAGTTCGCGCCCGGCGGCGGCGCCGAGCGCCCCCAGCAGGAAGCACGCGGAGGCCCCGAGTGCCGCGTTCCGCTTGCCCGTTCGGCGGCCCGTGGCCAGCCACAGGGGCATCGCGAGGAGCGAGGGCACGATGAGGCAGGCGAACAGCACGGTGGTGGCGCCCGGCCAGTCGAGGACGTACGTCGCGAAGTACTGGGTACCGGCGAGCATCAGGCCGGACGCGGCGGCCTGCACGACGTACGCGCCGAACAGCCATCCGAAGGGGGCGTTGCCCCTGGCGGCGCGCAGCTGCGCGCGCAGGCCTGGCTCGCTCGTCGTACGGATGGCGCTGCGCGTTCCGGCCGTCGCGCACACGGCGGCCAGCGTCCCGGCGGCGAGCAGCGCACCGATCACCACGCCCATCAGCCGGTATCCGCCCGCGTCGGCGAGCGCGGGGGCGAGGGATCCCGACACCAGGATGGCCACGGCGAGGAAGGCGACGCGCCAGGCCATGACGCGGGCCCGCTCGTCGGGGTCCGCCGTGAGTTCCGCGGGCAGCGCGACGTACGGGACTTGGAAGCAGGCGTACGCGGAGGCGCTGAGCAGGAACAGGGCGGCCACGTACGCGGCGGCGGGCCCGCCTTCGAGTCCCGCGGGGGCCGCGAACATGCCCGCGAAGCAGACCGGCAGGGTGAGCGCGCCGAGCAGCATCCAGGAGCGGCGGGGGCCCAGGCGCGAGCGGGTGCTGCGGTCGGAGCGGGCGCCGATCCACGGGTTGAGCAGCACGTCCCACGCCTTGGGCAGGAAGACGAGCAGTCCGGCCAGGCCCGCTCCGACGCCGAGTACGTCGGTCAGGTAGTACAGCAGCAACAGGCCCGGGACCGTGCCGAAGGTTCCGGTGGCGAAGGAGCCGAGCCCGTAGCCGATGCGCACGCGCGCGGGGAGGCCTGTCGGTGACATGACCAGAACCTATGAAGATCCCCGGAAACGCACCAGGCCCGGAGCAGAACATTGTTCATGTTCTGCTCCGGGCCCGCGGAACGATGCTGCGCTCGGCGGCGGGGCTCAGGCCTCGTCGCGACGCAGGGTCGGCTTCAGGTCCTTGAAGCGACCCAACAGTCCGTTGATGAACGCCGGGGACTCGTCGGTGGAGAACTCCTTGGCCAGCGAAACGGCCTCGTCGAGTACGACGGCGTCCGGGGTCCCGTCGACCCAGACCAGCTCGTAGGCGCCGAGCCGCACGATGTTGCGGTCGACGACCGGCATCCGGTCAAGGGTCCACCCGACGGCGTACTGCGAGATGAGCTCGTCGATCCGGGACGCCTGCTTGGCGTACCCCTCGACCAGCTCCATCGTGTACTCGCTGACGGGCGGCTGCCGCGTGTCACTGCGGGAGTGCCGGATCCAGTCCGCGAGGACCGTCAGGACGTCGGCGCCGCGCTGGTCTGCCTCGAAGAGGATCTGAAAGGCGCGCTTGCGGGCCGTATTACGGGCAGCCACGGTTAGCTGTTCACCCGGCCGAGGTAGTCGCTCGTACGGGTGTCGACCTTGATCTTCTCGCCCTGCGTGATGAAGAGCGGCACGCCGATCTGGTGGCCGGTCTCCAGGATGGCGGGCTTGGTGCCGCCGGTGGAGCGGTCACCCTGGACGCCGGGCTCGGTCTCCTTGATCACGAGCTCGACGGCGGCCGGCAGCTCGACGAAGAGCACCTCGCCCTCGTGCTGCGCGACGGAGGCGGTGAAGCCC
The DNA here is from genome assembly GCF_042888725.1 of Streptomyces sp. NPDC002795. Lineage (NCBI taxonomy): Bacteria > Bacillati > Actinomycetota > Actinomycetes > Kitasatosporales > Streptomycetaceae > Streptomyces > Streptomyces sp. NPDC002795. Next base: position 119,504 of record NZ_JBIAQB010000007.1, read on the forward strand.
TCGATCAGGAAGTTGGCGGCGTCGCCGACGGCCTTGCGGTCGACGTGCAGCTGGTCGTACGTCTCCATGTCCATGAACACGAAGTAGTCCCCGTCCATGTACGAGAACTGCATGTCGCGCTTGTCAATGGTGGCCGTCTCGACCTTGACGCCGGCGTTGAACGTCTTGTCGACGACCTTGCCGGAGAGCACGTTCTTGAGCTTGGTGCGCACGAAGGCAGGGCCCTTGCCGGGCTTGACGTGCTGGAACTCGACGACGGACCAGAGCTGGCCCCCGTCGAGCTTGAGCACCAGGCCGTTCTTGAGGTCGTTCGTGGAAGCCACGGTTGCGGAATCTCCTGGACTGACGTGGACGACCCAGGGGCACGCGAACAGCCTTTGCGGGCTAGAGCGCGAGCAGCTCCTTGGTCGTGATGGTGAGTAGCTCGGGTCCGCCGTCCGCCTCGGGGCGGACGACGAGCGTGTCATCGATCCGGACGCCGCCCCGACCCGGGAGGTGGACCCCCGGCTCGACGGTGACCGGCACACAAGTGTCCAGTTTACCCATGGCCGCGGGGGCCAACTGCGGGTCCTCGTCGATTTCGAGTCCCACCCCGTGTCCGGTCAGCGGCGCGAGCCCGTCACCATACCCTGCTGCGTCCAGGACGTGACGGGCGGCCCTGTCCACTTCGCGGCACTCGACGCCAGGGGCGAGACTCTCGCGTCCGGCCCTCTGAGCGGCGAAGACGAGGTCGTACAGCTCGATCTGCCAGTCAGCGGGCGAGGTTCCGATGACGAACGTACGGCCGATCTCGCAGCGGTAGCCGCGGTACGTCGCGCCCAGGCACACGGAGAGGAAATCACCCTCCTCGACCCGGCGGTCGGTGGGCCGGTGGGCCACGCGCGCCGAGTTCGGGCCCGTGCCCACGGAGGTGGGGAAGGCGGCCCCGTCCGCTCCATGGTCGACAAGTCGACGTTCCAGTTCGAGGGCGAGGTGACGCTCTGTGCGGCCGACGAGGATGGACTCGAGCAGCTCACCTAGCGCCTGGTCGGCGATCTCTGCCGCGATCCGCAGAAAGGAGATCTCCTCCTCGTCCTTGACGAGGCGCAGCTGCTCGACGCCGCTGTTGAGGTCCAGCAGACGGAGCCGGGGCGCCACGGAGCCGACCGCGCGGTGCCGGGCCACCGTCAGGTGGTGCTCCTCGACGGCGAGGGAGTCGGCCCCGCGGGCCGCCGCCACGTCCGCCGCGGCGACGGCCGGGTCCCCCGCGGGGACGTCCAGGACCTGCACGCGCAGCGCCTCGTCGAGCCGTCCGGCGGCGGGTTCGTCGCTCGGCGCCCGCGCGCACAGCAGGAGGTCGTCACCGCCGTCGGAGTCCCGGCCCAGCAGGAGGACGGCGCCGTTCGGTGCCGTTCCCGCCAGGTAGCGGACGTTGGCGGGCCGCGAGACGAGGGTGGCCGCGCCGCCACCCGCCGTCGCACGCTCTCTGAGCCGGTCCCGTCGGGCCGCGTACACCTCTGCCATGTCGCCGAGCGTACGAGCGGGCGGCCGACGCGGCCGCCTCAGCGCGTCCGGACGGGTCCCTCCGGGGGTGTGTGGGTGGGATGCCGCCGGGGGCCGGGGGAATGTCGGGGTGGGCGGGGTGGTGCGCGGGGGGGGCGGGGGTGGTGTCGGGGTGTTCGGGTTCGGCACCGGGAGGCGGGGCTTTGCCGGGCGGCGCCCGCCCACCGGGGGGTGGGGCCTTGCCGGGCGGCGCCCGCCGGGATGGGGGGTGGCACCAGGGGGTGTGCCTTGTCGGGGCGGCGCCCGCCGGGATCAGGGAGCGGCACCGAAGGGTGTGCCTTGTCGGGGCGGCCCCCGCCGGGATCTGGGAGCGGCACCGAAGGGTGTGCCTTGTCGGGGGCCGGGCCTGCCCGCAGCGCATGCCGCGGCGCCGTGCCACCCCGGCCGCGCCTCCGCTGGTCACCTCCCACCCACCGCCCCCTCCGGGGGCTTCGGCCCGACCGGGGCCTGGCCCGCTGTGCCGGGGCCCGGGGCCTGTCGGGGTGCGGGACCTGGGGCTTGACGGGGTGCGGGGCCCGGGGCCTGTCGGGGCCCGGGGCTTGACGGGGCCCGGGGCTTGACGGGGCCCGGGGCTTGACGGGGTGCGGGGCCCAGGGGCCTGACGGGATGCGGGACCCGGCGCCTGACGGGATGCGGGACCCGCGGCCTGACGGGGCGCGGGGCCCGGGGCTTGACGGGGCGCGGGGCCCGGGGGCCTGACGGGATGCAGGACCCGGCGCCCGACGGGATGCAGGACCCGGCGCCCGACGGGATGCAGGACCCGGGACCCGACGGGATGCGGGACCCGCGGCCTGACGGGATGCGGGACCCGGCGCCCGACGGGACCCGGGGCCCGGGACCCGGCGCTCTGCCGTGATGAGCGCGCGATACCCGGGCGGCGCTTTGCCCGGGTCGGTGACCACGTGACCGGTACCCGGCGCCGCACCTTCCCCTGCCACGCCGGCACCCGCCCATCCCCCACCCACCGCCCCCTCCGGGGGCCTGGCCCGCTGCGCCGGAGTCGGCTCGTGCCCTACTGGCTGCGCGGGGGCGGGGCGCAGGCCTATCGCCGTGGTCGGTGTCTCGTCTTCGTTGCGCTGCACCGGGCGCCGCCTCGCCCACCCGGTCGCCCAAGGCGGAGGTGGCGTCGGCAGTGACGGGAGGCCGTCGATGGTGCTGGGGAGACGTGACCCGGATGCTTGTCCCAGGCGCGGCGAGGGCCGCTGCCTCGGGTGGGGAGGCCGAGGAGGCCCTGAGCGCACCCGGTTGACCGCAGCGGAGCGACGGTCGGCCCCGTCAAGCCCCCTCGTAGGCGAGAGGCACGGGCTCGGCGGGCGATGAGGGTCCGGAGGCTCAGCCCCGGCACGACGGGCGGGTGGGTGGGAGATGGGCGAGGGGAAACCGGCACGGGGCACCGCATGCCCTCATCGCCTCCCCGCCGAAGAAACCAACCCCGGACACCCGACGCCGCCCCGGCCCACCGGATCCCACGGGCCCAAGCCCGATCGACCCGGCCGAACCCACCCCGCCCCGGTCCACCGGATCCCACCCGCCTACGGAACCGTCACCACTGCGGTGGGCTCGTGATCGCGCGGGCCAGGACCTCGTCCAGGACCTGCGCCGTGCCGGGGACGTCCAGCTGGGAATTGTCGATGATCGGGAGGCCCGAGCCGTACCAGCCCGCCATCCGACCGTGGATGCGGGCGACCTCCTCGTCGGTGAGGCGGCGGTTGCCGCTGCGACGGGAGTTGCGCTCCAGGACGATCTCCAGGCCGGGCAGGAGGACGACGGGCAGCAGGCCGGGGCCCACGTGCCGCTTCCAGCCGCCCAGGCCGACCACCGGCCGGTCCGGGAACACTGCATCGTCGAGGATGCAGGAGATTCCATTCGCCAAAAAGTTGCGCGCGGCAAAACCGCAGGTGCGGCGGGCCAGCCGGTACTGCGCCTCACTGTTGTCGTTCCAGCCCGACTGCGGGTCGGCGAAGCCCGAGCAGACCCATTCCCGTACGTCGTCGAGGCTGATGTGCGCCGTCGGGACCCGACGGCTCTCCGCCCAGTACCTGGCGACGCTTGTCTTCCCCGCGCCCGCGGGGCCGATGAGCAGCACCGCGAGCGTGGTCGAGGTCGAGTCGGCGGGCGCCTGCGCGGGCGGCGGACTCGGCACGGCGACGGGAGCGCCGGTCGGGAGCTGCACATGACCGGTGGTCTCGCGAGGAGGCTGCTGCTGCCGATGCGGGGCCTGCGGCGCCTGCATGTGCGGCGGCTGGGCGGGCGGATGGTGCGGCGGCGCTCCGCTGAATCCCGGTATGCCGGGCGGTGGCGGCTGCTGAGCGTGGCTCGCCTGCGGCAAGGGGCCGGCCGGCGTGTGCCCCGGCCGGTGGGGCGGCGGCAGCGGAGATCCCCCTGCGTGCTGCATCCGGTGCCACTCCATCTCGTACGACGGTCACTTGGGCGCCGGCGAACGGGGCGCTACCGAACGGTACCGTCCCCGGCCGCCGTTGTGTGAACGGCCGGGGAGGTCACGACGTGCCCGAACGTGAACGGACCGCCCTATTCCGCCACTTCGCCGTACGCGGCGAGCAGCACGGCGGGGTCGGGCCCCTCCAGGACGGTGGGCCTGCCGAGGCCGTCGAGGACGATGAAGCGCAGCAGATCGCCGCGGGACTTCTTGTCGACCTTCATCGTTTCGAGGAGCTTGGGCCACTGGTCGTAGCGGTAGCTCAGCGGGAGACCCACCGACTCCAGGACCGTGCGGTGGCGGTCCGCCGTCGCGTCGTCCAACCGGCCCGCCAGGCGGCCGAGTTCGGCGGCGAAGAGCATGCCGATGGAGACGGCCGCGCCGTGCCGCCACTTGTAGCGCTCGTTCTTCTCGATGGCGTGCGCGAGCGTGTGCCCGTAGTTGAGGATCTCGCGCAGGCCCGACTCCTTGAGGTCGGAGGAGACGACCTCGGCCTTGACCCTGATGGCGCGCTCGATCAGCTCGGCGGTGTGCTCGCCGGTGGGCGTGCGGGCCGACTGCGGGTCCTCCTCGATGAGTTCGAGGATCCTCTCGTCGGCGATGAAACCGGCCTTGATGACCTCGGCGAGACCGGACACGAAGTCGTGCACCGGGAGGGAGTCGAGGGCGGCCAGGTCGCACAGGACTCCGGCCGGCGGGTGGAAGGCGCCCACCAGGTTCTTGCCCTCGGCGGTGTTGATGCCGGTCTTGCCGCCGACCGCCGCGTCCACCATGGCGAGCACGGTCGTCGGGATGGCGATCCAGCGCACGCCGCGCAGCCAGGTCGCGGCCACGAACCCGGCGAGGTCCGTGGTCGCGCCGCCGCCGACGCCGACGACGACGTCGGAGCGCGTGAAGTTGGACTGCCCGAGGGCCTTCCAGCAGTAGGCGGCGACCTCGGCGGTCTTGGCCTCCTCGGCGTTCGGCACCTGGATGGCGATCGCCTCGAAGCCCTGGTCGGCCAGGTCGCCGCGGAGCGCCTCGCCGGTCTCGGCGAGCGCCTCCGGGTGCACGATGGCGACGCGCTTGACCTTGTCGCCGATCAACGAGCCCAGTTCACCCAGGAGTTGACGCCCCACCAGGACCTCGTAGGGGTCCGTGCCGGCGGTGCCGCCGACGTGGATACGAGTTACTTCCTCGCTCATGCCTGCTTCAACTCCAGTGCGTCGAGGACCGCTTCGGTGACCTCTTCGGGGGTACGGCCGTCGGTGGCCACGACCACGCGGGCGGCCTCGGTGTACAGATGGCGGCGCGCCTCCATCAACTCCCGCCACTGCTTGCGGGGGTTGACGGCGAGCAGCGGCCGGGCGACGTTCAGGCCCGTCCGCTTGGCCGCCTCGTCGACGTCCATCGAGAGATAGACGACGGTGTGCCCGGCGAGCAGGGCGCGGGTGTCGGCGTCGAGGATCGCGCCGCCGCCGAGCGAGAGCACGCCCTCGTGGCCGGCGAGCGCGGCCGCCACGGAGGCCTTCTCCAACTCCCGGAAACGCGCCTCGCCCTCGTCGACGAAGATCTCCGCGATGGTGCGGCCCTGTGCGGTGACGATGTCGTCGTCGGTGTCCCGGTAGGCGCAGCCGAGCCGCTCGGCGAGCAGCGCGCCCACCGTCGACTTGCCGACGCCCATCGGTCCGACGAGAACGACCTGCGGGCCGCTCACCGGATCTGCAGGTTGTCGAGGTACGAGGTGACGTTGCGCCGGGTCTCGGGCACGCTGTCGCCGCCGAACTTCTCCGCGACCGCGTCCGCGAGGACGAGCGCGACCATCGCCTCGGCGACGATGCCGGCGGCCGGCACGGCGGAGACGTCGGAGCGCTGGTGGTGGGCCTGCGTGGCCTCACCGGTGGCGACGTCCACGGTCTTGAGGGCGCGCGGCACGGTCGCGATCGGCTTCATCGCGGCGCGCACGCGCAGCAGCTCACCGGTGCTCAGGCCGCCCTCGGTGCCGCCGGCGTGGCCGGAGACGCGGCGGATGCCGTCGTCCGTCTTCACGATCTCGTCGTGCGCCTTGGAACCGGGCACGCGCGCGAGGTCGAAGCCGTCGCCGATCTCGACGCCCTTGATGGCCTGGATGCCCATGAGCGCACCGGCCAGGCGGGCGTCGAGCTTGCGGTCCCAGTGCACGTGCGAGCCGAGGCCCACCGGCACGTCGTAGGCGAGGACCTCGACGACGCCGCCGAGCGTGTCGCCGTCCTTGTGGGCCTGGTCGACCTCGGCCACCATCTGCTTCGACGCGTCCGCGTCCAGGCAGCGCAGCGGGTCGGCGTCCAGCTTCTCGACGTCGGCCGGGGTCGGGTAGACGCCCTGCGGGGCCTTCACCGAGCACAGTTCGACGACATGGCTGACGATCTCGATGCCGGCCGTCTCCTTGAGGTACGACCGGGCGACCGCGCCGAGCGCGACCCGGGCGGCCGTCTCGCGGGCGGAGGCGCGCTCCAGGATCGGGCGGGCCTCGTCGAAGCCGTACTTCTGCATGCCCGCGAGGTCGGCGTGGCCGGGGCGCGGGCGGGTCAGCGGCGCGTTGCGCGCCATGTCCTTGAGGATCTCCGGGTCGACCGGGTCACCGGACATGACCTGTTCCCACTTGGGCCACTCGGTGTTGCCGACCATGATCGCGACCGGGGAACCCATGGTGAGTCCGTGCCGGACGCCGCCGAGGAAGGTGACCTCGTCGCGCTCGAATTTCATCCGGGCGCCGCGGCCATAGCCGAGGCGGCGCCGTGCCAGGTGGTCCGCCACCATCTCCGTGGTGATCGGAACGCCGGCGGGAAGCCCCTCCAGCGTCGCGACGAGTGCGGGGCCGTGCGACTCCCCCGCGGTCAGCCAGCGCAACCTGCTCAACGGTGCTCCTCATGCTCGCGCTCTGTGTATGGGAACGATCCTCCCATGCCCGCGGAGCCCGACGTTTCCGGTGTCCGGGGTGCGGACGCCACATGAGACGCGGGCCACATACGCAGGCGTCAGCCGAGCGCCTTCACGCCCGCCGCGCGCATCGCGGCGAGCACCGGGCGGGTGTCGCCTGTGAACTGCTCGAACTGGAAGACGGCCTGGTGCACGAGCAGGTCGAGCCCGCTGAGCACCGCCCCGCCGCGCCGCTCCCAGGCCGCTGCCAGCGGCGTGGGCCACGGATCGTAGAGGACGTCGAAGAGCGTGCCGACGTCCTGCGGGACCGACTCCAGTAGGTGGTCCGTACCGCCCTTCGGCGTCGTGGCGATCACCAGCGGGGCCTCGAAGGCCGCTGCCGCCTCGTCCCAGTCGGCCGTGCGCACCCGGACCCCGAGGCGCTTGCCCCAGCCGCGCATCTCGGCGGCACGCTGTTCGCTGCGTACATAGGTGACGACTTCTCCGGTGCAGATCCGGGAGAGCGCGGCGAGCGCGGAGGACGCGGTGGCGCCGGCGCCGAGGATCGCCGCCGACTCGACCTTCTCCACGCCGCGCTCGTGCAGCGCCGCGATCAGCCCCGGGATGTCGGTGTTGTCGCCGACCTTGCGCCCGTCGGCGTGCAGCACCACCGTGTTCACGGCCTCCACGGAGCGCGCGGTCTCGGTGATCTCGTCGAGCAGCGGGATCACCGCGCGCTTCAGCGGCATCGTCAGCGAGAGGCCGGCCCACTCGGGCCCGAGCCCGGCGAGGAAGCCGGGCAGCGCCGCCTCGTCGGTCTCGAAGCGGTCGTACCTCCACTCGCCCAGACCCAGCTCCGCGTACGCCGCGTTGTGCAGCTGCGGCGAGAGGGAGTGGGCGATGGGCGAGCCCAGAACCGCCGCCCTGCGCAGGTCAGTTGGACTGGCTGGCATTGAACTTGTCCTTCAGCTTCTCGAACTCGGCGCCGGTCTTCGCGAACTCGGTCTTGTGCATGCCGTCCGTGGCCACGAAGTAGATCCAGCCGTCGTCCGTCGGGTTGAGCGTCGCGGCGAGGGCCACATCGCCGGGGTTGCCGATCGGGCCGGGCGGGAGGCCCTTGCGCGTGTAGGTGTTGTACGGGTCCTTGTTGCTGTTGATCTCGGACTCGCCGATATTGATGTTGCTCTGACCCTTGAGGTAGTTGAAGGTCGAGTCGAATTGCAGGAGCTGGTTGGTCTCCGTGTTCGACGTCTTGAGGCGGTTGTAGACGACCTCGGACATCTTGCGGAAGTCGTCGTGCGTCTTGCCCTCGGCCTGCACGAGGCTCGCGACGGTGAGCACCTGCCACGGACTGTCGAGGTGGAGCTTCTCGGCCTCGCCCTCGATGTCGAGCTGCTCGTACTTGTCGTCGGCCCGCGCCACCATGTCCTTCAGGACCTCTTCGGGCTTCATACCCTTGGCGGCCGCGTAGCTCGACGGGTAGAGGAAGCCCTCCAGCGGGTCCTTCACGGTGCGGTGGTCCAGCGCCCAGTCGGGCAGGCCGAGGTCCTTGTAGTCCTTCTTCGCGACCTTGGCCGTGGTGCCCTTGGAGACCTTGAGCTTCTTGTCGATCAGCGCGTAGACGGCTGCGTTGCGGGCGCCTTCGGGGATGGTGAGGTTGGCGCGGGCCGTCGGGCTGAGCAGCATGTCGACCGCGCTGGACGAGGACATCTGCTTCTCCATGACGTACGCGCCGTCCTGGATCGACTTGCCCTTCGGGTCCGCCGACTGCGCGGCGACGAAGGCGTCGACGCTCTGCACGACACCGGCGTCCTTGAGCTTCTGACCGATGGTGTAGCCGCCGGAGCCCTTCGGGATGACGACGGTGACCTGCTCGCCGTTGCCCTCGCCCGCGTAGTCCGGCGCCGCGCCGAAACGGTCCTGGTAGAACTGGTAGCCGAAGTAGCCGACGCCGCCGACTCCGGCCGCGAAGATCGCCGTGAGGACCAGGCAGGCGCAGCCGCTGCGCCGCTTCTTCGGCTTCTTGCCGCCGCGGCCCCGGCGCCCGCCGCGGCCCTCGTCGTAGTCGTCCTCGTCGTCGCCACCGCCGTTGAAGAACGCTTCCTCGCCCTGGTCGGGGCCGGCGTCCCAGCCGGTCCCCGGGTCCTGCGGTCGGCGGCGGCCGGGCGGCTCCGGCGGCGGGTACGCGCCGGGGGTGTTGTAGTAATCCGGCTCTTCGCCGTTGTAGGCGGCGTGCTGACCGGTGCCGTACGGGTCCGCGGGGTCCACGCCGTACGGGGGCTGGGCGTGCGGGCCGGTGTTGTCCCAGCCGCCCTGGCCCTGCTGGCCGCCGTACGACTGCTGGCCGTAGCCGGGATCCTGACCGTAGCCAGGGTCCTGACCGTAACCGGGGTCCTGCGCGTAGCCGGGGCCCTGGCCGTAGCCGTAGCCCTGCTGACCGTTGGCGTCCCAGTCACCGCCGTAGGCCTGCTGAGGGTCGTAACTCCCCTGGCCGCCGTAGGCAGACTGGCCTTGTCCGGCCTGCTGCCCCCACCCCTGGTCCCCGTACAGCGGGTCCGCGGGATGCCACGGTTCGGAGCCTTGGCCCCGGCCATACTCAGTCATCGGTCCCCTACAAGCCGCGAGGCGGGGTCGGCCGCTGTCCGATCTGGAAGGTCAACCGTCCCGCCTCTTGATGCTGTGCGGCGGCTATTCGAACACCGCCGGTCGCGCGGAACGTTACCGTATCGCGATCAGACAACCACTTCGACGCCCTCGCCCGGAGCAGTTCCTGACGCCCGTTCGGACTCAAGGGCCTGCTGGAGGATGATGACGGCGGCCGCCTGGTCGATGACAGAGCGGCCCTTTTTGGACTTAACGCCGCTGGCGCGCAGGCCCTGACTGGCCGTCACTGTGGTCATCCTCTCGTCGAGGAGTCTCACTGGAACGGGTGCGACACCTCGGGCGAGTTCCTGGGCGAAGCCGCGGACCTTGGCGGCCGCGGGACCCTCGCCCCCCTTGAGGGAGCGAGGGAGCCCGACGACGATCTCGATCGGCTCGTACTCCTCGACGATGGCCTTCAGCCGCCGGTGGGCGGCCGGGACGTCCCGTCCCGGCACGGTCTCCACCGGCGTCGCGAGGATCCCGTCGGGGTCGCAGGACGCGACCCCGATCCGGGCGTCCCCGACGTCGATCGCCAAGCGGCGTCCCCTGCGCATCAGTTGGCGGTCTCCGCGACGAGGCGCTCGACGGCGTCGACGGCGTCGCCGATCGCGGCCGGGTTCTGGCCGCCGCCCTGCGCGACGTCCGGCTTGCCGCCGCCACCGCCGCCGAGGGTCTTGGCGGCCGTACGGACCAGGTCGCCGGCCTTGAGGCCGCGGTCGCGCGCGGCGTCGTTGGTGGCGATGACCGTGAGCGGCTTGCCGTTGGCCGTGGTGAAGAGGGCGACGACCGCGGCGCGGCCGCCCTGGATGCGTCCGCGCACGTCGAGGACCAGCTTGCGCAGGTCGTCGGCGGACGTGCCGTCCGGGACCTGTCCTGTGACGAGGGCGACGCCGCGTACGTCCTTGGCACCGTCGGCGAGACCGGCGGCGGCCTGGAGGACCTTCTCCGCGCGGAACTTCTCGATCTCCTTCTCGGCGTCCTTGAGCTTGCCGAGCATCGCGGAGACCTTGTCGGGCAGTTCCTCGGAGCGGCCCTTGATCAGCTCCTGGAGCTGGGCGACGACCGTGTGCTCCTTGGCGAGGAAGCTGTACGCGTCGACGCCGACCAGGGCCTCGATGCGGCGCACGCCGGAGCCGATCGACGATTCGCCGAGCAGCTTCACCAGACCCAGCTGGGCGGTGTTGTGCACGTGCGTGCCGCCGCACAGCTCCTTGGAGAAGTCGCCCATGGTGACGACGCGGACGCGCTCGCCGTACTTCTCGCCGAACTCGGCGATGGCGCCCTGCTTCTTGGCGTCGTCGATCGACATGACCTCGGCGTGCACGTCGAGTTCGCGGGCCAGGACCTCGTTGATCTTCTGCTCTACGTCCGTCATCACGGCCGTGGGCACGGCGGACGGCGAACCGAAGTCGAAGCGGAAGCGGCCCGGCTGGTTCTCGGAACCGGCCTGCGCGGCCGTCGGGCCGAGCGCGTCGCGCAGCGCCTGGTGCGTCAGGTGCGTGGCGGAGTGGGCGCGGGCGATGGCGCGGCGGCGGGTCACGTCGATGATCGCCTGGGCCGGGGCACCGACGGTCACCTCGCCGACCTGCACGACGCCCTTGTGGACGTACACGCCGGGGACCGGCTTCTGGCAGTCGCGGATCTCGACGACCGCGCCGTTGTCCAGCTTGATGCGGCCGGTGTCACCGATCTGGCCGCCGCCCTCGGCGTAGAACGGGGTGCGGTCGAGCACGACCTCCACCTCGTCGCCCTCGGTGGCGGCCGGCGAGGAGACGCCGTTCACCAGCAGGCCGACGACGCGGGACTCGCCCTCGGTCGACGCGTAGCCGATGAAGTCGGTGGCGCCCGCGGCGTCCGCGATCTCGCGGTACGCGCCGACGTTGACGTGGCCCGTCTTCTTGGCCTGGGCGTCCGCCTTGGCGCGCTCCCGCTGCTCCTTCATCAGGCGCCGGAAGCCGTCCTCGTCCACGGACAGGCCCTGCTCGGCGGCCATCTCCAGGGTGAGGTCGATCGGGAAGCCCCACGTGTCGTGGAGCAGGAACGCCTTGTCGCCGGCGAGGACCGACTTGCCTTCGGCCTTCGTCTCGGTGACGGCGGTGTCCAGGATGTTCGTGCCGCCCTTGAGGGCCTTGAGGAACGCGGCCTCCTCGGCGAGCGCGACCGTCTCGATGCGCTTGCGGTCGGAGATCAGCTCCGGGTACTGCAGACCCATCGTGTTGATCACGACGTCGAGCAGCTCCTGCACGACCGGTCCCGTGGCACCCATGAGGCGCATGTTGCGGATGGCGCGGCGCATGATGCGGCGCAGCACATAGCCGCGGCCCTCGTTGCCGGGCGTGACGCCGTCACCGATGAGCATCGTCGACGTACGCATGTGGTCGGCGACGACGCGCAGCGAGACGTCCGACTCGTGCTTGTCGCCGTACCCGACGCCGGTCAGCTCGGTGGCCTTGTCGATGACGACGCGCAGGGTGTCCGTCTCGTACATGTTCTGTACGCCCTGGAGGATCATCGCGAGGCGCTCGAGGCCGAGACCCGTGTCGATGTTCTGCGACGGCAGGTCACCGAGGATCTCGAAGTCCTCCTTGCCGATGCCGGCGCCGCGCTCGTACTGCATGAAGACCAGGTTCCAGATCTCCACGTAGCGCTCGTCGTTGACGATCGGGCCGCCCTCTTCGCCGAACTCGGGGCCGCGGTCGTAATTGATCTCGGAGCACGGGCCACACGGGCCGGGGACGCCCATGGACCAGAAGTTGTCCTTCTTGCCCAGGCGCTGGATGCGCTCCTTCGGCACGCCGACGACCTCGTGCCAGATCCGCTCGGCCTCGTCGTCGTCGAGGTAGACGGTGATCCAGAGCTTCTCGGGCTCCAGGCCGTAGCCACCGTCCGCCACGGAGCTGGTGAGCAGCTCCCAGGCGTACGTGATGGCGCCTTCCTTGAAGTAGTCGCCGAAGGAGAAGTTGCCGCACATCTGGAAGAACGTGCCGTGCCGCGTGGTCTTGCCGACCTCTTCGATGTCCGGCGTGCGCACGCACTTCTGGACCGAAGTGGCGCGCGGCGCGGGCGGCTTGACCTCACCCAGGAAGTAGGGCTTGAACGGGACCATGCCTGCGGGAACGAGCAGCAGAGTCGGGTCGTCCGCGATGAGCGACGCCGAGGGCACGACCTTGTGGCCACGCTCCTCGAAGAAGCTCAGCCAGCGGCGACGGATTTCAGCCGACTCCATCAGTGGTCCTCATTCCGATTGTTGATCGAGTACCGCGTGTTCTCGAGGTACTTGGGTTGCTTCATTTGCTTGATTTGCTTGGTCTGCTTCGTGGCGAAGGTGTTCTGGATGACCGCGAAGCGGCTCTGCGGCGCCAGTTCGGGATCCGGCGCCTCGTTGATGCCGAGGGCGTCGCCCAGTTCGGCCTCGCGTTCGGCCATGTTGTCCCGGACGTCGAGAGCGAAGTCCTTGAGCTTGTGGCCCGCTTCGACCGCCTTGTTGGCGGCCTGGGCAGCGAGCGACTCCGGCGTCAGCTGCTTGAGCTTGCGGTTGACCTTGGTGGTGGCCCATACGCCGGCGGCTGCGCCCGCGGTGAACCAGAACGTACGGCGGAACATGTCTTCGGTCAGTCCCTCTGGTTCCGATTGGCCCGCCTGGCCCGCCGCGCCCCGGGGAGCGGACGCCCCACGATCACGGTGCGGCGCGGCTCCTTGGCGGGCGCGTCCTTGCCCCGGCCGCCGATGGCCCGGCGCACTCCGTAGCCGAACGCGGCCACCTTGACCAGCGGGCCTCCGAAGGTGGAGGCCACGGTGGAGGAGAGCGCCGACGCGTTCGACGTGACTTCCTGGACGTCCGAGGCGATCGAGTCGACACGGTCGATCTGGGTCTGCGCCGATCGCACCGCGTCGGAGGCGTCGGCGAGCAGCGGGACGGCCTGTTCGGTCACGTCCGAGACCAGCTTGGTGGTCGCCCTGAGCGTCTGGGCCAGCCTCACGAGCGCCACCGCGAGGAAGGAGACCAGAATCGCCCAGAAGACAGCCACCAGAATCCCGGCAACCTCTCCACCGGACACGTGGCACCGCTCCCTAGCTCTGTACGAGGACTCTGTACGAACGCACAGCTGCTGAACATCAAAAAGTCGTCCCCCGAGCCTATCGCGCCCGACCCCGCGCTCCCTACCGCATTCGCGTCCCGGGCGGTGGACATTCGGGAGAGCGATTGTACGGACCGCACACGCCTGAGTACGCTCTGTGCCCCATGCGACGCACTTCGCGCCCCACAGATGTCCCCGCCGGTCCCCCACAACCCGGCAACCTCCCCCACGAACTCAATCGTTTCGTCGGCCGTGCCGCCGAACTCGCGGCGCTGGCAGCGGCCCTGGAGTCGGGCCGCCTCGTCACGGTCACCGGAGTCGGCGGTGTCGGCAAGTCCCGCTTCGCCGCCCACGCCGCCGCCCGGGTCCCGCACTCCCTGTGTCCCGACGGGGTGTGGCGGGTGGAGCTGTCGACCGTGCGGTTGCCGGAGCTCGTCGAGTACACGCTCGCCGAGGCACTCGGCCTCACCGACCACACCACCCGCGCGCCCCGCCAGGTGCTGGTGGACCACCTCGCCGAGCGCCGACTCGTGCTCGTACTCGACGGTTTCGAACACCTCGTCGACGCGTGCGCCTCTCTCATACGGGACCTGCTGCGCGCTGCGCCGGGGCTGCGGGTGATCGCCGTGGGCCGCAGGCCGCTCGCCGTCGACGGGGAGCAGGTGTTCCCGCTGGCGCCGCTGACGCCCGCCGACGCGGCGGAGCTGTTCGCGGACCGGGCGAGGGCGCTGCTGCCCGGGTTCCAGCTGGACGGCCGCACGCTGGTCGACGTACTGGAGGTGTGCCGGCGCCTCGACTGTCTGCCGCTCGCGGTGGAGCTCGCGGCCGGGCGGCTGCGGGTGCTGTCGCCGCCGCAGCTGATGGAGCGGCTCGACGACCGGTTCCGGCTGTTGCGGGGTGGCGGCCGGGACCTGCTGCCGCGCCACCAGACGCTGCGTACCACGATCGGCTGGAGCCATGAACTGTGCACGCCCCAGGAGCGGTTGCTGTGGGCGCGCCTTTCGGTGTTCTCCGGTTCGTTCGACCTGGAGGCGGCGGAGTACGTGTGCGGGGGCGAGGGCCTGCCCGCGGACGACGTGCTCGACGTCCTCGACGAGCTGCTCGCGCAGTCCGTGGTCGTCCGCGAGGAGGCCAGGGGCGAGGCGCGCTACCGGATGCTCGACACGGTGCGCGCGTACGGGGCCGAGTGGCTGGACGGTCTGGACGACGGCCGCCGGATGCGGCGCAGGCACCGCGACTGGTACATGGGCCTGGCCACCTGGTGCGAGCTGGACTGGTTCTCGCCGCGGCAGGGCGAGGTGGCGTCCCGGATCGAGGCGGAGTTGCCGAATCTGCGGGCGGCCCTCGAACACTGCCTGACCGAACCGGGCGAGACGCATCTGGGCCAGTACCTGGCGGGCACGCTCTGGTTCTACTGGGCGGGCTGCGGGCGGCTCTCCGAGGGGCGGCACTGGCTGGACCGCAGCGTCGGCCTTGACGTCGAGTTCGACGACGGTGACATCTGCTCCGGGCTCGTCGGCGAGGACGGCGAGGGCTACGAGGACACGGAGTTCGGGGCCTCGCGCCTCAAGGCGCTGTGGGTGCTCGGCTACGTAGCGATCCTCCAGGGCGACACCGTGCCCGCGCTCGCCGCGCTGCAGGAGTGCCGCGAGGGGGCGGAACGCACCGGCGACGCCACGGCGCTCGCGTACGCGGTGCACCGCACCGGGTGTCTGGCCCTGGTCACCGACGACATGCCGCGCGCGGAGGACCTGCTGCGCACCGCGCTGGCCGGCTACCGGGAGATCGGCGAGCTCAACAGCAACGTGCTGATGGGGCAGGTCGAGCTGGCGATGGCGCTCGCCTTCCAGGGCGATCTGGCGGAGGCCGTGGCGCTGTGCGCGGACGTACGGCAGGTCTGCGAGGACCACGGGGAGCGCTGGACCCTCGCGTACGCGCTCTATGTGCTGGCGTACGCGCAGTGGAAGGAGGGGAGTTACGCGCAGGCGCGCGGGCTGCTCGACGCGTGCCTGGCCATCGACCACGAGTTCAACGATCTGCTGGGCACGGTGCTGTCGATGGAGCTGCTCGCCCTGGTCACGGTCGAGGAGGGGGACGCCGCCGAGGCCGCGGTGCTGCAGGGGGCGTCGGCCCGGATGTGGTCCTCCGTGGGGCTGCCGCTGTTCGGCTCGGCCCACTACAACACGCCGCACGAGCGGTGCGAGACACAGGCACGGCAGGTGCTCGGCGACGCCCGCTTCGCGGAACTCGCGCGTACGGGTGAGCAGTTGGAGCACGACGAGGCGGTGGCCCGCGCGCTGAGCCGCGGCCGGCGGCAGCGCCCGGCCACAACGGTCCCGCATCCGGCCCGCCTCGCGGAACCGGTCGCCCACAAACGCGAACCCGCCGCCTCCCGCACCTGGAAGGGCGGGGAGACGGCGGGCTGAAACGCAGGTGAGACTACGTCCGCACTCCCGTGAGGGAGACTCCGGTGAGGGAGATCAGCGGGCGTAGTACTCGACGACGAGCTGCTCGTCGCAGATCACGGGGATCTCCTTGCGGTTCGGGTCACGGTCCAGGCGGAAGGCCAGAGCCTTCAGGTTCACCTGGAGGTAACGCGGGGTCTCGCCGTCGGGGGCGAAGCCACCCTCACGCGCGACCTGGAACAGCGGCTTGTTGCGGCTGCGCTCGCGGACCATCACGACGTCGTCGGGACGGACACGGAACGACGGCTTGTCGACCTTGCCACCGTTGACCTCGATGTGGCCGTGGCCGACCATCTGACGGGCCTGGTAGATCGTGCGGGCGATGCCCGAACGGAGAACCAGGGCGTCGAGACGACGCTCGAGCTCGATGACCAGGGCCTCGCCGGTCTTGCCTTCGGCCTTCTTCGCGCGGTCGTAGGCGCGGGCCATCTGCTTCTCGCTCAGGTCGTACTGAGCGCGCAGACGCTGCTTCTCGAGCAGACGGACCTTGTAGTCCGAGTTCTGCTTGCGGCCGCGGCCGTGCTCGCCCGGCGGGTAGGGGCGGGCCTCGAAGTACTTGACGGCCTTCGGGGTCAGCGCGATGCCGAGGGCACGCGACTTCTTGACCTTGGGACGGGACTGGTTCGGCATGAACCAAACACCTCGTGTTTCTGATGCGAATACGGCTTCACCAGGGTTCAGGGAGGTCGCATCCGCAGCCCGGGAAACCCCACCGCTGTCCTTGCGGACGGCAGGGCAGCCGTTCCCAGATCTGGGCACATACGTGCAGCACGCGAGTGGCCCACCGACCGGGCTCCTGGCCCTTGCGGGCCGGGCTGGTGGTGGGCTGCCCGCGACACCTTCGACGGTGCGCGACGCTCCTGGATCTCCTGTGCCGTACGGTTTCTACGCCGAACGGTTCGGGGGATCCGGCTTGATGTCCCGCTCTGGTGATGCCGGTCTCCCTTTCGGGATCCCGGGCACGGGACACAGCACTTCGGGGCAGTCTACCGGATCAGTCGGACCCCTCGCCGCCAGGGCCCCCGAGCCGCTCGCGGACCCGCTCCACCACGTCCGCGTAGCGGGCCTCCGCCCCGTAGCGCGTCGGCTGGTAGTAGCGGCGGCCCGCTATCGCGTCCGGCGCGTACTGCTGGGCGGCGATGCCGCCGGGCACATCGTGCGGATACACATAGCCCTGCGCGTGCCCCAGCTTGGCGGCGCCCTTGTAGTGCCCGTCACGCAGGTGCGGCGGCACGGGACCGGCCAGGCCCTTGCGGACGTCTTCCATGGCGGCGCCGATCGCCGTCGTCGCCGCGTTCGACTTCGGGGCCAGGGCGAGGGCGATCGTCGCGTGGCTCAGGGTGAGCGCCGCCTCCGGGAAGCCGATCATCGCGACGGCCTGGGCGGCGGCGACGGCGGTCGGCAGGGCCGTCGGATCCGCGAGGCCGATGTCCTCGCTCGCGGAGATCATCAGGCGGCGGGCGATGAAGCGGGGGTCCTCACCGGCCTCGATCATGCGGGCCAGATAGTGCAGCGCCGCGTCCACGTCCGAGCCGCGGATGGACTTGATGAGGGCGCTCGCCACGTCGTAGTGCTGGTCCCCGTCCCGGTCGTAGGTCACCGCCGCGCGGTTCACCGACTCCTCGACGCTTTCGAGGGTGATGGTCTCCTCGCCCTTGTCGATGGCCGCTCCGGCCGCCGCCTCCAGGGCGGTGAGCGCGCGCCGGGCGTCGCCTCCGGCCACGCGCAGGATGTGCTCCTCGGCGTCCTCGGCGAGCGTCACCGCGCCGGCGAGGCCGCGCTCATCGGTGAGCGCACGCGCGAGCAGTCCGCGCAGGTCGTCATCGGTGAGCGATTCGAGGGTGAGCAGCAGGGAGCGGGACAGGAGTGGGGAGATCACCGAGAAGTACGGGTTCTCCGTGGTCGCCGCGATCAGCGTCACCCAGCGGTTCTCGACGGCGGGCAGCAGCGAGTCCTGCTGGGCCTTGCTGAAGCGGTGGATCTCGTCGAGGAAGAGAACGGTGTCCTTGCCGTGGGCGCCCAGGGCGCGGCGGGCGCCCTCGATGACGGCCCGTACTTCCTTGACGCCCGAGGTGATCGCGGACAGCTCCACGAACCGCTTGTTCGTCGCCTTGGACACCACGTACGCGAGCGTCGTCTTGCCGATGCCCGGCGGGCCCCAGAGGATCACCGAGGAGGCGCCCGCGGGCCCTGAGCCGCCCTCGCCGACGAGCCGGCGCAGCGGCGAGCCCTGCTTGAGCAGGTGCTGCTGGCCGACGACCTCGTCGAGGACGCGCGGGCGCATCCGGACGGCCAGGGGGCTCGCGGTCGGGTCCTTCTCCTGGCGCTCTTCGGCTGCGGCGGTGAACAGGTCGGCTTCCACGATCAGAACCCTAAGTCACGCCACTGACAACGCCGCGGGCACGGGCCGCTCAGGCCCAGAGCGTGGCGCCCCAGCGCGTGAAGATCAGCACGGCGATGATGCCGATGTGCAGCACCGGCAGGGCCCAGGTGAAGTCCTCGAAGAACGTCCTGACCGGGCGCGGGGCCGGCAGGAAGCCGTTGCGGAAGTTGAACGACGTGACGTACCAGAACATCAGGATCGTGGCGACCCAGGCGAGGCAGCACCACAGGCACAGTGCGTTGATCCGGTACAGGGACTGGAACTGCAGCCAGGTCACGAATCCGACGCCGAAGAGGCAGCCGAAGTTGAAGGTCAGCCAGTACCAGCGGGGGAACCGTGCGCCGGCCAGCAGGCTCATGCCGACGCCGATCACGATGGCGTAGGTGACGAGGCCGAGCCACGGGTTCGGGAACCCGAAGGCCGTCGCCTGCTCGCTCTTCATGATGTTGCCGCAGGAGATGACCGGGTTCAGGGAGCAGCCCGGCGTGAAGTTCGGGTCCTCGGCGAGCTTGAGCTTGTCGAGGGTGATGATCCACGAGGCGAGCAGCCCTGCCGCCCCTGTGATCACCAGAAGCAGCCCGAAGGCCCGGCTGCCACCGACGGATCGCGGTGCGGGCTCGACACCGGCGTCACGGGAGCCGGTGTCGCTTACTGTCGTCGTCTTGCTCATCACGCCGATCCGTAGGTGAGTACGCGAGTGGGTGCTGCGGTCGTCCTCATTCTGCCGCACCGGCCCCTGTGTCCACCGTTCGTTGGGCATAAGCGTGTACGCCCTCGGGGGCGAAAACGTTCGAGGCCCCGGAAGCGTGTTCCGGGGCCTCGAACATCAGGTGTGCAAATCTTGCCTACTTCAGCTTCGCGGTGAGCACGTTCACGATCTCGTCGACCGCGACGGCGTCCTGCTCGCCCGACTCCATGTCCTTGAGCTGCACGACGCCCTCGGCCAGATCCCGCTCACCGGCGACGAGCGTGAACCGCGCGCCCGACCGGTTGGCGTTCTTCATGGCGCCCTTGAGGCCCTTGCCGCCGAACGAGAAGTCCGCGGAGACGCCGGCCTTGCGCAGCTCGGTCACCTTGGCGAACAGCACGCGCCGCGCCTCGTCGCCGAGCGGCACCGCGAACACGCTGGTGGTGGCGGGCAGTTCGAGCGCGACGCCCTCCGCCTCCAGGGCCAGCACCGTACGGTCCACGCCGAGCGCCCAGCCGACCGACGGCAGCGAGGGGCCGCCGATCATCTCGGACAGGCCGTCGTAGCGGCCGCCGCCGCCGACCGCGGACTGCGATCCGAGACCGTCGTGGACGAACTCGAAGGTCGTACGCGTGTAGTAGTCCAGGCCGCGGACCAGCTTCTCGTCGTCCTCGAAGGCGACGCCCTCGGCGGTCAGCAGCTCGCGCACCTGCTCGTGGTACGCCTTGCAGGCGTCGCACAGGTAGTCGCGCAGCATCGGCGCGTCCGTGAGCTGCTTCTGCACGTCGGGCCGCTTGTCGTCGAGGACACGCAGCGGGTTGATGTCGGCGCGGCGCAGCGTCTCCTCGTCGAGGTCGAGGCCGCGCAGGAAGTCCTGGAGCGCGGCCCGGTAGACGGGGCGGCACTCCTTGTCGCCGAGCGAGTTGAGCAGGATGCGGAAGTCGCGCAGGCCCAGCGAGCGGTACGCCTGGTCGGCCAGGATGATCAACTCGGCGTCCAGGGCCGGGTCCTCGGCGCCGATCGCCTCGGCACCCACCTGGGAGAAGTGCCGGTAACGGCCCTTCTGGGGGCGCTCGTAGCGGTAGTACGAGCCCGAGTACCAGAGCTTGACCGGGAGGTTGCCCGCCTTGTGGAGGTTGGCCTCCAGGGCGGCGCGCAGCACGGACGCGGTGCCCTCGGGGCGCAGCGCGAGCCGGTCGCCGCCCTTGGTCTCGAAGGCGTACATCTCCTTGGTGACGATGTCGGTGGACTCGCCGACACCGCGCGCGAAGAGCTCGACGTTCTCAAAGCCGGGCGTCTCTACGTAGCCGTAGCCGGAGTTCCGCAGCGGGGCGGAGATCGCCTCACGGACCGCGAGATACGTCGCGGAGTCCGGCGGAAGCAGGTCGTAGGTGCCCTTGGGGGCCTGGAAGGTACTCACGGGAGGTTCTCGTCACATTCCTCGTCGGGGAGCCTCGGTGGAGGGTCCCTGGCCGGCGGCCACCTGCCGCAGATACGGGTTGGTGGCGCGCTCCTGGCCGATGGTCGTCTGGGAGCCGTGTCCGGACAGCACCACGGTCGAGTCGTCGAGCGGCAGGCACACGCGGCCCAGCGATTCGAGCATGTCGTCCATGGAGCCACCGGGAAGGTCGGTGCGTCCGATGGAGCCGGCGAAGAGCAGATCGCCCGAGAAGAAGACGGACGGGATGTCCGCCGCCTCGGGCATCTGGAAGGTCACCGACCCCTTGGTATGGCCCGGCGCGTGCGCGACGGTGAAGTCGAGCCCGGCGAGCTTCAGCCGCGCGCCGTCGGACAGCTCCCGCACGTCGTCCGGCTCCCCCACGGACAGCTCGCCCATCAGCGGCATGCCGATGGAGCGGCCGATGCCCTTCTCCGGGTCGCTCATCATGTAGCGGTCGTCGGGGTGGATCCAGGCCGGGACGTCGTGCGCCCCGCAGACCGGGACGACCGAGGCGACATGGTCGATGTGCCCGTGCGTGAGGACGACCGCCACCGGCTTGAGGCGGTGCTTCTCGAGCGCTTCCTCGACTCCTTGAGCGGCCTGGTGGCCGGGGTCGATGATCACGCACTCCTCACCCGCGGCGGGGGCAACCAGATAACAGTTGGTGCCCCAGGCTCCGGCGGGGAACCCGGCAATCAGCACGTTCGTCCTTCGTATGTCGTCGAATCGGAATGCGGCGGATCAGAGCCTACCGGCGCGGCCGATTCCACAGCGAACCCATATACGGTACGGGGCACTATCAGGGGCCCGAAGAAGGTCACGAGACGTACGAGGAGAAGACCCGGTGGTCAGCAAGGATCAGCGGCAGCGTCAGCTCGCCCGGGAGAAGTTCCTGCGCCAGCAGCAGCGGCGCGAGTCCGCTCGACGCAAGGCACGCACCCGCAACACCGTGATCGCCTCCGTGCTCGCGGTGGTCGTCCTGGGCACGGGCGGCGCGTACGCCGCCGGGGCCTTCAGCGGTGACGGCAAGAAGGACACCTCCGACGCGGCGGCGAGCCCGTCCGCCTCGCCGAGCAAGAAGGCGTCGGAGCCCAAGATGGCGATCGACAAGAAGGCCGCGTACGACATGGCCTTCAAGACGAGCGCCGGTGACATCACGGTCGCCATGGACGCGGCGAAGACCCCGCACACGGTGAACTCGTTCAAGCACCTCGCGGACAAGGGCTTCTTCGACGGGACGAAGTGCCACCGCCTCACGACGAAGGGCATCTACGTCCTTCAGTGCGGCGACCCCGAGGGCACCGGCGCGGGCGGCCCCGGCTACACGATTCCCGACGAAGGCCTGAGCGGACTCGGCAAGCCGGCCAAGGACGGCTCGGTGACCTACAAGGCGGGTACCGTCGCGATGGCGAACACGGGGCAGCCCGACTCCGGCGGCAGCCAGTTCTTCCTCGTCTACAAGGACAGCAAGCTGACGCCTACGTACACGCCTGTCGGCACGATGGACGCGAAGGGCCTCAAGGTCGTCCAGGACGTCGCCGCGAAGGGCGTCACCGGTGGCTCGGAGGACGGGGCGCCGAAGAAGGCCGTCAAGGTGAGCAAGGCGACGGTCACCAAGAAGTGAGGCCACAGGGCCGCCCCACGCGCGCGTAGGCACGGAATTGAGCCGCGCTGAGTGCGGACAGTGGGGTGGCCGGTCGCCTAGATTGGCTTCGAGCGGCGCGGATTCGAGCCGCGTTGTGGAGGGCGGGCCGGGCCCGCCAGGAAACTGTGGACGATGCCCAGGGGTGAGACACCCCGCGCAGGCATCATGTGGAGGAGGCGCTGTGAGCAGCGACCCGTGGGGCCGCGTCGACGAGACGGGGACCGTGTACGTGCGTTCGGCCGACGGCAGCGAGCGAGAGGTCGGTTCGTGGAAGGCGGGGTCTCCTGACGAGGCTCTGGCCTACTTCAAGCGCAAGTACGACGGCCTGGTCGTCGAGATCGGGCTCCTCGAACGCCGGGTGAAGACGACCGACCTGTCGTCCAAGGACGCCATGACGGCGATCGAGCACCTGCGCGAGCAGGTCACGGACGCCCACGCGATCGGTGACCTGGAAGCGCTCGGCAAGCGGCTCGACAAGCTGGTGGAGAGCGTCGAGGCCCGCCGCGAGGAGCGCAAGGTCCAGAAGGCCAAGCAGTCCGACGAGGCGCGGCACTCCAAGGAGGCGCTGGTCGTCGAGGCGGAGGAGCTGGCCCGGTCCGAGCAGTGGCGGGCGGCCGGCGAGCGGCTGCGCGCGCTGGTGGACACCTGGAAGGGGCTGCCGCGCCTTGACCGCAAGTCGGACGACGAGCTGTGGCACCGCTTCTCGCACGCCCGCTCGGCGTTCTCCAAGCGTCGCAAGGCCCACTTCGCGTCGCTGGACGCGCAGCGCGAGGAGGCCCGCAAGGCCAAGGAGAAGCTGGTCGCGGAGGCCGAGTCGCTGTCGAACTCGACGGACTGGGGCGCCACGGCGGCCCGTTACCGCGACCTGATGACGGACTGGAAGGCCGCGGGCCGCGCGCAGCGTGAGCACGAGGACGACCTGTGGAACCGCTTCCGCGGCGCCCAGGACGTCTTCTTCGCGGCCCGCAGCGCGGTGTTCGCCGAGCGCGACGCCGAGCAGGGCGAGAACCTCAAGCTCAAGGAGGTGCTCGCCGACGAGGCCGAGAAGCTGCTGCCGATCGGGGACCTGAAGTCGGCACGCGCCGCGTTCCGCTCGATCAACGAGCGGTGGGAGGCCATCGGTCACGTACCGCGGGACGCCCGCCCGAAGGTCGAGGGCCGGATGCACACCGTGGAGCGCGCCCTCCAGGAGTCCGAGGAAGCCGAGTGGCGTCGCACGAACCCGGAGGCACGCGCGCGTGCGGAGGGCCTCACCGGTCAGCTGCAGGCGGCGGTCGACAAGCTCACGGGTCAGATCGAGCAGGCTCGGGCGCAGGGCAACAACGCGAAGGCGGACAAGCTCCAGAGGGAGCTCGACGGCCGCCAGGCGCTGTTGGACCAGGCGGTGAAGGGGCTGCACGAGTTCGGAGGCTGAGCCTCCACTGCGGCCGGAACGAGAACGGCCCCCGAGCACTGTGCTCGGGGGCCGTTCTCATGCCACGGGGCTCCGCCCCGGACCCCGCTGCTCAATCGCCGCAGGGGCTGACATCACGGTCGGCGCGCCGACGTCACCCGGTACACGTCGTACACGCCCTCGACGCCCCGTACCGCCTTGAGGACATGGCCCAGGTGCTTCGGGTCGCCCATCTCGAACGTGAAGCGGGAGGTGGCCACCCGGTCGCGGGAGGTCTGCACCGCCGCGGACAGGATGTTCACGTGCTGGTCCGACAGGACCCGGGTCACGTCGGACAGGAGCCGCGAGCGGTCCAGCGCCTCGACCTGTATGGCGACCAGGAAGACGGACGACTGCGTGGGCGCCCACTCGACCTCGAGGATGCGCTCCGGCTCGCGGGACAGCGAGTCCACGTTGACGCAGTCGCTGCGGTGAACCGATACGCCGCTGCCGCGCGTGACGAAGCCGATGATCGGGTCACCGGGCACCGGCGTGCAGCAGCGCGCCAGCTTCACCCAGACGTCGTCGACGCCCTTGACCACCACGCCCGGGTCGGCGTTCGAACGGCGCTTGGAGCGGCCGCGCGAGGGCGGGGCGCTCTCCGCGATGTCCTCGTTGGCGGCCTCCTCGCCACCGAGGGCCTGCACGAGCTTCTGCACGACGGACTGCGCCGTGACGTGGCCCTCGCCTATGGCGGCGTACAGGGACGAGATGTCCGGGTAGCGCATCTCGTGCGCGAGCGTCACGAGCGAGTCGCCCGTCAGGATCCGCTGGATCGGCAGGTTCTGCTTGCGCATGGCGCGCGCGATGGCGTCCTTGCCCTGCTCGATGGCCTCCTCGCGGCGCTCCTTGGAGAACCAGGCCCGGATCTTGTTCCGCGCACGCGGCGACTTCACGAAGCCGAGCCAGTCGCGGGACGGGCCCGCGCCCTGCGCCTTGGAGGTGAAGATCTCCACCAAGTCGCCGTTGTCCAGCGTCGATTCGAGGGGTACGAGCCGCCCGTTGACCCGAGCTCCTATGGTCCGGTGGCCGACCTCCGTGTGGACCGCGTACGAGAAGTCCACCGGTGTCGCCCCGGCCGGGAGCGCTATGACGTCGCCCTTCGGCGTGAACACGAAGACCTCGTTGCGCGACAGGTCGAAGCGCAGGGACTCCAGGAACTCGCCCGGGTCCTCGGTCTCCTTCTGCCAGTCGAGCAGCTGGCGCAGCCACGCCATGTCGTTGAGGTGGTCGTCCTTGCCGCCCTTGCCGGAGGACTTGGGCACGTCGGTGCGCACCTTGGAGGCGCCGGCGGACGGCTCCTGCTTGTACTTCCAGTGCGCGGCGATGCCGTACTCGGCGCGGCGGTGCATGTCGAACGTACGGATCTGGAGCTCGACGGGCTTGCCGCTGGGGCCGATCACCGTCGTGTGCAGCGACTGGTACATGTTGAACTTGGGCATCGCGATGTAGTCCTTGAACCGGCCGGGGACCGGGTTCCATCGCGCGTGGACCGTGCCGAGGGCGGCGTAGCAGTCCCGCACCGTGTCGACGAGGACACGAATGCCCACCAGGTCATAGATCTCCGCGAAGTCACGGCCGCGGACGATCATCTTCTGGTAGACGCTGTAGTAGTGCTTCGGGCGGCCTGTGACGGTTGCCTTGATGCGGGCCGCGCGCAGGTCGGACTGCACCTCGTCGGTCACTATGGCCAGGTACTCGTCGCGCTTGGGCGCGCGCTCGGCCACGAGTCGCACGATCTCGTCGTACATCTTGGGGTAGAGGATCGCGAAGGCGAGGTCCTCCAGCTCCCACTTGATGGTGTTCATGCCCAGGCGGTGCGCCAGCGGAGCGTAGATCTCCAGCGTCTCGCGGGCCTTCTTCTCCTGCTTCTCGCGCTTGAGGTAGCGCATGGTGCGCATGTTGTGCAGGCGGTCGGCGAGCTTGATGACCAGGACACGCGGGTCCTTGGCCATCGCGACGACCATCTTGCGCACCGTCTCGGCCTGCGCGGCCTCGCCGAACTTGACCTTGTCCAGCTTGGTGACGCCGTCGACGAGCAGGGCGACCTGGTCGCCGAAGTCGCGCTTGAGGGTGTCCAGGCCGTACTCGGTGTCCTCGACCGTGTCGTGCAGCAGGCCCGCCATCAGCGTCGCCGGGTCCATGCCGAGCTCGGCGAGGATCGTCGTCACCGCGAGCGGGTGCGTGATGTACGGGTCGCCGCTCTTGCGCTTCTGGCCGCGGTGCCAGCGCTCGGCGACCTGGTAGGCGCGCTCGACCTGGCGCAGCGTGGACGTCTCGATCTTCGGGTCGTTGCTGCGCACTATCCGCAGCAGCGGCTCCAGGACCGGGTTGTACGGGTTCGAGCGCTGTACGCCGAGGCGGGCCAGGCGGGCGCGGACGCGGTTGGAGGAGCCGGAGCGCGCGGCCGGCTGGTTCGTGGCCGCACGGATCGCCGGCGGGGGTGTGGCACGCGGCTGGTTGGCGGGGGGCTTGGTGCGCGGCTGCTGGGCCGCCGTGCCGCCCGGCGGCGCAGGCTTCGCCGTCTTCGCGTCCTTCTCGGGCGTGCCGGAAGGAGCCGCGGCACGAGTGGCCTGTTCGTCATGCGTAGCGGCGGAGAGTGGCTTGGCCTCGTCTGGCAACGGCGCTCCTCTTGCGCGACGGGTCCCCCGTTCAGGTCCCGGAGAGCCCATGGTATCGATCCGGCGCCCTCGGCTCGCCCCGGGCCGCTGGGACGCCTTCGTACCGGTGAAACACCAGAGGCGGGCACCGGATTCCTCCGGGCCCGCCGAAAAGGCTGTGACCTGCGGCTTTACACCACGAGCAGGGCATCGAGCGGCGCACCCTGAAGCGCGGATTCCAGTCGCCCGCGGCCGGGCAGAAAACCCAGCTCCATGAGGACGGCGCAGCCCGCGACCTCGGCTCCGGCACGGCGGATCAGATGCACCGCGGCCTCGGCGGTGCCGCCGGTGGCAAGGACGTCGTCGATCACCATGACGCGGTCGTCGGCACCGAGGTCCTCGGCGTGCACCTCGATCTCGGCGGAGCCGTACTCCAGGTCGTACGACTGCGCGAGCGTCGCGCCGGGGAGCTTGCCCGCCTTGCGTACGGGGATGAAACCGAGGCCCGCACGGATCGCGACGGGGGCGCCCAGGATGAAGCCGCGCGCCTCCAGGCCGACGATCTTCGTGGCGCCGTGGCGGACGCAGAGCTCCGCGAGCGTGTCGGTGAGCGCCGTGAAGGCCGCCGGGTCCGCGAGCAGCGGGGTGATGTCCTTGAACAGGACGCCGGGCTCCGGATAGTCCTGCACATCGCGGATGCGGCTGAGGAGCAGCTCCTTGATGTCGGTCATT
Organism: Streptomyces sp. NPDC002795; assembly: GCF_042888725.1. Classification (NCBI taxonomy): domain Bacteria; kingdom Bacillati; phylum Actinomycetota; class Actinomycetes; order Kitasatosporales; family Streptomycetaceae; genus Streptomyces; species Streptomyces sp. NPDC002795. The sequence goes on from NZ_JBIAQB010000007.1 coordinate 146,468, forward strand.
TCTGCACCTCAGCGAGTATATGAAGAGTTTTCCGGGAGATTCGACCGCTTCGCGGCAACCGCCAACCCTAGCAGTCACCACTGGCGACGAACGCCAAGGGCGCCAGGGCCTCGAAGGCTCCTGGCGCCCTTGTGACGACCGTGAAGGTCCCGCTCAGCGGCGCTTGCCCGAGGGGCGGCCGCGGCCGCGGTTACGGGACGGCTGGCTGCGCGGTCCCGAAGCGGCGGGGCCCGCGCCCGCGGGGGCGGCGTCCTGCGGCTCGGCATCCGGGGTGAGCGAGCCGTCGGCCTGCTGGCCCACGACGGTCGCGTCGGCCTTCGCCGCGGCGGCGGCCCGCTTGGCGAGCACCCGCTTCTTGAGCGCCTTCATCTTCGGGTCGCGCTCCTTGAGGTCGGCGACCAGCGGAGTGGCGATGAAGATCGACGAGTACGCACCGGCGGCGAGGCCCACGAAGAGCGACAGCGAGATGTCGTTCAGCATGCCCGCGCCGAGGAAGCCACCGCCGATGAACAGCAGACCGCCGACCGGGAGGAGCGCCACGACCGTGGTGTTGATCGAGCGGACCAGGGTGCTGTTGATCGACCGGTTGGCGACCTCGCTGTACGTGAAGCGGGTCTGTTTCTCCAGGCCCTTCGTCTGTTCCTTGAGCGAGTCGAAGACGACGACCGTGTCGTAGAGCGAATAACCAAGGATCGTCAACAGACCGATCACCGTGCCCTGCGTGACCTCGAAGCCCACGAGGGCGTAGATCCCGACGGTGATCGTGATGTCGTGGATGAGCGCGACGAGTGCCGCGACCGCCATCCGCCACTCGAAGGCGATCGCCAGATAGATCACGACGAGGACCATGAAGATGGCCAGGCCCTGCCACGCCTTGTTGGCGATCGAGGCGCCCCAACTGGGGCCCACCAGGTCGGCGTTGATGTCCTCCGCGGGGATGTCCATGTCCTTGGACAGCTCCGACTTGATCTGGTCCGACTTGGCGGTGTCGACGCCCGCGACCTGGATGCGCAGTCCGCCCGAGCCGAGCTCCTGGACGATCGCCTCGTGCCCCGAGGCCTCCGCGGCGTACTCCTCGGCCTTCTGGGCCGAGACGCTGGTCTTGGGCGTCGTGAAGATCGCGCCGCCCTCGAACTCGATGCCCATGTTCAGGCCGCGCACCCCGAGGCCGACGACGGCCGCGATGGTGATGAGGATCGAGACGCCGTACCAGATCATTCGCTTGCCGATGAAGTCGTAACCGACCTCACCGCGGTACAGCCTGGCGCCGAGATTGCCCAGCTTCGACATCTCACGCCTCCTTCGGGTCGACAGGGCGGGTGGCGCGGCGGGTGCGGCGCAGCGGGGGCTGCACGCCGAGGCGCTTCGGGTCGAGGCCGGACCACTTGTGCCCGCCCGTGAAGAACTTCGTACGGGCCAGGAGCGTCATCAGCGGCTTCGTGAAGAGGAAGACCACGACGATGTCGAGCAGCGTGGTGAGGCCGAGCGTGAACGCGAAGCCCTGCACCTTGCCGACGGTCACGATGTAGAGCACCGCGGCCGCGAGGAACGACACGAAGTCGGAGACCAGGATGGTGCGCCGGGCCCGCGGCCAGGCGCGCTCCACCGCCGGACGCACGGAGCGTCCCTCTCTGATCTCGTCCCGGATTCGCTCGAAGTACACGATGAACGAGTCCGCGGTGATACCGATGGCCACGATGGCACCACAGACGGCCGGCAGGTTCAGCGCGAAGCCGATGGCCGGGCCGAGCAGCGTCATCAGGGTGTACGTGAGGATGCCGGAGGTGAGCAGCGAGGCGAGGGCGACGATCGACAGACCGCGGTAGTAGACCACCAGGTAGATGATGACCAGCGCGAGGCCGATGGCGCCCGCGATCAGACCCGCGTCGAGCTGCTCACCGCCGAGCGCGGCGGTCACCGAGGTGACGCTCTGCTCGTGGAAGGTCAGCGGCAGGGCGCCGTAGGACAGCACGTTCGCGAGGTCCTGGGCGGACTCCTGGGTGAAGGAGCCGGAGATCTCGGCGTTCTGGCTGAGGGTGGAGCTGACGCTGGGGGCGGAGACCACGTCGCCGTCGAGCACGATGGCGAACTGGTTCATCGGCGACTGCTGGCTCTTGAGCTTGCTGGTCGTCGCGGCGAACTTCTTCGAGCCGCTGCCCGTGAACTCCATGTTCACGACCCACTGGCCGGACTGCTGGTTGATGGTCGCCTGGGACTTCTTGACGTCCTTGCCGCCCACCTCGGACGGGCCGAGGACGTACTTCTGCCACTGCCCCTGGCTCTGACCGCAGGCAATGATCGGGTCGGAGGACTTCGCGCCTTCGTTGATCTTGGTGCGGGCGGCCTTGTCCGTGCAGTCGAGCTGCATGAACTTCTTCTGCAGCGCGGCGGTCGCCGGGTCGGTGCTGGCGCTCGGGGTCGCCTGCGCGTCGTCCCCGCTCTTCGCGGAGGCGCTCGGCGTCGCGTCGGCCTTGAGGCTGTCGGTGACGGCGCGGCCCTGCGTCGTGGCGCTCGGGGACGGCGTGACCGTCGACTTGTCGGTCGCCTTGTCCGAGCCGGTGGTCTTGTCGGTCGCCTTGTCGCCGGTCGAGGCGCTCGGGGACGGGGTGGCCGACTTGTCACCCTTGCCGGCCGGCTGGCCGGCGGTCATCGTGAGCACCGGACGGAAGTAGAGCTGAGCGGTCGTACCGACCTGCTCGCGAGCCTGCTTCTCGTTCGTCCCTCGCGGGATGTTGACGATGATGTTGCTCTTGCCCTGCGTCTGGACCTCGGCCTCGGAGACACCCATGCCGTTGACACGGCGGTTGATGATGTCCGCCGCCGTGTCCATGTTGGTCTTGTTGATCGCGTTGGGCTTGCCCGGCTCGTTCTTGGCCTCCAGCGTGATGCTGGTGCCGCCCGCGAGGTCGATGCCAAGGCGCGGAGTGAACGTGCCGGAGGCGAACATCCCCCCGACGAGCGCGACCATGATGATCACGATCAGGCCCAGGGCGCGTCCCGGCTTCGACTGGGCACCTGCCCCTCGGCTCTTGCTAGGTGTGGCCACCTTCTCGTACTCCCTCTCCATCCGCCCGGCATCGGGGTTGGGTGCCCGGACGGCCATGAAATGGTCGAGAGTCCGCGCGGGTCACGCACGAACAGGAACCGCGGGGCACATCGAGCGGTCGCCCCACGGTTCCGGCCGTACTACTTCGCGTCGGACTCGCCGTCGGTCTTCTTCGCCTCGGCGCTGTCGGCCTTCTCGGCCTTCTCAGCCGTCTCAGCCTTCTCGGCCTCGGCGTCGTCGGCAGGCTCGTCCTTCTTGCCGAGGTCGATACGCGAGTCGTCCGCGGCGGCGGTCTCGTCGGTCTCGGTGAGGGAGGACGCGTCGTCCGGCACGACGGCGTCGTTGGTCAGTTCATCATCACCAACGACTTCCTCGCCGTGGACGATGCGGTTGTACTCGTCATCGGTGAGCACGGCACCGATGGAGTTCTTCGCGAACATGAGGTGGACCCCGGGACCGGCGTCGAGAAGGACCGCGTCCTCGTGGACCTCCTTGACCGTGGCGTACATGCCCCCGATCGTGCGGACGCCGGAACCGGGCTGCATCTCATTGCGCATATTCGCGGCCTGCTGCTGCTTCTTCTTGGCAGACCGGGTCATCAGGAACATGGCCCCGATGAGCACGATGAACGGGAGGAGGGTCACGAGACTCACGGGTAGGAACTTCCTTCATTCGGCCGTGTCGAAATGCGGCCGCATCGATGATGGGGTATTACGCCGCCGCAAAGGCGACGTCGGCGGAGTCTAAGCGAGTCCGCACGGTGGGAACAACGCTCAGCATGGCACCGGGGTTCCAGCCCCGGCGAGTACGCGCGCCGTCATGCCCCGAACAGGCCGTGTTGTCCGCCCGCCCCAGGTCTCCCTTGGGGTGCGGCGAGTCCCAGGTGGGCCCACGCGGCGGGAGTCGCCACGCGTCCCCGGGGGGTGCGCGCCAGCAGTCCCTCTCTGACGAGGAAGGGCTCGGCGACCTCTTCCACCGTCTCACGCTCCTCCCCCACGGCGACGGCAAGTGTCGAAAGTCCCACAGGGCCCCCGCTGAACAGCTTGAGCAGGGCCTCCAGCACGGCGCGGTCCAGACGGTCGAGGCCGCGGCCGTCCACCTCGTAGACGCCGAGCGCGGCGGAGGCGATGTCCCTGTCGATCCGGCCGTCGGCCTTGACCTGCGCATAGTCGCGTACGCGGCGCAGCAGGCGGTTGGCGATGCGGGGGGTGCCGCGGGAGCGCCCGGCGATCTCGGCCGCACCCACCGTGTCGATCTCCACATCGAGGAGGCTCGCCGAGCGGTGGATCACCCGCTCGAGCTCGGGGGGCCCGTAGAACTCCATGTGCGCGGTGAAGCCGAAACGGTCGCGCAGCGGCGGCGGCAGCAGCCCCGCGCGCGTGGTCGCCCCGACGAGGGTGAAGGGCGGCAGTTCCAGCGGGATGGCGGTGGCGCCGGGGCCCTTGCCGACGATGACGTCGACCCGGAAGTCCTCCATCGCCATGTAGAGCATCTCCTCGGCGGGCCGCGACATCCGGTGGATCTCGTCGAGGAAGAGGACCTCGCCCTCCTGGAGCGAGGAGAGGATCGCCGCGAGGTCGCCCGCGTGCTGGATCGCGGGGCCGGAGGTGATGCGGATCGGGGCGCCCATCTCGGCCGCGATGATCATGGAGAGGGTGGTCTTGCCGAGGCCGGGAGCGCCGGAGAGCAGGACGTGGTCGGCGGTGGCGCCACGCGCGCGGGCGGCACGCAGCACCAGGTCGAGCTGCTCCCTGACCTTCTCCTGGCCGATGAACTCGCCCAGGTCCTTGGGGCGCAGGGCGGCCTCGACCGCCTGGTCCTCCGTGTCGGCGGACGCACCTACGAGCCGGTCGGCCTGCGGCGTCGCGGCGTCGTCGGTGGTCTCGTCCCAGTTCATGTGTGGTGCCTCGCGTTACGGGTGGGGGTGGGTGGTGGGCCGGTCGGCTAGCGGGTGCGGTTCAGAGTCTGCAGGGCCGCCTTCAGGAGCCGGCCCACCTGCGGCGTGCCCTCCGCCTCGGCCTGCGGGGCGACCGCGTCGACCGCCTCGTCGGCCTCGCGGGTGGCGTAGCCGAGGCCGATCAGCGCGGCGTGCAGCTGTTCGCGCCAGCCGCTGGTGACGGCCGTGCCAATGGCCGGGCCGCCCGTACCGAGGGGTTCGCCGAGCCGGTCCTTCAGTTCGAGGAGCAGCTTCTGGGCGCCCTTCTTGCCGATGCCCGGGACGGCCGTGAGCGACTTCTCGTCGCCCGTGGAGACGGCTCTGCGCAGCGCGTCCGGGCTGTGCACGGCGAGCATCGCCTGGGCAAGGCGCGGACCGACGCCGCTCGCCGTCTGCAGCAGCTCGAACGTCTGCTTCTCGTCGTCGTCCGCGAAGCCGTACAGGGTGAGCGAGTCCTCGCGCACGACGAGGGAGGCGGCGAGCTTGGTCTGCTGGCCGATACGCAGCGTGGACAGCGTGTTCGGCGTGCACTGGAGGGACATGCCGATACCGCCCACCTCGACCACCGCGGCGTCGGGGGCGAGGGCGGCGACGGGGCCGCTGACGAAGGCGATCATGCGGTACGGCCTTTCGGTGCGTATGAGGGCTGTGCTGCCTTGGCCGCGTGCTGGGCCACGGCCTGCTGGAGTCGGTTCTGCGCGGGGGCGCGCCAGATGTGGCAGATGGCGAGGGCGAGGGCGTCGGCCGCGTCGGCCGGCTTCGGCGGGGCGTCGAGCCTCAGCAGGCGCGTCACCATGGCGCCCACCTGTGCCTTGTCGGCGCGGCCCGTGCCGGTGACGGCGGCCTTGACCTCGCTGGGCGTGTGCAGCGCCACGGGGATGCCGCGGCGCGAGGCGCACAGCATGGCGACGGCGCTGGCCTGGGCGGTGCCCATCACCGTACTGACGTTGTGCTGGCTGAACACCCGCTCCACGGCGAGGACTTCGGGCCGGTGCTCGTCGAGCCACTGCTCGATGCCCTGCTCGATGGCGACGAGGCGGTGCCCCAACTCGGCGTCCGCAGGCGTGCGTACGACACCGACGCCGCGCATCGTCAGCGGCCGTCCCGCGATTCCCTCGACCACGCCGACACCGCAGCGGGTGAGCCCTGGGTCGACTCCCAGTACACGCATGCGCGCCCCCTCCCGACCGCGAGTGATCTTCGAACGTCCTCCAGGCTATCCGCTGCCACCGACAACGACGGCGGGCCGGGGAGACGTGTCTCCCCGGCCCGCCGCTGTGGTGCGTGCGCGGCAGCGCCTACGCGTCGACCTTCTCCATGACCTCGTCGGAGACGTCGAAGTTGGCGAAGACGTTCTGCACGTCGTCGCTGTCCTCGAGCGCGTCGATCAGCTTGAAGATCTTGCGCGCGCCGTCCTCGTCCAGCTCGACCTGCATGGTCGGGACGAAGTTGGCGTCGGCCGAGTCGTAGTCGATCCCGGCCTCCTGGAGCGCGGTGCGGACCGCGACCAGGTCGGTGGCCTCGGAGAGCACCTCGAAGGACTCGCCCAGGTCGTTGACCTCCTCGGCGCCCGCGTCGAGCACGGCACCCAGGACATCGTCCTCGGACAGCTCGGCCTTGGGCACGACCACGACCCCCTTGCGGTTGAACAGGTACGACACGGAACCCGGGTCGGCCATGTTGCCGCCGTTGCGGGTCATCGCCACGCGCACGTCGGAGGCGGCGCGGTTGCGGTTGTCGGTGAGGCACTCGATGAGCACCGCGACGCCGTTCGGCCCGTAGCCCTCGTACATGATCGTCTCGTAGTCGGCGCCGCCGGCCTCGAGGCCGCCGCCGCGCTTGACCGCGGAGTCGATGTTCTTGTTCGGGACTGAGCTCTTCTTGGCCTTCTGGATGGCGTCGACAAGCGTCGGGTTTCCATCGGGGTCGATGCCGCCGGAGCGCGCCGCAACCTCGATGTTCTTGATCAGCTTCGCGAAGAGCTTGCCGCGCTTGGCATCAACCACGGCCTTCTTGTGCTTCGTCGTAGCCCATTTAGAGTGGCCGGACATCTGCCTGTCTCCTTCGCGTAACCAATTTACGAACGCCAGAGATCCTACAAGGAACCCGAAGCGCCCCTCGCCCGCACCATATCCACGAACAGGGCGTGAATCCGGTGGTCCCCCGTGAGTTCCGGGTGGAAGGACGTCGCGAGGGCATCGCCCTGGCGCACGGCCACGATGTGCCCCTCGTACTCGGCGAGCACCTCCACCTCGGCGCCCACGGACTCCACCCAGGGAGCCCGGATGAAGACACCCTCCACAGGAGCGCCCCCGACGCCCTGGACGTCGACCGCCGCTTCGAAGGACTCGTTCTGTCGCCCGAAGGCGTTGCGCCGCACGATCATGTCGATGCCGCCGATGGTCTCCTGGCCCGAGCGCGGGTCGAGGATCTTGTCGGCGAGCATGATCAGGCCCGCGCACGTCCCGTAGACGGGCAGCCCCTCACGCACGCACGCGCGAAGGGGCTCCATCAGGCCGAAGAGGTGGGCCAGCTTCGAGATGGTGGTCGACTCGCCGCCGGGGATGACGAGACCGTCGATCTCGGCCAGTTCCTCGGGGCGCCGCACGGGCCTGGCCACGGCGTCGGCCGCGGCCAGGGCGACGAGGTGCTCGCGCACGTCGCCCTGGAGCGCGAGCACTCCGACCACAGGAGTGGTCATCACCAGCCCCGGTTCGCGTAGCGCTCGCCTTCGGGAAGCGTGTCGCAGTTGATGCCGACCATGGCCTCGCCGAGGTTGCGGGACGCCTCCGCGATGATCTTCGGGTCGTCGAAGAAGGTGGTGGCCTTGACGATGGCGGCGGCGCGCTTGGCCGGGTCGCCGGACTTGAAGATGCCGGAGCCGACGAAGACGCCCTCGGCGCCGAGCTGGCGCATCAGCGCGGCGTCGGCGGGGGTGGCGACGCCACCGGCGGAGAACAGCACGACCGGCAGCTTGCCGAGCTCGGCGACCTCCTTGACCAGCTCGTAAGGGGCGCGCAGCTCCTTGGCGGCGGCGTACAGCTCGTTGTTGTCGCAGCCGCGCAGCTTGGCGATCTCGTGCTTGATCTGGCGCATGTGACGGACGGCCTCAACGACGTTGCCGGTGCCGGCCTCGCCCTTGGAACGGATCATCGCGGCGCCCTCGGCGATGCGGCGCAGGGCCTCGCCCAGGTTGGTGGCGCCACAGACGAACGGGGTCGTGAAGGCGAACTTGTCGCTGTGGTTGACCTCGTCGGCCGGGGTGAGCACCTCGGACTCGTCGATGTAGTCGACGCCGAGGGACTGCAGCACCTGGGCCTCGACGAAGTGGCCGATGCGGGACTTGGCCATCACCGGGATCGAGACGGCGCCGATGATGCCCTCGATCATGTCCGGGTCGGACATCCGGGCCACGCCGCCGTCCTTACGGATGTCGGCCGGCACCCGCTCCAGCGCCATCACGGCGACGGCGCCGGCGTCCTCGGCGATCTTCGCCTGCTCGGGCGTGACGACGTCCATGATGACGCCGCCCTTGAGCTGCTCGGCCATGCCCCGCTTGACGCGGGCGGTGCCGGTGGCGGTGTTTTCAGAAGTGGACACGGGTGACCTCACTCGGTGAAGAAGGCTCTTTCAGCACCGAGGAAACCTCTGGAGACCAGTCCACTACAAGGGCCAATGGGCAGCCGGTGGATCCTTTTGGCCTGGGATCTAGTTGGTGGGGCGGTCGGCCAGCGCCACCGGCGGCTCGTCGTCCATCTCGAAGGCCAGCGGGAACGGGGCGTGCCCGGCGAGCCGGAACCAGCGGACCGTGCGGTGGCGGCGCAGCGCACGGGCGGCGCGTACGGCGTCGTTGTGGAAGCGGCGGGCCATGGGGACGCGGCGGACCGCCTGCGCGAGCTCCTCGGCCGCCTCGTCGCCGCCGGGGGCCTCGCGGACCACCTCGACCTGGTCGGGCTCGCTGAAGATCGCCCTGAGCGCCTGACTGAGCTCGCTCTCGGCGACCTCGCGCTGCTCCTCCTCGGCCTGGCGCGCGGCGTGTGCCGCCTCGTACAGCACGATCGACGCGGCCGGGTCGAGCACGCCCGACGTGGCCAGTTCCTGGGCGACCGAGGCACGGCGCAGAAGTTGGGCGTCGAGGGCGGCGCGGGCCGCGTCGATACGGGCGTGCAGGCGGTCGAGCCTTCCCGCGGTCCAGCTCAGGTAGAGCCCGATCGCGAAGAGGGCTACGGCGATCCAGATGAGGGTGACGGTCACGGGCGGCAAGGCTACCGGGGTCGGGGCGGGCGTCAGTCCCGCGCCAAGCCGAAGCGCGCCCTGAGGCCCGTCCGCTCGTCCGTCGCCACCGCAGCCGCGCCCTGGGTCACCGTCTCGTAGACCGAGAGGATGTCCGCGGCGACCGTGGACCAGTCGAAGCGGCGGACGTGCTTGCTGCCACGCGCGCGTAGTTCGGCGCGCCGCTCCGGGTCGCCCAGGAGGCGCAGGGCCGCGACGGAGAGCGCGTCCGCGTCCTCATTGGTGAACAGTTCGCCGGCCGCGCCCTGGTCGAGGACCTGGGTGAAGGCGTCCAGGTCGGAGGCGAGCACGGGTGCGCCCGCCGACATCGCCTCCACCAGGATGATGCCGAAGCTCTCGCCTCCGGTGTTGGGCGCGACGTACACGTCGACGCTCGCCAGGAGGCGTGCCTTGTCCTCGTCGCTGACCATGCCGAGGAACTCGACGCGGTCGCGCATCTCCTTGGGCAGTGAGGCCACCGCCTCTTCCTCGTCGCCCCGTCCCGCGACCAGGAGCCGGGTCTCCGGACGCTCCGCGAGGATCTTCGGCAACGCCTTCATGAGCACCGGCAGGCCCTTGCGGGGCTCGTCGATCCGGCCGATGAAGCCGATCGTTCCCGCCCGTCTCCCACCGCCACCCTTGTCCGAGCTTCGCGCCCCTTCTGATTGCCACTCGGCCTTGGGTTCGGCCCGCGCGAAGAAGCCGACGTCGACGCCGTTCGGGATGACGACCGCGTCGCCGCCCAGGTGCTCGACCAACGTACGGCGCGCGTACTCGCTCACCGCGATGCGCGCGCTGATCTTCTCCAGAGCGGGCTGCAAGATCGGGTACGCGGCGATCATCGCGCGCGAGCGCGGGTTGGACGTGTGGAAGGTCGCGACGATCGGGCCCTGCGCGGCCCAGCAGGTCAGGAGGCCGAGCGACGGGGACGCCGGTTCGTGGATGTGGATCACGTCGAACGTGCCGTCGTGCAGCCACCTGCGTACGCGCGCGGCGCTCAGGAAGCCGAAGTTCAGGCGCGCCACCGAGCCGTTGTACGGCACGGGAACCGCGCGGCCCGCCGACACGACGTACGGCGGCAGCGGGGTCTCGTCGTCCGCGGGGGCGAGAACGGACACCTCGTGCCCCAGGGCGATGAGGTGCTCCGCCAGATCGCGGATGTGGAACTGGACGCCGCCCGGCACGTCCCAGGAGTACGGGCAGACGATTCCGATCCTCACGCCGGCCTCTCTTCGAAATGGTCGAGGTCGGTGAGCCACAAGCGCTGCAGCATGTGCCAGTCCTCCGGATGGTCCGCGATCCCCGTGGCGAAGGCATCGGCCAGCGCCTGCGTCATGACAGACGCCTTCTCGGCCCGCGTACCTGTCTCCGGCACGTCGACGGGTGAGTGGACGCGACCACGCATGGTGGGCGAGTCGTCGTACCAGAGGGTGACCGGGAGCAGCAGCGCCCCGGTCTGCTGGGCGAGCATCGCGGGCCCCGCGGGCATCCGCGTCGTCTCGCCGAAGAACTTGACCTCCACACCGGAGGACGACAGGTCCCGGTCCGCGACCAGACAGACCAGGCCGCCCGCGCGCAGCCGCCGTGCGAGCGTCCCGAAGGCGGCGCCGCCCGTGTGCGGCAGCACCTCCATGCCGAGGCCCTCCCTGTAGGCGACGAAACGGTCGTACAGGGTCTCCGGCTTGAGCCGCTCGGCGACGGTCGTGAACGGCGTGTCCAGCTTGGTGGTGACCCAGGCGCCCGCCAGGTCGTAATTGCCCATGTGGGGCAGCGCGAGGACGACGCCCTTACCGGAGTCGAGGCCCTCGGTGAGGTAGTGGATGTCCTTGATCGACACGCCGTCCTGGATGCGCTCCTTGCTCCACGCGGGGAGTCGGAAGGACTCCATCCAGTAGCGCAGGTACGAGCGCATGCCCTTCTGGGAGAGCTGCCGCAGCCGCTGGGGGGTGGCGTCCGGCACCACGCGCGCGAGGTTGGCCTCCAGGCGCTGCACGCCCTTGCCGCGCTTCTTCCAGGCGGCGTCCGCGATCGTGCGGCCGAGGCGCTTGGCGACCGGCTCGGGCAGCTTCTTGACGGTCGCCCAACCGAGTCCGTACAGCGCGTCGGTGATCCGCTCCTGCGTCCCGCTCACGAGGTGGCCCCCTCCTGGGCGGCCGCCGCGTCGGCCTCGGCGGACTCACGGCGCACCGTGACCACGCGCTGGATCAGCGTGACCAGGCTGCCCACGGCGACGATCCACAGGGCGACCGGCAGCAGGTACTGGATGCCGGGCACGCCGAACTTGTGCAGCCCGGCGAAGCCCGCGGCGACGAGCGAGATGACGAGCCGCTCGGCCCGCTCGATGAGCCCGTTCACGGCGACGGGCAGGCCGATCGATTCTCCGCGTGCCTTCGTGTAGGACACGACCTGGCCGCTGGCGAGGCAGAAGATCGACACGGCGCACAGGACGCTGTCGTCGCCGCCACCGGCGTACCAGAGCGCCAGGCCGCCGAAGATGGCGCTGTCGGCGACCCGGTCGAGCGTGGAGTCCAGGAAGGCGCCCCAGCGGCTGGAGCGGCCCAGCTGGCGCGCCATATTGCCGTCCACGAGGTCCGAGAACACGAACAGCGTGATGACGACGGTTCCCCAGAAGAACTCCCCGCGCGGGTAGAAGACCAGCGCACCGGCCACGACTCCGGCGGTGCCCAGGAGCGTGACCGCGTCGGGGCTGACTCCGCGGCGGATGAGAAACGCGGCGAACGGTGTGAGGACACGCGTGAAGAATGCACGCGCGTACTTGTTCAGCATGGCCTTCCCGAGGGTCGGTGGCCGCGCGGCCCCTCTGGCCACCGGCTGGCCCATCGTAGCCACGCACACGTGCGAACCGCCGACGGGCCGCACGCGTGGGCGCGCGATCCGGTACGACGTATGGACGCACAGTGACCCGAGTGGAAAGCTCGAAGACACCGCGGGCGTCGCCGAAGCCGCCTCCGCACGCGGATTCGCGTGTCCGCGCCCTGAAGCACCACCTCACCGAAGAAGCAGTACCGGGAGGCAAGGCATGGGCGACAAGAACAACGGACACCCCGGAGCCGCCGGCAGGGCAGCGACGGCCGACCATCCCGCGTCCGTACGGAATGTGGTGCTGGTCGGCCACAGCGGATCGGGCAAGACGACCCTGGTGGAGGCCCTCGCTCTGACCGCGGGGGCGGTGAACAGGGCGGGCCGCGTCGAGGACGGCACATCGGTCTCCGACTACGACGAGATCGAGCATCGCCAGCAGCGCTCGGTCCAGCTCTCGCTCGTCCCACTGGAGTGGGACGGTTTCAAGATCAATCTCCTGGACACCCCCGGATACGCCGATTTCGTCGGGGAGTTGAGGGCCGGTCTGCGGGCTGCGGACGCGGCCCTTTTCGTCGTCTCCGCGGCCGACGGGCCCGAGACGATGGCCGGCGCGACCCGCATGGTGTGGGAGGAGTGCGCGGCCGTCGGCATGCCGCGCGCCATCGTGATCACGCACCTGGAGGCGGCGCGCGCCGACTTCGAGGACATGACGCGGAGCTGCGCCGAGGTCTTCGGTGGCGACGACCCCGACGCCGTGCTCCCGCTGTACCTCCCCCTGCGCGGCGAACAGGCACCGGACGGGCACGCGCCCGTGACGGGCCTGATCGGGCTGCTCTCGCAGCGCCTCTTCGACTACGCGTCGGGCGAACGCAAGGAGTCGGAACCGGACGCCGACCAGGCCACATTGATCGAGGAGGCCCGCAACCGGCTCATCGAGGGGATCATCGCCGAGAGCGAGGACGAGACCCTCATGGACCGCTATCTGGGCGGCGAGGAGATCGACGTCAAGACGCTCATCGACGACCTGGAGGGAGCCGTCGCGCGCGGCGTCTTCCACCCGGTGCTCGCGGCGGCCCCGGCGGCGGAGGACGCACGGCAGGGCATCGGCACCGTCGAACTCCTCGAGCTGATCACCGGCGGCTTCCCGACCCCCCTGGAGCGGGCCGCTCCCGATGTGCGGGGGCGCGACGGCAAGGAGCTGGACATCCGCGCCTGCGACCCGCAAGGGCCGCTGGTGGCGGAGGTCGTGAAGACCGCGTCCGACCCGTACGTGGGGCGGGTCTCGCTCGTCCGCGTCTTCTCCGGCACGCTGCGGCCCGACGAGACCGTGCACGTGTCGGGCCACGGGCTCTCCGACCACGGGCACGAGACGCGCGCCCTGCACGAGTCGGACGAACGGATCGGGGCGCTCTCGGCCCCCTTCGGCAAGCAGCAGCGCACGCTGACCCACTGCATCGCCGGCGATCTGGCGTGCGTCGCGAAACTGAGCCGGGCGGAGACCGGGGACACCCTCTCGGCGAAGGAGGCGCCGCTGCTCATGTCGCCGTGGGAAATGCCCGACCCGCTGCTGCCGCTGGCCATCCAGGCGCACAGCAAGGCCGACGAGGACAAGCTCTCGCAAGGTCTTTCACGCCTGGTCGCCGAGGACCCGACGATGCGCCTGGAACAGAACCAGAACACGCACCAGGTGGTGCTGTGGTGTCTCGGCGAGGCACACGCGGACGTCGCCCTGGAACGGCTGCGCAGCCGGTACGGGGTGCAGGTCGACGTCGTCCCGCACAAGGTCTCCCTCCGGGAGACGTTCGCCGGCAAGTCGGCGGGGCGCGGCCGGCACGTGAAGCAGTCCGGTGGCCACGGCCAGTACGCGATCTGCGAGATCGAGGTGGAGCCGCTGCCCGGCGGCTCGGGCATCGAGTTCGTGGACAAGGTCGTCGGCGGCGCGGTCCCCCGGCAGTTCATCCCGTCCGTGGAGAAGGGCGTGCGGGCACAGGCGACGAAGGGCGTCGCGGCCGGGTATCCACTCATCGACGTGCGGGTGACACTCCTCGACGGCAAGGCGCACTCGGTGGACTCGTCCGACGCGGCGTTCCAGACGGCGGGGGCGCTCGCGCTGCGCGAGGCGGCGGCCGACGCGCGGATCCATCTCCTGGAGCCGGTGGCCGAGGTCGAGGTCCTCGTCGGCGACGACTACGTGGGAACCGTGATGAGCGATCTGTCCGGGCGCCGCGGCCGCGTCGTCGGCACCGAACAGGCAGCGGGCGGGCGGACGTTGATCCGGGCCGAGGTGCCGGAGATCGAGATCGGCCGGTACGCGGTGGACCTGCGCTCGCTGTCGCACGGCACCGCGCGTTTCAGCCGCGCGTACGCCCGGCACGAACCGATGCCGGCCCAGTTGAGCGAGCGGATCCGCGAACAGGCCCAGGACGTCCCGTAGTCGCCCTGAGACGCACACCGGCCCCGGCTTCGTCGTTCCTCGGGGCCGGTGTCGGTGGCGGCCGCTACGCTGGTCGAAGATCAGCCGGATCCGGCCGACGGCGCGCCCAACAGGTGTGCGGGGCGGGCAAGTCGGGAAAAGCCGCAACGACGGCGTGCGGTGATGGGGGTGGCAGTGGCGGACACGATGAAGCCGGCTTCGGCCGACGGAGTATTCGACTTCCGACCGGGCGCGCAGATCCCGTTGCAGGGATCCGCGGGCCAGACCGCCGCGACGTTCGCCATCGCCTCGGCCGCGTACCGGGACGACCCGGCGGCGAAGATCGAGGAGACCAACAACGAGTGGCACAAGTCCCAGGTGAAGAAGGGGATGTGGTCACTGTTCGCGCCGAACCTCGGTGAGGCCTTCGCGCGGGCGGTGCAGGTGCGGATGCTGGGTGGCGCGCGCAAGCCGCTCATCCAGTCGTTCGGCACGGAACCGCAGGTCGTGGTGGAGCACTGTCTCGCGGCCAATCGGATCCGGCGCCAGCGCGACAGCCTGCTCACGCTCGTGACCGTGGTGTTCGGCTTCCTGTTCCTGCCCGGATTCCTGCTGTGGGTGACGGCATTCGAGATCCGCCGCAGGGACAACATCCGGGTGGCGGGGGCCGAGAAAGAGGTCAAGGAGGCCGAGAGCAAGGGCGCCAAGGAGAAGCGCGAGGCCAAGCAGCGCGAGCGCGCGACGCGCGGCCGGGCCGCCCTGACCATGGCGTTGATGGCCATCGTGTTCGTCGGGGTCGTGGTCGCGCTCGTCCAGCTCCCGTCCACCAGCGGCTGGACCTGGTATCTGCGTGCCTCGTTCGTGGCGCCGGTGGTCGGCGGCTTCTGGGCGCGGCGGATCTGCGAGCACACCGCGCGGGACCTGCGGGACCGGTGGGGCGGGCTGCTGTCCGGCGGCGGGGTCGGCGCGAAGATCCCGGAGGCGGTGCCCGGCAGCCCCGGTGAGACCGCCGCGGAGCAACTGCGGCAGAACCTCGCCAAGTTGTCGGCCGAGCAGCAGTCGAACTCCGTGTTCTACGCAGGCCCCAAGGGCATCCTGGGCATGGGCACGCGCTGGGGCGGCTGGCAGCTGGCCGAGGACCTGGTGTCCAAGGAGCCCGGCAAGGACATCCACCCGTTCCGCAGTTGGGACGTGGTCCGCGCGATCCACGACCAGCTCCGCCTCCTGGAGCGCAAGCCCATCCACACGGGAGGCTTCCCCACGCCTTCGGTCAAGCACTGGATCGTCTCGCCGATCGGTGAGAACGCGAAGAGCGTGACCCGCCCCTCGGGCGTGAACGTCGACGCCTTCGAGACCAGGACGCACGAGATAGAGCGAATCTGCAACGAGCAGCAGTTCGGCGGCGGCAGCCGCCACTACCTGGGCGTCCAGTTCACGCTCTGGGACGGTCAGTTGGTGATCACGATGCTGATCACGGTGACGGTGCTGCACCAGACGCTGCGGATAGAGGTGACCGGGCACGCGCTCGGTCCGGTGCACTCCCTGTTCACGTCGAAGCCCGAGCCGCGGAAGAAGGAGGTCTCCAAGCCCATCCGGTTCTGGGAGACCACGGAGAAGACGCTCCCGCTGATCACCTCGGACGAGTCGGTCCGGATCGCGGTCCGCGCCCCCTTCACCTGGTATCCGCCGCTCCTGGACCACCTCGGCGGCAAGCTCGTGCTGCCCGAGCCGTTCGGCCTGCGGCACGCCTGGGCGGACCAGCCCTGGCGGCACCGCTTCATGGCGGACGACGCACTGCGCACGGCCACGCCCGTGCTGCGCGTGGTGCACGCGGCGGCCCTCAGGGTGCTCGACGAGAACGGCGTGGACACCGAGAAGTTCGGCGCCCGCTCGGGGTTCCTCAGCGGCGCGGTCCAGGACCCGTCTCCGGGGAAGGCGGACACGTACAACGCGTGAGGTGCGCGCGGTTACTCGCTCGGCCAGGCCTTCGCAAGGGCCGTGCGGGTGTCGGCGAGCATCTGCGGCAGCACCTTGGTGTGGCCGACGACCGGCATGAAGTTGGTGTCGCCGCCCCAGCGCGGAACGATGTGCTGGTGCAGATGGGCCGCGATGCCGGCGCCCGCGACCGCGCCCTGGTTCATGCCGATGTTGAAGCCGTGCGCGCCTGAAGCGGAGCGCAGCGCGCTCATGGCGCGCTTGCTGAAGTCGGCGAGCTCCGCGGTCTCGTTCAGGTCGAGGTCGGTGTAGTCGGCGACGTGCCGGTACGGCAGCACCATCATGTGCCCGCCGTTGTACGGGTACAGGTTGAGGATCGCGAAGACGTGTTCGCCGCGGGCCACGATCAGCGCGTCCTCGTCGGACTTGCCGGGAGCCGCGCAGAAGGGACAGCCGTCGTCGGCCCCGGGGCCGCTCGGTTTGCCCTCGCCCTGGATGTACGCGATGCGGTGCGGGGTCCACAGACGCCCGAATCCGTCCGGCTCACCCACTGGACCGACCTGCTGCTCCGGCTCACTCGTCATGCAATGCAGCATATTGCGTCCCCTCACGGAGGCGTGTCGGCGGGTACCTCCCCAGGTCGGCGCGGGCGATGCTGTCGGGATGACCGACACCCCACTCGCCCGCTGGGAGCGGCACAACGGCGTCGTCCTGGCGGTGGCCTCGCTCGTCTACCTCGCCGGATACGCGGTCCGGGTCCTCGGCCAGGGCCTGCCGGGCCCGGTCCTGGACCTGTGTCTGGCGGCGACACTCACCGCGTGGGCGGTGTTCCTCGTGGACTACGTGGTGCGGCTGCGGCTGAGCGGACAGCGGCTGCCGCGCTTCCTGCGCACGCACTGGCTGGACACGCTGGTCCTACTGCTGCCGCTGCTGCGTCCCGTACGGATCGTGCAGGCCTATGAGGCGGTGCAGCGCCGGCAGAACGAGCCGCGGCTCGCACTGCACGCGCGCGTGATCGCGTACGCGGGCCTCTCGGTGACGCTGCTCGGCTTCGCGGGCTCGCTGGCCCTGTACCAGCAGGAGCACACGACGCCCGGCGCGGACATCCGTACGTACGGCGACGCGGTGTGGTTCACGTGCACGACGCTGTCGACCGTGGGTTACGGCGATCTGTCGCCGGTCACGGCGCTCGGCCGGCTCGTGGCGGTCGGCGTGATGGCGTGTGGGCTCGCGCTGCTCGGCGCCGTCACCGGCTCGTTCTCGTCGTGGCTGCTTCAGGTCTTCGCGCGGGAAGGCGAGAGGGAAGGCGAGAGGCCCCCGGGGAACTCCCCGAGGGCCTCCGAAGGCAAGGACTGAGCGTCAGACCTGCGTCCGCTCCTCGACGACCTTCGCGATCTTCGCGATGGCCTCGTCGACCGGGATGCCGTTCTCCTGCGAGCCGTCGCGGTAACGGAAGGACACCGAACCGGCGTTCATGTCCTCGTCGCCCGCGATGACCATGAAGGGCACCTTGGCCTTCTGCTGGTTGCGGATCTTCTTCTGCATGCGGTCCGAGGACTTGTCGACCTCGACGCGCAGGCCCTGGGCGCGCGCCTTCTCGGCGAACTCCTCCAGGTACGTCACGTGCCCGTCGCCGATCGGGATGCCGACGGCCTGGACCGGGGCGAGCCACGCCGGGAACGCACCCGCGTAGTGCTCCAGGAGCACGCCGAAGAACCGCTCGATCGAGCCGAACAGGGCGCGGTGCAGCATGACGGGCTGCTGACGCGAGCCGTCGGCCGCGGTGTACTCCAGGCCGAACCGCTTGGGCTGGTTGAAGTCGACCTGGAGGGTCGACATCTGCCAGGAGCGGCCGATGGCGTCCTTGGCCTGCACGGAGATCTTCGGGCCGTAGTACGCGGCGCCGCCCGGGTCGGGCACGAGCGGCAGGCCCTGCTTCTCGGCGGCCAGGCGCAGCGCCTCGGTGGCCTCCGCCCAGTCCTCGTCCGTGCCGATGAACTTGTCGGAGTCGTCGCGGGTGGACAGCTCCAGCTCGAACTCGGTCAGGCCGTAGTCGCGCAGCAGGTCGAGCACGAAGGTCAGGAGCGTGTCGAGCTCCTGCGGCATCTGCTCCTTGGTGCAGTAGATGTGCGAGTCGTCCTGCGTGAAGCCCCTGGACCGGGTCAGGCCGTGCACGACGCCCGACTTCTCGTAGCGGTACACGGTGCCGAACTCGAAGAGCCGCAGCGGCAGTTCACGGTAGGAACGCCCGCGGGACTTGAAGATCAGGTTGTGCATCGGGCAGTTCATCGCCTTGAGGCGGTAGTTCTGCTCGTCGAACTGGATGGGCGGGAACATGCCCTCCGCGTAGTGCGGCAGGTGACCCGAGGTCTCGAAGAGCGCTTCCTTCGAGATGTGCGGGGTGTTCACGAACTCGTAGCCGGAGGCCTCGTGGCGGCGCCGCGAGTAGTCCTCCATGACCTTGCGGATCACGCCACCCTTCGGGTGGAAGACCGCGAGGCCGGGGCCCAGCTCGTCCGGGAAGGAGAACAGGTCGAGCTCGGCGCCGAGCTTGCGGTGGTCGCGCTTCTCCGCCTCGGCGAGGAACTCCAGGTACGCCTTCAGCTCGTCCTTCGACGGCCACGCGGTGCCGTAGATGCGCTGGAGCTGCGGGTTCTTCTCACTGCCCCGCCAGTAGGCGGCGGCCGAACGCATCAGCTTGAACGCGGGGATGACACGGGTGGTCGGCAGGTGCGGGCCTCGGCAGAGGTCCTTCCAGCACAGCTCGCCGGTCTTGGCGTCGAGGTTGTCGTAGATGGTCAGCTCGCCGCCGCCCACCTCGGCGTCCGCGCCGTCGGCGGCCTGCGCCGCGTTGCCCTTGAGGCCGATGAGCTCCAGCTTGTACGGCTCGTCGGCGAGCTCGACGGCGGCGTCCGCGTCGGTGGTGACGCGGCGCGAGAAGCGCTGCCCCCGCTTCTGGATCTCCTGCATCTTCTTCTCGATGCGCTTGACGTCCTCGGGGGTGAACGGCTCCTTGACGTCGAAGTCGTAGTAGAAGCCGTCCTTGATGGGCGGGCCGATACCGAGCTTGGCCTCGGGGAACAGCTCCTGCACGGCCTGCGCCATGACGTGCGCGGTCGAGTGCCGCAGGATGTTCAGACCGTCCTCGGAGGAGATCTCCACGGGCTCGACGGTCTCGCCGTCGGCGACCTCGTACGCGAGGTCCTTCAGCTCACCGGCCACGCGGGCCGCGATGATGCTGCGCTCGCCGGCGAAGAGCTCGGCGGCCGTAGTGCCCGTCGTCACCACGCGCTCTTCCCGCTCGGAATCGCGTTGGATGGCCACACGGACGTCAGACACCGGACTTCTCCTACCTGAAGATGGAACGCCGCGCCATTACCTGTGACGCGCGCAGCCACGATCGTACCGAGTCACCAGGGCGGCTCGCGAAACGGTTAAGCAGGCAGCGGTCCGGCGGCCGGGCGACTGTCAGTGCCGGGCTCTAGGGCCCTTCTGACGGATCTTGCTGGAGTCGCGGGCCCTGGCACGCACATCTGCCGCGTTGTCGTCGGTTGCCAACGCTCCGCGTTGACGCCCTCCTCCGCCTTGCAGCTGCACGCACCAGACCCCGCTCACCGGCACCGAACATGCACCGCCACCCGCATCCAGCCTGACCCGTCAGAAGGGCCCTAGCGTGAGACGTATGACACTCGACTGGAACACGCTCCTCGCCGACCAGCTCGACTGGCACTGGCGCCACCAGCTCCGCGACCGCCTGGCGGGGCTCACCGACGACGAGTACTTCTGGGAGCCCGTGGCGGACTGCTGGACGCTGCACCCGCGCGGCACGGGCACGGCCGCCGTCCAGGGCGGCTCCGGTGACCTCACGATCGACTTTGAATACCCGGAGCCGGTTCCAGCCCCCGTCACGACGATCGCGTGGCGCCTCGGCCACATCCTGGTGGGCGTGCTCGGCGCCCGGAACGCGTCGCACTTCGGGGCGGAGCCCGTGGACTACATGTCGTACGACTATCCGGGCACGGCCGCCGGGGCCCTTGACCGTCTCGACTCCGCCTACGCGCGGTGGATCGCGGGCGTGCGGGGCCTCGACGAGGCGGCGCTGGCCCAAGCGTGCGGCCCGACCGAGGGCCCGTTCGCCAAGGAGCCGATGGCGACGCTCGTACTGCACATCAACCGCGAGATGCTGCACCACACGGCGGAGATCGCCCTACTCAGAGACCTGTACACACACCGGCCCACCGACTAGTGCGCCCCTCTAGTCCTCCCCCGCACACGCCTCCTCGAAGAAGTCCAGGTTCTCCTGGAGCGACTTCATCATCCGGTCCCGCTCCGCCTCCTCCACCTGTACGGGTACGACTCCGGTCGCACCGGTGAGGCGGCGGAACCCGCCCCGGCTCTCCAGCCGCCCGTGCACGCGGATCGGCAGGCCCACCAGGTGCGCGTGCCCCGCGATCCGGTACGCCTCCTCGTCCAGCGTCATCCGCACGTGCGGCACCTCGACGCCCGCGAGCACCCGCAGCCGCACCGTGCCCGCGCCGCGCGGCCCCGTCCTGCGCAGGCGGACGACGGTGCCGGTGACGCGGACGGAGACGGCGGGTTCGGCGTACAGAAAGCGGGCGCCGGCCTCGCGCAGCACATCGAGGTCACCGGGTGAGAACTCGACGGGCGCGTCCCCGTCCGTGCACTCCTGCGGCACTCCGGCGGCGGGCGCCCAGGCCACGCCGACGCGTGCGCCCTCGGTGCCGCGGACCAGCGCGACGAGCGCCTCGGTCAGTTCATGGCTGACGCCCGCCTCGATGGCGCTGTCGAAGGCGTCCATGCCGCCGGTGGCCCGCCGGTAGTCGATGGCCTCGCGCACCGCGTACAGCGCCTGGTGCAGCCGGACCGCGAGCGCCCGTCCCGTGGCGACGGGCACGAACGCGGTGAGACGGCGCCCGCCGGACGCCGTCTGCACCAGGACGTTCTCCAGGGCCGCGGCCGCTGGCCGCCGATGCCGGGCCCCGTAGTACCCGGCGCGGCCGCGCGCGGCGAGGGCGCCCGCGAGCAGCATCTGCCGTGCCGCGCCCCGCAGTTGCTCCTCGGCGGGCCAGGACGAGACGCCCGCGGGCCCGGCCGGGACGTCGCGCGTCCAGCGGATCTCGTCGCTGGGCACGGCGAGCGAGACCAGCACCTCGCGCGCGGACGGCGTACCGCTGCGTTCGAGGGCGACGAGCGCCTCGCCGAGCAGTTCCTCGCTGTCCGGAAAAGCCCGGCTCTCCGGCACGAGCAGGCTGGTGCGGCCCCCGGACCCCGGCAGCGTCCAGCGCGCGTACCGCCCGGCGGCCCCGCCGCGCCGCCGCCAGCCGTGCCGGTCGAGCAGGGCGCCGAGCACCACCGGGTCGACCTGCCCCGGCTCCGGTCCGACGAGGTCGACGGGGTGGCCGCGGCCCGCACCGAGCGGACGCAGAGGTTCCTCGATCGGGCGATGCTGCATCACACAACTCCCTTCGGCACAAGCCGAGTTGAACCGTCAGGGCCGTCCACCCGCGCCCACCCTGGCCATGATCTCGCAGAGCGCGCGGTCGTCGAAGATCCGTGCCGTCGGGACGCGCACGGTGGTCCTGCGCCGGCCGGTGACCGGGTGCCCCGCGAGGTTCATCCAGTAGCAGCAGTGCCGCAGGTCGAGCCGGTCGTGGGCGGCTCGCAGCCAGTCGTCCTGGGCGCGCGGCACGAGCATCACGACGAGGATCTTGTGCACCGAGACCGGGGTGCGGGCGAGTTTCTCCAGGTGCGCGTTGTCGAGCGTGAACGCGAAGGAAGGCCCCGGCGGGTCGGGCGCGACCTGGTAGGTCGCCTTGAGCTGCACCTTGATGGTGACCTCGTCGTCGACGACATGTCCGGGCGAGCCGTGACTGACGTGCCAGTCGATGCCGTTGTCCGGAAAGGGCTGCGAGAGCGAGCACCCCGCGGCGGCGGCCACGGCGTGCAGATAGCCCACCTGCAGGGTCTCCATGCAGGCGGTGGTGGCGAGATTGCCGCGCGGCGGTGCGATCCGCTCGGGCAGCAGCCCGCCTTGTTCGGGCCGCGCGAGCGCCATGGGCCGACTGACCTTCCGGGAATGCGGGTTCGCGCCGATGGCACCCCGCTGAACTGCCATGACTCGTACCTGTGTTGTCACCGCTCGGCGTACGAAGCAAACAGCGCGGGTATCACCGCTTGGGGCAGTGACAACACGTCGACGGGACGTCATCTGCCGCGCGGGAACCAGGAGTTGAGAGATCATGACGTGCTGGTACGAAGGTCCCCTGGCCGCCTTTGACACTGAGACGACCGGCGTGGACGTGGAGAACGATCGCATTGTGTCCGCCGCGATCGTGGTGCAGGACGCGGCGGGTACGCGGCCACGGGTGTCGCGCTGGCTGGTGAACCCCGGGGTGCCGGTGCCGCCCGGCGCGACCGAGGTGCACGGCCTGACCGACGAGCATCTGCAACGCACCGGGCGGTGGCCCGCGCCGGTGATGGAGGAGGTCGGGCGTGCGCTCGCCGAGCAGGCCGCGGCGGGCCGCCCGCTCGTCGTGATGAACGCGCCGTTCGATCTGACACTGCTTGACCGCGAGTTGAAGCGGCACCGGGCCTCGTCGCTCGCCCACTATCTGGCGACGGCGTCCCTGTGCGTGGTCGACCCGCGCGTTCTGGACAAGCACCTGGACCGTTACCGCAAGGGGCGCCGTACGCTGACCGACCTGTGTGAGCACTACGAGGTGGAGTTGGCGGACGCGCACGACGCGGCGGCGGACGCGCAGGCGTCCCTCGACCTGGTGCGGCAGGTGGGCCGCCGGTTCGCGTCCCGCCTTGAGCGCCTCTCCCCCGCCGAGCTGCACACCCTGCAGGCGGTCTGGCACGCGGCGCAGGCCCGCGGTCTGGAGGCCTGGTTCGCCCGCAGCGGCACCCCGGAGGCGGTGGACCCGGCGTGGCCGCTGCGCCCGGAACTTCCGGCGGCGGCCTGATCGTTCCCCCGTTGGGGGCCTCAAGGAAGAAACGAAAAACCGGCCCGCCTGTACGGCGGACCGGTCATTCTCCGGGTGGGCGATACTGGGTTCGAACCAGTGACCTCTTCGGTGTGAACGAAGCGCTCTCCCACTGAGCTAATCGCCCGGGAACGCGTTGAACAATACAGGTCGCGGCGCCCTGTGTTCAAACCCGTCCGTTCAAACCCGTCGCAGATGGGCGGCAAGACCCCGCCGCCCGCCGCGCATCATCCACGCGTGGTTCGCGAGGAACACCGGCCGCCCTGCCACCGCGAACCGCCGCATCAGCGGTTTGGTGACCTCGACCTCCTGGTCGTAGACGGCGCGGGTGCCACCGCCCGGCAGCGGCGTCAGCGTCCAGCGCGCCCAGCCCTCCAGGTCCCCGGTCATCGCGATCTCCAGGGTCCCGGCGGCCGGGTCGCGGCGCGTCTCGCGCGCCGCGACGTGCAGCTCGTACGGAAGGAAGGACCGGAAGACGGCGTCGCCGCTGGTCGCGCTCCCGTCCAGGGGTGTCACCGAGCGGACCTGGGGCCACCACCGCGGGTACTCCTCGGCCCGCTCGAGCACCGCGTACACGGCGCCCGGCGGGGCGGGCAGTTCCCACACGCTGTGAAAGCGGTAACGGTTGCGGTCCATGGCCTTCCAGTCCATGGACAGAGTCTGCCGGGGTCAGGGCATCTTGTCCCCGACCAGCGCCAGGTTCTCGATGGCGGCGAGTCCGTACAGGGCCGTGTCGTTGGTGTAGACCCAGTTGGCCTCCGTGCCGGCGACGAGCGTCACAGGCCCTGCCACCTTCTCCGTCTTCCATGGCGAGGCCTCGGTGTAGCCGTCGCTCTTGAAGAACTTCTCCCAGGCACGCTTGGCCAGCTTGTCGTCGCCTGTGCGCACGGCGGCGTAGGCGTCGAGCCGGGAGTGGCCCTGGAAGAGGATGAGCGAGCCGAAGTCCGAGCCGTACCGTTCCTTCTGCTGCGCCTTCGTGGCGTTGAAGTAGCGGCAGTAGTCGTAGTACGCCTCCTCGAACTTCGGCATGTCGACCTGGTCGATCAGCTCCGCGCACAGTTCGTTGAGGCCGAAGACCGCCGACAGGTGGGAGACGCCGACGACGGGCTTGTCGGCGATGGCGAACTTGCCGGTGTCGAGGTCGTAGAGCCCGCTGCCCTGAACGAACCCGTTGGGCTGCGCGGCGATCGTCTCCATGGTCGACAGGACGCGCGCCTTGGCCTTCTCCCACTTCGGCCCGCGCCGCTCCCACTCGGTGAGCCAGGCCGAGACGAGGCCGCTCCAGTCGGTGCCGAAGCCGATGGACAGGGCGTGCGGGTCGGGCTTGTAGTCGGGGTCGGGGCGGACCTTGCGCTGCGGGTCGAGCACGAGGAACGTCTCGTCGGAGTCGACGTTGGCGTGCATGAGGTCGCCGACGCGTTCGTCGCCGGTGAGGAAGTAGTAGTAGCGGCGGTACGTGGTGTTGGCGATGCGCTGCTGCTTGGCGGAGTCGGCGTAGTGCTGGACGCCGTGCCGGGTGCCGAGGCCCGCCCATTTGCCGAGGTGGTAGACGTCGACCTCGCCGGTGTGCCGGGTCATGGCCTCCGCGAAGCGGAAGATGTCGGCGCGCCCGGAGCGCAGATACGCGAACCAGAGCCAGATGTCCGGCGAGAGCTCGGAGTTGTCCCACGCGTAGCCGCCCACGTCGTAACGCCACTGGTGGCGCGCGGGGTCGTAGGAGTGCATCACATCGCCGTAGTCCCAGAAGCCGTACCAACGGCGCATCTCCACCTGGTCCTTGTAGTAGGTGAAGAGGAAGTCGAGGTGGTCCTCGATCCTGGCCTTGGCGGGGGTGGAGCGGTCGGGCTCGGAGTAGAGGCCGGGGCCGAAGACCTTCGCCTTGATGAGCTGCTTGGGCGGGGCGGTCAGCTGCGGCAGCACGCGCACGGCCTCGACCTGCTGGGCGAGAGCCTCGGGCTTCGGTGTCGCGTCGTTCGCCCAGAACATCAGCTCGCTGGTGCGGGCGATGCCGTAGGGGGTGCCGAACTCGGGCTCGTAGTCCTCGTACGTGATGTTGAGGCCTTCGAGCTGCTCCGCGAACGTGTCCTGGCCCAGGCCGTCGTGGTAGAAGCGCAGGTCCATGGGCTGGGCCTCGGGCGACCAGAGCCAGAGGGTGACCTCGGCCTCGTCGGTGTGCGCGCCGCGGATGTCGAGTCCTGCCGGGTGCTTCTCCCAGAAGTCGCGCAGCCCGAAGGAGAATCCTCCGCTGGGTCCGCCGACGTAGCCGAATCCGCTGGCCCGGCGGCCGCCGCCCGCGCCGATCCAGCCGTGTCCGTTCTTGGTGCGCTTCTTGAGCGTGAAGCCGTCCGCGGAGAGCTGGGAGAGGGTGTAGTCGCCCCACTCGGGGATGTACTGGAGGCGGGTCGTGACGCGCTGGTCCCAGGTCGAGGGGTCGGGCAGCTTCTCGCCCGCGAACTGGGCGGCCTGCACGGCCGCTCCCGGGTCGCGGCGCAGTCCGGTGATGCCCTGGACGGCTTCGCGGAGCATGCCGATGCCCTCGCCGCCGATGCGGATGTGCCGGTCGTACGCCTTGTCGCGCATCGGCACGGTGAAGCGGACGCCGAGCCCGCGGATGAAGTCGCCGGACGCCTTGCCGGGTTCCTGGGTGCCGTCGTACGTGATGGTGTGCACCATGCGGAACGATTCGGCGCCCGCGTAGAAGTAGAACCGGATGGAGAAGGGCAGCCAACTCCGGTTTCCCTTGCGGTGCTTGCCGTCGATGCGGACGACGGCGCGGACGGGTCCTTCCTGCTCGACCTTCGTCTCCTCGATGACGGACTCGAACCGCTCGTACTTCTGGGTGCCCTGGTCGCCGTCCTCGATCTCGCTCTGGCGCAGGAGGACGAGCCGGCCGTCCTTGGCGATCTCGGTGGTGCCGCGGGTGACGGACTTGACCAGGCTCGATCCGTTCTTGCCGAGCTTGGCGACGACGACGCCGGTGTCGACGGTGACGACGCCGCCGCTCGTCGAAACGCTGACCTTCTTAACGGGTGCCGCAGCGGTCCCCGCCTTCAGCGAGAGCTTCCCTTTCCCGACGCCGGGGCCCACGGCGTGCGCGGTCCACTTCAGCGAGCCGTCGGGCCACTGGGCGAGCGGCCAGGTCTGGACGGGGACCTGCTTGCCGTCCTCGGTGGCGAGGGCGAAGTCCTGCCCCTTCTCGTACGCGCCCTTGGGCCAGGGCACGCCGACGGTGGAGCCGGGGGCCGCGCCGAGACCGCCGTCCTCCAGCCAGCCGAGCGTGACCGGCTCGGCTTCTGCGGGTGCGGCGGCGGGTGCGGCCTGCGCCTCCTTGCCGCCGAGCGCCCAGCTGAACTGCGCGGCGGCGCCGGCGACCGCGGCGGCCTTGAGGAGGGACCTGCGGGGAATGGGGGACATCGTCGTTCCTTTCCGTGCATGCCAAACGTGCTGTACGAGAAGGGGGTTGCTGTACGAGAGGGGGGTTGAGGGGGTGTTACGTATGACGGAGGCGCGTTATACGTAAGACGGGATCGCGTTCTACGTATAACGCCGGCTCACCCGGCCCGGCCGCGCTCCTCCACCGCGACCGCCGCCGCCGCGAGCACGCCGAGCACCGGGACCGCGAGCGGCATGAGGAACTCCGCGCTGAGGATCACGAGCGCGATCCCGCACACCAGGAGCAGGGACCCGCCGGGTGCCCTTACGGTGCGCCGGGCGGCGTCGCCGAGCAGCGACCGCCAGGCACGGCCCGGCTCCCAGACGGCGGCGGCCCGCAGTACGGCGACGGCGCCCGCGATGAGCGCGAACATGCCGACGGCGGCGGCGAGTTGACCACCGGGGAGGCCGGACCGCGCCACCCGCAGGTCGACCCAGACGGCCGCCAGGGCGCCCAGGCCCGCAAGGCCGACGAGCCAGCCGTGTCGCGCTGCGACACGGAGGTCGGCCGCGAACTCCCGCCAGCCGCCGCTCTGTTCGCCGATCCGGCGGCGCAGGTGCCGGGCCCCGGCGGCGAAGGCCGCCGGGGCGGTGACCAGCGGGAGGGACGCGAGGGCGATCCACACACCGGTGAGCAGACATTCGGCGAAGACGGAGAACCCGACGCGTCGCCGCGATTCGGCCCCCGGGGCCGCCGCGCCGCGCACCGTACCCCGCACCGCGCCCCTCACTTGAGCCCCGATGTGGCCATGCCGTCGATCAGATACCGCTGGAAGGCCATGAAGAAGGCGATGACCGGGATGAGCGCCATCATCGCCATGGCGATCTGACCGCCGTAGTCGGAGATGCCCTGCTGGTCGCGGAACATCATCAGGCCGAGCGAGACGGTGTATTTGGAGGGCTCGTTGAGGTAGATCAGCGGGCCCATGAAGTCGTTCCAGGCGTTGATGAACGTGAAGATCGCGCTGGTGATCAGGGCGGGCCGGCACAGCGGCAGCACGATCGACCAGTAGATCCGCAGATGGCCGCAGCCGTCGAGGCGCGCCGCCTCGTCCAGTTCCCGTGGCAGCCCGCGCATGAACTGGACCATGAGGAAGACGAAGAAGGCCTCCGTCGCCAGGAACTTGCCTGCGAGCAGCGGCACGTACGTGTTGATGAGCTCCAGCTTCTGGAACATGACGTACTGCGGGATGAGCAGCACGTGGTACGGCAGCAGCAGCGTGCCGATCATCAGCGCGAAGAGCAGGTTCCGGCCCCGGAAGGGGATCTTCGCGAAGGCGTACGCCGTCAGGGAGCTGGAGATGACGACGCCGACGACCGCCATGCCCGCGTAGAACAGCGAGTTGGTGAAGAACGTGCTGATGGAGATGCCGGCGATGCCGTCGGCGAGGCCCTTGACGTTGTCGAGGATCGGGTCGGCGGGGAGGAGGTCGAGCGAGCCGACGATCTTCTTGCCGGGCTTGAAGGCGGCGCCGATCACCCAGACGACCGGGTAGAGGACGACGCAGAGCACGGCGAGCGCGAAGACGTGCCAGACGAGGGATCCTGTGCGCTTGCGCGGGTTGGCTCCGCTGTTCAACTCAGGTGTCAGAGCGGTCACTTGGCGTCCTCCTCGTAGTGCACCCACTTCTTCTGGGACCAGAACAGGACGGCGGTGACGAGCGCGACAGCCAGCAGCAGCATCCAGGCCATGGCGGACGCGAAGCCCATCTGGGACTGCTGGAAGCCCTTTTGGTACAGGTAGCAGGTGTAGACGAGGGTGGCGTCGGCCGGTCCGCAGAACGTGTTGGAGACGACGTACGCGGAGCCGAAGATCTGGAACGAGTGGATCGACTCCAGCAGGACGTTGAAGAAGAGCACCGGGGAGATCATCGGCAGCGTGATGTTCCAGAACCGGCGCAGCGGTCCCGCGCCGTCCACGGCGGCGGCCTCGTACAGCTCGCGCGGCACCTGTTTGAGGCCGGCGAGGAAGATGACCATCGGTGCGCCGAACTGCCAGACGGTGAGCGCGACGAGCGAGTAGAGAATGAGATCGGGGTCGCCGATCCAGCCGCCGAGGTTCAGCCCGAGGGAGCCGAGTCCCTTGTCGACGACGGCGTTGTCGGAGAACAGCGCCCGCCAGACGAAGCCGACCGAGACGCTGGCGCCGATCAGTGACGGCGCGTAGAACGCGGCGCGGTACAGGCCCTGGCCGCGGCGGCTCTGGTTGAGCAGCAGCGCGACGCCGAGGGCGAGCAGCAGTTTCAGCGGGGTGCCGATGACCACGTATTTGAGCGTGACCTCCACCGACTTCTGCCAGCGCGGGTCGTCGAACATGGCGGTGAAGTTCCGCAGGCCGATCCATTTGGGGGCGGCGAACAGGTTGTAGTCCGTGAACGCGTAGTAGAGCGAGGCGATCATCGGCCCCGCCGTGAGCAGCAGGAACCCCGCGAGCCACGGCGACATGAACAGATAGCCGGCGAGGTTGTCCCGTCGTCCCCGCCGCTTCTGTGCGACGGGTCGGACGATGTTCCTCTCGTCGGCCAGGACTGTGGCGTCCTTGACGAGCGACATGGTGCTGTTTCCCCTCGGAAACCAGGGCCTGTCGTCAAACTCCCGTCGTCGCCCGAAGGGCGGCGTCGCGACGCAGACGGGAGTTTGACGACAGGCCCTAGGGCGTCAGGCCTGGAAGGCTGCCTCGGACTCGCTGAAGAACTGCTTCACCGCTGCCGGGACCTTCTGCTTGGCGTTGGCGACGTCGCCGGCGATGCGCAGGAACGCGGCCTCGACGACATCCGCGCCCGACGGGTGCGGCGTGATCTTGCCGAGCACACCGGCCTTTTCGACCTCGGTCTCGTACGCGGCGATGCCCTGGTTGGCTTCGGCGACCGCCTTGTCGGTCTCCGCGCCCGGCTTGTACGCGTCGAACTGGTCGTCGGTGGCGAGCACACCCATGTCGTAGCCCAGGACCTTGCCGGCCTCGGGGTCGTGGACCATGAAGTCGATGAACTTGGCCGCCTGCGCCTGGGCCGTGCACTTGGTGGAGATCGACAGCATCAGCGAGCCGAGGTACTGGCCGGTGTCCTTGCCGTCGGTGGTCGGGATCGGCGCGAGCGCGTAGTCGGAGTCGCCCTCACCCTCGTAGCGCACCGAGAAGTTGTCCCAGGTGAATTCGGCGCCCGCGAGCCCGGCGGAGAGCCCGGACTTCGGCTTGACCTGCTCGATCTTCTTGGGGTCCGCGACGATCCCGGACTTCACGCGCTTGAAGTAGTCGGACCACCACTGCGTCAGATCGTCCTGGGTGAAGCCGAGTTTGCCGTCCTTGAAGAAGGCCTTGCCGTTCTGACGGAGGTACAGGTCGTAGAGGTACATGACGCCGGCGTAGCCCGTGTCGCCCGCGATCTTCAGCTTGTCCTGGATGGTCTGCAGCGACGCGAAGTATTCGTCCCAGGTCCAGCCGAACTTCGGTTCCACGCCCGCCTTGTCCCAGGCCTTCTTGTCGATGACGAGCGACATGGTGTTGGCGCCGACCGGAACCGCGACCTGCTTGCCGCCGGAGACCTGACCGGCCGTCTCGACGCCGCCGCGGAAGTTCTTCATGCTCAGATTCCCGGCGTCCACCTGGGACTTGAGGTCGAGCAGAACTCCGCGCTTGTCGTACTTCGCAAGGAAGGCAACGGAGTTGAGGAATACATCCGGAGGATTTCCGCCCGAGGCCTGCGTCTGGAACTTCTCCCAGAATGCCTGGTAATCAGTGAATTCCGGTTTGATTTTGATCTTCGGGTTCTTCTTCTCGAAGAGCGCGATCGCCTTCTTGATTTTCACGGCACGCGGTTCGCCGCCCCACCAGGCGAACCGCAAGGTCGCCGGACCGTCCGCGTTCCCCGCGTCTCCTGACCCACCGTCACCCCCGCACCCGGCGGCCGTCAGGCCGAGTGCGGCGACCGAGGCCCCCGTGACCTTCAGCAGTCCCCGCCGATCAAGATCCCTGTTCATAGGCACAGCCAGCCCCTCCACCCTGCGCATTGAATCGTTTTAGGTAAGCGCTTGCCGAGCAAAAGTAGAGACGGGTGGGGAGTGCGTCAACAGTTCGGACAAAGATTTGGGTCGAAGCGCTTCGAACGCCCAGGTCGGCCACGAAAAACGCCGAGGGCCCCGGAGACTGAATGTCTCCGGGGCCCTCGGTCCGGGTGGGCGATACTGGGTTCGAACCAGTGACCTCTTCGGTGTGAACGAAGCGCTCTCCCACTGAGCTAATCGCCCGGACGCAGGAAGAACATTACCCCATGTCAGCGGGTGCCTGGGACCACTCTGCGCCCCCTGGTCTGCGTTACACCGTCACTGCTTGATGTTCCACGGCATCTCGAGCCCGAACTTCCACAGGTAGACCCCGCCGAGCCCGGCGATGATCACCACGCCGATCGTGGTCAGGATGATGTTCCGCCGCCGCACCCGCGGGTCGAGCGCCCGCTGCGTCGCCTCCGTGACCTTCCGCTTCGTCCAGCGCAGGACCAGCTGCGCCCAGACGAACTCGGTCGCCCAGATCGCCATGCCGCCGAAGATCACCAGCCAGCCGGGCCCCGGCAGCGGCAGCATGATCACGCCGCCCACGACGACCGCGAGCCCCACGATGAAGACGCCGACCTGCCAGCTCAGATGCAGCGTCCGCCTGGCCTGGATGAACCCCGGCGCCCGCGACCCGAGCGGCTTCTCCTCGGACGCCCCAGCATCGGCACCGGCCCCTGAGGCCGCGTCGGCCGTCTCGGTCACCTCGGGCTCCTTGGCCCCCTTGTCACTCCCCGTATTCATGTACTCAAACCTACCCGACTCTTTCGCATCACCGGAATGGGCGTTCTCGCGCAGATAAGACTCGGCCGTACGAGCTACCTAAAGACGCTCAAAACACTCAGAGGGGTTTACAACGACACCGTAGGTGGCATGTCGATTTCGCCGACGTGCGAATCCCCGAGCGCACACTGAGCGAAAGGCCCTGGCGCTTATGAACACCACGGTCAGCTGCGAGCTGCACCTGCGCCTCGTTGTGTCGAGCGAGTCCTCACTGCCTGTTCCCGCAGGTCTGCGGTATGCCACGGCCGATCCGTATGCCGTGCACGCCACCTTCCACACCGGAGCCGAGGAGACCGTCGAATGGGTGTTTGCCCGCGACCTCCTCGCCGAAGGCCTTCACCGGCCTACCGGCACCGGAGACGTCCGAGTCTGGCCGTCCCGTAGCCACGGTCAGGGCGTTGTCTGCATCGCCCTGAGCTCCCCAGAGGGCGAGGCTCTGCTGGAGGCCCCGGCGCGGGCCCTGGAGTCGTTCCTCAAGCGAACGGACGCCGCCGTGCCACCCGGCACGGAACACCGCCATTTCGACCTCGACCAGGAGCTCTCGCACATCCTCGCGGAGAGTTGACGCCGCGGAACGAGGAAGCCCGCGCCGGCACCCGGTCGGCGTGAGCAGCGCGAGAGCGTGCCGTGCCGTCCACTCGGGGAGACTGCACGGCATCACGGTCGGGACAACCGCATACGGCATACACCGGCGCCGCCGCCGTGGGAGTTTCCACGGTGGCGGCGCAGGTGCGTATCCGGAGGCCCGCAGGTACTAGGCTCGTGCGGCATCGGCGGGCGGGAGCCCTACCCCAGGCCAGGGAGCGAATCGTGCTGATCACCCACGACACCCGGTGCGCGCTCGACACCGTGGTCGATCTGGTGAACACGACACCGGACGGCGAATCGAGGACGGACGGGCTCGCGAGTCTGGCCAAGCTGACGGATTTCGTACGAAGGAACGATGTCAGCGATGTCGGCGTGATCGGCGAAGACGATCTCCAGTCGGTGCGTACGGTGCGTGACCGCTTCGCGGCCGTGTTCGCGGCGAGTGACCAGCGGGCGGCGGCGACGGTGATCAACGAACTGGTCGCCGAGGCGGGCACCACTCCGCGCCTCACGGACCACGACGGCTACGACTGGCACATGCACTACTTCGCGCCCGGCGCCTCCGTCGCCGACCACCTGGCGGCCGACTGCGGGATGGCGCTGGCGTTCTTCGTGGTCGCGGGCGAGCAGGAGCGGCTGCGGCGCTGCGAGGCGCCCGACTGCCGGTTCGCGTTCGTCGACCTGTCCCGCAACCGTTCGCGCCGCTACTGCGACAGCCGTACGTGCGGGAACCGGCTGCATGTCGCGGCCTATCGGGCGCGCCGCAAGGAAGCCACGGGCTGAATCCGTTCACGGCGGCGATCACAGCGGCGTTCACAGCAGCAGGAGGTCGTGCAGCGCGGCCATCAGGAGCAGGCTGCCGATCACTCCGAGGAAGATCATCAGCGGGGGTTGGGAGAGCGCGAAGAGGCAGCCGCGCGGACTGTCGGTCAGCTTCTCGGTTCGTACGGGCACGGGCGGCGCGGGCTCGCTGTGGGGCGCCTGCCCCTGGTCGGCGTCCAGCTGGTCGGGCAGCTGCGGTGTTTCCAGCATCTCGTCGCGATGATGGCGTACTTACCGGGTGACGGTCACTCAACCCACCACTTTCGAGGGGCAGTTCGCCAAGACCCGTGACAGCCGGCCACGCACGCCGGTTGACGTCAGATGCCGTGCTTCGTTCAGATGCCGTGCTTCTTGAGGATCGCCTCGATGTCGCTGAAGTCCTCCGCGGGCTCGGCCTTCGCCTGCTTCGACTGCTTCGGCTGCACCGCGGGTGTGACGGGGCGGCTCTCGCCGAGCGAAGGCGCCGACGCCGCGGGGGCGACGGCCTCGCGCTTCTTGCCGGTGCCGCCGGAGCGGCGCCGCTCGACGGCCCGCGTACCCATGAACATCAGCCAGGCGACGCCGAGCACGCCGAAGCCCGCCCAGGCGGTCGGACTGAACGCCGTGTCCACGATCCACTCCACCGCGCCCGTCATCACCAGGCCCAGCGGTACGAGGGCGTAGGCGGCGGTGCGGGCGGCCTTGAGGAACCGCTTGCGGAAGGCGAGAACCCCGGCGATGCCCAGGCCCGCCACGGCAACGGCGGAACACACGGTCTCGGCAATCATCCGGTCCTCCCGAGTTCGGACATCGTGGGGCGCTTCCCCTCCTATCCTGCACCGCCCGGGGGCCCGCGGGCCACGCCCGGAGCCCGCCTCGGCCACATCTGGGGGACATCTCGGGGTCGCCGCTCCTCCGCAGGTCCAGGTTGGGGCCTGCGGATGCTCCTGGGAGACTTGACCCCATGAACGCCCCGAACCCCATCCTTGACGTGTGGTGCGAGCTGCAGTGCCCCGACTGCCGCTCGGCCCTGGACGACCTCCGCGCGCTGCGCGAGCGCTACGGCGACCGCGTCGAGCTGCGCCTGCGGCACTTCCCGCTCGAGAAGCACAAGCACTCCTTCGCCGGTGCGCAGGCCGCCGAGGAGGCGTTCGCGCAGGGCAAGGGCTGGCCGTACGTGGAGGCCGTGCTCGGACGGGTCGAGGAGTTCGACCGCAAGGGCGAGCAGTTCCTCGTCGAGGTGGCGGGTGAACTCGGCCTGGACGCCGAGGAGTTCGACACCGCGCTCGTCGACGGCCGGCACATCCTGATCGTCGACGCCGACCAGGCCGAGGGCAAGGTCATCGGCGTGACCGGCACGCCCACGTACGAGATCGGCGGGGAACTGCTGCACGGCGGCAAGAGCCAGGAGGGGCTGCGCGAGCGGATCGAGGCGATCGCGGACCGGCTGCTCGCCGAGCGGGCCTGACGCTCAGAGCAGCTGTTTGTAGAGGTAGGAGCGGGTCGGCTCGTAGCCGAGCGAGTCGTAGAGGCGCAGCGCGGTCGCGTTGCGCGCGAAGACGTTGAGGCCGATCCGGGTGGCGCCCGCGGCGATCGAGTCGGTCTCGGCGAGCAGCATCAGCGAGCGCCCGTGGCCGCGCCCCCGGTGCTCGGCCGACACCTCGACGTCGAAGACGTACGCCCCGTCGGGGCGCTGCGCCACCCAGAGCGTCCCGACCCGCTCGCCGTCGTGCTCCAGCACGCTGAGCAGGACGTCCGGGGTGGCGACGCCCTCCGGGAGCAGCGCGGTGTGATCGTGCTCCGCCTTCTGCCGCGCCTCTTCCTCGGTGACGCCGCGCTCGACCCAGGTGCGCGCGTAGGCGGCCTTGGCGTGCGCGAGCCACGGCCCGTACTCGGCCTCCGTCATGCGCCGTCCCACGCTGCCTTCGGGGAGGGCGGGCGGCTGTGCGGGCAGGGCCTTCGCCATGTTCCGGTTGCGCTCGACGTAGCCGAGGGCGCCCGCGAGGCGGAGCATGCCCTGCGCGTCGGCGGGGACGGCCAGCTCGACGCGGCGGCAGTTCCAGGAGCGGGCGACCTCCTCGGCGGCGAGCGCCGCGACGGTGCCGCGGCCGCGCCCCCGGTCCTTCTCGTCGATGCTCAGCTCGGTTATCTGGGCGACGGACGGGCCGAAGACCGGGTGCGTGGCGAGGCGCAGGACGCCCACGGGGCGGCTGTTCACACACACCGCGTAGTGGCGGCGGAGCGAGCCGTCGGAGGTGCGCTGGAGCGGCTCGGTCGGCCGCAGAGTCGTCGTCATCACGGGTGTTGTACCCGCACGCGCCCCTGATCCGACAACGGATTTACGGGTCGAGGCGGTCTGCCGCCCGCTCGTCCCATACGCGCATCGCCTTCGTCGTGACGGGGCCCGGCGCGTTCGTCAGGTTCCGGTCGTCGACGCGGTGCACGGCCTGGATGTCGCGCAGCGTCGATGTCAGGAACACCTCGTCGGCCTCCGAGAGCACGGACAGCGGGAGGTCCGTCTCCTTGGCGCCGGTCCACTCGACGGCGAGGGCGCGCGTGATGCCGGCGAGCGGGCCCGCGGCGAGCGGCGGGGTGTGGATCTCGCCGTCGAGGACGACGAAGACGTTGGAGCCCGTGCCCTCGCACAGCTGCCCCACCGTGTTCGCGAACAGGGCCTCGGACGCGCCGTGTTCGTGGGCGCGGGCCAGGGCGACGACGTTCTCCGCGTACGAGGTGGTCTTCAGGCCCGCGAGGGCGCCGCGCTCGTTGCGGGTCCAGGGGACGGTGATCGCGGCGGTGGTGTCGGGGCGCCGCTTGACCTGGCCGAGGGCGACGACGAGCGTGGTGCCCTGGTCGCCGCGGTCGGAGCCGAGCGGCGAGAGGCCGCCGGTGTAGGTGATGCGCAGGCGCCCGAGGGCCATCGGGTTGGCCTCCAGGACGGCGTCGCAGGCGCGTCGCACCTCGTCGAGGTCGGGCTCGGGCAGGCCGAGCCCGCGGGCCGAGCGGGCGAGCCGGTCGAGGTGGCGGGTGAGCGCGAACGGCTTGCCTTCGACGGCCTTCACCGTCTCGAAGATGCCGTCGCCCACGGTGAGCCCGTGGTCGAAGACGGAGACGCGCGCCGCCTCGGTGTCCTGCAGCCGGCCGTCGAGCCAGATCTTCACGGGTTCTTGCCTCTCACTGTTCTGGTACGTACGTTCCCGACGCTACCGCCAACAGCCGCGCCGCCTTCAGCTCGGTCTCCCGCCACTCGCGCTCCGGGTCGGAGCCCCAGGTGATCCCGGCTCCGGTGCCGAACCGTAGAACGTCGCCGTGGGCGCCGCGGTCGATCCAGAACGTGCGGATCCCGACGGCCAGTGCCCCGGTCCCCCGGTCCGCGTCGACCCAGCCGATGCCGCCGCAGTAGGGGCCACGCGGCGCCGTCTCAAGGTCGGCGATGATCCGCAGGGCGCTGGACTTCGGGGCGCCGGTGACGGAGCCGGGCGGGAACGCGGCCTCAAGCAGCTCGGGCCAGCCGGCCGCGTCGGGCAGCTCGCCGCGCACGGTGGAGACGAGGTGGACGAGGCCCGGGTGCTTCTCGACCACGCACAGTTCGGGCACGTTCACGCTGCCGGTGGCGCAGACGATGCCCAGGTCGTTGCGGACCAGGTCCACGATCATCACGTTCTCGGCGTGGTCCTTGTCGAGGAGATCCGCCTCGGTGCGCCCGGTCCCCTTGATCGGCCCGGATTCGACGACCCGGCCGTCCCTGCGCAGGAACAGCTCGGGCGAGGCCGTCGCGACCTCCACGCCGTGTCCGGGGAGCCGGATGGTGCCCGCGTACGGCGCCGGATTCCCGCGCGCGAGGAGGGCGGTGAGGGCGTCCACATCGGCGTACGGGGATATGGGTGCGGACAGTACGCGGCAGAGGTTGGCCTGGTAGACCTCGCCGGTCGCGATGTGCGCGCGGATACGCCGCACCCCGTCCGTGTACGCGGCGTGGTCGAGCGACGACGTCCAGTCCGTCGGCGCAGGTCCGGGCCAGGCGCCGGGACGCGGGACGGGTACCGGTTCCTCGCGCACGTGTCCGAAGCGGGCACAGACGAGGCGGCCCTCGAAATCGGCGCAGACGGCCCAGAAGCCGGTGGAGTCGAGGGCCGCGGGATCGCTGGTGACATCGCGCAGATCGGTCGCGACGAGCCCGCCGAAGCGGGCCAGAGCAGGGAGGTCGTGCACACCTTCGAGTCTATGGCTGATGACGACAGGCCCACCTGAGCAGGACCTTCGCCGGTGGCACCGCAGCACGCTGCGCAAACGCGTTTTGGACCTCCCCCAGGAATCCGCTAGAGTTCAACACGTCGCCGGGACGCGGAAGCCGACCGGAAAGACGCGCGAACGTAGCTCAGTTGGTAGAGCGCAACCTTGCCAAGGTTGAGGTCGCCGGTTCGAACCCGGTCGTTCGCTCAGGATGTGGGGGATCTTCCCGAACCCCTACGCTCCTGGTGGAGTGGCCGAGAGGCGAGGCAACGGCCTGCAAAGCCGTCTACACGGGTTCAAATCCCGTCTCCACCTCCAAGCGCGATTAGCTCAGCGGGAGAGCGCTTCCCTGACACGGAAGAGGTCACTGGTTCAATCCCAGTATCGCGCACTGAGGCCGCAAGGCTTCCATCCCGGACGATTAGCTCAGCGGGAGAGCGCTTCCCTGACACGGAAGAGGTCACTGGTTCAATCCCAGTATCGTCCACTGCCCCCTGTGGGTTCCCGCGCGATTAGCTCAGCGGGAGAGCGCTTCCCTGACACGGAAGAGGTCACTGGTTCAATCCCAGTATCGCGCACCAGCAAGAAGCCCCCGGTCCTCGTGGCCGGGGGCTTCTTCATGTTCAGGAGGAGAACAGCATCCGCCCGAAGCCACGGTTGTGGTGACCGCCGTGACCGTGGTGACCACCGTGGTGGCCGCCGTGGTGCGGGGCTCCCCACGCAGGGGCCGCGGGGGCCGGGGCCGGGTAGCCCTGCGGGGCGGGCGGGGGCGGCGGAGCCTGCTGCTGCCACTGCGACTCCATGCGGGTCAGTGACTCCAGCTCGCCGTAGTCCAGGAATATCCCGCGGCACCCGCTGCACTGCTCGATCTGGACGCCATTGCGGTTGTATGTGTGCATCGGTGCGTGACACTTCGGACACTGCATGCTCGGCTCAACTCCCTGCCGTTCGGTGCTGCTTCGCCGGAACACTTCCCGGCTTCCTTCCCCCGCACCCTACTTGGCCGAATCACTCTCCAACTGCGGCGGGACCGAAGCCATCCGGGCGCAGGCGTCGATCACCGCCTCCTCCACCTCGTCGAGCGCGCGGCCCGCGTCGGTGGCCTTCGCGACGGCGAGCGCGGCGGTCTGCACGGTGAGGGCGCGGGCCGGAACGTCCAGGGCGGGCCAGGGGTCGGGGACGCTCAGCTCCTTTGCGCCGCCTGTGCGTTGGTACGCGCCGAGGAAGCGGGTCCAGTCCTCGGCGGACAGCAGGCCGCAGGCGAACCAGGCGGCGGGGCGGGCCAAGTCCCAGGCGGGGTCGCCGATTCCGAGGTCGTCGACGTCGATCAGC
Organism: Streptomyces sp. NPDC002795; assembly: GCF_042888725.1. NCBI lineage: Bacteria > Bacillati > Actinomycetota > Actinomycetes > Kitasatosporales > Streptomycetaceae > Streptomyces > Streptomyces sp. NPDC002795. The sequence goes on from NZ_JBIAQB010000007.1 coordinate 185,113, forward strand.
GTCCATGCCGCGGAGTCGGCGGGGTGGCGGACGAGCTGGCCGAGGTGCAGATCGCCGTGGCAGAGGGCGCTCGCGTGCGCGTACGGGGCTTCGGCGCGGGCCCAGGGCGGCAGGGTGTGCCAGGCGTCGAGGATCGGTTTTGCGGCAGGGTGGCCGGGAGCCGAGGTCTGGAGGCGGGCCATGGCCTGGGCCGCCTTGAGCGGGCCGCGCATCGGCGGGAGCGCGGGCGGGAGTTCGTGTGCCGCAGTGCAGTGCAGGCGGGCGAGAAGGGCACCCACGGCTTCCCAGGGGGCGTGCTCCGGGTGGTCCGGGTCGACGGGGGTGCCGTGCGGCCAGAACGTGACGAGCCGGTCGTCCAGGGTGGTCGCCGTCGGGCGCAGCGGGCGCAGCAGTACGCCGGCCAGGGGCGGGTGGGCGGCCACGGCCAGGCGCAGGTTCAGCTCGGCCGGGTCGGTGTCGGGGGCGTGCGCCTTGGCGACGGTGTCGCCGTGCCGGACCACCGTGGCGTCGGGGCAGTCGGCGAGGGTCGTGGCGCCGCAGACGCAGGCGATCCCCGACGGATGGGCCGCGCCCCGGGCCTCGGCCCTGAGCGCGGGAACGATGAGCGTGGTCACGGCCGCAGCCTACGGGCGGCAGCGGGCACAAAATAATGCTGCGCGCAGCTCCCCAGCTGCGCGCAGCATTTGTGCCGTCCGCCGCACCCCCGTCCCCACGGGGTTTCATGGCCGGATGTCCCCGCCCGGACCGCTCATCCGGGCCTGGGAGCGCCGCTCAGCGCCCCAGCATCACGCCCACGGACGACGCTTGTGTGACCACCGCGTCCCAGCCGCCGAACACGACGACGAGAAGGGCCGCGAGAGGGAGAACCATGGCCGCGGCCACCAGCGGATGCCGGCGGTCGGTCGCGGGGCCACCGAAAAGGCCCGCCCTGCGGGCCACTGTGCGGAACGCTGTCGTCCGCGGTGCCGTGTCCGCCATGGTCCTCTCCCGGTCGAAATCTTGAGTTCTTGCGTCTGTTGAGTTCTTGCGTCTTGGCAAGCGGCGGGTACCTGACCTCGGGGGACGAGTGCTGCACCCGCCGCTTGACCTCAAATCTACGAGTGGCCGACGCGTGAGACGTCATGCCCTCGTACCGAATGCCGGGCCTCCCCGAGGATGACCATCACCGACCGGCGTACTCCCCTGGGTGGAGGCGAAGGCCCGGCGGCCTGCTCAGCTCTCGGGGTCATCCCCGAGGGGGCGCCCGACGCGGGCCTCACGCTCGGCGGGCTCCTCGCGCGGGACCGGGTGTTCTACCAGGGCCAGCACCCTGGTGGCCATGAAGCGCGCGGTGCGCACCACGGATCCGGATCGGGTGACTTCGCTCACTTCCACCACCCCTCTGCGCACCGCCGTCTCCACCCTTCGGCCCGCCCGGCCCGCCGTCACTTCGTACGTACGCGTCGTGTCCCCGGCATCCACGACTATCTCGACCCGGTCACCCTTCATGGGTCCAATCCCCCTTTAACGCCGCCTTGTTGGGCCACGGGCCCGCGGCAAGCCGCTGCACTCCCGCGCTCCCTGACCACCCTTCAAGTTTCCCACCGGGCACTGACAATCGAATGGGCCGCGAGGGCGCGGCCTCTGCGCGCCGCCGTGCGCGAAAACGTAAGCTGTGGCTCGTCAGACGGACCGGGCAGCAGCGGGGATGAACATGGCGATGATGCGCCTGAGGCGCGAGGACCCGCGCGTCGTCGGCTCGTTCAGGCTTCACAGACGCCTCGGGGCCGGCGGGATGGGCGTGGTCTATCTCGGTTCCGACCGGCGCGGTCAGCGGGTCGCGCTCAAGGTGATCAGGCCTGATCTGGCGGAGGACCAGGAGTTCCGCTCGCGGTTCGCGCGCGAGGTGTCCGCCGCGCGGCGGATCCGCGGTGGCTGCACCGCCCGGCTCGTCGCGGCCGATCTGGAGGCGGAGCGGCCGTGGTTCGCGACGCAGTACGTGCCGGGCCCCTCGCTGCACGACAAGGTGGCCGAGGAAGGGCCGTTGGCCGCTTCCGACGTGGCCGCCGTGGGCGCGGCGCTGTCCGAAGGGCTTGTCGCCGTCCACGAGGCCGGGGTCGTGCACCGCGACCTCAAGCCGTCCAACATTCTGCTGTCCCCGAAGGGGCCGCGGATCATCGACTTCGGTATCGCGTGGGCGACCGGCGCCTCGACGCTGACCCATGTGGGCACCGCCGTCGGCTCCCCCGGCTTCCTCGCGCCCGAGCAGGTGCGGGGCGCCGCCGTGACCCCCGCGACGGATGTGTTCGCCCTGGGGGCCACGCTCGCGTACACGGCCATGGGCGACTCGCCTTTCGGGCACGGCAGTTCCGAGGTCATGCTCTACCGGGTCGTGCACGAGGAGGCGCAGCTGGCCGGGGTGCCGGACGCGCTCGCGCCGCTGCTGCGCGCGTGCCTCGCGAAGGATCCCGAGGAGCGGCCCAGCACGCTGCAACTGTCGCTGCGGCTCAAGGAGATCGCGGCCCGTGAGGCGCAGGGCGTCGTCGCGGAGCCGCGTCCGCCCGCGCCGCGCACCGCCGAGCAGGACCGCCCGACGGGGCGCATCGCCGACTCGCACGCCTCGTACGAGGGGCAGCGCACCCAGCGGCGTACGCAGCCGGGGACTCCGGCGTCGCGCCCCAGCAACGGCAGGAGCAACGGGTCGGCACCCGCCCGGAACACCAACAGCCGCTCCGGCAACAGCAGGTCCGGGCCGCGCAGCGGTGCGGGGCGGCCGGCGCAGCGGACGAACGGCACGGGTTCGGGCAAGAAGCTGCGGCCCGCGAACCCGCGGCTGCTGCGGCAGCGGCTCTTCGTGTTCGTCGTCGTGACGCTGCTCGTGGCGCTGGCGATCGCTGCGGCGCAGAGCCTGTGACCACATCTGGAACCCTGTCCGCGGCGCGGGCGGGGTTCCAGGAACGTCAGAGTTCGGGGCGGCCCGTCGCCACCGCGTAGAACGCGACGGCGGCCGCGGCGCCCACGTTGAGCGAGTCGACTCCGTGGGCCATCGGGATGCGGACCCATTCGTCCGCCGCCATCAGGGCCTTGGTCGACAGGCCTTCGCCCTCCGCGCCGAGCATCAGCGCGACGCGGTCCATACGGTGCGGCGCCACCTCGTCGAGGGACTTGGCCTGCTCTGCCGGGGTCAGCGCGAGGAGTTCGAAGCCGGCGTCGCGCACCGTCTCCAGGGACTTCGGCCAGGCGTCCAGACGCGCGTACGGCACGGAGAAGACCGCGCCCATGGAGACCTTCACGGAGCGGCGGTAGAGCGGGTCGGCGCAGTCCGGGGAGAGCAGGACGGCGTCCATGCCGAGGGCGGCGGCGCTGCGGAAGATCGCGCCGATGTTGGTGTGGTCGTTGACCGACTCCATGACGACCACGCGGCGGGCGGTGGTGAGGAGTTCGTCGGACGTGGGGAGCGGCTTGCGCTGCATGGAGGCGAGGGCGCCGCGGTGCACGTGGTAGCCGGTGACCTGTTCGGCCAGGTCGGGGGCGACCGCGTAGACGGGGGCGGGGACCTCGTCGATGACGTCGCGCATGACGTCGACCCACTTCGCGGACAGCAGCATCGAGCGCATCTCGTACCCGGCGAGCTTGGCGCGCCGGATGACCTTCTCGCCCTCGGCGATGAACAGGCCTTCGGCCGGTTCGCGTTTGCGGCGCAGTTCTACGTCGGTCAGGCCCGTGTAGTCGGACAGGCGCGGGTCGTCGGGGTCATCGATGGTGATGATCCCTCGAGGTTCAGCTTCAGCCACGGGTCGATACTGCCTTGTTCTGGGTGTGGTGCCAACGGCTCCGGACGAGTTGTGTTACCGCTGGTTACTTTTTTGGCCCCTCGCGCACCACGTCGCCGATCACGATGACGGCCGGCGGCCTGACCCCTTCGGAGACGGCCCTTTCGCCGACCGTCGCGAGAGTGGCGTCGACGCGGCGCTGGGCCGCCGTCGTGCCTTCCTGGACGAGGGCGACGGGGGTTTCGGGGTCCTTGCCGTACGAGACGAGGGCCTCGGCGATCTTTGCGATCTTGTCGACTCCCATGAGGATCACGAGGGTGCCGGTCAGCTTCGCCATCGCCTCCCAGTCGACCAGGGAGCGCTCGTCGTCCGGCGCCACGTGGCCGCTGACGACGGTGAACTCGTGGGCGACGCCGCGGTGGGTGACCGGGATGCCGACGGCGCCGGGCACGCTGATGGAGCTGGAGATGCCGGGGACGACGGTGACCGGGATGCCCTCGGCGGCGAGCGCCTGGGCCTCCTCCATGCCGCGGCCGAAGACGAACGGGTCGCCGCCCTTGAGCCGGACCACGGCCTTGCCCTGCTTGGCGTGGTCGATGAGGGCCTGGTTGATGGCCTCCTGGACCATCTGGCGGCCGTACGGGATCTTCGCGGCGTCGATCACCTCGACGTGCGGCGGGAGTTCGTCGAGGAGGTCGCGCGGGCCGAGGCGGTCGGCGATCACGACGTCGGCCTCCGCGAGGAGACGGCGGCCGCGCACGGTGATGAGGTCCGGGTCGCCGGGGCCGCCTCCGACCAGGGCCACGCCCGGCTTGTGGTCGCGCTGCACGGCGACGGTGCCGTCGTGGAGCGCCTCGACGATCGCGTCGCGGACCGCGGCGGTGCGGCGGGGGTCGCGGTCGGCGGCCGTGGTCGTGAGGACGGCGACGGTCACGCCGTCCGCGCGGCCCGTCGCCGGGGTCCAGGCGGTCGCCTCGTCGGCGTCGTCGGAGCGTACGCACCAGGTGCGGGTCGACTCGGCTTCCCGCGAGGCCGCGTCGTTGGTCTCCCGGTCGCTGGTGGCGACCAGGGCGTACCAGGTGTCGGCGAGGTCGCCCGGCTCGTAGCGGCGCCGGGTCCAGCTGATCTCACCGGCGTCCGCCATCGCCTCGACCGAAGGGGTCGCGGAGGGAGAGATCAGAGTGATGTGCGCGCCCGCGGCGATCAGGGCGGGGAGCCTGCGCTGGGCTACCTGGCCGCCGCCGAGGACGACGACTCGGCGGCCGGTCAGGCGGAGGCCCACGGGGTAGGCGGGGTGGTCGGCGGCGGGCATGCGGTGTCCTCTGGCGTGCGGCGGGTTTGGTGTGAGCGTACGTCGTGGGCGTGACGAGGAGGTTTCCCCCACCCCGCCCCTTCCCGAAACCGGGGGCTCCGCCCCCGGACCCCCCGCTCTGCGGACCAGAGGCAGTTTCGGGAAGGGGTGGGGGCTACTTCTCCGTGACGCCTGCCGAGTCGAACGTGGCGACCTCGTGCATCGCGCGGGCCGCGCTCTGGACGATCGGGAGGGCCAGGAGGGCGCCCGTGCCCTCACCGAGGCGCAGGTCCAGGTCGACGAGCGGGCGCAGGCCCAGCTTGTTCAGGGCCGCCACGTGGCCCGGCTCCGCGCTGCGGTGGCCCGCGATGCAGGCCGCGAGGACCTCGGGGGCGATGGCGCGCGCGACGAGGGCGGCCGCACCGGCGCTGACGCCGTCGAGGATCACCGGCGTACGCAGCGAGGCGCCGCCCAGGAGCAGGCCGACCATGGCCGCGTGCTCCAGGCCGCCGACCGCCGCGAGGACGCCGATCGGGTCGGCCGGGTCGGGCTTGTGCACGTCGAGGGCGCGGCGCACGACCTCGACCTTGCGGGAGTGCGTCTCGTCGTTGATGCCGGTGCCACGACCGGTCACATCGGCGGGGTCGACCTCGGTGTAGACGGAGATCAGGGCGGCGGACGCGGTGGTGTTCGCGATGCCCATCTCTCCGGTGATCAGCGCCTTGTTGCCGGCCGCCACGAGGTCGCGGGCCGTCTCGATGCCGACCTCGATGGCCTCCTTGACCTCTTCGCGGGTCAGGGCGGGGCCTGTCGTCATGTCGGCGGTGCCTGCGCGGACCTTGCGGGGCAACAGGCCGGGCGTCGCCGGGAGTTCGGAGGCCACGCCGACGTCGATGACGCAGACCTCGGCGCCGACCTGGCTCGCGAACGCGTTGCAGACCGCGCCGCCGCCAAGGAAGTTGGCGACCATCTGGCCCGTGACCTCCTGCGGCCAGGGGGTGACGCCCTGCGCGTGCACGCCGTGGTCGCCTGCGAAGATCGCGACGGCCGCGGGCTCCGGGATCGGCGGCGGGCACACGCGGGAGAGGCCGGACAGCTGGGCGGAGATGATCTCCAGCATGCCGAGCGCGCCCGCGGGCTTCGTCATCCGCTTCTGCCGCTCCCACGCCTCACCGAGCGCCTTCGCGTCCAGCGGGCGGATGTTGGAGACGGTCTCCGCGAGCAGGTCGTGCGGGTCCTCGCCGGGCAGCGCGCGGCGGCCGTACGTCTCCTCGTGCACGACCCACGACAGCGGGCGGCGCTTGGACCAGCCGGCCTGCATCAGTTCCGGCTCCTCCGGGAACTCGTCGACGTAGCCGACGCAGAGGTACGCGACGACTTCGAGGTGCTCCGGCAGGCCGAGGGAGCGGACCATCTCGCGTTCGTCGAAGAAGCTGACCCAGCCGACGCCGAGGCCCTCGGCGCGGGCCGCGAGCCACAGGTTCTCGACCGCGAGGGCGGAGGAGTACGGGGCCATCTGCGGCTGCGTGTGGCGGCCCAGGGTGTGGCGGCCGCCGCGGGTCGGGTCGGCGGTGACGACGATGTTCACCGGGGTGTCGAGGATGGCCTCGATCTTCAGTTCCTTGAACTGCTTCGCGCGGCCCTTGGGCAGGGACTTGGCGTACGCGTCCTTCTGGCGCATGGCCAGTTCGTGCATCGCGTGGCGGGTGTCCGCCGAGCGGATCACGACGAAGTCCCAGGGCTGCGAGTGGCCCACGGACGGCGCCGTGTGGGCCGCCTCCAGGACGCGCAGCAGCACCTCGTGCGGGATCGGGTCGCTGCGGAAGCCGTTGCGGATGTCGCGGCGCTCGCGCATCACGCGCAGCACCGCCTCGCGCTCGGCGTCGTCGTAGGCGGGGGCGGCGGGGTGCGCCTCGCGCTCCGGCGTGAGGTGCTCGGGCTCGCCCGTCAGCTCGGCGGGCGCGAGGGTCTGCTCCGCGGGGTCCTCGGTGCCGACGGCCTCGGGCAGCGGGATCGCGGTGGAGTCGCCTTCGCGCGGAGCGGGAACGCTTGCGGCCTCCGCCGTCTCGGCGGAGTCGGGGCCGGCCCACTCCGTGGCGTGCGCGGGCGCCTGTTCGGCGGGCAGCTGGTTGGCCATGGCGTGCGGGTCCTGCGTTTCGGTGACGGTGGCCTCCGGCTGACCGGGGGCGGGCTGCTGGTCGGCGGTGGAGTGCGGCGTGGCAGCCGCCTGGTGGTCAGCGACGCCTGCGGCCTGGTCGTTTGCAGTGGCCTGCGGCGTTGCAGCGACCGGTTGGTCGGCGACGGCTACGTGATCACCTTCAGCCGGGTGGTCGGCGGTGGCCTGGTGACCGCCAACGGCATGCGGCGCGGCAGCGACCTGCTGGTCAGCGGCGGCCGGCGGCGTGGCGGAGACCTGCTGGTCAGCGGCGGCCGGCGGCGTGGCGGAGACCTGCTGGTCGGCAACGCCTGCGTCATCGCCTGCGGCCTGGTGGACAGCGGCGGCCTGCTGGTCAGCAACGCCTGCGTCACCGCCCGCAGCCCCGTGACCGGCAAAGCCTGCGTGATCGCCTGCGGCCTGGTCGTAGGCGGTGGCCTGCGGCGCGACAGCGACCGGCTGGTCAGCGGCGCCTACGTGATCGCCAGTGCCCTGGTCCTCGGCGGTGGCCTGCGGCGCGACAGCGACCGGCTGGTCAGCGGCGCCTACGTGATCGCCAGTGCCCTGGTCCTCGGCGGCGACCTGCGGCGCGACAGCGGCCTGCTGGTCAGCGGCGCCTACGCCACCGCCCGCAACCTCGTTACCGGCAAAGCCTGCGCGGTCGCCAGCGCCCTGGTCGTCGACAGCGGCCTGCGACGCGGCAGCGGCCTGGTGATCGGCGGTGGCCTGCTGCCCGGCAGTGACCTGCTGGTCAGCGACGCCTACGTGATCGCCGGCGCCCTGGTCCTCGGCAGCGACCTGCGACGCGCCAGCGCCCTGCTGATCGGCGGTCGCCTGCTGACCAGCAACGGCCTGCTGACCAGCAACGCCTACGTGATCGCCAGCGCCCTGCTCCTCGGCAGCGACCTGCGACGCGCCAGCGCCCTGGTGATCGGCGGTGGCCTGCTGCCCGGCAGCGACCTGCTGGTCGACGACGCCTACGTGATCGCCAGCGCCCTGGCCGTCGGCAGCGATCTGCGACGGGACAGCGACCTGCTGGTCGGCGACGCCTACCTGATCGCCAGCGCTCAGCTGGTCGACAACCACCTGCTGGTCGGCGGCAGCCCGCTGGTCGGCAACGGCCCGCTGGTCGGCAGCAGCCCGCTGCGCGGCCACGCCTCGCGGGTCGCTGACGGCTTGCTGGTCGGCGGCCTCCCGCTGTGCGGCGAACGACTGCTGCTCAACCGCGTCCGGCCGGCCGGCCGCGTCTTCCTGACCGGTGCCGGCTTCCGGCGTAGTCGCACCCTGCTCACCCGCAAGCTGCGCGGCAGCGCCTTGCTCCTCCGGGAGTGGTGGGACCACCATCGCCTGCGGCGGGGTCGGTGCCAGGTGCGGGGTCGTGGGGATGATGCCGTCGACCGGGATGAACTGGCCGAGTGTCTGGTCCGCGGCGGGCTGCTGGGCGTATCCGTGCCCCGCGTAGCCCGGCTGCTGCGGGTAGTCGTAGCCGCCCTGGCTCTGCTCGTACGGGGCGTGGCCCGCGTACGCGCCGACCTGGGCGAACTCCTGGGCGTGCGCGGGGGTTTCGGGCTGCGCGTACTGCGGAGCGACCGTTTCTGCGGGGGGCAGCTGCTGGGCCTGGGCCGGCTGCCACGGGGCGGCGCCCTGCGGCGGGATGTCCAGGTACTCCGGTCCCGTGGTGGGCGGGCCCGACTGACGAGCCGGCATCGGCGTCTGCTGGGCGGGGCCGCGGTCGGCGAGCGAGCGGACCGGACTGCCGTTCGTGTCGGGGACGGCAGGGCCCATGTGCAGCGGGCGGCGGGGCTGAGACTGGGACGGGGCGTACTGCTGGCCCTGCCCCTGGCTGTGGCTCTGGTCCGTCGGCTGCGCCTGCGGCTGGCCCCAGGCGCCCTGCGAACCGGGCATCAGGAGGATCTCGTCGTCCTCGGCCGTGGCGTCCGCGGGATCGAGGTAGGTGTACGCGCCGGGTGCGGGAACGCCCGGCGGCTCCGCCGTACCCGCGTCCTCCGGCAGCCCTTCGCCCGGAACCTGACCGGTGTCGGTCATGCCTACCCCTCGCCCATCGAATGAGAACTTCCTGGCCGCCCCCGGCCGTCCGCCGGAACTGCGAGCAGCTTCACGCTTCACTGTTTCGCTGTCCGGGGCGACGCGTCGACCGCCCGTCAACAACAACGAGCGTGCGTGCCACGCGGCACGAACCGCTCCGGACAACAGGCATTGTCCCGGTCGGACCGCGGCCACGGAACGTAGTTCGACCATGGCCTTCTGTGGACTGCGCCACGTTGCGCGTCCTCCGGTCGCTGCCGTACCACACGCACCTCAAAAGTGGTGCGTTTTCGGGACATTGGCGTACGAAGAGCCGAACGTCCCGGTGCGGTACAACGATCGGCCAGCCTACCGCGCGCGGCGCGCCGCCAGGGTCACGGGTGGCGGACGGGCAGCCGTCCCGAGAGGAGGAACCCCACGGTCCGCTCCTTCTCCGTCCAGACGCGAGTGTCCAGTTCGACGGATTGCAGGAGGGCGCACTCGACCTCGTATCCGTGCTCCGTCAGGTCCCTGCCGATGAGTTCGGCGGCGTCGCGTGTCGCGGCGTGCGTGACGATACGGGCGGGGCGCCGGTCCGCGACGGCCGATACGACGGCCGCTCCCCCGCCACCGACGCGGACGACGTCGGGCTCCGGGAGGTCTTCGAGGGCGTACGGGGCGGTGCCGTTCACGATCTGGACCTGGACGCCGAAGCGGCGGGCGACGGCGAGGGTCCGGGCGCAGGCGTCGGCGTCCCGGTCGACGGCGATGACGGCGGCGCCGAACCGTCCGGTCTCCGCCGTGAACGCTCCGCTGCCGCAGCCGATGTCCCACACCAGGTCGCCCGCTCGGGGCCCCAGGCGGGCGAGTTGGGCGGCGCGCAGCTGTTCGCTCTCGCCCTCGCCGAACGGTCCCGCGTACTCGTGCGCGGGCAGGGCCCAGCCGCGCGGTCCCGTGTCGGGGTCGCCGCCGGCCAGCCAGCCGCCGTTCTCCGAGGCGCCGGTGACCGGGCCTCCGATGACGATGACGACATTGGGGTCGCGCCACGCGTGGTCGGCGGCCTTGTCGGAGGTGACGACGGTGACCTGTTCGCGGTCGGTGCCGAGCTCCTCGCAGATGACGAAGGTGCGGTGGACGCCTTCCAGGAGCAGGCCGAGTTCGGCGGGGCCGGCGCCCGGTGAGGTGAGAACGGCGACCTTGGTGTGGGCGCGGCACACATTCACCGCGCGTCGCAGGGTGCGTCGGTGTGCGACGACCACCTGTGCGTCGTCCCAGGGCATGCCCGCGCGGGCGAACGCCTGGGCGACCGAGGACACAGCGGGCACGACCTCGACCTCAAGGCCGTACTGGGGCGCGCGCAGGGTGCGTACGACACCGAAGAAGCCGGGGTCGCCGTCCGCGAGCACGACGGCCGTGCCGCGATGGCCCGCGATGCGGCGGGCGGCGAGAGCCACGCTGCCGAGCCGGACGCGCTCGGCGCGCTCGGGCACCTCGGGGAGCGCCAGGTGGTGCCCGGCGCCCGCCACGAGCGTGGCCGCGCCGAGTGCTGAGCGGGCCGCGGCCGTCAGCGGCGAACCGTCCCAGCCGATCACCGTGACCCGGTCGGCCATCGTCGTCAGTCTCCTGGGTGTGCTCGGGTACGTACGTGCCCATGCGGCACGGAGGTCGGGGGTGCCGCCGGGGTCGGGGCACCGTGAGCGTACCTGCCCGGACCACCGATCGCCCGTGGGGTCAGTTCCAGTCCGAGAAGGCGGTGAAACCCCCGGCCTCCGCCAGTTGCTCGGTGACACCCTCCAGGTCCTCGGGCAGCAGGCTCCACACGATGAAGTCCGTGCGGGCCTCGGCGAGGCCGCCGTCCTCGGTGCGCGTACGCGCTATGCAGGCGTTGCGCAGCACGCCCTCGCTGATGCAGCCGATCTTCTGGGCGACCTGCTGGGCCGCGGTGTTGTCGGCGGCGGTGCGCAGTTCGATGCGCTCCAGGCGCTGGTCGCGGAAGAGCCACTGGGCCGTGGCGAGCGCGGCCTCGGACGCGTAGCCCTCACCGCGGGCCCAGGGGGCGACGATGTACGAGAGCTCGGTGGCGCGCACATGCCAGTCGGTTCCGGTCAGCTGGATGGTGCCGACGAGCCGCTGGGTGAGGAACTCGGTGACGGCGAAGTGGAGTCCGGCGCCGCTCGCCCGTTCCTTCGGCGCACCCTCGGTGATCCAGTCGCGCGCGCCCTCCTCCGTGAACGGCTGCGGCACCGCCGTCCAGGCGACGACCAGCTCGTCGTTCATCATCTCCGCGAGCGCCGGTACGTCGTCCTCGTCGAGCGGACGCAGCACCAAGCGCTCCGTGCTGATGGAGATCCTGGGGAAGCTGTTCGTCATGCGCCGCTCTCCGTAACCTTCGTTGGCCTCTACCTTCGCGTCGGCCTGGTCAAGTGCCCAGCATGCAGCATGAAGACACGTAACTGCACATGGGGGCCGCCCCTGTTGCCAGGAGCGGCCCCCATGGAAGGGCGGTGTACGGGTCCCTCAGACGGGGAGCACCGAACCCTTGTACGTGGTCTCGATGAACTTCTTGACCTCGGGCGAAGTCAGCAGCTCCGCCAGCTTCTTGACCCGCGGGTCGTCCTCCTCGCCCTTCTTCGCGGCGAGGATGTTGTTGTACGGGTTGTCCTTGACGGACTCCAGAAGGATGGCGTCCTTCTTGGGGTTCAGTCCCGCGTCCATCGCGAAGTTGTTGTTGACGGCGGCCACGTCGACGTCGTCCAACGAGCGCGGCAGCTGGGCCGCTTCGAGCTCCTTGAACTTGAGCCCCTTGGGGTTCTTCGCGACATCCTTGGGCGTCGCGTTCAGACCGGCGCCCTTCTTGAGCCCGATCACGCCCTGGGAGGCGAGGAGTTCGAGCGCCCTGCCCTCGTTGGTGATGTCGTTCGGCAGCGCGACGGTGGCCCCGTCGCGCAGCTCGGTGACGTCCTTCGTCTTCTTCGAGTAGAAGCCGAGCGGCGGCAGGTAGACCTGGGTGACCGGTGCGAGCGTCGTGCCCTTGGACTTGTTGAAGTCCTTCAGGTACGGCGTGTGCTGGAACAGGTTGGCGTCGAGGTCGCCCTGCTGGAGCGCGGTGTTCGGCAGGACGTAGTCCGTGAACTCCTTGATCTCCAGGTCGAGTCCGGCCTTCTTCGCCAGGTTCTTCTGTACGTACGTGAGGACTTCGCCGGCCGGCGTCGGCGTGGCCCCGACGACCAGCTTCTCGCTCGCGTCCGCCTTGTCGGAGCCGCAGGCCGTGAGGCCGAGGACGAGTGCCCCGGCGGTCACGGCGGCGGGAATCGTGGACTTCAGGGAAGTACGCATCAGAAGGAGGGGAGCACCGAGCCCTTGTACTTGTCGTCGATGAACTTCTTGACCTCGGGCGACGTCAGGAGCTTCGCGAGCTTCTTGATGCGCGGGTCGTCCTGGTTTCCGTCCTTCACAGCGAGCACGTTGTTGTACTCGTTGTTCTTGGTGGACTCCAGGGCGAGGGCGTCCTTGGCGGGGTTCAGCTCGGCACCGATGGCGTAGTTGCCGTTGATCACCGCGGCGTCGACGTCCTTGAGGGAGCGCGGGGTCTGCGCGGCCTCGACCTCCTTGAACTGGAGGTCCTTCGGGTTCTTCGCGATGTCCTGCGGGGTCGCGGCGGACTCCGAGCCCTTCTTGAGGGTGATCAGGTCATTGGCGGCGAGGAAGCGCAGCGCGCGGCTCTCGTTGTCGGCGTCGTTCGGAAGGGCGACGGTGCCGCCCTTCTTGAGGCCTTCGAGCTTCTTGGCCTTCTGCGAGTAGAGGCCGAGCGGCTCCAGGTGGACGGTGGCGACCGACTTGAGGTGCGTGCCGTTCTTCTTGTTGAAGTCTTCCAGGTAGGGCGTCGTCTGGAAGTAGTTGGCGTCGACCGAACCGTCCTCGGTGGCGTTGTTCGGCGTGACGTAGTCGGTGAACTCCTTGACCTCGAGGTTGAGGCCTTCCTTCTTCGCCAGGTCCTTCTTTATGTAGTTGAGGATCTCGGCGTGCGGGACGGGAGTCGCGGCGACGACCAACGGGTCGGAGGCCTTGGCCTTGGTGTCGGCCTTCTCGGAGCCGCAGGCCGTCAGGCCCAGGGTGAGGGCGCCGGTGGCGAGGACAGCTGCGGTGATCTTGGTGGTGTTACGCACGAAAAGTGCCTTTCCATCAGTAGTGCGACCCGCCGAGCAGGGCGGGTGGAACAGGGTTCAGCCGGACTTGGTGGCGGTGACGGCCGTACGGCCGGCGAAGAGGTTGAAGCGGATCGGGTCGCCGCCCTTGCCCGCACGGCGGTGCAGGACCCGGGCCCCGCTGTCGCCCGCGAACTGGATGAGCGAGATGACGACGGCGAGGACCGCCACCGTGATCCACATCAGGTTGGCCTCGAAGCGCTGGTAGCCGTAGCGGATCGCGATGTCGCCGAGGCCGCCCGCGCCGACCGTGCCGGCCATCGCGGAGTAGCCGATGAGCGCGACGATCGTCGTGGTGGTCGCCGAGATCAGCGAGGGCAGCGACTCGGGCACGAGGACCTTGCGTACGACGGTCCAGGTGTTGCCGCCCATCGACTGGACGGCCTCGATCAGGCCGCCGTCGACCTCACGTACGGACGTCTCGACGAGCCGCGCGAAGAACGGGATGGCGCCGATGGCGAGCGGCACGATGGCGGCCTCGCGGCCGATGGTGGTGCCGACGATCGCGCGCGTGAAGCCCATCAGGGCGACCATCAGGATGATGAAGGGCATCGAGCGGACGATGTTCACGATCTGCCCGATGATCTTGTTCAGATACGCGTTCTGCAGCAGTCCGCCGCGGTCCGTGAGGACGAGGAGCACACCGAGCGGCAGCCCGATGATGATCGCGATCAGCGTGGACCAGCCGACCATGTAGAAGGTGTCCCAACATGCCTGGGACAGCAGCGGCTGCATCTCCGACCAGGTCACTTGGTGACACCTTCCTTCTTCAGAGCGGCGGGCGAGGTGCCCTGGACGTCGACCTGGAGGCCCTGTTCGCGCAGGAAGCCGATCGGCACGACGTTGTCGTCGTAGCGGCCGGGCAGTTCGATGCGCATGCGGCCGACCTGCTTGCCCGCGACGGTGTCCATCGCGGCGCCGAGGATCGAGATGTCGACGTTGTAGGTGCGGGAGAGCTGCGAGATGACCGGCTGGGTCGTCGACTCGCCGTGGAAGGTGACGTCGATGACGGTGCGGTCGTCGCCGGAGGCCTCGCCGCTGACCGGGAAGAGCGCGGAGGCGAGTTCGGAGCCGGGTGTCGCGAGGAGCTCGCTGACGGTGCCGGACTCGACGATCCGTCCGCGCTCCATGAGGGCGGCGGAGTCGCAGACGCTCTTGACGACGTCCATCTCGTGCGTGATGAGCAGCACGGTGAGGCCGAGCTGCCGGTTGAGGTCGCGCAGCAGCTGGAGGATCGATCGGGTGGTCTCCGGGTCGAGGGCGCTGGTCGCCTCGTCGGAGAGCAGCACCTTCGGGTCGCCGGCGAGCGCGCGGGCGATGCCGACGCGCTGCTTCTGGCCGCCGGAGAGCTGGGCGGGGTAGGACTTGGCCTTGTCGGCGAGGCCGACCAGGTCGAGCAGTTCCAGCGCCTTGGTGGAACGTTCCTTCCCCGACTTGCCGAGGATTTCGAGCGGCAGCTCGATGTTGTCCTGCACGGTGCGCGAGGACAGCAGGTTGAAGTGCTGGAAGACCATGCCGATGCGGCTGCGCGCCTCGCGCAGTTCCTTGCCTGCGCGCGAGCCGCGGCCGACGAGGGCGGTGAGGTCCTGTCCCGCGACGGTCACGGTGCCGGAGGTCGGACGCTCCAGCAGGTTCACGCAGCGGATCAGCGAGGACTTGCCGGCGCCGGACTGTCCGATGACGCCGTACACCTCGCCTTCGCGCACGTGCAGATCGACGCCGTCGAGGGCGGTGACCTCTCGGCCGCGCGAGCGGTAGACCTTGGTGAGGCCCTTTGTGGTGATCACGTGGGTTTCCGTAGCTGTCGAGTGCGCGGCACGGGTGGCGCCGGGCACGGGGCATTCGGTCGGGAACTTGGCTGGAGTTTCCGGGCGCGCGACAGGTCTCACAGAGGCGGAAGAACCGGTGAGGAGAGGCTGTGCGCGGGGCGGACCCGGTCACGTAGGCGAATGGTTTCTCCCTGCGGAGTCACTCCCTACGGAACAGGGCGCGCGGGTCTCGCTTCGGGGCGCGAGAACTAGGGGGTCCCCCCTGCTCGAGTCTGTTCGAGAGCTTGGGGGAGGTGTGGGGGCCCTCAGAAGGCGCACATTCGACACATACAAGCAGCACCGGGCGTCATGGTCGCCTCGGTCGCAAGGGTGCGGCTGCTCGTCGTGGTCATGTCGGCAAGTAAAGCAGACGTGAGGACGCGAGCGGCCCCCGCCGTCCGGTATTCGGACAGCGGGGGCCGAACATTCAAGGGGGGTCAGACGGCGGCGGTGATCTCCACGCCCGCGTCCGTGACCTGCGCGGACACCGCGGAGAGGTCCTTCACCACGACGTCGGCGGAGAGCTCGTCCGCCTCGTGCGTTGTGGTCAACGCCACGGTCCTCATGCCGCCGACGCGGCCCGCCGTGAGACCGGCCGGGGCGTCCTCGAAGACGACGCAGCGCTCCGGGTCCACGCCCAGCTTCCCGGCAGCGAGCAGGAACGGCTCGGGGTTGGGCTTGCCGTGCGTGATGTCGTCCGCGGCGATGAGCAGCGGTGTCCTGATGCCGACCGCGGCGAGCCTGGCCTCGGCGAGGCGGCGGGTGGCGGAGGTGACCACGGCCCAGTTCTCGTCGGGCAGCGAGGTGAGCAGGTCGAGCGTGCCGGGCAGGACGTGGGTCCCACCGTTGGGCACGTCCTCGACCTCCAGCTCCTCGATGCGCTTCACGGCGTCCGCGACCTTTTCGGGGGGCAGCAGGTCGGCGGCGATTTCGGCGGCGGGGCGGCCGTGCAGCTCTACGGCGGCGAAGGCCTCGGCGGTGATCCCGTACTCCTCGGCCCAGCGGGTCCAGCAGCGGTACACCGACTCCATCGACGAGAGCAGGGTTCCGTCGTTGTCGAACAGCAGGGCGTCAGCGGTGATCTTCATGTATCCCGAGGGTACGGGTCACCCCGGGGTCGAGCGCATCGGGTCTTTTGGCCCGTAATAGGCTCACGGCCATGCTTGATGTCCTGACCCTGGTGACGGGTCTCGCCGCGCTGGCGCTCGCGGCCTGGTGCGGTTTCGCCGCGTATCGCGACCAGCCGACGAAGGACTGGCACTTCATCGGCATGGCCGTGGTGTCGGTGCTCGCGCTGGTGCAGCTGGTGGTCGGGATCGTGCAGCTCGCGCGGGGCGAGAAGCCGGACCAGGGCACGACGATCTTCGTCGCGTATCTGATCGGGGCCTTCGCGTGCGTTCCGGCGGCGGGCTTCATGTCGCTTGCCGAGCGCACCCGCTGGGGTTCGGTGACGGTCGCCGCGGGCGGCGTGGTGCTCGCCGTTCTCGAGGTGCGGCTCTTTGACATCTGGGGAGGCTGAGGTGGCTGTGACCGCTGCGAAGAAGGAACCCGCGAAGGCAGCGAAGGAGCGGAGCCGCCTCATCAGCGGACCCGGCATTCTGCTCGTGTGGCTCTACGGCGTGATGGTCGTCGGTGCCGTGTCGCGCTCGGCGGTGCAGATCTCCACGGAGTTCGACAAGGCGCCGCTGGCGTACTCGCTGTCGGCGGTGGCGGGGCTCGTGTACGCCTTCATCACGTACTCGCTGGTGCGCGGCGGGGACACGGCGCGCAAGGCCGCGTTCGTGTGCTGCGCCCTGGAGTTGGCGGGCGTGCTGATCGTCGGTACGTGGACGCTGGTGGAGCCGTCCGCGTTCCCGGACGCGACCGTGTGGTCGGACTTCGGCGTGGGCTATCTGTTCATCCCGGTACTGCTGCCGCTGAGCGCGATGTACTGGCTGCGCAAGGGTGTGCTGCAGCGGCAGCAGCCGGCGAACTGACCGTCAGGCACTCGCCACGAAGGCGTTCGCCGCGGCGCCCTGGTCCTGGTCTTCGGTGTCCTTGGCGAGCGTCACCAGCGTCAGCCGGTCGTCGACCCGCTGCGTGGACACGGGCGCGTAGCCGTGCTGACGGTACAGGCGCAGGTTGTGGTCGCTGCGGTGGCCGGTGAACAGCTGGAAGCGCTTGGCGGCGCCCGCCCCTCCCAGCTCGGCCTCCACGGCGGTGAGCAGCCGGCCGCCCAGGCCGTGCCGCTGCATGCGCGGGTGGACGATCAGCTTGTTGATGTGCGCCGTGCCGTCGGCGTCGACCGTGCCGCGCACGGACGCCACCACTTCGTCGCCGAGGCGCGCCACGAGCACGGTGCCGCCGTCGAGTTCGGCCCTGATCGAGGTCAGGGACTGTGTGAGCGGTTCGATCGAGTAGTCCCCGTAGAGCTGTGCCTCGCTCTGGTAGCAGAGGTACTGCAACTTCAGGATCTGCTCGGTGTCCGCTTCGGTCGCCGCAGAGATGGTCACGCTCATGCCCATGTGTGCATGCCTCCCGCTCACCTGTTCGCCGGTTGTCCTTCACCCTTTTCCCCGACGGGCCGTGAGCGCAACCTCGGAGGACAGGATTCTGCGCAGGCAACCCAGACATCTGGAACGTTCCGGCCCAAGGCTGCCCTGTGAGATACCCAACTCGCCCGCGATTTCCCGGTAAGTGAGGTCCTTCGGGGACAGCAGCGCACCGATGAGGCGCGGGCAGCGCCCGGGCAGCCGGCGCACCGCACCGCGCAGCGCCTGGTCCCGTTCGTGGGTGAGCGCGCGGCGTTCGGGGTCGACGGCGGCCGGGTCCGCGGCGGGCCGCAGGCCGTACGGCAGCTCGCGCAGTGCCGTACTCCGCTGGCGGCGGGCCTCGGCGCGGACCGCTTCGCGGAGCCAGGCGGCGGGGTCGTCCGGTGGGCCCTGGGTGGCGAGGTGCTCCAGGAGGCGGACCCAGACGGCCTGTTCGAGGTCGCCCGGGTCACCGGTGGCTCCCGGGAGTTCGGCCCGGACCTCGGCCGCGAGGAGGGGACGCAGGGGCTCGATCACGGTGTCGTACGTCATGTACGCCGGGACGGGGCCGCCCCGGCGGCCGGTTGCCGGGGCGGTCGGGTCTCACTCCAACCGGCTTGCTGGGGTCACCCGTTGACGAAGTCCTCGCGGGCGAGGAGCGCCGTGTCGCAGTTGTCGGAGAAGATGCCGTCGATGCCGGTCTCGTAGTACGCCTTGAAGGCGCCGAACGCGTCGCCGTACGCGCTGGGGTCGGTGCCCTTCTTGAAGTCGGCCGGCAGGAAGGTGTTCTCGTTGCGCATCGTGTACGGGTGCAGGACGAGGCCCACCTTGTGCGCGTCCCTGACCAGCGTCGTGGGCTCCAGCAGCTTGCCGTTCGCGTCCTTCGGGATGATCAGGTCGAGGGTGGGTCCGATGCCGTTCGCGTACGACGCGATCTCCGCGAGCCCCTTGGGCGTGATCAGGTCGGCGACGGTGCGCGGGTCGCCGGTGTCCACGAAGTCGTACGGGCGCGACTTCGCCGTGGACAGCAGGACGGCCAGCGGGTTGCCGACCAGCTTGTTCATGCGCTGGATGCTCGTCGGCTCGAAGGACTGGATGATGACGGGCGAGTTCTTCCGGTGCAGTCCGTGGGCGCGCAGCACCTTGGCGATGCGCTCCTCCAGGCCGAGGTTCTGCTTGCGGAAGTACGTGGGGTGCTTGAGCTCCGGGTAGATCCAGATCTCGCGGCCGAGCTTCTTGCTCTGCTGGGCGCGCCAGCGCAGGACCTCCTCGAACGTGGGGATCTCCCAGCGGCCGTCGTAGAGGGTGTTGTGCCGGCGGGTGCCCGGGATGCGCTCCTTGGCCCGCAGCGTCTTCAGCTCGGCGAGCGTGAAGTCCTCGGTGAACCAGCCGGTGGTGGCCACCCCGTCGAGGCTCTTCGTCGTCCTGCGGCCGGCGAACTCGGGGTGGTCCGACACATTGGTCGTGCCGCCGATTTCCGGTTCGTGACGGCATACGAGATGACCGTCCTTGGTCGGGCAGAGGTCGCCCGCCTCGATGATGTGCGCGCCCATGTCGAGCGCCAGCTGGTACGAGCCGAGCGTGTGCTCCGGCCGGTAGCCGCTGGCGCCGCGGTGCGCGATGACCGTGGGCACGGGGAGGCCCGCGAGGCCCTTCTTCATGTTATTCGCGCCACTTTCTCTGCTCGCGGCTCTCGCCGTTCCGGCCGCCCCGAATGCCGTGACTCCGGCGCCGAGGACCGCCGCGCCGAGCAGCGAGCGCCGACCGAGCGCCGCCGATGCCTGTGGCTGCTGCGCCCCCTGCGCGGCCTGTGACTTCTCGTTCCCCTTGTTCCCCATGAAGCACTCCTCCCACCAAGTACTGCCTTGCACCTGTCAAAGCGAGACCGATCGTAGGGGTGGGGAAGTGACGAGTGGGAGACCCTGGACGGAACGTCAGGGTGATGCGGCGTGGCATCCGGGCGTTGCCCGCACATCAACGTGGCGCAAACTCAGGTCAACTCCGCGTATCCAGTCGGTGAACCCGATGTGCAACGGGTACTCGTCCGCGAGTATCGTCCTCACCTGCACAGATTCCTCAGTCCAAACCAGGTGTTCACCACCACTCATTCCTTGACATCGGAGGGCTCGTTGTCCCGCTTCGCGCTCATCAAGGCACTGCTCGGTCCGGTCATGCGCCTGATGTTCCGCCTACGGGTGGAAGGCGCAGAGAAGATTCCGGGGAACGGTCCCGTCATTCTGGCGGGCAACCACCTGACGTTCATCGACTCGATGCTGCTGCCGCTCGTCTGTGACCGGCAGGTCTTCTTCATCGGCAAGGACGAGTACGTCACCGGCAAGTCCCTCAAGGGCCGCCTCATGGCGTGGTTCTTCACCGGGGTCGGCATGATCCCGGTCGACCGCGACGGGGCCAATGGCGGTGTGGCCGCGCTGATGACCGGCCGCCGCGTCCTGGAGGAGGGCAATATCTTCGGGATCTACCCCGAGGGCACGCGCTCCCCCGACGGCCGGCTGTACCGCGGCCGGACCGGTATCGCCCGTCTGACGCTGATGACGGGTGCGCCCGTCGTCCCCTTCGCCATGATCGGCACGGACAAGCTGCAGCCCGGGGGTGCGGGGATTCCGCGTCCGGGCAAGGTGACCGTGCGCTTCGGCGAGCCGATGGAGTTCTCCCGCTATGACGGGATGGGGCGCGACCGGTACGTGCTGCGGGCCGTGACGGACTCCGTGATGACCGAGGTCATGCGGCTGTCCGGTCAGGAGTACGTGGACATGTACGCCTCGAAGGCGAAGGCGGCGTAGCCGCGCTTACGGGTGTGCGGGCCCGGTCGACCGGATGTTTCCGGTCGGCCGGGTTTCTTGCTGCCGCACCGTTCCCACGCCACGGGGCTCCGCCCCGGACCCGCGCCTCAAACGCCGGCGGGGCTTGATATGCAGCCCCAGCGGCGGGTGGGGATTTTCAAGCCCCTGCGGCGATTGAGCAGCGGGGTTCGGGGCGGAGCCCCGTGGCCGGGGACGGGTCACTGTTCCAGGCGTTGGCCGCGCAGGAGGAACCACGCCGCCACCGACGTCGCCAGCAGCACCACCGCCCCGATGCCCGCCGCCAGCTGGAGGCCGTCCACGAAGGCCGACTGCGCCCCGGCGAGGAGCGCGTCCGCCTGCCCGGCCGGCAGGCCACTCGCCGCCTCGACCGCGCCGCCGAGCGAATCGTGCGCCGCCACCGCGACATCCTCCGGCGTACCCGCCGGAACCGTGAACCCCGAGTAGACGCCGGTCACGATCGAGCCGAGCAGCGCGATACCGAGTGCCGTACCGAGTTCGTACGCCGTCTCGGACACCGCCGACGCCGCACCCGCCTGCTCCTTGGGCACGCTGGAGAGGATCACGTCGGCCGTCACCGTGAACGAGAAGCCCGCGCCGATGCCGACGACGAGCAGCACCGCGCCCAGCAGCGGGTACCCGGTCGACTGGCTCAGCGTGGTGAGCGCGGCGAGGGCCAGGCCCACCGCCGCGAGCCCACCCGCGACCACGGAACGTACCGAGAAGCGGCGCGCCACCGTACCGGCGATCAGGCCTGCCGCCACCGCACCCACCGCGGCCGGGAGTTCGGCGAGGCCCGCCTCCAACGGCTCACGCCCCTGCACCAGTTGCAGGAACTGCGACAGGAAGAAGACCAGGCCGGCGAGGCCGAGGATGGTCAGGAGGTCGGCGAGGACCGCGCCCGAGAAGCCGCGGTTGCGGAACAGGTGCATGTCCAACAAGGGCGCCTTCAGGGTGAGTTGGCGACGCACGAACCACACCAGGCCCACCACACCGACCACCGCCGACGCCGCCACACCGAGGCCGAAGCCGTGCGCCGCCGCCTCCTTCACGGCGTAGACGACACCGATCATGCCGACGAGGGACAGCACCACGCTCAGCAGGTCCCACGGACCCGGCACCGGGTTCTTCGACTCGGGGATGAGCTTCGCGCCGACGACCACCAGGATCGCCATCACGGGCAGGTTGATCAGGAAGACCGAGCCCCACCAGAAGTGCTCCAGCAGGAACCCGCCGACGACCGGACCGACCGCCGCGCCCGCCGAGGCCATCGCGCCCCAGATGCCGATGGCCAGCGAACGCTCGCGCGGGTCGTGGAAGATGTTGCGGATCAGGGCCAGCGTGGAGGGCATCAGGGTCGCGCCCGCGACGCCCAGCAGGGCGCGCGCCAGGATCATCAGCTCGGGCGTCGTCGCGTACGCGTTGAGCACGGAGACCGCGCCGAAGGCGACCGCTCCCACGAGGAGCAGCTTCTTGCGGCCGATGCGGTCACCGAGGCTGCCCATCGAGACGAGCAGTCCGGCGATGACGAACGAGTAGACGTCACCGATCCAGAGCAGCTGGGTGCCGGAGGGCTTCAGGTCCTCGCTGATGTACGGGGTCGCGAGGCCGAGGACGGTCGCGTCGACGGCGACGAGCAGCACGGCCAGCACGAGGACGGAGAGGGCGAGCCACCGCGCGGGACGGGACGACACCACCTCCGCCGCAGGGGTGCGCTGTGGTGTGCTGGTCATGGTTCCACTCTCCGTAGTGCCCCGCCGAGCAGTAGCTCGACGATCATGAATTGGAAGTCCTTGGCCGCGACGCGGCCGTCCTGTACCGCCCAGGCGCCGCTGCCGATGAGGCCGTAGAGCGCCTCGGTCAGCCAGGCGGGTGTCAGATCGATCCGGAACTCGCCCGTCTCCTGGCCGCGCCGGAAGAGCGCTTCGATGCGGGCGTCCAGACGGGCCCAGCCCTCGTTCTGCTGCTCCCCCTCGAAGAGCTGGTTCTCCGTCACGAGGAAGGCGAGCAGCGGCGCCGAGGGTTCGAGCTCGCGGATGAGGGCGCGCAGCGCGTCCGCGACCCGGCCCTCGTCGAGCCGGGCCCGGTCGAGCGCCGATTCGCACTCGGCGAGGCCGAGCTCCTCCAGCGCGCGGACCAGCGCGTCCCGGCCCGCGAACTGGCGGTGCAGGGTCGCGCGGCTGATGCCGGCGGCCCGCGCGACCTCATCCATGGTGGCAGTGGACTTGCGGGTCAGCAGGGCGGCGGCGCTGTGCAGCACCTGAGCGCGATCGACTGGCATGAGACGAGAGTACCTCACATGAGACATAAATGTCTCACACGCGGCTCGGCCGTCTCCGGTGGCCGCTCCCCTCACGCGGTGTTACGACTGTCGGGACATTCGACCCTCGGGAGGTACCGGCATGGGGTGCTGCATCTTCGCGGCGATGGCGGCCATCGGGCCGCGCGTGGCCCTGGTGATCACGTGGCTGTTCACCAACCTTGTGGACCGCGCCTTCAGCGGCGTCCTGCTGCCGCTCGCGGGACTGATCCTGCTGCCGTGGACGACGCTGGGCTACGTCCTCGCGTACGCGCCCGTGGTCGGCGTCGGCGGGATCGGCTGGGTCGTGATCGTCTTCGGCCTGCTGCTCGACCTGTCGAGCTACGGAGGCGGCGCGAAGGCTCGCCGCTGACGCCCCGCTCCCGCGCCCGCTCCGACGCACGCGCACACCGAGAAGGGCCCGGCTCGTCCACGGATGGACGAACCGGGCCCTTCTCGGTGCCTGCGGGGGCTACTTCTTCGCGTCGGCCCAGGTGCGCTGCACCGTCAGGTCCTGCTTGACCTCGGCGAGCTGGACGGCGACCGCGCTCGGCGCCGTGCCACCGCGGCCCGAGCGGGAGGCCAGGGCGCCCGGAACGTTGAGCACCGTGCGGACCTCGGGCGTGAGGTGCTCGGAGATCTTGGCGAACTGCTCGTCGGTGAGGCCGTCGAGCTCCTTGCCCTCCGCCTCGGCGACCTTGACGCACTCGCCCGCGACATCGTGCGCGACACGGAACGGCACGCCCTGCTTCACCAGCCACTCGGCGATGTCCGTGGCGAGCGAGAAGCCGGCCGGGGCCAAGGCCTCCATGCGCTCCCGGTTGACCGTGAGCGTCGCCATCATGCCGGTGAACGCAGGGAGGAGCAGCCGCAGCTGGTCGCAGGAGTCGAAGACCGGCTCCTTGTCCTCCTGGAGGTCACGGTTGTACGCGAGCGGGAGCGCCTTGAGCGTCGCCATCAGGCCCGTGAGGTTGCCGATGAGGCGGCCCGACTTGCCGCGCGCCAGCTCCGCGATGTCCGGGTTCTTCTTCTGCGGCATGATCGACGAGCCGGTGGAGAAGGCGTCGTGGAGCGTGACGAAGGAGAACTCCTTCGTGTTCCACAGGATGATCTCTTCGGCGATCCGCGAGAGGTTCACACCGATCATCGCGGTGATGAAGGTGAACTCGGCGACGAAGTCACGCGAAGCCGTGCCGTCGATGGAGTTGGCGGAGCTGCCGTGCTCGAAGCCGAGGTCCCGCGCCACCGCCTCCGGGTCGAGGCCGAGGCTGCTGCCCGCCAGGGCGCCGGAGCCGTACGGCGAGACGGCCGTCCGCTCGTCCCACTGGCGCAGCCGCTCCGCGTCCCGGGACAGGGACTGGACATGGGCCAGGACGTGGTGGGCGAAGAGCACCGGCTGGGCGTGCTGGAGGTGCGTACGCCCAGGCATCGCCACGGCCGGGTGCGCCTCCGCGAGGCCGACGAGGGCCTCCTGGAGGTCGGCGATCAGGCCGCCGATGGCCCGCGCCTCGTCGCGCAGGTACATCCGGAAGAGCGTCGCCACCTGGTCGTTGCGCGAGCGGCCGGCGCGCAGCTTGCCGCCGAGGTCCGGGCCGAGACGCTCAAGGAGGCCGCGCTCCAGGGCGGTGTGCACGTCCTCGTCGGCGATCGTGCCGACGAAGGAGCCGTCCGCGACGTCCGTCTCCAGCTGGTCGAGGCCGCCGATCATGCGGGTCAGCTCGTCCTCGGTGAGCAGTCCCGCCTTGTTGAGCACGCGCGCGTGGGCACGGGAGCCCGCGATGTCGTAGGGGGCGAGGCGCCAGTCGAAGTGGACGGAGGCGGAGAGTTTCGCCAGGGCCTCGGCCGGGCCGTCGGCGAACCGGCCGCCCCAGAGGCGGACATCGCCGGTGTTGCTGCTCACGTGCTCTGCTCCTCGGGCCGGTGGATCTGAATGCCGGTGCGTTTGTCGCTGTGCATGATTATGCAGGGTTCTGCATGATTCGTCAATCGCCCCCACGGGCCGCCGCTTCCGGGCATCATCCCGGTATGGGAAAAAGCCATGAACGCATAGACGGGCGGCTGCGCACGTTCATCGAGGACCAGCCGATCTTTTTCACCGCCACCGCGCCGCTCTCCGACGACGGCACGGTCAACCTCTCCCCCAAGGGCCTCAAGGGCTCCTTCGTCGTGCTCGACGAACTGACCGTCGCCTACCTGGACTTCGCCGGTTCCAACGCCGAGACCATCGCCCATCTCCGCGAGAACGGCCGGATCACGCTGATGTGGTGCGCGTTCCAGGGCCCGCCGAACATCGTCCGGGTGCACGGCCGCGGCGAGCCCGTGTTCCGCGACGACCCGCGCTTCGCCGAGCTGGTCGGCCGCTTCCCGGACATCGACCCGACCCGCAACGGCCTGCGCGCGATCATCGTCGTGCACGCCGAACACATCCGCGACACCTGCGGCTACACCGTTCCCTTCATGACGTACGACGAGGACCGCGACCTGCACGGCAGGCGATTCGAGCGCGAGGACGACGCGGGGCTCGACGCGTACTTCCAGAAGAAGGAGTACATCGCGAAGAGCCTGGACGGACTGCCCGGGCTGCCGTTGCCGCTGCCGCCCGCTACGTTCTGAGCCATGCGCCCCTTTCGAGCAGGTATCGCCACCGCCGTCGCCGCCTGCGCCGCCCTCGGTGCGGCCCCCTCCCCCGCCGCCTCCGCCGCCGACCCGCTGCCCGCCCGTATGGCGGACACGGGCGGCGGCCGTCAGCTGATCACCGCCGAGGCACCCCGTACGTCCTCGACCACCGGCACCGTCACCTGGTGGGACCGGGGCGCGAACGGCCGCTGGGCGAAGGCGGGTTCGGCGCCCGCGCGGTTCGGGGCGAACGGGCTCGCGGCGGGGAGCAAGCGCAAACAGGGCACCAACACCACGCCCACCGGCCTCTACGACCTGCCCTTCGCGTTCGGCGTCAAGGCGGCGCCCGAGGGGACCACGGCGACGTACCGGCGCGTGCACCGCGACTCCTGGTGGTGCCAGGACAACGCCTCCCGCTCGTACAACCGCTGGACCGAGCCGCGCCCCCGCGACTGCCGCGCCGCCGAGTCCGAGCGCCTCGCCGACTACGCGACGCAGTACGCGCACGCGCTCGTGGTCGGCTTCAACTACCACCGCCCCGTGCACGGCCGTGGAGCCGGAATCTTCCTGCACGTCAACGGGCGTGGGGCCACGGCCGGTTGCGTGTCCGTGCCGAAGGACGCCATGCGCCGGATCCTGACCTGGGTGCGCCCCGAGCGGTCCCCGCACATCGCGATCGGGACGGCGGGCGGGGTGACGGCGGTCACTCGTGTAGGGACCACATAACGAGACAGGGTTGCGTGGATTCGCCGCCGCGGC
The DNA here is from genome assembly GCF_042888725.1 of Streptomyces sp. NPDC002795. Taxonomy (NCBI): domain Bacteria; kingdom Bacillati; phylum Actinomycetota; class Actinomycetes; order Kitasatosporales; family Streptomycetaceae; genus Streptomyces; species Streptomyces sp. NPDC002795. The sequence goes on from NZ_JBIAQB010000007.1 coordinate 211,352, forward strand.
GTTGCATCGCCCGGTGCGAAGCGAATCCGAACAGACGTCCCCCGCCTCCCCCGCAGCGGAGACCCCCGCCGAGGCCACGGCCGACAGCGCGGCCGGTCCCGCGACCGGGGCGGCCCCGGAGAGCGGGGCCACCGACCGCGCCGCCCGGCTCGCGGTCACCGTCTTCCCCGTACTCGTCCTTGTCGCGGGCGCCTGGGGTCTCACCTCCCCCGGCACCTTCGCCGGGTGGGGCACCAACGTGCCCTACCTGCTCGGCGTCGTGATGTTCTGCATGGGCCTCACCATGACCCTCACGGACTTCAAGGGTGTCGCGCAGCGGCCGTGGGCCGTGGGGCTCGGCCTCGTCGCGCACTACGTGATCATGCCGGGGCTGGGCTGGGCGATCGCCCACGCGCTCGGCCTGTCCCCGCAGCTGGCGGCCGGTGTCATCCTCGTCGGCTGCGCGCCCAGCGGGACCGCGTCCAACGTCGTGACCTATCTGGCGCGCGGCGACGTCGCCCTGTCGGTGTCCGTCGCGACCGTCTCCACCGTGCTCGCGCCACTGATCACGCCGCCGCTGACGCTGCTGCTCGCGGGCGCGTACCTGCCGGTGGACGCCGGGTCGATGATGACGGACATCCTGAAGACCGTGCTGCTCCCGGTGATCGCGGGCCTGGTCGTGCGTCTCGTGCTCGGCCGCTACGTCGACCGGCTGCTGAAGGTCCTCCCGTGGCTGTCCGCGCTGACCATCGCCGTGATCGTGGCCGTGGTGGTGGCGGGCAGCGCCGACGCCATCAAGTCGGCGGCGGCCCTCGTCGTGGTCGCGGTGGTGCTGCACAACGGTCTCGGCCTCGCGCTCGGGTACGGCGCCGGAAAGCTCGGCCGGCTCGGGAAGCCTGCGTCGCGCGCCATGGCCTTCGAGGTCGGCATGCAGAACTCGGGCCTCGCGGCCTCCCTGGCCACGGCCCACTTCAGCCCGCTGGCCGCGCTGCCCGCCGCCGTGTTCTCGGTCTGGCACAACGTGTCGGGCGCACTGGTCGCGGCGTGGATGTCGTACCGGTCGAGGGCCGCCGAGAAGAGCTGAGCGAGAAGGGCCAAGCCCTACACGCCCACCAAGAAGCCGACCGAGTCGACACTGGACAGGTGTAGACAGGTCGGCTTTCTCGGGCTTACCTTCTAGACATGCCTGGACAGGTTCACAAGCATTACCGCATCGCCCATGTGCTGGCCGAGGAGATCCGCACGGGCGTGCACGCCGACGGCAGCAAGCTGCCCGGTGAGCACGCACTGCGGGAGCGCTTCGGGGTCAGCAGGACGACCGTGCGGCAGGCCCTCGGCGTCCTCGGCGAGCAGGGGCTCATCGAGACGCACGCCGGGATCGGGTCGATCGTCACGTTCGACGGCGCCCCGCTCGACCAGCATCTCGGCTGGACCAGGGCGCTGGCCGCACAGGGCACCGAGCTGACGACGCAGACCCTGCGCTTCGAGCGGATCCGGGACACCGAGCTCGCCACCGAACTCGGCCTGGAATCCAACGAGTTCATCGCCCTCGACCGCGTACGCCGACTGTCCGACGGGCACGGCGTCTCGCTGGAGTTCAGCCGGGTGCCCGCCGTCGGGCCGCTGGCCGATCTGGTCGAGCGCGGACTCGACGGTGGCTCCCTGGACCAGACGCTCGCCGCGGCGGGCCGGGTTCGCGAGTCCAGTGACGCGCACATCGCCGTCGCCGGACTCGACGACGCCGGCGCCGCGATCCTGCGCCGCGCCTCCGGCGAGTCCTTCCTCCGCGTCGCCCAGGTGTTCCGCGACGCGGAAGGGGGCGTGGTCGAGCAGGTCACGAGCCTGCTGGACCCGTCCCGGTTCCAACTGCACGTACGTACCGGCCGAGGAGGCCAACCGTGAGTACCACCCCCGATCCCGCTCTCTTCGACCGCGCTGCCGGTGCCTTCTACGGGCTCGCGCTCGGCGACGCGCTCGGCATGCCGACCCAGGTCATGTCGCGCGAGGACGTCGTCCGCGCCTACGGCACGCTGAGCGGCTTCGAGCCCGCGCGGCCCGACAACCCGGTCAGTGCCGGGATGCCCGCCGGGTCCGTCACGGACGACACCGACCAGGCCGTCATCGTGGCGCGGCTGATCGTGGAGGGCGGCGGGCACGTCGACCCGCTGCGGTTCGCCGAGGAACTCCTGTCCTGGGAGCGGGAGATGAAGGCCAAGGGGTCGTTCGACCTGCTCGGCCCGTCGACCAAGGCAGCGCTCGACGCCGTGGAGCGGGGCGCCGACCCCAAGGAGGCCGGGAAGTACGGCACGACGAACGGCTCCGCGATGCGCGTCGCGCCGGTCGGCATCGCCTACTCCTGCGCCCCTGACGACAGCGAGACGTTCCTGGACCGGGTAGTCGAGTCCTGCCAGGTCACGCACGACACGAACATCGGGATCGCGGGCGCGGCGGCCGTCGCCGCGGCCGTCTCCACCGGTATCGCGGGCGGCACCCTCGACGACGTATTCGACGCCGCGATCGCCGCCTCCGAGGCCGGTGCGCGGCGCGGTCACTGGGTCGCGGGCGCCAGCATCTCGGCGCGGATCGCCTCGGTGCGCGAGCTGATCGCGGGCCTCGACGAGGCCGCGGCGCTCGACCGTGTCGTCGCGCTCATCGGCACCAGCGTCGCCAGCCAGGAGTCGGTCCCCGCGGCGTTCGCGGTGCTCGCGCTGACCGGCGGCGACCCGTGGCGGGCCGCGCTCCTCGCGGCGAACCTCGGTGGCGACAGCGACACGATCGCCGCGATGGCCGGCGCCATCGCCGGTTCCCTGAACGGCCTCACCGCCCTGCCCGCCGACGCCGTACGCACCCTGCGCGAGGTCAACGGGCTCGACCTGGAGCCGCTGACCCGGCAGCTGCTCACGTACCGGACCAACTGAACCGAGCAAGAGCAAGGAGGTTCCGCCATGGCCGATTCAACGAAGAACGACCGCGTCGGCACCGTGGAGACCCGAGGGATCGAACCGGTCCCCGACAGCGAGCGGCACGGCCACGCGAGCCAGATGTTCTGGACGTGGTTCGCCGCCAACATCTCGATCCTCGGGCTGCCGCTCGGCGCGACGCTCGTCGCCTTCCGCGGCCTGAACATCTGGCAGGCCGTGATCGTCGCGGTCGTCGGCTCGGTGGGCTCCTTCGCGCTCGTCGGCGCGCTCAGCCTGGCCGGCAAGAAGGGCGGCGCGCCCGCGCTGACGCTGTCACGCGCGGTGTTCGGGCAGCGCGGCAACCACGGGCCCACGCTGATCAGCTGGCTCAGCCGGATCGGCTGGGAGACGATCACCACGACCACGGCGGCGTACGCGCTGCTCGCTCTGCTCAACACGCTCTTCGGGTTCGGCCAGGGCACCGTCCTGACCCTGATCTGTCTGCTGGTCTTCATCGCCTGCACGCTCCTGATCAGCGGGCTCGGGCACGCCACGATCATGTGGATCAACAAGTGGGCGACCGTCGCCTTCGGGATCCTGAACCTCGTCGTGATGGGCTTCCTCATCGCGACCGTCGACTGGACGAAGGTCCTCGACGCCCCGGCAGGACCGCTCAGTGGTGTCGTCGCGGGCATCTGCTTCATCGCCGCGGGCACCGGCATCGGCTGGGCCAACGCCGGTGCGGACTATGCCCGTTACCTGCCGCGGTCCATCCCGGGCGGGCGGCTCGTGCAGGCCTCCGCGTTCGGCGCGGGCATCCCGCTGGTGCTGATGATCTCGCTCGGCTCCCTGCTCACGGCGGGCGACTCGTCGCTCGCGACCTCCACCGACCCGGTCTCGGCGATCAACGCGATGCTGCCGTCGTGGATGGCCGTGCCGTATCTGATCGCGGCGTTCGGCGGACTGCTGATGTCCAACCACCTGTCCACGTACTCGGCCGGGCTCACGATGATCACGCTCGGCCTGCGGGTGCCGCGGGCCTGGGCGGTCTGTGTGGATGTCGCCCTGATGTTCCTCGGCGGCGTCTACTTCATGCTGATCGCGGGCGACTTCTACGGCCCGTTCAGTACGTTCCTGACGCTGCTCGCCGTGCCGATCTCGGCATGGATCGGGGTCATCGTCGTCGACATGGTCCGGGGCCGCCAGTACGACCCCGAGGGCGTGATGGACACCGGCCGCACCAGCCGCTACTGGTACACCGGCGGTTTCCATCTGCCCGCCGTCGTCGCCTGGGTGGTGGCGATCGTGGCCGGGCTGCTGTTCACCACGGCCTCGACCAGCGCGGACGACGTGTGGTTCAAGGGCCCGCTGGCCGGTTCCTGGCTCGGCGCCAACGGGCTCGGCTGGCTCGTCGCGATCGTCGTGGGCGGTGCGCTGTACGCGCTGCTCGGGCGCCGTACGAGGGTGACCCTCGACTCCCCCGACACCGACCCCACCGCTCTTGAGGAGGCCACGCGATGACCGCCGACTCCCGTGTCGTTCTCGCCGGGAACGTCATCGCCGACCTCGTCATCGACGTTCCTACGCTGCCCGAGCGCGGCGGCGACGTCATCGGCACCCGCACCGCGCTGTACGCGGGCGGCGGCTTCAACACGCTTACGGCCGCCCGTCGGCTGGGCGCCGAGGCCGTCTTCGCGGGGGTCCACGGCACTGGCCCCTACGGGGAGTTGGTGCGCTCGTCGCTCGCCGCGGAGGGCATCGGGGCACTGCTTCCGGTGCGCGGCGACGGCGACACGGGGTTCTGTGTGGCGATGGTCGACGGCGGCGGCGAGCGGACGTTCGTGACGAGCTTCGGCGTCGACGCCCGGATGACGCCGGACGAGGCGGCGACGATCGGCGCTTCCGTGCGCGGAGGCGACCTCGTGCAGGTGTCCGGGTACGGCCTGGTCATGGAGGTCAACGGGCCGCTGCTCGCGAAGATGGTGGCAGGCCTCCCCGACGACGTGCGGGTCTGTTTCGACCCGGCGCCGCTGGTCGCCGACATTCCGGCCGAGGTCCTGGACCCGGTCCTTGCCCGCACGGACTGGCTGAGCTGCAATGCGCGCGAGGCGTCCCTGATGACCGGCGTGGACGGCCCCCGGGAGGCGGCCGCCGCCCTGCGCGGTCGGCTGCGCGACGGGGCCGGGGTGCTGGTGCGGGCCGACAAGGACGGCTGCTGGCTGGCCGCGCCGGGCGCGGGGGACGTGGTGCACGTGCCCGGGTTCCCCGTGGACGCCGTGGACAGCAACGGGGCCGGGGATGCGCATGTGGGGGCGTTCTTGGCGTTGCTGGGGCGGGGCGTCCCGGCGGTGGACGCGGCGCGTGGGGCCAATGCGGCGGCTGCGCTTGCCGTTACCCGGCGGGGACCGGCGACGGCACCTACGGTGGGTGAGCTGGTGGCGTTTCTCGGGGCCGACGGGGCGCGGGCGGTGGGGCTGGGCTGAGGGATCCTCTCCCCCGGCCCACCCCATCCCGAAGGCTCGGGGCTCCGCCCCGGACCCCGCTGATCAAACGCCGCAGGGGCTGAAACTAGTGCTCGTTCTGTGCCAGGCGGAGCATGTGGTCCGCCAGGGACTGGCCGCCCACCGGGTCGCGGCTGATCAGCATCACCGTGTCGTCGCCCGCGATCGTGCCGAGGATGACGTGCAGTTCGGCCTGGTCGATCGCCGAGGCGAGGAACTGGGCCGCGCCCGGAGGCGTACGCAGCACCACCAGGTTCGCCGAGGCCTCCGCCGAGATGAGCAGTTCGCCGGCCAGGCGGCGCATCCGCTCCTCCTTGGCCGATTCGCCGAGCGGGGCCTGCGGGGTGCGGAAGCCGCCCTCGCTGGGCACGGCGTAGATCAGCTCACCACCGGTGTTGCGGATCTTGACCGCGCCCAGCTCGTCCAGGTCGCGGGAGAGCGTCGCCTGCGTGACCGTGAGCCCGTCGTCGGACAGTAGTTTCGCCAACTGGCTCTGGGAGCGCACCGGTTGACGGTTGAGGATGTCCACTATCCGGCGGTGCCGCGCGGCGCGGGTCTGCGGCACGGCCGCGGCCGCGTGGGCCAGGTTCGTGGCCGCGGAAACGTCTCTCTCCGCTTTGCTGCTCATCGTCGTCCCATTCCTCAGGCTCGTCCTTCGTCCTCGGCGGCCGTGTCCAGTACGGCGGGCAGCGCCGCGAGGAACGCGTCCGCCTCGGCGTCGCTCAGGTTCAGCGGCGGCATCAGCCGGACGACGTCGGGTGCGGGCGCGTTCACCAGGAAGCCCGCGTCCTGGGCCGCCTGCTGCACCTGCGGTGCGCGCGGCCCGGTGAGCACGATACCCAGCAGCAGCCCCTCGCCCCTGACATGGCTGACCAGCGAGTGGCCGAGGCCTTCGACGCCGGCCTTCAGGCGCTCGCCTACGGCCTTGGTGTTCTCCAGGAGTCCTTCGCCCGCGATGGTGTCGAGGACCGCGAGGCCCGCCGCGCAGGCGACCGGGTTGCCGCCGAACGTCGTGCCGTGCTGGCCGGGCTTGAGGAGCTTCGCCGTCTCGCCGAAGGCGATCGTCGCGCCCAGCGGGAGGCCGCCGCCGAGGCCCTTGGCGAGCGTGACGACGTCGGGCTCGATGCCCTCCTCCGCCTGGTACGCGAACCAGTGCCCGGTCCTGCCGACGCCGGTCTGCACCTCGTCGAGCACGAGCAGGGTGCCGGTGGCGCGGGTGATCTCGCGGGCCGCCTTGAGGTAGCCGGCGGGCGGCACCACGACGCCGTTCTCCCCCTGGATCGGCTCGATGATGACGAAGGCCGTCTCCTCGGTGACCGCCGCCCTGAGCGCGTCCACATCCCCGTACGGGACGTGCGTGACGTCGCCGGGCATCGGCGTGAAGCCGTCCTGCTTTCCGGGCTGGCCCGTCAGTGCGAGGGAGCCCATGGTGCGGCCGTGGAAGCCGCCGGCCGTGGCGACCATGTGCGTCCGGCCCGTGAGCCGGCCGATCTTGAACGCGCCCTCGTTGGCCTCGGCGCCCGAGTTGCAGAAGAAGACCGCGCCGTCCCGGCCGAAGAGCTGGAGCAGCCGCTCGGCGAGCGCGACGGGCGGTTCGGCGACGAAGAGGTTCGAGACGTGGCCGAGGGAGGCGATCTGCGTGGAGACGGCCTCGACGACCGCCGGGTGGGCGTGACCGAGCGCGTTGACCGCGATGCCGCCGACGAAGTCCAGGTACTCCTTGCCGTCGGCGTCCCACAGCTTGGCGCCCGCGCCCTTGACGAGGGGCAGCCGCGGCGTGCCGTAGTTGTTCATCAGGGCGCCCTGCCAGCGCGCCGTCAACTCCTGGTTAGCAGTCACGAGTTGTCCTCCCCCTCTTTGTCGCCCTCTTTGTCGGCCATGACCATCGTGCCGATGCCTTCGTCGGTGAAGATCTCCAGCAGGATCGAGTGCTGGACACGCCCGTCGATGACGCGGGCGGTGTGCACGCCGTTGCGCACGGCGTGCAGGCAGCCCTCCATCTTCGGGACCATGCCGCTCGCCAGCTCCGGGAGCAGCTTCTCGAGTTCGGTGGCGGTGAGCCGGCTGATGACCTCGTCGGAGTGGGGCCAGTCCTCGTAGAGGCCCTCGACGTCGGTCAGCACCATCAGCGTCTCGGCGTCCAGCGCAGCAGCGAGTGCCGCAGCCGCCGTATCAGCATTGACGTTGTAGACATGCGAGTCGTCCTGGGAACGGGCGATCGAGGAGACGACCGGGATCCGGCCGTCGGCGAGCAGGGCCTCGATGGCCCCGGTGTCGATCTCGGTGATCTCGCCGACCCGGCCGATGTCGACCAGCTCGCCCTCGATGCGGGGCTGGTGCTTGGTGGCGGTGATGGTGTGCGCGTCCTCGCCGGTGATGCCGACGGCGAGCGGCCCGTGCTGGTTGAGCAGGCCGACCAGCTCGCGCTGCACCTGCCCGGCGAGCACCATCCGTACGACGTCCATGGCGTCCTCGGTGGTGACCCGAAGGCCCGCCTTGAACTCGCTGACGATGCCGTGCCGGTCGAGCGCCTTGCTGATCTGCGGGCCGCCGCCGTGCACCACGACGGGCTTGAGCCCCGCGTGGTGCAGGAAGACGACGTCCTGCGCGAACGCGGCCTTCAGGTCCTCGTCGATCATGGCGTTGCCGCCGAACTTGATGACGACCGTCTTCCCGTTGTGCCGGGTCAGCCAGGGCAGCGCCTCGATGAGGATCTGGGCCTTGGGGAGCGCGGTGTGCTTGCGCGCAGCGGGCTGGCCGGTCTCTTTCGTCTCGCTCATGAGGAGTACGCGCTGTTCTCGTGGACGTAGTCGGCGGTCAGGTCGTTGGTCCAGATCGTCGCGGTCTCGGTGCCCGCGGCGAGGTCTGCGGTGACGGTGACCTCCCGGTAGCGCATGTCGACCTTGTCCCGGTCCTCGCCGACGCCGCCGTTCTTGCAGACCCACACGCCGTTGATCGCGACGTTCAGCTCGTCCGGCTCGAAGGTCGCCTTCGTGGTGCCGATGGCGGAGAGGACGCGGCCCCAGTTGGGGTCCTCGCCGTGGATGGCGCACTTGAGGAGGTTGTTCCGGGCGATGGACCGGCCCACCTCGACGGCCTCGTCCTCGCTCGCGGCGTTGATCACCTCGACCTTGATGTCCTTGCTGGCGCCCTCGGCGTCACCGATGAGCTGCCGCCCGAGGTCGTCGCAGACCAGGCGGACGGCCTTGGCGAACTCCTCGTACTGAGGGGTGACTTCGGCGGCGCCGGAGGCGAGCAGCAGCACCGTGTCGTTCGTCGACATGCAGCCGTCGGAGTCGACCCGGTCGAAGGTGACGCGGGTGGCGTCGCGCAGCGCCTTGTCCAGGACTTCGCTGTCGAGCGCGGCGTCCGTGGTGAGGACGACCAGCATGGTGGCGAGGCCGGGGGCCAGCATGCCGGCGCCCTTCGCCATGCCGCCGACGGTCCAGCCGTCGCCCTCGTACACCGCGGTCTTGTGCACGCTGTCGGTGGTCTTGATGGCGATGGCGGCCTTCTCGCCGCCGTGCTCGGAGAGCTGGGCGGCGGCCTTGTCCACGCCCGGCAGCACCTTGTCCATCGGCAGCAGCTCGCCGATGAGGCCCGTCGACGCGACGGCGACCTCACCCGCGTTCAGCTCAAGCACCTCGGCGACCTTCTCGGCCGTCGCGTGCGTGTCCTGGAAGCCCTTGGGGCCGGTGCAGGCGTTGGCGCCACCGGAGTTGAGGACGACGGCGGAGACGAGGCCGCCCTTGAGGACCTGCTCGGACCAGAGGACCGGGGCCGCCTTGACGCGGTTGGAGGTGAAGACGCCCGCGGCCGCCAGGCGGGGGCCGCGGTTGACCACGAGGGCCAGGTCCGGGTTCCCGCTGTCCTTGATTCCGGCGGTGATGCCCGCGGCCTGGAATCCCTTGGCTGCCGTCACACTCACGGCGCGACTCCGATCGTCGAGAGCCCCGTGGTCTCGTCGAGACCGAGGGCGATGTTCATGGATTGGACGGCACCACCGGCGGTGCCCTTGGTCAGGTTGTCGATCGCGCTGATGACGATGACGCGTCCCGCCGCCTCGTCGTACGCGACCTGGATCTGCGCCGCGTTCGACCCGTACACGGCGGCCGTCTGCGGCCACTGGCCCTCGGGCAGCAGGTTGACGAACGGCTCGTCGCCGTACGCCTTCTCGTACGCGGCCCGTACGGAGTCGGCGGTGACGCCGGGCTTCGCCTTGGCGCTGCACGTGGCGAGGATGCCGCGGGGCATCGGCGCGAGCGTCGGCGTGAAGGAGACGGAGACCCGCTCCCCCGCCGCGGCGCTGAAGTTCTGGATCATCTCGGGGGTGTGCCGGTGACCGCCGCCCACCCCGTACGGCGACATGTTCCCCATGACCTCGCTGCCGAGCAGGTGCGGCTTGGCCGCCTTGCCCGCGCCGGAGGTGCCGGAGGAGGCGACGATCACGGCCTCGCTCTCCACGAGCCCCGCGGCGTACGCGGGGACGAGGGCGAGCGAGACGGCCGTCGGGTAGCAACCGGGCACCGCGATGCGCTTGGACCCCTCCAGCGCGGCGCGGCCACCCGGCAGTTCGGGCAGGCCGTAGGGCCAGGTGCCGGCGTGCGCGGAGCCGTAGAACGTCTCCCAGTCGGCGGCGTCCTTCAGCCGGAAGTCGGCGCCCATGTCGACGACGAGCACGTCCGGGCCGAGCCGCTCGGCGACGGCGGCGGACTGCCCGTGCGGCAGCGCCAGGAAGACGACGTCGTGCCCCGCGAGCACCTCCGTCGTGGTCTCCTGGAGGACTCGGTCGGCGAGCGGGAAGAGGTGGGGCTGGAGCGCGCCCAGGCGCTGCCCCGCGTTCGAGTTGCCCGTCAGGGCGCCGATCTCCACCTCGGGGTGGGCGAGCAGCAGGCGCAGCACTTCGCCGCCCGCGTATCCACTCGCTCCCGCCACTGCTGCGCGTACCGCCATGGAACCCTCCTCCTAGATGGCATGACTATACGTCGCGGTGCACGTTTATGCAACGAGTGGTGTGACCGACGCAGGCGGCCAGAGGGGGCGGCGCCCGCGGCTCAGCCGCGTTCCAGGCGTACGACGACGGGCGCGCCGAAGGGGTCGCCGCTCTGCATGACATCCACCTTTCCGGCGCCGATCCACTCGTCGGTGCCCGGGATCCGGTGGATCTCCTTCAGCCACAGCATCTGGTTCGAGGCCTTGCGGGCACCGGTCGACAGGGGCAGCCGCTGGCGTGTGATCTTCACGCAGCGGTCGTCGTCGGTCAGGTACCAGTTGCCGTCGAGGAAGATGCCGCCCTTTTCCTGGCCGACCGGAGTCCGCTGCTCGCACTGTCCGGGGGCCGGGGCCTGGTGGGCCCACTTCGCGCCGTCCCAGCGCAGCCGGATGTGCTGGTCCTCCGGTTCGGGCTCGCCCTCGCCGTGGTTGAAGGAGTTGCCGCCGTACGCGCGCACCTCCCCGCCTTCGAGTGCGACGACCCGGCCAAGACCCGCGACGGGCTCGGGCGGGATCGGCTCCTCGAAGCGGGCCTGCGGCGTGTCCACCGGCTTCCAGGACGTGCCGTCCCAGTGCGCGGAGGCGGGCTGGGGGTACGTCTCGCCGTGCACCGTCTTGGTGCCCGGCCCGGTGGAGCGGTTACCGACCGCCCAGACGTCGCCAGGGCCCGCGACGGCCAGATCGGCCACCTTGTACGGGAGCCGCGTCGTGGTCCAGCGCGTGCCGTCCCAGTGGGCGGCGGTCTGCTCGCCGGTGAGCGTCCAGATGTCGTCGGGGGACGCGGCGTCGAGGTCGCCCGCCGGTCCGGGCGGCGGGTTCGGCACCGGGGACCAGCGGGTGCCGTCCCACTGGGCCCACTTGGCCGCCGCCGCGTCTTCCTGTGGCACGCCTTCCTTGCGCGGGCTCGACCGCATCCACAACGCCTTGTCGCCGACCTGTTCGAGGATCGGCGGATAGCTCTCACCGGTACCGAGCGCTTCGGGAAACGGCTCGCGGCTCCACCGCTCGCCGTCGTAGTGAAGGAGCAGGGACGAGTAGCTGCCGTCGTTCTCGGCGCCGACCGCCCAGATGTCGTCCTCGGCGAGGACCGCGACGTCGGTCAGCTCACCGTTGAAGTCCGCGATGTGCTCGAACTTCCAGGACAGTTCCGCCTTTTGAGCCTTGGACGGGTCCGGCGCTTTCGCCTGCCCGCCGGGCGCCGCGCACCCCGCGACGGCGAGCAAGGAGGCCACGAAGGCGGCACACACCGCCGTCGCTCCGCACCGGTTCCGCGCTGCCCTCATGCCCGCTCCTCCTCGTCACCCGCCGACCCACCCGGCGCGCGGGCAGCGTACCCGGGGGGCGCATCGCTTGCCCTGGAGTGCGCTCCAGGCCATACGGTCGAACACACACCGCACCGGACCCACCACAGGAGGCCGCACCCCCATGTCGAACCTTCCCGATCGCCGCCTGGGCGCGCTCACCGTCTCCGCGCAGGGCCTCGGCTGCATGGGCATGAGCCACGGCTTCGGCCCGTCCGACGACGAGCAGTCGATCGGCACGATCCACCGCGCCCTGGACCTCGGTGTCACCCTGCTCGACACCTCGGACTTCTACGGAAGCGGGCACAACGAGCAGCTGATCGGCCGCGCCCTCGCCGCTCCGGGCCGCCGCGAACAGGCCATCATCGCCACGAAGTTCGGCTTCGCCAACAAGCTCGGCGAACCCGTCGAGATCCGCGGCGACGCGGCCTACGTGCGCCAGGCCTGCGAGGCCTCGCTGCGCCGGCTCGGCGTCGACCACATCGACCTGTACTACCTGCACCGCGTCGACCGGGACGTGCCCATCGAGGAGACCGTGGGCGCCATGGCGGAGCTGGTGAAGGAGGGCAAGGTGCGCCATCTCGGCCTCTCGGAGGCGGGCGCGGACACGCTGCGCAGGGCGTACGCGACGCATCCCGTCGCGGCGTTGCAGAGCGAGTTCTCGCTGTGGACGCGCGACCTGGAGGCGGAGATCCTGCCGGTGTGCCGGGAGCTGGGCATCGGGCTCGTACCGTTCTCGCCGCTGGGGCGCGGCTTCCTCACCGGCTCCTACAAGTCGACGGAGCAGTTCAAGGAGGGCGATCTGCGCCGCTCCCAGCCGCGCTTCACGGACGGGAACCTGGAGCGCAACCTCGGGATCGTCGCCCGCCTGGAGGAGCTGGCGGCCCAGAAGGGCGTCACGGCGGGCCAGTTGGCACTCGCCTGGGTGCAGCACCAGGGCGACGACGTGGTGCCGATCCCCGGCACGCGCCGCCAGAAGTACCTGGAGGAGAACGTCAAGGCGGCCACTCTGGAGCTCTCGGCGGACGACCTGGCCGCGATCGACGCGGCGGCCCCGGCGGGCGAGGTGGCCGGTGACCGCTACGACGCGGGCAGCATGAAGTTCGTGAACGGCTGAGCACGTGACGCGCGCGGTGACGGGGTCCCCGGCCGCCCTGTCCTTGGCGCCGGGGCACCGCGCGCGCCCGTTCACCTCAGGATCGGGAGGGCTCAGCCCTTCTTGACCCTCAGGAACGTCACCGAGTTCCCAGGGAACGTGTACGTGAACCTGTCGGCGACGCCGTCGAATCTCGACGTCACCGGCTTCACGGGCCGGTCGGTCGCCGTGTTCTCGGCGTCGGGCGCCGCGGTCAGCGTCGTCACCGCCGCCGAGTCCGCGACGTCGGCGCCGCCGAGGTCGACCTTCGTACGCGCCGCGGTGTCCTGCGCGTTGACGACCTTGACGATCAGGTCACCGGTCCTCTGGTCCTTGGTGACGACCTGGCGGAACGGCTCGGCCGGCTTGTCGTCCTTGAAGGAGCCCCACTCCTGGCCGTCGAGGTACAGCGTCACCTGGCGGCCGCGGACCTTGATGTCGATGTCGTAGGCGCGGCCGGTCTCGATCGATCCGGCCTTGGACAGGAGCGTCGACTTGCCGCCGTTCACGGTCTGTTCCACGGCGGACTGCGTGTTGTTCCAGCCGCCGAGGTTCCACCAGTAGTGGTTCCCGGTGTCCTTGACGCCGAAGGCGACGAGGAAGCCCTCCTTGCCGGACTTCTTGGTGGCCTTCACGTGCAGGTCGTAGTTCTGCCAGCTCGGGTCGCCCGCCGTGACCAGGGTGTTCTCGGCGGCGGCGTCGGACTGCACGTACTGCCCGTCCTGGACGTTCCAGCTCCCGCTGCTCGTGCCGGTCCACTGCGCGGCGTCGCCGCTGAAGTCGTCGCTCAGGAGCGCCTTCCCGTCGGCGCCGGTGACCTTGACGTCGTCGTACGCGGCGCTGGTGGCCCATGTCGACAGGCCGACGGCGCCGGTGATCGGCTCCAGGGTCGACGGAGTCGCGGTGGCACTGGACGGGACCACCCGGTCGCCGACGTTGCGCATGAAGAGCTTCTGCACCTCGTAGTCGGCCGAACCCCAGGACTTCTGGTCGTTGAACCAGATCATGTCGGGCTTCCACTGCACGGTGTCGGTGCGGGCGAACAGCGGGGCGTAGGAGGCCAGCTTCACGAGGTCCGCGTTGCGTTCGAGGCCCGTCATGTAGGCGGCCTCGGACATGGCGTTGGACCACTGGTTGCCGAGCGAGGCGTACTCGCCGAGGAAGACCTTGGGGCCCTGCCGGTCGTAGGAGTCGTAGCGCTCGTTGTTCTGGAGGAACCACTGCGGGCTGTTGTAGTAGTGCTCGTCGACCATGTCGACCTTCGCGTCCTTGTTGAGCTTCCAGGCCGTGTCGAAGGTCGAACCGCTGTCGTCGGGGCCGGAGTTGGAGATGACCGTGACGCCGGGGTTCTTGGCTTCGATGGCGGCGCGGAACTGCTTGAAGCGCGCCATGTACTCGTTCGGCAGGTTCTCCTCGTTGCCGACCGCGAGGTGCGTGAGGCGGAAGGGCTTCGGGTGGCCCATCTCGGCGCGGAGCTTGCCCCACTTGGTGCTGGTCGGCCCGTTGGCGAACTCGATCAGGTCGAGCGTGTCCTGGATGTGCCGCTTCAGAAGGGCGTCGTCGTCGGTGGCCTTGTTCTCGCCGCAGCCGGTGACGAGGGCCGGGACGACGGGCAGCGGCATCGCGCCGACGTCCTCGGCGAACTGGAAGTACTCGTAGTAGCCGAGTCCGTAACTCTGGTTGTAGCCCCAGAAGTTCGCGTTGGTGGCGCGCTGCTCGACCGGGCCGACCGTGTCCTTCCACTGGTACGAACGCTTGCGCTCGTAGCCGGAGGCCTCGTCGTACCCCTTCATGGAGCCGGTGTTCACCAGGCAGCCACCGGGGAAGCGTACGAATCCTGGCTGGAGGTCCGCGACCTTATCCGCCAGGTCCTTACGTAGACCGTTCTTTCTGCCCTTGTAGGTGTCGCGCGGGAACAGCGACACCATGTCGAGCGCGGCGTCCTTCGTGGTGGCGACGGAGAGGCGACCCGTCGTGGTGTCCTGGCGCGGCGTGAACGTCGCCCTGTACTGGGACCAGCCGCCGCGCGTCCGCAGCTTGCGGGGCGTGGCGAGGGCGCCGTCGGCGTCGCCGAGGGTCACGGTGAGCTCGGAGGCGCCGCGCGCCCAGACCGAGAAGTCGTACGCCTCGCCCTTCTTGAGTGTGTAGCCGGTGCCGTAGCCGGAGTTGGTGGCGCTCGAACCGGCGTTCAGGGACAGGTAGTTGCGGTTGCGTGCATGGAGCCGTCCGTCGTCGTCGGCGACCTCCGCGGTGCCGCTCGTCTTCCAGGCGGTGAGCGGGGTGTAGCCGTTGTTGTCGGCGGTGGAGTATTCGAAGGACCGGTTCTGTACGAGTTCGGCGTAGAGGCCTCCGTCGGCGGCCCGGTTGATGTCCTCGAAGAAGACGCCGTACATCGTGTCGTCGATGGCCGCGCCCGAGCGGCTCGGGTCGACGGTGACGGAGTAGTCGGTGACATCGGCCTTCGTGTCGGCCCCAGCAGCTGATGACGGCAGTACGGCCGTGCCCACCAGCAGGGAGCCCACCGCGGCCCCGAGCCCGAATCTCCAGTGCCTGCGTCGTCCACGTGTCATGCGCACTCCCTACCCTTACGTTCGGTATTTCGTACGGCGTCCTAAACTGCGAACGGCAACATAGGAAGCAGCGATACGCGCGTCAACGGTTCGCGCAGAGGTGAGCGGGAGTGGTGTGCGTGACGGGCGAACTCTGGCCGGTTTCCGACGTCTTGGCGTTCCTGGCGGGGCACTGGCGGGTCGAGCGGACGGTGCGGGATCTCGCGGCGGACGTGACGGGGACGTTCACCGGGACGACCGGCTTCACGGCCGAGGGGGACGGCCTGCTGCACTTCGAGTCGGGGACGTTCGAGTGGCACGGGGTCGCCCGGCCCGCCGAGCGCACGCTCCGCTACCTGCCCGGCGAGGACCCCGGTACCGCCGTCGTGCACTTCTCCGACGGGCGCTTCTTCCACGACCTGGATCTACGGACCGGTCACCACGTCGCCGACCACCCGTGCTCGGACGATCTCTACCGTGGCGAGTTCACCGTGTACGACGCGGACCGATGGCGGACCGTGTGGCGCGTGAAGGGGCCCGCCAAGGACCTCCGGCTCATCACGGATTACCGCCGGGGCGTATCGGGGCGGTAGCCGGGAGCGAGGTCGCGGGGCTCTGCCCCGGACCCCGCTGCTCAATCGCCGCAGGGGCTCGAGTCAGTCGAAGTACAGCGCCATCCACTGCTCCGGGTGCTCCAGGGCCTTGAAGCCCACCCCTTCGTAGACGCCGTGCGCGTCCTTCGTCGCCAGGAGTACGCGGCGGATGCCGAGGGACTGGAGGTGGTCGCGGACCGCCGTCACCATCGCCTTGCCGATGCCCTTGCCGCGGACCGAGCGGTCGACGTACACGTCGCAGAGCCAGGCGAACGTGGCCGCGTCCGTGACCACGCGCGCGTAGGCGACCTGCTCACCCGAAGCCGCGTCGTACACGCCGAAGTTGAGGGAGCCGGCGAGCGCCTTGTCCTGCTGGGCGCGCGGGCGCCCCATCGCCCAGTACGCGTCCTCGGACAGCCACGCGTGGACGCGGTCCGTGTCGATGCGGGCGAGGTCGGTGGATATCGCGTAGCCGTCGGGCAGAGAGCTGGTCATACGGGGATCCTCACAGGTCGGCCGCGTGTGCGGCGAGTGGATTCGCGGGCAGCAGCTCCGCGCAGGCCGTCTTCAGGCGCCGGACGCCCTCGGTGATCTCGGCGGTCGTCGCGACGCCCACGAAGCTCAGGCGGATGTGCGGCGCCGGGGGCTCGGCCGAGAAGTACGGGCGGCCGGGGGCGACCGCGACGCCCGCGCGCAGGGCGCCCGCGACCAGCGCCGCCTCGTCGCTGCCCTCCGGCAGGCGCAGCCACAGGTGGTAGCCGCCGGCCGGGATGTGCGTGAGGTCGAGCGCGGGCAGGTCCGTGGTGATAGCGGCCGCCAGGATGTCGCGGCGGGACCTCAACTTCCCCGCCAGCGTGCGCAGATGGCGCGGCCAGGCCGGGGATCCGACGAGTTCGAGCGTCGCCTCCTGGAGGGGGCGCGGGACGAAGAGGTGGTCGACGACCTGGATCGCGCGCAGCCGTTCCAGGACGGGCCCGCGGGCGGCAAGGCAGCCGATGCGCAGGCTCGGCGACGTCGCCTTGGTGAGCGAGCAGACGTGCACGACGACGCCGTCAGGGTCGTCGGACGCGAGGGGCCGGGGCAGCGGTCCCGCGTCCTCGTGGACGAGCCGGCGCACGAAGTCGTCCTCGACGACGAACGCCCCGGCCTCCCGCGCGATCCGCAGCACTTCGGGGCGGCGGTCGCCGGAGAGCACCGCTCCCGTCGGGTTCTGGAACAGCGGCTGGCACACGAAGAGTCTGGCGCCGGTCGCCCTGAAGGCCTGCGCGAGGAGTTCGGGGCGCACACCGTCCCGGTCCACGGGCACCGGCACGGGCCGCAGTCCCGCCGCCCGCGCGATCGCCAGCATGCCCGGATACGTGGGCGATTCGACGAGGACGGGGGCGCCGGGCGGCGCGAGTGCGCGCAGCGCGGTGGTGAGCGCCGACTGCCCGCCGAACGTGATCAGTACGTCCGACGCGGAGACCGCCCCGCCGATGCCGCGCGCGAACCACTCGCGCAGTTCGGGGAGTCCGTCGACGGGCGGTTTGGCCCAGGCGCCGGGGCGTCGTCCGGCGCGCGCGAGGGCGGCGGACATGGCGGCGCCCGGTTGCAGCACCGGGTGCAGATAGCCGGTGTTGAGCTCGATGACGCCGGGTGGCGGCGGCGAGAGGGTGACCAGGACGCCCGCCGCGTCGACCGCGCGCGGCACGACCTCCGTCGCGGCGTCGGCGCTCAGCGCGACCTCCTGCCAGGAGGTGTCGCCGACGGGTCCGGCCGTGGCCCGCGCCTCGGCCCGGTAGGCGCCGGCCCCGGGCCGGGTGACGACGAGGCCCTCGGCGGCGAGCTGGGCGAGCGCGCGGGAAACGGTCACCGGGCTGACCTTGAAGCGGTCGACGAGGGTGCGGCTCGACGGCAGCTTTTCGCCCGGTGAGTAGCGGTTCAGCTCGGATCGGAGCTGTTTCGCCAGTTCGCCCACGCTGCTACTCTGTTGCATGAGAGCACAGAATAGCGCTATCGAGCGAGATCGGGTAGCAGTTGCCGAGCGGCCGACCGCCGCGGCCGCCCCGCTCGCGCCCCGGGCCAAGCCCCGGAACCGGCCGGGCCGGCTCGCCGGAACCCTGCTCGCCGCCGTCGGTGTCACGTCCTTCTCGCTCACCTTCCCCGCCACCGTCTGGGGTCTCGAAGGCTTCGGCCCCTACTCGCTGATCAGCGTGCGCTGCGCCCTGGCCGCGCTCGTCGCGGGCGCCTGTCTGCTGGCCCTGCGGGTCCGCGTCCCCGAGCGACGGCACTGGGCGGGCCTCGCCGTCGTCGCCGCCGGAGTGGTGCTCGGCTTCCCGCTGCTCACCACGCTCGCGCTGGAGACGGCGACGACCGCGCACTCCGCCGTCGTCGTCGGCCTGCTGCCGCTGACCACGGCCGTCTTCTCGTCGATACGCACCGGGACCCGGCCCTCGCGCACGTTCTGGATCGCCTCGTGCGTGGGCGCGGCGGCGGTCATCGCGTTCACGGTGCAGCAGAGCGGCGGCGCCCTCACCCGGGCCGACCTGTACCTCTTCGGGGCGCTGCTGATCTGCGCGGCGGGCTATACCGAGGGCGGCCGGCTCGCGTCCGTGCTGCCGGGCTGGCAGGTCATCGCGTGGGCGCTCGTACTGTGCCTGCCGCTCGCCGTGGCGGGCGCGGCGATCTCCCTCCCGTACGAGCCGGTGCACCTGACCGGGCACGCCGTGGCGGGGCTGCTGTGGGTGGCGGTCGGCTCGCAGTTCCTCGGCCTGGTCGTCTGGTACAAGGGCATGGCGCTGATCGGCATCCCGAAGGCGAGCCAACTCCAGCTCGCACAGCCGCTGTTGACCCTCGTCTGGTCGGTCGCCCTGCTCGGCGAGGCGTTGCCGGTCGCGGCGCCGCTCACCGCGGCGGCGGTGCTGCTGTGCATCGCGGCCACCCAACGCGCGCGTGGCTGAGGAGGGTCCAAGCTCCGCGCACCGCCGTACACTTGGCGCAAAGCACGGCACGTACTAAGGAGGTCACTCCTGATGCGCGCAACCGTAGGTGACCAGCTCCTGGTGCACGGCCGGGTCGTCGGGCAGCACGACCGGGTGGCGCAGATCGTCGAAGTGCTCGGCGCGGACGGCGATCCGCCGTTCCGGGTGCGGTACGAGGACGGGCACGAGGCGATCATGTCGCCGGGTCCGGACGCGGTCGTCCGGCACCCGGCCACCAAAAAGACCTGACCCCGCCGTCAGCTGTAGTGGTCCGCCACCGCGCGGGCCATCGCGCCGTTCCTGTCCTGCCCGACCTCCTTGGCCGAGAAGAAGACGTGCCCGCGCACCTCCGGGAAGCGGCCCGCGAACGTGAGGTGCCGGGACAGCTCGGCCGGGTCCTGCCAGGCGGCGGGCTGCGCCGGATCGCCGGCCTTGTAGAGCGCCTCGCCTACGTAGAGGCGCACGCCCGTACCCCGCGCGACCTCGGCCCACCACGGCACGAGCTTCGCGTAGTCGGCCGCCGCGAACCCGATGTTCCAGTACACCTGCGGCACCACGTAGTCGATCCACCGCTCGCGCACCCACTTACGGGTGTCCGCGTGCAGGTCGTCGTACGTCTGCACACCGGCCGTGGTGTCGGAGCCCAGCCGGTCGGTCGCCTTGTTGCGCCACACCCCGAAGGGGCTGATGCCGAACCGGGTACGCGGCCTGGTCTTCTTGATGCGCGCCGCCATCTCCCGGATCAGCCGGTCGATGTTGTCGCGCCGCCAGGCCGCCCGGTCGGGGAAGCCACCGCCGTACGTGGCGTAGGCCGCGTCGTCGTCGAAGGTCTGTCCCGCGACGGGATACGGGTAGAAGTAGTCGTCGAAGTGCACGGCGTCGACGGGGTACTTCTCGACCGCGTCCAGCATCGCGTCCGTGACGAAACGGCGGACCTCCGGCAGTCCGGGGTTGTAGTAGAGCTTGCCGCCGTAGGTGACCACCCAGTCGGGGTGCAGCCGCGCGGGATGGGTGGGGATCAGGCGGCCCGGGTCCGTGTGGTTGGCGATCCGGTACGGATTGCACCAGGCGTGCAGCTCCAGGCCGCGCGCGTGCGCCTCGGCGACCGCCGTGCCCAGCGGGTCCCAGCCGGGGTCCTGCCCCTGCGTTCCCGTGAGGACGGCGGACCACGGCTCGTGAGCGGAGGGCCACAGGGCGTCCGCGGTCGGCCGGATCTGGAAGATCACGGTGTTGAGCCGGCGGCGAACGGCTGTGTCCAGGTGCGCGATCAGTTCGGCGCGCTGCTCGGCGGCGCTCAGGCCCGCCCGCGAGGGCCAGTCCCGGTTGGCCACGGTGGCCAGCCACATGCCCCGCAGCTCCCGCCGTACCGGCACCGAGGCGGCGGCGTCCGCCGCCGTCAGCGCGGTCAGTGCGAGGGCCGCCCCGAGAGTGAAACCGCGCCGCGAAATACGTGAGATACGTCCCATAGGTTCCCCCCAACCTCGTGTGACACGGTGGGGCCCGCATGAACAGGCGTTAACCCGGGCTCCACCCCACTCATGTCTACGGGGTAACGTGCGGGTCCGGAAGCCCCCGGCGAGACACCGTGCCCCGGCATCGATGATCCCCGGACGAAGAGCGAAAGGCACGAGGTGACGGACCCCTTGAGTGACATCCAACGCGTCGGCGTGGTGGGTTGCGGCCAGATGGGCGCCGGAATCGCGGAGGTCTGCGCCCGTGCGGGACTCGACGTGATGGTGGCCGAGACCACCGGCGAGGCCCTGGAGTACGGGCGCACGCGGCTGCTCAGCTCCCTCTCGAAGGCGGCCTCACGCGGCAAGATCACCGAGGAGGAGCTGGCCGAGACGCAGGAGCGTCTCACCTTCACCACGGACCTCGGTGAGTTCTCCGACCGTGACCTCGTCATCGAGGCGGTCGTCGAGAACGAGCAGGTGAAGACGGAGATCTTCCAGGTCCTCGACCAGGTCGTGACCCGGGCCGACGCGATCCTCGCGTCGAACACCTCCTCCATCCCGCTGGTGAAGCTGGCCGTGGCGACGTCCCGCCCGGACCACGTGGTCGGCATCCACTTCTTCAACCCGGCACCGGTGCAGAAGCTCGTCGAGCTGATCCCGGCGCTCACCACCTCCGAGGGCACGATCAGCCGCGCCCAGGTCATGGTGGAGAAGATCCTCGGCAAGCACGCCATCCGCGCCCAGGACCGCTCGGGCTTCGTGGTGAACGCGCTGCTCGTGCCGTACCTGCTCTCCTCCGTCCGGATGTTCGAGTCGGGCATCGCGAGCCGCGAGGACATCGACAACGGCATGGAGCTCGGCTGCGCCCACCCGATGGGCCCGCTCAAGCTCGCCGACCTGATCGGCCTCGACACCATCGTCTCCATCGCGGACTCGATGTACGACGAGTACAAGGAGCCGCTGTACGCCGCTCCCCCGCTGCTGCAGCGGATGGTCGACGCGGGCCGGCTCGGCCGCAAGAGCGGTTCGGGCTTCTACACCTACGCCTGAGCACGCAGCGTAATCCCCGAGTGGGCCCGGTGTTCTTCGGAGCACCGGGCCCATCGCGTTCGCACGGGGTGCGCGCCACAGACCCGCATATGCCGTCCGCACACGCTCCCGCCGCGCCCACCAGCCGAGTTGACTTCCGGTGCGTACATCAAGTGATGTCACGCCTACGGAAAGGAGCGCACTCGTGACCACCGACCCGGAGAATCCCGTGGTCCCCGAAGAACTCGCAGAGTTACGACGGGTCTTCGAGGTCCAACTGGCCCGCATCGACGGTCAACTGGCGCTGCACACGCACCGCGACGACCAGACCGTCAAGGATCAGGACGACCTCAGCACCCGGCTCAGCTCTCTCGAGAACACCCGCTGGCCGTTGCCCACGGTGGCCGCCCTGACCTCGGTCGGAGCGCTGGTCATCGCGGTGTGGCAGGCCCTCGGACACTAGCCCCCGAAGGGCGCTAGCCGAGGTTTTGGTGGTGCAGGAGAAGTAGTGCGGCCGCCATGTTGGCGGCCGGGACCTCTCCGCGAGCGATCATGTCGGGGACGAGTTTGAGCGGGACCCATTCCCTGCGGTCCGACTCGAAATCGTCCTGGGGGTGGCCGATGTACGTTCCCTCGTCGGTCCAGTAGATGTGGTGCCGGGCGTCCGTGAGGCCGTTGGACGGTTCGACGCTCATCAGGTGCCGCAGCGGTCCCGGCCGCCAGCCGGTCTCCTCCTCCAATTCCCTTGCCGCCGCGTACGCGATGTCCTCCCCGTCCTCGACGACACCCGCGGCGAGTTCCCAGCCCCAGCTGTCGGTGATGAAGCGGTGCCGCCACAGCAGGAGCACTTCATGCGCCTCGTTGACGATCGTGGCGACGGCCACGGCGCGCAGCCGTATCACGAAGTGGTCGAGGTGCCGGCCGTCCGGCAGAGCGACGTCTGCCAGGTTGACGCTGAACCATCGGTTTGCATACACAGTTTGTTCGTTCTGTTTCGTCCACTGCACGGTTCTGCCACCTTCCGCCGAGTTGATGGCAATATCGCAGCAGTGGCGTTCGCGGTCTCCCCGCGTAATGGCTCAGAGCGGCACGCGCAGCGCTCCGTCGATGAGTTCGGCGGCCTCGGCCGTACCCGCGCAACCGCTGCGTACGAGGTGTTCGCGCACCGCCCGGAGTCTGTCGCGCAGCCGCTGCGACTCCATGCCCCGAGCGGTCTCGGCCATTTCCACGGCGGTGGCCACGGCCTGTTCCGCGTTCCCCTGTCTGAGCTGGATCTGGCTGAGCACGGCGAGCCGGTGCACACGCCCCCGATCGTGCGCAGGGGTGTGCACCGCCTCCTGCGCGTGCTCCTTCGCGGCCGCGTAGTCCCCGAGACTCAACAGGGCCTCCGCCACCTGTACGTTGACGAATCCCGGCTGCACGTAACCCGTCTCGTCCGGCTCGTGCCCGCGCCGGATGCGATCGGCGGCGGACTCGGCACGCCGGATGCACTCCAGGGCGCTCGTGCCGTCGCCGAGGTGCGCGTACGCCTTCGCCTGCATCGCGTACAGATCCGAGGCGAGCGCGGGCGAGATATGCCGCCCGGCGGCCCGCAGCGCGGCCTCCGCGAAGGCGACCGCCTGCCGGTGATCGCGCATGTGCAGCGACTGGTTGACGAGCAGCGCGATGACGTACGCCCCGAGTCCCCTGTCCGCGCTGGCCTTCGCGAGCCGCAGCGCCTGGTGGAAGTAGCGCTGCGCGAGCCCGTGCGCGTCGGAGTCGTAGGCGCAGATGCCCGCGATGGCCACCAACCCACCCGTGGCGCGGTGCAGTTGGCGTCCGGTGTCGTCGGTGTAGCTGCCGCGCAGGAGCGGCGCCGCCTCCGTGTTGAGGAAGCCGACGATGCGGCTGCGCGTCGCTATGCCGCCCGCCTTGCGGTACATCTGCTCGTAGTGGGCGCGGGCCGAGCGCATCATCTCCAGGTCGGCGACGCTGACCGGATGGCGGCCGCCGCGCGACACGTCGTTGTCCTCGGGCGGGTTCTCCCACTCCCACACCGGCATCACGGCCGGGGTGCCGGTGACGGCGGGCGCGTCCAGGATGTGCCGGCGCTGCTGCTGGTCGGAGCGCCACAGAGCGGTGGCCCGCTCCACGAAGCCGGACAGCGTGGTCACATGCGCGGCGGCGGGCTCGCAGGAGACGCCGAGGCCGATGTCGTCGAGGATGACGTGCCGCTGCAACCGCGCCGCCAGCACCTCGCAGATCAGGTCGGGCACCTGGCCGCGCGGCCGCTGGCCCTTCAGCCAGCGGGCGACCGCCGTGTGTTCGTAGCGGAGGGCGAGGCCGCGCGCTTTGCCCATCTGGTTCACATGGGCCGCGAGTCCCGCGTGGGAGATCCCGGCCTCGTCGAGAATCGCGTCGAGCAAGGTGTTGGGCTGCATCGAGAGCCTCCGTTGCCCTTCATTGGCCCGGTGCCGTCAGCCTAGTGGAGCCGCCTTCACACGGGGTGTGATCGGAATGCCCAAGTCCGTGACGTGTGCGCGCTGTTGTGGCTGGTTGGTACCCGCTTGACTGAACTGCCTCGCAAGAGGCCGGCCGGGCCGTCGGCTCCCCCTCGTACAGCGCGACGGCCCGAATCCCGCGTCGTCCGCCCGCTCGCCTGCCCGACCCACTCCGCGACGGGCGGACGACGCGGCCCCCGGCCTCGTACGGTCGTGAAGAACGGCCGTGAAGAACGGTCGTGAACGGCCGGGTTCTCAGAGCACTTTGTGGGGGGTGCGCACGTCGGGCCCGGTGTGCTGGGCGGGCACCCTGCTCCGGTCGTTGCGCAGCACGAGCAGCGCGGCGTCGTCGCCGAGCCGTCCGCCGACGTGGCACAGGAGCCGGCTGTAGACGGCGTGGATGACGGCCTGCGGAGTGATGGGGCCGCGGCGCACCGCCCCGTCGAGTGTGGAGCGCAGTGCGAAGAACCGGCCGTGGCGGTCTCGGGCGTCCTCGACGCCGTCGGTGTGCAGGAGGAGCCCCTCGCCGGGCCGGACCCGCCCGCAGCACACGGGCGGCAGCTCGGCGGGCAGCGGGAACGGGCCGAGCGGCGGCATCGGATCGCCGCCGCTCATCGGCTCCACGCAGCGCACGGCGCCGGGACGCAGCAGATACGGCCACGGGTGACCGCAGTTGAGGGCGTGCACCGCGCCGTCCCCCCGGATCTCCAGGAGCAGCACCGTCACGAACTCCTCCGCGACCGGGTGCCCGTCCCCGGCGCACTGGCGCAGGTAGCGGGCGTGTGCGCGCTCCAACCGGCGCAGCAGCGGCCCGAGTTCCTCCTCGTCGTGCGCGGCCTCGCGAAAGCTGCCGAGGACGGCGCCGACGGTGCCGAGCGCGGCGATCCCGTGCCCTCGTACGTCGCCCATGACCACGCGGACGCCGTGGTCGGTGGCGACGACGTCGTACAGGTCGCCGCCGACGCTGGCGGCGCGGTCGGCGGAGAGCTGTCCCGCCGCGAGTGCGAGACCGTCGAGCCGGGGCGGCAGCGGGCGCAGCACCGCGGACTGCGCGGCGTCCGCGACGGCCCGCGTCTCACTCAACTCCCGCATCAGGGTGTGGCGTACGCGCAATATCAGCCCGGTGCCGACGGCGAAGAACACGGCGCTGGTCGCGATCCGCGCACCCGTCCCGTCCAGCTGCGCGAGCGGGCAGACGAACTTGTACGTCATGGCGACCGCACCCCACATGGTCGGCAGGCCCAGCATCAACGTGCGCCTGACGCGCCGGGGTTCGAGTCCGGTGGGCGCCTTGGTCTTGATACGGATCATGCCGACGGCCCCCTCGGCCCACTACAGCGCGCGCTCGCCGGTCGGCCCGGCGGCCGCAATGATTCTGTCGATCGCCTGCCCGTTCGGGACCGGATCATGGAGAATCCCCACTCGAACGAGTGAGGGGTGCACCCGGTCTCCCGGATGCACCCCTCATGTGCGCCTGCGTGCGCTGTTACGTTGCGCTGTTACGCGCCGCGCAGCACCGCGCCCGTGCGCTCGGCGGCGAGCGCCACCGCGGCGTCGCGCGCGGCTGACGCCTCGTCGGCCTTCAGCGTGCGGTCGCCGGCCCGGAAGCACAGCGCGTAGGCGAGCGACTTCTTGTCCTCGCCGAGCTGCTCCGCGTTCTCGTACACGTCGAACAGGCGGATGGACTCCAGGAGTTCACCGGCGCCCTCGCGCAGTGCCTGCTCGACCTCGGCGGCCGGGACCGTCTTGCCGACGATCAGCGCGACGTCCTGCGTGGCGACGGGGAACGTGGAGATCCGCGGCGCCTCCAGCGGACCGGTGCCGGCCCGCTCCAGGACGTCGAGGTCCAGCTCCATCGCGCAGGTGCGCTCGGGCAGGCTCAGCGCCTTGACGACGCGCGGGTGCAGCTCACCGGCGTGGCCGATCAGCTGGTCGCCCACGTACAGGGCGGCGCAGCGGCCGGGGTGCCACGGCTCGTGCCGGTCGGCGCGGACCGTGAGCTCCGCGTGTGCCTCGCGGGCGAGGATGCGCGCGGCCTCGACGGCGTCGGCCCAGTCGGCCGGGCGGCCCTTGCCCCACCAGCCGGCCTGCTCGCGGGCGCCCGCGAGGACGACGGCGGCACGGCGCGGCTGCGCGGGCAGCGCGGCGTCCAGACCGGCGATCTCCTCGTCGGTCGGGCGGCGGTCGACGGGGAGGCGGACCGGGGCGATCTCCTCGCCGGTCGGCCGGAACACCAGGCCGGTCTCGAAGAGCGCCAGGTCGTGGCTGCCGCGGCCGTCGTTGCGGCGCAGCGCGTTCAGCAGGCCCGGCAGCAGCGTCGTACGGAGCGCGGGCTCCTCGTCGTTGAGCGGGTTGATCAGCTTGACGACCTTGCGGCGGGCGTCGTCGGCCTCCAGGCCGAGCTGGTCGAAGACGCCCTCGCCCAGGAACGGGTAGTTGAGCGCCTCGACGTACCCGGCACCGGCCAGGGCGCGGCCGACGCGGCGGTGCAGGCGCTGCCGCGCGGTCAGGCCACGGCCCGCGGGGGGCTTGGGCAGCGTGGAGGGCAGGTTCTCGTAGCCCTCCAGGCGGATGACCTCTTCGGCGAGGTCGTTCGGGTCCACGAGGTCGGGGCGCCAGGACGGCACGGTGACCGTCAGGACGTCCTGGCCGTACGCGTCGCAGCCGACCGCCTGGAGGCGGCGCACCACGGTCTCGCGGCCGTACGCCACGCCCGCCACCTTGTCCGGGTGGTCGGCCGGGACGGTGATGGTGTGCGGCCCGGACGGGGCGACGACCTCGGTGACACCGGGGCCTGCCTTGCCGCCCGCGAGCAGCCCGAGCAGGTCGACGGCGCGCTGGGCGGCGGCCGACGCGGCCTGCGGGTCGACGCCGCGCTCGAAGCGCTTGGACGCCTCGGAGGACAGCTTGTGGCGGCGCGCGGTGCGGGCGATGGAGACGGCGTCGAAGTGCGCGGCCTCGATGACGACGTCGGTGGTACCGGCGCTCTCCTCGTGGTCGGCGATCTCCGTGTTGGCGCCGCCCATCACGCCGGCGAGGCCGATGGGGCCTCGGTCGTCGGTGATGACCAGGTCCTCGGCGTCGAGCGTGCGCTTGGCGCCGTCGAGGGTGGTGAGCCGCTCGCCCTGCTCGGCGCGGCGGACGCCGATCGCGCCCTGGACCAGGGTGCGGTCGTAGGCGTGCAGCGGCTGGCCGAGCTCCATCATCACGTAGTTCGTGACGTCGACGGCGAGCGAGATCGGGCGCATGCCGACCTTCTGCAGGCGGCGCTGCAGCCAGATCGGCGAGCGGGCCTCGGGGGCCAGGCCGCCGACCGTGCGCGCGGTGAAGCGGTCGCAGCCGAGGCGGTCGGTGATCTGCACCGGGTAGCCGTCGGCGTTCGGCGTCGGCACGTCGAGGAGGGCCGGGTCGCGCAGCGGCAGACCGTAGGCGATGGCGGCCTCGCGGGCGACGCCGCGGATGGACAGGCAGTCGCCGCGGTTGGCGGTGACGGCGATGTCGAGGACCTCGTCGACCAGTTCGAGCAGCTCGATGGCGTCGGTGCCGACCTCGTGCTCCGGCGGCAGCACGATGATGCCGCCGCTGCCGTCGTCGCCCATGCCCAGCTCGTCGCCGGAGCAGATCATGCCGTGCGAGGTCCTGCCGTACGTCTTGCGCGCGGCGATCGCGAAGTCGCCGGGCAGCACGGCGCCCGGCAGGACCACGACGACCTTGTCGCCGACGGCGAAGTTCCGGGCGCCGCAGACGATCTCCTGCGGCTCACCGGTGCCGTTGGCCTGCCCGACGTTGACGGTGCAGAAGCGGATCGGCTTCTTGAAGCCCTCCAGCTCCTCGATGGTCAGCACCTGACCGACGACGAGGGGGCCCTTGAGGCCTGCGCCGAGCTGCTCTACGGTCTCGACCTCAAGGCCGGCGGAGACGAGCTTGGCCTGCACGTCGCGGCCGGTCTCGGAGGCGGGGAGATCGACGTACTCCCGCAGCCAGGAAAGCGGGATACGCATCAGATCTCCATCCCGAACGGCCGGGTGAAACGGACGTCACCCTCGACCATGTCTCGCATGTCTTCGACGTTGTGGCGGAACATCAGCATCCGTTCGATGCCGAACCCGAAGGCGAATCCGCTGTACTTCTCGGGGTCCACACCGCAGGCGACGAGCACCTTCGGGTTGACCATGCCGCAGCCGCCCAGCTCGATCCAGCCCTCGGAGGAGCAGGTGCGGCAGGGGCGGTCGGCGTTGCCGACGGACTCGCCGCGGCACACGTAGCAGACCATGTCCATCTCGGCGGACGGCTCGGTGAACGGGAAGAAGTTCGGGCGCAGCCGCGTCTTCATACCCTGTCCGAACAGCGCCTGGACCATGTGGTCGAGGGTGCCCTTGAGGTCCGCCATGGTCAGGCCCTCGTCGATGGCGAGCAGCTCGACCTGGTTGAAGACGGGGGTGTGCGTGGCGTCCAGCTCGTCGGAGCGGTACACGCGGCCGGGGCAGATCACGTAGACCGGGGGCTCGCGGTCGAGCATCGAACGGATCTGCACGGGCGAGGTGTGCGTACGCAGCACCAGACCGGCCTCGTCCTCACCCTGCGCCTCCTTGGCGCCCTGGACGAAGAAGGTGTCCTGGGTGCCGCGGGCGGGGTGGTCGGGGCCGATGTTGAGCGCGTCGAAGTTGAACCACTCGGCCTCGATCTCCGGGCCCTCGGCGACCTCGTAGCCCATGGCCACGAAGACGTCCTCGATGCGCTCGGAGAGCGTGGTCAGCGGGTGCCGGGCGCCGGCCTGCGCACGGTCGTGGGGCAGCGTGACGTCCACGGCCTCCTCGACCAGGACGCGTGCGTCGCGCTCGGCCTCCAGCTCGGCCTGGCGGGCGGCGAGGCCCCGGCCGACGGTTGCGCGGGCCTGCCCGACGAGCTTTCCTGCCGCGGCCTTGGCCTGCGGCGGCAGCGCGCCGATCTCGCGGTTGGCGAGCGCGAGCGGCGAGGTGCCGCCGGTGTGCGCGGTCTTGGCCTCCTGAAGCGCCTCGAGCGAGTCCGCGGCGGCGAAGGCGGCGAGCGCCTCTCCCTGGACGCGCTCGATCTCTTCCGGTTTCAGTGCCTCGACCTCGACAGGGTCGTACGACTTGTTCGGTGCCGACATCTCTTCCCGTGCTTCCGATTGGCGTGGCTGAGGGTCCCGCAGACGCGTTCGACGGCCGTCGAGTGGCTGGGACGCAAACGTGCCAAAGGACGAGTCTAGACGAGTAGATCCGCGCTCCCGTCGTCCGCCCGAAGGGCGGGACCGGATCGGCCTGGCGCGTGCGATCGCAAGGCGGAGGAGGGAGTCGATGCGGAGCATCGTCGAGTGACGACAACGCCGCGAGCGTGCGTGCCGGGCCGATCCGGTCAGGCGGGAGCGCGGATCTACTCGTCTGGCGGGGGTGAGGTGTACGAATGCGCCCGTGGGGCCTTGGTACTCAGCTGGTGAGATACGCCGGCGTCGCCACGGGCAACGTAAATCGGAACTCGGCGCCGCCGCCGGAGGCCCGGCCGACGGTGATCGAACCGCCGTGCGCTTCCACGATGCCCTTGACGATGTAGAGCCCGAGGCCCGTCCCGCCGCGCTTGCTGCCCCGCCAGAAGCGGGTGAAGACGCGGTTCATGGACTCCTCCGGGATGCCTGGGCCCTCGTCGCTCACGGTGACCGACGTGCCGGTGGGCCGGGTCGGCTCGACATCAATGGTGACGGTTCCCTCGCCGTGGCGCACCGCGTTTTCCAGCAGGTTGCTCAGCACCTGGTCGACCTTGTCCGGATCGGCCCACGGGTCGGGCAGCGGATGCTTGACGCGCAGCAGGAACCGCTCGGCCGACTGGCCCGCGGCGACGTGCGCCTGGATGTGCCGGGAGACGGCCGCCGCGACGTCGACGGGCTGGCGCCGCAGTTCGAGCCGGCCGGAGTCGATGCGGGAGATGTCGAGCAGCTCGGCGATGAGCCGCGTGACGCGGTTGGCGTCGGCGTCGACGGTCTCCAGCATCAGCCGCTTCTGCTCGTCGGTGAACCGCTCCCACTTGGCGAGCAGCGTCGCGGTGAAGCCCTTGACCGAGGTCAGCGGGGAGCGCAGCTCGTGGGCGACGGTGGCGATCAGCTCGGCGTGGCTGCGTTCGGTGCGCTGCCGGGCCTCGGTGTCCCGGAGCGACACGACGACGCGGCGCACGGGCCCTTTCGGCCGGACGCGTACGTAACGCGCGGTGACCAGGACCTCCCGGCCGCCCGGCAGCAGCAGGTTCCGCTCGGGTTGCCGGACCTTCGTGGCGAGCCCGCCGTACGGATCGGTGAGCTGCCACCAGCGGCGGCCTTCGAGGTCCTCCAACGGAAGGACGCGCTCCAGCGGCGCGTCGAGCGCGGTGTCCGCGCGGACCGCGGTGATGCGCTCCGCCGCGGCGTTGAAGCAGATGACGCGGCCGCGCTCGTCCGCGACGACGAGGCCGTCGGGCAGGTCGTCGGGGTGCACGCCGAGCGCCGCGAGTCCGTCCGGACCGGACGCGTCGGATCCGGTCAGGTCGCGCGAGCCGCTGCCGTTGACGACGCTCATCTCCCGCGCTCCCCCTCCCGGCGGTCGATCCGGAGGAGTCACCCTACTAGCCGGGAGTGACGGAGCGGCACCCTCCGGGGGCACGCTGCGCACGCGCGGAGGCGTACAGGCAAACGGCGGCGGCCGTCGCGAGGTTGAGGCTCTCGGCCTTGCCGTGGATGGGCACGCGCACGACGGCGTCGGCGAGTGCACGGGTCTCCTCCGGCAGGCCCCAGGCCTCGTTGCCGAACACCCAGGCGGTCGCGGCGCCCATGGTCCCCTGGTCCAGCTCGTCGTCGAGGTCGTCCTCGCCCGCTCCGTCGGCGGCGAGGATCCGAACGCCCGCCTCCTTGAGCCCGGCGACGGCCTCCTCGACGGGTACGCCCACGGCGACGGGCAGGTGGAACAGCGAACCGACGGAAGCCCGCACGGCCTTCGGGTTGTACAGATCCACGGAGGCGTCGGTCAGCACGACGGCCTCGGCGCCCGCGGCGTCGGCGCACCGGAGCACGGTCCCGGCGTTCCCGGGGTCACGTACGTGGGCGAGGACGGCGACGAGCTTGGGCCGCGCGGCGAGGATCTCCTCGAACGGTGTGTCCAGGAACCGGCACACTCCGACGAGGCCCTGCGGGGTGACCGTGGTGGAGATGTCGCCGATGACGTCCTCTTCGGCGAGGTGCACCCGGGCGCCCGCGTCCCTGGCCTCCCCGACGATGTCGGCGTAGCGCTCGGCGGCGTCGACGGTCGCGAACATCTCGACGAGCCCGCCGTGCGCGGCTGCCTCCCGCACGGCCTGCGGCCCCTCGGCGAGGAACAGCCGCTCCTTCCCCCGGAAGTTCCGCTTGGCCAGCCGCCGCGCGGCGACCACGCGGGGCGACTTGGAAGAGATCAACTCGGGCGTTGCGACCATGCGCCTAACTTTCCGGTGTCATTTGAGCCCCTGCGGCGATTGAGCAGCGGGGTCCGGGGCAGAGCCCCGCGCGGTGCGGCATGCGGTGACGGGGCCCGAACAACGTGGGACCCGCAAGCCACACGGCTTGCGGGTCCCACGTCACATACGGCTCAGCGGAGCGTTCACGCAGCCTTGGGCGCGTTCACGTCGGCCGGAAGCGCCTTCTGCGCGACCTCGACGAGGGCGGCGAACGCGTTGATGTCGTTCACGGCCAGCTCGGCCAGGATCTTGCGGTCCACCTCGATGTTGGCGGCCTTCAGACCCTGGATGAGGCGGTTGTACGTCATGCCGTTCTGGCGGGCAGCGGCGTTGATGCGCTGGATCCACAGCTGACGGAAGTCGCCCTTGCGCTTCTTGCGGTCGTTGTAGTTGTAGACGAGGGAGTGGGTGACCTGCTCCTTCGCCTTGCGGTACAGGCGCGAACGCTGACCGCGGTAGCCGCTGGCCTGCTCGAGGATCGCCCGACGCTTCTTGTGCGCGTTCACCGCGCGCTTGACGCGTGCCACTGTTAACTCCTTGTAGCGGGGCCGGGGTTGTTGTCACCCGGCCCGAATTCGAATGGGTCCCGGTCTAGCTGACGTACAGGGCGTGCAGACGCCCGTACATCACTTGCCGAGAAGCTTCTTGATCTTCGCGGCGTCGCCCGGGGCCATCTCGGCGTTGCCGGTGAGGCGACGCGTCACGCGGGACGACTTGTGCTCGAGCAGGTGGCGCTTGCCGGCGCGCTCACGCATCACCTTGCCGGAGCCGGTGATCTTGAAGCGCTTGCTGGCACCGCTGTGCGACTTGTTCTTCGGCATGGCGCCGTTCTCTCCTCGTCAGTGGCGCTCCCGGCCGGTCCGTGCGTGGCGCGAACCGGCCGTGATGGAACGTCAGTTGTGTCAGTTGGTATCCGTGACGCACGGGCTGTGCGCCGCACGGATCATGCCTCGGCCGGAGCCTCGGCGGGGGTCTCCGCGGATGCCTCGACGACGTCCTCGTCGACCTGGTCCTCGGCAAGGTTCTGCGACTTGCCGGGGTTGGCCTTCGCGTCGGCCTTAC
Source organism: Streptomyces sp. NPDC002795 (assembly GCF_042888725.1). Taxonomy (NCBI): domain Bacteria; kingdom Bacillati; phylum Actinomycetota; class Actinomycetes; order Kitasatosporales; family Streptomycetaceae; genus Streptomyces; species Streptomyces sp. NPDC002795. The sequence continues at coordinate 243,760 of NZ_JBIAQB010000007.1, forward strand.
GGGCGGCCTGCGCCTCGCGGGCCTCGGCCATCGCCTCGGTCTTCTTCTTGTGCGGACCGAGAACCATGATCATGTTTCGGCCGTCCTGCTTCGGGTTCGACTCGATGAACCCGAGGTCCTGGACGTCGTTCGCGAGACGCTGCAGAAGCCGGAAGCCGAGCTCCGGACGGGACTGCTCGCGACCACGGAACATGATCGTGATCTTGACCTTGTCGCCCTGCTTGAGGAACCGGACGACGTGACCCTTCTTGGTGTCATAGTCGTGCGGGTCGATCTTCGGCCGGAGCTTCATCTCCTTGATGACCGTGTGCGCCTGGTTCTTGCGCGCCTCACGGGCCTTCATGGCCGACTCGTACTTGAACTTCCCGTAGTCCATGAGCTTGCATACGGGCGGGCGGGCGTTCGCCGCCACCTCGACCAGGTCGAGGTCGTACTCCTGAGCAAGCTCAAGGGCCTTGGCAAGCGGAACAATCCCGACCTGCTCGCCGCTTGGACCGACAAGTCGCACTTCGGGAACGCGAATCCGGTCGTTGATGCGGGGCTCGGCGCTGATGGATCCTCCTCGGTAGCACCACACGACGGCCTGGCGGACCGCCGCGTACGTTTTGACGTAAGTACCAACCGCGCCGAAACACAGAAAATGCCCCGGACGGTACACAGGCGGGGCTCCAAGAAATACCGGAGCACCACCACGGTGAACCGCGGGGCGCAACATCGGACGATTCCGTCGTCCGTACGGAACGACGGGGACCGTCTGACCGGTGACCCACCGCCCTGGACGGGCGGTCAGGTGGGAGATCGGAGCCTCCACTTGTGGGCCGGTCACTTCATCCGCGAGGGCGTGGTGTCCGGCCGGTCGTTACACAAGGTTAGCAGGACTTGGGGGGTGCGCCCAATCGGGTGCGCGCGACATATCGTGGGGCCCATGAGTGACGCGACCCCAGCAACCGACAACCCCGGCACCCCTGACTACGACGCGCTGACCCGCGACATCGCCGAGGTGCCCGCCGTAGAAGTCATCGTGACGGTCGCGGTGAACCTGATGAGCGCCGCCGCGGTGAAGCTCGGCCTCACCGATGAGGGCGACGCCCACAAGGACCTCGACGAGGCACGGAAGCTGATCCACGCCCTGGCGGGCCTGCTCGACGGCAGTGCGACGGAGATCAGCTCCTTCCACGCCGCTCCCTTGAAGGACGGCCTGAAGTCGCTGCAGCTCGCGTTCCGCGAGGCCTCGGTCGTGCCCGACGAGCCGGGCAAGGGCCCCGGCGAGAAGTACACGGGCGCCGTGTACGGCTGAGCGACAAAGGGCTCACCAAAAGAGCTCATCAAAGGGCTACGTACTTCGTACGTAGCCAAAGTCACTGACGTACGTAGAGGGGCTCGCCCGGCGGCGTCGCCTCGGTCGGCAGGAGTGCCAGGTCGAGGCCGCGCACCAGGCGGGCCCTCAGTGTTTCATCGGCGGCGATGCGGGTGGCGAGGGCCCGGGCCGTGGCCTGGACGTCGGCGCCCGCGTCGAGGACCAGGGCCAGCGTGCCGTCCGACTGGCCGGGTCCCAGGTAGGCGCGGGCCACGGACGGCTCGGCGGCGACCGCCGCGCGCGCCGCTTCCCTGACGGCCGGGTCGGCGAGCGGATCGGCGTCGGTGCGGCCCTCCGCGAGGGCGTACAGGGCCGGGCCCGTCAGCTCGTACGGGACGGGGCCCGCGATGTCGAGGACGACGGTGTCGGCCTTCTCGTGGGCGGCGGCCTGGAGCGCCTGGTGCAGCGGGACGGCGACCGGGCGGGCCTCGGGGTCCCAGAGGGCGAGCGACGCGGTCGAGGTGAAGGCCGGGAGCGCCTTGCGGCCGGCGGCCTTCAGCGTCGGGACCGCCATGTCCGACGTCTTCTCGCGGCGCAGGCCGTTCTCGTCCTCCTCGACCTCGCCGAGCACGGCGACCACGGGGACGAGCAGCCGGGTGTCCTTGAGTGCCGCGAGGACCGGGCCGTGGGCCGTGCGGTCCTTCGACCACGCGGCCAGGGCCTCGGTCAGGTGCGGGTCCGCCGTACCGTCGTCGTCGGAGAAGCCGGGGTCGGGAATGTTCTTGTTCGCCACGTTCACCGAGCCTACCGAGCGGCCGGGGGCGGTTCCTCGGCGGACCCTGGGTCGGAAAAGGGAGGTCATACGTGGCCGTGCGCAGGGACGCCGAGCTGGCCGGGGCCGTGCAGGCGGCCACTCAGGGGCACGGCGGCGAGGTGTCCGTCGCCGTGCTGAACGAGGCCGACGGGACGAGCGCGTCGTACGCCTCGGGGGGCGGGACGTACGACACCGCGAGCATCGTCAAGGTCGACATGCTCGCCGCGCTGCTGCTGCGGGCGCAGGACGAGGGGCGGACGCCGACCGCGCGGGAGCGGGCGTACGCCACCGCGATGATCGAGAGCAGCGACAACGACGCGACGACCGCGCTGTGGAACCAGCTGGGCCGGGCCGAAGGCCTCGACGCGGCGAACGAGCGGCTCGGGCTCACCCGGACCAGCGGTGGCGACGGGCCGCTGTGGGGGCTCACACAGACCACAGCGGCCGATCAACTCGCCCTCCTCAAGCAGGTGTTCGGGGTCGGCGACGACGCTCTCGCCCTGAGCGGGGAGTCGCGGACGTATGTCCAGGGGCTCATGCGGAACGTGGTGAGCGATCAGGCGTGGGGCGTGTCGGCGGCCGGGGACGGCGGCGCGGCACTGAAGAACGGGTGGCTGCCGCGCAGCACCACGGGGCTCTGGGTCGTCAACAGCGTCGGGCAGGTCACCGTCGACGGGCGGCGGTACCTGGTGGCCGTCGTCTCCAACGGGAGCGTCACCAAGGCCGCGGGCGTCGCTCTCGTCGAGGACGTGGCGAAGGCCGCCGCGGGGGTGGTCAGCGGCGCGTGAGGCGGTGGCCGCGCCACAGATAGCCGGCCGTGCCGAGCAGCAGCACTCCGATGGTGCCCGCGAGCATCCCCGCCCAGGTGGCGAGGGAGCCGCCGGAGTCGTCGTCGGGGCCCGGGCCGAAGTACTTCTCGCCGTACGCGGCCGAGGTCAGGCGCTGTGGCTTCAGCTTCGCGCCCGCGGTGATCGCGGCGGCCGGGTCGACGAGGCCGAAGCCCCGGGAGTCGTCGCGGCCGCCGGAGGGCGGGTCCTCGGCCGTGTCCTCCATGAGCTTCTTGATCTGCGCGGGGCTCAGGCCTGGATGCGCGCCGCGGACCAGGGCGACTGCGCCGGACACGAACGCGGAGGCGGCGCTGGTCCCCCACGCCGAGTAGTACTTGCGGTCGGGGTCGGCCGTGACGATGCCGCGGCCGGGCGCGGCGACGGAGGCGTACCAGCGGCGGGTGGAGAACGAGGCGCGGGTGCCGGTGGCGTCGACGGCCGTGGCGGTGATGACGCCGGGGTACGCGGCCGGGTAGGAGGCGCGGTCGCCCTGCTCGCCGCCGTTGCCCGCGGAGGCGACGACGGTGACGCCCTTCTTCAGCGCGTACTGGACGGCCGCGTCCTCGCTCGCCTCGGGGTGGGCGGTGTTCGAGTCGTCGCCGAGGGACAGGTTGATGACGTCGGCGCCGTTGTCGGTGGCCCAGCGGATGCCGTCGGCGAGGGCGTTGCCGCGGGTCTCGCGGGCCTTCGCGCGGGACGGGTCGCCGTCCTCCAGGATCACCCGGACCGGGAGGATCTTCGCCTGCGGGGCCACGCCCATGACGCCGTCGCGTTCGTCCTTGCCGTGCCCGTGGCCCGCGATGATGCCGGCGATGGCGGTGCCGTGCCGGGCCCAGGGGCGGTCGCCGCGCTCGGCGCCGAAGCCGATGAGGTCCTTGCCGGGCAGCACGCTGCCCTTGAGGTCCGGGTGCTCGTCGTCGACGCCGGTGTCCAGGACGGCGACGGTGACGCCCTTGCCGCGCGTCGTCTTCCAGGCCTCGTCGGTGTGCAGCGCGGTGAGGCCCCACTGCTGGGAGCGGACCGAGTCGGCGTGGGCGGCTGTGGAGGGGAGCAGCGCGAGGAGTGCCGCGGCGCCCATCGCGGCGATCATGTGCTGGCGGTTCATGCCTACTGCTCCGTGTCCCGGTCGGCGGCCTTCTTGACCGTCTTGCGCAGGTCGCGTTCGATCCGGTCGGCGACGCCCTGAGCGTCGTGGCCGAGTCCCGCCTGCGCGGGGGCGCTGGTGGCGCCGGGTTTCATGGCGTCGGCGGCGGGTTGCGGCTCGCTGACGGTGCGGCCGTCGGCGAAGCCGGAGACCGCGTAGACGACGACGGGGGCGTCGGTGAGGATGTTGATCGCCCAGGACGCGCGCTGGTGGTCGCCGAAGCCGGCGGCGAGGGTGCCCTTGGCGGCGTAGGGCCGGGGCATGAGGTCGTCGCGCCGGTCCAGGCCCTGCTCCATGAAGCGGGAGCGCAGCGCCTGTGTGGCCTCCGCGTCGGCCTTGGTGAACATCAGGCCGACCGTGGTGACGCCGCTCTGTGTGGCGTCGGTGTACGTGGCGCGCAGCAGGCGCAGACAGCCGGCCGAGCGCAGCGCCTTGTGCAGCAGCGGGTCGAAGGCATCCGCGCAGGTCGTGTCGGGGGCGACCGCTATCCGCGTCCAGGTGCGGTCGGCCCGGCCGGGGCCCGCGCCCTCGCCCTTGAGGGTGCGCGGGAACAGCTGGTCGACGGGGACACCGTGCCAGAGCTGGCCCGCCTCGCGGTACGCGGTCTGTACGGACGGCGGGCCGCTGTTGTCGCCGGTGAGCAGGGAGCCCGTCGTGGCGCCGCCGATCAGGCCGAGGCCGAGCACGAGGCAGGCCGCGACGGCCGCGGTCCGCGGTGTGAGGCGGGTGCCGACGGGGCGCAGGAGCGTGGTGCTGTCGTCGTAGTGCTCCGGGCGGGCGAACCGTACGAAGGGCCTGCCGGCGGTTTCCGGGTGGGGGGTCATGTCGACCGCGCCTATGGGGCGGCGGGAGGGCTGTGGTGGGACGGGGGGCATGGGCGGGACCGGGGGTGCGGTCGCGGGGCTCTGCTGCTCAAACGCCGCAGGGGCTGGATTTTGCCCATCCGGGGCGGGGGGTACTGGGCGCAACCGGGTGGTGGACTCGGCCGGAACCTCCGGCGGAAGCGGGGCACCCGTCGACGCGGCTGGTGGCGCGTCCGGGAGCCGGGTCGACGGGGCCGGGGGCGGTGGGGGTATGGAGGGCAACGGTGGGGCCGTGGGGGGAAGTTCGGTGGGCTGGGGCGGGCCGGCAGGGCGCGGCGGAACGCGTCGGGCTTCCGTACTCATGCCTCCCCCGTCTTCTCAAGCCAACGTGGGCGTCACTCTAACGGGCCCGACCAGGTCAACGCGTACTCCGCACACGGGATCGACCGATCCATCACCATCCGTCCCCCTACCCTGCGGTAATCCTGTCTGGCAGGCTTCGCCCATGACACCGCGCGCCGCCGATCGGGCCCGGTACGACCGGGCCACCGCTCATCTCGACGCCCCTCTGGCCATCGTGGACCTGGACGCGTTCGACGCCAACGCCGACGACCTGGTGCGCCGGGCCGCCGGAAAGCCGATCCGCGTCGCCAGCAAGTCCGTGCGCTGCCGCGCCCTGTTGGAACGGGTGCTCGCGAGGCCGGGCTTCGCCGGGATCATGTCGTTCACCCTCGCCGAGTCGCTGTGGCTCGCGCGCTCCGGGTTCGACGACGTGCTCCTCGCCTACCCCTCCGCCGACCGCTCCGGCTTCGCGGAGCTGGCGCACGACCCGAAGCTGGCGGCGGCCGTGACCGTGATGGTCGACGATCCGGCCCAGTTGCGGCTGATCGAGGGCGCTCGGGACGGGGGCCGCGAGGAGATCCGGGTCTGCGTGGAGCTGGACACCTCGTGGCGCACGCTCGGCGGCCGGGTCCGGGTCGGCGCGCTCAGGTCACCCCTGCGTACGCCCTCCCAACTCGCGGACCTGGCCCGCGTCGTGACCCGCCGCCCCGGCTTCCGGCTGGCGGGGATCATGGCGTACGAGGGGCATGTCGCGGGCGTCGGGGACTCGCTCGCCGGGCGGCCGGTGCGTTCGCGGGCGATCCGGCTCATGCAGGCCGCGGCGCGCAAGGAGCTGGCGGTGCGGCGGGCGGAAGTGGTGCGCGCGGTGCGGTCCGTGGCGCCTGACCTGGAGTTCGTGAACGGGGGCGGCACGGGGAGCGTGCAGCACACGGCGGCGGAGGCGGCCGTGACCGAGATCGCGGCGGGCTCGGGGCTCTACGTCCCGCGGCTGTTCGACAACTACACGTCGTTCACCGGGCGTCCGGCCGCGCTGTTCGCGCAGCCGGTGGTGCGCAGGCCGGGCGTGGGTGTCGTCACCGTGCTCGGCGGCGGCTATCCGGCCTCGGGCGCCGCGGGCGCCGACCGGCTGCCGGTGCCGTATCTGCCGGAGGGGCTGCGCTACGACGCGCAGGAGGGCCCCGGCGAGGTGCAGACGCCGCTGCTCGGCTCGCCCGCCGACGATCTGCTCATCGGGGACAAGGTGTGGTTCCGGCACGCGAAGGCCGGGGAGCTGTGCGAGCGGTTCGAGTCGCTGCACCTGGTGTCGGGCGACCGGATCACGGAGTCGGTGCCGACGTACCGGGGTGAGGGCTACACGTTCCTGTAGCCCTCACCCATCGACGCAGGGCTCAGAAGATCGAGTCGACCTGGTCGGGGACGACCGAGCCGTCGTCCCTGAGCAGCGGCCCGAAGCCGCCCTCCGGCTTGTTGTGACCGGCCGTGGAGCACGGGTACGTGCCCGTCTTCCGCGGCAACGGCTCGATGAACATCGGGTTGGCGACCCAGCGTCCGTCGGCGTTGTCGTAGGCCCGGCACATGATCTCGGGCTTGTTGCGGTTGAGGACGAGGTGGGCGCCGGTCGCGTCGCCGACGAAGGTCACGTCGGTGTCGGCGTCACCGCCGCCGAGCGCGATGCGCTTGTCCCAGCGCTGCTTCTCCCAGGCCGACTTCCCCTTGATGTGGAAGATGTCCTGGTTGATCCAGCACCGCTTGCCGTCGATGTACGGGATGGCCTCGCCCTTGTTCACGCCGACGCCGCCGCAGCCCTCGTTGTACGTGGTGATGCGGCCCTCGCGGTCGAGGACCGAGCGGATGGCGATGGTGTGCCCCCGGTCGATGCCGACGCCCCGCGACCACACCTCGGTCACCGGCTCGGATCCGGCGGACACGATGTAGACGTCGAATCCGGCCCGCTGGAGCGTACGGATCAGGTCGCGCTGCTGCTCGTAATAGCGCACGTAGCCGGGGATGGTGTGCGTGCCCAGCTTCTGCTTGGAGCCGACGGGCGCGGCGAGCGCCTCGGTGCGGGCGGCGGCGGCGTACGACTCCAGTTCTGGGACGGTGTGGCCCGCGAACAGCTGCGGCACCCAGGCGTACTGGGGCACGGTGCGGCGGTGGTTCCACTCGCCCGCGAAGGCGGCGGCGCCGCTCATCGTCTCGCCGGACTCACGGATGTTGAAGATCTCGTCCGTGCAGTCGGTGTCGGTGGAGGTGGGCAGCGGTGCGCCCACGGGGACGTCCGTGCCGCAGGCGGTGGTGAGTGCCTTGTCGGCGTCGTCGGTCATCCACTTGCTGGTCTTCTTCCAGCTCGCGGGCCGCAGGATCTTGTCGTGCTTGAGCGACCAGGCGATGGCGGCGTCGGTGACGTCGTTCTTGGCGACGGTGTTGTCCCAGTCGAACGCGGCGACGGGACGCGGGCCCTTGTGTCCGCCGCAGATTCCCCGTTCGTCGATCATGCGCTGGAGCTTGGCCCGGTTCTGGCCGTACCAGGGCAGTTTCGTCGACAGCTGGGGGCACTTGGCGGCGGTGGGCCGTGCGGACGTGGCGGCGGCCGCGGGTGTGGCGAGGCCGGCGGCCGCCATGAGGGCGGCGGCCGCGACCGAGGTCCACGCGGCAACATGTCTGTTACGCATGTGAGTGGACCGTACACGCATGAGCCCTGCGGCCACAGAGTTCTCACACCGGTGTCACGTACGCGCCGGAAATGCCTCCGTCCACCAGGAAGTCGGTGGCGTTCACGAACGCCGCGTCGTCGCTGGCGAGGAAGGCGACGGCCGCCGCGATCTCCGTCGCCTCGGCGAACCGGCCGACCGGGATGTGCACGAGCCGGCGCGCCGCCCGCTCGGGGTCCTTGGCGAACAGCTCCTGGAGGAGCGGGGTGTTGACCGGTCCGGGGCAGAGCGCGTTCACGCGGATACCTTCGCGGGCGAACTGCACGCCCAGCTCGCGGGACATGGCGAGGACGCCGCCCTTGGACGCGGTGTAGGAGATCTGCGAGGTGGCGGCGCCCATCCGGGCCACGAACGACGCCGTGTTGATGATGGAGCCCCTGCCCTGGCGCCGCATGTACGGGATGGCCGCCTTGCAGCACAGGTACACGGAGGTCAGATTGACCTCCTGGACGCGCTTCCATGCCTCAAGGCCCGTGTCGAGGATCGAGTCGTCGTCGGGCGGCGAGATGCCCGCGTTGTTGAAGGCGATGTCGACGCTGCCGTAGGTGTCGTACGCGGTCTTGAACAGCGCCTCGACCTGCTCGGAGTCGGTGACGTCGACTTTCACGAAGGTCCCGCCGACGTCCTCGGCCGCCTTCTTGCCCGCGCTCTCGTCGATGTCGCCGCAGACGACGTGCGCGCCCTCGGAGGCGAGCCGGCGCGCGGTGGCGAGGCCGATGCCGCTGCCGGCGCCGGTGATGACGGCGGTGCGGCCGACGAGGCGGCGGCAGATGATGTCTTCGCTCATAAGGTGTTCAGGCCTCCGTGCTCTCCGTGCTGATGAAGACGTTCTTGGTCTCGGTGAAGGCGGCGAGGGCGTCAGGGCCGAGTTCGCGGCCGAGTCCGGACTGCTGGTAGCCGCCGAACGGGGTCCAATAGCGCACCGCGGAATGAGAGTTGACGGACAGATTGCCCGCCCGGACGGCCTGGGAGACGCGCAGGGCGCGGCCCACGTCGCGGGTCCAGATCGAACCGGCGAGGCCGTAGTCGGTGGCGTTGGCGAGGCGCACGGCGTCCGCCTCGTCGTCGAAGGGGAGGACGACGGCGACCGGGCCGAAGACCTCCTCGACGGCGGCGGGCGCGTCGGGAGCGGTTCCGGTGAGGACGGTGGGCGGGAACCAGAAGCCGGGTCCCTGCGGGGCCGCGCCCCTGATGGCGGGCTCGCACAGCGGAACGTAGGACCGCACCCGCTCCAGCTGCGCCTTGGAGATGAGCGGCCCCATCTGCGTCTTCTCGTCGGACGGGTCGCCGACGAGGACCGACTCCACGGCCGGGGCGAGCAGCTCCAGGTACCGCTCGTACACGGATCGCTGTACGAGGATGCGGGTGCGGGCGCAGCAGTCCTGGCCGGAGTTGTCGAGGAACGACATGGGGGTGGCCAGCGCAGCGGCCTCGACGTCCGCGTCGGCGAACACGATGTTCGGGCTCTTGCCGCCGAGTTCGAGGGTCACGCGCTTGACGCGGTCCGCGCACTTGGCCATGACCTGCTTGCCGACGCGTGCGGACCCGGTGAACACGATCTTGGCGACGCCCGGATGCTCGACGAGGGCGTCCCCGGCCACGGGCCCCTCCCCCGGGAGCACCTGGAACAGCCCCTCGGGAAGCCCCGCCTCCAGGGCGAGTTCGGCGAGCCGCAGAGCGGTCAGCGGGGTCGTCTCGGCGGGCTTGAGGAGCACCGCGTTGCCCGCCGCGAGGGCCGGGGCCGTGCCCCAGGCGGCGATCGGCATCGGGAAGTTCCACGGCGCGATGACGCCGACGACGCCGAGCGGTTCGAGGAGCGTGATGTCGAGGCCGCCGGTCACCGGGATCTGACGTCCGGTCAGTCGCTCGACGCCCCCGGCCGCGTACTCCAGGAGGTCGCGTACGTTGCCGGCCTCCCAGCGGGCGTTGCCGATGAGGTGACCGGCCTCGCTGACCTCCAACTGGGCGAGTTCTTCGAGGTGTTGGTCGACGGTGGCGGCGAAGCGGCGCAGCAGCCGGGCCCGGTCGGCGGGGGCGGCCGCCGACCAGGCGCGCTGGGCGCCGGTGGCACGGACGACGGCGGTGTCGACGTCCTCGCGGGTGGCGGGCGGGATCGTGGCCACGAGCTCTTCCGTGGCCGGGTTCAGTACGTGCAGCAAGGCGCTCCCCTTCACGGCGTCACAGCCTCTCGAATCCCCGGCGGAGTTCCCAGTCGGTCACGGCGGCGTCGTAGGCGTCGAGCTCGACGCGCGCCATGTTGCGGTAGTGGGCGACGACCTCGTCGCCGAAGGCGGCCTTGGCGAGCGGGCTGTTCTCCCAGAGCTCGGCGGCCTCGCGCAGGGTGGAGGGGACGTGCGCGTAGTCGGCGGTGTAGGCGTTGCCCGCGCAGGCCTCGGGGAGTTCCAGCTTGTTCTCCACCCCGTACAGGCCCGCCGCCACGAGCCCCGCCACCGCGAGATACGGGTTGACGTCCCCGCCCGGGAGCCGGTTCTCGAAGCGGGTCGAGCGGCCGTGGCCGACGACGCGCAGCGAACAGGTGCGGTTGTCGTGCCCCCAGGCGACGGCGGTCGGTGCGAAGGAGCCCGGCTGGAACCGCTTGTAGGAGTTGATGTTCGGCGCGTAGAGGAGGGAGAAGTCGCGCAGTGCGGCGAGCTGCCCGGCGAGGAAGTGCCGCATGAGCTCCGACATGCCGTGCCCGCCGGGCCCGGCCATCACGTTCACACCATCGGCGTCGGCGAGCGAGAGATGGATATGGCAGGAGTTCCCCTCCCGCTCGTTGTACTTCGCCATGAAGGTGAGCGAGCAGCCCTCCTGCGCGGCGATCTCCTTGGCGCCCGTCTTGTAGATCGCGTGCTGGTCGCAGGTGGCGAGGGCCTCGTCGTAGCGGAAGGCGATCTCGTGCTGCCCGGGGTTGCACTCCCCCTTTGCGGATTCGACCGTGAGGCCCGCGCCCGCCATCTCGTTGCGGATGCGGCGCAGAAGAGGCTCGATGCGGCCGGTGCCGAGGACGGAGTAGTCGATGTTGTACTGATTCGCGGGTGTGAGCCCCCGGTAGTTCGCGTCCCAGGCGTGCTCGTACGTGTCCTTGAAGACGATGAACTCGAGTTCGGTGCCGACCTGGGCGGTGAACCCCAGCTCGGCGAGGCGCTCCAGCTGGCGGCGCAGTATCTGCCGGGGCGCGGCGACGACCGGGGAGCCGTCCTCCCAGGCGAGGTCGGCGGTGAGCATGGCCGTGCCCGCGTTCCACGGGACGCGGCGCAGGGTCGACAGGTCGGGGTGCATGGCGAAGTCGCCGTAGCCGCGGTCCCAGGAGGACATCGCGTAGCCGTCGACGGTGTTCATGTCGGTGTCGACGGCGAGCAGGTAGTTGCAGCCCTCCGTGCCGTGCTCCAGGACCTCGTCGAGAAAGAAGCCGGCGGCGAAACGCTTGCCCTGGAGGCGGCCCTGCATGTCGGGGAACGCCAGGACCACGGTGTCGATCTCTCCGCCTCTGACGAGAGCGTGCAGCTCCTCCACGGTCAGCGGGGGTGTGCGGTCTGCCACGGGAAGATCCTCCTCAGGTGAACCGGAACCACAACGTAATCGCCGGGCTGCCACCTGGGAAGCAGCCACGTGGCACGCCGAGTGGACACTGCCCCGGTGGCGCTGCCCGCATGCTGAACGCCCCGGTGGCGCGCTCCGTGATCTCGTACGCTCGGGTGCTCGGGACGTACGGCATCGGGGAACGGCAACGGGGAGCGCGACACCATGGTGAGCAGGCCGCTGATCGGCATCAGCACCTACCTGGAGAGCAAGGCCAGTTGGGGCATCTGGGAGCTTCCCGCGGCGCTGCTGCCCATCGGTTACCCGCGGCTCGTGCAGGAGTCCGGCGGCCTCGCCGCGATGACACCCCCGGACGACCCGAAGCACGCGCCGTCGGTGGTGGCCCGGCTCGACGGGGTGATCATCGCGGGCGGCCCGGACGTGGATCCGGTCCGGTACGGCGCGGAGCGCGACCCGCGCACGGGGCCCGCCGCCGGGGAGCGGGACACGTGGGAACTCGCCCTGATCCGGGCCGCGTTGACGTCCGGCACGCCGCTGCTCGGCATCTGCCGCGGCATGCAGCTCCTGAACGTCGCCCTGGGCGGCACGCTCACGCAGCACATCGAGGGCCACGTGAAGGAGACGGGCACCTTCGGCACCCACACCGTCACTCCGGTGCCGGGCACGCGCTACGGCGACCTCGTCCCGGAGCCCGCCGAGGTCCCGACCTACCACCACCAGGCGGTCGACCGCCTCGGCAAGGGCCTCGTCGCCTCGGCCCACGCGGACGACGGCACGGTGGAGGCGGTCGAACTCCCCGGCATGTCCTGGGTGATGGGCGTGCAGTGGCACCCCGAGATGGGCGAGGACGCCCGGGTCACGGAAGGTCTGGTACGGGCAGCGGGTACGCCGCACGGTTTCTGAGCCGGGTCGTCAGCCAGGCCAGTGCGGCGGCGCCCTGCGCGCGCTGGAAGGGCCGGAGGGTGGGCAGGCCGGACGGCGCGGGCCTGGCCGCGTGCTCCAGGAAGAACCCGGCGAGCGCGGCGAGCGTCCGGGTGACACCCTCCGGGTCGGCCGCACGCCCCAACGGGTGCCCTGCGAACACCACTTCGGGGTCGGGCCCGCCCTGCGCCCGTACGCACGGCAGCATGAGCAGCAGGTCGAACCAGGGAGCGGCGCGCAGGGCGTGCGGCCAGTCCACGAAGACGACGTCGCGCTCGGTGAGCAGGATGTTGTCGGCGCGCAGGTCCGCGTGCGCGAGCGTGTCACCGGACGCGAACCCGCCCCAAGGCGCGGCGAGTTCGGACAGCCACTCGACGTGACGAACGGCCCACGGATCAAGCCCCGCATCCGCCACCCGCCCCTCGTCGAGCAGCACCCGCCACCCGTTGAAACGCTCACCGAGCTCCTCACCGACGGCGCGTGCGGGGAACGGGGCAGGCGTGAGAACACGGGCCAGCTCCCCCACGCCTTCCAGCACCCGCCCCAACTCCCCTGCCCGCCACGGCACATGGGGCTGCCGCCCCTCCACGTCCTCGAAGGCGAGGGCCACCCAGGTCCCGTCGTCGTACGCACCGAGCAACCGCGGAGCGGGCACCCCGTCCGGCAGCGCGGCGGCGTTCCGCGCCTCCCGGCGGTGAAAGCGCGGGCTGACCGGATTCACCTCACCACTGACCGCCTTCACGAACGCCCGCCGCCCGTCAGCAAGCACGACCCGCGCGGCGACCCCGGGCGAAAACCCCCCGACCTGCGTCACAGCCTCCACAACGGCGGCACCGAGCACTTCCTCGACCCCGATACGGACAGCCCCGGGCAACGCACTCCAGGGAGCACGCACACCGGCGGCGGAAGGCGCAGAGTTCATGAAGCGATGGTCCCGCCGACGACCATCGTCCCGCCACCCGGTTTCACTCGCCCCGCTCGGCTGCGAGTGACCATTTCATGCGGTCTCGACGGCGAGCGCCCACACCAAACAGCCCTGGCGGCGAGTGCCCACATCAAGCAGCCTCAACGGCGAGTGACCCATCAAGCAGTCCCGGCGGCGAATGTCCCACCAAGCAGCCTCGGCGGCGAGTGCCCACATCAAGCCCCTGCGGCGATTGAGCAGCGGGGTCCGGGGCAGAGCCCCGCGACCGCAACCCCGCCGCGGCCTCACCCAGATCGGGTCAGCGACAGCAGGTCCCTCGCAGGGCCCACCGGACGGTGACCCGTCGGCCACACCGCCCGCAGCTCCCGCGCCAGTTCCGCCCCCTCCAACGGAATCTCCACGAGCCGCCGCCCCGCCAACTCCTCCCCCACCGCCAACTCGCTCAGCACGGAGGGCCCCGCCCCACTCACCGCCGCCGACTTCACCGCGGTCGTCGACGACAACTCGATCAACGGCCGGGCGAGCCCGCCGAGCGCCGCGTCGAGCACCTGCCGCGTCCCCGACCCCTCCTCCCGCAGAATGAGCGGGGTGACGGCCAGCTCCCCCGCGGCCAGCGGCTTACGGCGACGCGCCCAAGGGTGCCCCGGCGCGGTCACCACGATCAGCCGGTCGTGCGCGATGACCGCCGAGTCGAGCCCCGCGGGGACCGTGCGCCCCTCCACGAACCCGAGGTCCGCCTCACCGCCGAGCAGCCGCTCCGCGACCACCGTCGAGTTCCCCGCGAGCAGCGACACCGCCGTGTCGGGCCGCTCGGCGCGCAGCGCGATCAGCCAGCGCGGCAGCAGATACTCGGCGATCGTCATGCTCGCCGCCACCCTCAGCCGCGAGTCGCGCCGGTCCCGCAGCGCCGACGCCCCCGCGTCGAACTGCTCGGCCGCCTCCACGATGGGCCGGGCCCAGTCCGTGACGAGCGCGCCGCTGTCGGTGAGCCGGGAGCCGCGCGGCGAGCGGTCGACGAGGGCGAGCCCGAGCTGCCGCTCCATCGACCGGATCCGGCTGCTCGCGGCGGGCTGCGTGATGCCGAGGGAACGGGCGGCGGCGCCGAGACTGCCGAGGCGGGCCACCGCGAGAAGCAGTTGCAGCGCGCCGAGTTCGGGCACGCGGTGGGCGAGCCCCGCGTCCGGTGCCTGCTCCGTGATCCCTGTGTACTCCTGGCTCATAAGGCCAGGTTATGCGCTCATAGCGCGATCGCCCCTGGTGGGGGCCGATGGCCGGCGGGACCGTAGGACCATGGTCACTGCCGCCCACTCCGCGCCCCGTCCCCTCCCCCTCCCGATGACCGGCGTCCGCGCCGCCGTCCGGCAGCTCGGCCCGAACTGGTACGCCTCCGTCATGGGCACCGCGATCATCGCCAACGGGGGCGCCACGCTGCCCGTCCAGTTCACGGGCCTGCGCACCGCCCTCACGGTGGTGTGGGCCCTGTCGTTCGCGCTGCTCCTCGTCCTCCTCGGCGCCCGCGCCCTGCACTGGACGCACCACCGCGACCGGGCCAGGGAGCAGCTGCTCGACCCGACGGCCGCGCCGTTCTACGGCTGCCTCTCGATGGCGCTCCTCGCGGTGGGCGCGGGGACGGTACTCGTAGGACAGGACTGGATCGGCCTCGATGCGGCGGTCGCCGTGGACGCGGTGCTGTTCGTGGTCGGCACGGCCATCGGGCTCGTCGCCGCGGTCGCCATCCCGTATCTGATGGTGGTCCGCCACCGCATCGCCGCCGATGATGCCTCGCCGGTGTGGCTGCTGCCGGTCGTCGCGCCGATGGTGTCCGCGGCCGTGGGTCCGCTGCTGCTGCCGCATCTGCCGTCCGGGCAGGCGCAGCAGACGCTGCTGTTCGCCTGCTACGCCATGTTCGGCCTGAGCCTGCTCGCGACCCTGGTCATGCTGCCGGTGATCTTCACGCGGCTCGTCACGGCGGGCCCGCTGCCGCTGCTGCTCACTCCGACGCTGTTCCTCGTGCTCGGCCCGCTGGGCCAGTCGACGACGGCCGCCAACAAGTTCGCCGACGTCGCGGGCGGCGTGCTCCCCGCCTCGTACGCGCACGGCTTCACCGCGTTCGCCGTCCTGTACGGGGTTCCGGTGCTGGGCTTCGCCCTGATGTGGCTGGCGCTCGCCCTCGCGATGGTGCTGCGGGCGCGCCGCCGGGGCATGCGCTTCGCGATGACGTGGTGGGCGTTCACCTTCCCCGTCGGCACGTGCGTGACCGGCGCGGAGGGCCTGGGCAAGCACACGGGCCTCGCGGTGTTCGACGGTCTGGCCGTCGTGCTGTACGTGGGGTTGGTGGCGATCTGGACCGTTGCCGCGGTCCACACGGGGCGCGGTCTGCTCAGCGGGCGGCTGCTCGCAGCGCCGAGCTGAGTTCCCCCGCCGCCTCCGCCAACGACGGCCCGTACCACGTCAGATGGCGTCCGCCGACCAGCACGCTCGCCCCCTCGAAGCACTCCGGTCCGTCGTCCGCCGTGAAGCGGTACGGCTCGTCCGGGAGGATCACCACGTCCGGGTTCCGGGCGCGGAGTTCGTCGAGCGCGATGCGTGGATAGCGCTCGGCGTGGCCCGCGTACACGTTGTCGACGCCGAGCCGGGCCAGGAGGTCCCCCGCGAAGGTGTCCCGGCCGAGCACCATCCACGGCCGCCGCCAGATCGGCACGACGGCCGACAACCTGCGCTCAGGGGTGGGCAGTCGGTCCCAGGCGGCCTCCGCGGCGTCCAGCCACCGCGGCCGCGTCACCGCCCCGCACGCCCGCAGCAGCCAGTCCAACTCCCGTACGGCCTGCGGCAGTTCACGCACCTCGGTGACCAGCACCTCGACGCCGGACGCGCGCAGGTCGGCGATGTCGGCCGGCCGGTTCTCCTCCTCGTTGGCGACGACCAGGTCCGGACGCAGCGCGAGAACCGCTCGTACGTCGGGGTTCTTGGTGCCGCCGATCCTGGCCACGTCGAGATCGGGCGGATGTGTGCACCAGTCGGTCACGCCGACGAGCACCCCGGGCAGCGTCACGGCGACCGCCTCCGTCAGCGACGGCACCAGCGAGACGACGCGCACGGCGGCGGGCCTACTTCGGTCCCGGCTCGTCGACCGCGTCGATGTGCTCGGCGACGGCCACGACGACCACGCGCGCGTCCGGCACGGTCGCCCGCCACCGGTGCCGCACGCCACCGGTCAGGTACAGGGTGTCACCGCGGACGAGCCGGTACGCGCGCCCCTCCGCCTCGACCTCCACGGCGCCCTGCGTCACATACATCAGCACGTCGTTGCGGAGCTGGAACTCGCGGCCCGGATCGTGGTCGCCGACGAACTCCTGGGCGTGCATCTGGTGGTGACCGCGGACCAGGGACCGTACGACGAACCCCTCCGCGTCCTCGCCGGTACCGCTCTCCACGGAGGTGTCGTCCGCGCGCACCAGGTCCACGGTGCGGGCCGGGTCGGCGGCGGCGAGGAGCTCGACGGCGGTGGTGCCGAGCGCGTCGGCGACCTTCTCCAGGGAGCGGCGGCTGGGCCGCGCCCGCTCGTTCTCGACCTGGCTGAGGAACGGCACCGACAGGCCGCTGCGCTCGGCGACGGCCGAAAGGGTCAGTTCGAGGGAGCGGCGGCGGCGTCGGACGGCCGCGCCCACGCGAAGTGATTCCTTGTGTTCGTCCATGACGTCCGCTCCCTCCCACTTCTTGATGTGCCCGATTCGTTTGAATGCACCCTACGCATGTTCACCCCGCGGTTTCATGTGAGCGCCACAAACGCCGTGAGGGGCGGGCCCCTCTCGGGAACCCGCCCCTCACGGGCGATCACGCGTCAGACGGTCAGGAAGCGGTCATCCGCTTCGCGACGTCCTGGTGCGTCTTGAGCCACGTGGAGACGGCTTCCTCCTCGTGCCCCTGACCCTGCTTCTTGATCACGGACTCCAGGCTCGCCAGCTCGTCCTCGCTCATCTTGAAGTTCTTGAACCACTTCGTGAGCTGCGGGTACTTGCTGGGGAAGTCCTTGTTGGAGATCGTCCGGATCGTGTTGCCCTCACCGAACTTCTTCTTCGGGTCGGCCAGCTTCGTCAGCTTGTAGTCGCTGTACGCCCAGTGCGGCGACCAGAGCAGAACCGCGACCGGCTCCTTCTTGGCGTACGCGCGCTTGAGCTCGGCCAGCATCGCCGGCGTGGAGCCGTCGACGACCTTGTACTCCTTGTCCAGGCCGTAGCCCGGCAGCACGTCCTTCTTGGCGGTGCTCATGACGCCGGTACCGGGCTCGATACCGATGATCTTCCCGTCGAAGGTCTTGCTCTTGCCCTTCAGGTCCGCGAGGGACTTGATGCCCTTCACGTAGGACGGGACAGCGACTTCCAAGGAGGTCGGGCTGTACCAGGTGCCCAGGTCCTTGAGCTTGTCCTTGTTGGCATCCCAGTAGTTCTTCTGCGCGTGCGGCAGCCAGGCGTCGAAGTTGACGTCCAGGTCACCACTGGCGAGGCCGGTGTAGACCGGGCCGACGTCCATCTGCTTCAGATTGAGCTTGTAGCCCTTCTTCTGCAGAACGTTCTTCCAGAGGTACGTGACCGCGACGTCCTCGTCCCACGGGAACCACGCGACGTTCACCGGGCGCTTGGCCTCGGCCGGAGGCCCCTGCTTGACGGGGGCCACCTTGTTGACGAAGCCGGGGTTCTTCTTCAGCCACGCCTTGACGGCGTCCTGCTGCTTGCCCTTGCCGACCTTGTTGATCTCGGCCTCAAGACTCGTGAGCTGCGTCTCGCTCATCTTGAAGTCCTTGACCCACTTGTTGACCTCGGGGAACTCCTTGCCGAAGCCCTTGCGGGCCAGCGAGTGCACCCCGTCGCCCTTGCCCCAGGCACCCTTCGGGTCCTTGAGCTTGGTGAGCTTGTAGTCGTTGTACGCCCAGTGCGGCGACCACAGCGTCGTGGCGATCGGCTTCTTCGCGGCGTACGCACGCTTCAGCTGCGCCAGCATCGCCGGCGTGGAGCTGTCGACGACCTTGTACTCCTTGTCGAGGCCGTAGGCCTTGAGGACCTTGCTCTTCAGCAGCTGCATCTCACCGGCGCTGGCCTCGATGCCGGTGATCTTGCCGTCGAACTTGTCGGCCTGGCCCTTCAAGTCCTCCATGGACTTGATGTCCTTCATGTAGGACGGCACAGCCAGCTCAAGGGACGTGGGCCCGTACCAGGAACCCAGGTCCTCAAGCTTGTCGCCGTACTTCTTCCAGTACTGCTCGTGCGTCGTCGGCAGCCAGGAGTCGGTCTGGAAGTCGACGCTGCCGTCGGCGAGCGAGGTGTAGAGCGGGCCTGCGTCGAACTGCTTGGTCTCGACGTCGAAACCGCGCTGTTCGAGGATCTCCTTCCACAGGAACGTCGAGGCGACGCCCTCGTCCCACGGGATGTAGCCGATGGAGATCTTCTTGCCCTGGCCCACGTTCGTGGACGTGGCGGCCGGGGAGGTGGCGGCGTTGTTCTGGCCGAACATGCCCATGCCGCCCGCGACCAGCGCGAGAACGACGACACCGACCACGGCGACCGCCGGACGGGGACGGTACGACCAGATCTTCAGACCGTGCGCGACCCGCAGCTTCGCCAGAGCGCGCCGCCCCAGCGGGGAGACCTGCTGACCCAGCGAGCTGGTCATACGGTCCAGGTAGACCGCCAGGATCACGATCGAGATACCGGCCTCGGCACCCAGACCCACGTTGAGCTGGCCGATGGCCTCGTTGACAGCGCCACCGAGACCACCGGTGCCGACCATGCCCGCGATCGCGGCCATCGACAGGCCCAGCATGATGACCTGGTTGACACCCGCCATGATCGTCGGCAGCGCCAGGGGCAGCTGCACGCGCCACAGGGTGTTGCTGGGCTTGGTACCGAACGCGTCGGCCGCCTCCACCAGCTCCTTGTCGACCTGCCGGATACCCAGCTCGGTCATACGCACGCCCGGCGGCACCGCGAAGATCAGCGTCGCGACGATACCGGCCGGTGCACCCGAGCCGAAGAACAGAATGGCCGGGATCAGGTAGACCATCGCCGGCAGCGTCTGCATCAGGTCGAGGACCGGACGGAACAGATTGCTGACCCGGTTCGAGCGCGCCGCCCAGATACCCAGCGGCACACCGATGATCAACGCGATGATCGTCGACACGAG
The DNA here is from genome assembly GCF_042888725.1 of Streptomyces sp. NPDC002795. NCBI lineage: Bacteria > Bacillati > Actinomycetota > Actinomycetes > Kitasatosporales > Streptomycetaceae > Streptomyces > Streptomyces sp. NPDC002795. The sequence goes on from NZ_JBIAQB010000007.1 coordinate 263,264, forward strand.
GACGAGCGACAGCGTGAGCATCGCGTCGTCCCACAGTTCCAGGTTCTGGATGAACCAGAACCCGATGAACGTCAGTACGGCGCCGAGTGTGCCGCGCAGCCAGAACGCGATGACGGCGAAGATGCCCGCCAGCAGCAGCGGCTCAGGCGCCTGGAGCACCTCGCTCAGACCGTCGTAGACGCCGTTGAAGATGCTCTCGAAGAAGCCGAACAGCCAGTCCAGGTGGGTCAGCATCCACTGGACGATGCTGTTGACCCAGTCACCGAAGGGAATCCTAGGCACCGGCATTCACCTTCTCGGCAGGCTCGTCGCCCTCGCCACGCGGCGACGGGACGGCGTCCTTCTTGTCCTTCGTGAGGCCGGCGGCCTCACCGTTCGTACCGTTCTCGACGGTCTTCATCGGCTCACCGAGCACGGCGAGCAGCCGCTCGCGCGGCACCACACCCTGGAGTTCGCCCTCGTCGTCGACGACGGCGACGGGTATCTCGCTCGTCGAGCACGGCGTGAACAGCTCGATGATCGGCGCGTCCTGGTGGATCTTCGCCGGGGCGTCGGCCATGTCGTAGCCGTCTTCGGCGTCGGCCATGATCGCCCGCGCGCTCAGCACGCGGGAACGGTCGACGTCCTGGGTGAAGGAGGCCACGTAGTCGTTGGCCGGCGTGACGAGGATGTCCTCGGCCGAACCGATCTGGACGATCCGCCCGTCACGCATGACCGCGATGTTGTCGCCCAGACGCATGGCCTCGTTGAGGTCGTGGGTGATGAAGACGATCGTCTTCTTCAGCGTCTTCTGCAGCTCAAGGAGCTGGTCCTGCATGTCACGCCGGATCAGCGGGTCCAGCGCACTGAAGGACTCGTCCATCAGCAGCAGATCCGCGTCGGTGGCCAGCGCGCGGGCCAGACCCACACGCTGCTGCATACCGCCGGACAGCTCGTCGGGGAAGGACTTCTCCCACCCCTCAAGACCCGCCAGCCGCAGCGCCTCGACCGCCCGCTCCTCGCGCTCGGCACGCGGAACGCCCTGCACCTCCAGTCCGTACCCCGCGTTCTCCATCACGGAGCGGTGCGGGAACAGCGCGAAGTGCTGGAACACCATGCTGATCTTGTGCGAGCGGACGTCGCGCAGCGCCTTGGGCGCCAGGGCAGTCAGGTCCTCACCGTCGAAGCGCACGTGTCCCGCGGTGGGCTCCAGGAGTCCGTTCAGCATCCGCAGGAGCGTGGACTTACCGGATCCCGACAGACCCATGACGACGAAGATCTGGCCGGACTCCACCGTGAACGACGCGTCGATCACGGCGGCGGTGGTTCCTTCGGCCCGCAGCTCCTCACGGTCTGCACCACTGCGGAGCTTCTCCACAGCCTCATCGGGTCGTCTGCCGAACACCTTGTACAGGTCTTCGGCTTCAAGCCTGGACACATACACCTCTCGGGTCGAAACAACACGGCCCGCCTCCCCCGCCGGCGGGCCGTAGAGCGATACGGATCCGTCCGCTTGACCGGTCGACCTCAATAGTTGAAGTACGGACCGGCACCGCTCCGTGGCCGCGCCTGCCCCCGTTTATCTCAAACAAACGGGGGAGTTACCCAGTTCACAGTGTGTTCACTCACGCAGATCGCATACTTACATTCGGTGACTGGCAGAGGTGACTGTCAGTGGCGTGCGGCATGATGCGAACGTGACCCAGACGACATCCACGACAGGATCGGCGGACCGGCGCCTGATGCTGCTCGACACCGCATCTCTGTACTTCCGGGCCTACTTCGGGGTGCCGGACTCGGTGAAGGCCCCGGACGGCACCCCGGTGAACGCGGTGCGCGGCCTCCTCGAATTCATCACCCGCCTCGTGCACGACCACCGCCCCACCCACCTGGTGGCGTGCATGGACGCGGACTGGCGCCCCCAGTGGCGCGTCGACCTCATCCCCTCGTACAAGGCGCACCGCGTCGCCGAGGAGACGTCGGCGGGCTCGCCGGACGAGGAGGAGATCCCCGACACCCTCTCCCCCCAGGTCCCGATCATCGAGGCCGTGCTCGACGCGGTGGGCATCGCGCGCGTGGGCGTGGAGGGGTACGAGGCGGACGACGTGATCGGTACGTTCACGGGGCGCGCCGAGGGGCCTGTCGACATCGTCACGGGCGACCGTGACCTGTTCCAGCTGGTCGACGACAAGCTGGAGCGGCGCGTGCTGTACCCACTGAAGGGTGTCGGCACGCTCCAGGTGACGGACGAGGACCTGCTCCGCGAGAAGTACGGGGTGGACGGCGCCGGATACGCGGACATGGCGCTGCTGCGCGGCGACCCGAGCGACGGACTGCCGGGCGTGCCCGGCATCGGCGAGAAGACGGCGGCGAAGCTGCTCGCGAGCTACGGGGACCTGGCCGGGATCATGGCGGCCGTCGACGACCGGAAGTCGAAGCTGACACCGACACAGCGCAGACGGCTCGACGAGGCGCGCCCGTATCTGGCGGTGGCGCCGACGGTGGTGCTCGTCGCGGGCGACGTGCCCCTGCCGGAGGTGGACACGGCTCTGCCGCACGAGCCGCACGACGCCGCCGCCCTTGAGGAGTTGGCGGCCCGCTGGGGCTTGGGAGGTTCTTTGCAGCGCCTCCTCACCACCCTCTCCGAATGAGGTGTTAGCTTAGGTATACCTAACTAATAGTGGATCAAGGGAGACCGCCCATGGCCGAGCGCCCCGCACGCCCGCCCCGCAAGGCCCGCTCCGCACAGGTCGTGCGCGCCGAGAGCCTCACGCCGCACATGCGACGGGTGGTGCTCGGCGGTGAGGGGCTCGCGGACTTCCCGCAAGAGCTCGAACACACCGACCACTACGTGAAGTTGCTCTTCGCTCCGGCGGGGGTGACCTACGAAGAGCCCTTCGACATGGCCAGGATCCGCGAGGAGCTGCCCCGCGACCAGTGGCCCGTGACGCGTACGTACACGGTGCGCGCCTGGGACCCGAAGACCCTTGAGCTCACCCTCGACTTCGTGGTGCACGGCGACCAGGGCCTGGCCGGGCCGTGGGCCGCGGGCGTCGAAGGGGGCGAGACCATCCACATGATGGGCCCCGGCGGCGCCTACCACCCCGACACCACGGCGGACTGGCACCTCATCGCCGGTGACGAGAGCGCCCTGCCGGCGATCGCCGCCGCCCTCGAAGCGCTGCCCGAGGGCGCGCGGGCACACGCCTTCGTCGAGGTCGAGGGCCCCGAGGAGGAGCAGAAGATCGACTCCCCCGTCGAGGTCACCTGGCTGCACCGCGCGGGCCGCCCGGTCGGGCAGGCGCTCATCTCCGCGGTGACCGGGCTCGACTTCCCCGAGGGCCGCCCGTCCGTGTTCGTGCACGGCGAGGCGGGCTTCGTGAAGGAGCTGCGCCGGCATCTGCGGGTCGACCGCGCGATCCCGCGCGAGGACCTGTCGATCTCCGGCTACTGGCGCCTCGGGCACAACGAGGACGGCTGGCAGGCCTCGAAGCGCGACTGGAACGCGCAGGTGGAGGCCGAGCAGGAGGCCTGATCCCGCGCCCCGGCCGCCGTACCCTTTCCCTCTGTGAGAAGACGCAAGCGCCCCACCCCACCGCCCTCCCCGCTCCCGCAGCGCGCAGGCATCGACGCCGTTCGCGTACGGATGCCCGAGGGCGGGCCGGGGCGCACCGTCCGGGATCACCTCGTGCACCGGCTCCCCGCCGAGGACGCGGTGATCGACCAGATGATCGCGCAGGGGGCGTTCGTGACCGCGGACGGCCGTCCGGTCACCGCCGACAGCCCGTACGAGGTGGGCGGCACCGTGTGGTTCCACCGGGAGCTCGCGCCCGAGGTCCCCGTACCGTTCGCCGTCGACGTCGTGTACCGCGACGAGCACATCGTGGTCGCCGACAAGCCGCACTTCCTCGCCACGACGCCGCGCGGCAGCCATGTCACCGAGACCGTGCTCGCCCGGCTCCGCCACGACCTCGGCATCGAGCGGCTGAGCCCGGCCCACCGCCTCGACCGCCTCACGGCCGGGCTCGTCCTGTTCGTGGTGCGGCCCGAGGAGCGCGGCAGCTACCAGACCCTGTTCCGCGACCGCCGGGTCACCAAGGAGTACGAGGCGGTGGCCGCGTACGACCCGGCGGTGGAGCTCCCCGTCACCCTGCGCGGCCGGATCGAGAAGGAGCCGGGACGGCTCGCCGCGTTCGAGGTGCCGGACGGCGAGCCGAACGCCGAGAGCCGCATCGAACTCGCCGAGCGCAAAGGGGACTTGGCGCTGTACCGGCTCACCCCGCACACCGGCCGCACGCACCAGCTGCGCGTCCATATGAACCGTGTCGGCCTGCCGATCCTCGGCGACCCGTTCTTCCCGGAAGTCGCCGAGCGGGCGGCGGACGACGACTTCCGGCGTCCCCTCCAACTCCTCTCCCGGACCCTGGAGTTCACGGACCCGGTGAGCGGCCGCGAGCACCGCTTCGCGAGCCGAAGGGAACTCACGGCCTGGACCTCGCACGAGGAGTGGGAGCGGGGACCGGGTTAGGAAACCGGCTCACTCACCGCGCCACCAGCGCAGGAAACGCTGCCAGACGCCGCCCCCGGCCGGCTCCTGCCGGTGCGGACGCGCGGACGGGCGCGGCGGTTGCACGACCGGTTCGGGGGCCACCGGCGGGGCGGGCGCGGCCACGGGCGTCGTGACCGACGGCGGCGTGGCCGACCGTGGCGTGGCCGGCGGCGACGTGGACGGCAGGCCCGAAGTGATCTTCCAGTCCGGCCGCTGCGAGGGCAGCTGGCCCGGCTGGGTCTTCACGTCCTGCGGCGGACGCGGCGTGAAGTCCACCGGCAGCTCCACCAGGTGCCGCCCCATGATCGTCGAGACCCACCTCAACTCGCTCTCGGCGACCTCGAGTTCGGCGTCGGGCAGCCGCATCAGAAACGCGTCGACCCCGATCTCCGCCACCGCACGCCCGATGTCCTGCCCGGGGCACTCGTGCGGGCCGCCACCGAACGCGAGGTGCGAGCGGTTGCCCATCATGTGCGCGCCGGGTTCGGGGCGCACCCTCGGGTCCGCGTTGCCCGGCTGGATGCCGAAGATCAGGCCGTCGCCCGCGCGGATGCGCTGCCCGCCCAGCTCCGTGTCCGCCTTGGCGAAGTAGCCGACGTTGGCGCTGAACGGCGGCTCGTCCCACAGCGACTGCTCGACCGCCTCCGGCACGGTCATCTGCCCGCCGTTGAGCCGCGCGCGGAACCGGGGGTCGGTGAGCACCACACGCAGCACGTTCGCGATGAGGTTGGCCGACCCCTCGTACGTGGCGATGAGGATGAGCCGCAGGGTCTGCGCCACCTCGTCGTCGGTGAGCCCGGAGGGGGAGGCGATGAGGGTGCTGGTGAAGTCCTCCTCGAGCGGCGCGGCGCGGCGCCGCACGGCGAGGTCCATCAGGATGCCCATCAGGTACTCGTTGCAAGCGATGGCCGACTCACCGCCCTTGAGCAGATCGCGGGTCGCCTGCACGATGCGCTCGCTGTAGGCCTCGGGGGCACCGAGCAGCTCCAGCATCACCATCATCGGGAGGTGCTCGGCGAACTCGCTGACGACCTCGCACCTGCCGCGCTCGGAGAACCGGTTGATGATCTCCTGCGTGGCCCTGTTGATGGAGCGGCGCAGCTCACGGTGCTGGACGGTCTCGACGGCGGCGGTGACCGGGCTGCGCAGCCGCAGATGCTCGGCGCCCTCCTCCATCGCGCACATCGGCTGCCAGGTGAAGACGGGGGCGAGCGGGTGCGTGGGCCCCGCGGTGCCGTCCCTGACGGCGGTCCAGTTCCGTGAGTCCCGGTTGAACAGCGAGGTGGTGCTCACCATCTGGAGGTTCTCGCTGTGCCCGAGCACCGCCCACATGGGTACGTCCTCGTGGATGAGCGCCGGGGCGACCGGGCCGTACTCCGCGCGGAGTTTCTCGTAGACGCCGGCGAGGTCCGCGTCGGCCTCGGGACCGTAGAGCCGGCGCAGGCCGTCGGGGCCGAGGGCGTGGGCGGGGCAGCCGGGCGGCGGCGCGAGCGCGGCGTCTGCGGGTGCGTCGAATCCGGCGGGCGACTGCGGAGGTTGGGAGGGTGACGTCACGGGTTGGCTCCGGTCGGTGTGGTCGACAGAAATTCGGTTGAGCGGCACTCAGGCGTGGTGCAGCGCCATCTCGTGCAGGAATCGCATCAGCGTGAGCAGCACCTCGCGGCTCGACGCCCTGCGGCGCACGTCGCACTCGACGATGGGGACGTGGGGGTCCAGGTCGAGCGCCGTGCGCAGCTCCTCCGTGGGGTAACTCGGCCCGTCGGGGAAGGTGTTGTTGGCGATCACGAACGGCACTCCGCGCTCCTCGAGCCGCCCGATCACATCGAAGCTCACTTCGAGACGACGGGTGTCGACGAGCACGACGGCGCCGAGCGCGCCCTCGAACAGGCCGTTCCACAGGAACCAGAACCGCTCCTGCCCCGGCGTGCCGAAGAGGTACAGGACGAGTTCCTCGGTGATGCCGATCCGGCCGAAGTCCATGGCCACGGTCGTGGCAGTCTTGGTCTCCGAACCGTAGTTGTCGTCGACGCCGATGCCCGCCTGCGTCATGGTCTCTTCGGTGGTGAGCGGCCGGATCTCGCTGACGGAGCCGACCATGGTGGTCTTGCCGACACCGAAGCCGCCCACGATGACGATCTTGACGGCCGACGTGACGGTGTCGGGCAGTCGTTCCTCGGCCCGGGGCCCCGGGATGTGAGCGCTCATCGCGGTGTCGGTCCCGGCCGTGCTGTCAGAGCTTCTGTAGTCCATGCATCACCGCTTCGAGAAGGGAACGGTCCGCGACCGCGCCTCGGATCACCGGCGCACGCGCCTGCACCAGCTCGGCCGCGAGGAGTTCGCCGAGCAGCACGGTGACCACGCTGAACGGCAGTTGGAGGTAGGCCGAGATCTCAGCCGTCGACAGGGGCGTCTTGCACAGGCGGATGACGGCGGCCTGCTCGGGCGGCGACGACGGTGGCGGATCACCGCGCGCCACGATCAGGCTCACCAGGTCGAGCGGCACGCGGTCGCTTCCGTCGGTGCCGCCCGTGATGACGTAGAGACGCTCGGGGTCGGGTTTTCCGTCGCCCTGCTGCGGGCGTCGCTCACGCTTGGGCGGCGGTTCCCTGAACGGTGGTTCGGGGGGACGGTACGTCATACGGTCTGGCCGTTGCGCCGGGGCGGGCTCGTCAGATGGGCGCCGATCCGGATGACGAGGTCGCGCATCTGGTGGCTGACGAGGCCCGCGTCGACGAACTGGTCGGCGAGCACGGCGAGATACGCGCCCTTGCCCGCGGCCATCAGATAGAAGAAGCCGCCGTCGACCTCGATGATGACCATGTTCATCTTGCCGCTGCTCTCCGGGATTTCCGTGGCGACGGCGGAGGCCAGGGACTGAAGTCCCGCGCAGGCGGCGGCGATCCGGTCGGCGGCGTCGGGGTCACCGCCGTAGCGGGCGATGCGCAGCCCGTCCGAGGAGAGCACGACCACCTGCTTCACATTGGGCACGCACTCGGCGAGCTCCTTGAGCATCCAGTCGAAATTGGCCCGTTGCTGGATCACTGACGGTCTCCCTCGTCGACCTGCTGGTTGTACGCGTCGTCATGCGGCTTGGCCGAGATCTCCGGGTCCTGCGCGGTGTGCCCCACCGCGTCGGCCGTCTCCGCCGAGCCCCCCTCGGGCCTCAGTCCATTCATGAACGCCTCGACCCACAGGCCGGGTTCGGGCTGTTCGGCCCCTCCGTGCCGGTCCGGCTCGCCGGGTGCGGCGGAGGCCGGGGCCCCGTACGCCGCGGGGCCGGGCTCCGCCGCGGGTGGCGGCATCGACAGGTCCGGGTTGCGGGGCGTCACGATGATCTGGTCCTCGATGACCTTCGTGTCGTACTTCCTGCGCCGCTGCGGCAGGCCGTTGGGCCGCCATTCCGTGACCACGGGAACGTCGTCCTCCATTGCGGCGACGAGCGGGGCGGAGGGGCGCGGGCCAGTGACGGGACGCGGGCCCGTGGTGGGACGGCGCGTCTTCTTCAGCCGCGGCTCCTCCTTGACCGGTAGGCCCTTGTGGTCGACGCGGGGCACGGCGGAGGCGCCGATGCCGTGGGCGAGGCCGGGGGCGGGCTGGGTGCTCAGCATGGCGCGCGGCACGACGAGCACCGCGCGCACGCCGCCGTAGGCGGACTGGCGCAGCGAGATCTGCATGTCGTACATCGCGCAGAGCCGGCCCACGATCGCGAGACCGAGCCGCGGATTCTCGCCGAGGTCGTTGAGGTCGTAGCCGGCCTTGGCCTTGTCCAGCATTCCTTCGGTCTTGCGGCGCTGCTCCTCGCTGAGGCTGACGCCGCCGTCCTCGATCTCGATGGCGACGCCTGTCTGCACCTCCACCGCGGTGACGTGCACTCGGGTCGTCGGCGGCGAGTAGCGGGTCGCGTTGTCGAGGAGTTCGGCGCAGGCGTGGATGACGGGCTCGACGGAGACGCCCCTGACGGCCACGTCGCAGATGGCGTGCAGGTCGATACGGGGGTATTCGAGGATGCGCGACATGGCGCCGCGCAGCACGCTGTAGAGCTTGACGGGCTTGGGCCACTGGCGCCCGGGGCGGGCGCCGCCGAGGACGGTGACGGAGTCGGCGAGGCGGCCGATCAGGGCCGTGCCGTGGTCGACGCGCAGCAGGTCGTCGAAGACCTCGGGGTTGCGGCCGTGGTCCTCCTCCATCTCGCGGAGTTCCTCTGCCTGCTTGTGCACGATGGCCTGGACGCGACGGGCGACGGAGACGAAGGCGCGCTGCGCGGCGTCCCGCATCGTGATCTCGTTGTCGATCTCCCTGAGGGCCGCACTCATCAACTCGCGCTCGCCGGCCGTGACATCACGGAAGGCGGGCTCGGAGTCGCAGGTGTTGCGGACGGCGTCGTACGGCTTGTCGCCGATGATCAACCGGTCCAGGGCGTGCGGGAAGACCTCCTTGGCCACCCGCATCGTGCGGTGCTCCTGGGCGGCTATATGGGCTTCCAACTCGGCTACGTGCTGGGTGTACCGGGCGCGCTGTGCCCTGTTGACGCGGCCACGGCGGACCGCTTCGGCGGAGACGGCGAGCACGAGGAGCACGCCGAGCGCGCCGCACAGGGCGACGGCCGGCCGGGCGGGCTCCGTGACCAGGGCGGCGGCTGCTCCGGTGGCGGCCGCCAAGACCATGGCGGGCAGCAACAGCACGCGCAGATAGGGGACTTCTCGGCCACCGGGAGGCGATTGAACACTCACCATGTATGCCCTCTGAACGGTCGGGTCTGGGAACGTCTGAGATTCAGGATGGTTCGTCACGCTTCATGTGCGCCGCATTACGGAACTTTGGCGCAGAAGGGAACAAGCGGCCGAATCCATCTCAACTCGGTGCGCTGCGAGCGAGCTTAGTCCCGCCGGATCATTGCCGTGTCATATTCAGCAAGGCCCTGAAATCGGCCCCACGACAGGAATACACTCGCTGCATTTACACGCTCGGTCGTGATTCGCACACGTGGAGCAATGGCGTCCGCGCGCGCGAACGCACCCCAGCGCAACGCCTCCGAAGCGCAACGCCTCCGAACGCAGCGGCGGGCCCACCCGGAATCCAGGTGGGCCCGCCGACGTACGTCCTGCTTCCGCTCCGGGGCCGCTACCCCACCGAGGAGTAGGCGACGACTCCCCTGCGCACGGCGTCCACGGCCTTGCGCGCGTTCTGCCCCACCGTGGAGCCCTCCCTGGGCGCGGCCGCCGCGATCTGCCCCAGCACGTCGATGACCTGCTTGCACCAGCGCACGAAGTCACCGGCCGGCATCTCCGCCTCCCGCAGCACCTCGTCGAGCCCCTTGCCGGAGGCCCACTGGTACGCGATCCAGGCGAAGCCGAGGTCGGGCTCGCGCTGGCCCACCCCCTCCGCCTGGTTGATCCGGAACTCCTCCTCCAGGGCGTCGAGCCTCCCCCAGATCCGCACCATCTCGCCGAGCGCCGCCTTCGCCCTGCCCGCGGGCAGCTTGGGCGCGAGCGCGTCGTCCGCGACCCGTGCCTCGAAGACCAACGCCGAGACGCACGCCGCGAGTTCGGCCGGGCTGAGACCCTCCCAGACACCGTCCCGCAGGCACTCACTGGCGAGCAGGTCCAGCTCGCCGTAGAGGCGGGCGAGCCGCTTGCCGTGCTCGGTCACCTCGTCGCCGCGCAGATAGTCCATCTCGGTGAGGAGCTTGACGATGCGGTCGAAGGTCCGCGCGATCGTGTTCGTGCGCCCCTCGATCCGCCGCTCCAGCTGCCCGGTGTCCCGCTTGAGCCGGTAGTAGCGCTCGGCCCACCGCGCGTGGTCCTCGCGGTCGGAGCAGCCGTGGCACGGGTGCGCCCGCAGCTCGGCCCGCAGACGGGTGATCTCCCGGTCGTCCGCGGCCTGCGAGCGGCCCTTCTTCTTGTGCCGGTCGGGCACGATGTGGCCTGCCTTGGTGCGCAGCGCGGAGGCGAGATCGCGCCGGGACTGCGGCGAGCGCGGGTTGAACGACTTCGGGATCCGCATCCGCTCCAGCGCCTCCACGGGCACCGGGAAGTCGATCGAGGCGAGCCGCTTGACCTGCCGCTCGGCGGTCAGCACCAGCGGCCTCGGCCCGTCGTGGTGCTCGAAGCCGCGATGCCCGTTGGACCGGCCGGCCGGCAGGCCCGGGTCGAGCACGAGCGCGAGGCCCGCGAACTTCCCCGTCGGTACGTGGATGACATCGCCCGGCTTGAGCTTCTCCAGCGCCGCGGCCGCCTGCACACGGCGCTGCGCGGCGCCCTGCTTGGCCAACTCGGTCTCGCGGTCCTTGAGTTCACGCCGCAGCCGCGCGTACTCCTCGAAGTCGCCGAGGTGGCAGGTCATGGACTCCTGGTAGCCCTCGAGCCCCTCCTCGTTCTTCTGCACCTGCCGCGAGATGCCCACGACCGAACGGTCCGCCTGGAACTGGGCGAAGGAGGTCTCCAGAAGCTCCCTCGACCGGTGGCGGCCGAACTGCTCGACCAGGTTCACCGCCATGTTGTACGACGGCCGGAAGCTCGACTTGAGCGGGTACGTGCGCGTGCCCGCGAGCCCCGCCAGGTACTCGGGGCTGAAGCCGCGCTGCCACAGCACCACGGCGTGGCCCTCGACATCGATGCCGCGGCGTCCGGCGCGGCCCGTGAGCTGCGTGTACTCGCCGGGCGTGATGTCCGCGTGCTGCTCGCCGTTCCACTTGACGAGCTTCTCCAACACCACCGACCTGGCGGGCATGTTGATGCCCAGCGCCAGCGTCTCCGTCGCGAACACGGCCTTCACCAGGCCGCGTACGAAGAGCTCCTCGACGACCTCCTTGAAGGTCGGCAGCATGCCCGCGTGGTGCGCCGCGATGCCGCGCTCAAGGCCTTCGAGCCACTCGAAGTAGCCGAGGACGTGCAGGTCCTCGTCGGGAATCGCCGCCGTGCGCTCCTCGACTATCGAACGGACCTCGGCCCGCGCGTCCTCGTCGTTGAGCCGAAGGCCCGCGTACAGGCACTGCTGGACCGCGGCCTCGCAGGCGGCCCGGCTGAAGATGAACGTGATGGCGGGCAGCAGGTTCTCGGAGTCGAGGCGCTCGATGACCTCGGGGCGGCCCGGCGTCCAGATCCGGGAGCGCTGCCTGCGCTCCCGCTCCCTGTCGGCCTCGCGCATGTGCCGGCCGCGTCTGCGGTCCTGGTACGAGGGGCGGCTGGCCTCCATGCGCGCCATCCGCGTCAGGTCGGGGTTGACCGCCTTCCTGCTGCCCTCGCCCTCCTCGAAGAGGTCGTACATCCGGCGCCCGGCGAGCACGTGCTGGAACAGCGGCACGGGCCGGTGCTCGGAGACGATCACCTCGGTGTCGCCGCGCACGGTGTCGAGCCAGTCGCCGAACTCCTCCGCGTTCGACACCGTCGCCGACAGGGAGACGAGTGTCACGGACTCCTGGAGGTGAATGATCACCTCTTCCCAGACGGCGCCACGGAAGCGGTCGGAGAGATAGTGCACCTCGTCCATGACGACGTAGCCGAGCCCGAGGAGCGACTGCGAGCCCGCGTACAGCATGTTGCGCAGCACCTCGGTGGTCATCACGACCACGGGCGCGTCACTGTTCACACTGTTGTCGCCCGTGAGGAGGCCGACCTTGTCCGCGCCGTAGCGCTTCGCGAGGTCCTGGTACTTCTGGTTCGACAGGGCCTTGATGGGGGTCGTGTAGAAACACTTCTTGCCTTGCTCCAGGGCAAGGTGTACGGCGAATTCGCCGACGATCGTCTTGCCGGAGCCGGTGGGCGCCGCGACCAGGACGCCCTTGCCCGCCTCCAGCGCCTGGCACGCCTCGATCTGGAAGGGGTCGAGGCCGAAGTCGTACATCTCGCGGAAGGTCGCGAGTGCGGTGGCCTGCTCGGCGGCCCGCTTACGGGCTGCCGCATACCGCTCGGCCGGAGAGAGGTCCTCTGTCATCGTGCTTTCCAGCCTACCGACGACCACTGACATCGGACGATCATTATCCGGTACGGCCTCCGGTGAGGATTCGCACCGCCCCGGGCACGCACTGCGCGACCAGCGGCAACGCGCCGACCGGCTCCCCGTCCGCGTAGCCCGTGATGTCCTGGGCGGCCAGCTCGACACGCGCGGCCCGGTACACGCTCACCGCCGGGTGGTCGAGGTGGGTCCCCTTGTAGACGCGCGGGAACACCTTCAACAGCGTCGTACGGGAACAGTCCCCGACCACGGTCACGTCGAACAGCCCGTCGCTCATGTCGGCCTCCGCGCAGATCCGCATGCCACCGCCGTACGAGGTCCCGTTGCCGACGGCGATCAGGGTCGCCGCGACCGCGCGTACGGAGCCGTCGTCGAGGGTCAGTTTGAACGGCACCGCCTTGAAGGTGGCCAGTTCCAGCGCGATCGCCAGGTCGTACTTGAAGCGGCCGAGCGGGAGCCGCATCCGGTTGCCGCGGTCGTTGACGCGGGAGTCGAAGCCGGAGGCGAGCACCGTGCCGAACCATTGGTCGCCGATCCTGCCGAGGTCGATCTCGCGGGTCAGCGAGCCCAACAGCCCGTCGGCGACGAGTCTCCCGGCCGCGGCCGGGTCACGTATCGGGAGCCCGAGGGCGCGGGCGAAGTCGTTGCCGGTGCCCACGGCGACGATCCCGAGCGGTGTGTCGGTCCCGGCGACCGCCTGGAGCGCGAGGTTCACGAGGCCGTCCCCGCCGACGGCCACCAGCGCACCGGTCCCCTCCGCCACCGCTTCACGCGCGCGTACGAGGGCGTCGTCGGCGTCCGCTCCGACGACGGTGCGCACCTGGAAACCGGCTGCCCGCAAAGCGGAAGCGGCCGGCTGCGCAGCTTGTGCGCCCCGGCCGCGTCCCGCGGTGGGATTGACGAAGAGGGTGATCTCACTGCTCACGGGCGGACCCTAGCAAGTGCCCCGCCCTGAACTGGAGTTACCTCAGGTCACATCGTCGTAACCGTTGACCCGGTCGGTCCGTGTCGCCACGTCCCCCCGCTCGGAGGTCGTCTGCTCAGGGAGCGCCCGGCTAGCCGGGACGGACTCGATCTCGCCGATGTCGTCGGGCGTCAGGTCCAGCTCCGACGCCTCGTCGTCATCGGGCCCCGCGGCCTCGCTCAGCCGCCTGCGCCGGTCGTTGAGGAGTGAGAAGCACACCGCCGCGAAGTAGAGGACCCAGATGGGACCGGCGAGCGCCAGCATGGTCAGCGGGTCCGTGCTCGGCGTCGCGACGGCGGCGAACACCGTGATGCCCATGATCATCGCGCGCCACCAGCCGAGCATCCGCTTGCCGGTGATCGCCCCGATCAGGTTGAGGAAGATGAGCAGCAGCGGCAGCTCGAAGGCGAGGCCGAAGACGAGCACCATGCGCAGCACGAGGTCGAGCAGGTCATCGAGGGGCAGCAGGTTCTGGGCGTTGCCCGGAGTGAACTCGATGAGGACCTTCGCCGTCGTCGGCAGCACCGAGTAGGCGAAGTAGGCGCCGGCCACGAAGAGCGGGGCACCCGTGCCCACGAACGCGTACGCGTACTTCTTCTCGTGCCCGTGCAGTCCGGGCGCGACGAAGCCCCAGAGCTGGTACAGCCAGACCGGGCAGGCCGCCACGACACCGGCCATCAGCGACACCTTCAGCGCCAGCGTGAAGGGGGTGAGCAGACCATTGAGGGTGATCTGGGCGCAGGGCTTGTCCGATGTGGTCCTCGCCAGCTCCGAGAACGACTGCTCACAGCCGACCGAGTCGAGGATCGGCCGGGTGATCAGGTTGATGATGTCGTTGTAGAAGAACGCGGCGACGACCGTGATCGCAACGATGGCCAGGAGCGCCTTCGCGAGCCGGTTGCGGAGCTCACGCAGGTGCTCCGCGAGAGGCATCCGCCCCTCGGGATCCTTCTCCTCTTTGCGGGCAGACTTGAGCAACCCACGTCCTCATCTCGTGCGGCAGGCCGCCACGGCAGGGGCGGCCTTCGATCAGCTCTTGGTCGTCTGGTTCGTCTGCTCGTTCACGGGACGCGAGCTGTCCACGTCACCGGGGGCCGCCTTGATGGTGCGCTGCGCCGGCGGGGTCGAGGCGTCCTGCGGCGGGTCCGAGGGAGCGGCCGACTTGTCTCCGCCCTCGCTCTTCATGGCCTTGGCCTCGCTCTTGAGGATGCGGGCCGACTTGCCCAGCGAGCGCGCCATGTCGGGAAGCTTCTTCGCGCCGAACAGCAGAATGACCACTACGAGGATCAGGATGATCTCGGGTGCACCGAGCCTTCCGAACATATCCGTTTACCTTCTCACTGAGGCGGCAGGGGCGGGGCTGCCGGTACCGATCGGACCTCGGACTGGTGTCCGACCACCGTGCTGGCAGCGATCGTATCCCGTGGGGGTAAACACGAGGCAATGCCCGTGCATCCTCCCAATTGCGGACCGCGCCTCACTACCGGACCGCCAAAGGGAGCGTACCCGCCGACACCGACAACAGGACAGGCCGCGGCGGTAAAGCGCTTTCCACTCTCTCGCCGAGGGCGCCGACAGGGTGTCAGACCACGTCGCCGCCGGCCTTCGCGACCCCCACGGCGGCCCGCTCGAGATCCTCCGCCGCACGGTTGATCCGCTGCGTGGTGTCGGCCACTTGACGCCCGAGGCGTTGCGCCTCGACGAAGACCCGCACCGCGAGGACCGCCAGCACGGCGAGCCCCACGAAACCCACAGCAACCGCCAGCATCGCCCAGAACATGCGCCGAGCCTAGACGGTCTGGTGGAGGCGCAGCGTGCGCACCCCGCCACCGGTGAGGAGTTCGATGATGCGCTCGCCCGCGTGCTTGCGCACCGAGGTCTCGCACTCAGGGCAGGTGAACGAGTAGAACGTGGTGCGGCGGCTGGCCCCGATCGCCAACCGGATCGCCGACGCGGCCAGTTCGAAGCGGGCACGACAGTCGGGGCACGCGGCCCTGAAGACGACGGGCACCACGGTCGACGCCGTGGCGGGCAGTTCGGCAATACCGGTGAAACCGGCCACACCAGTCATGTCGCGCACCTCACGCCGCCCCGTCGTACGCCAAGAGCGCCTCACGCGCCGCGTCCCGCGCACTGGTCGCCAGCTCGGCGGGCGCCACGATGTGCCCGTCCCGGCCGAGCCGCAGCGCGAGCCGGCGCAGCGAGGACGGCTCCGGCGTGCGCAGCGTGATCCGCAGCCCACCCTCCGGCAACTCCTCGGCGCTGTCGTGCGGGTAGTACTCCGCTACCCAGCGGCCACCGGGACCGACCTCGACGACCACCTCGGGGTCCTCGGCCGCCGGCTGCACAAGCCCCTCGGACAGATCCCGCAGCTCGACCTGCGGCGGCGCCGACGGCTCGTCCAGAACCTTGATCTCGGCGACCCGGTCGAGCCGGAACGTCCGCCGCGCCTCCGAACGACGACACCACGCCTCTACGTAGGTGTGGCCCACGCTCACCAGCCGGATCGGGTCGATCTCCCGCTCGGTGACCTCGTCGCGGGCGGGTGAGTAGTAGCGGATCCACAGCCGGCGCCGCTCCGAGATCGCCCGGTCGACGTCCGCGAAGACGCCGCCCTCCGACTCGAAGGTGACGCTCAGGCGCGCACTGGCGCCTGCCACCTCACCGGCCGCGGTCTCAAGCTTCGCGGTCGCCCGCAGCAGCGCGAGACGGTCGCTCTCCCGCAGCCCCGGCAGCGTCGCCACCGCACGGGCCGCCACAAGAAGCGCGGTCGCCTCGTCGGCGGCGATCCGCAGCGGCTCCGCGACATCGTCGGGGTTGTGCCACCAGATGCGGTCGCCGTCGGTGTCGATGTCGAGGAGGTCGCCGCCGCGGAAGCTCGTCCCGCACAGCGGCAGCACGTCCAGGTCGGAGATCAGCTCGTCCTCGGTGATGCCGAAGGCCCGCGCGACGTCCTCCACGCGCGCGCCGGGGCGCTCGCGCAGATACGTCACCAGGGACAACATCCGCCGGGTCTGGTCAATGGCATTGGAAGCCATGCTTGTACGTACTCCCCCTCAGCCCTTGGCCACGGCGCGCAGCCGGTCCACGACATCGGCCCGCAGTTCGGCGGGCTCCAGCACCACCACGTCCGGACCGAACTCCACGAGCCAGGCGTCGAGCCCGTGCCCGTACGGGATCTCCATCTCGTCCCAGCCGTCGCCGAGCTCGCGCACGGAGGCGGCCTTGGCGCGCAGCGGGTAGCCGCTGCCCGCCCGCAGCCTGATCAGCGCGGAGCGGTCGGCGGTCTCCCCCGCCCAGCTCGCGACGGTCTCCCGCACGGTCACCACGTCCGGCACGGGCACCTTGAACTGTCCCGCGCGCGAGCGCACCTTGCCGGTGATCCGGGACAGCCGGAAGACCCGCTCGGCCTGCCGGTCGCGGTCCCAGCCCGCGAGGTACCAGTGGCCGCGCCAGCACTCCAGGGCCCACGGCTCGACGTGCCGCTGCTCGGGCCGGGCGGCCGTGGCCTTGCGGTAGTCGAAGACGACGGGGCGCCGGTCGCGGCAGGCCAGCATCAGCGGCTCGAAGGACGCCTCGTGCGCCGGGATCCTCGGTTCGAGCGCGCCATGGCTCTCGTAGGGGTCCATGTCCTCGGGCATCCCGGCCGCGCGCAGCTTCTGCAGGGCGCCGCTCGCCGCTCCGGCGAGCCGGGCCTGCTGCCAGACCTTCGCGGCGAGACCGAGGGCGGCGGCCTCCTCCGCGTCGAGCGTGACGGGCGGCAGGCGGTTGCTGTCGCGGCCGGCCAGATAGCCGACCTCACCGTCCAGGTTCTCCACGGTCTCGATGACCAGGCCGAGTTCGCGCAGATCGTCCTTGTCGCGCTCGAACATCCGGTTGAAGGAATCGTCGCTGCCCGCTTCGAGGTAGGCCTCGATGGAGCCACGCAGCTCGCGCTTGCTGAGCGGACGCCGCGTCCCGAGCAGACACAGCGCCAGATTCATCAGCCGCTCGGCCTTGGCAATCGCCATCGACGCCCTTTCCTGAAGGTGACTCCCGACGGACGACCGTACCGCTCGGGCGTGTCCTGGCAAAAGCCGAAGGCCCATGCCAGACGGCATGGGCCTTCCGTTGACCGCTTGCGGTCGGAGTGCGACCGGACTCAGACGCCCATCAGGTCACACACGAAGATCAGCGTCTCGCCGGGGGCGATGCGGCCGCCACCGGCGCCACGGTCGCCGTACGCGAGGTGCGCCGGGATGGTCAGCCGACGACGACCGCCGACCTTCATGCCCTGCACGCCCTTGTCCCAGCCCGCGATGACCTGACCGGCGCCCAGCTGGAACTCCAGCGGGTTGCCCCGGTTCCAGGAGGCGTCGAACTCCTCGCCGGTGGAGAAGGCCACGCCTACGTAGTGGACCTTCACGAAGTCGCCGGCCTTGGCCTCGGCGCCGTCGCCCTCCCAGATCTCCTCGATCTGGAGGTCCGTCGGTGCGTCACCGATCGGGAAGTCGACCTCGGGCTTGTCGATGTTCACGTGAAGCGCTCCTGCTTGTTGACTGCTCTGGAACCGGGACAGTCTGCCATCTTCTGTGGCTCAGTGCGCCGCGAGGATGTCGACCGTGAAGACCAGCGTCGAGTTGGCCGGCAGCGTCTTGCCCTGCGCCTTCTTGCCGTACGCCTGCTCCGGCGGGATCACCAGGAGCACCCGGTCACCGACGTGCTTGCCGACGAGCCCGCTGTCCCAGCCCTTGATGACCTGACCGGCGCCGATCGGCGTCGTGAACGGCTGACCGCTCTTCCAGGACGAGTCGAACAGCTCGGCCTTCTTCTTGCCCTCGTTGATCTTCCAGGCGGCACCGCTGTACTGCATGGTGACCGTCTGGCCCTTCTTGACCTCGCCACCCTTGCCCTGGATCAGGACCTTGTCGACCAGGTCCTTCGGCGGGTCGCTCTTCGGGATCGAGATCGTCGCCGGCTCCTCCTTGTCGGCCTGGATCTGCGGCAGGTCCGACGGGATCGAGGCCTGCTCGCCCTCGGCCTTCTTCGGGATGACCTTGCCGACGTCCAGGGCGAAGACGAGCGTGTCCGTGCCCTTGATGCCCACCTGCTGGTTGCCCTGGCTGCCGAAGCCCGCGGCCGGCGGCGCCACGACGAGGACCCGGCTGCCCTCCTTCTGCCCGAGCACGGCCTGCGAGAACGCCGGAAGCTGACCCTCGGCGCCCGCGGTCACCATCTGGTCGCCACCGCCCTGCGAGCCGTACGTGGACCCGAGGTCCTTGCCGCCCTTCCAGACCTTGCCGGTGAAGTTCATCGACACCAGGTCGTTCTTCTTCACCGCCGGACCGTCGCCCTGGGACACCGTGTGCACGACGAACTTGTCGCTCGGGTCACCCTTCGGCAGCGAGATCTTCGCCTGCTTGCCGTACGCCCCCGACACCCCCGGCATCGGGTCGGCCTTGTCGACCGCCTTCGGCACCGCGGCCGCCTTCGGCGAGGAGGACGACGAGTCGGCCTTGTCCGCCGAATCCTTCTTGCCGTCGTCGCTGCCGCAAGCCGTCGCGGTCAGCGCCAGTGCCGGCACGATCAGTAGTGCTGCAAGTCGGCGTCGCACAGTGGTCCTCAAGTCGCTCGAATGGGGTCCGGCCACTCTAGGCCCTCCCCCTGTCATTCCAGGGGACAGCCAGGGGCCTCGTACGAATGATTCGTACGAGGCCCCTGGCCGGATTGCTCAGCGTGTGCGCCCACATACCGGCGATCACATACCGGCGATCAACTTCTCCACCCGATCGTCCACACTGCGGAACGGGTCCTTGCACAGCACCGTGCGCTGCGCCTGATCATTCAGTTTCAGATGCACCCAGTCGACCGTGAAGTCACGACGCTGCTCCTGTGCACGGCGAATGAAGTCACCGCGCAACCGCGCGCGCGTGGTCTGCGGCGGCACCGACTTGCCCTCGAAGATCTTCAGATCGTTGCAGATCCGCTCGGCCTGGCCCTTCTTCTCCAGGAGGTAGTAGAGACCGCGCTGCCGGTGGATGTCGTGATACGCGAGGTCTATCTGCGCGACCCTCGGGTGCGACATCGTCATGTTGTGCTTCGCGCGATAACGCTCGATGAGCTTGTACTTCATGACCCAGTCGATCTCGGTGCCCACCCGGTCCAGGTCCTCGGACTCGATCGCGTCGAGCGTGCGACCCCACAGCTCCAGAACCTGCTCCACGGTGCCGCTGCGGATACCCCTGCGCTCGCAGAAGTCCACAGCCTTCTCGTAGTACTCGCGCTGCACCTCGAGAGCCGAGGCCTCCCGGCCACTGGCGAGCCGCACCTTACGGCGGCCCGTGATGTCGTGGCTCACCTCGCGGATCGCCCGGATCGGGTTCTCCAGCGTCAGGTCCCGCATCACCGTGCCCGCCTCGATCATGCGCAGGACGAGATCGGTGGCACCGACCTTCAACAGCATCGTCGTCTCTGACATGTTCGAGTCGCCGACGATGACGTGCAGACGGCGATAGCGCTCGGCGTCCGCGTGCGGCTCGTCCCTGGTGTTGATGATCGGCCGGGAACGCGTCGTCGCGGAACTGACGCCCTCCCAGATGTGCTCGGCACGCTGGCTCACGCAGTACACAGCACCGCGCGGAGTCTGCAGCACCTTGCCCGCACCGCACAGCAACTGCCTTGTGACCAGGAAGGGGATGAGAATGTCCGCGAGCCGCGAGAACTCCCCGTGCCGCGCCACCAAGTAGTTCTCATGGCAGCCGTAGGAGTTACCCGCCGAGTCGGTGTTGTTCTTGAACAGGTATACGTCGCCCGCGATTCCCTCCTCATGCAGGCGGCGTTCGGCGTCGACGAGCAGGCCTTCCAGAATGCGCTCGCCCGCCTTGTCGTGCGTGACCAACTCGGTCACGTTGTCGCACTCGGGAGTTGCGTATTCCGGATGCGACCCGACGTCAAGGTAAAGGCGGGCGCCGTTCCGCAGAAAGACATTGCTGCTGCGGCCCCATGACACGACACGGCGGAAGAGGTACCGCGCCACTTCGTCAGGAGACAGGCGGCGCTGTCCCCTGAACGTACACGTGACGCCGTACTCGTTCTCCAGCCCGAAAATGCGGCGGTCCATGACTGAACATTACGCCCGATCCCCCGAGCTGAAACGGGGTTCGACGGCACGGTTTGGATCATTTTCCGACGAGCGTGCGACACGCCCGGACGTGCGCGGCTCCGCCAGGACCCGAGCCAGCGTGCGACACGCCCGGACGTGCGCGGCTCCGCCAGGACCCGAGCCGTTGAAAGCAGGACGACCAGTGCGAGCGCGCCAGTGACGGCCGGAACGGCGAACCCCCACCGCGTGCCGGCCCACTCGACGACCGGGCCCGCAACGGCCGTTCCCACGCTGGAGCCCACCATGAACGTCGTCACGAGCCACGAGAACGCCTCCGTCACCGTGCCCAGCGGCGCATGCCGGTCCACGACGATGAACGCACACGCGATGCACGGCGCCAGGAACACCCCCGCCACCGCCGTCAGAGCCACCATCGCCACCGGCCCCGGCATCAGGACCAACGGCACGTAGAACAACGCGAGCAGAGCCACCAGCCACCGAAGTCGCCGCTCCGGAGCGCCACTCCACTGCCGCGCCCCGTAGACACTGCCGCCCACCAACGCGCCCATCCCGACCGCGGCCATCAGCCAGCCGTACACGGCATCACCGCCCCGCCCCTCCGCGTACGACATCGCCGCCACGGTGATCGAACCGAGCGCGGTCCCGATGAACAAGAAGGTGACGAGCAGGACCAGCAGCCCCGGCGAACGCAACGCACCCAGCCAGTGCGCCTCACGCGGAGCCGAACGCCACGCGCGCGAAGGCTTCGACAGCACCACAGAGAGCGCGCCGAGCACACCGATCACGTTGAGCACCACGAGCGCGACCTGCGCCGACCACAGCGACACGCACAGCGTCACCAGCAACGGCCCGACGGTGAACATGACTTCCTGCGCGATCGCGTCCATCGCGTACGCCGTGTGCACCTGCCCCTCGCGCGACAGCACGCTGGGCCACAACGCGCGCAGGCCACCCTCCAGCGGCGGCGTGAACAGTCCGGCCAGGGCCATCGCCGCGTACGCCAACGGCAGCGAGTCCATCCCGACGAACGCGAACACCGTCATCGCCAGCGCCGACAGGACCGCCGCCGGCAGCTGCACCTTCGGCTGCCCCCGCAGGTCGACGAGGCGGCCGAGGAGCGGCTGCCCGATCGCGTTCGCCACCCCGTACACCGCCGCGAGCGCACCCGCCAGGCTGTACGAGCCGCCCTCGGCCCGGATGAAGAGCACGACGGCGATCGGCGCCGTCGCGTTCGGCAGCCTGCCCACCAAGGTCCCCGTGAGCAACCGCATCGCGTGCCGCGTCCTGAGGATCTCCGCATACCCCGCGGCCATCGCCCCGCCCCCACCCTGAAGTTTTACGTATAACGTCTCGGCGTTATACGTACCACGTGCCCGGCAGACAGAGCCACCCGATAACGTCGGGAACCCTGAACGACACCCACGGAGGCACCAGTGACCAGCGGCCCGGACGGCACCACGACCGCCCGCCCCACCAGCAGGGACGTCGCCCGCGCGGCCGGCGTCTCCCAGGCGGCCGTCTCGCTCGTCATGGGCGGCAAATGGCGCGGCCGAGTCTCCGAGGCCACCGCCGAACGCGTACGCGCCGCCGCAGAACGGCTCGGCTACCGCCCCAACCTCGCGGCCCGCAACCTCCGCACCGGCCGCACCCGCACCGCCCTCCTCGTCGTCCCCGCACTCACCAACGAGTTCTTCGCCGGGGTCTACACCGGAGCGGCCCGCATCGCGGCCCAACACGACTTCGGCGTCGTCCTCTACCCCTCACCCGACGGCATCGGCCCCGCCCGCGACCCCTTCTCCTCCGCCCGCGCCGCCCTCGACGGCATCCTCGCCTCCTCCATGGCCGCCGACGCCCTCACCGCCCTGCGCGGCGACGACACCCCGCCCATCCCCCTCGTCATGCTCGACAGCGACCCCGCGGGCAGCCCCGGCGCCACCACCGTCAACCTCGACCTCGCCGACGGCATCCGGCAGATCACCGACCACCTCGTCGCCCACGGCCACCGGAACTTCCTGCACCTCGCCTCCGCCGTCCAGTCCTGGACCTTCGACGTCCGCGCCCGCGAACTCGCCGCCCGCACCGCACAGTTGCCGGACACCACCGTGCGCACCATCCGCTCCGCACTCACCGTCGAGGACGCCATCACCGCCACCGAAACGGCGCTGCGCACCTCCGGCCTCACCGAACCCACCGCCATCGTCTGCGACGACGACAAACTCGCCGCCGGCGCCTACAAAGCCGCGCGCCGCCTCGGCCTGCGCGTCCCCGACGACCTCTCCATCACCGGCTTCGACGACCTCTCCCTCGCCACCGCCATCGAACCCGAACTCACCACCGTGCGCCTCCCCGCCGAGGAGGTCGGCGCACACGGCATGCGCGCACTGCTCGCCGTCCTCGACGACCGCGAAGCCGAAACGGCCCCACTTCCCGTCGAGTTGATCGTGCGCGGCTCCACGGGACCGGCCGCACCCCGCTCCTGACACACGTGTGCCCCGGCCGGTTCGGCAACCGGCCGGGGCACACGAGCAACACGAACGACTAGTCCTCCGAAGAAGAGCCGTCGTCATCGGACACCGCGTCCGACTCGGCCTCCGTCGTCGCGGCAGCCCCCTCGGCCGTGAGCAGCCGCGACAACTGCCGCCCCGCGATCCGCTTGAACTTCCGCTGCTGCGGCCGCGAACGGTCCAGAACCGCCACCTCCAGGCGCTCCGCGGGAATGTCCCGCTCGCCCCCATTGGTGTCCCGCGACAACGCCGTCACCGCCAGCTTCAACGCCTCCGACAGCGTCATACCCTCACGGTGCTGCTGATCCAGATAATTGCTGATCTGCTCCGCACTGCCACCGACCGCCACCGAGCCGTGCTCGTCGACGATCGACCCGTCGTGCGGAAGCCGGTAGATCTGGTCACCCTCGGCCGACTGCCCGACCTCGGCGACCACCAACTCCACCTCGTACGGCTTCTCCCCCGCACTGGAGAAGATCGTGCCCAGCGTCTGCGCGTACACATTCGCCAGACCACGAGCCGTCACATCATCACGGTCGTACGTGTAACCCCGCAGATCCGCGTAGCGCACCCCGCCGATCCGAAGGTTCTCGTACTCGTTGTACTTACCGGCGGCCGCGAAGCCGATCCGGTCATAGATCTCGCTGAACTTGTGCAGAGCACGGGACGGGTTCTCGCCGACGAACACGATGCCATCGGCGTACTGCAGCACGACAAGGCTGCGACCGCGAGCAATGCCCTTGCGCGCGTACTCCGCGCGGTCGGCCATCGCCTGCTGGGGTGAGACATAGAACGGCGTCGACACCGGCTATCCGTCCCTTTCTGTCAGTGGCTCGATGAGTAGGCAACCAAGAGGGAATCGGCCGGCTAGAGCAGAGCGGCCCGCGGACCGTCCGGCTGCTCCAGACGCCGCTCCAGGATCGAGCGGGCGATCTCCGAGGACTCGTCGTCCGACAACCGACGGAACCCGTCATCCGTGATCACGGTGACGATCGGGAAGATCCGCCGCGCCATGTCCGGGCCACCCGTCGCCGAGTCGTCGTCCGCCGCGTCGTACAGCGCCTGCACAACCAGCGTCGTCGCCTCCGCCTCCGACAGATCCTCGCGGTAGAGCTTCTTCATCGCCCCACGCGCGAACACCGAACCGGAACCGGTCGCCGCGAAACCATGCTCCTCGCTGCGGCCGCCCGTGACGTCGTACGAGAAGATCCGCCCCTTCTCACGATCCACGTCGTACCCGGCGAAGAGCGGCACGACGGCCAGACCCTGCATGGCCATCCCCAGATTCGACCGGATCATGGTCGACAACCGGTTCGCCTTGCCCTCCAACGACAGCTGCGCACCCTCGACCTTCTCGAAGTGCTCCAGCTCCAACTGGAAGAGCTTCACCATCTCGACGGCCAGACCCGCGGTGCCGGCGATACCGACGGCCGAGTACTCGTCCGCCGGGAAGACCTTCTCGATGTCGCGCTGCGCGATCACATTCCCCATCGTGGCCCGCCGGTCACCGGCCAGCACCACGCCGCCGGGGAACGAGACGGACACGATGGTCGTGCCGTGCGGGGCCTCGATGACACCCTGCGTCGGCGGCAACTGCCGGTTGCCCGGCAGGATTTCGGGCTGATGCTCGGACAGGAAGTCCATGAACGACGACGATCCAGGCGTCAGGAAGGCAGCCGGTAGACGCCCGGTGCTACGAGGATTGGCTTCCACGCGTTTCCTTCCAAGTAGGCAGTGGCCCGACGGACGGTGTCGGGATCGTCTCCCAACTTGCCGATGGCCGAATTGCAGTTGAAGCACAGTACGCCACGGACCCTACCCGTCTCGTGGCAGTGATCCACATGTACTGCGGGAGCATTCAGGCAGATCACGCAGACACCCATCTGCGAGGCGATCATCTCGTCGCGGCGGCGCCGGTAATGCGCTGCGCTGTATTCCGCAACACAGTCCCGGCACCGCACCTCTCGACCATCCCGCCGGGGCCGGACGTGACCGTTATTGTCCGCCCTTTTGTACAAATGACCGAACGAAGTCCTCTGCGTTCTCCTCGAGGACGTCGTCAATCTCGTCCAGAACCGAGTCGACATCGTCGCTCAGCTTCTCCTGGCGCTCCTTGAGGTCCTCGGTCGACTGCTCGTCGACCTCCTGCTCCTCGACCTCCTCAGTGGAGCGCGTCGCCTTCTGCTGTCCGCCGCCGGTGTCCTTGGTTGCCATGTCCAGCTCACCCCGCTCGGTTCGACATCCACGCCGTGGACGACGTGGTTCGCTCAGGTCGTTCGTGATCAGAACCCTACGCGTCGGCTCTGACATCGGCCCCGCACTTTGTGCAACGTACGGGGCCCACCTCTGTGATTCCCCTGCCGCCGACTTTTCAGCCCCGGATCGGTGATTGATCATCGGCGGATCGGGCGGGGGTCACTGGCCGGACAGCACCCGGACCAGGTCCTCGGCCGTGCGGCACCTGTCCAGCAGTTCCTTCACGTGGTTCCGCGTTCCGCGAAGGGGTTCGAGGGTCGGGACGCGCTGGAGCGAGTCCCGGCCGGGGAGGTCGAAGATGACCGAGTCCCAGGAGGCCGCCGCGACGTCGTCCGCGTACTGCTCGAGGCAGCGTCCGCGGAAGTACGCGCGGGTGTCCTCCGGAGGCTTCGTACGGGCGTTCTCGACCTCGGTCTCGTCCAGGAGGCGCTTCATCTTGCCGCGCGCCTCCAGGCGGTTGTAGAGGCCCTTGTCGGGGCGTACGTCGGCGTACTGGAGGTCGAGCAGGTGCAGCTTGGCGGCGTCCCATTCGAGGTTGTCGCGGCGCCGGTAGCCCTGCATGAGTTCGAGCTTGGTGACCCAGTCGAGTTCGCCGGACAGGCTCATGGGGTCCGACTCCAGGCGCCCCAGTACGTCCTCCCAGCGGGCCAGGACGTCCTTGGTCTGGTCGTCCGCGTCGGCGCCGAAGCGCTCTTCCACGTACTTCCTGGCGAGCTCGAAGTACTCCATCTGGAGTTGGACCGCGGTGAGTGTGCGGCCGCTACGGAGCGTGATCAGCTGTTGGAGGGACGAGTCGTGGGAGACCTGGTGGAGGGTGCGGACGGGCTGGTCCACGGCCAGGTCGACCGCGATGAATCCGTCTTCGATCATGGACAGAACGAGTGACGTCGTGCCGAGCTTGAGGTAGGTCGAGATCTCCGACAGATTCGCGTCACCGATGATCACGTGCAGGCGGCGGTACTTCTCCGCGTCCGCGTGGGGCTCGTCGCGCGTGTTGATGATGGGCCGCTTGAGCGTGGTCTCGAGGCCCACCTCGACCTCGAAGTAGTCCGCGCGCTGGCTCAGCTGGAAGCCGTGCTCGTGGCCGTCCTGGCCGATGCCCACGCGGCCGGCCCCCGTCACGACCGGGCGTGAGACGAAGAACGGGGTCAGGTGGCGCACGATGTCCGAGAAGGGGGTCTCCCGCTTCATCAGGTAGTTCTCGTGCGTCCCGTAGGAGGCGCCCTTGTTGTCGGTGTTGTTCTTGTAGAGGTGGATGGGCTGGGCGCCGGGCAGCTGGGCCGCCCGCTCGGCGGCCTCGGCCATGATGCGCTCGCCGGCCTTGTCCCAGAGCACGGCGTCGCGGGGGTTGGTGACCTCCGGGGCGCTGTATTCGGGGTGTGCGTGGTCTACGTAGAGGCGCGCTCCGTTGGTGAGGATGACGTTGGCCAGGCCGATGTCCTCGTCGGTGAGCTGGCTGGAGTCGGCGGACTCGCGTGCGAGGTCGAAGCCTCGCGCGTCGCGCAGCGGGTTCTCTTCCTCGAAGTCCCAGCGGGCCCTGCGGGCCCGGTGCATCGCCGCGGCGTAGGCATTGACGATCTGGGACGAGGTGAGCATGGCATTGGCGTTGGGGTGGCCGGGGACCGAGATCCCGTATTCCGTCTCGATGCCCATTACTCGCCGTACGGTCATGCGGCCCTCCTTGCCCGGCAGCGCCCTCGGTCGGGGGCGTCGCTCAAGTACCGCTGGTTCTCCGGTGCGTGTGCGGTGCCCGTCCCCGCACTGCGCGACCCGGCGGCATGGAAGAGCCTAGAACGCCTTTGCGCTGGTGGGGAGATCATTTGCGTCATTGGATTCGCTCCGGCTTCGAGCGGTCGCTCGCGTGGTCGGTTCCTGTCGTGTGCCGCGGAGTGCTGCCGCAAAACAGTCGGCTGCGGGTACCCGCTTCGGGCACCCGCAGCCACCCTGTCTTTTACAGGTACTGACCGGTGTTCGCCACCGTGTCGATGGAGCGTCCGGTGTCCGCGCCCTGCTTTCCGGTGACGAGGGTGCGGATGTAGACGATCCGCTCGCCCTTCTTGCCGGAGATTCGGGCCCAGTCGTCCGGGTTGGTGGTGTTGGGCAGGTCCTCGTTCTCCTTGAACTCGTCGATGCAAGCCTGCAGGAGGTGGGAGACCCTGAGTCCCTTCTGGTTCTGGTCGAGGAAGGCCTTGATGGCCATCTTCTTGGCGCGGCCGACGATGTTTTCGATCATTGCGCCGGAGTTGAAGTCCTTGAAGTAGAGGACTTCCTTGTCGCCGTTTGCGTACGTCACTTCGAGGAAGCGGTTTTCCTCGGATTCGGCGTACATCTGCTCGACGGCGGTCTGGATCATGGCGTGGACGGTGGCTGCCCGGTCGCTGCTGTGCTCTCCGAGGTCGTCGGTGTGCAGCGGGAGGCGTTGGGTGAGGTACTTGCCGAAGATGTCCTTGGCCGCTTCGGCGTCCGGGCGCTCGATCTTGATCTTCACGTCGAGTCGTCCGGGCCGCAGGATGGCCGGGTCGATCATGTCCTCGCGGTTGGAGGCGCCGATCACGACCACGTTCTGCAGGCCTTCGACGCCGTCGATCTCGGCGAGCAGCTGCGGGACGATGGTGTTCTCCACGTCCGAGCTGACCCCGGAGCCACGGGTGCGGAAGAGGGATTCCATCTCGTCGAAGAAGACGATGACGGGGGTGCCCTCGCTGGCCTTCTCGCGGGCACGCTGGAAGACGAGGCGGATCTGCCGCTCGGTCTCGCCGACGTACTTGTTGAGAAGTTCGGGTCCCTTGATGTTGAGGAAGAAGCTCTTGCCCTGGCCGAGTCCGGTCACTTCCGCGACCTTCTTGGCGAGGGAGTTGGCGACTGCCTTGGCGATCAGGGTCTTACCGCATCCGGGGGGCCCGTACAGCAGGACGCCCTTGGGCGGCCGCAGTTCGTGCTCCCTGTAGAGGTCCGGGTAGAGGTAGGGGAGCTCGACCGCGTCGCGGATCATTTCGATCTGGTTGCCCAGGCCGCCGATCTGCTCGTAGCCGATGTCCGGGACCTCTTCGAGGACGAGTTCCTCTACTTCGCTCTTCGGTACGACTTCGTAGACATAGCCGGATCGGGGTTCGAGCAGTAGGGCGTCGCCGGGGCGGATGGTGACGTCCAGCAACGGCTCGGCGAGCCGTACCACCCGTTCCTCGTCGGTGTGCCCGACCACGAGGGCTCGATCGCCGTCCTCGAGGATTTCCTTGAGGGTGACGATGTCGCCGACGCTCTCGAACTCCATGGCCTCGACCACGTTGAGCGCTTCGTTGAGCATGAGTTCCTGGCCGCGCCGAAGCTCTTCGAGTTCGACGCTTGGGCTCACGTTCACACGGAGTTTGCGGCCGCCGGTAAAGATGTCGGCGGTACCGTCCTCATTCGCCGAGAGGAAGACTCCGAAGCCTGCCGGTGGTTGTGCGAGCCGGTCGACTTCTTCCTTGAGGGCCACGATTTGGTCGCGGGCCTCACGGAGTGTGTTGGCGAGCCGCTCGTTCTGGGCGGATACGCCGGCGAGATTGGTCTGCAACTCGACGATCCGCTCTTCGAGAATCCTCGTGTGCCGCGGAGAGTCGGCGAGCTTGCGCCGCAGGACGGCGATTTCCTGCTCGAGATAGGCAACCTGCCCGGCAGGGTCGTCGGACCCTCGTCCCGGGCGGATGCCGCGGTTGATGTCGTCGTCGTGGGCTGCCACGGTCCTCACCTCCTCCAAGGGGAGCTGGACGCTTCCAGACCCTACCTGGGCGGGTGTCGATTGAAACCCCTAGATCAAAAAGACGATGGGGTGTGTCCGATCTTCACCCTTGCGCTCTCCCTCACGCCAGGGGAATACCCACCCAACAACATCGGAAAGCGGCCGGTTGTAGGGTCGAAGCGTTCAACACCCGTCAGGCTTGGCCCGACTTGCTCCTATGAAGGACGTTCTCGGGGGCCGCGACGCAGGAAACGGCAGGAGACATGACCGTGCGGCAAGAGGCCGGATCCGGTACCGACACCCAGGTTCCGCTGGAGGTGTGGATCGACCAGGATCTGTGCACCGGGGACGGGATCTGCGCGCAGTATGCTCCCGAGGTCTTCGAGCTGGACATCGATGGTCTCGCGTATGTGAAGAGCGCGGACGACGAGCTGTTGCAGGACGTGGGTGCGTCAACGCCCGTGCCGCTTCCGCTTCTCACGGATGTGGTGGCGTCGGCGAAGGAGTGTCCGGGCGACTGCATCCATGTCCGGCGGGTTTCGGACAGGGTCGAGGTGCACGGGCCGGACGCGGGGTGAACGCGCGGTAGCCCGGGGTGTGCGAACGGGCCCCGTCCGCCGGAATTCCGGCGGACGGGGCCCGTTGCGCGCGGTGTCAGGTGGCGCGGGCCTCGGAGGGCGTGGAGCGGACGAACGCCCCGTCCTTCCACTGCCACTTGGCCTTCTCGTGGACGTCCGGGCGGTATCGGGGCACGGAGTCCGATGAGTAGCCGTCCAGGCTGGCGAGGACGGAGCCGTCCTGTATGGCGAGCGTGGTCGCCGAGTAGTTGTCCTTGGGTGTGACGAGTGTGGCGACGACGCGCGGCGCCGCGCCCGCGGGCTTGGTCAGGACGTAGATGCCGCTGGGCGGCGTGCCGACGCCGGCGTCGCAGCGGACGACGGCGACGGTCTCCGGGCGTCCGTCGCCGTCGAGGTCTCCGGCGGCCTTCTTGACGACGGCGGTCTTCACGGGCCCGCAGTCGAGCGGGAAGTGGACGGCGGCGGGGTCGGGCGGGGCGACGGCCGCGGGTCTGCCCGCGGGTGCCTTGTGGGCGGCCTGGGCCGCGGTGGCGGAGTCGGGCTTGAGGAAGCCGGAGACCGCGACGACCGCGGCGAGGGCGGCCGCGGTGGCCAGCCAGTGGATGGGTCGTGTGGTGGTGTGCGCCAGTTCCGGGACGGCGGATTGCTGCACGAGGAGCGTCTCCTGTGAGGGCTGTGCCGGTGGGGGTGGCCAGCATCGTGCCATACGTCACAGTGCGCGGGAACGGCGGGGTCCGTTCTTTCTCAGGTGATATCTGGTCCTGGTGCTGCCGCTTCGCCAACGAACAAGCGCCGCCGTGGAGTTCCCGTAGCTGAGAGGGAACTCCACGGCGGCGCCGAAGTGTTGTGCGGTGGCTCAGCGGCCGCGGTTGCCGCCGTCGGCGTTCGGGCCGTCGTAGTCCTCGCCGTAGGCGCCCTTGGCGGGGCGGCGGCGGCGCATGGGCGGCTCGACGCCGTCCGCGAGGCGGCGGGCGGTGAGCAGGAAGCCGGTGTGGCCGATCATCCGGTGGTCGGGGCGGACGGCGAGGCCCTCCACGTGCCAGTTGCGGATCATCGACTCCCAGGAGGTCGGCTCGTTGAAGCAGCCGATCTCGCGGATGGACTCGACGGTGCGGGCGAGCTGCGTGGTGGTGGCCACGTAGCAGCACAGGATGCCGCCGGGGACGAGCGCCTTCTTGACGACGTCCAGGCACTCCCAGGGGGCGAGCATGTCGAGGATGACGCGGTCGACGTCACCGTCGGACAGGTTGTCCTGGAGGTCGCCGACGGTGAGCTGCCAGGCGGGGTGCGGGCCGCCGAAGTAGCGCTCGACGTTGCCCTTGGCGATCTCGGCGAAGTCCTCGCGGCGCTCGTAGGAGTGCAGCATGCCTTGGTCGCCGATGGCGCGCAGCAGGAAGCTGCTGAGCGATCCGGAGCCCACGCCCGCTTCCACGACGCGGGCGCCGGGGAAGATGTCGGCGAAGGCGAGGATCTGCCCCGCGTCCTTGGGGTAGACCACGGCGGCGCCGCGGGGCATGGACAGGACGTAGTCGGGGAGCAGGGGGCGCAGCGCGAGGTAGGCGACGTTTCCGGTGGTGCGGACAACGCTGCCCTCGGGTGCGCCGATCAGCTCGTCGTGCGGGAAGGAACCCTTGTGGGTGTGGAAGTTCTTTCCCTCTTCGAGCGTGAACGTGTAGTGGCGGCCCTTGGGGTCGGTCAGCTGTACCTGGTCCCCGACCGTGAAAGGCCCGCGCCTGCGGGCGGCACCGGTCGGTTCGGACATGTGAACACCCTACCGGGCCTGGCGGGGGACGCCGACCACACGGTTTCTGTGCCCGCTTTCTACGACGGGCGGGCCATGGCCTTGACGAAGGCGCGCTCCACGTCGGCCGCGGAGAGGACTCCGTAGATGGCGCCGTTCTCCTCGACCACGAGGTATTCGGTGGCGGGGGTCTCGCGGAGGGTGTCGAGGAGTTCCTCGCCGGCGAGTTCGGCGGAGACGCGCATGCCGTCGGTGAGGTCCTGTGCGAGGCCGCTGACGGGGACCCAGGGACGGCGGTGTTCGGGGATGCCGACGATGGCGGCCTCGCGGACGAGGGAGTGGGGGTCGCCGTCGGCGTCGACGACGACGAGGGCGCGGGCGCCGGCCTCGTTGGCGCGGCGCAGGGCTTCGGAGAGCGGGGTTTCGGCTTCGACGGGGACCGCGCGGCGGGTGAGGGTGCGGGCGCGCAGGTCGGGGAGGTGTTCGCGCAGCCGTGCCATGCGCAGGCTGTTGCCCGCGCCGGTCCAGATGATCGCGGCGAGGATGGCGGCGAGCAGCGCGTCCATGAGCGTGTTCATGCCGCCGGTCTCTTCGGCGCCTTCGCCGAGGGCGCCGGACTGGGTGAGCAGCGGCAGGCCGATGAGGACGGTGACGGCGAGGGCGCGGCCGACCCAGGCGGCGGCGATGGTGCCGCTCATGGGCTTGCCGGTGAGCTTCCAGACGATGGCGCGGAGCATGCGGCCGCCGTCGAGGGGCAGTCCCGGCAGGAGGTTGAACGCGGCGACGATCAGGTTGGAGATCATCAGGCCCGCGAGGAGCACGCCGGGGACGGTGCCGGGTTCGACGGCCCGCATCGCTCCGTAGAAGACGCCGGAGAGGACGAGGGAGAGCAGGGGGCCCACGAAGGCGAGCACGAACTCGCGGCCGGGGGTCTCGGACTCCTTCTCGATCTCCGATACGCCGCCGAAGAACTGCAGCTGGATGCGGCGGACCGGGAGCTTGAAGCGCAGGGCGGCGACGACGTGGGCGAGTTCGTGGATGAGTACGGAGGCGTAGAAGGCGACCGCGAAGAAGAGGGAGACGAGGTAGCGGGCGGCGCCGAGCTCGGGCAGCACGCGGTCGAGCTGGCCGCCGAACACCCAGGTGATCAGTGCGGCTACGAGGAACCAGCTGGGGGCGACGTACACCGGGACGCCGAAGGGGCGGCCCATGAGCAGTCCGCCACGCGGTTCGGGGCGCTTGGTGGGGCCCTTGATGGCGCCCTTGCGGTTGCCGGAGGTGGCGGCGGCGCGCTCGGGGTGCTGGTCGTAAGGGTGCGCGGGCGGCGCGTCCTGGGGCTTGGGGGTGGGGTCCGCGGCTGGGGTGGAGTTGGCCTGCGGGGTGTCGGGGGTCTGCTGCGGTGCCGTGCTGTCCGGCGCGGTGCCGGCCGGTTCCGCGGCGGACCGTTCCGTGCCCGCCGATCCCGTGCCCGTCTGTTCCGTGCCTGCCGGTTCCGTGCCCGCCGATCCCGTGCCCGCCGACTCCGTGCCCACCGATCCCGTGCCTGCCGGTTCCGTGCCCGCCGATCCCGTGCCTGCCGACTCCGTGCCCACCGATCCCGTGCCCGCCGACTCCGTGCCCACCGATCCCGTGCCCGCCGGTCCCGTGGCGGTCGGCTGCTGCGCCGGCGTGCTGTCCGGCTGCTCGGTGGCGGCGTCCCGCGGCTCCGTGCCCGCCGGTCCCGTGGCGGTCGGCTGCTGCGCCGGCGTGCTGTCCGGCTGCTCGGTGGCGGCGTCCCGCGGCTCCGTGCCCGCCGATCCCGTGCCTGCCGATCCCGTGCCCGCCGATCCCGTGCCCGCCGGCTCCGTGCCCACCGATCCCGTGCCCGCCAACTCCGTGCCCGCCGGCTCCGTGCCCGTCGGCTGCTGCGCCGGCGTGCTGTCCGGCTGCTCGGTGGCGGCGTTCCGCGGCTCCGTGCCGGCCTCGCGCTCCCTCCGGTCCCGCGGCGGTTCCGGCTCGCCCGGGTCCTGGGCCTCGCGGGTTGCGCGGGCTTCGGTCGCATCCGGCTCGACCGCGGCCGGATGCCGGGGCGACGTCGCCTCGCCGGTGCCGGGCTGCGGCTGGCCGCTCTCGTCCACGGTGATCCCTCGGTCCCCTCGTTCGAAGCGTTTCCCGCCGCCCGGCGGGACGTTCTGGCGTCGATGGTATGCGGACAGTGTCGGCGGGCCCCCGTCGACTCCCCCGCGCCACGCTACGCAAGACGCGGTCCGCGTGCAGGTGCCTGAGTGTCAGTGCGGGCCCGTATCGTCGTGACGCATGGAGACCAGCACCGATCAGGCCACCGCGCGGGCCGTGGCCGCCCCGCCGGGGTCGCTCTCGCCGTCGCGCGCGAGCGATTTCATGCAGTGCCCGCTGCTGTACCGGTTCCGGGTGATCGACAAGCTGCCGGAGAAGCCGAGCGAGGCGGCGACGCGGGGCACGCTGGTCCATGCCGTGCTGGAGAGACTCTTCGACGCGCCCGCGGACGAGCGGACGGTGCCGCGGGCCGCGGCGCTGATCCCCGGCCAGTGGGAGCGGCTGCGGGAGTCGAAGCCGGAGCTGGCCGAGCTGTTCGCCGATGCCGGCGAGGGCGAGGAGGCGGCGGGCGAGCGGATGGCGCGCTGGCTCGGCGATGTGGAGCGCCTCGTGGAGCGGTGGTTCACGCTGGAGGATCCGACGCGTCTCGAACCGGTCGAGCGGGAGCTCTTCGTGCAGGCCGAGCTGGAGTCGGGCCTGAAGCTGCGCGGGATCATCGACCGGGTGGACGTGGCGCCGACGGGCGAGGTGCGCATCGTCGACTACAAGACGGGCAAGGCGCCGCGTCCCCAGTACGCGGAGGGCGCGCTGTTCCAGATGAAGTTCTACGCGCTGGTGGTGTGGCGCCTGAAGGGGGTCGTGCCGCGCCGCCTTCAGCTCGTGTATCTGGGCAGTGGGGACGTGGTGACGTACGACCCGGTGGTCGCGGATCTGGAGCGGGTGGAGCGCAAGCTGCTCGCGTTGTGGGAGGCGATCCAGCAGGCGACGGAGACGGGTGAGTGGCGGCCGAGGCCCACGAAGCTGTGCGGCTGGTGCGATCACCAGGCGGTGTGCCCGGAGTTCGGCGGCACTCCCCCGCCGTACCCGCTGCAGATCGTCTCGGCCGCTCGGGCCGGGGTGGAGGACGTCCCGCAGGCATAGCAGGGCAGAATGGGCCGCCGGGTCTATCGAAGGATCAAAGGAGAGTTTCGTGGCCATCCGCGTCCTACTGGTCGACGACCAGCCGCTGTTGCGTACGGGCTTTCGCATGATCCTGGAGGCCGAGCAGGACATCGCGGTGGTCGGCGAGGCCGGGGACGGTCTGCAGGCGCTCGACCAGGTGCGTGCTCTGCAGCCCGATGTGGTCCTGATGGACATCCGGATGCCGCGGATGGACGGCGTGGAGGCGACCCGGCAGATCTCGGGCCCCGGCAAGGACGGCCCGGCGAAGGTCCTGGTGCTGACGACGTTCGATCTCGACGAGTACGTGGTGGAGGCGTTGAAGGCGGGGGCCAGTGGCTTCCTGCTGAAGGACGCGCCCGCGGGCGAGCTGGTGCAGGCGATCCGTGTGGTGGCGGCCGGCGAGGCGATGCTGGCGCCGAGCATCACACGCCGTCTGCTGGACAAGTACGCGGACCATCTCCCGTCCGGGGACGAGCCGGTCCCGGACACGCTGCACACGCTCACGGAGCGGGAGGTGGAGGTGTTGAAGCTGGTCGCGCGCGGCCTGTCGAACGCCGAGATCGCCGCCGACCTCTTCGTGAGCGAGACGACGGTGAAGACGCATGTCGGCCATGTGCTGACGAAGCTCGGCCTGCGCGACCGGGTGCAGGCGGCTGTGTACGCGTACGAGAGCGGACTGGTCCGTCCCGGCGCGCAGTGACAGCCGCCCGCGGGCCCGCGGGCGGCGGGTGTCAGCCCTTGCTGATCTCCCAGAACCGGAAGACGGTCGACGCGTCGAGGCAGTTCTCCAGGCCGTAGACGTCGGAGTTGGCGACGGCGTACTGCTTGGCCTGCCAGACCGGCAGGATGGGCAGTTCGTCGGCGACGATGTTCTGCAGCTGCTCGTAGCGCGGGGCCGTTCCTGAGCGGTCGCTCTGGGCGCCGGTCTCGGGGATGATCCGGCCGGTGATGGCGCTGTTGTCGTAGCGGTTGTCGAGGACGTTGCCCTTGCCGAAGAACGGCTGGGTGAAGTTGTCCGGGTCCGGGTAGTCGGGCACCCAGCCCTTGACGTAGACGCCGTACTTGCCGGACTTGATGTCGCGCTCGTACTGGGCGAATTCGACGGACTTCACGTCGGCGTCGAACAGGCCGCTCGCGTTGAGCTGCTTGGCGATGGTCTTCAACTCGGCGTCGGTGGCGGGGCCGTAGCGCGCGGGTGTGGACCAGAGGGTGAGCTTGACCGGTGTGTTGATGCCGTCGGCGCGCAGTGCGGCGGCCGCCCTGCTCTTCGAGGGGCGGGGCCCGTACTTGTCGAAGAAGGCGGTGTTGTGGCCGGTGATGCCCGCCGGGATGATCGAGTACAGCGAGGTGGCGGTCTGGTCGTACACGTCGTCGATGAGGGCGTCGCGGTCGATGAGGTGGGCCATCGCCTTGCGGACGCCGATCTTGCCGACGACCGGATCGTCCATGTTGAAGACGAGGTGCTGGACCTCGGCGCTGGTGCCCTCGATGACGTCCATGTTCTTGGCGCCGGACTTCTCGATGTCGGCGACGTCCTTGGCGGCGAGGCCGCGGTAGGCGAGGTCGAGGTTCCCGGCGAGCAGCGACTTCTTCAGGCCTGCCTGGTCACCGTGGAAGAACTTCATGGTGACGCCGTGGTTCTTGACCTTGGCGGTGCCCTGGTACTTGGAATTGACCGAGAAGCCGGCCTGCTTCTTGCCGAAGGAGTCGAGCTTGTAGGGGCCCGAGCCGACGGCCTTGCCGTCGTTGCGCAGCTTGTCCGCGGGGTACGCGGTGTGGTCGACGATCGACCCGGCGCCCGAGGCGATCTTGCTGGGGAAGGTCGCGTCGGCGGACTTCAGCTTGAAGGTGACGGTCTTGGCGTCCGGGGTCTCGACCTTGTCCAGCATCGGGAACATGATCGCGGGGCCGGCCTCGTCGTTGATCCTCATCATGCGGTCGAAGGAGAACTTGACGTCCTTCGAGGTGAGCGCGTGCCCGTTGCTGAACTTCAGGCCGGAGCGCAGCGTGCACGTGTAGACCTTGGTGGCGCTGTCGCTGAAGTGGCACTCCTTGGCGGCTTCCGGCTGCGGCTCGGTGCCACCGTTGGGGAAGCTGAGCAGCGACTGGAAGACGTTGTTGAACAGCAGCCACGAGCCGGGATCGTAGCCGGAGGCCGGGTCGGTGGCCTGGATGTCGTCGGACATTCCCATGACCACGGCCTCGCCGCTGTCGGAGGAGTCGCTGTCGTCTGAGCCACAGCCGGTCAGGAGTGCCGCGGCGAGTCCCGCGCCGAGGGGCATGACCAGCCACTGGTTGCGCATTCTCACGTACGTGCCTTGTCGTCGGTCGAGCGGACGGGCTGGGGCCGGCCCGCGAGTGGACCGGCCCCGGGGTGGGCTCAGCCGCTGACGCCGCGGCCCAGCTCCCACAGCTGAAGGACCGAGGAGGCGGACAGCGCCCATTCCACCCCGGTGATGTCGTCGCGGGCGGCGACGTACTGCTTGCCCTGCCACAGCGGGAGAACCGGTACGTCGTCGGCGACGAGGTTCTGGATCTGCTGGATGGGCTTGGACGCGGTGAGCCGGTCGGCCTCGCGGCGCTCGGCCGGGATCAGGTCACCGCGGATCTGGCTGTTGGTGTACGGGGACGCCAGGAAGTTGTCCTCGTCGAGGAACGGGGCGAGGAAGTTGTCGGCGTCCGGGAAGTCGGGGAACCAGCCGAGGCCGTAGACGTCGTACTTCCCCTTGAGCTGGGCGTCGCGGTAGGTGTCCCAGACGTCGCCCTTGATGTCGACGTCGAAGAGGCCGCTGGTGTTCAGCTGCTTCTGGAGGAGCTCGAACTCGGTCTTCGTGCCCGATCCGTAGTGGTCGCTCGTGTAGTGCAGGGTGAGCTTGATGGGCGTGCGGATGCCCGCCTGCTGCAGGATCGATGCGGCCTTGGACCTGCTGGGGTCGCCGTACTTGTTGAAGAACGAGTTCTGGTGGCCCGTGATGCCGCTGGGCACGAGCGAGTAGAGCGGCTCGGCGCCGGTGCCGTACACCTCGGACGCGAGTTCGCCGCGGTCGACGAGCTGCGCCATGGCCTGTCGGACGGCCTTGTCCCGGACGGTGGTCGCCTTGGTGTCGAAGCCGAGGTAGCGGATCTCCATGCCGGGCATCTCGACCAGGTTGATGTTCTTGGGCGCGCTGTTCGAGTACTTCTTGATCTGCTCCGGCGACATGGTGCGCGTCATCATGTCGATGTCGCCCTTCTCCAGCGCCTTGCCCATGGCGTCGGCGCCGGTGAAGGAGTCCAGCTCCACC
This sequence comes from Streptomyces sp. NPDC002795, assembly GCF_042888725.1. Classification (NCBI taxonomy): domain Bacteria; kingdom Bacillati; phylum Actinomycetota; class Actinomycetes; order Kitasatosporales; family Streptomycetaceae; genus Streptomyces; species Streptomyces sp. NPDC002795. Next base: position 301,108 of record NZ_JBIAQB010000007.1, read on the forward strand.
TTGTCGTTCTTCGGCTTCAACTGCCCCTTGTAGTGGGGGTTCTTGGTGAAGACGGTCTTGACGACGGCGTCGTCCTTGACGGTCGCCTTCAGGGTGTAGGGCCCGGAGCCGTTCACCTTGAAACCGTTGCGCAGCTTGTTCTTCGGGTACTCGTCGGGGTCGACGATGCCGGCGGAGGGTGTGGCCAGCTTGTACGGGAACGTGGCGTCCGGGGACTTGAGGTGGAAGATGACGCCCCGGTCGCCCTGGGTCTCGATGGTGTCGATCGAGGAGAGCAGACCGTAGGAGCCGCTGTCGCTCTTGATGTTGCGGACACGGTCGATGGAGTACTTCACATCGGCCGCGGTGATCGGCTTGCCGTCGGCGAACTTGAGGTCCTTGCGCAGCTTGCAGGCGTAGCGCTCGCTGCCGCTGTCGGAGAATATGCAGCTCTGGGCGGCCTCGGGCACGGGCTCGCCGCTGCCGCTGCGCGGCATCGCCATGAGCGTCTGCACGGTCTGGCGCAGTACGTTCCAGGATCCGGTGTCGTAGGCGTACGCCGGGTCGAACGGCGCGGGTACCTTCCCGGAGGCGATGAACCGGTCCGTGGTGCCCACCTTGATCGCATCGCCGCCCGCGTCTCCGCCGTCGGACCCGCCGCACGCGACGAGCACGGGGGCCAGCAGGCCGATGACGGCCGGCAGCACCAAAGTCTTGCGGTTCATGCTCGAAGTTCTCCAGAGCTGTTGAACCCGCCGGCCCGGCGTATGGGGTGGGACGCGTGGGCGACGGGAGGGTACGGCGATGTTCTCGCGACGACATTAATGGGCGTGCCGCCGCGGTTCGCGGGCGCGGGATCGGAGCTCTCATCACGCTGTGGAATCAGGCGTGGACGCACCGAAAACACCTCAGGAGGAAGGTTCGTCGCATGGGGTGGCCAATCGGGACACAAGGGCACCCCACGCTGCACACAAACCGGTCATGCAGCATGCACCCGACGAGCTGTCGACCCTCGCGGGAGTGGGAAACGTCACACCCTCAACGAGCTTGTCCGGCGTACCGATTCAGCCACTCCCGCGGACTTCAGGACGTCATGAGTCCTTGCAGAAAAGGCACGTTGACGTGCTCCAGGGAGCGGACGACGGTGCGCCGGGGCGCGGGCTCGATCGGCGACACGGACGGCACGGCGACGACCTGGCAGCCCGCCGCCTCGGCCGATGTGACGCCGGTGGCGGTGTCCTCGATGACGGCGCAGCGCCCCGGTTCGGCGCCGAGCCCCGCGGCGGCGAGGAGGTAGGGGTCGGGGTGCGGTTTGGTGCGTGAGACCTCGTCACCGGCGACGGTGAGGCGGAAGTTGTCGGCTCCGAGCGAGTGCAGGACGCGGTCGATGATGCGCCGGTGGGAGGCGGAGACGAGCGCCGCGGGCACGTCGTGCGCGGCGAGTTCGGCGAGGAGTCTCGCGGCCCCGGGCATCAGCGGCAGGGAGTTGCTGATGCGCTTCTCGAAGGCTTCGTTGAGCAGCACGGTCACCTCGGGCACCGTGATGTCGGCGCCGGTGGCCTCGATGAGGAAGCCGGCGCTGCGGGTCATGGGCCCGCCGACGACGACATGGCGCCAGGCGTCGTTGAGGGTGTGGCCGAGTTCGGCGAAGACGGCCATCTCGGCGTCCCACCAGAATCCCTCGGTGTCGACGAGGGTTCCGTCCATGTCGAGGAGCACGGCCTGAAGGGTGGAGCCTTCGGCCGTTCGGGTACCGAGTGCGGGGACCGTACTGGTCATCCGTACACCTCCATGAGGGACGAAGAGGCCGGTTGCCCCCTTTTCGAGCTCAAGGGCAACCGGCCTGCGCTGGACCGACCAGTGTACGACTACGGCCGATTACCGCGCGTTGAAGTACTTCGCCTCGGGGTGGTGGATGACGATCGCGTCGGTGGACTGCTCGGGGTGGAGCTGGAACTCCTCGCTGAGCTGGACGCCGATCCGCTCCGGCTCCAGGAGGTCGGCGATCTTCGCGCGGTCCTCCAGGTTCGGGCAGGCGCCGTAGCCGAGGGAGAAGCGGGCGCCCCGGTACTTCAGGTCGAACATGTCCGCCATCGCGTCCGGGTCCTCGCCGGCGAAGCCGAGTTCGCCGCGCACGCGCGCGTGCCAGTACTCGGCGAGGGCCTCCGCCAACTGCACGGACAGTCCGTGCAGTTCGAGGTAGTCGCGGTAGGAGTCGGACGCGAACAGCTTCGCCGTCTCCTCGCCGATCCTCGATCCGACGGTGACGACCTGAAGGCCGACCACGTCGGTCTCGCCGGACTCCTCCGGGCGGAAGTAGTCCGCGAGGCACAGGCGGCGGCCGCGGCGCTGGCGCGGGAAGGTGAACCGGGTCCGCTCGTTGCCCGCGTCGTCCAGGATGATCAGGTCCTCGCCCTTGGACACGCACGGGAAGTAGCCGTGCACGACGGCCGCTTCGAGCATGTTGTCCGTGTGCAGCTTGTCGAGCCAGCCGCGCAGCCGCGGCCGGCCCTCGGACTCCACCAGCTCCTCGTACGAGGGGCCGTCACCGGTACGGGCCTGGCGCAGGCCCCACTGGCCCTTGAAGAGGGCGCCCTCGTCGAGCCAGGACGCGTACTCCTTGAGCTGGATGCCCTTGATGACGCGGGTGCCCCAGAACGGCGGCTCGGGGACCCGGTTGTCGACGGCGACGTCGGAGCGCACGGGGCCCTCGTCGGGCGTCTCCTCGACCACCACGTCCCGCTTCGGGACGCGGCGCTGCTTGAGCTCCGGCAGAACCGCGCCGGGCACGCCGCGCTTGACCGCGATGAGCGCGTCCATGAGGCGCAGACCCTCGAACGCGTCGCGGGCGTAGCGGACTTCGCCCTCGTAGATCTCGTGCAGGTCCTGCTCGACGTACGCGCGGGTGAGAGCGGCGCCACCGAGGATCACCGGGAAGTCCGCGGCCATCTTGCGCTGGTTGAGCTCCTCCAGGTTCTCCTTCATGATCACGGTCGACTTGACCAGGAGCCCGGACATGCCGATGACGTCGGCCCGGTGCTCCGCGGCCGCGTCGAGGATCGCGGAGACGGGCTGCTTGATGCCCAGGTTGACCACGTTGTAGCCGTTGTTGGAGAGGATGATGTCGACGAGGTTCTTGCCGATGTCGTGGACGTCGCCGCGGACGGTGGCGAGGACGATGGTGCCCTTGCCCTCCGAGTCGGACTTCTCCATGTGCGGCTCCAGGTAGGCCACCGCGATCTTCATGACCTCGGCGGACTGGAGCACGAACGGCAGCTGCATCTGGCCGGAACCGAACAGTTCGCCGACGACCTTCATGCCCTCCAGGAGCGTGTCGTTGACGATGTCGAGGGCGGGCCGGGTCTGCAGCGCTTCTTCGAGGTCGGCCTCCAGGCCGTTCTTCTCGCCGTCGATGATGCGCCGCTGCAGGCGCTCGTCCAGCGGAAGGGCCGCCAGCTCCTCGGCCCGTCCGGCCTTGAGGGACTTCGTGGTGGCGCCCTCGAAGAGCGCCATCAGCTTCTGCAGCGGGTCGTAGCCCTCGGCGCGGCGGTCGTAGATCAGGTCGAGGGCGGTGGTGACCTGCTCCTCGTCGAACCGGGCGATCGGCAGGATCTTGGAGGCGTGCACGATCGCCGAGTCCAGGCCCGCCTTCACGCACTCGTCGAGGAAGACCGAGTTGAGGAGGATGCGGGCTGCCGGGTTGAGGCCGAACGAGATGTTCGACAGGCCCAGCGTCGTCTGTACGTCGGGGTGGCGGCGCTTGAGCTCGCGGATCGCCTCGATGGTGGCGACGCCGTCCCCCCGGGACTCCTCCTGGCCCGTGCAGATCGTGAACGTCAGGCAGTCGATGAGGATGTCCGACTCACGGATGCCCCAGTTCCCGGTGAGGTCGTCGATGAGCCGCTCGGCGATCTGGACCTTGTGCTCGGGGGTGCGGGCCTGGCCCTCCTCGTCGATGGTCAGCGCGATCAGCGCGGCGCCGTGCTCCTGGGCCAGCTTGGTGACCTTCGCGAAGCGGGACTCGGGGCCGTCCCCGTCCTCGTAGTTCACGGAGTTGATGACCGCGCGGCCGCCGAGCTTCTCCAACCCGGCCCGGATGACGGGGACTTCGGTCGAGTCCAGGACGATGGGCAGGGTGGAGGCGGTGGCGAAGCGCCCCGCCAGCTCCTGCATGTCGGCGACGCCGTCGCGGCCCACGTAGTCGACGCACAGGTCGAGCATGTGCGCGCCCTCGCGGATCTGGTCGCGTGCCATCTCCACGCAGTCGTCCCAGCGGGCCTCCAGCATGGCCTCGCGGAACTTCTTCGAGCCGTTGGCGTTCGTGCGCTCGCCGATCGCCATGTACGCGGTGTCCTGGCGGAACGGCACCGTCTGGTAGAGCGAGGCGGCGCCCGGCTCGGGCTGCGGGGTGCGCTCAGTGGGCACGGTGTCGCGGACGCGCTCGACGACCTGGCGCAGGTGCTCGGGCGTCGAGCCGCAGCAGCCGCCGATCAGCTGGAGGCCGAAGTCGCGGACGAACGTCTCGTGGGCGTCGGCCATCTCCGGCGGGGTCAGCGGGAAGTGCGCGCCGTCGCTGGTGAGGACGGGCAGGCCCGCGTTGGGCATGCACATCAGCGGCGTCGCCGAGTGGCGGGCGAGATAGCGCAAGTGCTCGCTCATCTCGGCGGGGCCCGTGGAGCAGTTGAGGCCGATGAGGTCGATGCCGAGCGGTTCGAGGGCGGTGAGCGCGGCGCCGATCTCGGAGCCGAGCAGCATCACGCCGGTCGCCTCGAAGGCGAGCGAGCACACCAGCGGGACGGAGACGCCGAGCGCGTCCATGGCCCGGCGGGCACCGATGAGGCTGGACTTGGTCTGGAGCAGGTCCTGCGTGGTCTCGACGATCAGTGCGTCGGCGCCGCCCGCGAGCAGGCCCTCGGCGTTCTTCTGGTAGCCGTCACGGATCGTGGCGTAGTCGATGTGGCCGAGCGAGGGCAGCTTCGTGCCGGGGCCGATGGAGCCGAGCACCCAGCGGGTCCTGCCGTCCTTGGCGGCGAACTCGTCGGCGACCTCGCGCGCGAGGCGGGCGCCGGACTCGGACAGCTCGTGGATGCGGTCGGCGATGTCGTACTCGGTCGCCGCCGTGTGGTTCGCGCCGAACGTGTTCGTCTCGACGCAGTCCACGCCCACGGCGTAGTACTCCTCGTGCACGGAGCGCACGATGTCGGGGCGGGTGAGGTTGAGGATCTCGTTGCAGCCCTCGAGGTTCTCGAAGTCCTCGAGGGTCGGGTCCTGCGCCTGCAGCATGGTGCCCATCGCTCCGTCGGCCACCACGACGCGGGTGGCGAGGGCTTCTCGGAGGGCGTCCACACGGGCGCGGGGATCGGATGCGGGCGTTGGCAACGAGGCCATGAAAGTTCTCCCAGAGGTGCGACGGCTGTCGGCTTTGCGGCTCCACTCCCTGGAGGCGCACCCGGTCAGGGTAACGGGGACGATGGTCCTGTCGTAGGGAGGTCCACGAGCCGGAACGGCGTGCGCGTGTCGTGGCCGGAAGCAGCCGATGGAAATATTGGCGCACGGCGCGCTCGCCGGAGGTCGGCATCGACCGATACTGTTCAGCATTGCCGAACGTTGCTTGGCGACTCCGGCCAGCGACCTGTCAGCGAGAAGAACCGAGGGAGGAAGGGACTGCGATGGCACGCAACATCCAGTCGCTCGAACGGGCCGCGGCCATGCTCCGGTTGCTCGCGGGCGGTGAGCGGCGGCTCGGCCTCTCGGACATCGCCGCCTCGCTCGGCCTCGCCAAGGGCACGGCCCACGGCATCCTGCGCACGCTGCAGGCCGAGGGCTTCGTGGAGCAGGACTCCGCCTCGGGGCGCTACCAGCTGGGCGCCGAACTGCTGCGCCTGGGCAACAGCTACCTGGACGTGCACGAACTGCGGGCGCGCGCCCTGGTGTGGACGGACGACCTGGCCCGCTCCAGCGGCGAGGCGGTCTACCTCGGCGTGCTGCACCAGCAGGGCGTGCTGATCGTGCATCACGTCTTCCGGCCCGACGACAGCCGGCAGGTCCTGGAGGTCGGCGCGATGCACCCGCTGCACTCCACGGCCCTGGGCAAGGTGCTCTCCGCGTACGACCCGGTGGCGCACAGCGAGGCCCTGGAGGCCGAGCGCAAGGGCTTCACGGCGCACACGGTGTGCGAGCCCGGCGAGCTGGAGGCGGTGTTCGACCTCACGCGTGCGCGCGGGTACGCCGCCGACGTCGAGGAGACCTGGGAGGGCGTGGCCTCGGTCGCGGCCCCGATCCACGACCGGCACCGGATGCCGGTGGGCGCGGTGGGCGTCACCGGCGCCGTGGAGCGCGTCTGCAAGGACGGCCGGCCGGAGGAGCTGCGCCCCGAGCTGATCGCCGCCGTACGCGACTGCGCCCGCGCCGTCTCCCGCGATCTGGGAGCCAGTCGCTTCTGAGCCGCGGCGGGCAGGGCTCAAGGTGCAGACCGCAACGATCCGAGTGACCATCGTTGGACGCCCACCGGCCCCGATGGGTGATAACCGCAGGCGATCAATAACGATCGCGCATTCGATAAAAGATCCCTTGACGAGCCAGGAGCCACGGAGCGAGACTCGCGTCCATCGGTCGGCATTGTCGAACACCTACCGGCAATACGCGTTAGAGTGTGAACAGGCCAGACCGGACCCGACCCTCGCCTGAGGGTCTCGGACCACCGGAAAGGGACCCGGGAGGTTCGTCACTCGGGTTTCCACTGGACGAAGGACAAAGGAGTCGCGGGTGTCCAGCCACGACATCTTCATCGGCGAGACCATCGGTACCGCCATACTCACCCTGTTGGGCGGTGGCGTCTGTGCCGCCGTCACGTTCAAGCGCTCCAAGGCGTTCGAGGCCGGCTGGGTCGCCATCGCGTTCGGCTGGGGCTTCGCGGTCCTGACCGGTGCCTACCTGGCCGGCGGCGTCTCCGGCGCTCACCTCAACCCCGCGGTCACTCTCGGCCTCGCCATCGAGGGCGGCACCAAGTGGAGCGACGTACCGCTCTACGTGGTCTCCCAGCTCTTCGGCGCCATGATCGGCGCGGTCCTGGTCTGGCTCGCGTACTACGGGCAGTTCCACGCCCACCTGACCGACCGCGAGGTCCTCGCCGCGCACAACGGCTCCGCGGACGACGAAGGCCTCGTCGACCCGAAGGCCGCGCCCGAGGCCGGCCCCGTGCTCGGCGTCTTCTCCACGGGTCCCGAGATCCGGAACATGCTGCAGAACCTCGTCACGGAGATCATCGCCACGGTCGTGCTCGTCCTGGCGATCCTCACGCAGGGCCTGAACGCCGAGGGCAACGGCCTCGGTGTGCTCGGCGCCCTGATCACCGCGCTCGTCGTGGTGGGTATCGGTCTCTCCCTCGGTGGCCCCACCGGCTACGCCATCAACCCGGTCCGCGACCTCGGTCCGCGCATCGTGCACGCGCTGCTCCCGCTGCCCAACAAGGGCGGTTCGGACTGGTCGTACGCCTGGGTCCCGGTGGCCGGTCCGCTCATCGGTGGTGCCCTCGCGGGCGCCATCTACCAGCTGTTCTGAGCGACGCCGCCGAAACCGACCATTTCACGTACGACGAGGAGCACACCGTGACCGACGCACACACCACAGGCCCGTTCATCGCGGCGATCGACCAGGGCACCACGTCCAGCCGCTGCATCGTGTTCGACAAGGACGGCCGGATCGTCTCCGTCGACCAGAAGGAGCACGAGCAGATCTTCCCGAAGCCGGGCTGGGTCGAGCACGACGCGAACGAGATCTGGACCAACGTCGAGGAGGTCGTCGCCGCGGCCGTCACCAAGGCCGGTATCACCCGCGACGACATCAAGGCCATCGGCATCACCAACCAGCGCGAGACGACGCTGCTCTGGGACAAGAACACCGGCGAGCCCGTCCACAACGCCATCGTCTGGCAGGACACCCGCACCGACGCCCTGTGCAAGGAGCTCGGGCGCAACGTGGGCCAGGACCGCTTCCGCCGCGAGACCGGTCTGCCGCTGGCCTCGTACTTCGCCGGCCCCAAGGCCCGCTGGCTGCTCGACAACGTCGAGGGCCTGCGCGAGCGCGCGGAGCGCGGCGACATCCTCTTCGGCACCATGGACTCCTGGGTCATCTGGAACCTGACGGGCGGTGTCAACGGCGGCAAGCACTACACCGACGTCACCAACGCCTCCCGCACGATGCTGATGAACCTGCACGAGATGCAGTGGGACGAGCGGATCTGCTCCTCCATCGGCGTCCCGATGTCGATGCTGCCGGAGATCCGCTCCTCCGCCGAGGTCTACGGCGAGGTCACCGGCGGCAAGCTGGGCGACCTGCTCGGCGGCATCCCGGTCGCCTCGGCGCTCGGCGACCAGCAGGCGGCCCTGTTCGGCCAGACCTGTTTCGCCGAGGGCGAGGCCAAGTCCACGTACGGCACCGGCACCTTCATGCTGATGAACACCGCGGACAAGGCCATCAACTCGTACTCCGGCCTGCTGACCACGGTCGGCTACCAGATCGGCGACCAGAAGCCGGTCTACGCGCTCGAGGGCTCGATCGCCGTCACGGGCTCCCTGGTGCAGTGGATGCGCGACCAGATGGGCCTCATCAAGTCGGCCGCCGAGATCGAGACGCTCGCGTCGTCGGTCGAGGACAACGGCGGCGCGTACTTCGTACCGGCCTTCTCCGGTCTGTTCGCCCCGTACTGGCGTCCCGACGCCCGCGGTGTGATCACCGGTCTGACCCGGTACGTCACCAAGGCGCACATCGCGCGCGCCGTCCTGGAGGCCACGGCCTGGCAGACCCGTGAGATCAGCGACGCCATGACGAAGGACTCCGGCGTCGAGCTCACGGCCCTCAAGGTCGACGGCGGCATGACCTCCAACAACCTGCTGATGCAGACCCTCTCGGACTTCCTGGACGCGCCGGTGGTGCGCCCGATGGTCGCCGAGACGACCTGCCTCGGCGCCGCTTACGCCGCCGGTCTCGCCGTCGGCTTCTGGTCCAGCACCGACGAGCTCCGCGCCAACTGGCGCCGGGCCGCCGAGTGGACCCCCCGCATGGACGCGGACACCCGCGACCGTGAGTACAAGAGCTGGCTCAAGGCCGTGGAGCGGTCCATGGGCTGGCTCGAAGACAGCTCTGTCGAGGAGTAACACCCCACCATGAGTACCCAGTCCACCCTGCAGTCCGTGCCTGCCCTCGGAACGCACCCGGTCGCCGGCTCCAACCCGAGCCGCGCCGAGACCCGCGAGCAGCTTTCCAAGGCGACGTACGACCTCCTGGTCATCGGCGGCGGCATCCTGGGCATCTCCACTGCCTGGCATGCGGCGCAGTCCGGTCTCAGGGTGGCCCTGGTCGACGCCGGCGACTTCGCCGGCGCCACGTCCTCCGCGTCCTCGAAGCTGCTCCACGGCGGTCTGCGCTACTTGCAGACCGGTGCGGTGAAGCTGGTCGCGGAGAACCACTTCGAGCGGCGTGCGGTGTCCCGCAATGTGGCCCCGCACCTCGCCAACCCCCTCACCTTCTACCTGCCCGTCTACAAGGGCGGCCCGCACGGCGCGGCCAAGCTGGGCGCCGGTGTCTTCGCGTACAGCGCGCTGTCCGCGTTCGGCGACGGCGTCGGGCATCTCCTGAGCCCGGCGAAGGCGCAGCAGGACGTTCCCGAGCTGCGGACCGACAACCTCAAGGCGGTCGCCGTCTACGGCGACGACCAGATGAACGACGCGCGGATGGCACTGATGACGGTCCGCGCAGCCGTCGACGCCGGCGCCGTCGTCCTCAACCACTCCGAGGTCACCGGTCTTCGCTTCACGAACGGCCGGGTCACCGGCGCCGACCTCAAGGACCGCACGAGCGGTGACGAGTTCGGGGTCAACGCCCGCCTGGTGCTGAACGCGACGGGTCCCTGGGTCGACCACCTGCGCAAGATGGAGGACCCGAACTCGGCGCCTTCCATCCGCCTGTCCAAGGGCGCGCACCTGGTCATGAAGCGGACCTCGCCGTGGAAGGCCGCGCTCGCGACCCCCATCGACAAGTACCGCATCACCTTTGCCCTCCCCTGGGAGGACATGCTGCTGCTCGGCACGACCGACGAGGAGTACGAGGGTGACCCCGCGGACGTCTCGGTCACCGAGAAGGACGTCGACCAGATCCTGGACGAGGCTGCCTTCTCTGTTCGCGACCAGCAGCTGAAGCGGGACCTGATGACGTACTCCTTCGCGGGTCTGCGCGTGCTTCCCGGTGGCCCCGGCGACACGTCGAAGGCCAAGCGCGAGACGGTCGTCAACGAGGGCAAGGGCGGCATGCTGTCCGTCTCGGGCGGCAAGTGGACGACGTTCCGGCACATCGGCCGCACGGTCATGCAGAAGCTGGAGTCGCTGCCCGGCCACCCGCTCGGCGACGACTACGAGCCGATCGACTCGCTGCCGAAGAAGCTGCCGCTGCCGGGTGTCGCCAACCCGCGCGCCGTCGCGCACCGGCTCCTGGTGGACAGCCCGGCGCCCGGTCCGCGGATGGGCGCCGACACCGCCAAGCACCTGGCGACGCACTACGGTTCGCTGTCCTTCGACATCGCCCGGCTCGCCAACGAGAACCCGGAGCTCGGCGAGCGCGTGCACCCGGACGCGCCGGAGATCTGGGCGCAGGTCGTGTACGCCCGCGATCATGAGTGGGCCGAGACCCAGGACGACGTGCTGCGTCGTCGTACGACGCTGACGATTCGTGGCCTGGACACGGATGATGTTCGGTCCAGGGTGCAGGATCTGCTCGACAAGAAGTAGGGCCTGCGCGGCGTGACGAAGGGGCGGCTCCCACGGGGGGTGCCGCCCCTTTCTGGTGCCCTGCGACGGGGTTGCGGTCGCGGGGCTCTGCCCCGGCCCCCGCGGGCTCTCGTCCTCAGAGCGGGCTTGACGGGTCGTCCGCGTCCAGGATCGAGACCTCCAACTTGCCCAGCAGTCGCGCCAGTTGGCGGCGTTCTGCCGGGGAGATGCCGGCGAGCATCCGTTCCTCGTTGGCCAGGTGGTCGGCGAAGACCTCGTCGACCATGGCGAGCCCCTCGTCGGTGAGCCGGGAGTAGACGACGCGGCGGTCCTCGGCGTCCCGCTCGCGGATTATCAGGCCGTCCTTCTCCAGGCGGTCCATCCGCAGGGTGACCCCGGCGGATGAGACCAGCCCGGAGTCGGCGAGCTGCCCGGCGGTGAGCCGGTAGGGCTTGCCGGCGCGGCGCAGCGCGGTCAGCACGTCGAACCCGGCGACGGACAGGCCGTGCCGCTCGATCGACGCGTTGAGCTTGGTGTTGTAGCGCAGGAACGAGCGGTGCAGCCGGGCCAGCACCTCCAGCGGTCCTGTGTCGAGCTCGGGCCGCTCACGCGCCCAGTCCGCCACGATCTGTGTCACGGCGTCGTGCCGCTTCGCCTTCCGCTCGGCCATCCCCGTCCCCTCGCGCGCTTCCCACGGGCGGACGCGAAATCGTACGCCCCTGAAAATTCTACCCCTGAAAAGAACTGCGGCGGCGCCGGAGCCACCTGGCCCCGGCGCCGCGCGACATCCCGCTCCTCCGTTACGAGTTGAGCTCCTCCAGCGTCTTGCCCTTCGTCTCCACCGCGAACAGGGCGATCACCGCGCCCACGACCGCCACGGCCGCCAACTGCGCGAAGACCAGGCCGAGTCCGCCGCCGGAGCCGATGATCGCGCCGACCGTGATCGGGCCGAGGATGACGCCGAGCCGGTTCCACAGGCCGCCGAAGGCCGCGCCTGTCGCCCGGTTGGCCGTGGGGTACAGCTCGGGCGAGTAGAGATAGAGGCTCGCGTTGATCGCGTAGACGAAGAACGTGGTGCAGGAGGCGAACAGGGCGACCTGGAGTCCCGAGGTGACGCCCGCGATGGCCAGCACGCCGAGGGCGAGGGCGGCGCCGGCGAGGCCGGTGACCAGGGCGGGGCGTCGGCCGACCCGGTCGATGAGCATGGCGACGACGAACGTGCCGAGCAGACCCGTGACGTTGCCGAGCATCGTGTAGGCGAGCGAGGTCGTCAGGTCGAGGCCGAAGTTCTTCGTGTACAGGGACGGCAGCCAGCTGGCGATGCCGTAGTTGACGTAGTACGACACGAACCACAGGGCCGACAGGACGGCCGTGCGGCGCCGGTAGCGGCCGATGAACAGGTCCCGCAGGCGGCCGCGCGCCGCCTTCGCGTCGAGCGTGGCACCGGGCTGCGGCAGCGGCTCGCCCACGGCCCGCTCGACCTCGGCCTCGATCCGGGCGATGGCCTGCTCGGCCTCCTCGGTGCGCCCCTGGGAGAGCAGCCAGCGCGGCGACTCGGCGACCTGCTTGGGCAGCGCCACGGCGATCAGGACGGGCAGCGCGCCAAGGATGAACATGGCGCGCCAGCCCAGGTTCGGCACGACCCACACCGCGACGAGGCTGGCGCACGCGAGCCCGGCCGGGAAGATCATCTCGTAGAGCAGGACGAAGCGGCCGCGCTTGTCGGAGCGGGAGATCTCATTGATGTACGTGGCCGCGACCGGGACGACGCCGCCGATGCCGAGCCCCTGGACGAAGCGGAAGAGCGAGAACAGCTCGATCCCGTTCGCCATGGCGACGGCGAGGCTGGCGAGGCCGGTGATCGCTACGCCCAGGGCCACCGTGCGCACCCGGCCGATCCGGTCCCCCAGCCACCCAGCGACCAGCGCGCCGAGCAGCATGCCGACGGAGCCCGAGGTGACCGCGAAGGTCGCCTGCCCCGTACTGAGGTGCCAGTCCTTCATGAGGACGGGCAGGGCGGAGGCGGCCAGGAGCTGGTCGAAGGCCTCGAAGAACGTCACGGCGCCGATGAGGAAGCGCACCTTGACGTGCCAGCGGGAGTGCGGCAGCCGTTCGAGTCTGGCCGCGACCGAGCCGAGGCCTTGTTTGCCGGATTCTCCGGCTTTACCGGCCACAGTCGTCATGGAGGGGTCCTTCCGCGAGCACGCGAACACGAGGGGATTGCCACGAGGGGATTGCGGCGACAGTAGAAGCCAACTCCTTAGCGGTCAATGGTTAGGCGCTTAGGCATCTGAAGTCCGGTGGACCACGAAGCTTCCGAAGGCAGGGTCTTGCGGAGAAACATTTAAGCGCTTAGCTTTCTAGTGCTTCAGCAAGTCAACTCCCGTGCGCCGGAGGTCCCGCCGTGTCCCACCACCCCACCGAAATCCTTGTCGCGGGCCAGTGGCGACGGGGCTCCGGTGCCCCGCTCGACACGGTCGACCCCGCCACCGGGCAGGTGCTCGCCACGCTGCACACCGCGTCCGCCGAAGAGGTCGACGAGGCCGCGCGGGCGGCGGCAGCGGCCGCGGCGGACCCGGCCTGGCGCGCGCTCCTCCCCCACCAGCGGGCCCGGCTCCTGTACCGGATCGCGGAGCTGACCGAGGAGGCCGCCGACGAGCTGGCCGCGACGCAGACCGCCGACACCGGAAAGACCCTCACGGAGACGAAGGCGCTCGCGCTCAGCGCGGCCGGCACCTTCCGGTACCTGGCCGCCACCCTGGAGACCACCGAGGAGGCGATCACCCCCTCGCGCGGCCCGTACGTCACGATGAGCGTGCACGAGCCGATCGGCGTGGTCGGCGCGATCAACCCCTGGAACTCCCCCGTCGCCAGCGACGCGCAGAAGATCGCGCCCGCCCTGGCCGCCGGGAACGCGGTACTGCTCAAGCCGGCCGCCTGGACCCCGCTCGTCTCCCTGAAGCTCGGCCGGATCATCACCCGCGCCCTCACCGAACTGGACCTGCCCACCGCCCTGTTGTCCGTCCTCCCGGGCAGCGGCCGAGTGGTCGGCGACGCCGTCGTACGGCACCCGCTCGTCGGCCGGATCGGCTTCACGGGCGGCACGGAGACCGGCCGCTCCATCGCCGAGATCGCCGCGCGCAAGCTGATCCCCGCCTCCCTCGAACTGGGCGGCAAATCCCCGACGATCGTGCGGGCCGACGCGGACGTCGAACAGGCCCTCGCGGGCGTCATGTTCGGGATCTTCTCGTCCAGCGGGCAGTCCTGCATCGCCGGTTCGCGACTGTTCGTCCACGCGTCGCTCTACGAGTCGTTCGTCGGTGAACTCGTCGCGCGGGTCAGCAAGTTGCGGGTCGGGCCCGGCACCGACCCGGACACTCAGGTCGGCCCCCTCGTGCACACCAAGCACCGGGACTCGGTCGCCGCGTACGTCGACCTCGCCCGCTCCGAGGGCGCCGAGGTGCTGTGCGGCGGCGCCGCCCCCGAGGGCCCCGCGTACGAGAACGGCGCGTACTACCTGCCGACCGTCCTCGCCGGGCTGCCCAACGACTCCCGGACCTGCCAGGAGGAGATCTTCGGCCCGGTCCTGGTGGTCCTCCCCTACGACGACGAGGACGACCTCGTCGAGCAGGCCAACGACTCCGTGTACGGCCTGGCCTGCGGGATCTGGACCCGGGACCACCGCGCCGCCTGGGACCTGGCCCGCCGGATCGACGCGGGCACCGTGTGGATCAACACGTACAAGCAGTTCAGCGCGTCCACCCCGTTCAGCGGGATGAAGGACAGCGGCCTCGGCACCGAGAAGGGACGTGACGCCATCCGCGCCTACCAACGCCAGAAGTCCCTGTACTGGGGCACGTCCGAAGCCCCGCTCCCCTGGGCCAACTGACCACGATCCAGGAGTACCTGAGATGTCCCACCCCCCGATCGCCCGGCTGCGCGCGCTGCGCTCCGTCGAGCTGCTCACCCCCTCGTTCGCCGAGGCCACCGACTTCTACGAAGACGCGTGGGGCCTTGAGGTCGTCGAGTCCGAGCACAGCGCGAGCTGGCTGCGCGGCACCGGTGAGCAGCACCACGCCCTCCAGCTCACCCGCTCCGACCGCACCGGCCTCGGCCGCCTCGTGTTCGCCGTCACCACCCCCGCCGAGATCGACGAGGCGGCGCGCAGGCTCGAAGCGCGCGGGATCGTTCCCGTCGCCGGGCCGGGGCCGCTCGACCAGGTCGGCGGCGGCTACGGACTGCGGTTCCACGACCACGAGGGCCGGCTCGTCGAGCTGTCCGCCGAGACCTGGGCGGTCGCGCCGCGCGGACAGGACTCGGCGGTGCCGGTCGGTGTCACGCACGCGGTCCTCAACACCCCCGACATCGACGCCGCCGTCGCCTTCTACCGCGACGTCCTCGGCCTGCGCGTCTCCGACTGGTCCGAGCACCAGATGGCGTTCCTGCGCTGCAACGCCGACCACCACTGCATCGCGTTCAACCAGGCCGAGTGGGTGTCCCTCAACCACGTGGCGTACGAGATGAGTTCGGTCGACCACTTCATGCGCGGGCTCGGCCGGCTGCGCCACCACGGGATCGTCCCGCAGTGGGGTCCTGGGCGGCACGGGCCCGGCAACAACACCTTCTCCTACTTCACCGACCCGACCGGGCTCGTCTGCGAGTACACGTCCGAGGTCGCCCAGATCGTCGAGGACCGGTGGATCGCCAAGGTGTGGCGGCGGGTGCCGGAGCTGTCCGATCTGTGGGGGACGGCGGGGCCGCCGTCGAAGGAGATCCGCTGTCACATGGCCGGTTCACCGGAGTCCCCGGTCGTTCCCGAAGGAGCACAGAAATGAGCACGCTGAAGGTCGGACTCGTCGGCTGGGGCGCCATCGGCCGCGTCGTCGGCACCGCGCTCGCCGGGCAGGAGATCCAGGGCGCCGAGCTGACGTGCATCGTCGACAACCGGCCGCTCGGCGAGGCGGCGCCCGCGCCGCAGGTGACCTTCGAGGAAGCAATCGGCCGCTGCGACCTGATCGTCGAAGCGGCCGGTCAGGGTGTCGTACGGGAGTGGGGCGAGCACGTCCTCAGCTCCGGCACCGATCTGCTCGTGGCCTCGACCGGGGCCCTCACCGACGACGAGCTGGCCAAGCGGCTGCTCGCCGCCGGGCCCGGCCGGGTGTACTTCACGGGCGGCGCCGTCGGCGGCCTCGATCTGCTCCAGGCCGTGCGGGCCCTGGGGCCGATCGAGGACGTCCGGCTGACCACCACGAAGCTGCCGTCCACCCTCGAACAGCCGTGGATGGACGAGGAGTTGCTGGGCCGCATGCGCACGGCGACCGGCCCCGTCCCCGTCATGTCGGGCACGGCGCGCGATGTGCCGGTGAAGTTCCCCAAGTCGACGAACGTGGCTGCCTCGGTCGCCCTCGCCGTCGGCGACCTGGACGCTGTGCGGGTCGAGGTCGTCGCCGATCCGGGGGCCGCCCGCACCCGGCACGTCATCGAGGCGTCCGGGGAGCACGGCTCGTACCGCTTCGAGGTCGCGCACCGGCCCGACCCGGACAACCCGGCGACCAGCCAGGTCGTCCCGTACGCGGTGCTGCGCTCGGTGGCCGCGCTCGCCGGCCGGCCGGGGCAGATCCTGTGAGCACCGTCCATGTGGAAGAGGCGGGCGGCGAAGGCCCCCTGCTGCTGTGCCTGCACGGCATCGGCTCCTCGTCGGCGGCGTTCGCGCCACAGCTCGAAGGGCTCGCGCCGTACGCCCGGGTCATCGCCTGGGACGCGCCCGGCTACGCCAAGTCGGCCGATCCACAAGGCCCGTTGGACCTCGACGGCTTCGCCGACGCCGCCGCGGAGCTGATCCGCTCGTACGGCCCCTCGGCACACGTACTCGGTGTCTCGTGGGGCGGTGTCATCGCGCTGCGGCTCGCGACCCGCCATCCGGACCTCGTGGACTCGCTGATCGTCGCCGACTCCAGCGCGGGCTCCGGCACCGACGAGGCGAAGGCCGCCGGGATGCGGGCCAGGGCCACGGAACTCGCCGAGGCCGGGCCGCGCGCGTTCGCCGAGAAGCGCGGGCCGCGCCTCGTGTCCGACCTGGCGCCCGCCGCGCTCGCCGAGCGGGTCGTCGACACGATGGCCGCCTCCGTGCGGCTGCCCGGCTACGGGTACGCCGCCGAGGCCATGGCCGGCGCCGACCTGCGCCCCGAACTGTCCGCCGTCACCGCGCCCACGCTCGTGATCTGCGGCGACCGCGACAAGGTCACCGGCGTCGAGGCCTCCCAGGTCATCGCCGGCGGCCTGCACAGATCCGCCTACGTGATCGTCAAGGACGCCGGTCACCTGGCCAACCAGGAACAGCCCGAGCGGTTCAACGCCTGGGTCCTGTCCCACCTGCACATCGTCACTGCCTGACCACTGCCTAGTAAGGACGCACACCATGCCTCTGACCACCACCGAGTACGACAACGGCGGCGACCTCGGCACGTACACCGACTCGCTGATCGCCTCGAAGGAATCCCGCGTCGCCGACTTCGACACGCTCTCCTTCCAGGAGAAGGCGGGCAAGCAGTACCGCCGCGGCCAGATCCGCTACGTCGGCTCCGGCGCCACCGGAAACCACGAGGGCGACAGCCGCATCCTCCCGTCCGGCGGCTTCACCTTCTCCAACATGCTGCTGCCGCCCGGCGCCGAGGGCCCGGCCCATACCCACCACGACGTGGAGGAGGCCTTCTTCGTCCTGGAGGGCGAGGTCCGCGTGGGCGTGCACCGCGGCCCCGACGAGGTCGAGTACCGCACCCTCGGCTACCGCGACATGATCGTGGTGCCCGCCGGTGTGACCCGCTCGCTGAAGAACGAGGGCGACACCGACGCCCTGTTCTGCGTCGTCATCGGCACGCAGAAGCCGCAGGTGCCCTCGTACCCCGAGTACTCGCCGATGCACGGCGTCACCCGTGACTGAGCAGTCCCCCGACGAGGTGCGCACGGTCGTCGTGACCGGGGCGGGCCGTGGCCTGGGACTGGCCATGGCCCGCCGGGCCGGCGCGGACGGCTTCCGGGTCGTCCTCGCCGAGCTCGACGCCGAGCGCGGCGCCGCCGCGGCGCGGGAGCTGCGCACGGAGGGCATCGACGCACACTTCGTACGGTGCGACGTCGCGGACCCGGCATCGGTCGATGAACTCGCGGTGTTCGTACGGGAGTTGGGCGGGCTCTACGGTCTCGTCAACAACGCGGCCCTCGCCAACGGCGTCGGCGGCAAGGAGTTCCAGGACATCGACATCGAGGCCTGGGACCGCCTGATGACGATCAACGCGCGCGGCCCCTGGCTGGTGTCCAAGGCGCTGCATCCGCTGTTCGGTCCGACCGGACGCATCGTCAACCTCGCCTCGGACGCGGCCCTTTACGGCTCCCCGCGGCTCGCGCACTACATCACGTCGAAGGGCGCGGTCATCGCCCTCACCCGCGCGATGGCGCGGGAGCTCGGCGAGCGCGGCATCACCGTGAACGCGCTGGCGCCGGGCCTCACCGAGTGCGAGGCGACCGAGGGAGTCCCGGAGGAGCGGCACGGTCTGTACGCCGCGAACCGGGCGATCTCCCGGCCGCAGCAGCCCGACGACCTCACCGGTCTCGCCTCCTTCCTCCTCTCCGAGGAGTCCCGCTATCTGACAGGACAGGTGATCGCCGTCAACGGCGGCTTCACCATGAACTGACCCAACTGCCGTACTGGAGCAAGTAGTTATGGATCTGGGCCTCGCCGACCGGACCTATGTGGTCACCGGAGGCAGCTCGGGCGTCGGCCTGGCCACGGTCCGCGCCCTCCTCGACGAAGGCGCGAACGTCGCCACCTGCGGGCGCGACGCCGACCGCCTGAAGCGGATCGGCGCACACGACCGCCTCTACACCGCCACCTGCGACGTGCGCGACGCGGACGCCGTACGTGGCTTCGTGCGGGCGTCGGCGACCGCGTTCGGCGGTGACCGTGTCGACGGCCTCGTGAACAACGCCGGGCAGTCCCGCATGAAGCGCCTCGACGACACGACCGACGACGACTGGCGCGATGAGCTGGAGCTGAAGTTCGCGGGCGTGCTGAACCCGCTGCAAGCGGCGCGGAAGTACCTGCGGGCGTCCGACGCGGCCTCCGTCGTCAACGTCAACGCGGTGCTCGCCAAGCAGCCCGAGCCGCGGCTGATCACGACGAGCGCCGCCCGCGCGGGCATCCTCAACCTCTCGAAGTCCCTGTCCCAGGAGCTGGCCCCGGACGGCATCCGGGTCAACTCGGTCTGCCTCGGCCTCATCGACACCGGCCAGTGGACGCGCCGGCACGCCGCCGCGGACTCCGGGATGAGCTACGAGGACTGGCAGGCGGAGCTGGCCGCCGACCGCGGCGTCTCGCTCGGCCGCCTCGGCCGCGCGGAGGAGGTCGCGTACGCGATCGTCGCGCTGCTCTCGCCGCGCGCCTCGTACATCACCGGAACCGGCGTCGACGTATGCGGCGGCGTCGGCCGCGGCATCCTCTGAGGAGTTCACATGCCAGTTGACACGCAGTACACCAATGGCGGTGACCTCCTCGTCGCCGTCCTGAAGGAACTCGGCATCGACACGGTCTTCGGCATCGTGTCCGTGCACAACCTGCCGCTGGTCGAGGCCGTCGACCGCGAGCTGCGCTTCGTACCCGTGCGGCACGAGGCGAGCGCGGTCAGCGCCGCCGACGCCTACGGCCGGGCCCGCGGCACGATCGGCTGCGCGCTCACCTCGACCGGCACCGGCGCGGGCAACGCCGCCGGTTCACTGATCGAGGCGCTCGCCTCCGGCACGTCCGTGCTGCACGTCACCGGCCAGGTCGAGGCCGAATTCCTGGGCAGCGGGCGCGGGTTCATCCACGAAACGAAGAACCAGCTCGGCATGCTCGACGCCGTCTCCGCGTTCGCCGCCACGGTGCGTTCCACCGAGGAGGCGGGCGACGTGCTGCGGTCCGCCGCGCGTGCCGCGCTCGCGTCGCCGGGCGGCCCGGCGAGCGTGGAGTGGCCGATCGACTTGCAGTACGCGGCGCAGACGGACGCACCCGTGACCGTGGAGCCGACCGTCACACTCGCCTCAGCCGACCAACTCACCTCCGCAGCAGCGCTGTTGGCATCCGCCGAACGACCCCTGATCTGGGCCGGCGGCGGAGCCACCCGCGCCGGCGCCGAGCTCACCGCGCTCGTCGAGGCGACCGGCGCCGGGCTGCTCACCTCCAACTCCGGGCGCGGAGCGGTGCCCGAGGACCACCCGCAGGTCATCGGCAACTTCGCGACCACGCCTGCCGGGCGCGCCCTGCTCGCCGACGCGGACGTGCTGCTGACCATCGGCACGCACTTCCGGTCCAACGAGACCGCCGACTACGACCTGAAGCTCCCGGCCGCCGAGCGGCACATCCAGATCGACGTCGACGCCGCCGCCCTCAGCCGCGTCTACCCGGCCGCGCACACCCTGAACGGGGACGCGGCCGCCACGCTCAAGGCCCTGCTCCCCCACGCCCGCGCCGCCGAGCCCTCGTGGACGCGGCGGATCAAGGACGTACGCGAAGAGGTGCGGGCCACCCTGCACGACAACATCGGCCCGCAGGCGGCCATCTGCGACGCGCTGCGCGCCGTGCTGCCCCGCGACGCGGTCGTCGCCCGTGACGTCACCATCCCGTCCAGCAGCTGGGGCAACCGGCTCCTGGAGATGTACGACCCGCGCTCCAACGTCTTCCCGCGCGGCGGCGGCATCGGGCAGGGGCTCGGCATGGGCATCGGCGCCGCGCTCGCCGACCCCGGGCGGCCCACCGTCGTCATCGCGGGCGACGGCGGCCTCGCCGTGCACCTCGGCGAGCTGCTCACCGTCGCCCAGGAGCGCCCCCGCCTGACCGTCCTGGTCTTCAACGACGGCGGCTACGGCGTGCTGCGCAACATGCAGGACCGCTACAGCGAGCGCCGCTCCGGCGTCGACCTGGCCACGCCGGACTTCGAACTCCTCGCCCGCGCCTGCGGGTTGCCGTATCTGCGGATCGCCGACGCCGAGCACGCGCGGCCGGTGCTCGAACAGGCCGTGGACGCCGAGGGGCCGACGCTCGTCGAGGTCGACCTCGCCTCGCTCGGCCCGATGAAGAACCCGTTCACCCCGCCCGTGAAGATCCCCGGCGCGTAAGGAGGCCATCCATCATGACCGAAGAGCGTCAACTGGGCCTGCTGGTCCGGCGGATGACCTGGGAGGCCGACGGCGTCCTGTCCGTCGAGCTGACCCACCCGGAAGGCAAGCCGCTGCCCACCTGGGCGCCGGGCGCGCACCTCGACGTGCACGTCGGCGGGCAGGTCCGCCAGTACAGCCTGTGCGGCGACCCCGCCGACTGCGGTACGTACCGCATCGGTGTGCTCAACGAGCCGTCCTCGCGCGGTGGTTCGCGGCACGTGCACACCACGTTGCGGCCCGGCCAGCAGGTCACCGTGTCCGAGCCACGCAACCACTTCGCGCTGGAGGACGCCCCCGCGTACGTGTTCATCGCGGGCGGCATCGGTGTCACGCCGATCCTCGCGATGGCACGGGAGGCCGCCCGGCGCGGCGCCGACTGGCGCATGGTCTACGGCGGCCGGGGGCGCGCCTCGATGGCGTTCACCGACGAACTTGCCGCGCTCGGCGGCGACGTGACCCTCGTACCGCAGGACGAACAGGGGCACATCGACCTGGACGCGACGCTGGCCGCTCTGCCCGAAGGGGCGCTGGTCTACTCCTGCGGGCCCGAGCCGCTGCTCGCCGCCGTCGAGGCGCGCTGCCCCGGCGACCGGCTGCGCCTGGAGCGCTTCGCCGCCCCCGTGGTCGAACGGCCCGCGGACGACGGCGAGTTCGAGGTCGAGTGCCGCACCTCGGGCCAGACCCTCACCATCGGCGCCGACACCTCGATCCTGGAAGCCGCCGAGGCCGCGGGCATCAATGTCGCCAGCTCGTGCCGCGACGGCATCTGCGGCTCCTGCGAGACCCGCGTCGTCGAAGGCGCCCCCGAACACCGCGACTTCCTCCTGTCGGAAGCCGAGCAGGCCGCGAACGCCTCGATGATGATCTGCGTCTCGCGCTGCGCCGCCGGCTCCCGCCTCGTACTGGACCTGTAACCCCCTCCTGGAGACGTACATGAGCACTGAGAACGACTGGCCGTACCTGGAGATCCACCAGTCCCGCGACCACGAGCCGAGTCCGTACGAGTACAAGCTCGCGGCGACCCTCGAAGAGGTCTTCACCAAGGTCGGCCACGAACTCACCGACGTGGTAACCGGGCTGAACGCCCGTCAGGTCCACGCCCCCGACGGGGCGCCGTGGACCGAGGAATCCTTCCGCGCCGAGATGCACCGACTGGGAGCGTGACACACCATGGCTCTGACCGCCGACAAGATCTACGCGACCGGCCTGCGCAACCAGTGGCACCCGGTCGTCCCGTCCTCCTTCGTCGCGCCCGGCGCGATGCGCAAGGTCACCGTCCTCGGTGAGCAGTGGCTGCTGTTCCGCCGCTCCGACGGCACCCTGAGCATGCTCGCCGACCGGTGTCCGCACCGCGGCGCCCCGCTCTCCCTCGGCAAGCACCTGGGTGACCGGGTGGCCTGCTGGTACCACGGCGTCGAGGTCGAGACCGACGGCACCGTCTCCTCCGTGCCGGGCCTGCCCGGCTGCAACCTGGAGGGCAAGAAGCTCGTCACGTCGCTGCCCGTACGCGAGGTCTCCGGCGCCGTCCTCGCCTACTTCGGCGACGAACAGCACCCGGAGCCCGTCGAGTTGACGCTCCCCGAGCCGCTCACCGACCCCGACACCGACGCCATCCTGTGCTACGCCGAGTGGAACGCGCCGTGGCGCTACGGCGTCGAGAACCTGCTCGACCCGATGCACGGCCAGTTCCTGCACCACGACTCGCACACGATGTTCGACGGTGACATCACCGCCAAGTTCCGTATCCGCGAGACGGACCGCGGCTACTTCTTCGAGAAGACCGACCAGCGTGGTGTGAACTTCGACTGGGTGGAGCTGTGCCGCACGGGCGTGGACTGGGTCGACCTGTCGATCCCCTACCCGCCGTCGGCGGGCCCCGGCGGCCCGTTCGGCATCGTCGGCATGGTCCGCCCGGTCGACGAGGGACGCAGCGCGGTCTTCTTCTGGCGCTACCGCAAGGTCCAGGGCTGGCAGCGCGACACCTGGCGCTTCCTCTACAAGACGCTCATCGAGAAGCGGCACTGGGAGGTCCTGGAGCAGGACCGCGAGATGCTGGAAGCCATGCCGGCGGACGCCGACCAGCAGGAAAACCTGTACCAGCACGACCTCGGCGTGGTCCGGCTTCGCCGTATGTACCGCGGCGAGGCCGAGAAGCAGGCGACGACCGAGAAGCAGCCGACCGCATGAGTTCCAGAGCGCGCTGGGCGGGCGTCCTCAGCCTGCTGGTCATCGTGCTGATCAGCTACGTGGACCGGGTGAACGTCTCCGTCCTCATCACGGACAAGGCGTTCACCGACCACTTCGGCATCACCGGTGACCCCACGGCGCAGGGCGCCCTGTCGACCGTGTTCCTCATCGGGTACGGCATCGCGGCATTCGTCCTCACCCCGTTCTACGAGACGTCGCTCGGGGTGCGCCGCGGCCTCGTCGTCAGCGTGGCCCTGTGGTCGCTGATGACGCTGCTGTCGCCGTACGCGCTCGGCGCGCTCACGCTGACCGCTCTGCGCGCCCTGCTCGGCGCCGCCGAGGGCCCGCTGTTCTCCCTCAAGACGATGTACGTGCGCGAGCACTTCGCGCCGCACGAGGCGGGCCGCCCCAACGCGGTCAGCTCCATGGGGGTGTCCCTCGGTACAGCCGCGGGACTACCCCTGATCACGTACCTCGTCTACCGCTTCGACTGGCACACCTCGTTCCTCGCCCTCGCGGCGCTGAACGCGGTGATCGGCCTGCCGCTGATCCTGCTGTTCGTACGGGGGCGCGGCGTGCGCGGCGCCGAGCGTCCCGGCTTCGGGGCCACGCTGAAGGGCGCGCTGCGGATGCCGCGGCTCGCCCCGATCCTGGTCATCGAGATCGCCACGCTCGCGTACCTGTGGGGGTCGAGCGCCTGGCTGCCCTCGTACCTGCTGCACGAGCGGCACTTCTCCCTCTCCGCGATGGGCATCGTCTCGGCGCTGCCGTTCCTGATGTCGCTGGTGTCAGGGTTCCTCGGCGGGCTGCTGCTCGACCGGCTGCCGCGGCGGCTGCTCGCGCTGCCGTTCGTGGTGGGCTCCACCGGCACCGCCGTGTGCGTGCTGCTCGTCGCGGGCGCGGACAGTGACGCGGCGGCGGCCACCGCTCTCATCCTGGCCGGCGGTTTCTGGGGCCTGCAGGGCCCGGCCATCCCGACGCTCGTCCAGCACTGCGCGCCCGCACACCTCGTCGGCAGCGCCTACGGGGTCGTCAACGGGGTCGGCAACCTCGTGTCCGCGTTCATGCCCACCCTCATGGGCGTGGCCATCGCGGCGAGCGGCGGGCACGGCTTCGGCGCCGGGTTCGGTCTCCTCGCCGGGGCCCAGGCACTGACCCTGGTGTGCGGGGCATGGCTGCTGGTCAGGCCGGTCCGCGGGGCACCGGCCGCCGAACCCGGCGCCGCGCCGCTCGCGCGGACCTGACGGCCGCCCGACGGTGGAGTGGACCACTCCGCCGTGGGGCAGTGTTGGGGGCAGTCCGCGCCCACAAGGGGGCTGCGGAGGGCCCTCGCCGACGCCGTAAGGTGGGCAGGTACGCGAGGGCACGTCGGAAGGAGGCACTGGGTGATCGAGCTCGAGGGGGTACCCGAGCTGGTCGACCCGGTCATGGTGGCCGCGTTCGAGGGCTGGAACGACGCCGGCGACGCCGCCTCCACCGCGGTCGAGCACCTCGACAAGGAGTGGAAGGGCCAAGTGTTCGCGGCGCTCGACGCCGAGGACTACTACGACTTCCAGGTCAACCGCCCGACCGTGTTCGTGGACAACGGCGTGCGAAAGATCACATGGCCGACGACGCGGCTCTCGGTGATCCGTATCGGCGGGGACAAGCCGCGCGACCTGGTCCTGGTCCGGGGCATCGAGCCGTCCATGCGCTGGCGCTCGTTCTGCAACGAGCTGCTGGGCTTCGCGCACGAGCTGGGCGTCGAACTCGTCGTCGTGCTCGGCGCGCTGCTCGGCGACACCCCGCACACCCGGCCCGTGCCGGTCAGCGGTGTCACGTCGGACGCGGACCTGGCCGCGCGGATGAACCTGGAGGAGACCAAGTACGAGGGTCCGACGGGCATCGTCGGCATCCTCCAGGAGGCCTGTACGCACGCCGGCGTCCCCGCGGTCTCCCTGTGGGCGGCCGTTCCGCACTACGTGTCGCAGCCGCCGAACCCGAAGGCGACGCTGGCCCTCCTCAACCGCCTGGAGGACCTGATCGACCTGCGCATCCCGATGGGTGAGCTGGCCGAGGACGCGCGGGCCTGGCAGTTGGGCGTGGACCAGCTGGCGGCCGAGGACAGCGAGGTCGCGGAGTACGTGCAGTCCCTGGAGGAGGCCCGCGACACCGCGGAGCTGCCCGAGGCCTCCGGCGAGGCCATCGCCCGCGAGTTCGAGCGCTACTTGCAGCGCCACGATCCGGGCGCCGGGCCGGGCGGCCACGCGACGGACGGCGGCGACGGCTCCTCGCACCTGCGCGACAACCCGAGCGGCCGGACCCGGCCGCCGAAGCCGCCGCGCCCGGAGGGCGACGACGCCGAGGAGTAGCCGCGGCACGCGGCGAACGTCAGGGCGGGGCGCCGAGCGCCCCGCCCTCCGTCGTGCCCCACCTCGTTCATTTCCGGCCGAATTGAAGGCAGTTGCAGGGGGTTCCCCATTCAACTTGTTTTCAAACGCAGTTGGTCGAAGGGGGCTGGACGGACGGCCGTCGGCGTAGCAGGGTGAGCCCCGACGAGCCTCAAGAAGACACACGGCACAAGCAGACCCGTACGACCGGATATGGCGAGGGGAGCTGTGGACCGATGACCGACCAGCACGCAAGCCCGGCACAGGGGCCGGGAGCGGCCGGGCCGGGACCGGAGGGATCCGGTTTCACCTATCGCGGGGCGGAAGAGGAACTGATCGTCGTGGCGCGCCCGGAGGCCCGCCTGCGCGTCGGGGCCGACGGTGTGCGCTCCGCAGCGGGCGCCGACGTATCGGCGCTGAACATGTTCCTCGGGGACGAACAGCTCGCTCTTGAACCGCTGTTCGGCGGCGAGGAGCGGGTGCGGGGGTCCGCCGAGGCACCCGGGGCCGACGTACCGGATCTCGCGCTGTTCTACCGCGTACGCGGCGGAGCCGAGCGGTCGCA
This sequence comes from Streptomyces sp. NPDC002795, assembly GCF_042888725.1. Lineage (NCBI taxonomy): Bacteria > Bacillati > Actinomycetota > Actinomycetes > Kitasatosporales > Streptomycetaceae > Streptomyces > Streptomyces sp. NPDC002795. The sequence continues at coordinate 327,156 of NZ_JBIAQB010000007.1, forward strand.
GGAGCTGCGGTCGCGGATCGCGGCGCTCCCGGAGATCGACACGGCGTACGTGAAGCCCGGCGCGGTACCCGCGGCGCGCGCGTCGTCCCCGGAGAACTTCGAGGAGGCGCGGCGGCTGAAGGAGAAGTCGGCCGCGACTCCCGACTACACGGGCCGCCAGGGCTACTTGGGCCCCGCGCCCGCCGGCGTCGACGCGCAGTGGGCGTGGCGGCGGCTCGGCGGCAGCGGCGAGGGCGTCACCGTCATCGACGTGGAGGGCGCCTGGCAGTTGGGGCACGAGGACCTGTCGGCGAAGCTCGCGGGCATCGTGGTCGGCACGCCGATCCCGGACGTGGCCTGGCGCAATCACGGCACCGCGGTCCTCGGCGTGATCGGCGGCGACCGCAATGAGCGCGGCATCACCGGCATCGTGCCGGAGGCGGCGACCGCGGCGGCCTCGTTCCAGGGCGTGGGCACGGCGGCGGCGATCCACGCGGCGGCCGACCGGCTGAGCCCCGGCGACGTCATCCTCCTCGAACTGCACCGCCCGGGGCCGCGGTTCGACTTCGAGCCGCGCGACGACCAGCGCGGCTACATCGCCCTGGAGTGGTGGCCCGACGACTTCGCGGCCATCAAGTACGCGACGGCGAAGGGCGTCCTGGTCGTGGGCGCGGCGGGCAACGGGGCCGAGTCCCTCGACGACGCGGTGTACGAGCGGCGGCCCGACGGGTTCCCGGCGTGGTGGCACAACCCGTTCAACCCGTCGAACCGCTCCTCCGACGCGGTGCTCGTCGGCGCGGGCGCACCGCCGCCCGGCACCCACGGCCGCGATCACGGCCCGGACCGCTCGCGGCTCTCGTTCTCCAACTACGGCGCCCGCGTGGACGCCCAGGGCTGGGGCCGCGAGGTCACCACCACCGGCGGCTCCTGGGACCGGCCCGGCGATCTGCAGGGCGGGCCCGAGGAGATCGCCTGGTACACGGACACCTTCTCCGGCACCTCGTCCGCCTCCCCGGTGGTCGTCGGCGCGCTGACCGCCCTCCAGGGAATGCTCAAGGCAGGCGGTCAGCGCCCGATGACCTCGCAACGGGCGCGCGACGTCCTCCGGGCGACCGGCTCACCGCAGCAGGACGCCCCCGGCCGGCCCGCGTCGCAGCGGATCGGCAACCGGCCCGACATCAAGTCGGCGGTCACCAACCTGCTGCCCTCGACGGTCGGTTCGGGCCAGGCCGAGCGGTACTGGGACGAGCTGATCCCGTATCCGCCCGAACTCCCGCCCCGGCTCCGCCTGTTCGTGGCGGGTTCCTGGCGCAATCTGAACAACCCGTCCCCCGAGACCCGCCAGGCGGTGCACACCGCCTTCGCCGGGGGACGGCCCGACGTACGTGTGTGGTTCTCGGACGACGAGGTCGTCGGCCTGGTCGTCACGGGCTGAGGCAACGCAACCAACCATTGATGGAAGGTGGCACCCGCATGAGCATCACCCCCCAGATGGGTCAGCAGAGCCAGCAGTTCCCGAGCACCTCGCCCTACCAGCAACAGCAGGGCATGAGCGGCCAGGGCCAGAGTCACGGTCAGGGCCAGGGCCAGGGCCAGGAACAGCTCGTCCAGCAGCTCCAGCAACAGCTCCAGCAGCTCGGCCAGCAGCAGCCCTACCAGCAACTGCTGCAGCAACTCGGCGGCCAGCAGCAACAGCAGCAGTACGGCCAGCAGATGCAACAAGGCCAGCAGCAGTACGGGCAACAGCAGTACGGCCACCAGCAGGACCAGCAGGCGCAGCAGATCGAGCAGCAGGTGCAACAGCAGCTGCAGCAGGTCCAGCAGGTCGCCCACCAGCAGGCCCAGCAGCAGATCGAACAGCAGGCGCTCGCCTCCGGCGTGGCGAACGGCTACATCGACATCGTGCAGCCGCTCCCGGGCCAGCCGCGACAGATCTTCCTGCGCATCAACAACCAGTTCCGGGTCCTCAACAACCCGACCCCGCAGGCCCATGACGAGGTCCAGGAGGCCTTCGCGTTCGGGCACCAGGTCGTCGGCATCTGGGACACGGGATCGCCGCTCGTCCTGCGCAGCGTGCGCGTCCAGCGCATCTGACGCACAGGTGCGGAGCACATGAAAAAGGGGCGCCTCCCCGTACGGGGAGGCGCCCTCTTGGTTGCTTTTCCGAGAACTACAGCGCCACGCCCAACAGGGCGTCCACGGCACGCGATACGACGCCGGGGGCGCCCTCGTCCGTGCCGCCCCCGGCCGACTGGGCCTCGGCCCAGCGGTCGACGGCGGTCAGCGCGGTCGGCGCGTCCAGGTCGTCGGCGAGCGCCTCGCGGATCTCCTCGACGAGCGCCTCGGCGGACGGGCCGTCGGGGCGGGAGACGGCCGCGCGCCAGCGGGCGAGGCGGGCCACGGCGTCGGCGAGCACCTGGTCCGTCCACTCCCAGTCGGAGCGGTAGTGGTGGGCGAGGAGCGCGAGCCGGATGGCGGCGGGGTCGACGTCGGCGCGGCGCAGCGCGGAGACGAACACCAGATTGCCCTTGGACTTGGACATCTTCTCGCCGTCGAGCCCGACCATGCCGGCGTGCACGTACGCCTTGGCCATCGGGAACTCGCCGGTCAGCGCCTGGGCGTGGGACGCGCCCATCTCGTGGTGCGGGAAGGCCAGGTCGGAGCCGCCGCCCTGGACGTCGAAGCCCATGCCGAGGTGGTCGAGGGCGATGGCGACACACTCGATGTGCCAGCCGGGGCGCCCCTGGCCGAGCGAGCCGCCGTCCCAGCTGGGCTCGCCGTCGCGGGCGGCCATCCACAGCATCGGGTCGAGCGGGTTCTTCTTGCCCGGACGGTCCGGGTCGCCCCCGCGCTCGGCGGAGAGCAGCCGCATCGTGGCGGCGTCGAGGTTCGAGACGGACCCGAAGTGCGGGTCGGCGTCGACGGAGAAGTAGGTGTCGCCCTCGAGCTCGTAGGCGGCACCGGCGTCACGCAGTCGTTCGACGAGCGGCACGATGCCGGGTATCGCCTCGACGGCGCCTATGTAGTGCTGCGGCGGCAGCATCCGCAGGGCGGTCATGTCCTCTCGGAAGAGGGCGGTCTCGCGCTCGGCGAGGCCGTCCCACTCGATGCCGTCACGCACGGCCCGCTCCAGCAGAGGATCGTCGACGTCCGTCACGTTCTGGACGTAGTGAACCTGCCGCTTGGTGTCGAGCCACACGCGCTGCACGAGGTCGAACGCGTTGTAGGTCGCCGCGTGACCCATGTGGGTCGCGTCGTACGGCGTGATGCCGCATACGTAGATACGGGCGACGGGACCGGGGGCAAGGGTGACGAGCCCACCGGTCGCGGTGTCGTGGATCCGGAGGTCGCGGCCCTTGCCAGGCAGGGCGGGGACCTCAGAAGCGGGCCAGGCATGCATGCATCGAGCGTAACCGGACGCTGCTTCCGGATACGAACCGGACCAGGCGTAATGGCCGAAGCCGCCCTCTTGCGCGATCTTGCGTGGGGCGCTAGGGCCTGTCGTTTGGATCAGGCCGGATCAGGGAGCGTGCGTGCCAGCCCCCGCGACACCGGTGCGGGCCGCGCACTACACCGGTGGCCAGGGAATCGCGGGCCAATCCCCGCCCGGCTCCCGGTGCCGCCCGGTCTTGAGGAGGCCCGCGACCCGCTCCCGCACGGCCTCCAACTCGGCCTGCGTAATCAGCTCACCAAGCCGCGCAGCGAGCCGCTCGCCCGCGCCCAGGGACGCGCGCAGCGCCTCCAGGGCCGCGGTCGCCTCCTCGGTCAGCGGCTCCCCCGCCCAGCCCCACAGCAGCGTGCGCAGCTTGTCCTCGGCGTTGAACGTCACACCGTGGTCGATGCCGAACAAGTGCCCCTCGGCGTCGACGAGCAGATGCCCGCCCTTGCGGTCACCGTTGTTGATCACGGCGTCGAGCACTGAGAGACGGCGCAGACGGGCATCGTCGGCGTGCACAAGAAGCGCCGTGCGGCCCTCGCCGACCTCGGCGAACCCGATGGCCTTCCAGCCCTCCCCCGGCTCCTCACCGTCGACGAGGGCGAGCAGTCCCTCGCCGTCCGCGTTCTCCTCGGGGCCGTCGATCCACAGCTGGCACATGCCCTCGCCGTACGGCCCGTCGCGCAGCACGGTCGGCGGCACGAGGCCCCAGCCGAGCGCCTCGGAGACCTCGTACGCGGCGACCTCGCGCCGCGCCAGGTTCCCGTCGGGGAAGTCCCACAGCGGGCGCTCGCCACGTACCGGCTTGTAGACGCAGGCGGCTTCGCGGCCCTCGTGGGTGACGGTGCACACCAGCACCGCGTTGGAGGCCTCGCGGATCTGTCCCTCGACGTTCAGCTCACCGAAGGTGAGCAGGTCCCGGTCGCTCACGCGTCGCGCCGGTATCCGTTCTGGCGCGGACATACGTGTCCCTCCGGGTCGAGCGGCAAGCTGCACAGCGGGCACGGCGGGCGGCCCGCGTTCACGACGTCCAGGGCCCGCTTGGCGAAGGCACGGGCCTGGTTCCCGGTGAGGCGGACGCGGAGCATCGGCGGCCCGTTCTCCTCGTCCTGGAGAAGCTTCTCCTCGGCCTCCGCCATGTCCTCCTCGGACTCGGCGTCCAGCTCGACGAGAGCCTGCGCCTCGACGATCATGCGCTGCTCGTCGCCGTCCCACGCGAGCGCCATGGTGCCGACGCGGAACTCCTCCTCCACGGGCGCCTCAAGCGGCGCCATGTCGGAGACCTCGCTGGGGGCGACGGCGGGCACCGGGGCGTTGCCACCGCTGCGCCGCACGACCTCGTCGAGCAGTTCGTCCATGCGCTCGGCGAGCGCGGCTACCTGATTCTTCTCCAGAGCCACGCTGGTGACCCGGGCTCCGGCCATGGCCTGCAAAAAGAAGGTGCGGCGCCCGGGGAGCCCGACCGTACCGGCCACAAACCGCTCCGGAGGGTCGTAAAGGAACACCTGACGGGACACGTCCTGTCTCCATGGGATCGGGATCAACTGGCTGACGGCTGCTTCACCCTACTGCGGCCGACGATCACGGTGCGCCCGCGCCGCCCCCGACCGGTGCATCGGGCTCCTGCGGTGCCTCACGCGGCGCCAGGGACGCGAAGTCACCGGTGTCTCCGAGGCGTACGAGAAAGGGGCGCAGCCGTGTGTAACGGATCGCTGTGATGGAACACGGCTCTACAGAGATGCGCTGAAAGAGGTCCAGATGCAGCCCGATGGCGTCCGCGACAAGGGACTTGATGATGTCGCCGTGCGAACACATCACATAGGCGGCGTCATCGCCGTGCTCGCGCTCCACGCGCGCGTTCCACTCACGTACCGCCTCGGCGGCCCGGTGCTGCATCTGCCGCATCGACTCCCCGCCGGGGAACGCGGCGGCCGTCGGGTGCTGCTGCACGACCTGCATCAGCGGCTCGTCGGTCAGCTCGGCGAGCTTGCGGCCGGACCAGTCCCCGTAGTCGCACTCGCCGATGCGGTCGTCGGTGCGCAGCGTCAGCTCCGGCCGCGCCGCGAGCAGCGGCGCGACGGTCTCCCGGCAGCGCTGCAGCGGGCTGGCGACGATCTCGGCGAGCGGCAGGTCCGCGAGGCGCTCGGGCAGCCGCGCGGCCTGCGCGGCGCCGCGCTCGTCGAGCGCCACCCCGGGCGTCCACCCGGCGAGCACTCCCGCGGTATTGGCGGTGGACCGTCCGTGCCGGACAAGGATCAACGTGGGCATGAGCCCCAGCCTAAGCACACGAGAACGTGCGGAGATGCCCGGTCCTGGGAAGAATTCACTTCGTGATCGTCGACTGCGCCATCTACCGCGACGGGCGCCGCATCGAGCGGCCCGCCGACTTCTCCGACGCCCTCGACGAGGCGCGCTCGACGGGCGACGCGTTCGTGTGGATCGGGCTGCACGAGGCGAGCGAGGACGAGTTCGAGCGGGTCGCCCAGGAGTTCGGGCTGCATCCGCTGGCCGTGGAGGACGCCCTGAAGGCGCACCAGCGGCCCAAGCTGGAGATCTACGACGACTCGCTGTTCGTGGTGCTCAAGCCGGTCGTGTACGAGCCGAAGAGCGACAAGGTGTCATCGGGCGAGCTGATGCTGTTCCTGGGCGACTCGTTCGTGGTGACCGTGCGGCACGGCGAGGGCGCGCCCCTGAAGGCCGTACGGCAGCGCCTGGAGGCCGAGCCGGAGTTCCTGAAGCAGGGGCCGACGGCGGTCCTGTACTCGGTCGCGGACGCCACCGTGGACCACTACCTGGAGGTCGCGGCCGAGCTCCAGACCGACCTGGAGGAGCTGGAGACGGAGGTCTTCTCCCCGGACGGCGGCGGCACCCGCGACACCGCGTCGCGGATCTACACGTTCAAGCGCCAGATCCTCGAATTCCGGCGCGCCACTGGGCCGTTGACGATGCCGCTGGCCCGCCTCGCGGGGGTCGGCCCGTGGGGCCTGGCCGCCGTGCCGTTCGTGCACGAGGAGGCCCGGCCGTTCTTCCGCGACGTGAACGACCACCTCACGCGGGTCAACGAGTCCGTGGACGGCCTGGACCGCCTCGTGTCGGACATCCTGTCCGCGCACCTGGCGCAGATGAGCGTGCGGCAGAACGACGACATGCGGAAGATCTCGGCGTGGGCGGCGATGGCCGCGGTGCCCACCATGATCGCGGGCATCTACGGCATGAACTTCGACCACATGCCGGAACTGCACTGGGTGTGGGCGTACCCGGCGGTGATCGTGCTGATGGCCCTCCTGGAACTCCTGCTCTTCCGCCTGTTCAAGCGCCGCGGCTGGCTGTGACCCGATCAAGCCCGCTCTGGGACGAGAGGCCGCGGGGTCCGGGGCAGCGCCCCGCGACCGCAACGCCGTGCGACTCAGGCGAACTCGACCGTGGCAGGCGGCCCGCCCAGGGCATCGCGCCGCTCCGGCATCCGCAACGACACCATCCGCCGCCAGCCACCGAGCCGCTCGTACGCGTACACCGCATGGATCCCCGCGGCGAGCACGGCCGCCTTCGGCTTCGGCCAGTCCAGGACGCGGCCCATGTGGTCCATGACGGCGAGGCTGACGTCCCGGTAGACGGCGATCTCGGCGAGGGCGCACTCGCGCAGGATCCGCTGGATGGTCCGGCCGTGCCCCGCGTACGCGAAGCGCAGCAACTCCTCGTGGCAGTACGCGAGATGGTTGTCCTCGTCGTTGGAGATCATCTTGACCGCGCGGCCGAGGTCGGGATCGTCGGCGAAGTGCTTGCGGAGCATCACCATCTGCTCGGAGGCCCGCTGCTCGGTGACGCGGCTGTGCGCCAGGTACGTGACGATGTCCCGCACGGAGAGCCGCTCTTCGCGCCGCAGCCGATCGTGCGCGAGCCCGATCCCGCGCTTCTCCAGAAGCATCGTGTAGTCGGCCTCGGCGGGGACGGGCACCGGCTCCAGACCGCGCTTCTTCATAAGGGCGTGGAAAATCCGCCCGTGCTTGTCCTCGTCCGCGCCGTGCCGCGCGATCTTGGGAGCGAGGCCGCGCTCACTGTCGGGCGCCAGCGCCGCGATCCGCCCGTTCTCCCAGCCGCCCTGGGATTCGCCGCCGGCGGCGATGGAGCAGAACAGCCGGAACGACTCGTCGTTGTCGATGATCTCCTGGAACAGACTCTTGGCCGACAGCATCTGCAACCTCCCTCTCGCCGCACCGAACTCCGCAGTACTGCAAAGTCCGAGTCAAATGCGGGACATGAGGCGGGGCAACAGCTATGCGGGTGAACTCGTCCGAAAGGAGGACCCGGGGCGCGGGACGAGCCGTAACCAGGCCCCTCGTGACGCGTTGAGCAAGGCGTCGGCCGTGGCGGGGAAGACACCCCGAGCCCCCACCACGGCCGCAGAAGAACTCCCCTGGATCTGCTACGCCAGCCCGGCGCGCTCCATGGCCTCGGTGCCCGCGCGCAGCGAGGCGAGGCGGTCGTCGAGCGTGAGCCCGGCCGGATTGATGGTCAGCGTGGTGACACCGGCCTCGGAGTAGGCCCGCATCCGGTCCGCGATCCGGTCCACGGAACCGAGCAGTGTGGTGGAGTCGATGAGCTGCTGCGGGATCGCCGCGGCCGCGCCCTCCTTGTCGCCGGCCAGGTACTTGTCCTGGATCTCGGCGGCCTCCTTCTCGTAGCCCATGCGCTGCGCGAGCTGGTTGTAGAAGTTCTGCTTGCGGCTTCCCATGCCACCCACGTAGAGGGCCGTGTACGGCCGGAACATGTCGGCGAGCGCGCTCACGTCCTTGTCCTCGCCCAGTGCGAGCGGAACCGTCGGGCAGACGTCGAAGCCCTCCATCGTCTTGCCGGCCTTCTCGCGGCCCGCGCGGATGTGCTGGAGCGCGGTCTCCTGCAAGTGCTCGGCCGCCGGGAAGATCAGCAGGGCACCGTCGGCGATCTCGCCGGTCTGCTCCAGGTTCTTCGGGCCGATCGCGGCGATGTAGAGCGGGATCCGCTCGCGCTCCGGGTGCACGGTCAGCTTCAGCGGCTTGCCGGGGCCGTCCGGCAGCGGCAGCGTCCAGTGCGCGCCGTCGTGGCTGACCCGCTCCCGGCTCATCGCCTTGCGGACGATCTCGACGTACTCGCGGGTGCGCGCCAGCGGCTTGTCGAACTTGACGCCGTACCAGCCCTCGGAGACCTGCGGCCCGGAGACGCCGAGGCCGAGGCGGAAGCGGCCCCCGGACAGCGTGTCCAGGGTCGCGGCCGTCATCGCCGTCATCGTGGGCTGCCGGGCCGGGATCTGGAAGATGGCCGAACCGACGTCGATCCGCTCCGTCTGCGCGGCGACGTACGCGAGGACGGTGGCGGCGTCGGAACCGTAGGCCTCCGCGGCCCAGCACACCGCGTAGCCCAGTCTGTCGGCCTCCTTCGCGACGGCCAGGTTGTCCGCGTCCATGCCTGCGCCCCAGTAGCCGAGGTTGATGCCGAGCTTCATTGACCACATCCCCTTAACGCCTTGCCGGATCCAGTGAATTACCCATGGGTAAGGTGCCTCGCCCGGCACCCTAACCCGGCGACCCCGGCGGCAGATATCCACAGGGGCCCCGTTCCTGACCTTCGGCCAGTAACCTCAGCGCCCATGGAGCAGAGGCATCTCGGCCGCACCGGCCTGCGCGTGTCCCGGATCGGGCTCGGCACCCTCCTGTGGGGCCGGGACACCGACGAGCACGACGCCGCCGACCTGTTGAAGGCCTTCTGGGAAGCGGGCGGCACGCTCGTCGACACGGCCGACGTGTACGGGGACGGGGAGTCGGAGTATCTGCTCGGCAGGCTCATCGAGGGCCTGGTGCCGCGGCGCGATCTGGTCATCTCCACGAAGGCGGGCAGCGTGCCCGACCCCGACCGGCGCTTCGACGGCTCGCGCGGGCACCTGCTCTCCGCGCTCGACGCCTCACTCGCCCGGCTCGGCACGGAGTACGTCGACCTGTGGCAGGTGCACGCGTACGACCCCGGGACCCCGCTCGAGGAGACGCTCCAGGCCCTCGACATCGCGGTCAGCAGCGGGCGCGCACGCTACGCGGGCGTCTCGAACTTCTCCGGCTGGCAGCTGGCCAAGGCCGGCACGTGGCAGCTCTCCACGCCGGGCACGCGCACGCGGCTCGCCAGTACGCAGATGGAGTACTCGCTGCTGCAGCGGGGCGTGGAGCGCGAGGTGCTGCCGGCGGCGCTCGACCTCGGCATCGGCCTGCTGCCCTCCTCACCGCTGGGCCGCGGGGTGCTGACCGGCAAGTACCGCTCCGGCACCCCGGTCGACTCGCGGGGCGGCTCGGATCACATGGCGCCGTTCGTCGAGCCGTATCTCGACCAGGCGGCCGGGCACATCGTGGACGCGGTCGCGACAGCGGCGGACGGGCTCGCCGTGACGCCGCTGCAGGTGGCCCTGGCGTGGGTCAGGGACCGGCCGGGAGTGGCCGCGCCGATCGTCGGCGCGCGCAACGCGCGGCAGCTCACGGCGGCATTGTCAGTGGAGGCCCTTAGTCTTCCTGACGAGATCTGCCAGGCGCTCGACGATGTGTCGGCGCCCGTGCACCGCTATCCCGATCAGGACTGGAGCACGTTGTGAGTACGGAGTCCGCTGCCGCGGAGAACGAGTCGGAGGACCGCCCCGACACGGATCCGGCTGCCGCCGCGAGCGCGGAGGCGGAGCCGGTGTCGGAGGCCGGGGCCGAGGGTGCGTCCGCCGAGGCCGGGTCGGCCGGGACCGGCGACACCGAGGCGGCGACCGGGGCCGGTGACACCGAGGCCTTGGCGGGCAGCGCCGACGGCGCGGAGGAGAACGGCAGGGGGGCGGAGGCGGCCTCCGACGCGATGGCGGAGCCGGACGAAACCGACGCGGACGGCGCGGACGACGAGACCGACGCGGAAGTCCCGGAAGCCGCTGCGGAGGACGGCGCCGCGAAGACCGCCGAGGTGTCCGAGGCCGAGGCCGAGTTGGAGGCTCAGCGGGAGTTCCAGGAGCGGATCGCGGAGCGGAAGGCCGCCAAGGAGGGGCCGATCGACGCCGGGACGAAGCTGAGCGGGACCGCCGCCGACCTGCTGGCCGCCGTGCGCGCGGTGGAGAGCGGGGAGAAGCCGGTCGCCGTCCCCGTGCTCGCGCGGCCCGAGCCCGAGCCGCGGCAGGGTGCCGCGGCCGCCTCCCCCGCCGAACCCGTACGCAGGCCGCAGGCCTCCGGGCGGTCGGGCCCCGACCCCGAAGCCGTCGCCTCGGTGCGGGCCGTGCTCGTCGAGGGCGGGGCCCCCGAATCGCTGGCCGGCGCGGCCGCCGCGGCCCTGGGCGAGGGCGCGAGCGACGAACTGCGCGCCGATCCTTGGCAGTTGCTGCGGGTGGGCGGAGTGCGGCCCGAGCAGGCCGACGGGTTCGCGCGGGCGCTGCTCGGCGCGGAGTGCGGGCCCGACGACGAGCGGCGGGGCCGCGCCGTCACCGTATGGCTGCTTGAGCAGGCCGCGGACGCCGGGCACACGGCCCTCGACCTGCCGGTGCTCGCGGACGCGCTCGGCAAGCGCGGGGTGCCTGATCCGGAGGAAGCCGTGCAGAGTGCCGTCGCGGAGGGGGACGCGCTGATCTTCCACGACCCCCTGGAGGACGCGCCCGCCCCCGCGCCCGCCGCCGAGGCGGAGGACGGCGAGGAGGAGGAAGAGCCGGAGCGTCCTGTACGGGTCCTGGTCGGGCTCGAGCGGTACGCGCTCGCCGAGGAGAGCCTCGCCGACGGGCTCGCCCGGCTGCTCAACGCCGCGCCCAAGGACGAGGGTTCGGCCACCGCGGGGTTTGAGGAGGCCGCTGCGGCCGCGCGCGGCACGACGGCCGAGCTGATCCGGGCGATCGCCGCGCACCGCCTCGTCCTGCACACGGGCGGCGAGGCGGCCCGCGCCGAGCCGGTCGCCGCGGCGGCCGCCGCGGGCGAGCTGGGGCTGCGGGTGTGCGTCGCCACGCACGGTGCGGACGGCCGGCGCCGCGCGGCCGAACTTCTCGGCCCGGACGCGCCCGAGTCGGCGACGGCGACGGTCGCGGGCCTGCTCGCACAGACGGAGGGCCCTGGCCTCGACCGGGACGGGGCGTTCGCCCTCGACCTCCTGGTCGTCCTGGACGCTCCGCAGTTGGACGTGGGCGACGCCGCGATGCTCGTGGAGCTGCTCGCCGACGGGACGTGCCTGGTGCTCGGCGGAGACCCGGGGACGCTGTGGTCGGCGGGTCCGGGCCGGGTCTTCGCGGATGTCGCCGCGGCGGAGATCTGCCCGCGCATCGCCTCCCGCACGCCGAACTCCGGCCCGATCGGCGAGCTGGTCTCCGGTATCGGCATCGGTGAGCTGAACCAGGTGGAGGCGCCCGGCAAGGAGGTGGTGATCGTGCCGGTGCGGGACCCGGCCGAGGCGATCCACCGCACTGTGCAGCTCGTCGCGGACTCGGTGCCGCGGGCGATCGGGGTGCCGGCCGAGCAGACGCAGGTGATCACGCCGGGACACGGGGGCGCCGCGGGGACGCGGGCGTTGAACGTGGCACTGAAGGAGCGGCTCAACCCGGGGCCCGGTCAGTTCGGGGGCTTCGATCCCGGTGACCGGGTGGTGTACGTGACCGGGCGCGGGCGGGTCCGGCCCGGCGTGATCGTCGGGGCCGACGCGGAGGGCCTGCACCTCGAGTGCGACGGCGCCCCCGTCCTCGTACCGAAGGAGCAGGTGGAGCAGGGCGCGGTGCGGCACGGGTGGGCCGTGACCGGGCATCAGGCCGTGGGGATCCGGTGGCCCGCGGCCGTGGTGGTGCTGCCGGGCGATGCGACGCAGGCGCTCAGTCGTCCCTGGGTCTATACGGCCTTCGGGCGCGGTGAGCGGCACCTTTCGGTGGTGCACGGCGCGGATGCGGCCCTGCCGCGAGCGGTGGCGGAAATCCCCGCGAAGCCACGAACCACGCGCTTGCGCGACCTGGTCCGGGCCCAGGTCCCAGGTGCTTGATTCAAGCCCCTGCGGCGTTTGAGCAGCGGGGTCCGGGGCGGAGCCCCGTGGCGTTGGGACGGGCGGCCGCCGCGGACCGCCCGGCCAACGCCCCCGGGTGATCCGCGGCAGCTGCTGTCAGCGGTCCGCCTCCTCCAGCGACTCGTCCAGACCGGCGGGGCCGTCGTCGTCGAACTCGTCGTCGTCGAAGACCGCGCTCACGTCGAAGCGGCACACCACCCGCTGCGGGTCGACCTGCTCGAAGGGGGCTTCCAGCCACTCGCCGGGGTCCGTGGGGTCGTCCGACGCCGTGACCCAGAGCGTGGAGTCGCCCTCCTCCAGGCCGAACTCCTTGTGCCGGGAGGCGATCTCGTCGGGCTCGAACTCGCCGAAGAGGACGCCGAGCGCGGCGTGCACACTGCTGCCCGCCCCGTTCGCGGTCTCCGCGTCCGACTCCGCTTCCAGGTCGGCGACCCGCCCGGCCTGGGCCAGCAGACGCTGCGGTTCGACCACGGCGTAGTCGCGTCGGATCAGCACGCTCAGCGCGTTCGGCTCCTCCGGCCCCGCGTAGGGCGGCAGCGAGTCCTCGTTGCCGGGGATCTCGAAGGGGGTGACCTCGTCGTAGCGGTCGTAGAGGAGTTCGTCGTACTCCTCGGCCGCGGCGGCGAGTTCGTTGAACGCTTCGTAGACGGCCGGATCGTCTTCTCCCGACCGGCGCTCGACCGCCGCCAAGTGGGCATCGAGCGCAGCCTTGACCGCCTCGGCGGCGGCGCGTACCTCGGCAGCGGTGGGCTGCGCAGCATCAGACATAGTGCAGACGCTATCCGTACCGGGCCGCTGCCCGCACAATAGATGCGATGCCGGAATACGAATTTGTCGACGTGTACGTACCGCGCGGGGTCTCCCGCAAGGAGGCGACGCGCCTGCTGACGGACCATGCTGAGTACGGACACTGGGAGTTGGACCGCTTGAGCCTGCGCCGCGACGGCAGCCGCCGCGTGCGTCTGCGTCGACGGATCATCCGCCAGCTGCGGGCCACATGGTGACCTGAGAGCAGTACGAGACGACGGAGCGGGCCCCGTTTGGGCGGGGCCCGCTCCGTTTCGTACCGCCTGATGTCACGCCGCCGCGTTCGCCCGCCGGTAGAGCAGCGCGCCCGCGAGCAGCGCACCCCCGGCGATCGGAATGGCCGCGCCGATCGGCAGGGAGCTGCCGGTCTCCGCCAGCCTGCCGGTCGCCTCCGGGCTGCCGGCCGCCGCTCGCGGGCTGCCGGTCTGCCCGAGCTGGGACTCGCCCTCGGGCATGTCGACGGTCTGCGTCCCCGGGTCGTTGGGAGCGCCCCCGCCCGGGTCGCCGCCGCGCGAGGGCGGGGTGTTCGAGTCCGCCGGGGGCGTGGTGGTGCCGCCGCCCCCGCCGTCGTCGGAGCAGCCGTTCCCGGTCGTCCCGTTGCCGACCGAGACGGCGCCGACGGAGTTGCCGCACGCGTTCACCGGCACGTTCACCGGGAGCGACACGTGGTTGCCCGAGCCGACACCGGGCGAGTCGCTGGAGTTCCCTCCGGCCTGCGCGCCGCTGTCCGAGGACTGGTCGCCGGCCTTGTCGTCGCCGCCCGAGCCGCCGCAGTCGTTGCCCGACGCCGGGTTGAGCAGTCCGACGACGTTGATCGTGTTGCCGCAGGCGTTCACCGGAACGTCCACGGGCGCCTCGATGGAGTTGCCGGACAGGACGCCCGGTGAGTCCGACGAGCTTCCGTTCGCACTTGAGTCCGCGTGTGCGTAGCCACCGGTGACGGCGAGTACGCCGGACGCGGCCGCCACGGTGATCAGGCCCTTGCGCATGACCTGTCGCATAGGTTTCCCTGCCTTGCCTTAGAAGTCTTGCCCTGAAACCTTGTTCAACCCGTCGGCCCCGGAGTGCATGGCTCGCACTCCGGGGCCGTGGGCTCAAACCCTCAAGGGGTGAGGCACAACGACGTCAGTCGTTGGCGCAGGTGTTACCGAAGGCAGGGTTCAGCAGCCCGATCACAGAGACCGTGTTGCCGCACACGTTCACCGGCACGTGAACGGGGACCTGGATGACGTTGCCCGAAATGACGCCCGGGGAGTGCGTGGCCGCACCCTGAGCGCCGGAGTCGGCGACGGCCATGCCCGCACCCGCGAGAACCAGACCACCAGTGGCTGCCGCAGCGGCGACGACCTTCTTGAGCATTATTCCTCCTAGTTGGCAATGCAGTCCCAGCCGCGGACTGCACTCCCTGTAACGAGGAAGAACCGATGGGGCTACGAGCACACGACGCCATTCACTCTTTCCGGTCCATGACGCACGTGCGAACGATTTCCGCCCCTGTGCCGGGTTGACGTCAGGAGGCGTCGATGAAGCGGTCCAGGACCCGCACGCCGAACTTGAGGCCGTCCACCGGCACCCGCTCGTCGACGCCGTGGAACATGCCGGCGAAGTCCAGCTCGGGCGGCAACTGCAGCGGCGCGAAGCCGAAGTTGCGGATGCCGAGCTCCACGAAGGACTTGGCGTCGGTGCCACCGGAGAGCATGTACGGGATGGCCTTGCCGATCGGGTCCTCGGCCTCGATCGAGGTCTTCATGGCCTCGACGAGCGCCCCGTCGAAGGTGGTCTCGACGGCCTTGTCCGCGTGCACGTCCGAGCGCTTGACCTTCGGGCCGAGGATCCGGTCGAGGTCGGCGAGGAACTCGTCCTCGTGTCCCGGCAGGAAGCGGCCGTCGACATTGGCGGTGGCCTCGCCGGGGATCACGTTGACCTTGTAACCCGCGTTGAGCTGCGTGGGGTTCGCGGTGTTGGAGAGCGTGGCGCCGATCAGCTTGGCGATGCCGCCGAGCTTGGCGATGGTCTCCTCCATGTCCTCCGGGTCGAGCTCGGTGCCGAGGGCGTCACCGAGCTCGTCGAGGAAGGCGCGCAGCGTCTTGGTGACGCGGACCGGGAACTTGTGGCGGCCCAGGCGCGCGACGGCCTCGGACAGCTCGGTGATCGCGTTGTCCCGGTGGATCATGGAGCCGTGCCCGGCGGTGCCGGCCACGGACAGCTTCATCCAGTGCATGCCCTTCTCGGCGGTCTGGACGAGGTAGAGCCGGCGCTGCTCGTTCACCGTGAAGGAGAAGCCGCCGACCTCGCTGATCGCCTCGGTGACGCCCTCGAAGAGGTCCGGGTGGTTGCGCACCAGGTGGCGGGCGCCGAAGACGCCGCCGGCCTCCTCGTCGGCGAGGAAGGCGAGGACGATGTCGCGCGGGGGCTTGCGCCCGCTGCGCAGCCGGTCGCGGACGACCGCGAGGGTCATCGCGTCCATGTCCTTCATGTCGACGGCGCCGCGGCCCCAGACACAGCCGTCGGCGATCTCGCCGGAGAACGGGTGGTGGGTCCAGTCCGCCGCGTTCGCCGGGACGACGTCGGTGTGGCCGTGGATGAGGAGGGCGGGCCGCGAGGGGTCCTCGCCCTCGATGCGGGCGACCGTGGAGGCACGGCCGGGGTGGGACTCGAAGATCTTCGGCTCGAGGCCGACCTCGGCGAGCTTCTCCGCCGTCCACTCGGCGGCCTTGCGCTCGCCGGGTCCTGAGTGGTCGCCGTAGTTGCTGGTGTCGATCTGGATCAGTTCGCGGCAGAGGTCGACGACCTCGTCCTGCCCGGAGACCGCCCTGCCCGTGCTCGGCTCGCTCACGCTGCTTCCTCTCTTGCCGTGGATGCCTCTCATCCTCTCTCCCCCGACCTCCAGGACCCAAGGCCGGGCGCCTCTCGACACGTGCCGTTCACAGGCGGGGCGACCGGGCCGGGGGGCTGATCGAGGCACTCCGAAACCCTGGTAATGTTCTCTCTGTCGCCGCGGGGAACGCCCCGCACAGAGGCGGCAGACACCTTGTCCGGGTGGCGGAATGGCAGACGCGCTAGCTTGAGGTGCTAGTGCCCTTTATCGGGCGTGGGGGTTCAAGTCCCCCCTCGGACACAGAGAAAGACCCCAGATCCTTCTGGGGTCTTTTGCGTTGCCCCGGCACCGACGGTGGGGTGCGGTACGTCACGTGATGCAATGGAGCCTCGACGCAACCTGGGGGTGCAGCGCGACGTGTGGGCGAACAGGGAGCCCGGCAATGGCGGTTTCCGTCCGCTGGACGACAAGGATCCGCGGACGGTGGGCGGGTACCGCCTGGTCGCGGGGCTCGGCTCCGGTGGCATGGGGCGCGTCTATCTGTCGCACACGCCGGGCGGCCGGGCCGTCGCGGTCAAGGTGATCAGACCCGAGCTGGCCGAGGACCCCGAGTTCCGCCGCAGATTCCGTACCGAGGTCGCCGCGGCGGGCAAGGTGCACGGGCTCTACACGGCGCCGGTCGTCGACAGCGACACCGAGAGTCCGGTGCCGTGGTGCGCGACCGCGTACGTGCCCGGGCCCTCGCTCGCGGAGGCGGTGCGCGAGCACGGGCCGCTTCCGGTGGACACGGTGCTGCGGATGACGGCCGGGATCGCGGAGGCGCTCCAGGCGGTGCACGACGCGGGGATCGTGCACCGCGACCTGAAGCCGTCGAACGTGCTGCTGGCCTCCGACGGGCCCCGCGTCATCGACTTCGGTGTGGCGCGGGCGGCGGACGCGACGTCCGTGACACGCAGCGGGGCGGCCGTGGGCACGGTCGCGTACATGGCTCCGGAGCAGGTGCTCGGTGGCTCCGCGAGTGGGTCGGCGGATGTGTTCGCGCTCGGCCAGACCGCGGTGTTCGCCGCGACCGGGAGCACGGCGTACGGGGAGGGCGAGCCGCACGCGGTGCTGTACCGGGTCGTGCACGAGGAGCCGGATCTGTCCAAGGTTCCGGACGCCCTGCGGGAGTTGATATCCCGCTGCCTCAGCAAGCCCGCCGACGACCGGCCGACGGTGCGGGAGGTCATCGAGACGGTCCAGGCGATCCGTGAGGCGCAGCCCGGCGGTCCCGGTCCCGCGACGGACGCCTGGCTGCCCGGTGAGCTCGCCGAGGGGATCGCGGCGCGCGCCGAGGGGGCCCGGGTGACCGGGGCGGAGCCGACGGGGCTCGCGACGCCGCCGCGCGGTGCCACGAGCGCGCCCGCGACTCCCGGTAGCCCCGCCCCCGCGGGTGTGTTCGGGCCGCCCGCCGTGTTCGCCCAGGATCCGCCGGGCGGTCCGGAGACCGCCGCCGTGGGCACGGAGCCCCGGCGGGGGCGCTCCCGTGCCTGGCTGTTGGCGGCCGCCGGGGTCGTGCTGGTCGCGTGCGGTGCGGCGGCCGCGCTGTACTTCGTGCCCGGCGGCCCGGGCGGCGACGCGGCGGCGGGGCCCGCGGCCTCGGGCCACCCCGAGGCGACGCGCTCCGCTTCGAAGTCGGCGCCCGCGTCGAAGTCCGCCTCCCCGAGCGCCTCGAAGTCGCCGAAGCCGTCCAAGTCGGGTGCGGCGCCCGCCCCTTCGGGCTCGGCCGCGGATCCCACGTCCGCTCCCCCGACGCCCACCACGAGCGGGCCGGCGACCTCGGCGCCGCCGCTGCCTTCGACGTACGCCGGCATCGTGATGACGGACAGCCAGGATCTGTATCTCGCGGACGATCCGGTGCGGGCCAAGCCGGACGACGGGCAGGCGAACGAGGATCTGACCTACGCCGTGTACAGCAACGGCGCGGTGCTGGCTCCCGGCAACACGTCGGGGAGTTCGCTCGCGCTGCTCCCCGCCGGGCGGCCCGCGACCCTCGACGCGTGCCGCGACGCGCACGCGGCCAAGGATTCCTACTGGGTCTACGACCTGCCGGTGGGCCAGCGGCTGTGCCTGGTCGGAGGCTCGGGGGACGTCGGGCTTCTGACGCTCCGGGGCAAGACGGAGGGCAAGAACGTGACGCTGGACGCGAAGGTCTGGCGGACGGCCGACCAGTAGACGCAGCGAAAAGCCCGCCGGACCGTGAGGTCCGGCGGGCTTCGTGTGTAGCGCTTACTTGGACTCGACGGCGTGGCCGCCGAACTGGTTGCGCAGCGCCGCGATCATCTTCATCTGCGGCGAGTCCTCCTGGCGGGAGGAGAAGCGCGCGAAGAGCGACGCGGTGATCGCCGGCAGCGGCACCGAGTTGTCGATCGCGGCCTCGACGGTCCAGCGGCCCTCACCGGAGTCGGCGGCGAAGCCGCGCAGCTTGTCGAGGTGCGTGTCCTCGTCGAGGGCGTTGACGGCGAGGTCGAGCAGCCAGGAACGGATGACCGTGCCCTCCTGCCAGGAACGGAACACCTCACGGACGTTGTCCACGGAGTCGACCTTCTCCAGGAGCTCCCAGCCCTCGGCGTAGGCCTGCATCATGGCGTACTCGATGCCGTTGTGGACCATCTTGGAGAAGTGGCCCGCACCGACCTTGCCCGCGTGCACGTAGCCGAAGTCGCCCTCGGGCTTGAGCGCGTCGAAGACCGGCTTGACCTTCGCGACGTTCTCCTCGGAGCCGCCGACCATCAGCGCGTAGCCGTTCTCCAGGCCCCACACGCCACCGGAGACACCGGCGTCGACGAAGCCGATGCCCTTGGCCGCCAGCTCCTGCGCGTGCTTCTCGTCGTCCGTCCAGCGCGAGTTGCCACCGTCCACGACGATGTCACCCTCGGAGAGCAGGCCGCCGAGCTCGTCGACGGTCGACTGGGTCGCGGCGCCCGCCGGGACCATCACCCACACCACACGCGGACCCTTGAGCTTCTCGACGAGTTCGGCGAGGGAGGCGACGTCCGAGACCTCGGGGTTGCGGTCGTATCCGATGACCTCGTGGCCGGCGCGGCGGATGCGCTCGCGCATGTTGCCGCCCATCTTGCCGAGACCGATGAGACCGAGCTGCATGTCGTTCACTACTTTCCGTGTGTTAGATGCGGCCGCGCAGTGCGCGGTACGTGCCGACCAGGGACTGCGTCGAGGCGTCGAGGCCGGGGACCTCGGCACCTTCGGTGAGGGCGGGCTCCACGCGCTTGGCGAGGACCTTGCCGAGCTCGACGCCCCACTGGTCGAAGGAGTCGATGTTCCAGATGGCGCCCTGGACGAACACCTTCTGCTCGTAGAGGGCGATGAGCTGGCCGAGGACCGACGGGGTCAGCTCGCGCGCGAGGATCGTCGTCGTCGGGTGGTTGCCCTTGAAGGTCTTGTGCGGGACCAGGTCCTCGGCGACGCCTTCGGCGCGCACCTCGTCCGGCGTCTTGCCGAAGGCGAGGGCCTGGCCCTGCGCGAACAGGTTGGCCATCAGCAGGTCGTGCTGGCCCGCGAGGGTGTCGGACAGCTCGCCGACCGGCTTCGCGAAGCCGATGAGGTCCGCCGGGATCAGCTTCGTGCCCTGGTGGATGAGCTGGTAGTAGGCGTGCTGCCCGTTGGTGCCGGGGGTGCCCCAGACGACCGGTCCCGTCTGCCACTCGACGCCGCGGCCCTGGCGGTCCACGGACTTGCCGTTGGACTCCATGTCGAGCTGCTGGAGGTACGCCGTGAACTTGGACAGATAGTGGCTGTACGGGAGCACCGCGTGCGACTGCGCGCCGTGGAAGTTGCCGTACCAGACGCCCAACAGGCCGAGCAGCAGCGGTGCGTTGGCCTCTGCCGGGGCCGTGCGGAAGTGGTCGTCGACCAGGCGGAAGCCGTCGAGCAGCTCGCGGAAGGCGTCCGGGCCGATCGCGATCATCAGCGAGAGGCCGATGGCCGAGTCGAAGGAGTAGCGGCCGCCGACCCAGTCCCAGAACGCGAACATGTTGGCCGTGTCGATGCCGAACTCGGAGACCTTCTCGGCATTTGTCGACAGGGCGACGAAGTGCTTCGCGACCGCCGCGTCGTCTCCCAGTTCCGCGAGCAGCCAGGAGCGCGCCGCCTTCGCGTTGGTGATCGTCTCGATCGTGGTGAAGGTCTTGGACGCGATGATGAACAGGGTCTCGGCCGGGTCGAGGTCGCGGACGGCCTCGTGCAGGTCGGCGCCGTCGACGTTCGACACGAAGCGGAGCGTCAGGTCGCGGGCGGTGAAGGGGCGCAGCGCCTCGTACGCCATCGCCGGGCCGAGGTCCGAGCCGCCGATGCCGACGTTGACGATGTTCTTGATCCGCTTGCCGGTGTGGCCCGTCCACTCGCCCGTACGGATCTTGTCGGCGAAGACGGCCATCTGGTCGAGGACCTCGTGCACCTTCGGCACGATGTTCTCGCCGTCGACCTCGATCACGGTGTCGGCCGGGGCGCGCAGGGCCGTGTGGAGGACGGCGCGGTCCTCGGTCGTGTTGATCTTCTCGCCGCGGAACATGGCGTCGCGCTGCCCGAACACGTCGGTGGCGGTGGCCAGTTCCTGGAGCAGGGCGAGGGTCTCGTCCGTGATCAGGTGCTTGGAGTAGTCGATGTGCAGGTCACCGACGTCGAGCGTGTAGCGCTCGGCACGGTCCGCGTCCTTCGCGAACAGGGCGCGCAGGTGCGTGCCGTTGAACTTCGCGCGGTGGTCCTCAAGGGCCGTCCACTGCGGGCGGCGGGTGAGGAAGGGGGCGGTGTCAGGCATGTTGAACGGACTCCTTGGTGACTTTGCCGTGGGCGGCTGCCTGCAGGGCCACGGCGTACATCTCGTCGGCGTCGAGGCGGCGGAGTTCCTCCGCGATCAGCTCGGCGGTGGAGCGGACCTTGAGGGCGAGGGTGCGCTCGGGCTGGCCGGGGAGGGTCAGCTTGGCGAGCGGCCCTTCGGGGCGGTCGATACGGATCTCGCCGGCCGGGGTGCCGAGGCGGACCGCGGTGACGACCGGGCCCTCCGTCGTGACCCGCTCGACCTGGACGCCGAGCCGGGCGCCGAGCCAGCGCGCGAGCAGTTCGGCGCTGGGGTTGTCGGCCTCGGACTCGACGGCCGCGGAGACGACGTCGGTGCGGGCCTGGTCGAGCGCGGCGGCCAGCATGGAGCGCCACGGGGTGAGCCGGGTCCAGGCCAGGTCGGTGTCGCCGGGGGCGTAGGACGCGGAGCGCTGGGCGAGCGCGGCGACCGGGTCCTCGACGGCGTACGCGTCGGTGATGCGGCGCTGCGCGAGGGCGCCCAGCGGGTCCTTGGCGGGGTTTTCCGGCGCGTCCACCGGCCACCACACGACGACGGGGGCGTCGGGCAGCAGCAGCGGCAGGACGACGGAGTCGGCGTGCTTGCCGGTCTCGCCGTACAGGCGCAGGAACACGGTCTCGCCGGTGCCGGCCTCGGAGCCGAGGCGGACCTCGGCGTCGAGCCGGTTGCCGTGGCGGTCGCGGGGCAGGCGCTTGGTGCGCCGGATGACGACGAGGGTGCGCGAGGGGTGCTCGCGGGACGCCTCCTGGGCGGCCTTCGTCGCGTCGTACGCGTTCTCCTCGTCCGTGACGATGACCATCGTCAGGACCATGCCCACCGCAGGGGTCCCGATGGCGCGGCGCCCTTCGACGAGCGCCTTGTTGACCTTGCTTGCCGTGGTGTCGGTCAGGTCGATCTTCATGGCCTGCGCCAGCTCCGTCCGTCTCGTGCGAGCATCTCGTCCGCTTCCTTCGGGCCCCAGCTGCCCGAGGGGTACTGGGCGGGCCTGCCCGTCTTGTCCCAGTGCTCCTCGATGGGGTCGAGGATGCGCCAGGACTCCTCGACCTCTTCCGTGCGCGGGAAGAGGTTGGCGTCGCCCAGCAACACGTCCAGGATCAGCCGCTCGTACGCTTCCGGGCTGGACTCGGTGAACGACTCGCCGTAAGCGAAGTCCATGGACACGTCGCGGATCTCCATCGACGTACCCGGCACCTTGGATCCGAAGCGCACCGTCATGCCCTCGTCCGGCTGAACGCGGACGACGATCGCGTTCTGGCCGAGTTCCTCGGTGGCGGTGTGGTCGAACGGGGAGTGCGGGGCGCGCTGGAAGACGACGGCGATCTCGGTGACGCGGCGGCCGAGGCGCTTGCCGGTGCGCAGGTAGAACGGGACGCCCGCCCAGCGGCGGTTGTCGATGCCCAGCTTCACGGCCGCGTAGGTGTCGGTCTTCGACTTGGCGTCGATGCCGTCTTCCTGGAGGTAGCCGCGGACCTTCTCGCCGCCCTGCCAGCCCGGTGCGTACTGCGCGCGGACCGTGGACTTCTCCAGGTCGGCGGGGAGCCGTACGGACTTGAGGACCTTGAGCTTCTCGTTGACCAGCGACTCGGCGTCGAACGCGGCCGGCTCCTCCATCGCGGTGAGGGCGAGGAGCTGGAGCAGGTGGTTCTGGATGACGTCGCGGGCGGCGCCGATGCCGTCGTAGTAGCCGGCGCGGCCGCCGATGCCGATGTCCTCGGCCATCGTGATCTGCACGTGGTCGACGTAGGACCGGTTCCAGATGGGCTCGTACATCTGGTTGGCGAAGCGGAGCGCCAGGATGTTCTGGACGGTCTCCTTGCCGAGGTAGTGGTCGATGCGGAAGACCTGCTCGGGCGAGAACACGTCGTGCACGATCGCGTTGAGGTCGCGCGCCGACTCGCTGTCGTGGCCGAACGGCTTCTCGATGACGGCGCGCCGCCACGACCCCTCGGGGGCGTCCGCGAGGCCGTGCTTCTTGAGCTGCTGCACGACCTTGGGGAAGAACTTCGGCGGTACGGAGAGGTAGAACGCGTAGTTGCCGCTGGTGCCGCGCTTCTCGTCGAGCTCGTCGACGGACTCGCGCAGCTGCTTGAACGCCGTGTCGTCGTCGAAGTCGCCGGGGATGAAGCGCATGCCGTCGGCGAGCTGCTGCCAGACCTCCTCGCGGAAGGGGGTGCGGGCGTGCTCCTTGACCGAGTCGTGGACGACCTGGGCGAAGTCCTGGTCCTCCCACTCGCGGCGTGCGAACCCGAGGAGCGAGAAGCCGGGCGGGAGCAGGCCGCGGTTGGCGAGGTCGTAGACGGCCGGCATCAGCTTCTTGCGGGACAGGTCGCCCGTGACGCCGAAGATGACGAGCCCGGAGGGGCCCGCGACGCGCGGCAGACGCCGGTCGCGCGGGTCCCTCAGCGGGTTCTGCCAAGCGGTGGAGCTCACTTGGACTCAGCCTCCGTCAGGCGGGAGGAGACGGTGGAGAGCAGGTCGTTCCAGGCGATCTCGAACTTGGCGACGGCCTCGTCCTCGAGCTGCTGGGTGACCTCGTCGAGGGAGATGCCGAGCGCGTCGACGGCGCCCAGCTCGGCGCGGGCCTGCTCGTAGCGGCCGGTGATGGTGTCGCCGGTGATCTCGCCGTGGTCGGCGGTCGCCTTCAGGGTGCCCTCGGGCATCGTGTTGACGGTGCCGGGTGCGACCAGCTCGTCGACGTACAGGGTGTCCTTGTACGCGGGGTCCTTGACGCCGGTGGAGGCCCACAGCGGGCGCTGCTTGTTGGCGCCGGCGGCCGCCAGCTTGGTGGCGCGCTCGGCGGCGAACGCCGTCTCGAACGCCTCGTAGGCGAGACGGGCGTTGGCGAGGGCGGCCTTGCCCTTGGCCGAGGCGGCCTCGTCCGTGCCGATCTTGTCGAGGCGCTTGTCGATCTCGGCGTCGACGCGGGAGACGAAGAAGGAGGCGACCGAGTGGATGGTGGAGAGGTCGATGCCGCGCTCGTGGGCCTTCTCCAGACCGGCCAGGTAGGCGTCCATGACGGCCTTGTAGCGGTCGAGGGAGAAGATCAGCGTGACGTTGACCGAGATGCCGAGGCCGATGACCTCGGTGATCGCCGGGAGGCCCGCGAGGGTGGCCGGGATCTTGATCATCACGTTGGGGCGGTCGACGAGCCAGGCGAGCTGCTTGGCCTCGGCGATGGTGGCCTCGGTGTTGTGGGCCAGGCGCGGGTCGACCTCGATGGAGACGCGGCCGTCACGGCCCTGCGTGGCGTCGTACACCGGGCGCAGGATGTCGGCGGCGGCGCGGACGTCCTGCGTCGTCATCATGCGGACGGCCTCGTCGACGGTGACCTTGCGGACGGCCAGGTCGGCGAGCTGCTCCTCGTAGCCCTCGCCCTTGCCGATGGCGGCCTGGAAGATCGAGGGGTTCGTGGTGACTCCCACGACGTGCTGGTCCGCGATGAGCTCGGCGAGGTTGCCGGACTCGATGCGGGTGCGGGACAGGTCGTCCAGCCAGATGGAAACGCCTTCGTCGGAGAGCGACTTGAGGGGTGCGACGGCGTTGCTCATGTTCTGCTTCATCTTCTTTCGTACGTGCGTAAGGGAAGGTTCAGGCGCGGGCGGCGGCAAGAGACTCGCGGGCCTTCGCGGCGACGTCCTCGGCGGTGAAGCCGAACTCGGCGAAGAGCGTGCCCGCGTCGGCGGAGGCGCCGAAGTGCTCCAGGGAGACGATGCGTCCGGCGTCACCGACGTAGCGGTACCAGGTCAGACCGATGCCGGCCTCGACCGCCACGCGGGCCTTCACCGACGGCGGGAGGACGGACGCCCGGTAGTCGGCGTCCTGCTCCTCGAACCACTCGACGGACGGCATCGACACGACGCGGGTGGCGACGCCCTCGGCCTCCAGCTGCTCGCGGGCGGCGACGGCGAGCTGGACCTCGGAGCCGGTGGCGATGAGGACGACGTCCGGGGTGCCGGTCGACGCCTCGGCGAGGACGTAACCGCCCTTGGCGGCGTCGGCGTTGGCCTCGTACGTCGGCAGGCCCTGACGGGAGAGCGCCAGGCCGTGCGGGGCCGGCTTGTCGGTGCCGCGCTTGAGGATCTCGCGCCAGGCGGTGGCGGTCTCGTTGGCGTCGGCCGGGCGGACGATGTTCAGGCCCGGGATGGCGCGCAGCGAGGCGAGGTGCTCGACGGGCTGGTGGGTCGGGCCGTCCTCACCGAGGCCGACGGAGTCGTGGGTCCAGACGTAGGTGACGGGGAGCTGCATGAGGGCCGACATACGCACCGCGTTGCGCATGTAGTCGGAGAACACGAGGAAGGTGCCGCCGTAGATGCGGGTGTTGCCGTGCAGCGCGATGCCGTTCATCTCGGCGGCCATCGAGAACTCGCGGATGCCGAAGTGCACGGTGCGGCCGTACGGGTCGGCCTCGGCCAGCGGGTTGCCCTTCGGGAGGAAGGACGACGTCTTGTCGATGGTGGTGTTGTTCGAACCGGCGAGGTCGGCGGAGCCGCCCCACAGCTCGGGGACGACCGGGCCGAGCGCCTGGAGGACCTTGCCGGACGCGGCGCGCGTGGCGACCTTGGTGCCGGTCTCGAAGGACGGCAGGGCGTCCTCCCAGCCCTCGGGGAGACGGCCGGCGAGCACGCGGTCGAGGGTCGCGGAGCGCTCGGGGTTGGCGTTCCGCCACTCGGCGAGCTGCTTGTCCCAGGCGGCGTGCGCCTCGGCGCCGCGGTCGAGGGCGCCACGGGTGTGGGCGATGACCTCGTCCTCGACGATGAAGGACTGCTCGGGGTCGAAGCCGAGGACGCGCTTGGTGGCGGCGATCTCCTCGGCGCCGAGCGCGGAGCCGTGGGAGGCCTCGGTGTTCTTCGCGGTCGGGGCCGGCCAGGCGATGATCGTGCGCATCGCGATGATCGAGGGCTTGTCGGTGACGGCCTTGGCGGCGGCGAGCGCCTCGTACAGGGCCTTCGGGTCGACGTCGCCCTCGGCCGTCGGGGCGATGCGCTGGACGTGCCAGCCGTACGCCTCGTAGCGCTTCAGGACGTCCTCGGAGAAGGCGGTCGCGGTGTCGCCCTCGATGGAGATGTGGTTGTCGTCGTAGACGAAGACGAGGTTGCCGAGCTTCTGGTGGCCCGCGAGGGACGAGGCCTCGGCGGAGACGCCCTCCTCCAGGTCACCGTCGGAGACGATCGCCCAGATGGTGTGGTCGAAGGGGGAGGCGCCCTCGGGGGCCTCCGGGTCGAACAGGCCGCGCTCGTAGCGGGCGGCCATCGCCATGCCCACGGCGTTGGCGACACCTTGGCCGAGCGGACCCGTCGTGGTCTCGACACCGGCGGTGTGGCCGTACTCGGGGTGACCCGGCGTCTTCGAACCCTGCGTGCGGAACGCCTTCAGGTCGTCGAGCTCCAGCTCGTAGCCGGCCAGGAAGAGCTGGGTGTAGAGGGTGAGGCTGGTGTGTCCGGGCGACAGGACGAAGCGGTCGCGGCCGGTCCACTCCGGGTCGGCGGGGTCGTGCCGCATGGCCTTCTGGAAGATGGTGTACGCGGCCGGGGCCAGGCTCATGGCGGTGCCGGGGTGACCGTTGCCGACCTTCTGCACCGCGTCCGCGGCCAGGAGGCGCGCGGTGTCGACGGCACGCTGGTCGCGCTCGGTCCACTCGAAGGGCTTCTCGAAGGGGTCGAGTCCGTTCGGTGTCTGCGTGCTCATCTGTACAGCTTCCTTCGCATCCGTTGTCCTGCCGAGGTGCCGAAAGGCACCGCCCGACCGGGACCAAAGTCCCAGGTCGAACCACCTACGAATGTAAAGGTCATACTTTTCGATCGACAGGTGCCCCCGTGCCAGCGTTCGGTGAAAATGGGACACGCACATCGGTCGAAGTCAAGGAAAGTGGATGACGGAGCAGGACCCCTCACAGACGAGCGCACATCTGCGGGCGCCCACTGAAAATCGAGCGCACATCCGCACCTATCCGTTCGACCCGGGCGCCAGCGTGTCCGGCGTCGGGATCCAGGTCGGGCCGATGGGTTCCGAGGGCCCGTGGGCGGGCGGCGTCGGCCTGTCGCGGCGCGTGCACCGCATCGACTTCCACGTGCTGCTGTTCTTCCGCGAGGGCCCGGTCCGCCACATGATCGACTTCACCGAGTACGAGGCGGGGGCCGGGGACATCCTGTGGATCCGGCCGGGCCAGGTGCACGGCTTCTCGACCGAGGACACCTACGTCGGCACGGCCCTCACCATGCAGCCGGGGTTCCTGCCGCGGGCCATCGTGGAGGCGACCGGCCTCTACCGCTACGACCGGTCACCGCTGCTGCGCCCCGCTCCGGATCAACTCGCGGCGCTGGACGCCTCGTTGGAGCAGTTGCGGCGCGAGTACCTGGACACGGTCACGCTTCCGCTGAGCCTGCACACCGCGGTCCTGCGGCACACCCTGACGGCCCTGATGCTGCGCGTGGCACATGTGTCGGCGCAGGCCGCGACGGAGGACGACGGGACGCCGCAACAGGACACGACCTTCACCCGGTTCCGTACGGCGGTCGAGCAGGGCTTCACGTCCAACCACAGCGTGAGTGCGTACGCGGATGAACTGGGCTACTCGCGGCGCACGCTGGTCCGGGCGGTGCGCGCTGCGACGGGCCTCACTCCGAAGGCGTTCATCGACCGGCGGGTGATCCTGGAGGCCAAACGGATGCTGGCGCACACGGAGTTGCCGGTGGGGCGGATCGGGGTGGCGGTCGGGTTCGCGGACTCGGCCAATTTCTCGAAGTACTTCCAGCAACATGTCGGGGTGTCACCAGCCGGGTTCCGGGCCGAACAAGTGTGATCCACCCTGTTGGCACAATGAGCCCATGTCGCACACCTCCCCCACCTGCCCCTGCGGGCTCCCCTCCGCCTACGAAGACTGCTGCGGGCGCTATCACTCCGGCGCCTCGGCCGCTCCCTCCGCCGAAGCGCTGATGCGGTCCCGGTACGCCGCGTTCGTTCGGCAGGACGGTCCGTACCTGCTGCGGACCTGGCATCCGGACACCCGGCCGCCCGGGATCGACTTCGACGATGCTCCACGGTGGACCGGGCTTGAGATCGTGGAGGCGGTCGACGGGTCCGCGTTCCACCAGCGCGGCACCGTCACCTTCCGCGCCCGCTACCAGGGCGGCGAGCTGCACGAGCGCAGCCGGTTCTCCCGGGTGGACGGGGCGTGGGTGTACGTCGACGGGGACTTCATCGAGTAACTCCGGGGCACGGCAAGGGAGTTCAGGGCGCCAGGATGTCCAGCTCGTGCAGCGCGCCCACCGCGATCTCGCGCGTGAGCCCCTCCGCGCGCTCCGCGTTCCGCTCGCGTACCGCCTCCGCGACCTTGACGTGGAGGCTGACCGCCGCCGGGTCCGGGTCCTCGAACATGACCTGGTGGTGGGTGCGGCCCGCGAGGACCTCGGCCACCAGGTCACCCAGGTGGGCGAACATCTCGTTGCCCGACGCGTTCAGGACGATCCGGTGGAACTCGACGTCGTGGCGGAGGTACGCCTCCAGCTGCTGGCCCCGTGACGTCGCCACCATGCCGAGCGCGCACTCGGTCAGCGCCGCGCACTGCTCCGCGCTCGCGCTCCGCGCGGCCAGGCCCGCGGCGACCGGCTCGACCGCCGAGCGGAGCACCGTCAGCGAGCGCAGCTGGCGCGGGCGGTCGGCGCCCGCGAGGCGCCAGCGGATGACCTGCGGGTCGTAGACGTTCCACTCCTCGGCGGGCCGCACCGTCACGCCGACGCGGCGCCGCGAGGCCACGAGATGCATCGACTCCAGGACGCGCACCGCCTCCCGCATGACCGAGCGGGACACCTCGAAGCGCTTGGCGAGTTCATCCGTGCGCAGCACACTGCCGGCGGGGTACTCGCCCGCCGTGATCGCGGGGCCGAGGCTTTCCAGTACGCGGGCATGCAGGCCGCGGCCCATTGTGGTCATGGGAGAACCCTAGCCCGGAGCTCAATGGTCTGACTTATATGTCACACCCCCTTGAATTAATCAGACCTATTGGGTTTCAGTGTGGTGTCACAGCGATGTCGACGAAGACAGCGAAGCGAGGCAGTACCCGATGAGCACCCCCCACGTCGTCGTGGTCATGGGCGTCGCAGGAACCGGTAAGACAACGATCGGTCCCCTGCTCGCCGAACGGCTCGGCGTTCCGTACGCCGAGGGCGACGACTTCCACCCTGAGGCCAACATCGAGAAGATGTCGGCCGGCACTCCCCTGACGGACGAGGACCGCTGGCCCTGGCTCGACGCCATCGGCCGCTGGGCGCACAGCCGTGCGGGGCTCGGCGGAGTGGTCTCCAGCTCCGCCCTCAAGCGCAGCTACCGCGACCGGCTGCGGGCCGAGGCCCCCGGCGCCGTCTTCGTCCACCTCACCGGCTCGCGCGAGCTGATCGAGGACCGGATGGGGCATCGCGAGGGGCACTTCATGCCCACCTCGCTGCTCGACTCGCAGTTCGCCACGCTCCAGCCGCTCGCGGCGGACGAGGCGGGCGTGGCCGTCGATGTCGCGGGATCACCCGAGGAGATCGCGGACCGGGCCACCGCGGCCCTGGCCGAGCTCGACTCCCCCGCCGCGACCGCGTAACCACCCCTCACACCGGCAAGCTCTCCCCGTCCCCCCACTCGTTCAAGGGATACAACCGTGACCAGACTCAGCGTCGAGATGCTGGCAGCGGACACCGTCGAGCCGATCACGTCCGCGGGCCATGCCCAGCTCGGGATCGCCGTGCTCGCGGGAATCGCCGTCATCGTCCTGCTCATCACCAAGTTCAAGATGCACGCCTTCCTGGCGCTGACCATCGGCTCGCTCGCGCTCGGCGCGTCCGCCGGTGCGCCGCTGGACAAGGTGATCGAGAGCTTCAGCGCCGGACTCGGTGACACCGTCGCCGGCGTCGGCGTGCTGATCGCGCTCGGCGCGATCCTCGGCAAGCTGCTCGCCGACTCGGGCGGCGCCGACCAGATCGTCGACACGATCCTCGCCAAGGCCGGCAAGTCCGGCGGCAAGGCCATGCCGTGGGCCATGGTGCTCATCGCGGCCGTGATCGGTCTGCCGCTCTTCTTCGAGGTCGGCATCGTCCTGCTGATCCCCGTCGTCCTGATGGTCGCCAAGCGCGGCAACTACTCGCTGATGCGGATCGGCATCCCGGCCCTCGCGGGTCTGTCCGTCATGCACGGTCTGATCCCGCCGCACCCCGGCCCGCTCGTCGCGATCCAGGCGGTCGACGCCAACCTCGGCCTCACGCTCGCGCTCGGCATCCTCGTCGCCATCCCGACGGTGATCATCGCCGGCCCGGTCTTCTCGAAGTACGCGGCCAAGTGGGTCGACGTCCCGGCGCCCGAGAAGATGATCCCGGCGCGCGCCTCCGACGACCTGGAGAAGCGTCCGAGCTTCGGCGCCGCCGTCGCGACGATCCTGCTGCCGGTCGTGATGATGCTGTCCAAGGCCCTGGTCGACGTCATCGTGGACAACCCGGACGCCACCGTCCAGCGCGTGTTCGACGTGGTCGGCAACCCGATGATCGCGCTGCTCGCCGCCGTCGTCGTCGCCATGTTCACCCTGGGCCGCCCGGCGGGCTTCACCAAGGGCAAGGTGCTGTCCACCACCGAGAAGTCGCTCGGCCCGATCGCGGGCGTGCTGCTCATCGTGGGCGCGGGCGGTGGCTTCAAGGGCACCCTGGTCGACTCCGGAGTCGGCGAGATGATCATGGAGATCTCCAAGGACTGGGGGCTCCCGACGCTGCTGCTCGCCTGGCTCATCGCGGTCGTCATCCGCGTCGCCACGGGTTCGGCGACGGTCGCCACGGTCTCCGCCGCCGGTCTGGTCGCGCCCCTCGCGGCCGACATGACCGACACGCACACGGCGCTGCTCGTCCTGGTGATCGGCGCGGGTTCGCTGTTCTTCAGCCACGTCAACGACGCCGGTTTCTGGCTGGTCAAGGAGTACTTCGGGCTCACCGTCGGCCAGACCGTGAAGACCTGGTCGCTCATGGAGACGATCATCTCCGTGGTCGCGGGGGCGCTGGTGCTGTTGCTGTCCTTGGTGATCTAGCGGTTGGCCTGGCCGCAACGCACAAGGGCGCCCCACCGAGTGGTGGGGCGCCCTTGTTGTGTGTGGGCTGCGGCGGTGTGACGGACTCGGGGCTCTGCCCCGGACCCCGCGCCTCAATCGCCGGCGGGGCTCCCCTGACTGGACTTCTGGTCCAGTTGGAAGGCCTCGTTGCCGAGGCCGATGCGGGCGTGGGCCTGGGGGTTCTTGCGGCGGAGGAGCAGGCCGTACGCCGCGCCCGCCAATGCGGCCAGGACGATGATGCCCGGGAGGATCCAGTTGAGCGCGGAGTTCGGGCCCGAGCCGACCAGGACGTCGAAGTCCTTGACCGTGTAGCCGGCGATCACGAGCAGGGCGAGGCCCGCCACGCCCGACGCCACGAGCCGCCAGGCCTGCGCCGCCGCGGCCCCGCGCCGCGCGAAGAACACGATGACGGCGAGGGACGCCGTGGCCATGAGGACGATGACGCCGAGCGCGCCCACGTTGCCGCCCCACGTGAACAGGTGCAGGACCGGCGCCGTCGGGTCACCGAACGGTCCGTCGTCGGCGACCGCGAAGCCGACGACCGCGATCAGCGCGATCACCGACTGCAGCACCGAGGCCTTGCCGGGCGCGCCGGTCGCCGTGTTCGTCCGCCCGAACGCGGCGGGCAGCAGCCCCTCGCGCCCCATCGCGAACGCGTACCGCGCCACCACGTTGTGGAAGCTGAGCAGCGCCGCGAACATGCCCGTCACGAACAGGACATGGACGACGTCGGTGAACGCGCCGCCGAGCCGGTCCTCCGTCAGCCCGAACAGCAGACCCGCCGACTGCTCGCGGGCCGCGCCCACGATGCCCGAGGGCCCCGTCGCCACCGTCATCGCCCACGAGCTGAACGCGAAGAAGAGCGCGACGCCGCCGACCGCGAGGAACATCACGCGCGGCACCAGGACGTGCGGCCTGCTGGTCTCCTCCGCGTACACCGGGGCCTGCTCGAAGCCGGTGAACGCGGCGATGCAGAAGCACAGCGCCGTGCCGAGCCCGACGCCCGAGAGGGTCTCCGGGTTGAAGGCGTGCAGGGACAGGCCCTGGGGGCCGGGGTCGCCGATGGCCGCGATGTCGAAGACGACCACGACGGCGACCTCGATGAGCAGCAGCACACCGAGGACCTTCGCGTTCACGTCGATCTTCAGCAGGCCGAGCGCGCCGACGGCGAGGACGGCCACCAACGCCGGTATCCACCAGGCGAGTTCGAGGTTCAGATACTGCTCGGCGATGCCCGCGACCTCGTAGCCGAACAGTCCGAAGATGCCGACCTGCAGCGAGCTGTAGGCGACGAGCGCGACGAGGGCCGCCGCGGCGCCGGCGGTCGGACCGAGACCGCGGGCGATGTACGCGTAGAACGCTCCGGCGTTGTGCACGTGCCGGCTCAACTCCGCGTAGCCGACGCTGAAGAGGGCGAGCACGACGCCGAGGAGAAGGAAGAGCAGCGGCATGCCGACCACTCCCATCACCGCGAACGTCGTCGGCATGACGCCCGCGACGACCATCAGCGGCCCGGTCGCGGCGAGCACGGAGAGCAGCAGCCCCGCCGTACCGAGCCGCCCGGCGCGCAGCGCGCTCGTCTCGCCCAGATACGTGTGAATGGCCGGATCCTGCGCGACCTCGGGCGGTCGCTCGCTCGCGCTCATGGGGGGACGTCCCTTCCTTCGTGCGGTGAAGTGGTGGTCTACACCGAGCCGAGCGCGGCGCTGCGCGCGACCCGGAACGCTTCGTACGGGTCCCGGTCCGGATACGACCAGGGGTGCGGTGTGCTGTACCGGCCGATCCGGTGGAACAGGGCGGCGGCCTCGGCGGGGCGGCCCTCGCAGTACTTCGCGTGCGCGAGGTAGTTGAGGTCGATGCGGCCGCGCGGGTGCGAGGCACCGGTTCGCTCACGCGCGGCGCCCCACTCCAGCCACCAGTCGAACGCGGCCTTCAGGACGAGCCGGGCGCGCCGCCCCGACCAGTGCCCGGACGCCTTCGGGTCGTCGGAGAGCGAACCCGCGCGCGCGAGCACCCGGTAGCGCTCGGCGTGCGCGACGACCGGAAGCAGCGCCAACGGCGAGTCCGGCGCGACCTGTTCGGAGGCCCAGGACGCGAAGTCGTACACCTCGTGCAGCGGGTCCTGCCCGACGTCGGCGCGCCGCTCGGCGAGCCGCGCGACCATCAGGTGGTGCGCGTGGTGGTGCCCGGGGTGCCTCAGGCGTACCTCGTCGAAGAGCCGCACGACGTCCTCCTCGCTGCCCAACTCCCGTTCCAGGAGCATCAGCCCGAGCAGTGGCGTCGGATCGTCGGGTACGAGTTCCGCGGCCTGTGCGCAGGCGGCGCGCGCCTTCTCGGGGCGGTCGTGGCCCTCGACGGCGCGCAGCACGCCCGCGCAGGCGAGCAGGACGACCGCGTCCGTGGAGTCGGGTTCGGCGAGCAGCCAGTCACGGGCCCAGACCCGGGCCGTGGGTTCGCCCGCGAGGCCGAGGACGCGGTGGCCGCGCAGGTCCCAGTCGGAGCCGGTGGCGCGGAGCAGGGATCTGACCTCGGTCCAGCGGCCACGGGCGAGGGCCGAGCGGGCCGCGACG
Organism: Streptomyces sp. NPDC002795; assembly: GCF_042888725.1. Taxonomy (NCBI): domain Bacteria; kingdom Bacillati; phylum Actinomycetota; class Actinomycetes; order Kitasatosporales; family Streptomycetaceae; genus Streptomyces; species Streptomyces sp. NPDC002795. The sequence goes on from NZ_JBIAQB010000007.1 coordinate 360,699, forward strand.
AGTTCGGCGTCGTCGAGTGCGGGGTCACCGAAGGGAGGGAGGTGCGCCGGCTTCTTGCGGGCGCGCCCGAGCGGAGGCGGGGGAGGGGGCACCGCGGCGGGATCCTTACGACTGTTCAGATATGGGTGAGTCGGATATGGGTGAGATGGACTACAGGTCGATGATCAAGCACAGCAAACCGGTATGGAGGTGTCCGCGTCAAGGGCGGGCGGGGGCGCCCCTCTGGCGGCCCGTCTAGCCTGCCGTTCATGAACCCCGCTGAAGTGAATCCCGCCGAGGAGATCCTCGACATCGTCGACGAGCAGGACCGGGTGATCGGCCAGGCACCGCGCGGCGAGGCCTACGCGAAGCACCTGCGTCACCGGTGCGCGTTCATCCTCGCCAGGAACCCGGCAGGCGACATCTTCGTGCACCGCCGCACCCCCACCAAGCTCGTCTTCCCCTCCCACTACGACATGTTCGTCGGCGGAGTGGTCGGCGCCGGCGAGACGTACGACGAGGCGGCGCTGCGCGAGGCGGAGGAGGAGTTGGGGGTGAGCGGACTCCCGCGGCCCACCCCGCTGTTCACGTTCCTGTACGAGGGTGATGCCGGACAGTCCTGGTGGAGCTACGTCTACGAGGTCACCTTCGACCTGCCGGTGCGCCCGCAGGCAGAGGAGATCGACTGGCACGCGTTCCTGAGCCCCGACGAGCTGGAGCGGCGGATCGGCGAGTGGGACTGGACGCCGGACGGGCTCGCCGCCTACGAGCGGTGGAAGACGCGCAGGTGACCCGCGGGCCGCGGGAGCCCCGCGGGTAATGTGCCGCGGGTGATCGAATTTGTACGCAGTATCCGTCTCTGGTTCGCGCCGGAGCGGATCAGAGACGAGGGTGACACGCCCGACTACCGCTTCTCGCTCGCCAACGAACGCACCTTCCTGGCGTGGGTGCGCACCGCGCTCGCGCTGATCGGTGGCGGTTTCGCCGTGGACCAGTTCCTGCCGGACCTGCGCTGGGGCTGGCGTGTCGGGCTCGCGCTCGCGCTGCTCGCGGCGGGCGCGCTGTGCTCGCTGCGGGCCGTGGGGCACTGGGTGCGCAGCGAGTTGGCGATGCGGCGCGGCGAGGACCTGCCGGTGTCGAGGTTCCCCGCGGTACTCGGTGTGGTGGTGGCGCTCGTCTCGGTGGCCATGGTCGTCATCGTGTTCGTGGGGTGGGAGGGGTGAGCGAGGCGGGCGCGCCCGTGCGCGACCCCGGGCTCCAGCCCGCCCGGACGCGGCTCGCGTGGCGGCGTACGACGCTGTCGGGCACGGTCGCCGCGGTGCTCGCGTTGAAGGCGACGCTGAGCAGCGACGCGGGTCCTGTGCGGTTCGTGGCCGCGGCACTTTGCCTGCTGCTGTGGCTGGGCTTCGTGGCGGTCGCCCACCAGCGGATCACCGGGCTCGCCCGGCACGAGGTCGCGCCGCCCGTGCTGACCCGGCGGCAGGCGGCGGCCGCCGCGCTGTGCACGGTGGCGATCACCCTGTGCGCGGCGGTGCTCATCACGTGAGGGCGCGGGGGCGGGGCGCGGTCACTCGGCCCAGTCGACCGTGACCACCACTTTCCCGCGTGTGCGGCCCGTCTCGATCAACTCGTGGGCGCGCGCCGCCTCGTGGAGCGGGAGCGCCTCGTCTACGTGCACCGTCACCACGTCGGCCTCGGCGAGCGCCGTGAGGCGGGCGAGGTCGGCGGCGTCGGGGCGCACCCAGCAGTACCGTCCGCCGAGTCCGGTCACGTCGCCGTCGGCGATGGAGGCGAGCCGGCCGCCGGGGGCCAGCAGTTCGGCGGAGACCCGCAGCGTCTCGCCGCCCACCGTGTCGAACGCCGCGTCGACGCCCTCCGGGGCCAGCGCCCGGACCCGTTCGGCGAGGCCGTCCCCATAAGTGACCGGTTCCCCGCCGAGTTCCCGTACGTACGCGTGGTTGCGCTCGCTCGCGGTGCCGATGACGCGGGCGCCGAAGTGCCGGGCGAGCTGCACGGCGAACGAGCCGACGCCGCCGGCGGCCGCGTGCACCAGGACCACGTCGCCCTCCTGCACCTGTAGGCCGCCGGTCAGCACCTGGAGCGCGGTGAGCCCGGCGAGCGGCAGGCCGGCCGCCTCCTCGAACGTGAGGTTGCGGGGCTTGTGGGCGAGGGTGCGCACGGGCGCGGCCACGTACTCGGCGAAGGTGCCGCGGGACAGGAAGTCCTCGCGTACGTACCCGATGACCTCGTCGCCCGGCGCGAACTCGGTGACGGCGACGCCGGGTTGGACCACCACGCCGGACACGTCCCAGCCGGGGATCACCGGGAAGACGGGGTCGAGCAGCGCGTCCAGGTGCCCGGCGCGGCAGTGCCGGTCCACCGGGTTCACGGCGGCGGCCCGCACCTTCACCAGGACCGAGTCGGGTCCCACCTTGGGGTCGCGGACCTCGCCGTACTCGAGGACTTCAGGGCCGCCGTACGAGCGGTAAGTGATCGCTTTCATGGCCGGAGGCTCCCATAGGCAAAGATAGGGAGCATTTCGGACTAGCCTGGGAGGGTCAGCCCAGGCCGTCCGTCACCGAAGGTGAGCGCCATGACCACCCTCCACCAGGAACACCCCGCCCACGAGCACACGCACGGCCCGTCCTGCGGCCACCAGGAGGTGCCGCACGGGGACCACGTCGACTACGCGCACGACGGGCATCTGCACGCCCAGCACGGCGGGCACTGGGACGAGTGCGAGCCGGCGGGGCACGTCGCGCACGACGGGCACGAGCACCGGCACGGCGCGGACTGCGGCCACGACGCGGTCACGCACGGCGACCATGTCGACTACCTGCACGACGGCCACCGGCACGCCGAGCACGCGGGGCACTGGGACGACCACTGATCCCGTCCCGCAGGAGGCAGGGTCCGGCGGATTCCGCCGGGCCCTTTCGTATGCGGACGGAGCGGCTCGCCGTAAGAACGATCACGTTTGTGTGAGCCCCTGGACGCCATACCGACTGGTCGGCATGATGGCAGCCACTGTTGGCCGCACCAGCCCGTTACCGCCCGGATTCTCGGAGGACCGCGATGAGTCACCCCCCAGGCCTTGACCTCGACCAGCTGCGCGCCCATCTCGACCGGGAGCGCCCTGGCCTGGTCGCCGGGCCGCTGACCGGGCGGCTCATCGAGGGCGGGCGCTCGAACCTGACGTACCAGGTGAGCGACGGCACCACGACGTGGGTGGTGCGCAGGCCGCCGCTGGGGCACGTGCTCGCGACCGCGCACGACATGAAGCGCGAGCACCGGGTGATCGCGGGGCTGCACTCCACGAACGTGCCGGTGCCGGAGGCGGTGCTGCTGTGCGAGGACGAGGACGTGATCGGGGCGCCGTTCTACGTCATGGAGTTCGTGGAAGGGACGCCGTACCGGACCTCCGACGAGCTCGCCCCGCTCGGACCCGAGCGCACGCGCGCCGCGGTGCTCGGGCTCGTGGACACGCTGGTCGATCTGCACGCGGTGGACCCCGCGGCGGTCGGGCTCGGCGACTTCGGCCGGCCCGAGGGCTTCCTCGACCGGCAGCTGCGCCGCTGGGGCAAGCAGCTGGACGCGTCCCGCAACCGCGAGCTGCCCGGGATCGACGAGCTGCAGGCGGCGCTCGGCCGTGAGCTGCCGACGTCGCCCGCGCCGACGATCGTGCACGGCGACTACCGGCTCGACAACGTGCTCGTACGCCAGGATCCCGACGGGGTCGACCGGATCAAGGCGATCCTCGACTGGGAGATGTCGACGCTCGGCGACCCGCTCACGGACGTGGGCCTGCTGGCGATGTACAGCGCGCGGCTCGACATGCCCGACTCGCCCATCTCCACGACCGCTGCGGCGCCGGGCCACCCCTCCCCCGCCGAGCTGATCGAGCGGTACGCCGAGCGGTCGGGGCGCGACGTGTCGGCGATCGCCTGGTACACCGCGTTCGCCTGGTTCAAGCTGGCCGTGATCCTGGAGGGCATCCACTACCGCTACACCCTCGGCCAGACGGTCGGCGCGGGCTTCGACCGCATCGGCGAACTGGTCCCGGTCTTCATCGACCACGGGCTGCGCACGCTCAAGGGGGCGTGAACCTGTTGCGCGGCGTCGCGGCGCCTCGCAGGGGCCGCCGCCTGGGGTGACTCCGGCCGGAAGGGGGGCGGGCAGGCGATCAGCGGCCGAACGGCCAAGTCGGAGTCAGCGCACCCAAGACGGGTGGGCGTGGGCACGCCACCCGCCGGCTACGGCCGCAGCGCCCGCAGCAGCAGGTCCGCCAGTTGGTCGGCCAGTTGTTGCGGGGCTAGGGGGCCGTCGGGGCGGTACCACGTGGACAGGTGGTGGATCGAGCCGAAGTGGTAGTCGACCACCAGGTCGGCCGGCGTCTCGGTCGTGAAGACGCCGGTCTTCTGCCCCTCTTCGATCAGCGCGCGGAAGCGCTCGTGGTAGCGGCGCCGCTCGGCCCGTACCTGCTTGTTCTTCTCCGGGCTCAGATGGTGCATGGAACGGAAGAAGATCGACGCGTCGTCGAGGTTGTCGATCGTCGTGACGACCACATCCGCGGCAGCGTCCCGCAGCCGCTTCTCGACCGGCTCGTCCCGGTCGGCGAACGCGTCGAGCCGCTCCTGCTGGAGGCGCAGCACGCGCGCGTACACCTCGTGCAGCAGATCGTCCTTCGAGCCGAAGTAGTGGTAGAGGGCGCCCTTCGTGACGCCCGCCGCCTCCACGATCTCCTGCACGGACGTGCGGTCGTAGCCACGGTCGGCGAACAGCCGGGTGGCGGCCGCGAGGAGTCGTTGCGGGACGGGGGTGCCGTCGCCGTCGGTCGTCCTGGGCACTGCCGCCACCTGCCTTTCCGTAGTTCTCAGCCTTGTACTGACGGGGAACGCAGTTCCCGCCGGAGGATCTTCCCACTCGCGGTCTTCGGCAGCTCCCCCAGGACTTCCACCTCGCGCGGATACTTATAGGCCGCCAGGCGCTCCTTGCAGTACGCGGACAGGTCCTCGGGGCTCGCCTCCGCTCCCGGGCGCAGGCTCACATACGCCTTCACGCTCTCGCCCCGGTACGCGTCCGGGATGCCGACGACCGCCGCCTCGCGCACGGCGGGGTGGCCGTAGAGGACGTCCTCGACCTCGCGGGGCCACACCTTGAACCCGGACGCGTTGATCATGTCCTTCTTGCGGTCGACGACGTACAGCCAGCCGTCGGAGTCCATGAAGCCGATGTCGCCCGTGCGCAACTCCCCGTCGGGGAAGCCCTCTTCGGTCGCCTCCGGGCGGCGCCAGTAGCCGGGCACGACCTGCGGGCCGCGCACCGCGATCTCGCCCTGCTCCCCGAAGGGCACGTCGCCCCCGTGGTCGTCGACGACGCGGACCACCGTGTCGGGCCCCGGCACGCCCACCGCGAGCGTCCCCGACGCCGGGTCGACCGGCGCCTCGACGCCCGGCGGCACGGACGCGCAGGGCGCCGTGCACTCGGTCAGGCCGTAGCCGTTGTGGATGTACGGGCCGAAGTCGGCGCGGAACTTCTCCACCAGGGCGGGCGGCACGGGCGCCCCGCCCGAGGAGATCGAGTGGAACGACGCGAAGTGCTCACGCGTCGCCTGCGGCTGCGCGCCGAGCGCCATGAAGGCCGTCGAAGGGCCGACCGTGTACGCGGGCCCGTGCTCGGTGAACGCGTCGAGGACGACACCCGGCTCGAAGCGGTAGGCGAGCGCGAGGGTGCCCGCATTGGCAAAGGAGGCGACGAGTTCGCAGACCATGCCGGTGATGTGGAACAACGGCGCGAGCGCGAAGTACGTCGACCCTTCCGGGAGTCCGAGGCCCGTGCGCTGGCGCTCCGCGTTGAAGGTGATGTTGCGGTGCAGGTTGGTGGCGCCCTTCGGGGTGCCGCTCGTACCCGACGTATAGCTGATCAACGCGATGTCGTCGCCGGTGAGTTCGCGACCGTCGGGTGCCTTGTGCCCCGCGTGCGCGACCGCGACGAGGTCGTCGGCGTCCGACGCGCCCGGTTCGACCCGCTCGAAGTTCAGCACCCGCTTGTCGTTGCGCGTCTGGAGGTCAAGCTCGCAGGCGGTCAGCGCGACGCGTACGGAAGAGTCGGCCGCGGTCTCGCGCAGATACGACTCCCAGGCCCGGTCCGAGCAGACGAGCCCGGTCACCTCGGCGTCGTGCAGGACGTGCCGTACCTCGCCCGCCTTGTACATCGGGTTCACCGGGACCACGACCGCGCCGGCCTTGAACGCGCCGAGCAGCGCGAGCACGAAGTGCGGGGAGTTCTGGAGCATGATCGCGACGCGGTCGCCGCGCTCCAGTCCGCGGGCGGCGAGGTGCCCGGCCACGGAGTCGGAGAGCGCGTCCACGTCGGCGTACGAGAGACGGCCGTCGAAGTAGGCGAGGGCCGCGCGGTCCGGGGCGCGGCGCACCGCGTCGGCGAAGGCGTGCACGACGGTGGCGGCCGGGCTGACCGGGGCCTTCTGCGCGTCGTTGAGGACGCCCAGCCAGGGCCTGGCCTCGTAGATCGAACCGGTCTGTCCCTGCGAATCGTGCACCATCGATCTCCTTCGAAAGCTCCCCGAAAGCTCCGGTCTGCCAGGCAGACTAACCAGTCGGTATGTCGCTGGGAAAGAGCTTCGTGGTGTCGGTTCGTTCCGTGCGGCGGATTCCGCGACTAGCGTGCGTGACCACGCCAGTCCCGAAGATCACGGAGGTTCACCATGAACGTGTCGAGACGAGGGCTGCTCGCGGCGAGTGCGGGTGTCGCGGGTGGCTTGGGCATCGGCGGCGGGGCGGCGAGCGCCGCACCCGGCGGCGGACCCGGCATCGGAGGTCCCCGGCTGCGCACCGGCTTCGAGCGCCTGGTGGACAGCGGCTACGCGCTGCTCTCGGGCCAGAAGGTCGGCATGGTCACCAATCCGACCGGTGTCACCCGCGACGTACGGCACATCGTCGACGTGATGCACGCCGACGAGCAGGTCGACCTGAGGGCGGTGTTCGGGCCCGAGCACGGCTTCCGCGGCACGGCGCAGGCGGGCGGCTCCGAGGGGAAGACCGAGGACCCGGCGACCAAACTGCCCGTCTACGACACGTACTTGAAGAGTGGTCAGCCGCTCGCCGACATCTTCACGGAGTCCGGTGTCGACACGATCGTCTTCGACATCCAGGACGTGGGCGCGCGCTTCTACACGTACATCTGGACGCTCTACGACTGCATGGAGGCGGCCCAGCTCGCCGGCAAGCGGTTCGTGGTGCTCGACCGCCCGAACCCGGTGACCGGGCGGAACGCCTACGGGCCCATCCTGGACCGGAAGTTCGCGAGCTTCGTCGGCCGCCGCGAGATCGCGCAGGCGCACGGCATGACGGTCACCGAGCTGGCCCGCCTCTTCAACGCCGAGTACCTGGAGCGCCCCGTCGAGCTGGAGACGGTGCTGATGAGCGGCTGGAAGCGCCGCGACTTCTACGACGCCTCCGGCCTGCCCTGGGTGCCGCCGAGCCCCAACATGCCGACGCCCGAGACGGCCCTCGTCTACTCCGGCACCTGCATGTTCGAGGGCACGCTGCTCTCCGAGGGCCGCGGTACCACCCGCCCCTTCGAACTGCTCGGCGCGGAGGGCATCGACGCGAGCTGGGCGGCGGCCGCCAATGAACTCGCCCTGCCCGGCGTGCACTTCAGGGAGGCGTACTTCGCGCCGACGTTCTCCAAGTTCCAGGGCAAGACGATCGGCGGCGTCCAGATCCATGTCGACGACCGCGAGGCGTTCGAGCCCGTGCGCACCGGCATCGGCCTGCTGGTGACGGCCAAGAAGGCCTGGAAGGGCTTCGGCTGGCGGCCCGACAACGCGATCGACCGGCTCACCGGCTCCACGCGCGTGCGCACGATGGTCGACGCCGGCGCGTCCACGGACGAGATCGTCGGGGCGTGGCAGGAGGAACTGGCCGCGTTCCGGGGCGTACGGCGCAAGTACCTCATGTACAAGTAGCCGCCATCTCGGAATCCGGGACGGGCATTCCAGGATATTGACTGGACCGTACACGGACAACGACAGTCTGCTCGTGCTCAAAGACGAATCGACCAGGGAAGACCTCGACGAGGCGGAACCGGCGCAGGCCTCCGAACCGGAGAGCCTGCGCCGCGTGGCCGTGGCCAGCTTCATCGGCACGGCCATCGAGTTCTACGACTTCTACGTCTACGGAACGGCCGCCGCGCTCGTCCTCAACGCCGCGTTCTTCCCGAACCTCACCCCGATCAACGCCACTCTCGCCTCGTTCTCGACGTACGCCGTCGCGTTCGCGGCCCGCCCGATCGGCTCGCTGATCTTCGGCCACTTCGGCGACCGGATCGGCCGCAAGTCGGTGCTGGTGGCCTCGCTGCTCCTGATGGGCCTGTCGACGGCCTTCGTGGGCCTGCTGCCCGGCTACAGCACCCTTGGCCTGTGGGCGCCGATCCTCCTCGTCCTGCTGCGCTTCCTTCAGGGCGTGGGCCTCGGCGGCGAATGGGGCGGGGCCGCGCTGCTCGCGGTGGAGCACGCGCCGCGCGGCAAACGCGGGTTGTTCGCGGCGTTCCCCCAACTCGGCCCGTCCGTGGGCTTCTTCGCCGCCACCGGCATCTTCTGGCTGCTCTCCGAGTCCCTCTCGGACGACGCCTTCAAGTCCTGGGGCTGGCGCATCCCGTTCCTCCTGTCGTTCCTTCTCGTGGCGGTCGGCCTGTTCGTCCGTCTGAAGATCAGCGAGACGCCGGTCTTCCAGAAGGTGATGGACGAACAGGAGGCAAGCAAGGCACCGGCGTTGGAGGTCTTCAAGCGTCACCCCAAGGAGATCGTGCTCGGCGCCGGCGGCATGATCATCGCGTACGGGCTCTTCTACACGGCCACGACGTACTGCCTCGCCTACGGCACGACGACGCTCGGCGTCCCGCGCTCCACGATGCTCGCCGTGTCGCTGGTGGCGTGCCTGTTCCTCGCGGCCGGCACCTGGCTCGCGGCGACCCGCTCCGACGCGCGCGGCCGCCGCAAGACGGTGCTCGCCGGATCGGTCCTCGCGATCGTGTGGGGCCTGGTCCTGTTCCCGCTGATGGACACCGAGAAGCCGGTGCTCATCGCCCTCGCGCTCGGCGGCGCCCTGTTCTGCATGGGCGTGGTGTACGGGCCGATGGGCGCGTATCTGCCGGAGCTGTTCGGGGCGAAGGTGCGCTACTCCGGCGCCTCCTTCGCGTACAACCTGGGCGGCGTGCTCGGCGGCGCCGTCTCCCCGCTCATCGCGACGCGACTGCAGAGCGCGCTCGGCTCTTCGTCGGTGGGCTGGTACGTGAGCGCCATGGCGGTCGTGTCGCTGCTGTGCGTGCTGGCCCTTCCGGAGACGCGGGAGCGTCAACTCGGTTGATACGTCCGTCAATTGACGGCAGGACATCTGGCCAACTCCCTGGTGCGGCGGGACGATGCGCGGCACGCGTCGCCGAACCACGGGGGTTTCGCCATGTCCGCACCTGAAGTCCACGTACAGCCCTACTGGGAGCTGAGGTTCGACGCCGACGGCGATCCGGATCCCCGGCAGCTCGCCACGCTCCTGCGCGAAGCGCGCCAGGTGCGCGATCTGGTGGTCTTCGCACACGGCTGGAACAACGACCGCTCCATCGCGACCCGCCTGTACGACCGCTTCTTCGCCCCGTTCCCCGCCCTGGCGCCCTCGGCGTCGCTCGGCTACGTAGGCGTGCTGTGGCCGTCGATGCGCTTCACGGACGAGCGGATCCCGGACTTCGACCCGTCGGCCGCCGCCACCACGACCGCCGCCGTCCCTCGGACCACGCTCGACAAGGGCACCCGGCAGGGGCTCGTCGAGGCGTTCCCGCGCGGTGAGCCCGTCGTGGACCTGCTGGCGCGGCGCTTGGAGGAGCAGCCGGAATCGGCGTCCGCGTTCGACGAGTTCGGCGGTCTCGTACGACAGTTGGTCGGGGTCGGGCCCTCGGTGTCCGGCGCCGACACCTCGGAGGACGGCGGGCCGCACAGCACGCCCGCGATGCTCCACGAGGACACCAGGGCCGTGTGCCTGGAGTTCGCGGCGGCCCTGGAGACGGCGGCGGGACCTGCCGCTGCCGCGACCTTCCGGCTGCCCGGAGGGCTCGCGAAGGCGTGGAAGGGCGCGCACGAACTGCTGCGCCAGGCCACGTATTTCGCGATGAAGCGGCGGGCGGGAAAGGTCGGCAAGGCCGGGCTCGGCCCGGCGATCGGGCGGCTCGCCGAGGAGGCGCCGAAGGTGCGGGTGCATCTGGTGGGGCACAGTTTCGGCGCGCGGCTCGTCTCCTTCGCGCTCGCCGGGATGCCGAAGCCCGCCCGCAACGTGAAGTCCGTGACACTCCTTCAGGGCGCTTTCTCCCACTACGCGTTCGCTGGCAGGGGTGCACTGAAGGGGCGGCAGGCGAGGGTGGACGGGCCGCTGGTGGCGTGTTTCTCTCGGCACGACACGGCGCTGAGCGTGATGTACCCGCTGGCGTCGAGGCTCGCGGGCGACGACAGGACGCTGGTCGATCTCGGCGAGCGCTGGGGCGCGCTCGGGCACGACGGCTTCCAGGACGTCGACGGCGCGGTGCGCTTCACGCTGGCGGACGTGCTGCGGGCCGGGGTGCCGGGCGCGGGCTGTGTGAGCGTGGACGCGGCGCAGGTGGTGCGCCATGGGCCCCCGCCTTCGGGGGCCCACAGCGACATCTGCCACGCGGAGTTGGCGCGGGTGGTGCTCGGTGCGGGGCGGGTCACCAAGTAGGCGGCCGCCCCGCTTCGCGCTCTAACGATGCGCGGGGAACTCCACGACCTGCTGGTACGTGGGCCGGTTCTGCCACTGGATGTTGCGGTGCGTGATGCCGCCGACGGCGCGGTGGCCGATGCTGTCGGCGCACCACTGGTCGCCCGCCTTGCAGGTGTCGTCGCCGGGGTACACCTCGGTGGCCGGCTTGGCGGCGGCCTCGGCCAGGGTGGCGAGGAGGACGTCGCGGCAGGCCGAGAGGTCGCCGGAGCCGCAGTACGTGGCGCCGAGCTTCCCCTTCACCGGCTCGCCGAGCACGGACCTGAGGTCCTTGTCGGCGTAGCCCCACCAGCCGTACTGGAAGGCGGATCCGGCGTGCGCGCCGGTGGGTCCGTGGCCGGCGGACGGCGCTTCGTCGACGGCCAGTTGTGAGGTCAGTGACGTGTAGAGCTCGTCGCCGAGGCCGGGCTTGAACTCGGCCTCGACCATGAGCGGCCACCAGGCGTCCATGATCCGTACGGCGTCGGGGTGGGTGTACGTCTTGGACCCGGCGGATGTCTGGTTGCGCTGGGAGCCCGCCTTCTCCCATGCCTCCAACTGCTGGACGGCCTTGGTCAGTCGCGGGTTGTCGAGGTCGCCGAGCGGTTTGCTGCGGATGACCTTGAGCATCTCGGGGAGCACCTGCTCGCCGCGCAGGTCCGTGACGGCGGCCTCCTCCATGGCCCGGGTGAGCGAGGCCCTGGTGACGCCGCCCCGCTCGGTGAGCTTCTTCACCCGGTCGTTCAGCAGATCGCCGCGGTGGACCGCGCCCATGCTGAAGTTGGGTGACGAGAAGCCCTTGGCCTGCTTGTTGTTCCAGGAGACGTAGTAGTCCTGGTCGACCGAGTTCGGGTGCTGGGAAGGGGGCGTCTCGGCGGACGTGTTGTTCGCCGGGTCGAAGTCCTTCCACTCATAGGCCCGTTCGCCCCGCACCGGCAGCGACATGTCGACGTCCTTGGCGCGCACCGGGTTAGTGCCGCTGTTGTAGTACGCGATGTCGCGGGAGTCGGCGTAGAACCAGTTGAACGCGTAGTTGATGTGCTGCGCCGCTTTCTGGAACGTCGCGGCGTCCTTGACGTAGGTCGGGTCGTTCAGCATCTGGAAGCCGAGGATCGAGTCGGCCTCGTGGCGGTACGTGGAGCGAAGTGCCGTGTAGGCGACGGGTTTTCCGCTCACTTCGGCGCGGTGGCTGACGATCCCGTACTTCGTACGGAAGATCTGCATCCGGTAGGAGCCCGCGGCCGTGGAGTCGGCGATCGTCGGCTTCCAGGCGTTCTTCTTCTCCAGCTTCTCCATGGGCGTGCAGGTGCCGCGGTACATGTACGAGGTCGACCGCCTGGTGGGCGCGGAGCCGTCGGGCTCGCACAGCGGGACCGCGTACGTGTCGGTGATGTCCTGGGTCGCCGAGGTCGCGGACCACGCGTAGTCCTGGCCGCGGCCGAGCTGGACGTACATGCCGACGCCGGCGAAGGAGACGCCGCGCGCGCTGATGCCGGGGCCCTGGAGCTCCTGCATCATCAGCAGCTGCGGCGCGAAGTAGCCGGTCTGCGGGCCGAACACGGCGACCGGGTTGCCGGATGCGGAGTGCTTGCCGGAGACGAGGAGGGCGTTCGACATGCCCTTCTTGGACGCCGACCGCGTGAACAGGTCGGAGGGCAGCACGCCGTCGTCGTTCATGCCCTGGAGCGGCTTGAGCTTGGAGGGTGCCCGGACCGGGTCCTTCTTCACCTCCGAAGACTCCGTCGCGGCCGAGCCCTCCTTGTCGTACACGAGGGGCTCCTTCTCCACCGAGCCCTTGTCGGGGAGCGCCTCCCCGCGCGCGTGCTCGGGCTTCTCGCCGTACGGGAAGCGGGTGCCGTCGTGGATCGTGGTGACGGCCTCCGGGTCCTCGCGGCCGCGGAAGGACTCCCAGACGTCGGTGCCCTTCTGGACGCCGTACTTCTCCTGCGTCTTGAGCAGCGAGAGCGCGGCGTCGACCTCTCCGCCGCCGCCGTTGCCGAAGAGTCCGCCGACCACGGAGGCCAGCGCGATCATGTCGGTCACCTTGAACGGCTGGATCTCGCCCACGTTCGTGATCGCGTCGACCTTGCCCGTGAGCACGTACTCGCCGGGGAAGTAGCGGCCGTTCTTCGACTTCTCCCGATAGGCGTTGAGGCCGTCGATATAGGCCTGCGCGTCCTCCATGGCCTGCTTGCCGCGTGCGCCGCCGGTGTTCTTGATGGAGTCGACCTGCTGTTCGAGATCTTTTTCGGTGTACGGGGCCTGCGGCCAGAACTCCTGCTCCAGGCCCTGGTTCGCGAGGGCGCCGCCCGCGAACGACGTCAATTCGCCACGGCCTATGTGGCGGAACAGGTCGATCAACCAGAGGCGGTCCTGACCTGCGGCGAAGCCGGCCCCGAATTCTGTTCCGTAGCGCGAGGAACCTTTGATGTGGGGTACGCCGTTCTTCTTGTCACGGGTGATCGTCACATCCTCGCGGGGGCGGGTGACGGAAGCGACCTGATCATCCTTGACGCCGAAGGAGGAATCGTTGAAGAAGTTTGTGAGTGTGTCATCGGTGAGAGACGGATACCCGGACGACAGCGCGTCATAAGGACCGAGTTGATCGTCGGCGTGCGGAGGCTGGGTACCCAGCAATTTGTTGCCGAGGATCTGGGCGAGGGTGGCGCTGCCGTTCGCTCCGGGCGGCAGGATGTCCGCGCACTGGCCCTTGCAGTAGTCGGTGGCCGGAATCGGTTCGTCGGCGGCGGTCGAGGCGCCCGCCGTCGAAACGGGAGAGAGCAGCCCGGCGGTGAGCACGAGCGCCGCCACGGCCGTAACTCTCTTCGTGAGGGTTCTGTACAGGGTGGTGCGTGGAATGCGACGTCGCATGCCTGGTCCTCCCGACGATGGTGAGCCGGAGGTTACCGACGGTTAGCCCAAGACAGAAGATGAACATGCGTCACGTTTTCGGAAAGCAACAGGGACCACTCAGGTACTCCCCGGCCTCAGAAGGTGACGGTGATGGGCCCCATCGGAAATCGGATGGGACTCGGTGGCCTTCGAAGGGATCCGAATCGCGTGTCGATACGTCTACTCGGCGACGTTGCTTCATGGCTGCGGCGACGCCGACGTACATGACGGAGGTGCAGGGCGATGGCCGGATTCCGAAGTCTGGCGAGACAGGTGCGCGATCCGCTGAGCGATCTGGCACTGCGGCGTTATTCACTGCGCAAGTGCCTTGAGAGATTTGCCCCTTACGGGCACCGAGCGACCTGGGACCACCTCTGCTCCCGGGCGGGGTTCGACCCCGAGGACCGCTCCCCCGACCCGGCCCGCCTCGTCGCGGCGCTGGAGGAACTTGAGGAGGCGCGGGCCGTCTGGCTCGCGTACGAAGTCGCCTTCGCCGAGCGCAGGCGCAAGGAGAAGCACGACGGGCTGCGCCGCCCGGGCACGGTGGACGACTGGCACCGGCTGACCTGGGGCGGCTTCGGAGTCGCCTGGTGCGACGACCCCTCCGTGCATCCCACAGGGCCGCTGGCCGAAGTGCTGCGCAGGCTCATCACGGCACTTGAGCGCGACCCCGGCGCGTGCTGCCCGGTGTGCACGGGCAGCAGCCTGGTCTGGCAGCACGATCTCGCGCACGAACCCTCCTCGGGCCCCGTGTGCACCCGCTGCGGCATCGTCGTGCCGCGGCCCGTCCTGACCCCCATGGCACTGGCGGAGGCCAGGCTGGCGCGGCTGCTTGTCTCCGCGTAGGCCGGCCCACCGCAAGCAGGCGACGTACAGCGCGACGGGGGTGCGGCCCCGAGTCCGGCGCACCCCCTGATACGAACGCCCGGATCCGCGTCCGGATCCCTATCCTGGCGCGACCTCCAGGCGCTGCCGGTTGAGCAAGTACCGCGGCAGGTACGGCAGATCGGTGCGGACCGGGAAGTCCATGTCGTACGCGAGGCAGGCGAGTGCGAGCGGCCCGAGTGCCACGCGGGCGCGCGGTGCCTGCGAATCGCCCCAGTAACCGGCGTGCTGCACAAGGGATTCCGCGAGCGCCTCGCCGAAGGCCTCGTGGTCGTGCGTGAGCAGCCGGTGGAACAGCGCGACGGGCTGGTAGTCGACGAGGTTGAGGAAGTCCTTCGGCGCGAGGGTCGCGGTATCGGGGTGCGAGGCCTTGATGGTGGTGACGAGCAGGTCCACGACGTCGTCGACGGGGCGGCGCAGCCAGTGGCTCTGCAGGACGTCGATCCAGTGCGGCACGTAGTCGTCCACCGGGGCGCCGCCGCGCAGTGTGTCGAGCGGCACCTGGCACAGGCGTGTGGTGCGCTCGCGGTCGCGGGTGACGAGCGTGAGGTAGAAGGCGTCGAGCCAGGCGCGGGCGGCGTCACCCTCCGCCCCCAACTCCGCGTCCTCCTCGGCAGGTTCACCGTCCTTGGCGTGCGCGAACAGCGTGGTGCCGCGCTGCTGCGCCGCGAGCCAGGCGTCCCACGTCTCGGCACGGGCGGCGTCGGGGTCGCTGCGCGCGTGCGCGAGGGCGCCGGCGAGCGCGGCGGCGAAGGGGGCCTCCGGGCCCACGTCCGCCGTGCCCGGGGCGAGTCGGCCCGCACGGTCGAGCGCGCTCAACGCCCGGATCACGTCGCGGAGTTCACGCGGCGCCCCCTCCCCGGTCCCGAGCGAGGTGAGCCGCCCGTCGTGCCACCAGTAGACGCGGGGCGAGAGCGGACCCGGGCCTTCGTCGTGGGCCCGGACGGCGTACGTGGCAAGGTCGTTGAGGGCGTCGGCCGCACTGCCGTCGACGATCGGGTGGAAGGCGAGCAGGTGCCGGGTGGGCACGGCGACGAGGGCGCCCGCGTCCGGCATCCGGCGCCCGGTGACCTCCGCGACGACCTCGGGGAGCACGACGGCCTTGGTCGCCACGGAGTGCGCCTCGCCGTACACGGAGTAGAGAACGGGGTGCCCGTCGAGCCGGACCTCCTCGTGCCGCATCGGCGACCGGGTCAGGGCACGCCGCGCGGCGGCCCACAGCTCGTCCGCCCCGGCCCGCGCCACGTCCTCGTCGGTCAACAGGCGTACGGAGTCGGGCCCTTCGAGCGCGAGCACGAGGCGCAGCCCTTCGGCGACCTCGCGCGCGTGCACCGGCGCCACCGCGCCGCCGACGGCGTCCGCGGGCACGAGCCGCAGACACGTCCCCGCCAGCAGTTCCTCGGCGCCCTCGCCGCCCCGTGAGGCGTCCGCGAGGGCCGCGAAGTGGGCGTCGACGAGCGCGGGCCAGTCCTCCTCGGGCGCCTGCGCACACCGTCGCGCCAGGTTCGCCAGCGGGAAGAGGTGACCGTCGCGCTCGACCGCGTCGCCGTGGAGGACGAGGCCTTCTTCCGCCCCGTATCGCGCCCGTACGCACGCGGCCACGAGCGCCCGGAGCCGCTCGGCCTGCGGCGTCGCGAGCATGGGCAGTTGCGAATCCGGAGCCTCGTTCTCAGTCACGGTGGCGACTCTACGAGGCGTGGGGCGCCCGGAGCGGACCAATCCGGAAGACGGACCCGAACCGGGGTGGTGGCCCCCTCGTCAGGGAGTGAGGACATCCGTCTGGATCGCCAGCTTGAACTCGGCCAGCGTGATCGGCACCCGCAGCGGGGTGTCCCCGGAGCGGGCCGAGACCTTGAAGCCGACCGGGGTGCCGGGGTGCACGAACATCTGCCAGGTGTACGAGCGGAACTGCCCGCCACCCGTGGGCGATATGTCGGTGGTGGCGGTGGAGTCGTAGCCCGTGCCGAGGCCCAGCGGGTCGCGCACGAAGCGGGCGCGGTACTCGCTCGCGCGGGCGTCCGCGCCCCAGAAGACCAGCGCGGACAGCGTGCCCCAGCCGTCGTGGCTGGGCCAGATCAGCCCCGAGCGGGCGTCGGGATACGCGGAGGGGGCCGCCGGGCCGCCGCCCGCCGGATCGTGCATGGCCCACGGGTCGTACGACTCCTCGGCGTCCTCGTACGGGAAACGCACCAGGTGGTAGCCGTCGTCGTCGTAGACCAGTGATTGCGGGCCCGTGCGGGCGGACTCGTACTTGAGTGAAGTGATCGCCACTGCCATGCCGTTCGGCCTCCCCCGTCGTGACTGGTGCGACGCATGGTCGCGCCAAGTGCGGCGGTCGACAAGGGGCGCGACGGACTACTGTGCGGCGACGCCCATGACGAGAACCCGCGTCCCCGACTCCAACGGCCGCCAGCGGTGCGGGAGTCCGGCGGCGCAGTACAGCGTGTCGCCGCGCTCCAGGACGTAGTGGGTGTCGTCCACCTCGGCCTCGATCGACCCGTCAGCGACGTACATGATCTCGTCCCCCGCGTGCCGGAAGACGCGATCCCAGTCGTGGTCGCCGGTGAACTCCAGGGCGTGCAGCCGCTGTTCGCCCCGGACGAGCGGGCGCGCGCCGTCGGCCATCGCGGGCTTCTCCGCGGCGCGCACCACGTCGACCGGGCGGGGCGGCTCCGCTGCCGCGAGGAGTTCGACGGCGGTGGTGTCGAGGGCGTCCGCGATGCGCTGCAACGAGTTCATGCTCGGGCGGGACCTGTCGTTCTCCACCTGGCTGAGGAACGGGACCGAGACCTCGGCCTTGCGCGCCACCTCGGCGAGGGTCAGCTCCAGGGCGCGGCGCCTGCGCCGGATGCCGGGTCCCACGTTCATGAACTCGTAACGCCCTTTCGCTTCGGCCCCTGTTCCCCGGAAGCCTACCGTCGTGGTTAACTCATTAACCAGTACTTAAAAAAGTTAACCACCGACTTCATCACTGACTCACCACTGGATGGAGGGCCTCATGGCTCGTGTCGACCAGAACCAGCGCCGCCGCCGCGGCACCGGACTCCTCGCCCTCGACGAGGACGCGGCGTACAGCGGCTACACGCTGTTCGCCCCGCTGACCGGCGCCGGCGAGGTGTACCTGATCGACCTCCACGGCGAGGTCGTCCACCAGTGGAACCTCCCGAACCGCCCCGGCCGGCACGCCCGGATCCTCGCGAACGGGAACCTCGCCTACAACGGCGTACTGCCCGACGAGCCCGCCCTCTTCCCCATGTGGCACAAGTACCGCGGCGGCCTCATGCAGGAGATCACCCCGGACGGCACGGTGCTGCGCGAGCACCGCGACCCGCTCCAGCACCACGACGCCCACCACTACGGCGACGGCCGGATCCTCTACACGGCGCTCGAAGCGCTGACCGGGGACGCGGCGGCGGCCGTGCGCGGCGGCGTCCCGGGGTCGGAGGCGAGCGGCCCCGACGGCGACACGATCTGGGCGGACACGATCGTCGAGGTCGACGCCGAGGGGAACACCACCTGGGAGTGGAAGGTCTCCGAGCGCCTCGGCCGCGCGGACTTCCCGCTCCACCCGGACTACGCCCGCGAGCACTACCCGCTGATCAACAGCGTGCTGCCGCTCGCCGACGGCAACATCCTCGCGAGCTTCCGCTCCGTGTCGGCCGTCGTCGTCATCGAGCGGGCCACCGGGGACATCATCTGGCGCTCCGAGCCCGGCGTCGTCTCGCAGCAGCACTGCCCGACCGAGCTGGCCAACGGCAACTTCCTCGTCTTCGACAACGGCGTCTTCCGGCCGCACTGGGACGTGCCGTTCAGCCGCGTCATCGAGATCGAGCGCTCCAGCGGCAAGATCGCGTGGGAGTACCACGACCCGGCGCGCGAGTCCTTCTTCGCGCCGTTCATGGGCAGCGCCCAGCGCCTCCCGAACGGCAACACCCTGATCACCGACTCCCCCGCGGGCCGCCTCTTCGAGGTGACCGAGGACGGCTATCTCTGCTGGGAGTACATCGTCCCGTTCTTCGGCGGCTACTCCGAGGAAGAGGTCCGCAAGCTCTTCCCGTCCGAGCCCAACGCCGTGTTCCGTGCCTACCGCTACGCCGCGTCCGAGCTGCCGTGGCTGAACCGGTGACCGCGAAGGCCGCACACCCCGACACGAGCACGGCGCCGGTCGACGAGCGGCTACCCGTCAAGCGCCTGCTCCCCCTCGCCTGCCAGCACGTGCTGGCGGGCGTGGCCGCGCCCGTCTCCTCCGTCATCCTCATCGCGACGACGCTGAAGCTGTCGACGACGCAGACGGCCTCGCTGCTCAGCGCGACGCTCGTGCTGTGCGGCGTGGGCGCGCTGCTCCAGTCGCTCGGGGTGGCGGCGCTGCGGGTGGGCGCCCGGCTGCCGTTCCTGATGCTGCCGGGCGGCGCCGCGGTGGCGATCTTCCTCCAGATCGCGCAGGAGTACGGCCCGGCGACGGCCTCCGGTTCCGTCCTGGTGGCGGCCGCCTTCCTGCTCTGCGTACTCCCCTTCTACGGACGCCTGGTCCGGCTGTTCCCGCCCCTGGTGATGGGCACGACGGTCGTCCTCATCGGCATCAACATGATCAAGGTGACCGCGCCCATGGTCGCCTCGGGTCCGGGCCTCGGCTTCGCGACGCTCGGCGTGATCGCGGTGTTCTTCCTCGTCCTGCGGGGCGTGTGGCGGCAGATGGCGGTGCTGCTCGGCCTGGTCTGCGGCACCGTGATCGCCGCGCTCATGGGCACGGACCTCCAGGTGGCGCACGGCGGCACCTTCGCGCTGCCCGACCCCTTCCCGTACGGCGCCCCGCACTTCGACCTGCTGGCCGCCATCCCGCTCCTGGTCTTCGCCCTCGCCTCGCTCGCCGAGGCCACCGGCCAGACGGTCCTCAACAGCGAGGCCGTGGGCCGCACCCCCGACGCGGGCCGCGACGTGCCGCGCATCGCCCGCGCCGACGCGCTCGTCTCGCTGTTCTCCGGCGTCTTCGGTACGTCGCTGATGGTGACCAGCGCCGAGAACATCGGCATCGTCCAACTCACGCGCGTACGCAGCCGGTTCGTGACGGCGGCGGCCGGTGTGCTGCTGATCGTGTGCGGCCTGATCACGCCACTGACCCGCGTCCTCGCGGCGATCCCGGAGCCGGTGGTCGGCGCCGCGGGCCTCGTCATCTACGCGGTGATCGCGGTCATGGGCTTCGGCATGCTCTCCCGTACGGACCTCTCGCACGGCACCGACAGCATCGTCATCGCGCTCGCCCTCGTGCTCGGCATGCTGCCGATCGTGTCGCCGGAGATGTACGCCGGGCTGCCGACGTGGGCCCGCACCCTGTTCGGCAGCGGGGTCGCGGCCGGGGCGATCGCGGCGGTCGTGCTCAGCGCGGTGTTCCGGGCCCTCGGTCCGAGGCTCACGCCTGAGCCGGACGCTCCCGGCGCTCCCCCATCAGACGGGAGCCCGTGAGGCGCTCGCCGAAGACGTCGTCCGGATTGGACAGCACACAGGTCTCCAGGGACAGACAGCCGCACCCGATGCAGTCGGTCAGATGATCCCGCAGCCGGCCCAACTGCTTGATCCGCTCGTCCAGTTCGGACCGCCAGACCTCCGAGAGGCGCGCCCAGTCGTCCCGGTTCGGGGTGCGCTCCTCGGGGAGTTCGGCGAGGGCGTCGCGGATCGTGGCGAGCGGGATGCCGACGCGCTGCGCGGCCCGGACGAAGGCGACGCGGCGCAGGGTGTCGCGGGAGTACCGGCGCTGGTTGCCGGAGGTGCGACGGCTGGTGATCAGGCCCTTGGACTCGTAGAAGTGCAGCGCGGAGACGGCGGCGCCGCTGCGCGCCGACACCTGGCCGACGGTGAGCTCGTGGATCTTCTCCGGAATCTGTGGCACCCGGTCGAGACTAGACGAACCTAGTGCGGGCGCGGCTTCGTTGTTAGCATGCCAAGCGGTCTGAGCAAGCGCTTAGACAAGCTACGTGGGAGGTCACGGATCATGGCGGAGCCGCGCGTTTTCAAGGACGTCGACGACCTGAAGGGCGCCGTCGGCGAGCAGCTCGGGTACAGCGACTGGGTCGAGATCGAGCAGAGCCGCATCGACCGGTTCGCCGAGGCCACGGGCGACCACCAGTGGATCCACGTCGACCCGGAGCGCGCGAAGGAGGGCCCGTTCAAGACGACCATCGCGCACGGCTACCTCACCCTGTCGCTGCTGCCCCTCTTCGGCCCGCAGCTGATGACGGTCGAGGGCATGAAGATGGGCGTCAACTACGGAACGAACAAGGTCCGTTTCCCCGCTCCGGTCCCCGTGGGCTCGCGCCTTCGCGCCACCGCGAAGGTCACGGACGTGGCGGACGTGGCCGGCGGCGTACAGGTGACCGTGGCGTTCAGCGTGGAGCGCGAGGGCGGCGACAAGCCGGTGTGCGTCGCGGAGTCGGTGTCGCGGTACTACCTGTAGGACGCGCTACCGCCGCGGAGCGGTCACCATGCGCAGCACGAGGTCGGCGTAGAGCGCGCCGACCTCGTCGGGCGTCCGCTTGCCCTCGGCGTTGAACCAGCGGGCCACGTCGATGCAGAGCGAGAGCACGGCGACCGTGGTGCCGGGCACGTCGGGGACGTCGAACTCCCCGGCCTTCACACCATCGTTGATGATCTCCCGCACCGAGGCGTCGCTCCGCCGGCGCAGCGCGACGATCTCGGGCCGGTTCTCCTCGCCCAGCGAGTCCAGCTCGTACTGGACGACGCGCGCGGTCATGTGGTGCCCCGCGTGCCAGCGGACGAAGGACCGGACGGCCTCCGCGAGCCGCTCGGCGGCCGTGCCGTCGCTCTCGACCGCCCGGCGCAGGATCGCCAGCGCCTTGTCGTGACCGATCCGGCTGATCTTGAGGAGCAGCTCTTCCTTGGTCTTGTAGTGGATGTAGAGCGCGGCCGGGCTCATACCGGCGCGGCTCGCGATGTCGCGGGTCGTGGTCGCGTGGTAGCCGCGCTCGGCGAACGCCTGCACCGCCGCGACGAGCAGCCGCCGGGCCGCGTCGGGCGTGACATCGGCCCACGGCATCTCGTCCGTGGCGTCGCCGGCCTCGCCGACCTCGCCATCGACGCGCTCGTCCTGCGTCATCGCTGCGCTCACATCCTCCCGTGGGGCTGAGGGCACACCCTACCCTCCGGGGTGAGCGGGCGCTTAGAACCCGGTTTCCGGGAACAGGACGCGCTTCATCCGGCGTCCGCCACCATGTCGGCCAGGATCGTGCGCACCGTGTCCAGGCCGAGGTCCGGGTGGAGGAAGGCGAAGCGGGCCACCGTCTCGCCCTCCCACACCGTCGGCACCACGAAGGCGATCTGCCGCTCAAGGAGCCGCCGCGACCATGCGTCGTAGTCCTCGGGCCCCCAGCCCGTGCGGCGCAGCAGCACGACCGAGAGTTCGGGCTCGCGCAGCAGTTCCAGGCCGTCGGTGGCGCGGATCAGCGCGGCGCACTCCTCGGCGAGCCGCCGCCCGGCCTCGACGGCCTCCCGGTAGGCCTCCGTCCCGTGCACCGCGAGCGAGAACCAGAGCGGAAGACCCCGGGGGCGGCGCGTGAGGTGGTACGCGTAGTCGCTCGGGTTCCACTCCTGCGGAGCGTCGGTGTGGATGCAGTCCAGGTAGGAGGCGTCCTGGGTGTGGACGGCCCGGGCCAGGGCGGGGTTCCGGTACAGGAGGGCGCCGCAGTCGAACGGCGTGAACAGCCACTTGTGCGGGTCGATGACGAGGGAGTCGGCGTGCTCGATGCCGGCGAACCGCTCGCGCAGCCGCGGCGAGAACAGGGCGCCGCCGCCGTAGGCCGCGTCGACGTGGAACCACAGTCCGTGGGCGCGGGCGGCGTCGGCGATGCCCGCGAGGTCGTCGACGATTCCGGCGTTGGTGGTGCCCGCGGTGGCGACGACCGCGACCACGCTCTCGGGGTCACCGTCGGCGGCCAGCGCGGCGCGCACCGCGTCCCCGGTCAGCCGGTGGTCGTCGGCGGGCACCACGAGCGCCTCCACGCCCATGATCCGCAACGTGCTGCCGATCGACGAATGAGCCTGGTCGCTGACCGCGACCCGGGGCCGGTCCACGGGGCGGCCGTCAGAGGTACGGGCGGTGTCCCTGGCCACCAGGAGTCCGGACAGGTTGCCCGCGGACCCGCCACTGACGAAGCAGCCCCCCGCCCCGCCCGGCAGGCCCGCGAGATCGGCGAGCAGCCGCAGCACCTGGTTCTCCGCGGCGACGGCGCCGGACGCCTCCAGCCAGGAGACGCCGTGCAGCGAGGAGGCGGACAGCACCATGTCGAAGAGGGCGGCGGCCTTGGTCGGGGCGCCGGGGATGAACGAGAGGAAGCTCGGGCTGTCGCAGGAGACGACGGTCGGTTCTATGTGCTCCGTGAACAGCCGCAGCACGTCGTCCGGGGCGGACGGGCCGCAGTCCAGGGCGCCCTTGAGGGCGGCGTCGAGCTCGGCGGCGTCACCGAGCCTGCCGAGCGGCGCCGGGTCGAGGCGCAGCCGGTTCTCGACGTGGTCGAGGACCGTGCGGGCGAGGGCTTCGTCATGGCTGTGCAAGGTGCCGTACCTCCAGGGACGGGGGTGCCGGGGGTTCCCGGTGGGCACGGTGCGCTATTTGGATTCGTCCGGACCCATTTCGGAGGCTAACCACAACCCGGGTCACTGGTCAACGAGTTCACCCCGAGAACCCCGTCAGCCTCCGCCGCCCGCCTCGAAGTGGTCGAGCAGCGCGAGGAACTGCCGGCCGGAGTCCTCCAGGTGCTCGCGCATCCGGGCCTCGGCGGTCTCCGCGTCACCGGCCAGGACGGCGAGCGCGATGGCCCGGTGCTCCTCGCAGAACACCCGCGAGAGGTCCCGGTCCGGCGGGTAGACGAGGGTCCAGTCGCAGTCCAGCCAGAGCGCGTTGCCGCGGACGAACATCTCGGCGCGGGCCCGTTCCACCGCCTCACCGAGGACCTCGTTGCCGGCCGCGGCGGCGACCGCCAGGTGGAAGCGCGAATCGACCCGGTGATAGGCGGCGAGGTCGGCGACCTCCTCGTCGAGCATCCGCACCAGGGCCCGCCGGTCGGCGGTGGAGCCACGCCGCGCCGCGAGCCCGGCCGCGAACGGTTCGACCGCCGTCCGGTACTCCATGTAGTCGCGGATGGTGGCCCTGAAGTCGGCGGCCACGGCGGCCCGTTCACCCGCCACCGCCGGGGCGGGGCGCACCCGTGTCCCGCCGGAGCGGCCGAGCGTGGTGACCACGAGGCCCTCATCGGCGAGCTTGCGCACCGCCTCGCGGACGGTGTTGCGCCCGACGCCCAGGGACGCGGCGAGTTCGCGCTCGGCCGGCAGCCTGCTGCCCGGCGCGAAGCCGCCCAGGGCGATGCGCTTGCGCAGGATCTCGGTGACCATGTCGCGCGAGGGCCTGCGCTGCCCCGGCCGCTCCAGCGGATCGGGGTGGCGCGCCGCCGCGCCCGTGCCGTCGGCCCCGCTCGCGGCTCTCGCCTTCACCACGCGTCCTCCCGGTCGTCTCGTCGCCATCGGATGACCTCCGGACGCGAACTCGCCCACCCAGAAGCCTTATTGGATTCGGTGCAGACCCTATTGACAGGGCTTCTCCCCCGCTCGTAGCGTCCCGGTACCACTTTATGGGTCCATTCGAATCCATAGTCCTTGGCCCTCGTTCCCCGGTCGGCCGTCCCCGCCCCGCGTTCCCCCGCGCTCCCTCCGCGGGCCCGCCGTCCTGCCCTCAGAAGGAGCCCCGGTCCATGACGTCTCCCCCAGGCGGGCGCAGCCCGCTGCGCATCGCCACCGCCACACTGATCGGCACCAGTGTCGAGTGGTACGACTTCGCCATCTACGGCACCGCCGCCGCCCTGGTCTTCCCCAAGCTGTTCTTCCCCGAGATGAGCCCCGCGCTCGGCGTGCTCAGCTCCTTCGCCACCCTCGCCGTGGGCTCCCTCGGCCGACCGCTCGGCGCGATCCTCTTCGGGCACATAGGCGACCGCTACGGACGCAAGCACGCCCTCATCGGCTCCCTGCTCCTGATGGGCGTGTCCACGTTCCTGATCGGACTGCTGCCCGGCTACGCGGTGGCCGGCGCGCTCGCCCCCGTACTGCTGCTGATCATCCGCGTCCTCCAGTCGCTCGCGGTCGGCGGGGAGTGGGGAGGGGCGGTCCTCTACGCGGTGGAGAACGCGCCCCCGCACCGCAAGGCGCTGTACGGGTCCTTCCCCCAAGTCGGCGACGGCATCGGCTTCTTCCTCGCCACCGGGGTCTTCACCCTCGCCGCGTTGCCGGGCCACGACGCGCTGCTCGCCTGGACCTGGCGCATCCCCTTCCTGCTGTCGAGCGTGCTCGTGGTCACCGGCCTGATCATCCGCAGCCGCCTGGAGGAGGCGCCGGAGATCAAGGAGGCGCTGCGCGAGGAGCGGGAGGCGGGCGGGGCCGCCGCCAAGCTTCCTGTCCTCGCCGTCGCGCGCGGTTCATGGCGCACCTGGCTGCTCGCCACGGGAGCCTTCCTCGTCACCGTCGGCGGCTTCTACGTGATCGTCACGTTCGTATCGGCCTACGCCGTGTCCCATCTGGGCTTCACGGAGGCGCAGACATCGGCCGCGGGCATGTTCGCCTCGGTGGTGGTGATCGTCTTCACCCCGCTCACCGCGCTGCTGGGGGACCGGTTCGGCGTCCGGCGCGTCACGCTCGTCGGGATGGCGGCTCATCTGGTCGTGGCGTTCCCGATGTTCTGGCTCGTCGGATCGCACAGCGTCGTGGGCCTGTGGGCGGGCATGGGGCTCGGCATGCTCGCCAGCACCATCGCGTACGCCACCGTCGGCACGATGATCACCGAGTGGTTCCCGCCGCGCGTGCGCTACACGGGGCTCTCGCTCGGCTACCAGATCGCCGGCCTGATCGGCGGCGGCGTCATCCCGCCCCTGGCGCAGTGGCTGGCCGGTTCCTCGGGCGCCTCCTGGACGCCCGTGGCGGTCCTGTTCATCGTGATGGCGCTGATCAGCATGGGCTGCGTGGCCCTCCACCGGCGTTTGACCGCACCGGATTCCGCCCCGTCCACCCAGTCCACGCCGTCCACCCAGTCCACCCCGTCCATCGCCGACACCGTGCCGGAGGAGACACGATGACCGACACCACCGCCTCACCGGCCGCGAGTGACGCCGGGCGCGTCCATCTGGAGCGGCTTGCCCGGCGAGCGGCCGACGCCGCTGCCTCGGCGCCCGTATGGTCCTCCCCGTACGAGGGGGCGGGCCCGGAGGTGCACGCCCAAATCGACGCGGCGGTCGAAGCCCTCGAGGCGGATCTGCTCGGCCTCGGCCGCGCCCTGCACGCGGACCCCGAGCCGGGCTTCGAGGAGCACCGCGCCGTCGCCCGCGTCGCCGACCTGCTGCGGGCCCACGGCGTCACGGCACATACCGGGGCGCACGGACTGCCCACGGCGCTGCGGGCGACGGCCGGTTCGGGCGAAGGGCCGACCGTGGCGGTGCTGGCCGAGTACGACGCACTGCCCGGCATCGGTCACGGCTGCGGTCACCACATCATCTGCGCCGCGGCCGTCGGCGCCTTCCTCGCGCTGGTGCCCGTACTGGAGCGGACCGGTGGCACGGCGGTGCTGCTCGGCACCCCGGCCGAGGAGAACGGCACAGGCAAGGAACTCCTGGCCCGCGCGGGGGCGTTCGACGGGGTCGACGCCGCCGTGATGATCCATCCTTCGTCGGGGCCCGATCTCTCCGACGCGCCCTTTCTGGGGCTGCGCGAAGTGGTCGTCGAGTACACGGGCCGCGCCGCCCACGCCTCCGCCGCACCGTTCATGGGCCGCAACGCCCTGGACGCGGTGGTCGCCGCCTACCAGGGGGTCGCCGCGCTGCGGCAGCACATCCTCCCGGACGACCGGGTGCACGGCGTGATCACCGAGGGCGGCTCGCGCCCCAACGTCGTGCCCGAGCGTGCGGCGGCCCACTTCTACCTGCGGGCCGCCACCGTGGAGTCGCTGGCGGAGCTCTCCGACCGGGTCCAGCGGATCTTCGAGGGCGCCGCCGCGATGACCGGCACGACCGTCACCACCCGCTGGGACGACTGCCCGCCCTGCGTCCCCGTCCGGCACAACGGCGTCCTCGCGGCACGTTTCGCCCAGCACCTCACGGGCCGTGGCCGCACCATGCTGCCCGGCAGCGCCGCGCCGGACTCCGCCGTCGGCTCCACGGACCTGGGCAACGTCAGCGTCCGCATCCCGGCCCTCCATCCCATGCTGTCCATAGCCCCGGCCGGGACGGCCCTGCACACCGCCGAGTTCGCGGCCTGCGCGCAGGGCGCGGAGGCCGACCGGGCGGTCCTCGACGGCGCGGCCGCCCTCGCCCGCACGGCCGCGGACCATCTGTCGGACGGCGACCTGCGGGCAGCGGTGGAACGGGAGTTCACGGAGGCGGGCGGCGCGCTGGACGTCCCGAAGCTGCTGTTCAGACCACTGGCTTGAACGGGTCGTGGTCCGCCAGGATCTTCTCCAGGCGGGCCTGGTCGACCCTGCTCACGATCTGGCCCGCCTCCTGGCGGTCCCTGATCACCTTGGCCAGCGTGAAGGCCGAGGTCGTGAGGTAGAGGACGGCGATCGCCAGGAACGCGCGGATCCAGCCGCTGACGTCGAGGCTGTAGATGCCGATGGCCGTCGCGGTGAGAGCGACGACGAAGGAGGCGACGGCCTGTCCGTAGAAGGCCACGGTGTTCTGCTGCTTGACCGGTGTGTCACTGCTCATGCCGTACAGCTTCGAGCGGATGGGGCAAAGGCCCCATCCGCTCACGTACTCAATTGCGTACTCAGAACGCCGAAACACCCGTCAGCGCGCGGCCGATGATCAGCTTCTGGATCTGGCTCGTGCCCTCGTAGAGGGTCATGACGCGGGCGTCGCGCAGCAGCTTGCCGACGGGGTACTCGTCGATGTAGCCGTAGCCACCGAAGACCTGGAGCGCGTTGTTCGCCGCGCGGACCGCAGCCTCGGACGCGAA
This sequence comes from Streptomyces sp. NPDC002795, assembly GCF_042888725.1. NCBI lineage: Bacteria > Bacillati > Actinomycetota > Actinomycetes > Kitasatosporales > Streptomycetaceae > Streptomyces > Streptomyces sp. NPDC002795. Next base: position 388,232 of record NZ_JBIAQB010000007.1, read on the forward strand.
CAGCTTCGCCTTGGACGCCGCGGTCGCGAAGTCCTCGCCGCGGTCGACGAGGTCGGCGACGCGCCAGGTCAGCAGGCGGGCCGCGTCCACGTCGACGGCGATGTCCGAGATCAGCTCCTGCACCAGCTGGTACGAGGCGATGGACTTGCCGAACTGCTCGCGCTCGCCCGCGTATCCGACGGCCGCGTCGAGGGCGGCCTGGGCTATGCCCACGCATCCCGCCGCCACCGACATCCGGCCCTTGGCGAGCGCGGACATGGCGATCGAGAAGCCCTTGCCCTCCGGGCCCATCATCGCGGAGGCCGGCACGCGGACGTCCTCAAGGACCAGCTCGGCGGTGGTCTGGCCGCGCAGGCCGAGCTTGCCGTGAATGGTGTTGCGGGTCAGGCCGGGGGTGTCCGTGGGGACCAGGAAGGCGGAGATGCCCTTGTGGCCGGGGGTGTCGTTGGTGCGGGCGAAGAGGAGGACGACATCGGCCCAGGTGCCGTTGGTGATGAAGATCTTCGTGCCGTTGATCACGTACTCGTCGCCGTCGCGGACCGCGCGGGTCTGGAGGTCGGCCGGGTTCGAGCCGTGGCCCGGCTCGGTGAGGCCGAAGCAGCCGAGCGCCTCGCCGGCCGTCAGCCTCGGGATCCAGTGCCGCTTCTGCTCCTCGTTCGCCCACTGCTGGATCGGCTTGGTGACCAGGCCGAGGGAGACGGAGACGATGCCGCGCACGGACGAGTCCCCGCGCCCCAGCTCCTCCGTGACCAGCGTGTACGAGAAGTGGTCGCCGCCCGAGCCGCCGTACTCCTCGTCGATGGTCAGGCCCAGGAAGCCGACCTCGCCGAGCTTCTTGACGATGCCCCGGTCGACCTCCTCGGCCCGGTCCCACGCCACCACGTTCGGCGCGATCTCCCGGTCCACGAAGTCCTTGGCGAGCCGGCGCACCGCCGTCTGCTCCTCGCTCAGCTCCAGGTTCATGGCCACTCCCGCGCGCATCGAATCGTAAAGCAGTTAATTAGCACTGCTAGTTTTTGGCTTGCAGCCCTACTATGTGCCGCATGGCCCGACCGCGCAAGCCCCTCCTGAGCAGAGATCGCATCGTCGACGCGGCCCGCGCCCTCGTCGACACCGAGGGCCTCGCCGCCGTCTCGACGCGGCGGCTCGCCGCCGAGCTCGGGGTGAGCGGGCCCTCCCTGTACAACCACTTCCGTACGAAGGACGAGATCCTGGAGGCGGTCGCCGACTCGGTGAGCGCGCAGGTCGACCTGTCGATGTTCGAGGCCCCCGAGGACGGAGCCGACCGGGACTGGCGCGCCGCGCTGCACGACTGGGCCGTCTCCTACCGGGCGGCGCTGCGCGCCCACCCGAACATCGTCCCGGTGCTCGCGCGGGGCCCTGGCCACCGTCCGGCCGGACTGCGGCTCGCCGACGCGGTGTTCGGCGCGATGGTCGACGCCGGGTGGCCGCCGCCGCAGGCCACGTCCATCGGCGCGCTCATGCGGTACTTCGTGACGGGCTCGGCGCTCGGCTCGTTCGCGGGCGGCTTCCCGGACGACGAGGCGGCGTACGACCCCGCCGACTATCCGCACCTCGGCCAGGCGCATCTGCTCGCCGAGCGGCAGGAGATCGTCGACGACCGGGCCTTCGAGACGGGGCTCACGGCGCTGCTCGACGGGCTTTCCGTGCAGTACGAGCAGGTGTCGGCGGAGACGCACTGACGTTTCGGGCTGACGTTTCGGCGGCCACCGAAGCGTGCCCGGGTCATCCTTGACGCATGGCCGCCCCCAAGGAACCCGGCGCTCCGCGCCTCGCCGCCCTCGCCTCACTGATCGCCGACGAGACACGCGCCGCCTGCCTGCTCGCGCTGCTCGACGGCCGGGCGTGGACGGCGGGCGAACTGGCACGGCACGCGGGCGTCGCGGCGTCGACCGCGAGCGAGCACCTCGGCAAGCTCGTCGCGGGCGGGCTGCTCGCCGAGGAACGGCAGGGCCGTCACCGGTATCTGCGGCTCGCCGACGCGCAGGTCGCGCAGCTCCTGGAGGGCCTCGCCGGGTACGCGGTGCCGGACGGCGGAGAGCGGCCTCCCACGTTGCGGGCCGCCTCCGCGCGGACCGCGATGGCCCGCGGGCGGACCTGCTACGACCACCTCGCTGGCCGGCTCGGGATCACGGTCACCGACGCGATGGTGGAGCGGGGGCTGCTGAGCGCCGATTCCGACCCGTCGGCCCCCTCGGCCCTCGCGCTCACCGACGCGGGGCACGGCTGGTTCCGCGCGCTCGGATCGCCGCTCGAACCCGGCCCGCGGCGGCCGCTGACGCGCGGCTGCCTCGACTGGACCGAGCGCCGCCTCCACCTCGCCGGACGCGCGGGCGCCGCGCTGTGCGCCCACGCCTTCGGGGCCGGCTGGGTCGAGCGGATCGGCTCCGAGCGGGCGGTACGGGTGACCGGGGCCGGGGAGCGGGCACTGCGGGCCGAGCTGGGGGTGGCGGAGGTGTGGTGAGCGGGAGCCCAGGCGCGTTTCCGCCCCCGGCCCGGGCCTTCCCCAGAAGTAGCTGTAACGTACATTCGCCGGGCCGGGAAACATCTTCGTCACACGGGAGCGGCGCATGACGCAGACGGCAGATGCCGCGATTCACCAGGAAATCGGGCAGAGTTGGGCGACCGGCTGTAGACAGTTCGCGCTGCGCGTACTGCGCGGGATCGGCCAGGTGACGTTCCTGCCGCGCGCGCTCACGGGCACGCTGTTCGCCGCCGCCCTGTTCGCCTCCGGGTGGGAGTACGGGCTCTACGGGGTCGGGGGCGCGGCCGTCGGCACGCTGGTCGCGGCGCTGCTCGGCGTGGAGAAGGAGCGGCTCACGCTGGGCATGGAGGGCTTCAACGCCTGCCTCGTGGGCGTGAGTTGCGCCGTCTTCCTCAACCCCGACCGGCTGTCCTCGGTACTCGTGGCCCTGCTCGGCTGCGCCGCCGCGACCGTGGCGACCGCCGCCGCGGGGCGGGCACTCGGGGCGTGGGGGCTGCCCGCTCTGACGCTGCCGTTCTGCCTCGTGGCGAGTGTCATCACGCTGGCCGCGCCCGGGTTCGCGCGGGTGTGGGCCGGCGGGGGCGGCATCGCCGCGTTCCCCCAGGCGGTGTCCGGGGCCAGGACCGGGCTGCAACTCGACGACGCCGTGCGGGGGTTCTTCGCCGGATTCGGCCAGATCTTCCTGATGCCGCAGTGGTACGCGGGGGCGCTGGTGCTCGCCGGGCTGCTGGTGGCCGGGCCGCGGGTCGCGGGGGTGGCCTGCCTCGGGAACGTCGCGGGCATGGCGACCGCGTGGGCCCTCGGCGAGCCTGCCGCGCAGCTTGCCGACGGCACGTCCGCGTACAACGCGGTGCTTGTCGCGCTCGCGCTCGGCGGGGTGTTCCTTGAGGCCACGCGTCGTACGGTGCCGTATGCGGTGGCGGGGGCGGTTGCCGCGACGGTGTGCGCGCCGGCGTTCGGGGCGTTGGCGGCGCCGGTCGGTGGCCACATGTTCACTTGGCCGTTCGCGTTGACCACGTTGGTGTTTTTGGTGGCGGCGAGGTCGTTCCCGAGCATCTCAAGCCCCTCCGGCCCCTGCGGCGATTGAGCGGGGCGGAGCCCCGCGGCGCCGTGGCTGACGCCGCGGGGCTCCGCCCCGGACCCCGCTGCTCAATCGCCGCAGGGGCTTGAACGGGTCAGGCGGATTCGAGAGCGGCGACGTCCAGTTTGCCCATCTTCATCATCGCGGCCAGAACCCGACCGGCCCGGTCCTTGTCGGGGTCGGCGAGGAGTTCGGGCAGGCGGCGCGGGACGATCTGCCAGGACAGGCCGTACTTGTCCTTGCACCAGCCGCACGGCCCCGGCTCCCCGCCGTTCGCCGTGAGGCCGTCCCACAGCCGGTCGACCTCGGCCTGGTCCGCGCAGTCGACGGAGAGCGAGACCGCCTCGTTGAACTTGAACTCGGGGCCGCCGTCCAGCGCCTGGTACTCGTTGCCCGCGAGGCGGAACTCCACGACGACGCCCGAGCCGGGCTCCTGGGACCCCTCGTCGCCGAAGCGCTGGACGTCCAGGACCTTGGAGTCGGAGCCGGGGAAGAGCGAGATGTAGAAGTCGACGGCCTCCTCCGACTTGCCGTCGAACCACAGGCAAGGGCGGATCTTCTGGGTGCTGGCGGGCATGGTGTGCCTCCTGGTTCCCGTGCCGGCGCCGGTCGCGTCGGCCTGTATCAGGCTTCTCCTCATACAGACCGGCCGCAGGCCGGGAACTCATCGGCAGGGGCGGGGCCTGTCTAAAACACCACCAGCGCCCGGCCGCCCTTGCCCGCCACCATGTTGTCGAACGCCGCCGGGATCCCGTCCAGAGCGATCCGCTCGGTCACGAGCGCGCTCAGGTCGAGGCGGCCCGCGCGGATGTGCTCCGCGAGCACGGGGAGGTCCTGTGCCGGGTCGCAGTTGCCGTAGACGCAGCCGGACAGCGTGCGGCCCCAGTGGAAGATCTCCAGGGCGTTGAAGGTGACCTGCTGGTCCTTGCCGCCGATGCCGACGACGGTGGTGCGGCCGCCGCGCCGGGTGGACTCCCAGGCCGTACGGATGGTGACCGCGCGGCCCACGCACTCCACCGCCACGTCGACACCCTGCTTGTCGGTCAGGCCGCGGATCTCGCGGGCCGCGTTCTCCGACGCGACCACGTAGTCCGTGGCGCCCGCCGCGCGCGCCAGCGCCTCCTTCTCCGGGGAGACGTCGACCGCGATGATCTTCGAGGCGCCCGCGATGCGCGCGGCCTGGAGCGTGGCGAGACCGACGCCGCCGACCCCGTACACCGCGACGGTCTCCCCCTCCCGTACGCGCGCGGAGTGGTGCACGGCGCCGTACCCGGTGAGCACGGCGCAGCCGAGCAGCGCCGCGTCGGTGAGCGGGATGCCGTCCGGCACCGGCAGGACGCAGTTCGCGGCGACGACCGTCTCCTCGGCGAACGCGGCGACGTTCAGGCCGGGATGGAGGTCGCTGCCGTCGGACGCACGCTTCGCGTGGATGCCCGCCGATCCCGCGAGGGCGTTGGCGCACAGCCAGACCTCGCCGAGCGTGCAGGCGTGGCAACTGCCGCAGGAAGGCGCCCAGTTGAGGACGACACCGTCGCCGGGGGCCACGTGCGTGACGCCGTCGCCGACGGAGACGACGGTGCCCGCGCCCTCGTGACCGAGGACCGCGGGGACCGGGACCCGCATCGTGCCGTTGGTCAGGGAGAGGTCGGAGTGGCAGACCCCGGCGGCGGCGAGCCGCACCCGGACCTGTCCCGGCCCCGGTTCGGGCAGGTCGATGTCGGCGATCTCCAGCGGGGAACCGACGGCGGGCAGTACAGCGGCGCGGACCATGATGAGCACAACTCCCTGAGCGAGTGCGGGTGTCACGTACGTGCCCAGCCAAACTAGCGTCGCTAGTTTCCAGGGTCCAGGGGGTGCCGGGTGTCGGGTCAGTGCCGCTGGTGATCCTTCTCGCGTCGACGGAGCCGGGGCGCCCATGATCTCCCTTGCCCGGCACCGCCTTCGGAAGCGTCTTCGGAACCGCGCTTGGCGCCGTCCCTGACCCCGAGACCCGCCGCCACGAACAGCAGCCCGCCCAGCATCACGAACGGTGCCGCCGTCCCCGCCACGCCCGCGATCAGGCCCGCGGACGCCGGGGCCGCGACCTGACCGAGGCGGTTGCCGGTCAGCCGGAGCGCCAGGGCGGTGGAGCGGGCCCCGGCGGGGGCGGCCTGGACGACCGTGGTCATGGAGAGCGGCTGGCCCACGCCGAGGCAGAAGCCGAGGACGACCAGCATCACGCCCAGCCCCCACACCGGCACGGGCAGCGCGATGCCCGCGCACAGCAGCGCCGCGAGCAGACACGTGGTGGTGATCAGGGCGGTCCTGCCGAGCCAGTTGATGAGCGGGGTCATGACCAGGCGGCAGGCGACCGTCGCGGCCGCGCGCAGGCTGAGCAGCACGCCGACCACGGCGGGTGCGATCCCCCGGTGCTCGCCCACCACCGGCAGATACGCCGTGAGGATGTCGGTGGCCGACAGGACGGCGAGGCTGATGAAGATGCCGCCGGGCACGCCGCGGGTGCGCAGGATGCGGTGCACGGGGACCCTGGAGGCCTCCTTCGTACGCGAACCCGTCCGCGTACGACGGGACTCGATGCGCCACAGGGACGTCACGGCCAGCGCGCAGACGCCCGCCGACACGAGGAGCGCGAGCGCGCTCGTGCCCGCCATGTCCTGGCCGTCGATCAGCGCGCCCGCGGCGATCGGCCCGACGAGCTGGCCGAGGGAGGCGCCGATGGTGAAGTGGCCGAAGTTGCGGTCCTGGTCCTCGGGCGCGGACTGCCGGGCCACGATCGACTGGGCGCCGATCACGAAGCACAGGTGCCCGAGCCCCATGACACCGCTCCAGGCGGCCATCGCCACGAGGGTGTCGGCGAGTCCGCTCATCGCGCACCCACCCGCGATGAGGACGACGCCGACCGGGAGCAGCGGCGCGCACCGGCCGTGGTCCGTGCGCCGGCCGAGCGGCACGGCGGCGAACAGCGGGAGCAGCGCGTAGACCCCCGCGATGACACCGACGGCACGTTCGTCGGCGCCGAGCGCGAGGGCCCGGTAGGAGACCGCGGGCCGCGCCATCGACACCGCCCCCTGCGCGAAGCTGAAGGCGATGACGAGGCGGAGCAGCCAGGCACGGCTCATGAGGTCACGGGATTCATCGGGTTTCGGGGTTCATCGGGTCACACGATTCCGAACAGCAGACCGGCGCCGAGGACGACGAGCGCGGTCAACGCCGCCCATTTCACGGTGAACTTGGTGTGGTCGCCGAACTCGACCTTAGCCATGCCCACGAGCACGTAGACCGCCGGGACCAGCGGGCTCGACATGTGCAGCGGCTGTCCGGCGAGCGAGGCGCGGGCGATCTCCAGGGTGGAGACACCGTGCGCGTTGCCGGCCTCGGCGAGCACCGGCAGGATGCCGAAGTAGAAGCCGTCGTTGGACATGAAGTACGTGAAGGGGATGGACAGCACGCCCGTCACGAGCGCCATGTGCGGGCCCATCCAGTCGGGGATGCCGCCCACGACCCACTTCGCCATGTGGTCGACCATGCCGGTGCCCTGCAGTACGCCCGTGAAGACGGCGGCGGCGAAGACCATGCCCGCGACGTTGAGCACGTTCTCGGCGTGCGCGCCGATCCGGGCCTTCTGCTCGGTCATGTTCGGGTAGTTGACCGAGAGGGCGAGCGCGGCGCCGAGCATGAACAGGACCGGGATCGGCAGCACTTCCATGATCATGGAGGTCAGGAGCACCACCGTGAGCAGGGCGTTGAACCAGTAGAGCCTGGGGCGCAGGGTGGCCCGGTTCGGGTCGAGCCCGGAGAACGTCTCGCCCTCGTCGTTCTCGTACGAGGGGGTGGACCCGGAAACGGAACCGCCACCGCCACCAGTTCCCTTGGTGCCGCTCCCAGCGCCGACGAGCACCTTCTCCTCGACGGTCTCCGTGACCGTGACGTCCTCGTCGAGGGAGAGATAGCCGAGCCGCTTGCGCTCCCGGTGGCCGAGCACGTACGAGAGGGCGAACACGAAGAGCAGGCCGACGGCGAGCGCCGGGATCATCGGCACGAAGATGTCGCTGGCGTCCACCTTCAGCGCGGTGGCGGCGCGGGCCGTCGGGCCTCCCCAGGGCAGCGTGTTCATCACGCCGTTGGCGGTCGCCGCGACACCGGTCATCACGATGAGGCTCATCTTCAGGCGCTTGTACAGCGGGTACATCGCCGAGACGGTGATCATGAAGGTGGTGGAGCCGTCGCCGTCGAGCGAGACGATCGCGGCGAGCAGCGCGGTGCCGACGACGATGCGGACGGGGTCGGCCTTCGCGAACTTCAGGATGCCGCGCACGATCGGGTCGAAGAGGCCGACGTCGATCATCACGCCGAAGTAGACGATCGCGAACATCAGCATGGCCGCGGTGGGCGCCAGGTCACCGATGCCGGCGATCACGTAGTCACCGAGGTGCGCCCCCTTGCCCACCAGGACGCAGAACAGCGCCGGGATGAGCACGAGCGCCGCGATCGGCGACACCTTCTTCATCATGATCAGCACCAGGAAGGTGGCGATCATGCCGAATCCGAGGATGGTCAGCATGGGGAAGGGCCCTCTCACGTCTACGTTCGCCTTCGAACAGCCGCCGTGGGGGAGGCAGCCAGCGCGACGCTAGGTGGGCCGAACAAGCGTTAACAAGACGTTGACACGCGAGCAATAAGCGCAAAACTCCAGGTCACGAGCGGTTCACCCGGCTGCGTCAGTCGAGCACCCGCGCCAGATACGCCCGCAGCAGCTCCCGCACCTCCGCGATGACCGCCGCGTCGCCGCGCTCCGGGTCGATACGGAACGCGAGGCGGACCAGGGCGTCGGCGGATTCGACGGCGACCAGGAACGCGCGGCGCAGGGCGGCGTCCGGGGTGCGGTCGAGGCGTGGGGCGAGGAGGTCGGTGAGGGTGTCGGCGACGCGGTGGTTGGGGCCGGCGTCCGGGGCGCCCACCGGGAGCTGGGTGCCGAAGTCGACCAGGGAGAAGCCCGGCGCCGTGCGCTTCATCGCGAGGTACTCGTCGAGCACCGCGTCCATCGCGGCCCGCCAGTCACCGGCGGGGACGTCCCTGAGGCGCGCGGTGACCCGCCGCACGTAGCGGTCGAGGTTGCGTTCGGCCAGCGCGTCGACCAGGGCCCGCTTGTTGCCGAAGAAGCGGTAGACCGAGCCGATGGGGACCTCGGCGCGGTGCGCGACGGCGCGGGTGCTCAGCTCGTCGTAGCCCGTCTCGTCGAGGAGTTCGGCGCACGCGTCGAGAATCCGGGCCAGGCGCTCGGCGCTGCGCCGCTGAACGGGCATGCGGCGCAGGGGCGTTGGATGGGGCATGCGGTCCAGACTACGGCGACGCCGTCACGTCCGCGGTGGCCTCGACGGGCTTGTCCGCCACGGCCCACACCGTGTGGTCGTCGGCGTAGAGGCGGGCGGTGAGGCGGTGGGTGCCGCGGTGCAGGCGGGTACCGGGGAGGCGGTAGTCGACGGCGCGCAGCCGGGCGAGGCGGCGGCCGTCGAGGTAGAGCCGCGCGTACCCGCGGCCCTCGACCGCTCGGGCCGGGGTGCCGTGCGGGCTGAGGCGGAAGCGGCGTACCCAGATGCGGACCTCCCAGCCGCCGGCGGGGCCCGTCTGCGGCTTCACGATCAAGCCGATCCCGGGTGCGCCCTCCGTGGGGATCCGGCGGTAGTGGTGGCCGGCGGAGTCGGTGCGGGAGAGGACCTCCCCGGCGTTCCGCGGTCCGCCGGCTTCCCCGCCGTCACCCCCGCAGCCCGCGACGCCCGCCAGCAGGGCGCAGGTCAGCAGCGCCGTGGCGGCCGCGCGGAGGGACGGAAAGGTGGGCATGTTCGGGACGGTAGAGGACCGTTGACATCGGCGGATCCCTCGCGGGGAGGACGCTCGCGGGCCGCCGCTCGGCCGCTGGTACCGCTGCGCGTCAGCCATACGGCGGACGGTGATGTCTTGCGCCACCCACGCGCGAATCCTACGGTGTCGCATAGGAATCATTGATCAGGGAGCGATGATGAGCGGGGACGTACGCAAGACCGCCGAGGGGCTGACCTACCTCACCGGCTTCGGGAACGAGCACGGTTCCGAAGCCGTGCCGGGGGCCCTGCCCGAGGGGCGCAACTCGCCGCAGCGCGCGCCGCTCGGCCTGTACGCGGAGCAGCTCAGCGGCTCCGCCTTCACCGAGCCGCGGGCGCGCAATCGCCGCTCGTGGCTGTACCGGATCCGCCCGTCGGCGGCGCACCCGGAGTTCAGCCGTGTCGACAACGGGGCGGTGCGCACGGCCCCGTTCACCGAGACCGTTCCCGATCCCAACCGCCGCCGCTGGAACCCGCTGCCCGAGCCCGCGCCCGGCACGGACTGGCTGGCAGGCCTGTGGACCCTTGGCGGCAACGGCGACGCGACGCAGCGCACCGGCATGGCCGTGCACCTCTACCACGCCAACTCCCCCATGACTGACCGGGTGTTCAGCGACGCGGACGGCGAGCTGCTGATCGTCCCGGAGCGCGGCGGGCTGCTGCTGCGCACGGAGTTCGGGGCGCTCGCCGTCGGGCCGGGTGAGGTCGCGCTGATCCCGCGCGGCGTCCGCTTCCGCGTCGAGCTGCTCGAAGAGTCCGCGCGCGGCTACGTGTGCGAGAACTACGGCGCCCCGTTCCAGCTGCCCGACCTCGGCCCGATCGGCGCCAACGGCCTCGCGAACGCACGGGACTTCAGGGCGCCGGTCGCCGCGTACGAGGACGATGCCGACCGCCCCGTCGAGGTCGTCAACAAGTTCTGCGGAAATCTCTGGGCCGCGACCTACGACCACTCCCCGCTGGACGTCGTCGCCTGGCACGGCAACCACGTCCCGTACGTGTACGACCTGCGCCGTTTCAACGTCATCGGGACCATCTCGTACGACCACCCCGACCCGTCGATCTTCACGGTGCTCACCTCGCCCTCCGACACCCCGGGCCTCGCGGGCGTCGACTTCGTCGTCTTCGCGCCGCGCTGGCTGGTGGGCGAGGACACGTTCCGGCCGCCGTACTTCCACCGGAACGTGATGAGCGAGTACATGGGGCTCATCGAGGGCGCTTACGACGCGAAGGCAGAGGGCTTCGTGCCGGGCGGTGGCTCGTTGCACAACATGATGTCGGCGCACGGTCCTGACCGGGACACGTTCGACAAGGCGAGCGCCGCCGAGCTCAAGCCGCAGAAGGTCGACGACGGGCTGGCCTTCATGTTCGAGACGCGCTGGCCCCTCACCCTCGCCCCGCAGGCCTCGAACGCCGGGCATCTGCAGCGCGGATACGACGACGTGTGGCAGGGCTTGGAGCGCCACTTCCGCGGATAGACCCCGTGGTCGCCGCATTGCACCACTCCCCCCACGACCGGTACGGATAACCCGTGACGTCATTCGCCCCGGACTCGATCGTCCTGAACCGCAAATTGCCGCTCTGGTATCAGGTGTCGCAGTCCCTGCGCGCCTCGATACTCGGAAGATCGCCGCAGGACCCGCTGCGCCTGCCCACCGAGGAGCAACTCGCGGGGCACTACGGGGTCTCCGTGCTCACCATGCGGCAGGCGCTCAAGGAGCTGGAGGACGAGGGGCTCATCACGCGCCACCGGCGCCGCGGCACGTTCATCGAGCCGGATGCCCAGCAGGGCGCGCCGGTGCGCCTGTTGGGCTCCGTCGACGCGATCGTCGCGCAGCAGTCCGGCATGACGACGCGGCTGCTCGACCACGACACGGTGCCGGTCCCCGTGGCCTTCGCGGAGCACTTCCCGGGGGCCGGGGCCGTCCCCACGTACCACCGGCTGCGCAGCGACGAGAAGACCGGCGAGCCGACGAACCACGCCCGCAACTACCTCCGTCCGGACCTCGGCGCCCGCGTCGACCTCGCGGACCTGGAGCGGTGGCCGATGACGAAGGTGCTGCGGGACGTGGTCGGCGTGCGCATCAGCCGGATCACGGACTCGGTGCAGGCGCGCCTCGCGGACCCCGAGACGGCCCGGCTGCTCGAAGTACCCCTGCTCAGTCCGATCCTGCACTACACGGGTGTCACGTACGACGAGGAGGGCAGGGTGCTGGACGTGGCGGTCATCCACTACCGGGGGGACCGCTTCTCGTTCACGGTGACGCTGGACGCGGACTAACCAAGCCCCTGCGGCGATTGAGCAGCGGGGTCCGGGGCAGAGCCCCGAGAGCGCAACCACGGTGCCGTGGAAGGGAGACGTACCATGCCGGTCGTGACGAACGACCCGCTCCTCGCGGAGCTCATGCCCTGGTCCGTCGCGCCGATGCGCATGGGCCGCGGCTGGCCCGTCGCCCCGGACGCCGCCTCCCTGAAGGCCCGTTGGAACGCCTTCGTGGCGGCCGGGCCCGACGAACGCGCGGCGCTCCTCCAGCCCTCCCGCGCCCGCACCCTGCACACCGCCACCGCCCAGCTCCCCGGCCGGCGCACCGGCACCGAGCCGCTCGCGCACGCGGAGGGCCCCTGCCCGGCCCCCGTGCCGCTGCTGCACGCCCCGTTCGACGAGCAGTGGCTCATCCCGGACCAGCGCCTGATCGACGCCGCGCGCCCCGAGCTGTGGCGGGTCGCGGACGAGCCGCAGCTGTTCCTCGTCGAGCAGGGGTACGTGCCCGACGCCGGAGGCCCCGCGCTGCTCGCGTCCGCGGTCCTCCCGGAGGGCCGCTCCCCCGCCGGCCGGCCCGGCCGCATCCGACCGCTGTACCGCCGACCCGGCGGCGCGGAGCCGAACGTGGCGCCCGGCCTGCTCACCCACCTCTCCGGCACGTACGGGCAGGAGGTGACGGCGACCGAGCTGTTCGCGTGGATCCTGGCGGCGGGCGCCCGCGACGGCTCCCGCGACATCCGCGTGCCGCTGCCGGACGACGCCGACGTATGGGCCCGCGGCGTGGAACTCGGCCGCCGTGTCCTGTGGTTGGAGCGGCGCGGCACGGACGCCGAGCGCCCCAGGCTGCCGGGCGGAAGCCGCCCGTACGTGCGTGCCCCGCTGCCGGCCCGGCCGGCGGAGGTCCTCTACGACCGCGAGGAGGAGGCCCTGCTCGTCGGCGAAGGACGGGTCTCCCCGGTCCCCGCGGCTGCCTGGGACTTCCAGGTCAGCGGGGTCCGGGTCCTGGAGCAGTGGTTCGCGCGCCGCACCGAACCGGCCGAGCCCGGCACCCTCGCGGCCCTGCGCCCGGCCACCTGGCCGCAGCCGTGGACGTCACAGCTCCTGGAACTCATCACGGTCCTGACGCTGCTCGCGGAACTCGGCCCGCCGCAGGACGAGTTGCGGGAGGCCGCCCTCGCGGACCCGATGACGTCGAAGGACCTCGAACGGGCACGCGTGCTCCCGGTGCCGGACGCGGCCCGCCGCCCCGCCTCGGTCCTCGACCACCAGGAAGAGGGCCCGGGCGGCCAGTTCGCGATCCTTTGAAACCCGAGGGCATCGGGCGCGGCCACCTGTCCGCGCGCCCCCCGAACCGCCCGGCGGGCATGCTCACTCCGCCGCGAAGCCCTCCAGCGTCCGCCGCAGCGCCCGCTCGAACACGGCCTCCAGGTCGATCGGGCCCGCGTCCTCGGCGAACGACGCCGCGAGCCGCGGATACCGTCCCGAGGCCACCTGCCCGCCCAAGTACGCGATGCGCACCGCCTGTTCCCGCTCGGCGCTCCACGGCAGGGAGCGGGTCCGTTCGGCCGTGGCGATCTCGTTGGCCACATACGTCGTGACCACGCTGGTCACCGCCGCGACCAGCTCCATCTTCGTGCCGTACGGCAGGTCGAGCGGGTCGAGGCAGGTCAGGCAGTACTCCAGGTACGCGAGCGCGTTCGGGCTGAAGCCGTAGACCGGTGACATCAGGCTCGGCAGCCAGGGGTGCCGGTGCATCAGCGCCCGCGACTGCCGGGCGAGCCCGAGCACGTCCGCCCGCCAGTCGCCGCTCGGCTCCGGGAACACGTACTCGGCGCTGACGGCGTCGACCATCAGCTCGTACAGGTCCTCCTTGCGCGGCACGTAGTTGTACAGCGACATCGTGCCCATGCCCAGCTCACCGGCGATCTTCCGCATGGACACCGCGTCGATGCCCTCGGCGTCGGCGACGCGGACCGCCGTCGCCGCGATGTCGGCCCTGCTGTGCGCGGGCCTCGGCCCCCGCCCGGCTCGCTCGGGGCGCGCCCAGATCACTTCGGGTTCGGCCGCTCGGCCCGCCATTGATCATCACCTCGCGCACCATCCTAGTTACGTACACCGTACGTAGTGCGCTATGGTCGGGCCATGACTTCTACGTACGCCGTACTTAGTGAAGGTCTGGAGAAGCGCTTCGGCAAGGGAGCGAAGGCCGTGCACGCCGTACGCGGCCTGGATCTGGCGGTCCGCGCGGGCACGGTGTGCGGTCTGCTCGGGCCGAACGGGGCGGGCAAGACGACCGCGGTCCGGCTACTCACGACCCTGCTCCGCCCCGACGCCGGTACCGCGCGTGTCGCCGGGCACGACATCACCGGGGAGCCGCAGGCCGTCCGCCGCCGCATCGGCGTCACCGGCCAGTACGCCTCGGTCGACGGCGACCTCACAGGACGCGAGAACCTGCGCCTGTTCGCCCGCCTGCTGCGCGCGCCGGGCGCCCGGTCCCGCGCCGACGAGCTGATCGAACGCTTCGAGCTGACCGACGCCGCCGACCGCACCGCCCGCACGTACTCCGGAGGCATGCGCCGCCGCCTCGACCTGGCGGCGAGCCTGATCACCCGCCCCGCCGTGCTCTTCCTCGACGAGCCGACCACCGGCCTCGACCCGCACAGCAGGAACGGCATCTGGCAGGCCGTGCGCGAGCTGTCCCGCGAGGGCACGACCGTCGTCCTCACCACCCAGTACCTGGAGGAGGCCGACCAGCTCGCCGACGACATCGTGCTGATCGACGGCGGCCGCACCGCCCACTCGGGCACGCCCGCCGAACTCAAGGCGCAGATCGGCCACTACGCGGAGGTCGTCGTCGCGGAGGAGGCGGGCGAGCAGGCGCTGCACGCGGCCGCCGTCGTCCTCGACCAACTCACCGGCTCCCGGCCCCGGTTGGACCCGGAGCGCCGCGCCGTGGGCGCCGTCGTCCTCGACCCGGCCGTCACCCTCCCCCGCGTCGTCCGTGAACTCGACGCGTCCGGCGTCCCGTTGCTCGACGCGACGCTGCGCCCGCCCACGCTCGACGAGGTGTTCCTGCGCCTCACCACGACCGGTCACGAGGCCCAGGAGGTCGCCGCATGAGTACCGCCATCCTTTACGACGGCACGGCCATGCTCGGCCGTCACCTCCAGCGCGTCCGGCACGCCCCGGCGATCCTGCTCATGACGCAGACCATGCCGATCGTGTTCCTGCTGTTCTTCGGGTACGTCTTCGGCTCCGCGCTCGCCATGCCGGGATCGGACTACCGGGCGTTCCTGGTGCCGGGCATGCTCGTGGCGACCGCGGCCAACGGGATCATGACCGGGATGTTCGGCGCCGCCCAGGACTCGCACCGGGGCGTGATGGACCGCTTCCGTACGCTGCCGATGAGCCGGGCCGCGGTGCCGCTCGGGCAGGCCGCCGCCGACCTGCTGACGACGGCGGTCGGGCTCGTCCCGCTGATGCTCGTGGGGCTCGCGATGGGGTGGCGGATCGAGGGCGGCCCGCCGGGCGCGATCGGCGCGTTCGGGCTGCTCCTGCTCTTCCGGTTCGCCGCGACGTGGGTCGGGATCCTGCTCGGGCTCGCCTCGCGGAGCGAGGAGGCCGCGGGGCAGTTGGGCGGCGCCACGTTCATGCTGCCGCTGCTGTCGAACGCGTACATCCCGACCGACGGGATGCCGGGGTGGGTGCGCACCCTCGCCGAGTGGAACCCGATCAGCGCGGTCGCCACGGCCGTGCGCGAACTGTTCGGCAACGCGCCGGTGCCGCACGGCGCGGCCTGGCCCGTGGCGCATCCGGTGGCGGGCTCGCTGGCGTGGTGCGCGGTGCTGCTCGCGGTGTGCGTGCCGCTCGCCGTCCGCCGCTACGCGCGCGGCGGACGGTGAACGTAACTCCCGTAGCTACTTCTGCGGCTCCAGCGCCGGCCCCAGCGAGGAGAACTTCTCCTGGGACACGACCCGCTTCGGCGGCCAGGTGATGTTGTCCGGCGGCCACTTCTGACCGGTCTTCTTCAGGAACCACTCCGGCGGCTCGTACATGGGCGGCTCATAGCCGTCCGGAATCGCCGTCTTCCACTCGACGTCCTTCGTACGGTCCTTGAACTCGTCCTTGATCGCCTTGAGCCGCTCGGGCTGGGTGATCAGGTCGACCGCCGTCGCCGCCAGATACTTCGCGGCGGCGAGCACCGCGGCCCTGCCGGGAGCTGCGGCGGCGCAGGCGGCCGTGGACCAGGTGTGCATCTTCGTGCCGATCGGCGCGAGCGCGGAGCCCATCGACACGGTCGGCACGTTCCAGCTGATGTCCGCGACGTCGGTCGAGCCGCCACCGAGGAACACCGGGTCCGGCGGCTTGAGTTCCCCGACCTTGTCGTGCATCCCGGCCTCGGGGAGCCCCAGGGACTTCTGCAGGTCCTTCGCCAGCCGGTGGGCCTCCGCGCTGAATTTCGGCGGGCCGATCTGCCGCATGTTGTCGTGCAGCAGCTCCGCGAAGGACTTGGAGGGCAGCTGGTTCCAGCAGGCGGAGGTGATGCGGTGCCGCACCTTCGTCTGCGAGGCCTTGGCGGCGGCCTCGGAGATCGCGATCACCTTGTCGAGCAGCACCTGGACGCGGGCGGTGCTGCCCTCGCGCACGTAGTAACTGATCTCGGCGATCTCAGGAGTCACGTTCGGGATGTCGCCGCCGTTGTTGATCACCCAGTGCAGCCGCGCGGAGGGCGCCATGTTCTCCTCGCGCAGGAACTCCGACATGGTCGCCATCATCACGGCGGCGTCGAGCGCGGACTTGTTCCCGAGCGGGGTGCCGCCGTGTCCCGCGACGCCGAGGAACGTGAAGGTCACGGCGGTCATGGCGTTGCTGGTGCCCCAGCCGGTGGCGTTGGCGGTGGAGGGGTGCCAGTCGAGGAAGGCGTCGAGGCCCTCGTACACGCCCTTGCTGACCGCGTACGTCTTGCCGATCAGGGTCTCCTCGGCGGTGGAACCGAAGAACTTCACGGTGACGGGGAGCTTGTGCTGCTTGGCGGCCTGCGCGACCGCCGCCGCCGCGGCTGCGGCCGCCGTGCCGAGCGCGCTGTGCCCGCAGCCGTGCCCCGGGCCGTAGCTCGGGGCGAAGGGGTCGTGGATGTACTCGCGCGGGTCGTGGTGTCCGACGCCCTTGTTCTGCGAGAGGCCGGGCAGCGCGTCGTACTCGCCGCTGAACCCGAGCACCGGGCCGCCGCTGCCGTACGAGTAGGTCGCGGTGAACGCGGTCGGGAAGCCGGCTGTGCCGAACTTCACGTCGAATCCGGCCTGTTCGAGGAAGCCGGCCTCGGCGATCGAGGAGTTCCACTCGCGCAGCGACAGTTCGGCGTGCTCCCAGATCTCCTCGTTCAGGCCCGTGATGCGGGAGCTGTTGGCGCCGATCCAGCCGAGGGCCGCGGACTTGGCGGGGCTGTCCTCCGCGAGGCCTTCGGGCGCCTTGTATTCGAGGGGGGCCGCCGCGTCCGCGCCGTCCGCCGCGGCGGCCATCGCCGGGTCCGCCTGGGCGGTCATCGCGGCGGTGGTCACTCCGGCGGCGCCGAGCATCTGCATGATGCGGCGTCTGCTGATCTGCGGCCCTGACGTGGACTCGGGTATCTCGTGCTCGTGGTGGTCGTGCAGGTCACACACGCGTACCTCCCGGGGGTGAGGTGGGTGTAGCTGTAACTGCCAACGACGATCACGCGCCACATTGGACCCTGGAGATTGCCCCGTCAACATCCGTGCGTGACAAGGGCGTTACGCGATGTACGGGCGAGCGGGTACGACAAAGGCCCGCATCGCCCTCCTTGCCGGAGTGTCCGCCGCGTGCCGTGGGGATGACGGTCGCTGTGATGCGCGGCGATACACCGGACGGCGCGGAGGTGCGTTACGGGCCTTGTCTCTTGCTGGGGCGGCCGCTGTCTAGTGGCCGCCGAAAAGCGAGCGGGTGAGCCGACGCAGCGGCGCGAAGAGGGAGACCCTCCGCACGCGTGCGAGCCTGCCGCTGCGCTCGTGCGCCGTGTCACGCGTGGTCAACTCGCGCATCAGTGACGTCGCCTCCATCGTCTCGCGCTGCGGGACGGCAGGACCGCCGAGCACCGAGAGATGGCGGTCAAGACGCGAACTGGTCGCACTGTTCCCGCAGGTGATCGCAGGCACTCGCGGCCTGCTGCGCACTGTTATCTGTTCCATGTCACTCCCCACCCATACGAGGGCACCCGGCCCGGGCAGGTTAACCCTATCGCCCCTGCCGGACACCCGTGTATCCCGGTCGCAGTATTCACCTACCCCGTAAGGGGGTTGACGGTTCGAAAGCGATCACTCTCCGAATCCGAGTGATTTCAGGGCGAGTTGGACAAGTGGGGCTCCTGTGGGCCGCACAGAACCGCCGTCCGGCTCCGTTGTGACAGCGAGTGAGGAGGCCTCCGGAGTCAAGCCGGTGGCCACCATGGGCGTGTCGGAGCCGCCCTCGGGCAGCACGCCGAGGGAGCGCGGCGGCGCCGACGGGGCCATCAGCCACACCTGGTGGACCCGGCCGCCGGGTGGCGCCCGGAGACCTGTGACAGTGATCACTGCGCTGCCCCGCTCCGGCGACGCGATCACGTTCAGCCCGTTGGCGCGCACGGCACCGGCGTCCGGCGCCGCGAGCACCCGCGCCACCTCCCGCGCGGATGCCCGCTGCGCGTCGAGCCGGTCCGAGGTGCGCTCCAGCTGCACGGCGAAGAGCGCGGCCACGGTGAGCGCGCCCGCCCCTGTGGCCACGCCGAGCGGGATCAGAAGCCCACGCGCGCGTGATGCGACGCGGGGCCGCGGTTCGGCCGCGACCTGCTCGGTGAGTCGTACGGCGGTCAGCACCCGCTCCCGCATTTCGGTGGGCGGGGCCACGGCGGCCGAGCAGGCGAGCCGCACGGAGCTCTCCGTGAGCGCGCGCACCTCGTCGGCGCAGGCGTCGCAGCGCGTCAAGTGCCGCTCGAACCGTGCCCGTTCACGGCGTCCGAGGGCGTCCAGGGCGTAGGGCGCGGCGAGGGAGTGGACGCGGGCGTTCATGCGGCGTCCCCCAGGCAGGCGCGCAGCCGGCTGAGGCCGTCGCGCATCCGCGTCTTGACGGTGCCCAGGGGAACGGAGAGGTGCTGCGCGACCTCCCGGTAGGTGTACCCCTCGTAGTAGGCGAGGGTCACCGAGCGGCGCTGGAGTTCGGTGAGCCCTTCGAGGCAGCGGCGCACCCACTCGCGGTCCAGGTTCGTCTCGACCTGCTCGGCCACCTCGTCGAAGGCGGTGCGGTGCCAGCGGCTCGCGGCCCGCTCCTCGCGCTCCCTGGCCGCACGGGCCTGCCGCACCCGGTCCACCGCTCTGCGGTGGGCGTGGGTGAGCACCCAGGCCATGGCGGTGCCCCGGCGCGGGTCGAAGCGGGCGGCGTCCCGCCACAGTTCGAGGAACACCTCCTGGGTGACCTCCTCGGACTGGGCGGGGTCGCGCAGCACCCGGAGCACGAGCCCGTACACCGCGCCCGACACCAGCTCGTACAGCTCCTCGTACGCCCGTACGTCGCCCTGCCCGACCATCGGCAGCAACTTGTCCGCCCGCATCGGTACCCCTCCCGCCCGGCGGCGCGGCCCGGTGCCGCGCCGCCCCCACTCCGTGGTTCGCGGCCGGGCCCGGTCCGGATCGGGGGCGCCGCGAAGTTTCGTGAAGGGAGTACGCGCGGACGGGGGTCCGGCACCCAATCGGCGGTCGACCAATCCACCGGGCGAAGCGCGCCGAATGGCTTGGCGTCAACCGCACTTCGTGCACGGACCGCGTGAGGACGGACCCATGACCTCTCAGTCAGCGAAGCCATCGAAGACATCGACTTCGACATCGGCTTCGGCTTCGGCTTCGGCTTCGGAAAGCCCCGACACCGCACGCGGCGCACCCCGCGTGCGGATACGGCGCCGGGGGCTCGCGCTCCTGGTCTGCGGCGGCCTCGCCGCGGGCGGCCTCGCGGCCGCCGGCGCGACGGGTGTCGGCCCGCAGCGCGCCGAGGCCTCCAGCCACCGCGAGGCCCCACTGATCTCGGGGCAGCCCCAGTACGACAACACCGACGTGTACGCGTTCGTGAGCCCCGACAAGCCGGACACCACGACCCTGGTGGCCAACTGGACCCCCTTCGAGGAGCCCGCGGGCGGCCCGAACTTCTACCCGTTCCCCGAAGACGCCCATTACGACCTGCACATCGACAGTGACGGCGACGCCCAGGGCGACCTGCTCTACCGGTGGACGTTCAAGACACAGACCAAGAACGGGAACACGTTCCTCTACAACACCGGCCCGGTGAACAGCCTCGACGACCCGGACCTCAACGTCACGCAGACCTACGACATCGATCTGCTGCGCCTCAAGGACCAGAAGATCGTCTCGAAGTCGAAGATCGCCGACGACGCCCCGGTGGCACCGTCGAACGTCGGCAAGGCGTCGATGCCCGACTACAAGAAGCTGCGCGACCAGGCCGTCAAGAAGGTCGGCGGCGGCGTCACCTCGTACGTGGGCCAGGCCGACGACCCCTTCTTCCTCGACCTGCGCGTCTTCGACCTGCTGTACGGCGGGAACCTCTCCGAGGTCGGCCGGGACACCCTCAAGGGCTACAACGTGAACACGGTCGCCCTCCAGGTGCCCACCGCGTTCCTGACGGAGTCGAAGGACCAGCCGGTCATCGGCGTGTGGTCGACGACCTCCCGCAAGGACGCGAAGGGCGACTGGACGCAGGTGTCCCGGCTCGGCAGCCCGCTGGTCAACGAGGTGGTCAACCCGCAGAAGGTCAAGGACCGCTTCAACGCGTCCTCGCCGTGGAACGACAGCCAGTTCCTGCCCTTCGTCACCGAGCCCGAACTGCCGAAGCTGATCGAGTCGATCTACAAGATCAAGGCCCCGAAGACGCCGCGCAACGACCTGGTGGACGTCTTCCTCAAGGGCGTGAAGGGCCTCAACCAGCCGCCGGGCGTGCGCCCCTCGGAGATGCTGCGCCTCAACACGTCGATCCCGCCGACGAGTTCACCGAAGCGTCTCGGAGTCCTGGAGGGCGACAAGGCGGGCTTCCCGAACGGGCGCCGGCTCGCCGATGACGTCGTGGACGCCGAGCTCCAGGTCGTCGAGGGCGAACTCCTCGGCAAGAAGAACGACCTGGGCGACGCCGTCGACGCCAACGACAAGAAGTTCGAGTCGTCCTTCCCGTACGTGGCGCTGCCCACGGAGGGTTCGCGCGGGCCGCTCGCCAAGAGCGGGACACAGAGCGACACCGAGGTCCGCGACCAGCTCACCGGCAGCTCGGTGTCCCCGGACTCCGGCGACGACGACACGCTCGTGACGGCCTCCCTCGCCGCGGCCGGCGCCGGCTTCCTGCTGATCGGCACCGGGCTCGTGTGGTGGCGCGGCCGGAGCAGGCGGCGTGCCGGGTTCAACCCGCCGTTCTCCAGGTGAGCCGTCCCCCCAGAACGGCGCGGCCCGCGTGCCCGGTCCTCCACACCGCGGGCCGCGCCTCCCACTCGTCTCTCGGAACTCGTCCCAAGGAGCTCGCATGCAGGCCTTGTCCGGCAAGGGGATCGGGGCGTCGGGGCTCGGGCGGCTGCTCGCCCTGGGCGCCGCGCTCGCCCTCGCCATCACCGCGGGCGCCCTGGTCGCCGACGACGGCTCCCCGCCACGGGCCGTGACCACGGGGGCCGTCCCGAACCCGGCACCGGCCCGGCTCGCCTCCGGCGACCTCGACCGGGGCGTCCTTGAGCTGCAGAAGCACCTGAAGGCCCAGCCCAGGGACCACGCGTCGTGGGCGTCGCTCGGCACGGCGTACGTCGAGCAGGCGCGGGTGAGCGCCGACCCGTCCCGCTATCCGCAGGCCGAGCGCGCCCTGGCCCGCTCCCTGAAGCTGCGCCCCGGCAACGACCCGGCGCTCGCCGGGCAGGCCGCACTCGCCGCGGCCCGGCACGACTTCGACGGAGCACTGCGCCTCGCACGCGAGGCCCTGAAGATCAATCCCTACAGCGAAGCCGCACTGGCGCTACGGGTCGACGCGCTCGTCGAACTCGGCTACTACAAAAGGGCGTTGAAGGCCGCGAACGAGGCGGACTCCCGCCGCCCCGGCATCCCGAGCTTCACCCGCTTCGCATACGTACATGAGCTGCGCGGCGACGTCACGACGGCGCGCAAGGTACTGGAGCGGGCCCTCGCCGGCGCCGCCTCGCCCGGCGACGTCTCGTACGTGGCCACGAACCTCGGCCAACTCGCCTGGCGTCAGGGCGAGTACAAGGACGCGCTGCGCCACTACGCCACGGCGCTGCGCGCGGACCCGGTCGCCGTCGCCGCCCTGGAGGGGCGCGGCAAGGCGCGGGCCGCGAGCGGGGACACGACGGGCGCGATCCGTGACCTGAAGGCCGTCGTCGCGCGCGCCCCGCTGCCGACCGCGCTGGTGGAGCTCGGCGAGTTGTACGAGGCGCGCGGCGAACGCCAGGCGGCGAAGCGCCAGTACGGCCTGGTCGACACCTGGCTGCGGCTCGCTCGCGCGGGCGGCGTCGATGTCGATCTGGACACGGCGCTCGCCTCGACGGAGCACGGCGACCGGGCCGCAGGCCTCAAGGCGGCGCGCGCCGAGTGGCAGCGCCGGCACACCGTCCACACGGCGGACGCGCTCGCCTGGGCGCTGCACGCGGGCGGGCGCGACGAGGAGGCGCTGCCGTACGCGCGGCGGGCCACGGCGACCGGCTTCGGCGAGGCCGCGTTCCTCTACCACCGGGGCGTGATCGAACTGGCCGCGGGCGACCGCTCCGAGGGCCGCGAGCTGCTGCGCGAGGCATTGGACCGCAACCCCGGCTTCTCACCGCTGGGCGCGAAGGCGGCACGGGCGGCGCTGGCCGGGGCCACGGGGAAGGGGGCGGGACGATGAGGCGCTGGAAGCGGTACGTCGCCCTGCCCACGGTGCTGGGCGCCGCCACGGTCGGACTCCTCCTCGCCTCGTCCCCACAGGCCGCCGCCCACCCGCTCGGGAACTTCACCGTCAATCACTACGACGGACTGCTCGTGCGGCCCGGCACGCTCCGCGTCGACCACGTGGAGGACCTGGCGGAGATCCCGACGCAGCAGGTGCGGCCCGAACTCGACGCACGCGGGCGGGCGGCGTGGGCGGAGGAGCGCTGCGCGAGCGCCGCTCGGCACGCCGAGGCGGACGTCGACGGGCGTCGGGCCGCCCTTGATGTGCGTACGGCCGACGCCGTGCTGCGCCCCGGCCAGGCGGGCCTCAAGACGCTGCGTGTGGAGTGCGCGTTCACCGCGCCGCTGCCACGCGGGAAGCACGGCGAGAAGGTGCGCGTCGAGCTGCGCACCGGCGCCGCCAAGGGCCCGGGCTGGCGTGAGATCACGGCGCGCGGCGACCGGATGACGCTGACGTCGTCGAACGTGCCCGCCACGTCGACATCGGACCGGCTGACGCGCTACCCGAAGGACCTGCTGTCCTCCCCGCCCGACCGTGTCGCGGCCTCGGTCACGGCCGTGCCCGGCGGCCCGAAGGCGGACGGCGCGGCCCACGCCGACTCCGGGGTGCTCCCCCGCGGCGCCGACCGCTGGACCGAGGCCCTCACCGGTCTGGTGTCACGACGCGAACTCGGTCCGGGTTTCGCGGCGTTGGCCCTCGGGATCGCCTTGTTCCTCGGCGCACTGCACGCGCTCGCACCCGGCCACGGAAAGACCCTGATGGCGGCGGCCGCGGCGGCGCGCAGCAGGGCCAGGCCGCGGGACGTGCTGCCGCTCGCCGCGTCGGTGACGGTCACGCACACGCTCGGTGTGATCGCCCTGGGCATCCTCGTCACGGCCGGCTCCGCGGCCACGCCCTCGGTGATCGCTTGGCTGGGCCTCGCGAGCGGCGCGCTGGTCACGGCGGCGGGAGTGGCCCTGCTCCGCAGGGCGTGGCGATACCGCAAGGCGTCACAAGCACACGACCACCACCACGACCACGTACACCCGCACCCGCACCCGCACCCGCACCCGACGCCTCAACCCACGCTCCGTGGAACCCTGTTCCTCGGCTTCGCCGGAGGCCTCGTCCCCAGCCCTTCGGCCGTCGTCGTGCTCGTCGGCGCCTCCGCGCTCGGCAAGGCGTGGTTCGGCCTGCTGCTCGTGTTCGGCTACGGTGCCGGGCTCGCGCTCACGCTCACCGCGGTCGGCTTCACGGTGGTGCGGATCGGCGGCAGGATCGCGCAGTCCCTCACCGATCTGCCGCGGCCCGGACGCGGTCCGCTCGCCACATTCGTGCGCCGTGGGCTGAGCCGCGCGGTGCCGTTCGGTTCGGCCTTCGTCGTGGTGGCCCTCGGCTGTGGATTGGTGTTCAGGGGGGCCGCAACAGCGCTCGGTTGAGCTACTTTTGTTCAGACTTGTCGTGCCGCGCTTGCTTGTCTTCCCACGAATGGGGGCGCCCGTGGTTGAGCGTGTGGTCGCCGGAAGGTACCGGCTGCTCGACCCCCTCGGCGAGGGCGGCATGGGCACCGTGTGGCGGGCCCGCGACGAGGTGCTCGGGCGCGAGGTCGCCGTGAAGGAGGTGCGCGCGCCCGCCGGGCTCCCGGACGCCGAGGTGCAGCGGATGTACGCGCGCCTGGAGCGGGAGGCGTGGGCGTCGGCGCGGATCACACACCGCAACGTCGTGACGGTGTACGACGTGGCGACCGAGGAGGAACGGCCCTGGGTCGTCATGGAGTTGATCCGTGGCGTCTCCCTCGCCGAGCAGCTGGACGCGGAGGGGCCGATGGCCCCGGCGCGGGCCGCGCACATCGGCGCCGAGGTGCTCGCCGCGCTGCGCGCCGCCCACGGCGTGGGCGTGCTGCACCGCGACGTGAAGCCCGGCAACGTACTGCTGTCGAACGACGGCAGGGTGGTGCTCACCGACTTCGGCATCGCCATGGTCGAGGGGACGCAGGCACTCACCATGACGGGCGAGGTCATCGGCTCGCCCGAATTCCTGGCGCCGGAGCGGGCGTTGGGGCGTACACCGGGGCCCGAGTCTGATCTGTGGTCGCTCGGTGTGCTGTTGTACGCGTCCGTGGAGGGGCACTCGCCGTTCCGCCAGGACACCCCGCTCAGCACGCTGCGGGCCATCGTGGACGAGGAGTTGCCGCCGCCGCGCCGCGCGGGGCCGCTGGGGCCGGTGATCGAGGGCCTGCTGCGCAAGGATCCGGCCGAGCGGACCCCGGTGTCCGAGGCCGAGCGGGACCTGCGCATCGTCGGTTCGGGCGGCACTCTGCGCGCGGGCCCGGTGCAGGCCTCCCCGCTCGCCGCGCAGCCGACGGTGACGTCGCGGCAGGCACCCGTGCCCACCCCTCCCCCGGCTCCCGCACCGATGGGCTCAGCCCGGACGGCCGCCACGACTCCGGTGACCACCGGGCCGGACCCCCGGTACCCGCGCCGCGCCTCGCTGGCCATGATCGCGGGCATCGTGGTCCTCCTCCTCGCCATCGGAGGACTCACGTACGCCCTGCTCAACCGCGATACGAACCCCAACTCGAACAACGGTGGCGGCACGTCCGGGGGCGGGAACAGCGGGGGCAGTACAAGTGGCGACAAGGGAGGCAGCGGGGGCGGCAACGGCGGGGACAACAACGGCGGTAACGGCGGCGGTTCCACCGGCGGAGGGAACGGCGGCGACGGCGGTTCCGGAAGCGGCGGACACACCACCACCCCGGCCCAGTCCGTCCGGGTCGACGTCCGGGCGGTGCGCGGCAGTTACTCGGGCCCGTGCCCGCCGCCGGCCGCCGCCGCCCCTGCGTTCGCCGCGGCGATCACGGTGGGCCGCGCCCCGGCCTCCGTGCAGTACCGCTGGGTGGTGAAGGGCGGCGAGGCCTCGGACCCCGGCTGGAAGACGCTGAACGTCCCCAAGGGCGCTGCGAACAAGGCCCGTACGGTCACCACGACGCAGACCCGCCACGAGGAGGGCGGGACGCTGCGCGACCAGATCGGTGTCGAGGTGCGCGGTCCGGTGGCGGCGACGTCCAACTACGTCTCGTACGCGATCACGTGCGAGGTGGTGACCCCGACGAGCGGGGCCACCACCGGTTCACCCACGTACTGAGCCGCCTACGCGGCGGAGGCGAACACGGGCAGGTAGCCGCCCGACTGTCCGGCGGCCGTGGGGTGGTACGACTCGCCGATGTCCGCCCAGTTGACGCTGTGCAGCCACGAGGCGCCGGAGCAGATCTCGTGCCCGGCAAACGTGGTGGTCACGTCGCCGAAGGCGAAGCCGCGGGTCGCGGCGTTCTGCTTGATGGTCGAGTTGAGGAGGTCCGCGGCGCCGTTGATGGCCGAGCGCTCGTTCTCGGAGAGGCCCGCCGCGCAGGTGCCGCTGAGCTTGTAGAAGCGGGGGTAGCCGAGCACCACCACGCGGGCGGCGGGCGCCTTGGTGCTGATCGCCGAGTAGACGTCGGAGAGCCTGCTCGGCAGGGTCGAAGTGACGTACGCACGGGCCTCGTTGACGCGCTTGACGCAGGTGGACTCGGAGTACAGGACGCAGGTCGTCATGACGTCGGCGAAGCCCGCGTCATTGCCGCCGATGGAGATCGACACGAGGCCGGTCCCCGCGCCGAGCGGGCCGAGCTGGTTGGCCATGACATCACCCGTACGAGCGCCCGAGCACGCGGTGAAGTTAAAGCTTGAGGGTGAGTGGGCAGCCGCCCACAAGGCGGGGTACGCCTTCGTGGAGCGCTTGCAGGCACCGCTGCCGGCGTCGTAGCTGCCGGCGCCGACGCCGGAGGAGTAGGAGTCGCCGAGGGCCACATAGCCCGTGGGCGCTGCGGAGTCGGATGCTTGCGCGGCCGTCGCCCCGGTCAGGGCTGCCACCGCGGCAAGGACGAAAGAGGAGACGTGGGCCGCAATCCGGAAAGATCTCATGGAACCTCCCTTTAGCAGGATCGACAGGGTCTCTGTCGCCCGCTCGCGTTGCAGGTTCATGCCAGGGATATGACATACCCTCAGCTCACCGGCGCTACGCCCGTAGAGGGCCACTCAACTGGACCGCAGGGCTCCGGAGTTGGACCGGTGGCGTCCTTGACGCCGGCCCGGGACTGCGCCACATTGAAGCCCGGCATCCGGCGCGTCGGGGGGCAAAGTCGCCAATGCAGACCATCGGCATCAAGCCGTCTTCATCGGACGGTCCTTACCTGCTCGCGGGGGCGGGCATCGTCGCGGGAGGCGCGGGTCTCGTCCTGGCGCTCTCGCACGCCGGATCCCCGCTGCGCGGACCACTCGCGCTCTTCTTCCTGCTCGCCGCGCCCGGCGCCGCGTTCTCGGCCGCGTTGCGCGGTCTGGACCCGTGGGCCCGGGCGCTCACCTCGGTGGCCGGCGCGGTCGCGGTCGTCATGCTGGTCGCCCAGGGGATGCTCGCCGTGCACCGCTGGTCGGTGAACGGCGGGGTGCTCACCGTGGCGACACTCAGCGCTTCCGCTTTTCTTCTGCAATGGATCGTCCGGCGGCTGCGTGGGGGCGCGGCCCAGGAGATTCGTAAACGGATCGGGAAAATCCACTAAGAGGGGACGCAAGTTAAGGGAATGGCCAAAACTATAAAAACGTGAGGCCTCGTTCCAGGTCTTGCCATACAGTCTCAATCATCAATACCGTCGTACATCCACCCGCATCGGACCTGTACGAAATGCGATCTAGGGGAGGGACCGAGGTCGCGAGGGTCCGGGGCGGGGCGCGGCAGGGGGGTGCCGCGTTCCGGTGAGCCGTTCGCTTCGGCGTCCACGGCAGCCGGGTCGCGTGCCGCGCGACCGGTCCGACAAACCGGTGTGTACAGCCAGCTCACCCGGCCTTTACGGAGAGCTCTTCCGGCATGGCCGTATGTGAGAACCCCCCTTTCGAACCGGACACGAAGCCGGACCGCCCGGGGGCGGGCGGTCCACCGGACGAGAGGGACCAGACTCATGAGCAGTTCCGTTGTGCCTCCGGTGATACCTGAGGGGACACCGCCGGAAGGCAGAATTCCCGCCCGTTACCGGGCCATCTCGACACACCTTGCGATCGCGCCGCGGGTCAGCGTGGTCATTCCGGCCATGAACGAGGCGGAGAATCTTCCGTACGTCTTCAAGACCCTTCCCGACTGGATCCACGAAGTCGTTCTGGTGGACGGCAATTCCACCGACAACACCGTGGAAGTGGCCAGAGAATTGTGGCCGGAAGTCGTGGTCGTACCGCAGCGCGGAAAGGGCAAGGGGGATGCCCTGATCACCGGCTTCAAGGCCTGCTCCGGCGACATCATCGTCATGGTCGACGCGGACGGCTCCGCCGACGGCCAGGAGATCGTCTCCTACGTCTCCGCGCTGGTCTCCGGCGCCGACTTCGCGAAGGGCTCGCGGTTCGCCAACGGCGGCGGCACGGACGACATGACGCCCATCCGCAAGCTCGGCAACTGGGCGCTGTGCTCGGCCGTCAACGCCAAGTTCGGAGCCCGCTACACCGACCTCTGCTACGGGTACAACGCGTTCTGGCGGCACTGCCTCGACGAGATCGACCTCGACTGCACGGGGTTCGAGGTGGAGACCCTGATGAACATCCGGGTCGTCAAGGCCGGCCTGAAGGTCCAGGAGATACCGAGCCACGAGTACCTGCGCATCCACGGCGCCAGCAATCTGCGCGCCGTCCGCGACGGCCTGCGCGTACTCAAGGTCATCGTGAAGGAGCGCTCGACCCGCCGTGCTCTGCGCGGCAGGCAGACCCCCGCGAAGCTCAACCTCGTGCGGGGGGACGGGTCTTGACGGAGCGAAACGGCACGCGGATGACGGCGTCCGTCGTCATCTGCGTGTACACCGAAGACCGCTGGAGCGACATCCTCGCTGCCGTCGACTCCGTGCGCGCACAGTCGTACGCCGCCCTGGAGACGCTCCTCGTCGTCGACCACAACCCGGCCCTGCTGGAGCGTCTCGCCGAGAAGTTCGACGGCGAGCCCGACATCAAGGTGCTCGCGAACGCGGGGCCGCGCGGGCTCTCCGCCGGGCGCAACACCGGGATCGCCGCCGCGCGCGGCGACATCATCGCGTTCCTCGACGACGACGCCGTCGCCGAGCGGGAGTGGCTGCACTGGTTCGCCGACGGATACGCGGATCCGCGCGTCCTCGCCGTCGGCGGGCACACCGAACCGATCTGGGCCTCGGGGCGCAGGCCCCTCTGGTTCCCTGCTGAGTTCGACTGGGTGGTGGGCTGCTCGTACAAGGGTCTGCCGCGCGGCAAGGTCGAGGTGCGCAATGTGCTCGGCGGCAACGCCTCGTTCCGGCGCGGCGCCTTCGACATCGCGGGCGGCTTCGCGACCGGCATCGGCCGGGACGGCGACAAGCGCCCGCTGGGCTGCGAGGAGACGGAGCTGTGCATCCGGATCACGCGGGCGAGACCGGACGCGGTGCTCCTGATCGACGACCGGGCGGTCATCCACCACCGGGTGCCGGCCGGGCGCGAGCGCTTCGCCTATTTCCGTACACGCACCTACGCCGAGGGCCTCTCCAAGGCGCTCGTCGCCCGAAGTGTCGGCGCCGACAAGGGACTTGAGACCGAACGCGCCTACTCGACGCGGGTACTGCCGGTGGGAGCGGCGCGCGGAGTACGGGACTTCGCGCTCGGCCGGGCCGGGGGCGCGGGCCGCGCCGGGGCGATCGTGGCCGGGGTGCTGACGGCGGCCGGGGGCTACGCGCTCGGCAGCTGGCGGGCACGCGGCGGCGGCGCGACATTCACCGTGGCGGAGATCGACGCGCCCGCCAAGGAAGTCGGGAGAACGGAGGCGGCGGCGTGAGCGTGCAGCAGCGGAGGTCCGACGGCGGGTCCGTACCGATCCTCATGTACCACGCCGTCTCCCCCGACCCGAACCCCGAGACCCGTCAACTGTCGGTCTCACCTGCCCAGTTCGCCGAGCAGATGGAGCTGCTCGCCGACCACGGCCGCACCCCGCTGACCACCGGCGAGCTCGCCGGGATCTGGCGCGGCGGCGGCCGGGCGCTCCCCGACCGGCCCGTCCTGATCACCTTCGACGACGGCTACGAGGGCGTCCACACGCACGCCCTGCCCAGCCTCGCCAAGCACGGCTTCGCGGCCACCCTGTTCGTCTCGACGGGGTGGCTGCGCGGCGCGTACGACACCGGGGGCGGGCTCGACACGATGCTCGACTGGAACCAGGTGCGGGCGCTGGCCGGGCAGGGCGTGGAGATCGGCGGGCACAGCCACACACATCCGCAGCTCGACCAACTCGACGACACCGACCTGGAGTTCGAGCTGCTGCGCTGCCGGGAGATCGTCACCGGCGAGCTGGGGCGGGCGCCGGTCTCCTTCGCGTATCCGTACGGTCACTCCGACCGGCGGGTGCGGCAGGCGGTGCGCGCGGCCGGGTTCGCCCAGTCGCTCGCCGTCGGCAACGCGCTCGCCCGCCGCCCGCAGGGGCCCTACGCCCTGCGGCGGGTCACCGTGCGCCGCTCGACCGACGTCACCGAGTTCGAGCGGCTCGTCGAAGGCCACGCCATCGGCCGCGCCTTCGCCCGGGACCGCGCCCTCACCAAGGGCTACGCCGTGGTCCGCAGAGCCCGGCAGGGCCGCCGGAAGGCGGCCGCCCTGATACCCGGCCCGCTCCGCCAGAAGGGCCCACGTACCCGTGTCTGACACGACGACCACCCGCGCCAAGACCGGCCCGGCCACCACGACCGACGCCGGATCCCCGGCCCCCGCGGCCCGCCGGCTCAGGCTGCCCGGCATACGGCGCGGCAAGAAGGGCACAGAAGACGGCATGGGCGGGTCGGGGGGCGGGAGCCAGCTGTTCCGGAACGCCTATGCGCTGATGCTGAACACGGGCATCTCCGGCGTGCTCGGCGTCGGCTTCTGGCTGGCCGCCGCGCACTACTACACGGCGGACTCGGTCGGTCAGGGCTCGGCGGCGATCGCGGCGATGAAGTTCCTCGCGGGCCTCACCGCCGTGACGCTGACCGGGGCCCTCGCCCGCTTCATCCCGGTCGCCGGGCGTGCCACCGGCCGGTTCATCTTCCGTACGTACGCGGGGAGTTCGGCGGCCGTCGCGTTCGCCGCGCTGATCTTCCTGCTCACGCTCGACGTGTGGGGGCCCTCGTACCGGTTCCTGCACGGGACGCTGAACGGGCTCGGCTTCATCGCCGCCGTCGTCGCCTGGTCGCTGCTCACGCTGCAGGACGGGGTGCTCACGGGGCTGCGCAGCGCGCTGTGGGTGCCGGTGGGCAACACGGTGTTCTCGCTGGTGAAGCTGGGGCTGCTCGTCGCGTTCGCGGCGTCGTTCGCTGCGACCGGGGTGTTCGTGTCGTGGGTCGTCGCGATCGCGTTCTCCGTGATTCCGCTGGGCCTGCTCGTGTTCCGGCGGCTGGTGCCGCGGCACATCGCAGCGACGGACGGCAAGGCGGAGCCACCGTCGCTGCGCGAGATGGGCCGGTTCCTCGCGGGCGACTACACGGGCTCGCTGTTCTCGCTCGCCGTCGTCTACCTGATACCGGTGATCATCGCCTCGCAGGTCAGCTCGGCGGACAACGCGTACTTCTACATCGCGACCACGATCGGCGGCACGGTCAACCTGCTGGCCATCAACATGGGCGCCTCGCTGACGGTGGAGGGCTCGCACGACCCGGCGCAGCTCGCCGCCAACACCCGGGCCGCGCTGCGCCGCATGGCCCGCATCATGCTCCCGATCTGCGCCCTGCTCTTCCTTCTCGCCCCGTACGTACTGCATGTGTTCGGGGCGGAGTACTCGGACGCGGCGACCCCGCTGCTGCGCTGGTTCGCGGTCGGGGCGGCGCTGCGGGTGGTCATGGAGACGTACTTCGCGGTGCTGCGCGCGCAGAGCCGCACCTCCGGACTCGCTTGGCTGCAAGGCCTGTTGTGCGTGCTGGTGCTCGGTCTCACGCTGCTGCTCCTGCCCCGGATGGGGCTCACCGGCGCGGGCGTCGCCGAGATCTCCTCGCTCGCCGTGATCGTGGCGATCGCCGCGCCGAAGCTGTGGCGTGTGGTGCGCGCCGCGCCCGCCGAGCCGACGACCGAGGACGCGCCGCCCGACGGCGACCTGGCCGATCTGGGCACGCCGAAGACGCGGACCGCCACGCAGGAGCGCCCCAAGTGGGCGCTGCGCGACGCGATGGACTCGGACACGCTGAAGCTCGCGGTGCAGCTGAACCTGGACCACCAGGAGCGCCGCCCGGACGTCCGTCCGGGGCCCGTGACACCACCGACGGGCACCCGCATGCCCACGTGGGTGACGAAGTCGCCTCCCCCGCCCGCCTCCGGCTCCGGCTCCGCCTCCCAGGCGTCGAGCGACATTCCCGGGGAGGACGACTCGGCTCTCCGTCCCGACCCGTACCCGGAGGCCGTCGACCTGGCCTTCGACCCCGAACCCGAGTCCGCGCTCGGCCCCGACCACGAATCGGACCTCGAAAACGAACCCGGACCTGGCCCCGGCCCGGCCGCGGAGCAGGACGCGGCCGCCCCGGCACGCTCCGCCCGGCCGGCGGAAAGGCGGCCGCTCACCCCCACCGTCGTCGTCCTCGCGCTGCTGCTCGTGGCGGCCGTCGGCCTCTACTGGGGGCCCGTCCTCGGGATGGGCGAGGCCGATCTGGACCGGATGGGCGGGCTCGGCCTGATCTCCGTCCTGTCCCCCGTCACACTGCTCGGCGCGGCCCTGCTCATCGGCGTCTTCGCCTCGCTCCTGTGGCTCGAACGCCCGCACAAACGCCTGCTGCTGCTCACGCTGCTCGCCACCGTCGTGTCGCTGCACGCGCTGCCCGCCGTCATCGAGGCGGAGCCGCGGTTCGCGACGGCCTGGCAGCACCTGGGCTTCATGGACTACATCGACCGCACCGGCTCCGCGGTCCCCGACCTGGACGCCCGCTGGAGCTGGCCCGGCTTCTTCGCCGCGGCCGCGTTCCTCGCGAAGGCCTGCGGCGTCAGCGATCTCACCGAGGTCATCCGCTGGTGGCCCACGGCCATCCAACTCCTCTATCTGGCACCGATGTTCCTGCTGCTGCGCTCGGTACGGGCGAGCTGGCGGGCCAAGTGGTCCGGTGTCTGGATCTTCGTCCTGAGCGGCTGGGTGGGCCAGGACTACTTCTCGCCGCAGGGCTTCACGTATCTCCTCTATCTGGTCTTCGTGGCGATCCTGCTGGTCTACTTCCGGGCGCCCCGCATGCTGTGGGCGAACCGGCGCCCCGGCGAGACCGAGGTCACGCCGACCGACAGACGGCAGCGCGCGGTGCTGCTCGTCGTCCTGATCGCCCTGTTCGCGGCGACGGTCCCGGCGCACCAGCTGACGCCGTTCGTGATGCTGGGCGTCCTCGCGGTCCTGGTCCTGGTCGGCAGGTCGGAACTGCGGGGCCTGCCGCTGCTGTTCGGCGTCATCGTCGTCGTCTGGCTGGGCTTCCTCGCGGAGCCGTACTGGTCGGGACACTTCAACGAGCTGTTCGGCGGGCTCGGCGGCGTCGGCGGCAACGTGACGTCCTCGGTCTCCGGCCGTATCCAGGACGGCAGTTCGAGCCACAAGCTCGTCCTCTACACGCGCGTGCTGCTCGCCGGATCCGTCCTGGCGTTCGCCTGCTGGGGCTGGTGGCGGCGCCGCGAGTGGAAGTACCGCGAGCGCTCGCTGCTCGTCCTGGCCTTCGTACCGTTCCTGGGCTTCGGCATGCAGTCGTACGGCGGTGAGATGGCGCTCAGGGTCTTCATGTTCGCCCTCCCCGGCGTCGCGCTCCTCGCCGGGCTCGCGCTCTTCCCGCGCACCGGCGTCACGGCGAAGGAGCGCGACAAGGACCGCATCAGCCTCGCCCCGCTGGCCGCGCTCATGGCGGGCCTGGTGCTCATGGGCGGGTTCCTGGTGGCCCGCTGGGGCAACGAGCCGTTCGAGCGGATCCGCCCGGGCGAGGTCGCCGCGATGGACTACGTCTACGCCCACGACGATCCGACCGTACGACTGCTGTGGATGAGCAACGACACGGTCGACAACGTCACGCCCTCGCTGCCGTGGGGCGCCCGCGACATGGAGAAGGTCAACTACGTCCCCACGCTCGCGCCCGCAGACCCGGTGCTGGTCGGCGGCCTCGTCAAGGCACTCAAGGACGCGGGACCCAACTCGTACCTCATGCTCAACAAGAGTCAGATCGTCTACCTCCAGATGGACGTCGGCTACTCCAAGGCCTGGCCCACGCGCCTCGTCGAGAACCTGGACCGGCGCGAGGAGCTGAAGAAGGTCTACGTCAACGCGGACGTGACCATGTACCAGCTCCGCAAGGAGCCGACGGGCAAGACCGCGAAGGCCGAACCCGGGCCGATCGGGCCGCAGATCACCTGGACGCCGTGGTCACTGGTAGGCGCGCTCGCGGCCCTCGCCCTGATCGTGCTGCTCACGGCACGCGAGGTGGTACGAGTGGCGATCCGACCGAGCGTGCGCCAACTCCGCTGGCTGCAAAGCACGTTCTGGTTCTCACTGCCCCTGCTCGCGGTGGTACTGGCCTCACTGATCCAACGATTCATCACGATGGGCCTCAACTGAGCCCCCTCAAGCGGCATTCATCGCCCCATCACTTCAGCGCCCAGCACCGACCGACCCATCTCAAGCCCTGGCGCCCATCGACCCATTCAAGCCCCGGCGCCGATCGACCATCTCAAGCCCCTGCGGCGATTGAGCAGCGGGGTCCGGGGCAGAGCCCCGCGACCGCAACGCCGTCGACCGCGGGGGCCCTACCGCCGCAGCCACTTCACCTCGTACCCCCGCATGGGGAACCGCTTCCCGTCGATCTTCGCGCTGATCGACCGCTTCAGCGTGTTCACGACGAGCACCGCCTTGTCGTCGGCGAGCACCCGCACGTTCGGCACGTCGTCCTTGGCCACCGACACCTTCTCGAACCTCGTGCCTGGCCCGAACTCCTCGTTGAACCGCGACACCAGCCCGTACATCGGCAGCGCGCCCCCGCCGGAGGCCCGGTCGGTGGGCCGCCACAGGCAGCCGGCGCAGCCCGCGCCCTTCTCGTCCTCGGGGTTCCAGTAGAACCCCGACGTCGCCCCGCCCATGGCCATAGCGATTATCCCGGAGGCCTGCACGGCGACGCGGTGCGGCTCACTCCAGCCCTGCCGCTCGTCCCTGCTGTCGGCGGGTTCCACGTAGTACTCGGCCCACCACAGCGGCAGCCCGTTCGTCTGCCGCTCGATCCACTCGCTGACGTCGGTGAACTTGTCGGTGGCGGCGAACTCGTCGGGCAACAGCTCGTCGTCGTTCGTGTAGCTGGACCCGTCGACGACGACGAAATCGGCTCCCGCCTTGTTCTTGTTCCAGTACTCGAAGGCGTCGACGATCCGCTGGTCCATCCGCCCCCAGGCACCCTTGACGACATCGGACCCGCCGTCGCTCTGCTTCGGATGGAGGCTGTCCATGACGAGGTAGGGCCCGCCGACCATGATGTCCTTGCGGACGTTCTTCAGCGCCTTGTAAACGAGGTTGTAGAGCTTCGTGTACCCCTCGTAGTCCCAGCGGCCCTCGCCGTCGTTCCAGAAGCCCTTGAACTCGTTCCAGACGATGAAGTGCCGTACGTACGGGTACCGCTTGGCGACCGTCGCCGCGAGGTTCGCGTAGTCCTTGTAGTGCTCGGGCGACGGCGCGGTTTCGAGGGACGCCTGGCTCCAGTCCGTGTTGCCGACGCCCGCCTTGCCGCCCTTCATCCAGTCGGGCGCGCAGCACAGCGTGACCACGGGCGTGCCGCCGGACTTACGGACGAAGTCGATCCGCCGGTCCATCTCCTCGAACTGGTAACGCCCCTTCACCGGCTCGGGGTTGCTCGCACCCCAGCCCATGATGTGCTGGTTCTGCGGCATCGGCCGCGCGCCGAGCAGCTTCTCCGCGCGCTCGGTCGCGGCGGACGCGCCTTCGTCGGCGGAGAACTGCGTGTGCGTGAACCCCCAACCGACCTGCGGCCCCAGCTCTTTGGGCGGCTCACCGGGCGTGCCGTGCACCCTGTCACCGTCGGGGGTGGTGCCCGCGGTGCTGTTCTTCCCGTCCGGAAGCGTGCTGATCACGGTCAGCACCAGGGCCAGTACGGCCATACCCACACCGAGCAGAGCGATGAGCCGCCATCGCCGCGCCCCCGATTCCCACCCATGACGTCCCATCATGGACAAGAATAACGAGGGGAGTTGGCGGAAGGACCAGCTCCGTTGCCACGGACTCGTAACGAGGTTCGATAGCCGGGGCCCGCGTGTCGGCCGGTACGAGGCCGGTACGAGGCAGGGGCACGCTGCGGAAATTGCGTGCGGGAGACCCGTTCGTGCCGGATCATGGCGGCATGTCTGCGAACCCATTCGACGCGCTGCCGGTCCGGCTGGGCGTCGACGACAGCGATTCGCCCTCCGACGTCGTCGACGCGCTGTTCCTCGGCCGCTTCGCCACGGGCGAGCAGCCCTACTCGCACGCGATGAACATCGACCGGGTGCGCTCCGCGGCGACCCTGCTGCCGCCGAACGCGCGGGTGCTGCGCTCGGCCCGCGACGACGACCGCAGCGCGACGCTCGCCGAGGGCGACGGATGGACGCTGCTCATCTCCCGGTGGAGCAGGGGCGCGGACGTCACGGTGACGGCGACGACGGCGGAGCTGGCGGAGAAGGTCCTGGGGCAGGCCACGGACGGCGCGGCCGACGAGCCGGAGCCGCAGCCGGAGCACGTGGCGATGGGCTTCTGGTACGTGTCCCCGCGCCGCGGCCCGCACCGTACGACGCGACAGATCTCGGCCGGTACATGGGAGGAGGTGCGCCCCAACTACACGGCGCCGGTCGCCGAGGCGATGGACGAACTGATGAAGATCCGCCCCGAGGACATCGCGGGCCGCCTGCTCCTCCTGCACGGCCCTCCGGGCACGGGCAAGACGTCCGCCCTGCGTACGCTGGCGCGCTCGTGGCGGGACTGGTGCCAGGTCGACTGCGTCCTCGACCCGGAGCGGCTCTTCTCCGACGTCGGCTACCTGATGGACATCGCGATCGGCGAGGACGACGGCTCGGCGAACGGGCGCTGGCGCCTTCTCCTCCTGGAGGACTGCGACGAACTGATCCGCGGCGAGGCGAAGCACACGGCGGGCCAGGCCCTCTCCCGTCTGCTGAACCTGACGGACGGCCTGCTGGGCCAGGGCCGCAACGTCCTGGTGGGCGTCACGACGAACGAGGACCTGGAACGCCTCCACCCCGCGGTGGTCCGCCCCGGCCGGTGCCTGGCCCGCATCGAGGTCTCACCCTTGACCCGCCGCGAGGCCACGGAGTGGCTCGGCACGGACGAGGGCGTGAGCCGCGAGGGCGCGACCTTGGCGGAGTTGTATGCGCTGCGGCGCGGCATCTCCCCGACGTCGGTCCCGGACCAGCGGGGAGACCGGGAGGCGGGGCTGTACCTGTAGGCCCCCGTCCCCCTACGCCACGGGGCTCCGCCCCGGACCCCGCGCCTCGAACGCCGGCGGGGCCTGATGTGCCTACGCGTACGTCGCGCGCACCGCGTCCCGCGCGGCGGACAGCGCCGCGTCCTCCGACAACCCGAGCCGCCGCACCCGCTCCGCGTACGCCTGCGCCGCCGTCACGGCCTCCCGCTCCGCCGCGTCCCCGGCCGCCGCGACGAACGTCCCATTGCGGCCCCGCGTCTCGATCACCCCGTCCGTCTCCAGGGCCCGGTACGCCTTGGCCACCGTGTTCGCGGCGAGGCCGAGCTCCTCGGCGAGGCCGCGCACCGTGGGCAGCTTGTACCCGACGGGCAGCGCCCCCGACCGGGCAAGCTCGGAGATCTGGGCCCGCACCTGCTCGTACGGCGCGCCACTGTCGTCAATGCGGATCTTCAAGGTCACGCGGTCGATTCTCCCGCAGCACCGAAAAATAGAAGGCACCCGGTCGCGCGCGGCGCGTAGCGTACGCCGCCATGACCGTGATCGTGCGCACGCTGCGCCTCGACGACCCGGCCGACACCGAGGGCTTCGCCCGGATCCGCCGGGTCTGTCTGCCCGCCATGCTCGCCACCGCCGACTCCGTGGCGCACGACGCCACGCACACCCATCCCGACGCGCACTACCGCCAGTTGGTCGCGGTGGCCGACGACGGCGAGCTGGTCGGCACGGCACAGGTCGGCATCGCACACGACAGCCCGGAGCCCGGCCAGGGCTACGCCAACGTGTATGTGCATCCCGCGCACGAGGGCCGCGGCGCGGGCGCCCTGCTCCTGCGCACCGCCGAGGAGCACCTCGCGCGGCACGGCGCGGTGCAGGTGTTCTGCTGGTCCCTCGATGGCCCGCGAAACCTGGCGTGGGCGGCGGCCCACGGCTACACCCGGAGCCGCTCCGCGCACTTCCTGCGCCTGGACCTGACCGCCGACGCCCTGCCGCCACTCCAGCTTCCGCCGCCCGGCGTCGAATTGCGTACGGCGGCGGACTACGCGGCGGACCCACGCCCGATGTTCACGCTGGACGCGGAGACGGTGGCCGACGAACCGGGCGACGTCGGCGCCGAACTCACCGACTACGCGCACTGGTTGACGCACAACTGGCGCCACCCTCTCTTCAACCATGAACTGACGACGGTAGCGGTGGTGGACGGCCGCCCGGCCGCGTTCACACGGGCCCGCACGGACGGCGAGGGCCGCTATCAGACGGGCATGACCGGCACGGCCCGTGCCTTCCGCGGCCGCGGCCTCGCCAAGCTCGCCAAGAACGACTCCCTGCACCGGGCCCGCGTCGCCGGCATCACGGTGGCGTACACGGGAAACGACACCGGCAACGAGCCGATGCTCGCGATCAACAAGTGGTTCGGCTACGAGACCGACGCGACGGAGGTCCGCCATGTCCGCACACTCGACATCTGAATCCGAGGAACTTCTGGTCACGCTCGTCAAGGCGGGCCGCACAAAGATCGGTTACCCGGCGCGGCTGCTGTCCGACGACGGCACGCACGTCACCGTGCGCGCCGACTGGGCCGGCGAGGGCGTGCGCGACTTCGGCTTCGTCCGCTTCGAGCCGGGCGACGTCTTCACGGAGCACTACTGGCGCGACCGGTGGTACGCGGTCAAGGAGGTCCGGGCGGGCGACGGCACCCTGAAGGGCTGGTACTGCGACATCACACGGCCCGTGGTCCGCGACGGCGCCACCCTCCTCTCCGAGGATCTCGACCTCGACCTGTGGGTGTCGGCCGACGGCTCCCAGGTGATCCGCCTGGACGAGGACGAGTTCGCCGAGAGCGGCCTCGCCGACCGGGACCCGGAGGCCGCGAAGGCGGCGACGCGGGCCCTCGACGAGCTGGAACTCCTGGCGAAGCGGGGCGCATTCCCACCCCTCACGTAACAGCGACCACCGCGTACCGCTCGTCGGCGACCTCCCGCCCCCACAGCCGCGCGTCCCCCGACAGAGGCTCCCGCCGGACGTCCGCGACGAGCGGCGCGAGCGCGTCCAACAGGCGGGCCGCGGGTATCCCGGCCGGGCTCACCTCCCCCCAGACCCCCTCCACCAGGACGAGCCGTCCACCGGGCCGCAGCAGCGACACCCACCGCCTCAGCACGGCCTCGGCGTCGGGCAGCGCCCACAGCACGTGCCGGGCGAGCACCACGTCGTACGCTCCCTGCTCCACCGGCGGCTCCGCAGCGTCCCCGAGCAGGAACTCCGCGTCACGCCCCGCGAGCTTGCGCCGGGCGCGCTCCAGCATCTTCTGCGCGCCGTCGACCCCGGTCACCCGATGCCCCCGCTCGGCCGCGAGGAGTGACAGACTGCCCGTCCCGCACCCGAGGTCGAGCACGGCACATGCCTCCTCCGGCAGCCATCCCGCAAGCCGTCCCGCCCAGGCAGCACGCACTTCCGGGTCCCGCAGCCCGTGATCCGGCTCCTCGTCGAAGCCGTCCGCCGCCGCGTCCCAGTCGATCGGTCCCTCGGCCGTTCCCCCACATGACGTCATGCCCCCATCGTGACAAGCACCACTGACAATTGCGCTTCGAAGGGGGACGCTCCGGGAACAGGTCTACAACGGCACCACGTTGGAACCCGTGTGGGTACAGGAGGCATCATGCGCCGAGTGACCATGCACAAGCCGACCGGATCGAGCAGCATCAGGCGTCGGCTGCGCGAGGACGCGGCCGACCTCAAGCGCGAACGTCCGGAAGTGCGCAAGGACGTCCGCAAGACCTGGTGGCCCGACGAGTGAGCGGGGCCGGTCAGATGTCGCCCAGACCCAGCCGCTTGCGGTAGTGGACGCGGTCGTAGGGGCCGTCCGTGCGGCGCTCCACGAGCTCGTATCCGTAACGCGGGTACAGCTCCTGGTTCTCCCACATGAGTGCGTTCGTGTAGAGCT
This sequence comes from Streptomyces sp. NPDC002795, assembly GCF_042888725.1. Classification (NCBI taxonomy): domain Bacteria; kingdom Bacillati; phylum Actinomycetota; class Actinomycetes; order Kitasatosporales; family Streptomycetaceae; genus Streptomyces; species Streptomyces sp. NPDC002795. The sequence goes on from NZ_JBIAQB010000007.1 coordinate 428,268, forward strand.
TCACTTCGGGCAACCCGAGCGCTCGCGCATGCTCCTCCACGAAGGTGAGCAGGCGGCGGCCCACCCCCTGCCCGTGGGCGTCTGGGTGGACCGCGATGCTGTCGAGGAAGAGATGGTCGGGGCGGGCCTCCACCACGACCAGGCCGGTGACGTCCGGGTCCCCCGTGACGTGCACCAGGCCCGCCGCCACGTTCGCCGCGTGGTCCGCCTCCATGGGTGCCGGCACGACGCCGATGCGGGCGATGTAGTGGTGGTACGCCGCGTCCGTGACCGCCTTGACGGCGGGCACGTCGGCGGCGGTCGCCCGGCGGATCCCGGGTTCACGGTTCTCGTTGGTCATGTGGTCTTGTCTACGTCACTTCGCCTCCCGCGCACCACCAGCTTCTTCAGCAGCGGCCACGCCACGATGAGCAGGACGACGGCGTAGACCGTCACGGAGAACGGGGTGTTGACCAGTCCGCTGACGCTGCCGTCGCTGATCTGGAGGGCGCGGCGCAGTTGTTGCTCGGCGTTCGGGCCGAGGATGACGCCGATGACGGCGGGCAGCACGGGCAGTCCGTAGCGGCGCATGCCGAAGCCGATGAGGCCGATGATCAGCAGGATGACGAGGTCGATGGCCTCGCCGCCGACCGCGTACGCGCCGACCGCGGCGAAGAAGAGGATGCCGGCGTAGAGGTACGGGCGGGGGATGCGCAGCAGCTTCGCCCAGACCGGGGCCAGGGGGAGGTTCAGGGCCAGCAGCAGCACCATGCCGACGAAGAGGGATGCGATCAGGCCCCAGACCAGGTCCGGTTCGCGTTCGAAGAGCAGCGGGCCCGGCTGGATTCCGTACTGCTGGAAGGCCGCGAGCATGACCGCGGCGACCGCGGTCGTGGGCAGGCCGAGAGTGAGCATCGAGACCAGCGTGCCCGCGGCTGATGCCGAGGCGGCCGACTCGGGGCCCGCGACGCCTTCGATCGCGCCCTTGCCCCACTCGTCCTTGTGCTTGGACAGGCGCTTCTCGGTGACGTAGGAGAGGAACGTGGGAATCTCGGCGCCGCCCGCGGGGATCGCGCCGAACGGGAAGCCGATGAGCGGGCCGCGCAGCCAGGACTTCCAGGTGCGTTTCACGTCCTGGCCGCCGAGCCAGGGGCGGCCGACCGGGATCGCCTCGCCGCTCGTGCGGCGCAGGTGGGCGGCGACCCAGAGGGCCTCGCCGATGGCGAAGAGGCCGACCGCGACGATGACGACGTCGACGCCGTCGGCGAGCTGCAACGAGCCGAAGGTGAGCCGTTGTTGGCCGGTCATCTGGTCGAGGCCGACGAGCCCGATCGTGAGGCCGATCAGCAAGGACGCCAGTCCTCGTACGCGCGACGAGCCGAGCACCGAGGTCACCGCGATGAACGCGAGGACCATGATGGCGAAGTAGTCGGGCGCGCCGATGTCGACGGCGAGCGAGGCGACCTTCGGGGCGAGGGCGACCAGCAGGATCGTGCCGATCATGCCGCCGGCGAAGTGGCCGATGGCGGCGGCCGCGAGGGCCTGCGCGCCGCGTCCGGCCTTCGCCATGGGGTTGCCCTCCATGGCGGCGACGACGGCGGCGCTCTCGCCTGGGGTGTTGAGGAGGATCGAGGTGGTCGAGCCGCCGAACATGGCGCCGTAGTAGATGCCCGCGAACATGATGAACGCGCCGGTGGGTTCGAGTCCGTACGTCACCGGGAGGAGCAGGGCGACGGCCATGGCGGGGCCGATGCCGGGCAGGACGCCGATGGCCGTGCCGAGCAGGACGCCGATGGCGGCCCAGAGGAGGTTGATGGGGGTGAGGGCCGTGCCGAAGCCGTCGAGGAGGGAGTTGAGGGCGTTCATCTCACAGCACTTCCATCAGGGGGCCGCCCGGCAGGGGGACGCCGAGCAGGTTGTTGAAGAGGACGAAGGTGATCAGGGAGAGGCCCGCGGCGATCAGGGGGTCGCGGGTCGTGTGGCGGCTGCCGAGCGCGTACGCGGCGCCCCAGAACAGCAGTGCGCCCGCGAGGGGGAAGCCGAGCGGTTCGATGAGTACGGCGGTGGCGAGGAAGACGCCGGCGAGCAGCAGTACGGTGCGCCAGTCGGCGGGTTCGGACAGGTCGATGTCCTCGCCGGCCTCGGCCTCTCCCCTGCCGCCGCGCAGTACGTCGACGGCGAGGAGGACGGCGACGGCGAGGAGTCCGATGCCGACGGCGATCGGCACGGTCTTCGGGCCGACGGGTCCGCGCTGGGCGATGTCGACGTTCATGGTGAGCGCGTCGGTGAGGACGAGGACGCCGAGCGCCAGCAGCAGGACGCAGACGCCGAGTTCGGAGTGTTCGCGCAGCCAGGTCCTGGGGGTCCGCGGTGCTTCCTTGGTCTCGGTGAGGGTCACAGCCCCAGCTCCTTCAGTACGGACACGACGCGCTTGTCCTCGGCGTCGAGGAACGTCCCGAAGTCGTCGCCGACGAGGAACGCGTCGTCCCAGCCGTTGGTCTTCAGCGACTTCTTCCATTCCTTGGAGGCGTGCAACTTCCGTACGAGGTTGGTGAGTTTGTCGCGTTGGGTGCCGGAGAGGCCGGGCGGGGCGACGATGCCGCGCCAGTTGGTGAAGTCCACGTCGTAGCCGGACTCCTTGAGGGTGGGTCCGTCGAGGCCCGCGGCGCGTTCGGGGCCTGTGACGGCGAGGAGGCGCAGTTCGCCGCTCTTGATCTGGTCGAGGTACTCGCCGACGCCGGAGACGCCGAAGGCGACCTTGTTGCCGAGGATGGAGGCGAGGAGCTCGCCGCCGCCGTCGAACGGGACGTAGTTGACCTGCTTCGGCTGGATGCCGGCGGCGCGCGCCATCAGCATGGGTGCCAGGTGGTCGGGGCCGCCGGGCGAGGAGCCGCCGCCGACGGGCAGCTTGCCGGGGTTCTTCTTCCAGGCGTCGATGAGCTGCTTGATGTTCTTGTACGGGGAGTCCTTCGCGACCACGACGACATCGGGCTCCTCGGTGAGCCGGGCGATGGGTGTGGTGTCGGCGAGGGTCTTCGGGGAGTGGTTGGAGCGGGCGGCGCCGACGACGCCGAGGCCCATGGACATCGCGAGTTTTCCGTTGCCGTGTTCGCCGACGAGGCGGGTGAGGCCGACGGTGCCGCCTGCGCCGGGCAGGTTGAACACCTCGATGTTGTGGGTCAGTCCGGCGTCCTCGGCGTTCTTGGCGGCGGTGCGTGCCGTGATGTCGTAGCCGCCGCCGGGAGTGTTGGGGACCATGAGGCGCAGGCCGGGGATCTGGGTGCCGGTGTCGGCGCCACTGCCCGTGGTGAGCAGCGGTGGCGCCACCAGGACGAGAGCCGCGGCCCCGAGCAGGGCGAGAGGTGTGCGCAGGCGCACGTGTGCCACCACCTAGTTCTGGGTTGTGAGGTGGCCCACATGTTGCCCACGCGTTAACGGACTGTCTCCCTTCCGCAAGCAACGGACGTTGTGGTCCTTGTGGTCGCGCACCTACTCTGCGCCAGTGACAAAGGTCTTGATCAAGGTCTTGATCGTGGACGACGACTTCATGGTCGCGAAGCTGCACAGCCGGTATGTGTCCGCGATGGACGGGTTCGTGGTGGCCGGGGTGGCGCACAGCGGCGCGGACGCGTTGCGCGCCGCGGAGTCGTTGCGGCCCGATCTGGTGCTTCTGGACGTGTATTTGCCGGACATGGACGGCATCGAGGTGCTGCGGACGTTGCGCGGTGCGGAGGAGCGGGATCCGGCCCGTACCGCGGTGGACGCGCTGTTCATCACGGCGGCGCGGGACGCGGAGGTGGTGCGGGCGGCGCTGCGGGCGGGGGCGCTGCACTATCTGATCAAGCCGTTCAACCAGGCCGCGTTGCAGGAGCAGTTGAGGCATGTGGCGGCGCTGCGGACCCGCCTCGACGATCTGGACGAGGCCCGTCAGGAGGACGTCGACCAGATCTTCGGCGCCCGCCCGCCGGGTTCGAGGGAGCTGCCGAAGGGGCTGGCCGCGCACACCGCGGATCTGGTGGAGCGGACGCTGCGCGCCCATCCGGCGGGGCTCTCGGCGACGGAGTGCGCCCAGGAGGCGGGCACGCTGTCGCGGGTGAGCGCGCGCCGGTATCTGGAGTTCTTCGTGGGGACGGGGCGGGCGCGGGTGTCGCTCCGGTACGGCGGGACGGGGCGTCCTGAGCGGCGGTATCGGTGGGTGTCCTGAGCGGAGTCTGAGGGGCGCCTTAAGGGGGCCATAAAGATCCACTCGGAGCGCTCCCAGGGGCCGAACGGGGCGCTTTTTCGGGCTAACTTCCTTGCCGCACCCCCCAATGCACTCGATGCACTCGATGCACTCGATGCACCCGATGCACCCGATGCACCCGATGCACCCGATCAAGGAGTACCTCCATGTCCGTAAGCCGTCGCAAGCTCGCCGCGTTCACCACGGTCGGGGCGATCCCCCTCGCCCTCACCGCCCTGTCCGCGGCGCCCGCGGCAGCGCACGGCACGCTCGGCGATCCGGCCAGCCGGGTCGCCGCCTGTTACGCGGAGGGCGCCGAGAGCCCCACGTCGGCGGCGTGCAAGGCGGCGGTCGCCGAGGGTGGCCCGCAGGCCCTGTACGACTGGAACGGCATCCGGGACGGTGCGGCGGGCGGCAAGCACCAGGAGAACATCCCGGACGGCAAGCTGTGTTCGGCGAACTCGGACGAGTTCAAGGGCATGGACCTGGCCCGGGACGACTGGCCCGCGACGAAGGTCGCGGCGGGCTCGTACACCTTCAAGTACAAGGTGACCGCCCAGCACAAGGGCACCTTCAACCTCTACATGACGAAGCAGGGCTACGACGCGTCGAAGCCGCTGAAGTGGTCCGACCTGGACCTGTCGAACCCGGTCGCGACGAAGACGGACCCGGTGGCCTCGGGCGGCTACTACACGTTCTCCGGGAAGCTCCCGGACCGCACGGGCCGCCAGCTGATCTACGGCATCTGGCAGCGTTCGGACAGCCCTGAGGCGTTCTACTCCTGCTCGGACGTGACGTACGGCGGTGCGTCCACGGCCGCCGCCGCGGCCGAGCCCTCGGAGCAGCAGATCGCCGCGGACGCCGACAAGTCGACGGTCGACCACAGCGGCATGGACATGGGCGACGACGCCAACGCGCCCGCGGCACAGGGTGGTTCGGAGAACCTCGCGGAGACGGGTGGCGACTCCACCACGCCGTACATCGCGATGGGTGGCGCGGCCGCGCTGGCGATCGGCGCGGGAGGCCTGTTCACCTCGATGCGGCGTCGCGCCGCGGGTGGCCGGCACGGCCGCTAGCCCAATTCCCTTGCGGCGATTGAGCCTCTTAAGCCCCTGCGGCGATTGAGCAGCGGGGTCCGGGGCGGAGCCCCGGGGGTCAGGCCGCCGCAGGGCGGACCGCGTCCGGGCCGAATTTGGTCCGGGCGCGGTCGACGACCGCCTCGATACACCGGGCCCGCTCGTCCGCCGGGTCGAACAGAAGCTGGCGCGAAGCCCGTTCCGCCGGGACCAAGTTGTCGGCCCGCAACGCGAAGGACCGCACACGGGCCCGCTGCAACCCGAGCCGGTCGTGGAGCTCGTACGCGAGCGAGGTCAGCGTCGGGGTATGGGCGGACGCCTCCCGCAGGGTGCGGGTACGCGTGGTCGTGCTGCGGTCCACGTAGCGCACGCTGAGCGTGAGGGCGCGGGCCGCCTGTTCCTCGGCGCGCAGCCGCAGGCCGAGCCGGTCGGTGAGCGCGAGCAGCGCGGACCGCTGCCGGTCGCGGTCCAACTCGTCCTGCGGGAAGTCGTGTTCGACGCGGATCGAGCGGGCGGGGGCCGCCGGGACCACCGGTGTCGGGTCGAGGCCGCGGGCCGCGTCGTACAGCCGGCGTCCCGCGGCGGCGCCGAGGATCCGTTGCAGGGTGCCGAGCGGCGCGGCGGCGATCCGGCCGACGCTGTCGAGTCCGTACGAGGACAGGGTGCGGGCGGTCGCGGGCCCCACGCCGTGCAGCGCGGCGGCGGACTTGTGGGCGAGAAAGGCGGCGACCGCGTCCAGGTCGTCAGGCAGCTCCCGCACCGCCGACGGCGGCCCGTCGACGGCGACCATCCGGGCCAGCATCGGATTCGCGGCGACGCCGATGGTCGAACGCAGCCCGTAAAGACCTCCGGTCCGGGCCCGGATCCGCTCGGCCAGAGCCACCGCGTCCGTGCCGAAGTAGCGCAGGCCGCCCGTGACGTCGGCGAGCGCGGCGTCCGGCGGCAGTGCCTGTACGAGGGGTGTGAACTCGGCGAGGAGGGCGAGCAGTCGGAGGTAGAGCCGCTCGTCCGCCAGGTCGTGGAAGTGGACGTACAGGACCTGCGTGGTCTGCGTCATCCCGCGCTCCCCGGGCTCTGGTGCCACAGCTTGCGGCTCTGCTTGACGGATTCGCCGGGTGGTTGCAGGTCCGCCCAGGGGTGCAGGGTGTAGCCGGTCTCCAGGTGGATGCCGCGGCCGTCCGTCGCTTCGGCCGTCGCGGGACGCTCCGCGGTGAGCCGGTCCGTGACCGCGGACAGGCCGCCCGTGCGGCGCAGTTCGGCGAGTTCGGCCAGGTCCCAGGCGGCGGATCCGGTGACCGAGAGGGCCTTGCCGCTGCCGCCGCCCCTGCGCTGCACCACGCCGCGTACGAGGAGCAGCCAGGAGTGGAAGACGGTGTGCGCGGCCGCGTCGTGGCTGTCCTCGAAGAACGCGCAGTCGACGAGGCCCGAGGTGTCGTCGAGCGTCGTGAAGATGACGCGTTTGCCGGAGCGGACCGGCGGTGTCTGTACGGCGCCCTTCGCGCCGGCGACCAGGACCACCTGTCCGTGCGGCAGGTCCTTCAGGCGGTGCGCGGAGGCCACTCCCAGTTCGTCGAGCAACTCCCGGTGGTCGCCCAGGAGATGGCGCGAGGTGTCCATGCCGAGCACGCCGAGTTCGGCGCCGAGCCGTTCGGCGTCGTCGAGGTCGGGCAGCTGGGCGGGGGCGACCTCGGCGGGGGCCTCCCCCGTCTCGCCGAGAGCCAACTGGCCCTGCGCGCCGCCCCGTCCGCTGCGCTGCGACTCGGCGATGTGCAGCATCAGGTCCCGCCGGTTGCGCCCGAAGGCGTCCAACGCGCCGACCTGCGCGAGGCGTTCGGCGACCGGGCGGGACGGGCGGGCGCGGGAGAGGAAGTCCTGGAGCGAGACGTAGGGGCGTCCCTCGACGACCCGCTCCGCCTCGGCCTCGCTCATGCCGCGGACATCGCCGAGCGCGAGCCGGATCCCATGGACGAAACCGCCGAAACGGCCGGAACCACCCCCATCATCAGACACCAGTTCGATTCGATAGGCCGGATCCGACGCGTTCACATCGAGCGGCAGCACCGGCACCCCCCACCGCCGCGCGTCCGCGAGCAGCAGCCGCTTCGGGTACATGCCGGGGTCGTGCGTGAGCAACCCGGCGTAGAACGCGGCCGGATGGTGCGCCTTCAGCCACGCCGACTGGTACGAGGGCACGGCGAACGCGACGGCGTGCGCCTTGCAGAACCCGTACGCGCCGAACGCCTCGATGATCTCCCAGGTCCGCGCCACGACCTCCTCCTCGTAGCCGCGCTCGCGGGCCCGCTGCTCGAACCAGGCGCGCACCCGCCCGAGCTGGTCCGCCTTCGAGAGCGCCCGCCGCGTGTAGTCGCCGAAGGCGAGGCTGCACCCGGTCATCACGTTCAGGATCCGGATGATCTGCTCGTGGAAGACGACCACGCCGCACGTCTCCTCCAGCGCCTCCTTCAGATCCGGATGCGGGTACGCGGGCGCCTGCTTGCCGTGCCGTGCCTTGATGAACGGGTCGACCATGTTGGCCGCGACCGGTCCGGGGCGGAACAGCGAGATGTCCACGACCAGGTCGTGGAAGGTCTCGGGCAGCAGCCGCGCGAGCAGATCACGCTGCCCCGTTCATTAGTCAAGTCATGTGTCGGGTTTCTATGTGTCGGCTTCCCCGCGTGGCCCCGGGGTCTTCCCAGGAACCGTCCCATGCCTCGTCAAAGGGAGTGGCCGCCCGGCGGCCTCCGACGAATACCGATGAGAGCCTCGCGCACTTGGCCCACCAGGGCAGGATCCGGACCGTTCCTACCCACCAGGTCCTTGTACAGGCTGCCCAACTCCCGGGCTGCCTCCGCGAAGCGGTGCACGTCGCGGAGCAACAGGCCAACGTACAGACGTACCTCCAGGACCACGGTGTCCGTGGGTGCCCGGTGCCTGCTCAACAGGGCCAGTTCACGCTGGAGATCGTCCAGCGCACGTTGGTGCTGGCCGAGTCCGATACGGCAGCGGGCGGCCTGGATACGGCAGGTTTGGGCGTCGTCCGCCGCCTGTGTGCCGGGGAGGCCGAGTTCGGCGACCAGGGCCTCATAGGCCGACAGTGCCGAGCTCAGTTTGCCCGCTTCGAACAGGGCCTGGGCGACCGCCAGGCGGTCGGCGCGTCCCACCGCGCCGACCGGCATGTGGCGCTGCTGGGGATCGGCCGTCGACGTGACGGCTGGCAAGCGCAGTGGGCCACCGGGTATCGGCACCGGGGGCACTGTCAAAGTCGGCAGGTCAGGGAAGGACAGGTAGCCGGGATGCTGGTGTGGCAGGTGTCCCAGGAGCTCGTCGATCACGTGGCGGGCGCTGTTGGGGCGTTCGTAGGCTCGCTTGGCCAGCAGATCGAGGATGAGCCGTTCCAGTCGCGGGTCAACATCCCCGCGGGTTCTGCGCACTGGTGCGGGCGGCTGGAGCACGTGCGCGCACATCAGGTTGACGATGTTGCCCCCGTCGAACAGCCGCTCACCTGCCAGGAGCTCGTGCAGGACCACGCCCAAGGCGTAGAGGTCGGTCTGCGGCGTGATGTGCCCCGCGTCGAACTGTTCGGGGGCCATGTAGTGCGGGCTGCCGATGATCTGTTGGGGTTTCGTCAGGCGGGTGGGCGCATCCGCTCCCAGGGCCATGGCGATGCCAAAGTCCAGAACCTTCACGGCGCCGTCGACCGTGATCATGATGTTGGCTGGCTTGATGTCGCGGTGGATCACGTGGACTTCGTGAGCGTGGTGCAGGGCGGCGCATACGTGCAGGGCCAGACACACGGCCCACACCGAAGGCACGCTCCCGGAAACGTCGATCACGCGCTTCAGGGAAACGCCCTGTACTAGTTCCATGACCATAAACATGCGGTCTGCGGTGCCGTCGAGGAAGGCGTCGTACACCTGGGGGATGCCCGAGTGGTGCAGCTGCGCGGTCACACGCACCTCTCGTTGGAAGCGTTCCACGAAGGCGGCGGCGTCATGGTGGGCGGCGAGGTCGTCCAGGATGAGTTTGACGGCGACATCGCGGCCCAAGAGCAGATCGTAGGCGCGCCAGACCTGCCCCATGCCGCCTTCGTCGAGCGATTCGCGCAGCGCGTAGCGCTTGGCGATGATCCGTGGCTCAGGCACCGTTCGTGCCGTCCTCCCGCCTCACGTCCCCGCCACTCTCGCCCGGGTACGGCTCGGTGGTGTGGGTCTCGTGCCACAGCTCCTGCGCAAGGTCGCTCAATGCGGGGCCACCGGGCAGAGCCCAGCGCCTACTGCCCTGCACCGCGATCGGGGCGTCGTCCCAACCTGCCTGTCGCCACATGTGCAGAATCAGACCGGCGAGGGAGTAGCGGCCTCCGTCCGCCGCCCACAGCAGGGGCTTGGCCGTGTCGTTGGTCCATGTCGCAATGAACCGGTTCGGGTCGGCGTTCAACCACTCTCCGATCGCCTCGTCCTCACGGGTCCCGGGGTGGTACATGAGCTGGGTGCCCTCCGGCAGCCGGTGCTGATCAACCAAGAGCCGCACAGGGTTGGGACGCCGCCCGCGGCGCGTCTCAGGGGGACGCTGATAGACGGCGAGCTCGGGGTGGTGCCCCTGTCGTTCGAACGAGGCCAGAACTGCTGCAGCCAGGTCCCGGCACGCGGTCGCCTGTGAGAAGGTGCGCGAGACGAAGCTATGCGGCCCGTAAAGCCGGTCGACTTCGGCGATGAGGTGCGCCAGTGCCTGCGCGGTGAGTTTTACAGCAGCGTCCAACGTGGGCTGCCAGTCCGCGTCAAGGTCGTCGATCGCCTCAATGTTCGTGCGCTGGAACACCAGATGAGCCACCAGGAGGGCGCCGCTCTCCGCGATCGCGGCAGCCCGGCCTGGCAAGGTCGCGGCCAGGCCGTGGACGGTCTGCTGCACGATGCGCAGCAATTGCACCGAGCGCCAGATCTGCACGGCGGTGGGCGGCTCGGCAAACAGTTGCGTATAGCCGCCCTCCGGGGCGGACTGCCACAGGAAGTCGGTGGAGGCACGCGTTCCTGCGACCATCCGTGCGTCGGGGTGGGCGCAGGCCAGCGCGGTGGCCGCTTCCAGCACGGTGCAGCCCGCGTCGGGCGCGGGCTCAAGCTCACCGCGCTTGACGATGTAGTCCTTCTCTAGAGTGAGCCGGAAGTCGTCGCGGATGTAGGCCTGCACCGGGTCCAGCGCAATGAAGTCACGCTGCTCCACATGGTTTTGGGTGTTGGTGGCCACCGTGACCGAGCTGGCGAACCCGGGCGGGGTTTGTCCGACGGTGATGATCCGCACCATGACCTTCACATCGGCGAGCGCCTGCGGATCGTCCGCGAAGGCGCGGTACAGCGATGCCACGGTCTGTGCGCCATTGACGATCTGCGCGTCAGCCAGTGTGAGGCGCACCGGCGCGCCCTGGGCGCGGCGGCCGAAGTATTCGGCGGTGGCTGACTCGCACAGCACGGTGATCCCGTTGTTGAAGTACCAGAAGTTCTCGGGGTTCTTGGCCAGGCTGTCGTCTAGCGTGGCGTTGACCGGTGTGTGCCCCAGCGAGCGGCGTACGTTGATGTTGAGTAGTTCTCCGCCGTGCCGCTCGTACCAGAGGGCGATCTCGTCCGCGGTGACTGTGCCGACGTGGGCGGGATACGGCAGGTCCTGCCCGTACCAGCCGTCGGCGAAGGTGGCCGTCACGGTCACTGATTGTGGCGCCAGGTCCTGACGGATCGCCGCATGCAGGTCGCTGCTTGCGAGCACCCTCAGGTCGGTGCGGGCGCCTAGGTCGGGGGACTCCCGGTGGATTAGTTGCAGGGCACTCGTCGCTGGTGCCGCCGGCCCCATGACGGCGGCGACGAGGTGGACCTGGGACATGGGCTGGGCAAGCACACTGTGGATCCGGTCCGCGAAGCCCTGGAACCGGGCGTTGAAGCGGTCGAAGTCCAGGTTGTCCAGCATCCGAAAGGCATTGAGGAGCTTGGAGGCGTCGGCGGACGTGAACTGGGCCGTGCCCTGGTCACTCCACTTGGCCTGGATCAACCACAACTCACCAGTGGCCGAGGACACGGCCACGGCATCGATGCCAAAGTCATCCGCTCCGTCGGTGACAGCCGCGGCCGCCTCCTGCGAGGTGCAGTCTGTCGCGATCCGCACTGCCTTCGCCGCGAGGGCACGGGAGAAGAACAAGATCTCGCGGTGTCGGGAGAAGCCGCCGTCCCTCACGTCAATCAGCCCGTCGAACTCGCGCGCGAGGGCCTGCCGGACCTGCCGGACCTGCAGAGGCCTGGCTGCCTCTGGGTTACTCCCTGCCGTCACGCCCCGCCTCCATCCGCTCGTGATCCCAGCACTATACGAGCGAGGACGCGCACTGCTTAGCGAAGGTTCCCAGAGGCTCAGCGCGCCCGGAACGTGCCGGGTTCCAGAAATGTAGTGCCATCTACGGCGACCAGCACAGGGCCCGGCTGCAAGTCGACCTTAGGCGGAGCCGTCCCGAATAGACCACACCATTAGCAATGGTGCAACGGGCGCCCCTACCCAACGCCTCATCCTAAAGTCCGGGTTGCTGAATGGTGTGGATGTCACCAGGCGGCCCGCAGGCTCAAAGTGAGCCGGTCGTCAGTGAGGGTCGCGTCGAAATCGATTCCGCTGTCGATGATCGTGAGGACGTCGAGATACGCGTCGGCCGGGATGATAGCCACAGTGCCTTGGTTTGCTTCGGCGGTCAGGGGCGATGGCTGAGGACCGGGAGCGAACCTCAACTGAACGGGGAGGCCGTCATCGACTGTCACTCCGGTGGTGGTGACATGCAAGGAGGTACGTCTGGCGTCGAGCAGGCTGCCGATCATGCTGGGGCGGCGGGTGCGGACGTATTCCAGCAGGTCGTTGATCTCATAGGAGGTGGCGGAAAATTCGCGGCGCCATCCGTCAATGTGGAGGTCGGTCAGCCAGGCGCGCAGTTCATCGGCGCCGATGTTCCGGTCGTTGGCCGACCGGCCGATCTGGTGGGCGAGGCGGCGGGAGGTGACTCCAGCGTTTAGCAGGGCGAGGGCCTGAGCAGTGTCGACGCCATGACGCAGGTGCCAGCCGACGGTCGCGGGCAGCCTGATCTCGGCCCGTGCTTGTTCCAGACGGGTATTGATGAGGTTGGTCAGCGCGCCGAGGGTCCAGGCAAGATAGTGCTCGAAGGTGACGCTGATGTTGCTGACGGTCTGTTCCAAAGCCCATTCGCGAGGCAGGCCCGGCAGCCAGGCGTCGGCGAGGTCGGGGATGGTCGTGCCACCGGTCCATCCGGTGATCGCCGCAGCGATGTCTACGTGGAGGCGAGCCCTGGTGCCGGTCCGCTTCTCGGTGAAAGTCCACGCTTCCTTGGCTTCCGGGAAAGTTAGCAGAACGCCGTACACGCCGTATTGGGTGAAGAAGTCCAGGGTGCGCTGGAGTGGCCATTCGTCGGGGAACACGCCAGCCAGGACCTCCGCCCAGATGCCCTCGTAGGCCGGCGCGGTGGCGGCGGGGTCTCGCAGGAGGGCCTGGGTGAGGGCTTCGGCGATCGAGTCCAGAGTGCGGGCGGTGCCGATGCTGGTGCCCGGGGTGGTCCAGCGCCGCCGGGCGGCCGGTTCGGTGGCCTCGTACTGTTCGGCGACCTTTGCGGCCAGATGCAGCCAGCGGTCCTTGAGATCGGGCGGCAGCTGTCGCATGGCCAGCAGCCGCCCGACGGCAGCCATCGGCTCGATGGTTGTGAGGGTGGGAACGCGGGAGAGCGCGTCTAGGGTGAACCACACGTAGGAGGCGAAGTTGGCAGCGTGGTTCTCGGCGAGCTTGAAGATGGCATCGGCGGTGTCGGCAATCAGCTGTTCGGCGGCGGCGAGGTCGGTCAGGGCGTCATCGGTGCCGAGCGCGGACAACACTTGCAGGCGCTCCGCACTAGGTTCGAGCAAGGCAAAGTCCGGGGAGCGCGGGTCGCGGTGGCGGGTGAGCAGGATCCAGCCTTCGCTTTCGCGTCCGGCCCGGCCGGCACGGCCAACGGCGTTGAGCAGTTGCGCTGGTCCCATTTGCGGCTGGCCGGACCATGTGCGTGGCAGACCGTCGTCGATCTCACTGTTGATGATGACGGAGCGCACCGGCAGGTTGACCCCGTCGGTGAGGGTGCTGGTACAGCACAGTGCTTTGAGTTGGTCACTGCGTAGGGCGTCCTCGACCGCGTGCAGGACCTCGGCGGGCAGTTGGGCGTGGTGGTAGGCGACCCCGTGTCGGGCGCAGTCCACGATCGGGTGGTCGGCGCCGAGAGTGTCGGCGAGGAAACCGGCCAGTGGGGCCGCGGGCGGAAATTCGGGCAGGAGGGCGGCGATAGCCCGGGCGGTGTTGCGCGTGGCGACGCGGGAGGTACAGACCACCAAGACACTGCCGGCGCGCGATAGATGTGCAGCCCCGAATGCGAACAGGGCGTAGTTCGTTACTGATGAGGTCTGCTTACCGGTGGTGTCGCCGGGGAACTTCTCACGGTAGATCCGCTGGCCGAGCGGCTGGTCACGCTGAGTGGCCATGTGAAAAGTCTTGCCGGTCGAGGTCGGGCGGACGCTGATGCGCAGGCCCATCGGCAGGACTGCCTCGGTGTTGCGGGTCCGGTTCGCGCGCGGCGGGAGCTTGGTGCGAGTGAGCTGGTCAGTGAACTTTATCGGGCTCAGCAGGCCGTGCAACCGACGGGGCCCGCGCCACTGTGAGGTGAACACGACGTCCTTGGCGGGCTGGCTGGGATCGAGCCAGGCTGCGAGCTCAGCGTGGTTGCCGACCGCGGCAGACAGCAGGACCAGCCGCGGTGGGCTTGGATGGGCCTGGCAGAACGCCAGCAGTCCTTCGAGGAGGAAGCCGCGCTCGGTGTGCTGCATGTGATGAGCTTCATCGACCACGATCAGGCCCACCCCCTCCAGGGCCGCATTCGCGTCCTGCCGCAGGGCGTGCATCAGCCGCTCGGGAGTGAGGACCTCCACGTCTGCGTCGCCGACTGTGGCCTGGGCGCCGGGCGCGGGGAAGTCGGGCTGGTCGTCGCCGAGTTTGCGGCCCAGCACCCGTAGCCGGGAGCGAAGGGCCTGGCGCATCTCCCGGCCCAGGCTGCGCAGTGGCGAGACATACAGCACCCGACCGGCGTCAGCAGCCAGATGGGCGCAGATGACTAGCTGTGCCATGAGTGTCTTGCCAGCACTGGTCGGCACGCTGATCAGCAGCCGGGAGGTGGCCGGGTCCAGCGGGCGAGACTGCTGCAGCAGCTCGCGCTGCGGCGGCCACAGCGTCATCACTGGGGGGTCGGACAGGGCAAAGGCCTGGGCGAGTGCTGGCGGGGTATCGGGAGGCAGTAGCCGCTGGAGACTGCCGTCTGCCAGGTCATCCAGGAGTTCCAGCAGATGGGCAGCGACCCATCGAGCGGAGCGGTCCGCCAGGCCAGCGCTGCCGGTGACCACGCCTTGCAGGTGGGCCCGGGCGGTCTCCAATGCTGCGGGGTCGGCACGAGTGAGAAACAGCGTCAGGTTGTGAACCGCCTCAATGACGGCCTGCGCCGGGCCATACATGCTCTCTCGTAGATCGGTGACGCCGGCCAGTCGCTGCAGATCGCCCAACTGCCTTCGCCATACGCGTACTACCCGGGTCAGCCTGCGTCGCTGCAAGCCCAAAAAAGCCACCCCGGCCTCAACCGCGAGGGTATCCAGGTGAGAGGCCAGCGACTCCTCGGTGACCAGGAGTGGGTCGACCTGACGGAAAACTGCGGCAGCGTTCGGGTCTTGCTCACATCGCCGGTAGCCAACCTGGGCGCCGAACGCCAGTGCCAGACGGCGGGCTCGAACCTCATCGGGATCCTCCGCGTCTGCGGTCTCCGCCAGGTCGTCGTCTTCGCCGGTCCTGTCGTCCTCGGGCCCATTGGCGGTGTCGAGACGATTGCGGCGGTCGTCCAGAGCCAGTTCAAGAATGTGGGCGCTGACGGCGAAGGCGTGTCGGCGCCGAACCGGATCATACAGTTCGGTGCCTT
The DNA here is from genome assembly GCF_042888725.1 of Streptomyces sp. NPDC002795. Classification (NCBI taxonomy): domain Bacteria; kingdom Bacillati; phylum Actinomycetota; class Actinomycetes; order Kitasatosporales; family Streptomycetaceae; genus Streptomyces; species Streptomyces sp. NPDC002795. The sequence goes on from NZ_JBIAQB010000007.1 coordinate 443,551, forward strand.
CAAGAGCCGCAGCGATGCCGTGCAGGTACCAGGCTGTCCCTAGCAGTTGGTCCGAAACGCCAGCCTCGGACCTGATAGCGCCGACTTCAACCTCGGCGATCAATGCAGCGAGTTCATCTGGGGACGGCAGCAGGCCAGCCTCGTGGACGCCGAGCGCGATCGCGAGGATTTCGGGGTTTACAGTGCGGTCCACACCAGTTCCTGAACGTGCCGGGCGAAATCGGGGAAGTCATCGATGGCCACGATCACGCCTTCAAGTTGACCATCGTGCCGTAGGTGCGGAATGCGCTCGTGAGACGTGGTGAAGGCTCGCTGTTTCGGAGCCGCAGACGTGTTGGTGGCCACGCTCACCCCGGCACCGCTGCTGGGATGCCCTTCCAGCCACAGATCGGCCAGTTCGCTGACAAACGTGCCGACGTCGCCAGAGACTTCCCGGTCGGCCCAGGCTATCTGGGAGATCACGTAGTTGATGCCATGTTCCGATAGCTGATCCCAGGCACCGCGAACCGTGTCGGTGACCGAATCATCCTTACCGGTGTATTTCTTCATCTCCCATAGACGGAAGAGAAGTTCTGGTCCGGTGCCTGAACGTGAGCGATAGATCACCAGACCGTCTCCACCGGAGTCGTTGACGTTGTCCTTGGGTGGGGTCAGGTACTCCCGTGCTCGTGCGGGCGTATCCGGGCTTTCCAACGCCAGCAAGTACCAGAGCCATTCGCCTACATGGCCCGGCACTCCGTGATGCGGTTTGGCCGCCGGATCGTTCTGCGGCTTAAATACCGGTTCCGCAAACGCCGTGACCAACTGCCGCCGTTGCCCAGTCAGCGGAGTGCCGCCTAGCGCGGCCGCCCTCCAAGAGTCGAATGCGTGTGTCACCTTGCCGCACCGCTGTCGCATCAAGGCCTCCGCGATGATCCATGCCACCGCCCCGCGCTCGGAGTCCGAATGCCCACCCATAGACACCAGCTCCCAGGGGCATCGCTGGCCGACTCCCCGGCTGGTCCGAGTCACGAACGCCGACACCTGCCCACCCCGGGCTGCCGCGAACTGCTCCGCTGCCGCTGCCGGAACCCGGCCTCGAGAAGCGGGAACGGCTATCGGCATGCGTACGCTCCGCTTCTACCCGTCACCGGCGAGTTCCCCACTGTCGAAGACTATCTGGCCACCCAAGCGTATGACGGAACCTTCCTTTTCATCCGGTAATCCCCTTACTCGCTGGCTTGCCACCCTGCTTCCCACCTCCTCCTGGATAAGACCCAGGACACCAACCCCACAGTCGAGCAGGTCTTCCTCGCCCAAGCGAACGCGCCCAGTTCGTCATGGTCGGAGATTCCGCCCAGGCGATCTACCAGCGGCGCGGCGCGACCCCCCCGAACTCCTGCTCTTCACCACCTGTGGCGACCTCCAGGAGTACGCCCCGTGCGACCCAGCGGTCGCGACCTGCAGCCTTTCGTCGACCTCGTCGACACCCACGGCCCCAACGCCATCCTGGCCGCCGTCGCCCCCTGGCACCCGAGGACGCTGCCGAGGTGACCGTGTCCACCGCCCACCGGGCCAGGGGCCGGGAATGGGCGTCAGGGAAATTCGCCGCGAACTTCGAACCACCGTTCTCCTGTGAACCCAATGGCACACAGCCCGTCGCACCCCACCGATCAACGACAGCGAAGCCCAGCTCGCCTACGTTGCCGCCACCTGCACACGTCGACGCCTCGACCTCGGCGGCCTGTCCTGGATCAACGACCACCCTGCCCCCGTCGAGTAGCCACCCGGTGAGCCACGCCTTGAGGCTTCCAGCCCTTCGACTATCGAACGAATGTGCGAACATTGAGTTAGAGTGCTTCCACGGTCGAGATGACGCAGATGAACCAAAGGGGGGGTTATGAGCAACAGGAGGTGTGTATGTCGTTTACGCACCTCCGTGCAGCGAGCGGCTATTCGCTGCGTTACGGGGCCAGCCACCCGCAGGCACTGGCGGAGCGGGCCGCAGAACGGGGGCTAGACGCCCTGGCGCTGACCGACCGGGACTCCCTCGCGGGCGCGGTGCGCTTCGCCAAGGCGTGCGCGCGGGCCGGGATCCGCCCGTTGTTCGGCGCCGACCTGTCCGTGCCCGGCGTGCCGACATCCGGTCCGTCGCCGACGACACGGCAGCGGACCCCCGCCAGGGGCGGCGCGTTCGTGACGGAGGCGCCGCTGCGCGCGGTGTTCCTGGCTCGGACCGCGCACGGCTGGGCCGAGCTGTGCCGTCTCGTATCGGCGGCATCCGGTCAGGGCGTCACCTGGGAGGACCTGGCCTGTGCGAACGATGAGGTGTTCGTGCTGCTCGGGGCCGATTCCGAGGTGGGGCAAGCGCTGGCATCGGGACGCCCGGACCGGGCCGCGGCCCTGGTGGATCCGTGGCGTGAGCGGTTCGGCCAGTCGTTGCGTATGGAGGTGTCGTGGCACGGGCGGACCGGTACGGGTCCTGGGTCGTTGCGCCTTGCCGCACGGATGGCGGGCTTTGCCGCCGAGCAGCAGGTGGAGACCGTGCTGAGCAATTCGGTGCGCTACGCCGACCCGCATCAGGGCGAGGTCGCCGACATTCTGGATTCCGCACGCTCGCTGGTGCCGATCGACGGCCGGGACACGTCCCGGCTCGACAGCGGGCAGCGGTGGCTGAAGGACACCGGGGAGATGGAGCGGATCGCCGGGCGGATCGCCGAGGCGGTGGGCGGCCGAGGCTTGGAAGCTCGGCGGCTGCTCGCGGCGACCGAGGAGACGGCGGCAGCCTGCGTGGTCGACCCGGGCGAGGCCTTCGGTCTGGGCCGGCTGAATCTTCCCGAGGCCGAGCTGGTGGGCGCGCGGGCGGACACCGCCGACCGCGTGCTGGCCGAGAAGTGCGCGGCGGGCATGATGAACCGCGGCTACCACCGGGAGGCGGGGCGCTGGGACCGGCTCGAGGACGAGCTGCGGATCGTCGCCGGGCACGGTTTCGCCGGGTACTTCCTGACCGTGGCCGAGGTGGCGGCGCAGGCCCAGCGCCTTGACATCCGCGTTGCAGCCCGCGGCTCGGGCGTGGGCTCGCTTGTCACGCACCTGCTCGGGATCAGCCCGGTCGACCCGGTGGCGCACGGCCTGCTCATGGAGCGGTTTCTGTCCGCGCGGCGGTCCGCGCTGCCCGACATCGATCTGGATGTGGAGTCGGCACGCCGCCTGGAGGTGTATCAGGCGGTACGGGAGCGGTTCGGGGCCGACCGGGTGGCGACGCTCGCGGTCTACAAGACGTATCGGGCGCGCGGGGCGATCGAGGACGTGGCCCGCGCCCGCGGTATGGACCCGGACGAGGCGGCCCGGCTCGGCAAGGCGTTCCCCCATATCCGGGCGAAGGACGTGCGGGCCGCGCTCGTCGAGCTGCCGGAGCTGCGCGAGGTCGCCGCCGAGGACCACGGCCGGCTCTGGGAACTGGTGGAGGCGCTCGATGGGCTGCCGCACGAGGCAGCGATGCACCCGTGCGGCCTCCTCGTCTCCAACGCCGGGCTGCTGCAGCGCACCCCGGTGGCGCCGACCACGGTGGAGAACATCGCCATGTCCCAGTTCGACAAGGAGGACATCGAGGACACCGGTCACCCGAAGATCGACGTCATCGGCGTACGCATGCAGTCGGCGCTCGCGCACGCGGCCGCCGAGATCGAACGCGTCACCGGCGAACGGCTCGACCTGGACGACCCCGCACAGATGCCGCCGGACGACCCGGCCACGTACGACCTGATCAGCTCCGGGGACACCCTGGGGACCTTCCAATTGGAGAGTCCGGGGCAGAGAGAGCTGGTGCAAAATCTGCAGCCTCGGTCGTTCGACGACCTGGCACTCGACATCAGCCTGTTCCGGCCAGGACCGGTCGCGGCGAACATGGTGGAGCCACTGATCAAGGCCCGCGACGGCCAGAACCGGCCCCGCTACGCGCATCCGGACCTGAAGCCGATCCTCAAGGAGACCGAAGGACAGGTCGTCTTTCACGAGCAGGTCATCGCGATCATGGTGACGATGACCGGCTGCGACCGGGGCATGGCGGACGAGGCCCGCCGTGCCCTGTCGAACCCCGAGCGGCAGGGCCGGGTCCGGGCCTGGTTCGCCGACCAGGCGCGGGGACGCGGCTATCCGGTCCAAGCCGTACGCGACGTGTGGAAGATCCTGGAGGGCTTCGGCAGCTTCGGCTTCGCCAAGGCGCACGCCGCGGCCTTCGCGCAGCCCGCCTACCAGTCGAGCTGGCTCAAGGCCCACCGGATGGCGGCCCTGCTCGCGGGGCTGCTCACGCACGATCCGGGGATGTACCACAAGCGTGTGCTGGCCGCGGACGCCCGGCGTCACGGGGTACCGCTGCTGCTGCCCGACATCAACCACTCCCAGGCCGCACACATAATCGAACTGGTGTCTGGCAAGTGGGGGGTGCGGATCGGTCTGTCGCAGGTACGCGGCATCACGGAGGCCGAGAGTGGGCGCATCACCGCCGGGCAGCCGTACACCTCGCTCGAGGACTTCTGGCAGCGCGCCCGGCCCAGCCGCCCGCTGGCCGAACGGCTGGCGCAGGTCGGTGCGTTGGACGCGTTCGGTCCCCGCCGTGAGCTGCTGTTGAAGGTCACCGAGCTGCACCGCTCGGGCCGCAGCAAGCGCGGCTCAACCGCGGGTCAACTCCCCATGGAGAACACAGAGAACACGGAGGGCGCCGACACGGAGCCGAACGCCGCCGTCACCACCACGGGCCTGCCGGCCATGAGCAGCTCCGAGCAGCTCGCCGCCGAGCTGGACGTGCTCGGCATAGACATCTCCCACCACCTCCTCGACGAGCACAGGTCCCTGCTCGCCGAGATCGGCGCGACCCCCGCCGCCGATCTGCCGGGCCTTCGGCACGGCGCCACCGTGCTCGTCGCCGGCGTCAAGGTCGCCACCCAGACCCCGCCGATCCGCTCCGGCAAGCGCGTCATCTTCGCCACCCTGGACGACCCCACCGGCCTGTCCGACCTGGCGTTCTTCGAGGACAGCCACGCACGCTGCGCCCACACCGTCTTCCACAGCAGTCTGCTTCTCGTCCGCGGCACCCTGGCCCGTCGCCCGCCGCGCGCCTTCAGCATCACCGGCACGGCCGCCTGGAACCTGGCCGAGCTGATCGACCTGTACCGCGAGGGCGGCCCCGCCGCCGTCGCCAACCGCCTCACCCGGCCCGAGACTGCCGCACGCCGGGCAGGTCCGCGCCGCACCATCACCCAGCCGACCGGTTACACCCTGCACCCCTGGGCCGACCTCCAGCCGCCCGGCACTCCCGCCTCCGCCGGCCTGCCCGCCCTCGACGCGCTCGACGGACGGTCCTTCCACCATGCGAGCCCCGGAAGCGCGGGGTGACCGGGGATGATCCTCTACCTCCACTTCGGCGACCCGCAGCCGGACCCCGTCTACCGGCGACTTCTCGACATGGTCGGCGAGTTCACCCCCGTTGCCCAGGCCCTGCCGCCGGACGCGGCCCTCGCCGACGTGTCCGGGAGCACCCGCTACTTCGACCGCGACGCCGCCGGGCTCGCCGCCCTGATCCGGATGCGCGCGGCCGCGCTCCACGGCCTCGACGTGACGGTCGGCATCGGCCCCAACCCGCTGCTCGCCCAGCTCGCCGCCCACCGCGGGGAGCCCGGCGCCATCCGTACCGTTCCCGACGACCCCGAGGCCATCACCCGGTTCCTTCATGGACTCCCCGCCGCCGCGCTGCCCGGCGTCGGCCCGGCCACCGCCCGCACCCTGACCTCGTACGGACTGCACACCGCCGACCAGATCGCCGCCACCCCGCTGCTCACCCTCCAGCGCATCCTGGGCACAGCGACCGGGCGCACGCTCCGCGAACGCGCGGCCGGCATCGACCCCGCGCGAGTCGTCGCGGGCGCCCCGCCCCGTACGTTCAGCGCCGAGCACCGCTTCGAGCGCGACGAGCTCGACGCCACCCGACAGCGCGCCGCGCTGACCCACCTCGCCGAACAACTCGGCGCCCGGCTCCGCGGAGAGCGGCAGGCTTGCCGCTCGCTGACCCTGACCGTCCAGTACGCCGACCGCTCCACGACCACCCGCAGCCGCACCCTGTCCGAGTCCACCGCGCACAGCCCCCAACTCCGCACGTCCGCCCACATGTTGCACTGGTCTCTGGGCCTGCAGCGGGCCCGTGTCTGCTCCCTCACCTTGCGCGCGGGCGAGCTCGGCGACGCCGCCTCGGCGTCCCGGCAGCTGACCTTCGGCCCCGACGACGACAAGACCCGCCGCATCGAGGCCGCGGCCGACCGCGCCCGCGCCCGCTTCGGACCGGGCGCGGTACGGCCCGCCAGCACCGCGGGCCTGCGGTGAACGCCTGGATCAGCGCAGAACGAAGAACGGCGCTCCGGCAAAACAGAACCGAAGGGCTCGGACCGGTGGGTTGACATATGAGACGTGATAAATGAATCATGAATCATGCCTCAAAGCCCATCCGAGGGAATGCGGGAGCTCTCGGTGAGCCTCTTCGGGAACCGCTATCGGGCGGAAGTACTACTCGCGCTCGCCCAGGCCGATGACCGGGGTGTCTGCATGGGAGACCTGGCAGCTTCCTACGGGATCTCCGCCAGCCTCTATCAGGCGCCGATCCGGGCGCTGGTGAGGGCTGAGCTCGCCGTGCGGCTTCCGCAGGATCCCGGGGAGCGGCGCAAGCACTACCGACGTAGCGACGACAACGAGCTCTGGCAGTACCTGGAGGGCCTCTTGCGTCGTTTGGCAGCGGTGACAGGAACGGAACAGGTTGGATAGCCGACGGGGCCGGTGTTTGCGGTCACGGCCGGGTGAGGCAGGGTGGAGACCATGATGACCTCGGTGGGTTCCGTGCTTGACGGCTCGGTGAAGACGGTGTCCGCCCAGCTTGTGGGGCAGGGCGGGAAGACCGCGTTTACCCAGGTCATCGGCGAAAAGGCGTTGTTCTTCTACCGCCTCGCCCCTGCCGAGGACGAGCGCCGCCGAGAGGTCGGCGCGGAACGCCTGGACCGGCGGCACCCACTGGAGACGCTGCTGTCGCTGCCGGTCGGCATGCCGGTTCCGCTGGCCTCACTGGACCAGCACGAGAGGCGGGCGCTGCGTTCCCTGCCGGCCGGAGCGGCGGACCGGGACCGCCGGACGGTGACGCGGCGTGCGGTGCGCCCCTTGCAGGTGGATCTCGCCGTGGTACCGGCGTCCGGGTGGCGCCAGGGGCTTGAGAGAGCAGGCCGGTTCGCCCCATTCTGCCGTCGGGCCATGCTGCTCAGCCGCCGCCCCGCACGTCTGGACGAGGTGCTGGCGGAGGCGGACTTCTACGGCATCGGAGTCCTCATCGACATGGGGGACGAGATCGAGATGGCTCTGGAACCCGAGCCCTACCGGCCGCAGCGGCATACCGCGGCGGCATGGCGGTTCGTGGAGGAGCTGTATCAGCGGGTGTGCTGAGCACGCGGGGCTTCGAGTGCGGCACGGGCGGAATCCGGCGCGGCCAGCGCCCACCGGTTGAGCTGCTCGGGCACCTTGAAAGCACCGGGCTGCCGGAGGGTGGCGTTCACCAACGGGTACTGGTCAACGGCGCTACGGCATCGGTTGTGCCACCACCGCTCCCGCTCGGTCCCTGCGGGAATCGCGCAGAGGTCGCGGAGCCAGCCCATGAGCACGGCGATGTTGTGGGCGGCGGCCTGCGCAGGCAGGGGCGCGTGGTTGCTGGTGAAGATGTCCAAGGACCGGCCTTCGCAGGCGTAGCACTCGCAGATGGGTGCGGGAGCGCCACCGTACTTGTCCGCCAGGTTGTCCCCCAGGTAGAAGTCCATCAGCTCGGGGTGAAGCACATGCGGCGCCGTGGGCCCACCGCCGCCCTTCCTGCTGGTCTGCGCCTTCTCTCCGGGAGCGACAATGTGCCGGAGGCCGCTGCTCCCGCCGAAGGCGGTGAAGAGGGCGCCGGACGACAGGGCACCGAATGCGGCGAGATCGGCACGGACCAGTGCGGCGTCCGGCACCTCGGCGATCAGCATGCGCAGGTGGGCGACCGCCTTCGCGTACCGCGCGAGCGGATCCATCTGCCCGCCCAGCATGATCGCCTTGGGTCCTCGGACCATCTGCAAGAAACCGATCAACTGTCGCGTCGACTCCTCGTTCCGGAGCCATGCCACGTCGACCGGCACCGCGAAGATCACCGAAGGGTCGCCCAGTTCGACCATGCGGCGGACCGCGGCCCGGAGAGCGTCAGAGTCCTCGGCCTGGATGTAGCCGGTCGGGGTGATCGGCGCGGTGACGCCGGCCGCTCGCTGCCGGGAGAGGGAGACCTCCAGCGGGTCATTCATGAAGAACCCGGCCGGTTCGTTCTCGGGGAACGGGGCCTCCTCGGTGGCGGGCTCCGATTCGTAGCGGGCCGGATCAGCGAGCAGGACCCCGCTGTACCCCTCGTCCCGCCGCATCCGCTGCGCCGTCCGTGCAGCGCTCTCGCCGCACAGGATCAGGCCGCTGAGACTGGGGGCGATCTGCCCCGCCACCTTCTTGACGAGGGTGGGGCGGGACTGGATCAGCATGCGGCCGCGCAGGAGGGCCATGCCGTCCGGTACAGAATCGGAGGTGCGAGGACGGGGCGGGACAGCGGAAGCGTCGGTCATGGACGGTCCTTCAATGCGACGGCAACGGTGACGTGCGGTGACCTTCGACGTACAAGTGCTGGAAGTCCTCGGGCAGCAACCGGGCGCAGGCAGCTGCCGCTTCGAGGGTAAGCCCGCGCTCGTTGAGCAATGTTCGTACGAGTGCAGGCACGGTCCGGGGTTGCTCGCGGGGGATCTTCACGGGTTCGGCCGTGCGGTAGCCGAGTGCGGACATCTCGATGACGAGGGTACGGTGCTGCCACTCGGTCAGGGCGTTCAAGTCAAGGGCGCGGCGCAGCAGGGCGCTCATGGATACCCGCCAGGTTCGCTTGAGTTCCATGAGCCGTTGCAGATCGACGCCGCCCTTGAAGGCGTTCCGGATGTCGGCGGCCGGCATGAGGAGTTCCGCCGCGAAGGCGTCGGCCTGCTTCTCCTGCTGGGACCCGGCGCCGGGCTCCACGTGCATGATCAGGTGGCCGAGTTCATGAGCGACGCTGAACCGGCAACGGTCGCCGGGCGCCCGGTCGTTGACCAGGAGCAGCGGGGGCCCGGCCTCGCCCCACTGGCTGACGGCGTCCAGCAGATCGCTGCCGAGATCTCGTACGGCTACCAGCCCTCCGGCGTTCTCGACCGCCTCGATCACGTCCGGAACCGGCCCCGGGGACAGCCCCCACGCCTTGCGTACTTGTCGGGCGGCGTCCTTCGGGGTCGTGAGCGTAGACAACGGCACGCGCGCAAACCCGGAAGCCTCGCCAGGAGTCCGTGCCGCCGACGTGATTCCTTGCAACTGCATTCGGGTGAGGGTCAGTTGGGCGTGCACCTGGCGTAGCGCGGAGGCGGACAGGGCGGCCTTCTTGCGGTGATGGATCAGCCCGACGCCCACCCCTCCCACCTGCGGATCCAGACAGAGCAGGTCCTGCGGGTAGCCGAGCGCGGCCGCGTACCACTCCAGCCGGTCGTCACAGACGGCGAGTCGCCCTGACTCCGCTCGGCTCACGTATCCCTGCGACACCGCCGTCGCACCCATGGGAGATGCCTTGGACATGGCCGCACAGACCTCCGCCTGCGTGAGCCCGCGAGACTCACGCAGCAGGACAAGCATCCCGGGGTGGGCTTGCGTGCCGACCATTCCTCCACCTCCTCCGGCCTCAGTTCACTCCTCAGAATAGCACCTCAAATTATTCCACGCCGGATGCGGTCAATGGCCGCCCTCTGGAAGAACCGTTCGCGCAGATCAGGGGCCGTGACTCTTCAGCTCCCCGGCCCCGACGGCGGGAACCTGCGGCCCGGCCCGCGCCGTCGCTGCATCGACACCACCGTGGCGTCGGCAGCGTCCTCCTGGTCGCGGCGCAGGTTCTCCGCCTCGATGGCCAGCTCCACGGTGGTTCGGCGCAGGTAGGCGGTCAACTTCCTTTCCTTTGCGAGCTGTTGCGTGGTCTCCTTCAGCTCCTCGGTCACGGCCGCGTACCGCTCGGCGAGTTCCTGGGCCGCAGTCGGCACGCGGTCCTGCGCCTGGGCGCAAAGCCGGAACTCATCGACCAGGTCCTGGTGGTGGGGATATACAACGTCGCGGCGCAGTCCCGCCTCGACAATAAGTTCGGTGGCGGTCAGCCTGCCCGAGGCCGAGCGCAGGGGGGTTCCGGCCAGTAGCCGCTCGGCCGCCGCTTTGATCGCGGTGGCATCTCTGTCCCGGTCACGAGGTCTGCGTCCCATCAAGCCGCTCCTTACCCACTGGTTTCTGCTGGCTGTTTCCGTGCCGCCCCAGTTCATGTGCGGTGATCACCGCGCGCGCCTGGGTGGCTTTCGCCGCCTCCCGGTCCCTCAGGGGCCTTGGCGACAGCGGATCGACTGCGGCGGCCTCGTGCCGGGCGAGTTCTCTCTTCTTGTCCTCGATGTTGCGGTCGGTGTAGGCGAGGTTGACGCATTCGGTGCGGCAGAGCGGCTCGTCCGGTCCGTGCACATCCACTCCGGCCACTTCTCGTTCCTCCCGGCAGCCCGCGGTCTCGTATCGCCACACGCAGGTCATGCCCTGTCCGTGGTGAATGTCGGGATGCTTGCTGGACAGTAGGCGTCGGGCGTTGTCGGCCTGGATGACGACGCGCCCTGTGAACACGGCCGCGGACTTCCGGACCCGGTGCCGGTACTCCCGTGCGGACGGCCCGCTGACGTGTTCGCCGTCGTCGAGCGCTCGCAGGTCCTCGTCCACCTGCTCGCTGACCATCTCCAGCTCCTCGAGGGCGAGGTCCTCCATCCAGCTGGTGTCGGCGTCTCCGGCGTAGCCGAGTGTCACCTTGGCTCGAATATGCCCGTACTGCCCTTGCGCCGCCGCGAGTCCGCCCGGGCGTCGTACCACGAAGTGGGCGAGCGTGCGGCGGAAACGTGCCGCGTGAATGTCCTTCGTCGGGTCGGGCGGGATGGCCGGATCGTCCCGGCCGGAGAACTGGGCGTTCACCCAGCCCATGAACTCCCGGATGTCGTCGTTCATCGTGCCCGTCGGCTTCGACTGCTTCCGGCGCGAGCGGACCGTGGTGGTGCGTTGCCGGCTCGGCGGGAACAGCAGCTCGGCACCGGAGAGCGACTCCAGCATCTGCACGACGGGAGCGACCGCTCCGACCACGGCCCACGCCCGTTCCTCCGTCCCCTCCGGGTCGGGATCGGGATCATGGTCGGAACCTTTGCTGCGCCGCCCAACGAGCACCAGTCCGCCGTACTCGTCCTCGCGCAGGCATCCGCGGCGGAGCTGCAGAACCTCGCCGCTGCGCATGCCGGAGAGGTAGCAGATGACGATGAAGCATGCGGCCGTCAAGTAGCGCACCAGCTGGTTGACCTCGCGCACACCGATCGGGCGGTCGCGCCACGGAGCACCCTGGAAGCTGCCCGCGATCGGGCCGAGAAAGTAGGCGTCGGATTCCAGTTCAAGGCCGTAGCCCTCAGCCATGGACAGCAACAGGCCGTCGTACGGCTTCACATGAGGTCCGGTGGACGCCACCATGCGGGCGATGTGCTGGTGATCCACTCCGAGCTGGCCGCCGTGGCGCTCGCGGCGTTTCGTGCCGGGCAGGCCGCGGCCCGCGCGGTGAAGTTCGGCCAGGTAGACCGCGAGACGACCCTTCAAGGAACCGGAACCGAACCGGTCACGTGCTGCCAGGGTCGCCGGATGCCGCCCGTCCAAGAGCAGTCGTGCTTCACGGGCCGCGTCGCGGATGTCGGGCCCGAAGCCCTCGACCATCCGAAGGGCCCATGCCAGCAAGGCATCCATGGTGAGGGGATCGATGCGCGGCGTCTTGTTGTACCGGCTCTGCACGCGCTTGACGCCGACCAGGTCATCCGTCGAGGCGGCACCCCATGGTCTGCGGGGCGGGAGACGGTGCTCGTCGGGCAGCGCGTCCCGGTAACCCCAGACGACCCGAACCGCGTGCAGCAGGCGTCTCTTGTCCTCCGTGGAGTTGGGCAGGGCAAGGACGTGGCTCTTGTACAGGCCCAGGTCCCGACTGCTGACATCACACAAGCGCGTGAAACCGCGGGAATCCAGCCATGCGGCAAAAGGCGACATGGACATGACCCATTTGTGGATCGTCAGGACCTCGGGCTGCTCATCGATCAGTCCCGGCCGCAGTTGAGCGGGCCAGTTGGTGTTGAGCGCGACCCATGCGCACGTCGTGAAGCCTTCCCGCAAAGAGTCGGGCACCAGACGCGGCCAGTTCTCACTGACCGGGCACAGCTGATCGTCAAGCAGCCCTGGACCCAGACGCCAGACCGGGTCCCCGAACCGGGACAGTGTGGCCTTGTCCGTCGAGTCACGGAGCGGGCGGTGAGCCAGGACCACGGTATCCGGTCCCGGCAGAAGGGCTGCCCCGGCCGAGGGGCCGGGTGACGACACGGTTGTCACCGCAGGTTCATCCTTCCGTTGATGAGGTCGTCCACGAGCGCTCGCTCGGCGGCCGTGACGCGGTCGCGGGCGTCGGAGCGCTCGGCCGGGGTGTAGTGCCCCAGCAGGTTGGACAGACGGGCGAATGTCTCGGCGTGGAGGTGGGCCCACAGGCGTGGATCAAGGTCGCGCTGCAGATGCTTGAGGCGACCGTGCGCCTCGACTTGGACCGACAGGTGGCGGGGCAGTGCACGCGCGTTCTCGCACCGCAGGCAGTCGTCGAGGAATGAGGCGCCGCATGGCTTTCCGGACCCCGTGAGCGGGCTGTCCTCCGGGGCCGTGCAGCCCACCAGCACGGTGTCCTGCTCACCGGAGACCAGCCGGGCGAGAGTCTCCGTGTCCACGCCGATATCGGCCGCGGCCTGCTTCGGAGCCTCGGCAGCACGTGCGAGGAAGTCGTCCGTCAGCACCGGAATCTCCTGCACCGCGCGTGCCTTGGTGACCTCTTCCTCCAGCGCTTCGCGCATGACCGTGCGCCCGCGCTCAGTCGCCGGACGGCTCGTCCGCAGATAGTTCTGATACGTCTCCCTGGTGTGCGCCACGGGTCTTCCCCCGCGCTCCAGCGCCGCCCGCCGAAGCCGGTGCACATTGACCGCCAGCCCCTTGTCCGCTGCCTCTTCGGCCTTCTCCTTCCCCCTGTCCTGCTCGGTCGTCGCACCATCGTCGATGAGTTCACCAGGCGTATCACCCTCGCTTTCCGGGCGGCCGGCTCTCTCCTCAGGACGGAAGCCGTGCCCCGCCGCCCAGGCCACGATCCCGCTCCGATGGGTGCCGTTCCCCCACGCGAGACCTCCCCGAGCGCGGACTTTCGGGTAACAGAAGGCGTGTGTGTCTCCGCCGTGGCGTCTCGCGAACTCCGTCAGGTCCAGCAGCAGTTGGTAGACGCGGAAGGCAGAACGGAGCAGATGCTTGTCGTCATCCTTCATCTGCAGCACGTCGGAAAGCGATGCAGGGACATCCTCCAACGACGTCACCATGAACTCCAACGACGGCCCTCGACGTGGCTTCACTTCGTCCACGAGAGCCAGTGCGGGCCCTCCAAGGTCACCGTCCGGCCGGAAGTGCGCCGCCGGCCACTCTCCGATCGTGCCGAAGTTCTCACTAGTCAGATCGATGAACATCAAGCAGAACGCCACCGTCTCCGTGCGCGTCAGCGTCAGCCGGGACACAAGTCCGGAGACCCCGCCCAGTGCCTGCACCCAGGCGGGGATCCCGCCCTGTGGCGACGACGGTGTCACGCGCCGTGGCACGTCCCCGGTTCGGTCGAGGGTGTCCAGCACGCGGCCGAGCTTCTCGGCATGGTTGAAACGGCCGGGTGGGCCGAGGTCGCCGCGGCGGTACGCGGCCAGGACCTCGCGCCCCTCTTGGATCCGGTCGCGGGCGACGCGGATGTCGTGACGAACCGCGGTCATGAGCTCCTGGTGCTCCTCGTGGCTGTACGGCTGCACCTTCGACTCGTACGCGGGCAACCGCCCGTACAGGATGGCGTTGCGCGCCTCGGTCGACAGCTCCTTGTCGGCACGGAAGATCGCACGCAGTCGCTCCACATGGGACTTCCTGGAGCCCAGGGAAACGGCAAGCAAGCTCTCCTTGATGTGGGCGGCAGTGATGTGCGCGGGCTCGTACACGACCGGGTCCACTTTCGCGAGATATCCCGCCAGGAGCTGCACCCCGCACCAGAGACCCTCGGCAGCACTAACCCGCTTGACTCCGCAAGTCGGTCCAGTCACCCGCGCGAACGACCGGGCCAGCCACCGCTGAATACCAGCGCTGACCTGCAGTTTCGCAAAGTCGTACACCTTGCTGCAGCGCCCCTTCTCCTCGACGAAGAAGACGCTGCACTCGTCCTCAGTGATGACAAGCCGCTCCGGCGACTGCCAGTCCCCGGAAGGCACGCTCGCCTTGCGACCTCGCCGGCTCATTCGCCGTCCTCCGGGTCGTCGAGAAGCTCCCCATCCTCGGGAACCGGAGACAGGACCAGCTCACTATCCGCGGCGATTCTCCCCAGCAGAATGTCGACGGCCTCCCGCTGATCACCGTCGACCAACGCCATCAGGTAGTCGACTTCCAGGGCCGTGAAGGGTGCCAGGTACCAGTCCCTGGTGGTCTGCGGGTTGCGATGCCCGAGCATCGTGGCCAGCTGGTACCAGATGTCGCCGAACTGCTCACGAAACGAATGCTTCTCGGCTTCGGTGAACCCCTGCAGGCGCTGCTCCCATACGGCGCTCAGGATCGAGTACCAGACCAGCGCGTAGGAGTGCCGCAGCATGTGCGGCCGAGCCCACAGCGGACACTGGGAGGCCCGCCTCTCCCGCTGCTCCGCCTCCAGGTCGTCAAACCCGGGCCACCGCGAGCGTGCCCACGCCTGGGCAACCCGGGAGTTGGCGGTAGCGAACGTGTTCTCCCAGCTGTGGGCCCGATGCGGCAGGCCGTCGACGCTCAGCCAGACGGCGAGCGGCTCCAGCCCGTGTTCTGTCTCCCGGAACAAGCGGAGCCGCTCTTGTGGACCCAGAACATCAAGGGACATCGTCGCGGAACTCCCGCGCGGGGTCCGCACTTTGAGTGTCCGCGCACGGGGGTTGTGCCCGGTCACCATCACGAGGCCTGGCACCCGCTCGTACCGACCGACCCGCTGCGCCCGCCCGATCGCCTCTGCTCGCGAGCCTTCCATCGGGTCCATGTAGCCTGCCACGGCTTTCACAACCGCCCGCGGGATCCGGTAGTTACGTCCGTAGCGACGCCCCTTGGCGCAGGACTGCGCCAGCCACGCCTTCGGGTACCTGCTCGTCACCGGGACCAGCGGCAGCTCGACGTCCAGGACGCTCGCCCACTCCTCCAGCCGAAGCCCCGTACCCCACAGCCCCTCGACGAACGCCGTGTTGCGGTCCTCGTTGAAGCCGTGCCAGCTCTCCGGGCGCAGGCCGTCGAACCCATACCCCCTCAGCCCCACGTCCTTCCACTGCTCGAAAGCCTTGCGCAGCAGCCATTTCACCTGGCGTCGAGGCGCTCCGGCCGGACGGGAGGGATCCCGGCGCCCGGCCCCTTGCCCGAGGTTGCCGCCGGACTGCGCAGACTGGGACGGAATCGGATTGAAGACCTCGTACTCGCCGGAGGCCCACACGTAGAACCTCTTCAGTCCCGCCCGGTCAGTGTCGAAGGAGGTGCCCTCCACCCGCCAGCAGTTGCGGGAGTCTGCCATCCGCCAGTGCTTGAAGTCCGCGTAGTCGCGCTTGCTCGCCTCGTACCAGAGCCGCCCCCGCTGCTCCAGAAAGTTCAGCCAGACGACGAGCGCGTACGCGTACCGGCGCCACGTGGTCCGCTGCTTGGATACGATCTCGTCAGCACGGAAGAAGAGGTTGATCCACGGATCCGTGCCGTGCCGTCTCGACCAGACGATCGGCGTGCCATCCCGCGCTCCGTTCTCGCGTGCTCTTTCGTGTACGTCGCCCAGCTGCCCGAGATCCACGCCGCCCACGGGGACAGGGAAGTCCCGGCTGAGGTCGTAGAACTCGACAGCCCAAGAGCCCTCGGGCTCCTCCATGCAGATGCCTCCGTGCCAAAGTCCGAGCCGAAAACCGACAGTGACTCAGACGGTAGAGAAGCCCCGGCGACTCGGTCTGGAAGCAGCCCAAGGTCTGGGAGGACTGGATGAGCTGATACGTCTTCGGGTCGCCCGGCCACCCGCTCGATCTCGCCCACCGAGTGCGCCATCGCGGACTGCATCCGCACCCCGAGGACGTCGAGCTTGAGAAGCCCGAGGTCCTCCACGTCCTCCTTGTCGAACTGGGACATGGGAAAGCCCTCGGTGCTGGTCGGCACGACGGGGGTGCGCCGCAGCAGGGACGTGTCCGAGAGCAGCACCCCGCACGGGTGCATGGCGATCCCGCGCGGCAGCGCGTCGAGTGCCTCGACGAGGTCCCACAGTCTCGGCGGGTACGCCTCCGGGTCGATGCCGCGCAGCTCCGGCAGCTCCTGGAGCGCGGAGCGGGCGTCGCGGGCGCGGATGTGCGGGAAGGACTTCGCGAGCCGGTCCACCTCGGCGGGCTCCATACCGAGAGCGAGGCCGACGTCCCGTACGGCATGGCGGACCCGGTAGGTCTCCGGCATGGACACGGTGGCCACCCGCTCGGGTCCGAAGCGGTCCAGGATCGCCCGGTAGACCTCCAGGCGGCGGGCGGACTCCACGTCGATGTCGATGTCGGGCAGCTCCATGCGCTGCTCGGACAGGAAGCGCTCCATGAGCAGTCCGTGTTCGACCGGGTCGGCGGTGGCGATGCCAAGGAGGTGGTTGACCAGCGAGCCCGCGCCGGAGCCGCGCGCAGCGACTCGGATGCCCAACTCCCGTGTGTCGGAGACCACTTGGGCGACGGTGAGGAAGTAGGAGGCGTAGCCCTGCCGTTCGATCAGGCCCAGCTCGTCCTCCAGACGGTCCCAGTACCGGCGCTTGTAGTCGTAGCGGCGGGCCAGCATCGCGGCGGTGCAGCGCGAGCGCAGCACCCGGTCGGGGGTGCGCCGGGCGGCGCCCACGAGGCCGGGTTCGGGGAAGTGCACCCGGCCGAGCCCCAGGTCGTCCTCGGGGTCGACCCGGCAGGCCTGGGCGGTCTCCTCGGTGACGTCGAGGAGGCGGCGCGCGGTGTTGGCCCCGTATCCGGCGGCCTCGGCGACCTGCTCGGCGATGCGCGCCATGTCGATGGCCGGCTTGAGCCACCGCTCGCCGCTGTCGAGCGTGGAGCGCGGGTCGATCGGCACCAGGCGGCGCGCGGAGTCCAGCACGTCCGCGACCGGGCCCTGCCCGGAGTCGGCGTAGCGGACGGCGTTGCTGAGCACCGGGGCGATCCCCTGGTCCGCGGCGAATCCGAGGGCGCGCGCGGCGTGCCGCAGCGAGCCGGGACCTGTGCCGCTCAGCCCGTGGGAGACGACCTCGATCCGCAGCGCCGCGCTCCCGTACCGCTCCCGCCAGGGCGCGAGCAGCCGGGCCGCGCGGTCCGGGCGTCCCGCGGCGAGCGCGCGGCCGACGTCGGAGTCGGGGCCGAGCAGTACGAGGACGGGGCCGTGGTCCGCCCCCAGGGCGTCCCAGGGCAGCAGGGGCCGGCGGTTGTCCCCCGCGTCCCGGTGCGCGGCGGTGACGAGCCGGCACAGTTCGGCCCAGCCGTCCGCGCCGCCCTGGGCGAGGAAGACGACACGCTGCGCCGACTCGTCGACGAACGCGCCGCCCCTGGCCGGGGTGCGCCGCCGTTCGGTGCGCTCGGCCGTTTCGACGGGCGCGGCCACGGCGAGGTCCACCCCGAACAGTGGCCTGATTCCGGCGCGGCCCGCGGCCTTGGCGAAGCGGACGGCGCCGCCGAGGGTGTCCCGGTCGGTCAGGGCGAGGGCGTCGAGGCCGCGCTCGGCGGCCCGCTCGGCGAGCGCGTCCGGGTGCGAGGCCCCGTACCGCAGGGAGAAGCCTGAGGCGGTGTGCAGATGCGTAAAGCCCCGCATCCGAACCACCTCGCCACTACTCCCCCCTCTATCCGACCTGTCACACCAGCCTCATCAGGGCCGATGCCCTCACCGTAAACCATGTTCGAATATTTGTGCGAGCTGAACCCGCCACCCGGAACCCGCCACCCTGAACCGCCTCCCACCCGTTCGGCCCTCCCCGACTGCACGAGCCGGGGCCTCACCCGAGCGTTGAGGCATGAAGTTCGCCGAAGAGTTCAGAAACGCCGTCACGCCCAGAGCCGCGCTCCTTGTCATCGGTGTTCTGGCTCTCCAGCTCCTGTTCATCACCTCGTACGTGGGGGCGCTGCACAATCCGAAGCCGAAGGACGTCGCGTTCGGCGTCGTCGCGCCGCAGCCCGCGGCGGCGAAGCAGCTCGCGGAGCAGCTGGACAAGCTGCAGGGGTCCCCGCTCGACGCGCGGGTGGTCAAGGACGCGAAGACCGCCCGCGAGCAGGTCCTGAACCGGGAGATCGACGGCGCCCTGGTGTTCCACGCGAAGGGCGCGCAGGACACCCTCTACGTCGCGTCCGGCGGCGGCACGGTCCTGGCGTCCGCGCTCCAGGGCCTGGCCACCACGATCGACGCCCAGCAGCAGCGCACGGTGAAGACCGTCGACGTGGCGCCGGCGTCGGTGCAGGACTTCGACGGCCTCTCGGCCTTCTACCTCGTCGTCGGCTGGTGCGTCGGCGGCTATCTGTGCGCCTCGATCATGTCGATCAGCGCCGGGTCCAAGCCGGCGAGCCCGCAGCGCGCCGCCATCCGGCTCGGCTCGCTCGCGGTCTTCGCGATCGTGGGCGGCATCGGCGGCTCACTGATCATCGGCGACTCGATCCTGGGCGCGCTGCCTGGATCCTTCTGGGGCCTGGCCGGGCTCGGCGCCCTGATCACCTTCGCGGTCGGCGCGATCACGCTCGCCCTGGAGGAACTCACCGGCGTCGTCGGCATCGGCCTCGCGGTCCTGCTGATCGTCATCGCGGGCAATCCGAGCGCGGGCGGCGCCTTCCCGCTGCCGATGCTGCCGCCGTTCTGGCAGGCGATCGGCCCCTGGCTGCCACCGGGCGCGGGCACCTGGGCGGCCCGCTCCATCGCCTACTTCAAGGGCAACGACCTCACGCAGTCCCTGCTCGTCCTGTCCGCGTGGGCGGTGGTGGGCATCGTCGCGACGCTGCTCGTGTCGGCCCTGCGCGAGAAGCGTCGCGGCGTGCGGCCGGAGCCGACGGCGGAGCCCGCCGCGTCGTGACACGACGCGGCGGGCTCGAAGCGGGGCGCTATTCGGTTCCGTAGTACGCCTGCCGCATCAGCCGCTTCATGTCGTCGATCATCGGCATCCGCGGGTTGGCGGGCGCGCACTGGTCGGCGTAGGCGTTCATGGCCTGCTGCGGCAGGGCCTCCATGAACTCCCCTTCGTCGACGCCCTCTTCACGCAGCGACGCCGGGATCCCGCACCGCTCGCGCAGTTCCTCGACCGCCTTCGCGTACGACTCCACGCCCTCCTCGGGGGTGGCCGCCGGCAGGCCCAGCATCCTCGCGATGTCCTGGAGCCGCTCGGGCGCCCGGTACGTCTCGGCCTTCGGCCACGGCGTCGCCTTGTACGAGACGGTGCCGTTGTGCCGGATGACGTGCGGGAGGAGCAGCGCGTTGGTGCGGCCGTGCGCGACGTGGAAGGTGTTGCCGAGGGTGTGCGCCATCGCGTGGACGAGGCCGAGGAAGGCGTTGGCGAAGGCCATGCCCGCGATGGTGGACGCGTTGTGCATCTTCTCGCGCGCCTCGGGGGCCCTGGCGCCGTCCTTCACGCACGCCTCCAGGTTCTCGAAGACGAGCCTGATGGCCTGGAGGCACTGGCCGTCGGTGAAGTCGTTCGCGTAGACCGAGACGTAGGCCTCCGTCGCGTGGGTCAGCGCGTCGAAGCCGGAGTCGGCGGTCACCGTCGGCGGCAGGTTCATCGGCAGCATCGGGTCGATGATCGCGACGTTCGGGGTGAGCGCGTAGTCGGCGAGCGGGTACTTCTGGGCGGCGGCCGGGTCGGAGATGACGGCGAAGGGGGTGACCTCGGAGCCGGTGCCGGAGGTGGTCGGGATGGCGACGAGCTTCGCCCTCTCCCCCAGCTGCGGGAACGTGTAGGCCCGCTTGCGGATGTCGAAGAACTTCTCCTTCGTGTCCGCGAACTCGATCTCCGGGTGCTCGTACATCAGCCACATGATCTTCGCGGCGTCCATCGGCGAACCACCGCCGAGCGCGACGATCGTGTCGGGCCCGAAGTCCCGCATCGCGGCGGCGCCCGCCCGCACCGTGGCCAGCTCCGGGTTCGGCTCCACGTTGTCGATGACCTGCAACGTCACAGCCTCGGAGCGGGAGTTGAGGATGTCGGTGATCTTCTGGACGAAGCCGATGTCACTCATCGTCCTGTCCGTGACGACGGTGACACGGTGCACGTCGGCCATCTCGGCGAGGTACTTGACGGCGCCCCGCTCGAAGTAGATCTTCGGCGGGATCTTGTACCACTGCATATTGGTGTTGCGCCGCCCGATCCGCTTGATGTTGACGAGGTTGACCGCGGAGACGTTGTTCGAGACGGAGTTGTGGCCGTAGGAGCCGCAGCCGAGGGTCAGCGACGGGAGGAAGGAGTTGTAGACGTCGCCGATACCGCCGAAGGTGGAGGGCGAGTTGACGATGACGCGGACCGCCTTGACCCGGCGGCCGAACTCCTCGGCCAGCTCCTCGTCCTCGGTGTGGATGGCGGCGGAGTGGCCGAGCCCGTTGAACTCGACCATCTGCACGGCCAGTTCGAGCCCGTGCCCGGTGTCGTTCGCCTTGAGGGCGGCGAGGACCGGGGAGAGCTTCTCGCGGGTGAGCGGCTCGTCCGGACCGACCTCCGCGCACTCGGCGACGAGGATCGAGGTGTCCTCGGGGACCTCGAAACCGGCCTGCCCGGCGATCCAGGCGGCGGACCTGCCGACGACGGACGCGTTCAGCTTGGCGCCCGAGCAGTCGCTGCCGTGGGCGGTGGCGCCGAAGACGAACTCCTCCAGCTTGGCCTTCTCCGCGGCCGTCACCACGTGCGCGTTGAGCCGCTGAAGTTCGGCGATGCCGTCCTCGTAGATCTCCCGGTCGAGGATCACGGCCTGCTCGGAGGCGCAGATCATGCCGTTGTCGAAGGCCTTGGAGAGCACGATGTCGTGGATGGCGCGGCCCAGCTTGGCGTCCTTCGCGACGTACGCGGGTACGTTGCCCGCGCCGACGCCGAGGGCGGGCTTCCCGCACGAGTAGGCGGCCTTGACCATGGCATTGCCGCCGGTGGCGAGGATCGTGGAGACGCCCTCGTGGTTCATCAGGAGGCCCGTCGCCTCCATGGACGGCTCCTCGATCCACTGCACGCAGTGCGCGGGGGCGCCGGCCTCGACGGCCGCGTCGCGCACGATGCGAGCGGCCCGCGCGGAGCACTTCTGGGCGCTGGGATGGAAGGCGAAGACGATCGGGTTACGGGTCTTCAGGGCGATCAGCGCCTTGAAGACCGTGGTCGACGTGGGGTTGGTGACGGGGGTCATCGCGCAGATGACGCCGACCGGTTCGGCGATCTCGGTGATGCCATTGATCTCGTCACGGGAGACGGCCCCGGCCGTCTTCAGGCCGCGCATCGAGTTGACGACGTGCTCGCAGGCGAAGAGGTTCTTGACCGCCTTGTCCTCGAACACGCCCCGGCCGGTCTCATCGACGGCGTCCTTCGCCAGGTCGCCGTGGTGGCTGAGCGCCGCGAGCGACGCCTTCTTGACGATGTGGTCGACCTGTTCCTGGTCGTACGTCTCGAACATCGCGAGCGCTTCGCGCGCTCCGGCGACCAGTTCGTCGACTGTCCCCTCGACATCCACGGCAGGGTCCCTTTTTCGCGCCTTTTTCGCTGATGCCTCAATTCCACACCTAAGCGCTCCGCTCAGGGGGCGGAGAACGGCCCTGGGTCGCGGGACCAAGGTCCCGGCGAGCTTTGGCCGGGGTGTCGGCCACCCCGCCTCACCTGCGGCGATCCGTAGGGACCAAGGACCCTCGGGCATTTGTGAAAACTTTCACAAGAAAGTCGAAAAAGGGGCACCCCGCAGCTGCGGGGTGCCCCGGAATCAGCTCAGGTCAGCCGATTTCCGTGCCAGTAGCGGACAGCGCCTCCGTCACCGGCTGGAAGAAGGTCTCGCCACCGGAGGTGCAGTCGCCGCTGCCGCCGGAGGTGAGGCCGACCGCCGAGTCGCCGGAGAAGAGCGAGCCGCCGCTGTCGCCGGGCTCGGCGCAGACATCGGTCTGGATGAGGCCGTTGACGATGTCGCCGTTGCCGTAGTTCACGGTGGCGTCCAGGCCGGTCACCGTGCCCTCGTGCACCTGCGTGGTGGAGCCGGAGCGGGTCACGTTCATGCCGGCGGTCGCGTCCGCCGCCTTGGTGATCTGCTGCGCGGAGCCGTTGTAGAGGTTGACCTCGCTGGGGTGGTCGACGCCGGCCGAGTACTTCACCAGGCCGTAGTCGTTGTCGGGGAAGCTGGAGTCGGCGTTCGTGCCGATCTCCTGGCCGCTGGAGTCGGACCACGTGGAGATCGACTCGGTGCAGTGGCCCGCCGTGAGGAAGAACGGCTCGCCGCCCTTGGTCACGTTGAAGCCGAGGGAACAGCGGCTGCCGCCCCCCGTGATGGCGTCGCCGCCCGCGACGAACGGCCTGAACTCACCCTGGCTGCGCTTGAGTTCGGCCTTGCCGCCGAGCTTCTCGACGACCCCGGTGAGCTGGTTCCAGGCCGAGCCCTTGACCGTGCGGTCGGCGGTGACGACGACCTTGTTGGTGGCGGGGTCGACGGCCCAGGAGGTGCCCGGGATGGTCGCGTCCTGCTTCAGGGTCGTCCGTGCGCCCTTGAGCTCGGCGAGGGAGTTCTGGACGACTCTGGCCTTCGCGCCGGCGGCCTGTGCCGTCTGCGCGGCGTCGTCGTTCAGGACATTGACGACGAGCTGCTTGGCCTTGGCGTCGTAGTAGCTGCCCGCCGAGTTCGCTCCCAGGTCCTTGGTCAGACTGGACGCGAGAGATCCGGCCTTGGCGATCGAGAGCTTCTGGGGAACCAGGTCGGGGGTTTCGGTGCTGGCGTTCGCGGTCTGGAGGGTGATGCCTGCGGCGACCAGGGCGAGGATGCCCGCTCCGGCCACGGCGGCGCGCCGCTTGGGTATGCGTCGGTGCTTCAACTCTCGTCCTCCTGTGGGGGGTTGGGATACCGGTTCGAGTGGGGCCGGACCGGATCCGTGAGGCTGACGGGCCCACTATCCCGACCGTCACAGGGAGCACACAAGGTCGACTTCCGGACGCGCGTTCGCCAAACCCCGTACGCCCTTCACTACTTGGTTGCGCTCCCGCACCGCACGTCGACCTCCGAGGCAGACACACCGTGCACCCGGGGAGGGGCGGAGGGTGAGGTCTACTCCTGTCTGGATTTCGCCCCTGCTTGCTCGCCGTTCACCGTGGACTCGGGGGCATCCGCCACGACCTTCTCCGGCAGCGCCCCCTCGGCGAGTTGCATAACGGCGGCCCGCGCCGCGTGCTCCGCGTCTCCGGGCGTGGCCCGCTCCAGGAAGCGCAGCAGCTCGACCGGGAACGGCAGCACCAGCGTCGAGTTCTTTTCCGCCGCGACCGCCACCACGGTCTGCAACAGCCGGAGTTGGAGCGCCGCCGGCTGGTCGGACATCACGCCCGCCGCCTCCGCCAGCTTCTTCGACGCCTGCAACTCGGCGTCGGCGTTGATGACACGGGCCCTGCGCTCACGGTCGGCCTCGGCCTGCCGGGCCATCGAACGCTTCATGGTCTCCGGCAGCGACACGTCCTTGATCTCGACGCGGTCGATCTGCACGCCCCAGCCCACGGCCGGGCTGTCGATCATCAACTCCAGGCCCTGGTTGAGCTGTTCGCGGTTCGACAGCAGATCGTCGAGGTCGCTCTTGCCGATGATGGAGCGCAGCGAGGTCTGCGCCATCTGCGAGACGGCGAACCGGTAGTCCTCGACCTGCACCACGGCCTCGGCCGCGTCGACCACCTTGAAGTAGATGACGGCGTCCACCCGGACCGTGACGTTGTCCCGTGTGATGCCGTCCTGTGCGGGCACCGGCATCGTCACGATCTGCATGTTGACCTTACGGAGCCGGTCCACGAACGGCACGATCATCGTGAACCCCGGGCCGCGCACGGACCGGGTGAGCCGGCCGAGCCGGAACACCACCCCGCGCTCGTACTGTTTGACGACGCGCGCCGCGGACATCACATAGACCCCGCCGGCACATACGACGGCCACTCCCGCCGTCACCAGTTCCTCGACCATCTCACGGCCCCCCAGGGTCCGAAGTGGGCGCAAAAGGCGTGTACTTCGACAGTAGACCCGTAAGGGGCGCATAGGGAGAGCTGGAGAGCCCCCGCCGGGCCGAAGTGGCCGGACGGGGGCTCCCCTTGCTGGCTGCGACTGCGGAACGTGGCTCGGGGTGGAGCGGTCGGATCAGTAGACGCTCACGCCGTACCTGCTGAGCGCCTCGGTCACCGGCTGGAAGAACGTGGTGCCGCCGGAGGAGCAGTTGCCACTGCCGCCGGAGGTGAGGCCGTAGGCGGTGGAGCCGCCGTAGAGCGGGCCGCCGGAGTCGCCGGGCTCGGCGCAGACCGTGGTCTGGATGAGGCCGGAGACGATGTCGCCGCCGCCGTAGTTCACCGTGGCGTTGAGGGCGGTGACCCGGCCGCTGTGCGTGCCGGTGGTGGAGCCCTTGCGGGTGACGGTGGTGCCCACGGACGGCGTGGCGGCGCGCGTGATGTCCACGCTGCCGACGGTGCCGGGGTGCGCGACGCCGCTCGCGTACTTGACGATGCCGTAGTCGTTGCCGGGGAAGCTGGACCCGGTGGTGGAGCCGGCGGTCGCGGTGCGTGCGGAGTTGGACCACCAGGTCCCGGCGCCGTCCGTGCAGTGACCGGCGGTCAGGAAGTAGTAGGTCCCGGCGCTGTTGCGGACGTTGAAGCCGAGTGAGCAGCGCCAGCTGCTCGCGTAGATGGCGTCGCCGCCGGATATCAGCTTCTTGAAGGTGCCCGCCGTGCGCTCGACCTTGAGGGCGCCCGCGGTGTCGCCGGCCGCCTTCTTGATCTTGTTGATCTCGGCCTGCGAAACCGTGCTGTCGACGGTGACGACGACCTGTTTGGTCTTGGAGTCGACGGCCCAGGCGGTACCGGCGACGTCGGCCGACCGGACGGCGTCACGGGTCTGGGTGAGTTCGGAGGCGCTGAACGTCTGCGGCGCGTCGGACGCGCTGGCGGAGGGAATCGCGAAGGCTGCCACGGCGAGCAGACCGGAACCGACGGCGATCAGCCGGGTCGATCTGGCTCTGCCACTGCGGGGGGTGCTGCGCTTGATCCTCACTGCTCGTTCCTCCCGTAGGGAAGTCGGGGGCCCTCATAGGGTGGGGCCCGTGAGGCGCAGTCAGGATGCGGCGGCCGTCCGGATCCCGGACACGCCGTGCTCCTGACAATCGCTGACGGGAGTATTCGCCGGTCGAACCGCCATGCACAAGAGCGCCTTTCGGACTTCCGCCACTTCTCCACACGCTCTGAGCCTCCGTCAGAACCGAGACACGCCGAACAAGAAAACTCCCCCGCACGCCGGATGACGGCCCGTCACCCCGGCCGCGCGACGATCGGCGTCGTATCGAGCCCTTGCACGGTGCCTTCGTTCACCCGTACGCACCGAAGGTCACCCATACGCCGTGAAGAATCATATTTCACTCACCATCAGCAGCCGTATCCCGTACAACCCTTGGGAACTGGGGGACAACGTCACGCAGACTGTGCACCAGTACCGTCACGAAACCCCCGCGCGGCGACTATCCCCTTGGCGCGGCATCTGCATCATGGACGAACATTGGGGATGCACGACATGCGGAACGCAGAGGAACCGCTGTGAGAGGAGGCGTCCATGGGATCGGTGCGCAAGGCGAGTGCCTGGCTTGGCCTCGTCGACGACAACGATGAAGAGCGTTACTACGACGACGACTACGACGAGGGGCCCGAGCCCGCCGCCGCCGGCGACGCGGCCTGGGTCACGGACCCGCGCGTGAAGGTCGCCTCCGAGGAGGCCCAGGAGAAGGGCCGCCGGATCGGCACCGTGACCCCCGACAGCTTCCGGGACGCGCGGCGCATCGGAGAGATGTTCCGGGACGGGGTGCCGGTCATCATGAACCTCACGTCGATGGAGGCCTCCGACGCCAAGCGCGTCGTGGACTTCGCGGCGGGCCTGATCTTCGGGCTCCGGGGTTCGATCGACCGGGTCGCCACGCGGGTGTTCCTGCTGAGCCCGGCGGACACGCAGATCGTCTCGGGCCATGACACCAAGGAACCGACGGACGGTTTCTTCAATCAGAGCTGAGCGGTTCGGGGACCTCCCCCGGACCGCTGGTCACACGGCCGAGGACTCGGCCCGTGACGAAGCCCGCCGCGGCGCCGCCACGTCCGCGTCGTCCGCCGCGGGCGCCTCGCACTCCATCCGCCGGGGCAGCCGCAATGCGGCGACGGCCCCCACGAACAGCAGGACCGCACTGACGACCAGCGTGACGTGCAGACCGTGCACGAACGCGCCGCGCGCGGCGTCCCGCAGCGCGCTCCCCGCCGTGTCCCCGAGCCGCGCGGCGATCTGGTACGCCTCCCCCAGAGAGTGCCCCGCGGCGGTCGACGTGCCGTCGGAGACCCCCGGCACATTGCCGAGTCCGGGCGCGTACGCCGCGTTCATCACGGAGCCGAGCAGCGCGATGCCCATGCCGGCGCCCAGCTGGTACGAGGTCTCACCGATCGCGGCCGCGCCCCCCGCGTCGTCCGCGGGCGCCTCCGTGAGCATCGACTCGTAGGCCCCGAACAGCGTGCTCTGGAAGCCGAAGCCGAGCAGCACGAAGCCGAAGCCGAGCAGCCATGGCTTGTCCTGCTCGCCCATCGCGCAGAGCATCAGCACGGCGCAGGCGGTCAGCGCGAAGCCGGTCGACACCATGGCGCGTGGGCCGAAGCGGCGCAGGACCGCCGAGCCGATGACGCCCGCGGTCATCGCGGCGAAGGTCAGCGGCAGCATCCGCAGGCCGGTCTCCAGCGGACTGAGGCCGAGCACCAGCTGGAGGTACTGGACCGCGATCAGTTCGAGGCCGACGAGGGCGAGCATCGCGATGACGATGCAGCCGACGGAGGTGGAGAACGCGACCCGCGAGAACAGCTTCATGTCGATGAGCGGGTGTTCGCGGCGGCGCTGGCGGCGCACGAAGAGGAAGAGCAGCACGACGCCGACGACGAACGGCAGCACGGCCTCGGCGTCGAGCAGATCGCGCTTGGTGCCGAGTTCCTTGATGCCGTAGACGACACCGAGCACGCCGAGCGCGGCGAGCAGCGCGCCGAACAGGTCCCACGGACCGTCGCTGCGCCCCTTGGACTCGGGCACGAGGACCCGGCACAGCGGCAGCATGATCAGCATCAGCGGGATGTTGATGAGGAAGACGGAACCCCACCAGAAGTGCTCGACGAGGAAGCCGCCGAGTACGGGTCCCGTGGCGGCGCCGACCGCGGCGACCGCGGTCCACACGCCGATCGCGACGGCCCGCTCGTGCCGGTCGGGGAAGACGTCGCGCAGGATCGAGAGCGTCGCGGGCATGATCATCGCGCCGCCGATGCCGAGGATCGCGCGGGCCACGATGAGCACCTGCGCGGTGTCGGAGAACACGGCGAGCGCGGAGGCCGCGCCGAACAGGGCGTAGCCGAGCAGCAGGATCTTGCGGCGGCCCACTCTGTCGCCCAGCGTGCCGAACAGGATCAGCAGCGAGGCGCACACCAGCGGGTACGCGTCACCGATCCACAGGAGCTCGACGGACGTGGGCTTGAGGTCCTCGGTGACCGCCGGCAGCGCGACGTAGAGGATGGTCGAGTCGAGCGCGACCAGGAGGAGGCTCGTGCACAGGACGACGAGGACGACCCAGCGGTGGGGGCGGGTGCCCATGGCGGTCAGGCGCCCGAGCGCGCGCCCGGAGGCCGTGTTCGTCCCGGACATGTACCTACCTCCCAGTGGTCCTCGCGTTCGGCGGTTCCCAGGACTGGGGAGGCCATTGGCCTGGCCTGGGTTCCAGCTCGGGAGGAGCGGTCTCCCGGCCCCGCGGCGATAAGGCGAGTAAGCCGTCAGCGTACGCGAGTTCTCGCCAATGACACGTGGCGGACCTCTCAGGGCACCCGCGAGCGGGTGTGGCGTGCACCACTCAAGGGAAAGGGGCCTGCTGGTGGGGCGCACGGTGCGGGCGCCGATAATCGGGGCCGTGACGGACGTGGACCAACGACATCGACCCTCGCCGCGGCACGCCGCGCCCGCCCTGCTCGGATACGCCGCGGTGCGGGCGTTCGGCCTGCTCGTGCTCGGAGTGTGGAGCGCGGCGACGGGCAAGAGCGCGCACACGCTGCTCACGGCCCGCTGGGACTCGCTCTGGTACACGCGGATCGCGGAGCACGGCTACGGCTGGTCGGTGACGCTGCCCGACGGCACCGTGCACTCGAATCTCGCGTTCTTTCCGCTGCTTCCGTGGCTCGAACGTGCCGTCTCTGCGATCAGCCCGCTGTCGTACGCGGACGCGGGCCTCGTGGTGAGTGTGCTCGCCTCGCTTGCGGCGGCGTGGGGGATCTTCGCCGTCGGGGACCTGCTGCACGGGCGGACCGCCGGGATCTGGCTCGCCGTGCTGTGGGGCGCGCTGCCCGTCGGGATCGTGGCGTCGATGGCGTACAGCGAGGCGCTGTTCACGGCGCTCGCGGCGTGGGGTCTGTACGCGGTGCTGCGCCGGCACTGGGTGTACGCAGGGTCGCTCGCCGCGCTCGCGGGTCTGACCCGGCCGATCGGGGCGGCCGTCGTGGTGGCGGTGTGGGTGGCGGCGGCGCTGTGGATCGCGCGCGAGCGACGGGTCGTGTGGCGGCTCGTACTGGGTGTGCTCCTGGCGCCTGCGGGCGCTGCGGCGTACGTGCTGTGGGTCGGGCAGCGGACCGGTGGCGGGCTCTTCGGCTATCTCGACGTGCAGGCGCAGTGGGGCAACGGCTTCGACGGGGGCGTGGCCTTCGCCGGGTTCGTCGCCGACCAGTTCACGTCGCCGCTCGGCGCGCTCGCCGGGGTCGGCCTGATCGTCGGGGTCGCCCTGGTGATCTGGCTCTACGTCGCCGGGGTGCGGCAGCACCAGCCGGTGCCGGTGCTCGTCTACACGGGCATCGTGGTCGTGCTCGCGCTGTGCGCCTCGGGGTACTTCGGCTCGAAGCCGCGGCTGCTGCTGCCCGCGTTCCCGCTGCTGCTGCCGCTCGCGGTGGCGCTCGCCCGGTGGCGTACGGCCAGGTCGGCGTGGGTGGTCGGCGGTCTCGCTGCGTTGTCGGCGGCCTACGGAGCGTTCTGGCTGAACGGGTCGGGTCCGCCGTGAGCGGTGAGTGAACGGCCAATTCCACACGGGTATCAGGTGAACGCATTCATAAGCGTCATATAATGGGCCCCGGAAACGATCTTTGAATTCAGGAATCTTTCCTTCCGGGGTGCTGAAATCGTGGGAATAATCGGCCATCTGAGATCAATCCCACATCACATCGTCATCACAAAGCGCCTGATTCGCGTCGGTCCACCTGCCGGTCGCTGTAGCGTCGATTGGGTGCGTACCGAACGAAACCTGACCCGCCGTGTGGAGCGGGTCTTCGCCAGGCTCGATCGCGAGCCCGAACGACCGACCCATGTGGACATGCCCCACATGAGCCGGCACCGGGTCGTGCTCTTCGGGCTGACCCTGTCCTTCTACCTCACGATCGTGGTGGCGGTGCTCACCACGTCATGGCTGGTCGCGGTCGACTGGCAGGTCATGTTCTTCCGGCCGTACCAGCAGTGGCCCGACATCCACGCCTTCCTCGACTACTGGGTCGTCCTCGGCCAGCGCGGTCCGACGGCCGTGATGGTGGTGGCGTGGCTGGGCTGGCGGTCGTGGCGACAGCACACGCTGCGCCCGCTGCTGATGTTCGGTACCGCACTGCTGCTGCTCAACGTGACGGTGGGCGCCGCCAAGTACGGCATGGGCCGCGCGGGCCCGCACTACGCCACCACCATCGGGTCGAGCGAGATGTGGCAGGGCGGCGACATATTTCCTTCGGGCCACACCGCGAACGCGGTGGTGACCTGGGGCATCCTCGCCTACCTCGCCTCCACCCCGCGGGCCAGGCGCTGGCTGTCCGCGGTCTCCGCGGTGATCTCCCTGAGCGTCGGCCTGACCACGGTCTACCTCGGCACGCACTGGCTGAGCGACGTGCTGCTGGGCTGGGCCGCGGGCCTGCTCATCCTGCTCGCGCTGCCCTGGTTCGAGCCGCTGGTGGCCCGCGCGGAGGCGTGGATCCTCTCGTGGCGCGACCGCCTGCGCGGCCGCCGCTCCGGCGCCCGGCTGCCACAGCCGGAGTCCGATCCTGTGCCGGTCCCCGCGATGACCACGACCCGCGCGCACGAGTCCGCCGGTGCCACCAGATCGGGCCGCCAGCTGCTCCCACAGGGGCCGCACACGCCGCGCGGCGAGCGCACGCCGACCACCCCGGCGGGCAGCCGCCGACCGACCACGGAGAGAGTCACGCGCGGGACGCCCTCGACGAGAACGGTGTCCTGAGCGCACCCACAGACGGCGGGGCCCGGTACGCACAACCAAGCCCCGCACCGCGAAGGCCCCCGAACCTCTTCCAGGTTCGGGGGCCTTCGCACGCTTCAGGGGCCTCAGCCCTTCCAGCAGCGCGTCACTCTTCCCTCGGTGACCTCGAAGTTGAGCCGCCCGGACAGGTACTCCATGGTGATGATCGCGCCCGGCGGCAGCTGCCTGACGGTGGACCAGCCGCGGCCACGGGCCTGCGACTCGGCGGCCTCTGCTTCGAGGCCGAGATACGCGTCCGAATTGTCCTGCGGCTCGGTCGGCGGGGTGGGAATGGGTGCCATGCCGCCACCGTAGGCCGCGCGTCACGCTTTTGTCACAAGATCACGACAGTTGGCTATTAGGAGTTCCTCACACGTTCGAGGGTTTCCTGCTTCTTACTCGCTTCTTATTCTCGCTTTCTCCGCGCGACGCGGGGGAATTGCGACGGACCGCGCGCAATTCCCCCGTGCATTCCGAATCCGGCGGCGGCACGGGCGAGTTGAGGCCGCCCGGGAATTGTCTGTCCATGCCAGAAACAGGGGTACGCCCTCTGTCGCCGCGGGTCCCCGCGCGAGCATCATGGCCTGAGTCCGCGGCAGGCCCGAGGCGCGCAGCCGAGCAGCGAGGGGGCAAGCGATGGGTACGACCGGGTTACAGGCCGGGCCCGCGACGGTGGGGGCGCCGCGCGAGCGACGCCCGGGGCGGATCGTCGTGGACTGGCTGACCACGACCGACCACAAGAAGATCGGTCACCTCTACCTGATCACGTCGTTCGGCTTCTTCCTGATCGGCGGGGTCATGGCCCTGCTCATGCGGGCCGAACTGGCCCGCCCCGGCATGCAGATGCTCTCCAACGAGGAGTACAACCAGCTGTTCACGATGCACGGCACGATCATGCTGCTGCTGTTCGCGACGCCGACCTTCGCCGGCTTCGCCAACGAGATCATGCCGCTGCAGATCGGTGCGCCGGACGTCGCGTTCCCGCGCCTGAACATGTTCTCGTACTGGCTGTTCCTCTTCGGCGGCCTGATCGTGCTCGGCTCGCTCGTCGTGCCGGGCGGGGCCGCGGACTTCGGCTGGTTCGCGTACGCGCCGCTGAACAGCCTGACCCGCTCCCCCGGCATCGGCGCCGACCTGTGGATCATGGGGCTCGCGCTCGCCGGGTTCGGCACGATCCTCGGCTCGGTGAACTTCCTGACCACGATCATCGGGATGCGGGCGCCGGGCATGACGATGTTCCGGATGCCGATCTTCACGTGGAACACGCTGTTCACGTCGATCCTGGTGCTGCTCGCGTTCCCGGTGCTCGCGGCCGCGCTGCTCTGCCTTGAGGCGGACCGGCGGTTCGGGTCCGTCGTCTTCGAGGCCCAGTACGGGGGTGCGCTGCTGTGGCAGCACCTCTTCTGGTTCTTCGGGCATCCGGAGGTCTACATCATCGCGCTGCCCTTCTTCGGGATCATCAGCGAGATCCTGCCGGTCTTCAGCCGCAAGCCGATCTGGGGCTACACGATGCTGGTCGGCGCGACGATGGCGATCACGGGCTTGTCGGTGGTCGTGTGGGCGCACCACATGTTCGCCACCGGCGGGGTGCTGCTGCCTTTCTTCTCGTTCATGTCGTTCCTGATCGCGGTGCCGACCGGTGTGAAGTTCTTCAACTGGACCGGGACGATGCTGAAGGGCTCACTGTCCTTCGAGACGCCGATGCTGTGGTCGGTCGGCTTCCTGACCACGTTCCTCTTCGGGGGCCTGACCGGCGTCATCCTCGCCTCGCCGCCGATGGACTTCCATGTCACCGACTCGTACTTCGTGGTGGCGCACTTCCACTACGTGGTGTTCGGCACGGTCGTCTTCGCGACCTTCGCCGGCTTCTACTTCTGGTGGCCGAAGCTGACGGGGAAGCTGCTCGACGAGCGGCTCGGCAAGATCCACTTCTGGACGCTGTTCGTCGGCTTCCACACGACGTTCCTGGTCCAGCACTGGCTGGGCGCGGAGGGCATGCCGCGCCGGTACGCGGACTATCTGGCGGCGGACGGCTTCACGGCGCTCAACACCCTGTCGTCGATCGGCGCGTTCCTGCTCGGCCTCTCCACGCTGCCGTTCCTCTACAACGTCTGGCGGACGGCGAAGTACGGGGTGAAGGTCGAGGTCGACGACCCGTGGGGGTACGGCAGGTCCCTGGAGTGGGCGACGGCCTGCCCGCCGCCGCGCCACAACTTCGTCACGCTGCCGAAGATCCGCTCGGAGTCCCCCGCGTTCGACCTGCACCACCCGGAGTTCGCGGCCTTCGAGGACCGGCCGCTGGAGTCCGGGCGCAAGGACTAGGTTCCTAGCCCTGAACCGAACTCACTTGCACGGAAAGGTCGTTGGACCCCGTGTAGTAGGCCTCCGCGGCCAGTTCGCCGCGGCCCGCGACGGTCACGCGCGCCACCGGGTACGTGAAGATCGGCTTCTTGTCGGCGATGTCGTCGAGCAGCCGGGCCAGCCGCACCTGCGGCCCGTCGTCCCCCGCGGGCCGCAGCCACAGGTCCCAACGACCCTCGCGCAGCTCGTCGTAGCCGATGCGCAGCGTGAACCGCGGTCCGTCCCAGTCCAGTTCGGCGCGCAGCACGGGGCCGCGGACCGCGCGGGAGCGGATCTCCGCGTACGCCTTCGCCGTGAAGTCGGCGCCGTAGACCCGCCCGTGCACGGTCAACTCACCGTCCGCGATGAGCAGTTCACCGGCCTCCGCGTGCGGCGCCCGAAGCCAGCTGCGCACGGTGAGGTTGCCGTGCTTGGTGGCGTACGGGATGCGTACGGCCACGTAGCCGCGCGAGCCGCTCGGCGCCCGGTCCACCAGCGAGCGCAGATCGTTGACGCCCGGCATGAGCCGCACCGGCTCGTCCCCCGCGACCTGCGCGTACGCGTCCCAGCGGCCCTCCGCGAGGGAGACGCTTATCGGCAGCGACGCGCGCAGCCGCCCCTCGCCGGTCGGCGTGAGCGGCAGCCGCACCGTGAGCCCCGAGGCCCGGTCGACGAGCATCAGGGTGGCCGGGTCGGGCGACCCGTGGTCGGTGACGTCGAAGGTGAGCCCGCCGGCTGAGTCGGCGATGCAGTCGGCTCGGGGCGGCATGCGGACGCTCCTGTCGCTGTCTTCGGGGCACGGCGGGGGCGGGGCCGTGGGGGCTGTCATGCGGCGTGTTCCTTCCGCTGCGGTCGAAGGACGTCGCGCACCGCGTAGGCGCCGCCCAGGAGCGAGCCGCGGGCCCGGTGCAGCAGGCCGAGGGAGCCGCCGCGGCTGGTGAGCGAGCCGAACAGGCCCTCATAGCGCTCCGCGATCCGCGCCGGGTCGAAGCGCTCGGAACGGGTGAGGGCGCGGGCGCTCATCTCCTGGCGCAGATCGTCGTTGTTGATGAGTTCGAGCAGACCGCCGGAGATGGCGTCGACGCTGCCGACCTTGACGAGCCGGCCGTCGACACCGTTGTCGATGATCTCGCCGGGGCCGTGCGGGCAGTCCGTGGCGACCACCGGCAGACCGCAGCGCATCGCCTCGACGATCGTCATGCCGAAGGACTCGAACCTCGACGTCACCGCGGCGAGGGAACCTTTCGCCCACTCCGGCTCTATGGGGTGGGCGGGCCCCATGAGGTACACGTGGTTGTAGAGGCCGAGCTCGTCGATGAGCGTGCGCAGCTTGTCCTTCTGCTTGCCGCCTCCGTAGATGCGCAGGCGCCAGTCGGGCCGCTCGGCGCGCACCTGGTCGAAGGCGCGCACCAGCAGGTCGTAGCGCTTCACGGGCGCGAGCCTGCCGGCCGCCACGACCCATTTGCCGCTGCCGTCGGCGGGCGCGACGCCGGGCTCGGGCACCGGGTTGGGCATCGCCTCTATGCGCACGCCGGGGAGCCGCAACTGCTCGCGGTAGGCGTAGGCGTCGGCCTCCGTGGTCGTGGTCAGCGCGTCGAGGCGCGGGTAGCTGGCGCGCAGTTCACGGCGGAGCGCGGTGGAGTGCGTGCCGAGGGTGAGGTGCTCCTGGCCGACGCGCAGCACCCCGCGCCTGGTGTCCCGGGCGAGGTGCACATTGAGTCCGGGCCGGGTGCCGACGACGACGTCGGCCTCCAGCGAGCCGAGGTGCTCGGCGATCCGCCGGTCGGTGAGCGCGCTGTACTGCTCGTAGCGCCCCTCGCTGCGCGGGAAGACCGCGGCGGGCCGCTGGACCTCCGGGTCGTCGCCCTCGTAACCGGCCGTGCCCTTGCGCAGGTCGACCAGGTGGCGCACCCGCACGCGCGGGTCCGGCGCGAACACCGGCGCGTCCCGGTGCCGGAAGACGGAGACGACCTCCACGTCGTGGTGGTCGGCGAGCGCGCTGGCGAGGTTGTACGTCGTACGGATCGTCCCTCCGATCCCGTACGCATTGTGAATCAGGAAAGAAATCTGCATGCGCCCTCGTATCTGTCTGAACAGTCCGCCTTCTCCGTCTACCGGGTAGTTAGACGGAGATCACCTGGCGAGGGTTGTTCCTCATCATCATGTTGTTCCTGAACAGATGCCGGATTGGTAGGCGTTTCCCGGAACCAACTCGCCGAATGGCCTATCTGGGGTCATGTCCGGAGCCGCGTCATGGCTGGTAGGAGAGCTGCGGAACGTCAAAACAGGTGTGCGTCATGCCGCCTCCCTGTGTGGCCCAGCCTTCCGCGTCGGTCCATTTCGCGACCGACAGGCACGTCTCCCGAGTTCTCGGCGGCTCCGCGTGCTTCGCGAACGTCACCGGAAGCAGCAGGCCATCGGCCGAGTACCGTGCGCCGCGCTCCATGAAACGGCCGACGCACGCGCGCGTGACCGTGCGGCAGGAACGGGCGGCGTCCGTGAACCACATCGCGGCGGCCCAGCCCTCCAGTTGCCACTGCGAGTGCGTCTTGAGGTGCTTGGTGCCGGCGCGGAAGGCGCGTACGGCGGGGTGCCCGGTGTCCTCGTAGTTGCGGCTGGCGCCGGTGACCCACAGGGAGGCGCGGCAGTGCGGCGCGTCCTTGTAGGCGGAGCGGACGGACGAGGTCCAGTTCTGTACGTTCGTGACCTTCGCGGTGACGCGGGCGCCCACCTGGTCCATGGCCTCGCAGAGCCGTGCGTTGCCGTGCGCGTCGACGGCGTCGAAGACGAGGTCGGCCTTCTCGTCCTTCAGGTCGGCGGCCGCGGCCCGGAAGTTGGGCAGCGCGAAGTCGAGCTGCTCGGTGATGACGCGGTAGCCCTCGGCCTTGAGTCCACGCGTCACCAGACGGGCGTACGCGGCCGAGGCGGCCTGGTTGTAGGAGACGACGGCGGCGGTGCGGGCGCCGTGCTCGCGCTTGAAGTAGCGGTAGACCTCGGTGCCGCCGTACAGCTTCCCGCCCCAGCCCGGCGTCCCGTCGCGCGGCGCGAGGCTGCCGTAGATCCCGTACAGATGCGGATACGTGTCGTAGGCGGCGCCGATCGGCTGGCCGCCGATGTCGGGCACGCGCGCGCGGGAGACGCGTTCCGCGCCCGCGTAGTCCAGCGATGTGGTCGCCACCAGGGCGACGACCTTCTGCTCGTCGACGAGTTTGTGCACGCAGGAGGTGTTGCCGACGCCGCTGCCGCCGTCGTCGCACAGGTGCACCTCGACGCGGCGTCCCTGGATGCCGCCTCGTCCGTTCAGGTTCCGGAAGTACGCCTGTGCGCCGTCGCGGGTGTCGGTGAAGGTGGCGCCGCCGACGGGGCTGGTGGCGCTGGTGATGATGCCGACGTGGAGGGGCGCGGTGGAGCGTGGCGCGGGCCCGGAGCGGTCCTCGAAGGCGCTCTCCGGCAGCCGGGACCCGCAGGCCGCGACGGCCACCAGGGCCAGGCCCGCGGCGAGGACACCCAGCGCCTCAGCAGCCCGGGCCGGGCGACGCATCGCCGCTCAACTGCACCAGCGCGCACAGGGTGTTGACGGACACCTTCCAGGCGCCGCCCTGCTCGACGGACGTCCCCTTGGCGTCGGGCAGCACCGTCGCGCCCTTGAGGGCGAGCGCGTACGTCACGTCCGCCTCGTTCCCCGAAGTGAAGGCCACCTTGGTGACGACGGCCTCCACCTGGCCGCCCCGCTTGTCGCCGCTGAAGCCCTTCAGGACCGGCCGCATCTTGGCGCCGTCCTCCAGGACGGCCTCCTTCTCCCTCATCGACACCTTCGGGTCGAAGAACTTCTTCCAGTTGGTCTTGATCTCCTTCTCGGCGGCGGCCCGGTCGGCGGGCCCGCTCCCACTGGGCGGCCGCTCCGACGAGGGCTCCTCGCTCGTGGGCTCCCTGTTCGTGGGCTCCGCGCTCGTGGACGACTGCGAGCTCGGCGTCGGCGGGGCGCTGTCGTCACCGCCGCTGTCGTCGCCGCAGGCCGCCAGGGTGGGGCCGAGCACCAGGGCCAGGGCGAGGGCGAGCGCCGCGCCCCGTCCGCGAGCCGTACGAGGTGTGCGAGGTGCGCTCCCGAAAACCATCAGGCTCACCGCCGGGTGTCGGTCCGGGACCGGGCCGACAGGATCAGAATGATCGGCCAACTACCCCCGGAGCTTTCCGAGTTGGACTCCAGAAGGCATAGTGCAAGCGATCGGCGGACAAGGCCAGACACACGCGCGCACCAGTGGGGGCCGGCGATGCGTACTGCCCGACTACGTTCTGTGCACCCCGCCCTGTGGGCGGGGCTCGCGACGCTCACCGTCGGGGCGGCGCTCTGCGTGGTCGGCTGGTACGGCATGTCGGGCGAACGCTTCGCCGAGCGCCAGCTCCCCTATCTGGCCTCCTGTACGGTGCCGGGCGCGGCGCTGATCGTCGCGGGCGCGGTGCTCCTCACGCACGGCAGGAGCACGCTCGCCGCTTCGCGCGTGGAGCGCCTTTACGAGCTGCTGGTCACGGCCGATCCGGCGCCCGCCACCCCGGGCCCCGCTCCCCCGCTCGCCTCCAGCGACCGGCTGCTGATGGTGCCCGGCGGCACGCTGTGGCACCGGGCCGACTGCCCGCTCGTCGAGGGCAAGCCGCGGGCGGTGCCCGCGGACGCGGGCGCGCTCACGGAGGCGGGCCTGGGCCCGTGCCCCATCTGCGAACCCCCCACCGGGAGTTGAGGAGTCGGGCTCGTGTCGTCCCTCACGTACGACCTCACGCTCGCCGGGCTCTCGGTGGGCGCGGCGGCGGCGCTCACCGGCATCGGCCTGATCGTCACCTACCGGGCGACGGGCGTCCTCAACTTCGCGCACGGAGCGATCGCGATGCTCTGCGCGTATCTGCTGCGGCAGTTGGTGGTGGTGTGGGAGGTGCCGCTGTGGGCGGCCGCGGCGCTGGTGCTTCTGGTGGTGGCGCCGGGATTCGGACTCGCCCTGGAACGCTGGGTGTTCAGGCCGCTCGCCCTGTCGGGCGGCGACCCGGCACGCACCCTGGTCGCCTCGATCGGCGTCTTCGTCCTCCTCGTCGGGGCGGCGGCGCTGCTGTGGGGCACGGGCGCGCAGGAGGACGCGCCGACGCTGATCCCCGGGGAGCCGTGGGGGCAGCTCGCGGTGGCCTGCGCGATCGGGGGCGCGGTGTGGGCGGTGACGCGCTGGACGCGGTTCGGCGGTGAGCTGCGGGCGGTCGTCGACAACCGTCCGCTGGCCGTGCTCGGCGGCATCGACGCGGACCGGGTCGCGGCGGCGGGCTGGGCGTTCGGCACGTTCACCGCGGGCCTGACGGGCGTACTCCTGGCCCCCTACGTACGTCTCGACCCCTACGGTCTGCCGTTGCTGGTGATGGAGGTCGTGGCGGTGGCGGTCGCGGCGGGCATGCGGCGGCTCGGGGTGGCGGTGGGTGCGGCGCTCGCGATCGGGGTCGCACAGAGCCAGTTGACGCGGCTGCATCCGCGCGGGTGGGCCGAGCCGCTCGTCCAGGCGGTGGGGGCGAATCTGTTCGTGGTGGCGCTGCTGGTCGCGGCACTCGCGCTGCCGGGCGTCGGCGGGAAGGGGGCGCTGCCGACGGCGGTGACGCGTCGGACACGGGCCGCTCCGCGGGGAGCGTGGCTGGTGGCGGGCGTGCTGTTCCTGCTGCCGCTCGGGTTCGCGGGTCCGGACCTGCGGACGTCGATCCAGGTACCGGCGCTGGCGTTGATCCTGCTGTCGTTGGTGCTGGTAACAGGAAGAGCCGGTCAACTCGCCCTCGGCCAAGGCGCGTTCGCAGGCCTGGGCGCCCTGTTCGCGACGCTGCTCGCCACGGGCCACTTCCCGGGCTTCCCTCAACTCCCGGGCCTGCCAGCTCTCTTGGCGGCGGTGGTCATGGTGGCGCCACTGGGACTGCTGACCGCCGCGCCCGCGATCCGGCGGCACGGCCTCGCGCTGGCGCTGGCGACGTTCGCGGTGGGCGTCGGGGTGAGCCGTTTCGTGCTCGCGCAGCCGTACGCGACGTCGGGCCTCACGCCGACGCGGCCCGCGGGCTTCGGGGACGACCGGGCCTTCTACGTACTCGAACTCGCGCTGCTGGGCGGGGCGTTGGCGGTCGTGGCGGGCCTGCGGCGGGGCCGGGTCGGCCGGGCGCTCGCGGCGGTCCGGGACCATGAGGCGGGGGCGTCGGCGGCGGGCGTCGGGGTGCCGGGCCTGAAGGTCGCGGTGTTCGTGGCGGGGGCGGCACTCGCGGCACTGGGAGGCGGACTGCTGACCTTCGGCCTGCACTCCTTCGACCCGTCGGCGTACGACCCGGTGCGCGGCCTGCTGTGGTTCGCGACGGTGGTCGTCCTGGGCGCGGACAACCCCTTCGGCGCGCTGCTCGGGGCGGGCCTACTGGTGGGCCTGGACGCGGGGGCGAGGGGCGGGGTGGCGGCGCTGGTGATCGGAGCGCTGGCGATACTGATAGGACGAGGACTGAGCACACGGGGCCGACGCCGGGACCGCCTGACCGATCGGGCAGCAGCAATCCCACTCCAAGCCGCTGCCTTTCAACCCCCTGCCTTTCAAGCCCCTGCGGCGTTTGCGCAGGCCTTTCAAGCCCCTGCGGCGATTGAGCAGCGGGGTCCGGGGCGGAGCCCCGTGGCGCGCCGCCGGTCAACCGCAACGAACCAACAACCACCCCCCACCGCCCTCACCGCCACCCACCTCACCGTCACCTACAACACCCACCCCGCCCTCCAGGACACAACCATCCGCCTCCCCCACGGCACCATCACCGCCATAATCGGCCCCAACGGCGCCGGAAAATCCACCCTGTTCCACTGCCTCGCCGGAACGCTCCGCCCCGACACCGGCCGCATCCACCTCGGCCCACGTGACGTGACACGACTTCCGGCACACGCGCGGACGCGCCTCGGCATCGCACGGACCTTCCAACAGCTCGTCGTCTTCCCCTCGTTGACCGTGGCCGAGAACATCCGGGTCGGCGCCGAGCAGGGACACGTACGGGACCCGGCAGCCACGGAACGCATGACGCGACTGTTCGGCCTGCGGGGCGAACAGAAGACGGACGGACTGCCCACGGGAACGTTGCGCCGCGTCGAACTGGGTCGCGCACTGGCGGGCGATCCGCACGTGCTGCTGCTCGACGAACCGACCGCCGGGCTCGACCAGGCCGAAGTCGCCTCCCTCGCCCGGCTGTTGAGGGCGCTCGCCGCCGACGGCGTCGCCGTGATCGTCGTCGAGCACGATCTGGATCTCGTCGCCGAGCTCGCGGACACCGTGCACATGATGGCGGCGGGCCGTATCGTGCGCTCGGGCCCGCCGGACTCCGTCCTCGGCCGCCCTCCGGAGCCCTCATGACGTCCGGACCCGGCGGCGGCAGCATCCAACTGCGCGACGCCCGCGTCCGCTACGGCCCCCTGGAAGCGCTCCACGGCGTCACCCTCGCCGCCCCCGCCCGCGCGGTCACCGTGCTGCTCGGGCCGAACGGTTCCGGGCGCACCACCGCCCTGCGCGCCCTCGCCGGCACCGTACGGCTCGCCGCCGGGTCCGTGGTGTGGGACGGAGCCGACGTCACCCGGCACACCGCCCACGCCCGCGCCGCGGCCGGCCTGCGCTTCGTACCCGACCGGCAGGCCGTCTTCGCCGGTCTCACCGTCGCCGAGAACCTCCAACTGTCCACAAGCAAAAGGGACTTGAGTGCGGCCCTCGACCCCTACCCCGAGCTGCGCCCCCTCCTCGCCCGCCGCGCCGGCACCCTCTCCGGCGGCGAACAACGGATGCTCGCCGTCTCCCGCGCCCTGCTCGCCCCCGCCCGCGTCGTCCTCCTCGACGAGCCCACCCAGGGCATGGCCCCGCCGGTCGCCACCCGCACGTACGCCCTTCTGCGCACACTTGACGCCTGCGTGGTCCTCGCCGAACAGCGCCTGCCACCCGGCCTGCGCGGGACACAGGGCGGGACACCGGACGCCGCGCCGGTGTTCGTCTACGAACTCGACCGCGGCACGGTCGCGTTCCGGGGCGAGGCCACCGAGACCCCTACGACTTCCCCGGCTCGGGAATGACCAGCGTCGCCCCCTCATCGAGCCGGTCCGGGTGCGGCCCGATCACGTCGCGGTTGGCCTTGTAGAGCGCCTGCGCGCCGCCCTCCACCTTGAAGCGCCGCGCGACGGACGCCAGCGTGTCGCCGCGCTGCACCACGTGGACGCGGCCCTTGAGCCCGTACCGCTTGGAGCAGACCGGCCACGCCTTCCAGCCCTGGGTGCGCAGCACCTCCTCCGCGACCTTGATCTGCTCGGCACGGGTCGCGAGGTCGGCGCGCGGCGCGTACTTCAGGCCACCGTGCTCCTCCCAGGTGACCTGATGGAACTGGAGCCCTCCGTAGTAGGAGTTGCCGGTGTTCTCGTCCCAGTCGTTGCCGCTCTCGCACTCCGCGAGGCACGACCACGGCCACTCGGTCTTGGCGCAGTCGTACGGCTCGGCGGCGTCCGCTCTTGCGGCGAGGGCCGGCAGCGCGGCCAGTGCGAGCAGCGTGCCCAGCAGGGCCGCCGTCCACCGCCGCGGGCCGTGCGCCTTCGGAAACGTAGCGGTCAGGTCCATAGCGCGGACGCTAGGCAGCCGGTGCGCGGCCGCCGGGCGTGCCGCGCCGCGTCCGGCGCGTGGCCCCACCCGGTCGGCGGACCGGGTGGGGCCACGCGGCGCATGTGCGGTCAGCCGAGGTGCAGCCGCTGCCCCGGCAGGATCAGGTCGGGGTCACCGCCGATCACCGCCCGGTTCGCGGCGTACAGGTGCTGCCAGCTGGTGCCGTGGGCCGCGGCGATGCGGCCGAGGGTGTCGCCGCCGCGGACGACGTAGCCGCCACGGCGGGCCGCACCGCGGTCACTGTGGCCTGAACCGCGCTGCTCCTGTGGCGCGGCCTTCGGTGCCGGTTTCGGTGCGGCCTTGGGAGCCGCCTTGGGGGCGGCCTTCGGGGCCGACTGCACGCCCGGCGCGCTGCCGTACGCCCCGGCCCGTGCCGAACAGGTGGGCCAGGCGCCCCACCCCTGCGCGCGCTGCACCTTGGTGGCGACAGCGATCTGCTGCCCCCTGCTCGCCCGGTCGGCCGTCGCGGCGTAGGCCCCTCCGCCGTACGCGCGCCAGGTGCCTGCCGAGAACTGGAGCCCGCCGTAGTAGCCGTTCCCGGTGTTGATGTGCCAGTTGCCGCCGCTCTCGCAGCGGGCGATGCGGTCCCAGACGCCGCCGTCCGCCGCTGGGGCGGGGCCGGCGAGGGCGAGGAGACCGAGCGGGACGGCGAGGGCCGCCCCGGCGAAGACCGCTGTCGTGCGAGCCGTTGTCGTGCGTGCCGTACGGATCGGCGCGGACATGCGAATCCCTCTCGTGGACTGCTCGTTGCGGACGGCGCTGGAATCTAGGCAGCCCGCGACGGCCGCGGCAACCAACGGCTCGTCCCGCCAGGCCAGTTCGCCGTTACCCGGGGTACCGGCGATTTCAAGCCACCCGATACATACAACGATTTCAGTATTTGTCGACCTGTCACCCTGACGATCTGTGACCCACTTCACCGGTCCAACTTCCTTGGAAAACCTACAAGTTGGCGTGGAGTGACGGATTCCGTGCGGTCGTTCACGGTCTGCGCCGGATGAGGCGATTCCGTTCCGATCCGGGCGTGACCGAGGACACAGATCATCCGTTGTCCCTTCATAAGCACTCGCCTGACCGTGACCGATCACCCCGATCGGCCCAACAGATCCCTGAGGAGTCCCCGTGCCTCGCTTGCTCGACGTCAGCAACGACGTACGCGCCGAGATCGGCGACGAAGAAGCCGACCGGTTGATGGCCGGCGACAACGCCCCCGGAAGCTACGACTGCACCTCCTGCCGCACGCCGGGCGACTCGCAGCAGCAGCCGACCAGCACCGTCCTGTTCGTCGGTGACGAGACCGCCGTGCTCGCCTTCGCCCATGCCGCCTGCCTGCCCTCGCAGGTCGTCCAGGTCGCGGAGGACCAGCTGCAGGGCGCCGTGCAGTCCATCAGCGGCGGCGGGCAGGACCCCGCGCCCGCGCAGCCCGACGGCGGCACCCCGGCCGCGCCTTCACAGGCCGTGCTCGGTGTGACCAGCGGCCTCGTCCTGATCGGCGACACGACGCACCCCGCCCTCGTCGTCGAGCCGACGGGCCCGATCGCCCGCCCAGGCACGACCACGGACGGGGACGACTTCCTGCCGCTCCTGATCGAGCAGGGCTTCATGCCGGCCACCGCGCTGTCGGCGGCCCCCTCGGTCCTCGGCGGCTGGTCGGTGCTGCTCGCCATGGGCCAGCTGCACGCGATCCTGCAGCCCGGCACCGGCGGCTCCCCCGCCCAGGTCGCCTGGTGGCAGGCGCACCAGCCGCTGCTGGTGACCGAGGGCTGGCGCACCGCGGCGAACAAGACGCAGACGGTGCTCGTCTTCGCCGCCTCCGCCGGCTCGATCGGCCACCAGCCGCGCGAGGACCTGCTCCGTCAGGCCCTCGACAAGGCGGCCGCGACCGGACGCCTGGTGGCCGCCGCCATGCCGCTCGCCGGCACCTGAGCCACCGCGGCCGCACCCCTCGGGGCCCCCACGAATGCGCCGGTCACACCGCTGACAGCCCGCAACAGCGCAGGCCAAGGGCGCATCCGTCGGGGGCCCGGTTCGTTGGCACATACGTGCACCCATACGACCCCACCTCATCCCCCGCGTCCGGCTTCACCCCAACTCCTCGACGGCACCAGCCGTATCAGAACCCCATCCCATCGATGCGTCCCGCGGAGGACCAGCCGGGCGGCCATGCTGTGGGTGACCACGCGGGGGGCGGCCCGTCGGTGACCCCCATCTACGACGCGCTGTTCGCGGAGTGGCGCCGCTCCTTCCGGACACTGCCCGGCGACCGCAGCGGCGAGG
Organism: Streptomyces sp. NPDC002795; assembly: GCF_042888725.1. Taxonomy (NCBI): domain Bacteria; kingdom Bacillati; phylum Actinomycetota; class Actinomycetes; order Kitasatosporales; family Streptomycetaceae; genus Streptomyces; species Streptomyces sp. NPDC002795. Next base: position 487,536 of record NZ_JBIAQB010000007.1, read on the forward strand.
ACGACCTGGGGTTCAGGGGCTTCGACCCGCTGCACGGCCCGCGCCCGCACCACCCGCCGCGCTGGCAGCCTTACCCGCAGCAGCACACCACGGGACGGCACTTCCCCGCGCTGCCGCCGGGGCCCCGCCGGGAGCACTGACCTCCCGCGCCCAGCACGGAAAACGCCGCCGAGTGGATGTCTCCACCGGCGGCGTTCGTCCGAACCACGTTGTTACTTCTTCTTGCCGCGCTTCTCACGCACGCGTACGGAGATGTGGATCGGCGTGCCCTCGAAGCCGAACTCCTCGCGCAGACGGCGCTCCACGAAGCGGCGGTAGCCGTGCTCGATGAAGCCGGAGGAGAAGAGTACGAACCGGGGCGGCTTGGAGGCGGCCTGCGTGCCGAACAGGATGCGGGGCTGCTTGCCGCCGCGGACCGGGTGCGGATGGGCGGCGACGAGCTCGCCGAGGAAGGCGTTGAGCCGGCCCGTCGGGATCCGCGTCTCCCAGCCCTCGAGGGCCGTCTCGATCGCGGGGACCAGCTTCTCCATGTGACGGCCCGTCCGTGCCGACACGTTCACCCGCGGCGCCCAGGCGACCTGGCCGAGCTCGGTCTCGATCTCGCGCTCCAGGTAGTAGCGACGCTCCTCGTCGAGGGTGTCCCACTTGTTGAACGCGAAGACGATCGCGCGGCCCGCCTCGACCGCCATCGTCACGATCCGCTGGTCCTGGATGGAGATCGACTCGGAGGCGTCGATCAGAATGACCGCGACCTCCGCCTTCTCCACGGCGGCGGCGGTACGCAGCGATGCGTAGTAGTCGGCGCCCTGCTGCAGGTGGACGCGCTTGCGGATGCCCGCCGTGTCGACGAACTTCCAGGTGACGCCGCCGAGTTCGATCAGCTCGTCGACCGGGTCACGGGTGGTGCCCGCCTGCTCGTTGACGACGACGCGGTCCTCGTCGGCCACCTTGTTCAGGAGCGAGGACTTGCCGACGTTCGGGCGGCCGATCAGGGCGATCCGGCGCGGTCCGCCGAGCCCGGCGCCGCCGAAGCTCTGCTGCGGGGCCTCCGGCAGGGCCTCCAGGACGGCGTCCAGCATGTCGCCGGTGCCGCGGCCGTGCAGCGAGGAGACCGGGTGCGGCTCGCCGATGCCGAGGGACCACAGGTACGAGGCGTCCGCCTCGCCGCTCGGACCGTCGACCTTGTTGGCGCAGAGCACGACCGGCTTGTTGGCCTTGCGCAGCAGGCGCACGACGGCCTCGTCGGTGTCCGTGACGCCGACCTTGGCGTCGACGACGAAGACGACGGCGTCGGAGGCCTGGATCGCGTACTCGGCCTGCGCGGCCACGGACGCGTCGATGCCGAGCACGTCCTGCTCCCAGCCGCCGGTGTCGACGACCTTGAAGCGGCGGCCCGCCCACTCGGCCTCGTAGGTGACACGGTCACGGGTGACGCCGGGCTTGTCCTCGACGACGGCCTCGCGGCGCCCGATGATGCGGTTCACCAGGGTCGACTTGCCGACATTCGGGCGGCCGACGACGGCGAGGACGGGCAGCGGACCGTGGCCCGCCGCGTCGAGCGCGCCCTCGACGTCCTCGACGTCGAAGCCCTCGTCCGCGGCGAGCTCCATGAACTCCGCGTACTCAGCGTCGCCGAGCTCCCCGTGCTCGTGTTCCGGGGATCCCTCGGGCTGGATCTGGTCGTTCATGAAGTCCGTACCTCGTCGTTCATTCGTGGTGATCGGTGCGCCGCTTCGTAAGGAAGCCGGTGCACTACTGAAAGTCTCGCTCAGCGCCCGGTCAGGCGCCTGGCGTCTGCCAGGTGGCGGCTGAGTCGCCCTTGGATGCGCACGGTCGCCTCGTCGAGCGCCTTGCGCGTACGCCGCCCGCTGCCGTCGCCCGCTTCGAAAGGATCCCCGAAGACCACGTCGACGCGGCTCCTGAGCGGGGGCAGCTTCTTTATCAACCGTCCCGGCCGCTCCGTGCTTCCCAGGACGGCGACCGGAACGATCGGCGCCCCGCTGCGCACCGCGAAGTACGAGAGTCCGGCCCGCAGCGACGCGAAGTCGCCCTCGCCCCGCGTGCCCTCCGGGAAGATGCCGAGGACGCCGCCGTCCGCGAGGACGCCGAGCGCCCGCGTGATGGCCGTACGGTCCGCGCTCGTGCGGTCGACCTTCACCTGCCCGATCCCGTCGAGGAAGGGGCCGAGCGGTCCGACGAACGCCTCCTGCTTGATCAGGAAGTGCGTCGGACGCGGGGCGACGCCCATGACCATGGGGCCGTCGATGTTGTGGGAGTGGTTCACCGCGAAGATCACCGGGCCGGTCGCCGGGACCCGCCAGGATCCCAGGACCCGCGGCTTCCACAGCCCGTACATGAGGCCGACGCCGATGCGCCGACCTACTTCGGCGCCTCGCTCGGAGGGCGCATCACTCACTTGGAGGCTCGCTTCTCCTCGACCAGCGTGACGACGCACTCGATGACCTGCTGCAGCGTGAGGTCGCTGGTGTCGACCTCCACGGCGTCGCCGGCCTTCGCCAGCGGCGACGTCTTGCGGCTGGAGTCCGCCTTGTCGCGGGCGACGAGGGCCTCCTGCGTGGCCTTCACGTCGGAGCCCTTGAGCTCGCCGGAGCGGCGGGCGGCGCGGGCCTCGGGCGAGGCGGTGAGGAAGATCTTCAGGTCGGCGTCGGGCAGCACGGTCGTACCGATGTCACGGCCCTCGACGACGATGCCCTTCCCGGCACCGAGCGCGATGGTGCGCTGCAGCTCGGTGATCCGGGCGCGCACCTCGGGGACGGCACTGACGGCGCTGACCTTGGAGGTGACCTCGCCGGTGCGGATCGGGGCGGCGACGTCCGTGCCGTCCACCGTGATGGTGGGGGCGTCCGGGTCGGTGCCGGAGACGATGTCGGCCTTGCCCGCGACGGCGGCGATCGCGGACGGGTCGTCGAGCTCGATGCCGTTGTTCACCATCCACCAGGTGATCGCCCGGTACTGGGCGCCGGTGTCCAGGTAGCTCAGGCCGAGCTGCGCGGCGACGGCCTTGGAGGTGCTCGACTTGCCCGTGCCGGAGGGTCCGTCGATGGCGACGATCACTGCTGCGGCGGCGGTCGCGGCGGTTTCCATTGGTGACGGACACCTTTCTCAGTGCACGGGGGCATGGGTACGAGGCGCGGAAGCGCCCCGCACAAGGTTACTGGCTCTGGAAGACCCCTTTTTACGTACCTCCACCGGCGCCCCTGCCGACACTGCTACGGACGCATCGCCCAGCCGCGCTCGCGCAGCGCGGCGGCCAGCTTCGGCGCCTGCGCCGGCTGCACCATGAGCTGGACGAAACCGGCCTGCTGCCCGGTCGCGTGCTCGATCCGCACGTCTTCGATGTTGACACCGGCGGCGCCCGCGTCGGCGAAGATCCGGGCCAGCTCTCCCGGCTGGTCGGAGATGAGGACGGCCACGATCTCGTACGCCGCCGGGGCCGCGCCGTGCTTGCCGGGGACCCGGGACTGGCCCGCGTTGCCACGCCGCAGCATCGTCTCGACGCCGTCCGCTCCCTCGCCGCGCTTGGCGTCGTCGGACGACTGAAGGGAGCGCAGGGACTGCACCGTCTCCTCCAGGTCGCCCGCGACGGCGGAGAGCAGGTCGGCGACGGGGCCCGGGTTCGCGGAGAGGATGTCGATCCACATCCGCGGATCGGACGCGGCGATCCGCGTCACGTCGCGGATGCCCTGCCCGCACAGCCGTACGGCGGCCTCCTCGGCGTGCTCCAGGCGTGCCGCGACCATGCTGGAGACCAGGTGCGGCATGTGCGAGACGAGCGCGACGGCCCGGTCGTGGGCGTCGGAGTCCATCACGACGGGGACGGCCCGGCACAGGGCGACCAGCTCCAGGGCCAGGTTCAGGACCTCGGTGTCCGTGTCGCGGGTCGGGGTCAGGACCCACGGCCGCCCCTCGAAGAGGTCGGCGTCGGCCGCGAGGGGGCCGCTGCGCTCGCGGCCCGACATCGGGTGCGTACCGATGTACGGGGCGAGGTCGAGGCCCCGTTCCTCCAGCTCGCGGCGCGGGCCGCCCTTGACGCTGGCGACGTCGATGTACGCGCGGGCCAGGCCGCGGCGCATCGCGTCGGCGAGCTGCGCGGCGACGTGCGCGGGCGGCACGGCGACGATGCACAGGTCGACGGGCCCCTCGGGCGCCGCGTCGGTCCCGGCGCCGAGCGCGGCGGCGGTGCGGGCCTGACCGGGGTCGTGGTCCGCGAGGTGCACGGTGACGCCGCGCGAGGCGAGGGCCAGGGCGGCCGAGGTGCCGATCAGGCCGGTGCCGATGACGAGTGCGGTTCTCACTGGGCGATGTCCTTGCGGAGGGTGGCCGCGGCGCCGAGGTAGACGTGCGCGACCTCGGCCTTGGTCCGCTGGGTCTCGATGTGGGCGAGGATCCGGACGACGCGCGGCAGGGCGCCCGCGATGTCGAGTTCCTGCGCGCAGATCAGGGGCACGTCGACGATGCCGAGCTTGCGGGCGGCGGCCGCCGGGAAGTCGGAGTGCAGATCGGGGGTGGCCGTGAACCATATGGAGATCAGGTCGTCGGCGGTCAGCTCGTTGCGCTCAAGGACAGCGGTGAGCAGCTCGCTCACCTGCTCGTCCATGTGGCCTGCCTCGTCCCGATCGAGTTGGACGGCGCCCCGGACCGCTCGTACCGCCACGTCACTGCCTCTTTTCCACGTACACGCAATGGGATAGGTGACCAGCGTAATCAAGGTGGTCGGCGCGGGCCCGCGGCGCCCGTCCACCGAGACGCACACCGCGGGGTCGCGCCAATGTCGGGCGAACCGCCCCCTGTCGCCGCCCGGCCGGAGCTGCTTGCATGGAGGCGGTACCGCTGCCACCTCGGGGGGAGGCTCGGCCATGAAGCGCTCCGGGCCGCTGTTCACACTGCTCGCCGGACTGGCCCTCGGCCTGTTCATGCTGTCGCTCAACGCGACGACCGGCGAGGGGACTTCGTCGTACGAGGAGGCTCCCGCGGCGACGGCGTCGCCCGCGCCTTCGAAAGCGAGCCCCTCACCTTCGAAACCGTCGACGTCCTCGGAACCTTCGAAGCCTTCGAAGGCGAGCCCGACGCGGACGGCCGGCCCCAAGACGAGCTACGCGGGCCGCACCGACGACGACACCTCCGCGATCTCCATCTCCGTACGCGGCGACAAGGCCATCGCGTACTTCTGCGACGGCCGCTCCAAGGAGTCGTGGCTGAAGGGGAACGTCAAGGACGACGGCGAGATGAAGCTGTCCGGCAAGCACGGCGCGAAGCTGGAGGGCCGGCTCGCCGGCGACCGGGTACGCGGCACCACGACCATCGACAAGCACCCCTACGGCTTCACGGCGAAGAAGGCCGTCAAGCCGTCCGGCCTGTACCGGGCGACCACCGAAGTGCGCGGCGCGAAGATCGACGGCGGCTGGATCGTGCTGCCCGACGGCCGCCAGGTGGGCATCGTGCGCCGTGACGACAAGCCGTCCGCCGCGCCACGCATCGACCCGGATTCGGGGGCGGTGACGGTCGACGGCGACCGCCTGACGGCCCGCCCGGTCGTCCCCTGAGCAGCACGCAGAGGGTTCAGAGACAGAGGCTTCAGAGACAGAGGGTCCAGAGAGGGTTCCCATGACCGTCGACCCGAACGCCGCCACCCAGAGCTTCCCGAACCCCGACCACCGCCGCCCGTCCGCGGCCCGCTACCTGGTCCCCGCCCTCGTGGCGGCGGTGGTGGCCGTGGCGCTGGGCGCGTACGGCAAGGTGCACGACCCGCAGGGCACGGCGTTCAACCTCGCCGGCTTCTCCGGCACGAGCGCGGTGAAGTCCTGGCTGGCGACGGCGGCCTTCGCCTTCGGGCTCGTCCAGCTCGTCTCGGCGTTCATGGTGTACGGGAAGCTGCGCGGGCCGTCGTGGGCGCCCGCGCTGCACCGCTGGTCGGGCCGGATCGCGTTCCTGCTCGCGGTGCCGGTGGCGGTGCACTGCCTCTACGCGCTCGGCTACCAGACGTACTCGACACGCGTCCTGTGGCACTCGTTCCTGGGCTGCTTCTTCTTCGGGGCGTTCAGCGCGAAGATGCTGCTGCTGCGCGCGGAGCGGCTGCCGGGCTGGCTGCTGCCGGTGGTGGGCGGTCTTGCGTTCGCGGTCCTGACACTGCTGTGGTTGACGTCGGCACTGTGGTTCTTCCGGACGGTGGGAGTGACGACATGAGGCGCACCGCATCACGAAGGAGCGTGCTGGTCGCGGGTACGGCGGCCCTGGCGGCGGGCTGCAGCAAGTACGGGGACGAGGACCAGGGCGGCGGAGGCGACGAGGCGGCCGAGACGTCCGAGGCCCCGGCATCGTCCGAGAAGGGTTCCGGCGACGGTTCCGGCGACTCACAACAGCCTCCCGCCGCCGATGAGTTGACGAAGACCTCCGCCATCCCGGTCGGCGGCGGCAAGATCTTCCCCGACGACAAGGTCGTCGTGACCCAGCCGGCCGAGGGCGACTTCAAGGCCTTCTCCGCGGTGTGCACGCACCAGGGCTGCGCGGTCAAGGACGTCTCCGGCGGCACCATCAACTGCCCGTGCCACGGCTCGAAGTTCAAGGTCACCGACGCCTCGGTGGCGGGCGGCCCGGCCACCCGCCCACTGGACACCCGCCAGATCAAGGTCACCGGAGACTCGATCACGCTGGCCTGACGGGTCGTCACGGGCTACGCCTCGTCCCACCCCGCCCCGAACCCCAGCAGCTCGCCTCGGTGCTCGATGCGCCCGACCCACTCCTTCGGCCACGCGTCGGCGCCGAGATGCGCGCCGGCGAAGGCTCCGGCCAGGGCCGCGATCGAGTCCGAGTCGCCGGAGGTGCAGGCGGCGCGGCGCAGGGCGAGGACCGGTTCGTTCACGAACATCAGGAAGCACAGCAGAGCCGTGGCCAGGGCCTCTTCGGCGATCCAGCCGGCGCCCGTGGCGAGACACGGGTCGGTCTCGGGGGACGGCTCGCGCAGCGCGTCCCGCAGCCGGTCGAGGGCGCCGAGGCACTCGTCCCAGCCGCGGGCGATGAACCGCTGCGGCGTGGGGTCCTCGCCTCGCCGCCACAGGTCGCCGAGCCAGGCCTCGTGGTACGTCTCGCGATTCTCGTACGCGTACGAACGCAGCATCCCGACGAGCCCGGTCGGCTCGGCGCCCTCCGCCAGCAGCCGTACGGCGTGCGCGGTGAGGTCGGCGGCGGCGAGGCCCGTGGGGTGGCCGTGGGTGAGGCCCGCCTGCAACTGGGCGGCGCCCGCCCGCTGTTCGTCGCCGAGACCCGGGGCGAGCCCGAGGGGCGTGACGCGCATGTTGGCGCCGCAGCCCTTGGAGTGGATCTGGCTGGCGTCCTGCCAGGACCGGCTCCCGGTCTTCAGGAGGCCGCACGCGCGAAGGCAGGTGTTGCCGGGCGCGCGGTTGTTGTCGGGCGACTCGTACCAGTCGACGAACTCCTCGCGCAGCGGGCGCTCGAAGCTCTCCGGTGTGAGGGCCCCGCTCCTGTTCAGCGCCCGCGCCACGGCGAGCGCCATCTGCGTGTCGTCGGTGATGTACGCGACGGGGTGGCCGGGCAGCTCCATCTCGCGCCAGGGCCCGTGCGTGTCGAGGATGGCGGGTACGTCGCTGAACTCGGTCGGGTAGCCGAGGGCGTCCCCGAGCGCGAGGCCGAGCAGCGATCCGGTGGCGGGGCGGCGGTTCGTCATCGGCGGGGCCTTTCCGAGGGCTCGTGCGCGGGGCGCAGCAGCGGTGGGTGCAGGGACGTGGCGTCGCCGGCCCGGTACAGCGCCGCGGGTTTGCCGCGCCCGCCGGTGAGCCGGGACGCGCCGGGGATCGGCTCGACGAAGCCTGGCGTCGCGAGCACCTTGCGCCGGAAGTTCGCCGGGTCGAGGTCGGTCCCCCACACCACCTCGTAGACCTGCCGCAGCTCGCCGAGCGTGAACTCGGGCGGGCAGAACGCGGTGGCCAGGCAGGTGTACTCCAGCTTCCCGCCGGTCCGGTCGTGCGCGTCGGCGAGGATCCGGTCGTGGTCGAAGGCGAGCGAGCCCTGCGTGCCGTACGGCAGCCAGGCGGCCCGCGCCGCGTCCCCTCCGCCGTGCGCCTGCGGGGCGTCCGGCACGAGAGCGGCGAACGCGACGGACACCACCCGCATCCGGGGATCGCGCCCAGGTTCGCTGTACGTACGCAGCTGTTCCAGATGCAGCCCGGCGACGTCGGCGAGCCCGGTCTCCTCGGCGAGCTCGCGCCGCGCCGCGCCCTCCGCGGACTCGTGCGGCTCCAGGAACCCGCCGGGCAGCGCCCAGCGCCCCGCGTACGGCTCGTGACCGCGCTCGACGAGCAGGATGTGCAGCCGTCCCGACCGGAGAGTGAACACGGCCAGGTCGACGGTGACGGCGAAGGGCTCGTAGGCGTGCTTGTCATAACCCGCCACTGGGCCAGTGCCGGGCAGACCGTTGTCGGACATGCGAGGACCCCCTCCCTTATTGGTCCAACAGACTCTAAAAGGAGGGGGTCACCGCACACAAGACCCGGGCGGGAACGCCCGCGGGCCGACCTACAGGTCGACCTCCTGCATCAGCATGCCGACCTCGGTGTTCGAAAGCCGTCGCAGCCAGCCCGACTTCTGGTCGCCCAGCGTGATCGGCCCGAAGGCGACCCGCACCAGCTTGTCGACCGGGAAGCCGGCCTCGGCCAGCATCCGCCGCACGATGTGCTTGCGGCCCTCGTGCAGGGTGACCTCGACCAGGTAGTTCTTGCCGGTCTGCTCGACGATGCGGAAGTGGTCCGCACGCGCGTAGCCGTCCTCCAGCTCGATGCCGTCCTTGAGCCGCTTGCCCAGGTCACGCGGGATCGGGCCCACGAGGTGCGCGAGGTAGACCTTCTTCACGCCGTACTTCGGGTGCGTGAGGCGGTGGGCCAGCTCACCGTGGTTGGTGAGCAGGATGACGCCCTCGGTCTCGGTGTCGAGCCGCCCGACGTGGAACAGCCGCGTCTCGCGGTTGTTCGTGTAGTCCCCGAGGCACTGCCGCCCCTCGTTGTCCTCCATGGTGGAGACGACACCGACCGGCTTGTTCAGCGCGAAGAACTGGTACGACTGCGTGGCCACGGTCAGACCGTCGACCTTGATCTCGTCCTTCTCCGTGTCGACACGCATGCCCTGCTCGACCACGATCTCGCCGTTGACCTCGACGCGGGACTCGTCGACCAGCTCCTCGCAGGCGCGCCGCGAGCCGTAACCGGCACGGGCCAGCACCTTCTGAAGCCGCTCGCCCTCCTGCTCGGCGCCGGGGAAGGTCTTCGGGACCTTGACCTCCGGCTTGCCCGCGTACCGCTCGCGGTTGCGCTCCTCGGTCCGCGTCTCGTACTCACGCGAACGCGAGGGAGCCGTACGGCGCCGCTGCCCGCCGGGCCCCTGGTGCTGGCCGCGCTTGGGGCCGCCCTTGGCACCGCCGCGCGCGGAGGCGCCCCGGCCCGACTTCGAGCCTTCCTTCGTGGCGTTCGGGCCTACGTCGTACTGCCGCTCCTCGGGACGCGGCCGCTTCGGGCGGGCGGGCCTGTCGTCACGCTTGTCATCGCGCTTGTCATCACGCCTGTCGTCGCGGTTGCCGGCGGCGCCGCGCTTGTCGTCGCGGTAGTTGCCGCCGCCGCGCTTGTCGTCGCGGTTGCCGCCGGCGCCGCGCTGGTTACCGCGACCCCCGCTGTTCCCGCCGCGGCCGCTGCTGTTGCCACCACGGCTCCCGCCGTTGTTTCCGCTGCTGTTCCTGCCGCTACTGCTTCGCATCAAAATTCCGTCTAGTCGTGTACAACCTCGGTACCCGGCGCATCGGGTGCGTCCGGGTCGAACGACGGGACCCCTTCCTGCGTATCTCCCTCGATCGCGTCCGCCTCGGGGAGGAAAGGCGCGAGTTCCGGCAGCTCGTCCAGGCCGCGCAGGCCCATCCGCTCCAGGAAGTAGTTCGTCGTCCTGTACAGGATCGCACCTGTTTCGGGTTCCGCGCCCGCCTCCTCCACCAGACCCCGCTGCAACAGGGTCCTCATGACCCCGTCACAGTTCACTCCGCGCACCGCGGAGACCCGGGAACGGCTGACCGGCTGCCGGTACGCGACGACTGCGAGGGTCTCCAGAGCCGCCTGGGTGAGCCTCGCCACCTGCCCGTCCAGCACGAAGCCCTCGACGGCCGCGGCGTACTCGGGCCGGGTGTAGAACCGCCAGCCGCCCGCCACGAGCCGCAGCTCGAAGCCGCGCCTCTGTACGCGGTACTCGTCGGCCAGCTCCCGCAGACAGTCGCTCACGGCCCTCCTGGGCCGTTGCAGGATCTTGGCCAGATGCTCCTCGGTGGCGGGTTCGTCGACCACCATGAGTACGGCTTCCAGGGCGGGCCTGAGATCAAGCTCCGCCACGCCACCGGGCTCCTGCTCGCTCACGTGGCGGCCTCCTTCCGCTCGGGGTCCTCGGGCACCACGGGCGCCCGGTCGAACTCGTCCGTCACCACCGGCTCGGCATCGGCGTCGCCCCCGGTCCAGCGCACGATCAGCTCGCCGAGGGCGGTCTCCTGATCGAGCCCGACGGCCTTCTCCCGGTACAGCTCCAGCAGGGCCAGGAACCGGGCGACGACGGTGAGCGTGTCATCGGTGTCGGCGACGAGCTCCCGGAACGGGGCCTCGCCGACCTCCTTCAGCCGGGCGACGACGTACTGGGCCTGCTCCTGCACGCTCACCAGCGGCGCGTGGATGTGCTCGACGTACACCTGCGGCTTGGGCCTGGGCTGCATCGCCTTCACGGCCAGCTTGGCGAACCCCTCGGCCCCGATGTTGATGACGACGTCGGGAAGCAGCTCGGCGTGGTGCGGCTCCAGCCCGACGGTCCGCGGATACCGCCGTGCCTCGTCCTCCATCCGCCCGCTGAAGATGTCGGCGATCTGTTTGTACGCGCGGTACTGCAGGAGCCGCGCGAACAGCAGGTCCCGCGCCTCCAGGAGGGCCAGATCGGCCTCGTCCTCCACCTCCGCGGCGGGCAGCAGGCGGGCGGCCTTCAGATCGAGCAGCGTCGCGGCGACGACGAGGAACTCCGTCGTCTGGTCGAGGTCCCAGTCGGTCCCCATGGCCCGGATGTGGGCCATGAACTCGTCGGTGACCTTGGACAGCGCGACCTCGGTGACGTCGAGCTTGTGCCGGGAGATGAGCTGCAACAGGAGATCGAACGGCCCCTCGAAATTATCGAGCCGAACCTTGAACTTCCCGTCGTCGACCTCGTCGACCTCGGCGCCCGCGACCTCCGGCACCACCGCTTGGCCCCCGGTTCCGGCCGAAGGTTGCGACGGCTCCGGCTCCGGTTCGCAGAGCGCACCGCGCCCGAGCGCACGCCGACGACCGCCCGGTGGCGGTGGCATCGGCGGACCAGAGGATTCGTTGACGGACATCAACCCAGGACGCTACCCGCCCAGCGGCTAGCGCCCCCGCAGCCGACGTACAAGAATGCTCGCGTCCCCACGGGACTCCAGGTCGGCCAGGACCACGGCGACCGCCTCGCGCACGATGCGCCCCCGGTCGACGGCGAGCCCGTGCTCACCGCGCAGCACGAGCCGCGCGTGCTCAAGGTCGATGAGTTCCTCGGCGGACACGTACACGGTGATCTTCTCGTCGTGCCGCTCGCGCCCACTGGGCCGCCGATTGGCCGCACGCGACCGCTTCCGCGCCGCCGCGGTGGAACCCCGCCCACCGGAACCTTCCTGCGCCCCGCCGGAGGCCCTGCGTCCCGCCTTCTCCGCGCCCTCCGCGGCGGCGGCCCGGGTCCGCGACCCGGCGTCCGACTCGGCCTCTGCGGCGGAGTGCTCACCGGAACCGGAGGAGGCGGGAGCCGCCTCCGCGTCACCGTCGGACGAGGCGGCCGCCTCGTCGCTCTCCCCGGCGGGCGGGGGGACCCGCGCCTCGCCGTTCGCCGAGCGCCTCGGCGACGACGACTGCAGCCCCATGCCCCCGGTCGTACGGAACAGTTCGTCGGCCCCCGGCAGACTCACTCGGCGTGACACCGGGCGAGCACCTCCCTGGCGAGCTGGCGATAGGCCGCGGCACCGACCGAGTTCGAGGCGTACGTGGTGATCGGTTCACCGGCGACCGTGGTCTCCGGGAAGCGAACCGTCCGGCCGATCACCGTGTGGTACACGTTGTCGTCGAACGCCTCGACCACGCGCGCGAGGACCTCACGGCTGTGCACGGTCCGCGAGTCGTACATCGTGGCGAGGATGCCGTCGAGCTCCAGGTCCGGGTTGAGCCGCTCCTGGACCTTCTCGATCGTCTCGGTCAGCAGGGCCACACCACGCAGCGCGAAGAACTCGCACTCCAGCGGGACGATGACCTTGTGAGCGGCCGTCAGCGCGTTCACGGTCAGCAGGCCGAGCGAGGGCTGACAGTCGATCACGATGTAGTCGTAGTCGGCCATCAGCGGCTTGAGCGCCCGCTGAAGTGTGGACTCGCGCGCCACCTCGCTGACCAACTGCACCTCGGCAGCGGACAAGTCGATATTGCTGGGGAGCAGGTCCATGTTCGGAACCGCGGTCTTCAGCAGGACCTCGTCCGCGGCCATCCCCCGCTCCATGAGCAGGTTGTAGACCGTGAGGTCGAGCTCCATCGGGTTCACGCCGAGGCCGACCGACAGGGCACCCTGCGGGTCGAAGTCGACGAGCAGGACCCGGCGTCCGTACTCGGCGAGCGCGGCACCCAGGTTGATGGTCGACGTGGTCTTGCCGACGCCGCCCTTCTGGTTGCACATCGCGATGATCTTCGCGGGGCCGTGGTCCGTCAGCGGTCCTGGAATCGGGAAGTACGGCAACGGACGCCCGGTGGGACCGACGCGCTCGCGGCGCTGGCGAGCAGCGTCAGGGGCGAGCGTGGCCGCGTACTCGGGGTCGGGCTCGTACTCGGCGTCGGGGTCGTAGAAGGACCCCTCGGGCAGGGTGTCGTAGTCGGCGAAGTGACTTTGTGTGTCGCCACTTCGGTCGCCGGCCATGGCGTTCACGTGATGGCCATCCATGCTCTGGTGTGCTGTCTGCGTCGGCGTCTGCTGGGGGATGCCCTGATAACTGCTCTGCTGCTGAGCAGCGAAGGTACGCACAGCGACGGGGCCGACAGCCTGAAGCCCCGCGGGAACCTGTCCGCCTGGCTGGCCACCTCCGGGAGTAAATGTCGACTCATTCACAAGTCGTCTTACCTCCTTGGATATGACCAGGAACATTTATCGATAGGTCAGCGTGGCACCATGCCGACGGTTGGCGACTCTATGGCGTGTCACCGCTCCGCAGCAACACAATCCGCCGGACCCGGCACGATGTGTCGGTAACGAAACACCCTCATGTCAAGGGCGTACGACGGCTCTTCGGTGCATTTCGTCGCCGTGCGAATCGGGTAAAGGGTTACGTTCAAGGCGAGTTGACCATGTCCGGACCCGTACCGTTCCCTTACACGTACGGCCGGACCCCTCGCAAGGTCCGGCCGTAGGCGTGAGATTGACGACTTTTGTTGACGTCGCCCTTGAAGCGGGTCAGCCGAGGAGGGTCTCGAGCTCGAGGTGCTCGAGGCCGTGCGCCTCCGCGACCTCCTTGTAAACGACCTTGCCGTCATGGGTGTTGAGGCCCAGGGCGAGGGCCGCGTCGCGGCGCAGGGCCTCGGCCCAGCCGCGGTTGGCGAGCTCGACGATGTACGGGAGCGTGGCGTTGGTCAGCGCGTACGTCGAGGTGTTCGGCACCGCGCCGGGCATGTTGGCGACGCAGTAGAAGACCGAATTGTGCACCTTGAAGGTCGGCTCGGCGTGCGTGGTCGCGTGCGAGTCCTCGAAGCAGCCACCCTGGTCGATCGCGATGTCGACAAGGACACTTCCGGGCTTCATGCGGGACACGAGCTCGTTGGTGACCAGCTTCGGCGCCTTGGCGCCGGGGATCAGGACGGCGCCGATGACGAGGTCGGCCTCCAGGCAGGCCTTCTCCAGCTCGAAGGCGTTGGAGACGACGGTCTGGATCTTCGTCCCGAAGACCTTGTCGGCCTCCTTGAGCTTGTTGATGTCCTTGTCGAGCAGGGTCACGTGGAAGCCCATGCCGATGGCGATCGTCGCGGCGTTCCAGCCGGAGACGCCACCGCCGATGACGACGGCCTTGCCCGCGTGCACGCCGGGCACACCGCCGGGCAGCACACCGCGGCCACCGTTGGCGGCCAGCAGGTGGTAGGCGCCGACCTGCGGGGCGAGGCGGCCCGCGACCTCGGACATCGGGGCGAGCAGCGGCAGCTGGCGGTTCGCGGTCTCGACCGTCTCGTACGCGATGGCGGTCGTGCCCGACTCCAGGAGCGCGTCCGTGCACTCCTGGGACGCGGCCAGGTGCAGGTACGTGAAGAGCGTCTGGTCCTTGCGGAGGCGGTGGTACTCCTCGGCGATCGGCTCCTTGACCTTCAGCAGCAGGTCCGCCGTGGCCCAGACCTCGTCGGCGGTGGGGAGGATCCGCGCGCCGGCCGAGACGTACTCGTCGTCCGTGATCGAGGAGCCCACACCGGCGTTCTGCTCGACGAAGACCTGGTGGCCGTGGCGTACCAGCTCATGCACGCCTGCGGGGGTGATGGCCACCCGGAACTCGTTGTTCTTGACCTCGCGGGGGATGCCGACCTTCATCGTCGATCACGGTCCTTGGCTCAGGGATTAAACGGGCAATGCACTACATACCGGCGCATCGCTGGACACACCGGGAGACGCCACGGATGACCGCGGCAGAGCCAGTCTAATGAAGGTTATTGAGCTGTCTAGCCTTTCGATGCATCAATCTTCTGCGGCTGCGCTACGGATTTCGCAGGTGCTGGCGGGCTGATCCGAAGGATCTGCTTCCGCCCCGACGGTGCCGGTCAGCTCCTCTCCCAGCATGCGCTCGGCCGCACCCCGGTGCAGCTTGGCGGCGGCGGGGTCGCCGAGCCGGTCGAGCGTGTCGGCGAGGCGCAGCTGGAGCGCGGCCTGCAGCCGCGCGTCCTGCGCCTGGCGCGCCCACTCGATCGCTTCCTGGCAGGTGTGCAGCGACTCCTCGGGACGGCCCGCGTATTCGAGCACCCGCGCCAACTCGCTCAACGCCCGCGCCTGCGCGGGCACATCGCCCTCCTTGCGGTACCCGGCGACGGCCGAGCGTAGGGACCGCTGCGCCTCGCCGTAGCGGCCCGCGTACGTGTGGACTCCCGCGATACGTCCATGAAGGCGCGCGGCGTCGGCCCGCTCGCCGCGCGTGAGCCGCTGGGCGAGGGCCCGCCCGTACCAGTCGGCGGCCCGCTGCCAGTCCCCGAGCGACTGGTGGGCGCCGCCTACGGATTCCATCGCGCGGCCCGTCGCGTACGGGTCCTGGGCGGCGCGCCCCGCGTCGAGAGCGGCCCGGTAGCGGGCCAGCGCCTCGTGGGTGCGGCCGGTCCTGGCGTCGAGGTCGGCGAGGTTGAGCAGGGCCGCGGCCTTCTCCCTCGGCAGGTTCCGGCGCTCGGCGACATCGAGCACGAGCCGGTGGATCCCGTACAGCTCGGCCGCGGCGTCCTCGGTCCCCCGGTGCGCCACGATCGCCCGTACGAGAGCGGCCATCAGGCGGCGGGCCAGCGTGTCCAACTCCCCGTCGGACACGGCCAGTCGGGCCGCGGCGAGCAGTGCGGGCTGTCGCGCGCGCAGCCACTCGGCCGCCGTCTCCCGGTCGGTGAAGCGCAGGGCGCTCGGCAGTCCGGCCAGCTTCGTGCGGGCCGGGGAGTCGAAGGGTTCGGTGACGGCGCGGCACGAGGTGAGCAGCCGCACGGTCCGCTCCAGCATCCGGGCGCGGGCCAGCTGCACCTCGGCAGGCCGGTCGACCGTCTCGGTGAGGCCGCGCAGGAACGGCGCGAGGCAGCCCGGCACCTCGTACTGCGGAAGCTCCGAGCCGACGCCGCGGACCAGGCCGAGGGTGACGAAGGCGTCGAGGGTGGAGTGGGCCGCCGCGACCGAGCAGCCGGCGAGCGCGGACGCGGTGTGCGGGTCGACATATCCCTCGGGGGCGAGGCACAGATAGCGCAGTATCCGGGCGGCGGGGCCCGGCAGCGACTCGTAGGCGAAGCGGAAGACGCAGGCGAGGGCCGAGCCGTCGGGCTCCAGGGCGTGCAGCTGCTTGGCCAGGTCGGCGACGGATTCCTTGGGCCGCGCGGCGAGCCAGCCGCCTGCGATGTTCAGGGCGGCGGGTCCTGCGCCGCACAGCTCCACCAGGGACTCGGCCGAGCGCGGGTCGCAGGTGACACGGACCGAACCGGTGTGCTGGGTGAGGAGTTCGAGCGCGGCCTTGGTGTCGAGGCCGCCGAGCGTGCAGGGCCGTACGTCCGGGATGCCGGTCAGCGGGCCCTCGGCGACGGCCACGGCGAGGCAGTCCGGGGTGTCGGGGAGCAGCGGGTCGACCTGCTCGGCGCTGCCCGCGTCGTCGAGCAGCAGCACCACGCGGCGCACCGCGAGGCCCTCGCGCAGCCGCTCGGCGAGGTCGTCCGCGCTTTCCCCGGGCGGGGCGGGCAGTTCGAGTGTGTTCAGCAGGTCACGAAGGACGCGTTCGGTGGGGACGGGGGTGCCGTCGGGGGCGGTGAGCCGGGCCCGCAGGGTGCCGTCGGGGTACTGGTCGGCGACGTTGCGCAACAGTTCTTCGGCGAGGGCGGTACGTCCCGTGCCCGGGCGCCCGGCGATCAGGAGCACCCGGGCACGCGGCGTCTTGCGCCCCGAAAGCGTGTCGAGTCCGGCCCGCTCGATGTCGGACCGCAGCTGCGACAACTCCCGCTTGCGCCCCAAAAACTGACGCTCCGCCACCTCTTGCCCCCGACGGGTGCGACGCCGTTTGCGGGACCGCCCGGGGGCCGACTCGACCTCCGTCACGTCGTCCGACTCGACCGCCTGATCCGTCACGGGCCACGCTCCGTCTCACCCATCCCCTCCGGGAGTCGGCAGGGGCGTTGCCGAGCCTAGTTGAGGGGGTACGGGTGACCTTGGCAGACGCCGCGCCCAAGTCGCCTGATCGGATCAACGGATGATGTGACCACGATCAAGCCCCGCCGGCGTTTGAGGCGCGGGGACCGGGGCGGAGCCCCGAGGCGTCACGCCTCGAAGGGCCGCGCGGGCCACTCTGCCAAGGCCGGGCGCAGCGAGTCCAGACCGTCCCCCGCAAGCACAGCGCTCAGCGAAAGCGCTCCCACCACAAGGCAGTTGTTGTGCAGCTCGCCCGCGAGCACACCCCGGACGAGGTCCGCGAGGGGGACGCGCGCGAACTCCATGTCCGCCTCTTCCTCCTCCACCTCGAACCGCTCACCCTCCGCGTCGGAGAGGTCCCGCGCGAGGAAGATGCGTACGGCCTCGGAGCAGCCGCCCGGCGTCGTGTAGACATCGGTGAGGACCCGCCAGTCCTCGGCCTTGACGTGCACCTCTTCGTACAGCTCGCGCTGCGCCGCGTGCAGCGGATTCTCGCCGGGGATGTCCAGCAGACCCGCCGGGATCTCCCAGAGCTTCATGCTCACGGGGTGCCGGTACTGCTTGAGGAGCAGCACCCGGTCCTGCTCGTCGAGAGCCACCACGGCCACCGAACCTGGGTGCACCTGGTAGTCCCGCCGGGCGACGGAGCCGTCCGGCATCACGACGTCGTCCGTACGTACGGAGGTCTTGTTCCCGACGAAGGGGGTGTCGGTCGCCCGGACCTCCCACTCCTCGGCGGTGTCCACGAGCGGCGTGTTGGCCGTCATACCGAAAGCCCTCCTACGTACGCATGAGCTGTACTCACAAGAAACCGGGGCGCACGCCGCAAAAGGCGTACACCCCGGTAACCGTACATCGCTGGTGCGACAAGCCCCGCAGAGCCCTTACTTGGCCTTCTTGGCCCCCGCGGAACCGCCCTGCGCGGCCTTCACCTTGCGCTCGACCGCGGCCTTCACCAGACCGGCGAACAGCGGGTGCGGACGCGTCGGACGCGAGCGCAGCTCCGGGTGCGCCTGCGTGGCGACCAGGTACGGGTGGACGTCGCGCGGGTACTCGACGTACTCGACGAGCTTGCCGTCCGGGGAGAGGCCGGAGAACTGCAGACCGGCCTTCTTCTCCAGCTCGGCGCGGTACGCGTTGTTCACCTCGTAGCGGTGACGGTGGCGCTCCTCGACGTACTCCTTGTTGTCGTACACCTCGCGCACGATGGAGCCCTCGGCGAGCTTCGCCGGGTACATGCCGAGCCGCATCGTGCCGCCCATGTCGCCCTCACCGGCGACGATGTCGAGCTGCTCGGCCATGGTCGAGATGACCGGGTGGGCCGTGGCCGCGTCGAACTCCGTCGAGTTGGCGTCCGGGATGTCGGCCAGGTTCCGCGCGGCCTCGATCACCGTGCACTGCAGGCCCAGGCAGAGACCGAGCAGCGGGATCTTGTTCTCGCGGGCGAACTGGATCGCGCCGACCTTGCCGGCCACGCCGCGGTCGCCGAAGCCACCGGGGATGCAGACCGCGTCGACGTCGCCGAGCGTCTTCTTGGCGCCGGCCGGCGTCTTGCAGTCGTCCGACGTGACCCACTTGATCTTGACCTTGGCCCGGTTGGCGAAACCGCCGGCGCGCAGCGCCTCGGTCACCGACAGATAGGCGTCGGGCAGGTCGATGTACTTGCCGACCAGCGCCATGACGATCTCGTGGTCCGGCTTGTGGACGCGGCCCAGCAGGTCGTCCCACGTCGTCCAGTCCACGTCACGGAACGGCAGGTCCAGCTTGCGGACGGCGTACGCGTCCAGGCCCTCGCCGTGGATGACCTTCGGGATGTCGTAGATCGAGGGGGCGTCGGGGCAGGCGACGACCGCGGCCTCGTCGACGTCGCACATCAGGCTGATCTTGCGCTTGATCGCGGTCGGGACCTCACGGTCGCAGCGCAGGACGATGGCGTCCGGCTGGATACCGATGTTGCGCAGAGCCGCGACCGAGTGCTGGGTCGGCTTCGTCTTCAACTCGCCCGACGGGCCGATGTACGGCAGGAGGGAAATGTGGACGACCAGCACATTGTCGCGGCCGACCTCGTGGCGGACCTGGCGGACCGTCTCCAGGAACGGCAGCGACTCGATGTCGCCGACGGTGCCGCCGACCTCGGTGATCACGACGTCGACCTCGTCCGTCGCCATGCGGCGGATGCGGTGCTTGATCTCGTTCGTGATGTGCGGGATGACCTGGACGGTGTCGCCCAGGTACTCGCCGCGCCGCTCCTTGGCGATGACCTGCGAGTACACCTGGCCGGTGGTCACGTTGGCCGAGCCGTCGAAGTCGATGTCGAGGAAGCGCTCGTAGTGGCCGATGTCCAGGTCGGTCTCGGCGCCGTCGTTGGTGACGAACACCTCGCCGTGCTGGAAGGGGTTCATCGTGCCCGGGTCGACATTCAGGTACGGGTCGAGCTTCTGCATGACGACGCGGAGGCCACGGGCCTTGAGCAGCATGCCGAGGCTGGAGGCGGTGAGGCCCTTACCGAGGGACGAGGCGACACCCCCAGTGACGAAGATGTGCTTGGTCGTCGAAGATTTCGGCTGCATGGCCAAGAGGGGGCTCCCGTGGTCGCGGTCGTGGGGGTGCGTGCCGACGCGCTCACCCGGTTTTCGGGAGGCGCCGTCGCTGCGGTTCGGGGGTTCGATGACCACCGGCTCACGGGCTACCAGGGTATCAGCGACGAGAGGAGGCTGCTTCCGGCCACGCTCCGCGCACAGGTCACCACGCAGGTGGGACGAGGCGCCGGCACTCACTCGTACGGCCCAGACGCTTTGTGGTGAGCGGCACGCGGATCACTTGAGCGGGACGTATCCTGCTCGGACACTCTGCTGGCGAGTCACAACGGAAAACGGCGTCACGACGGCAACACCCCCGCCCGTACCCCACCGTTCATCGGAGCACTCCGTCCGTCGCCGCGACCCCCACCCGGAACAACCGGCTCGTCAGTTCGTTTGACAACCACGTATCCGGACGGCGTATCAACGGACAGCACGATCCGTCGTCTCATCCCCCCAACCCTCGCTCCAACTTTTCCTGCAACCGTGGCCGTTCGACTGGAGATGCACGTGGCCGGGCGCATCGAGGATTACGCACTCATCGGAGACATGCAGACCGCCGCCCTGGTCTGCCGGGACGGCACAGTGGACTGGCTGTGCCTGCCCCGCTTCGACTCGCATGCCATTTTCGCCGGGCTGCTCGGCACCGAGGACCACGGCTTCTGGCGCCTGGGACCCGCCCATGCGTCCGATGCCGAGCCACCGAGCGCGGCGCGGCGCGGATACCGCGGCGACTCGCTGGTCCTGGAGTCGGAGTGGGACACGCCGCGCGGCACGGTCCGGGTCATCGACTTCATGCCGCCGCGCGACGGCGCGCCTCAACTGACCCGGATCGTGGAGGGCGTGAGCGGGCGCGTGCCGATGCGTTCGGCGCTGCGCATGCGCTTCAGCTACGGCCGGATCACTCCCTGGGTGCACAAGGTGGACGGCCGTACGGTCGCCGTGGCGGGGCCCGACTCCGTGTGGCTGGACGCGTCCACGGAGACGTACGGCAAGAACCTGACGACGTACTCGGACTTCACCGTGGCGCCCGGCGACCGCGTCACCTTCACCATCCAGTGGCAGCCCTCGCACAAGGGGCAGCCGCCGGTACCGGACCCCGAGTCCGCCCTCGCGGCGACGGAGGAGTTCTGGCGGGACTGGGTGGACCACTGCACGTACCACGGCCCGTACCGCGAGGCCGTCGTCCGCTCGCTCATCACCCTCAAGGCCCTGACCTACGCGCCGACCGGTGGCATCGTCGCCGCGCCGACGACCTCACTGCCCGAGGAGATCGGCGGCGTACGGAACTGGGACTACCGCTACACCTGGCTGCGGGACGCGGCGATCACCCTCTCCTCCCTGCTGCGCACCGGGTACCGGGAGGAGGCGCGGGCCTGGCGCGAGTGGCTGCTGCGGGCCGTCGCGGGGGATCCGGAGAACCTGCAGATCATGTACGGCATCGCGGGCGAGCGGGAGCTCGGTGAGGCGGAGCTGGACTGGCTGCCCGGATACGAGAACTCGGGCCCCGTCCGGGTCGGGAACGGGGCGGCGCACCAGCTCCAGCTCGACGTGTACGGCGAGGTCACCGAGGCGCTGCACCTGGCGCACATGACGGGGCTCACGCGGAACGACTACGCCTCGCTGCTCCAGCTCAAGCTCATCCGGTACCTGGAGAAGCACTGGGACGAGCCGGACGAGGGCATCTGGGAGGTCCGCGGTCCGCGCCGGCACTTCGTGCACTCGAAGGTCATGGCGTGGGTGGCCGTGGACCGCACCATCAAGCTCATCGAGTCCGGGGACGCGGACGGCCCGCTGGAGAAGTGGCGCGACCTGCGCGACGACATCCACCGGGACGTCTGCGAGAAGGGCTACGACAAGGAGCGCAACACCTTCACGCAGTCGTACGGCAGCAAGGAGCTGGACGCGTCGCTGCTGCTGATTCCGCAGATGGGGTTCCTGCCGCCCGACGACAAGCGGGTCATCGGCACCATCGAGGCGATCCAGCGGGAGTTGTCGACGACGGACGGCTTCATCCTGCGGTACCCGACGGACGGCGACAGCGCCGGGCTCGACGGGCTGCCCGGTGACGAGGGCGCGTTCCTCGCCTGCTCGTTCTGGATGGCGGACGACCTCGCGATGATCGGCCGGGTCGACGAGGCCCGCAAGCTGTTCGAGAAGCTGCTCGCGCTCCGCAACGACCTGGGCCTGCTCGCCGAGGAGTGGGACCCGCGGCTGCAACGCCAGGTCGGCAACTTCCCGCAGGCGTTCAGCCATGTGCCGCTGATCGACACGGCGCTGCGGCTGACGTCTTCGGGTGCGTACGGAGGCTAGCGAGAGGGGCCGGGCGGGGGCGGAGATGTTGCGCGGGCGGGTGCGCCGGTAGCGTCCGTGTCATGGACAGCACCTCGCCCGAGTTCACCGCGCTCTCCCCGGCCCCCTCCCCCAGCGGCATCACCGTGCGGCGCGCCCTGGAACTGCCCGGACTGCGCAGCGGGCTGCCCGAGGTGGTGGCGGGCGGAGAGCGACTGCAACGGACCGTGCGCTGGGTGCACGCCGGCGAGGTCCCGAACATCGCGTCGCTGCTCAAGGGCGGCGAACTGCTGCTGACCACGGGTTACGGGGTCGGGACGCGCCCCGCCGAACAGCGCGCCTTCGTGCGCAAGCTGGCCGAGCGGGGCATCGCGGCGCTCGTCATCGAGCTGGGTCAGCGGTTCGCGCGGCTGCCCGCGGCGCTCGTGGAGACGGCGCGGGCGGCGGGCCTTCCGCTGGTGCAGCTGCACCGCGAGGTGCCGTTCGTGGCGGTGACGGAAGAGATCCACACCGAGATCGTCAACGGTCACTACGCGCTGCTTCAGCGAGCGGAAGAGGTGCACCGGCGCTGCACGAACGCGCTCCTCGGTGGCGGCGGCGTCCCCCAAGTCCTGCGTATCCTCGCCGAGTTCAGCGGGAACCCGGTCTTCCTGGAGACCGCCGACGGGCAGCTGCTCTACGCGGCCGGGGCCGAGGACGACATCACCGATCCGCTCCAGGTGTGGGAGGGCATGCGCGGCACCCACCAGGACGAGCCGCCGGGCGGGGCCGTCCTCGTGGACGTGCCGGGCGGCGGCCCCGGAGCCGGGTCCGTACGGGCCCGCCTCGTGCTGCTGCCCGTGTCGGGGACGCTCGCGCCCGTGCACCGGATCGCCGCCGAACGGGCCGCCGGGTCGCTCGCCGTGGTGCTGATGCAGGCCCGCCAGGAGGAGGAGCTGGCAGCGCGCGGGCGCGGCGACTTCCTCACCGACCTCGCGGAAGGCCGGATCGCGCCCGACGACGCTCCGGCGCAGGCCCGCGTGCTCGGCTTCAAGCCGACCGGGAGCGGGCCGCTGCTGCCCGTCGTGATGAGGCTGCCGGGCACGCCCGAGACACCGATGGGCCTGTCGCCGGGCGGCGGCTGGGCGGTGCTCGCGCGGGCCGTGTCCGAGGAGCTGGCCTCGGTCGGGGTGCCGGTACTGCTTGGCGTACGTCCCGTGGAAGGGCGGGTGCCGCTGCTGCTCGGGCTCCGCTCGGAGTCGGAGCGGGCGGCGGTCGCGGACCGGGTCGCGGCGGCGCTGCGGGCGGGCGTGGCGCGGGCCGGGATGCAGCGGGCGGGTGCGCTGCCACCGGTCGTGGTGGTCGGCGGGGCGGGCGCATGGGGCGCGGCGGCGGCAGGGCTGCGGCACGCGGCGGAGACGGCGACGGCGGCGCAGGGCCTGGACGACCGGCCGTGGTTCGACGCGCGGCGCCTCGACATCGACCTGCTGCTGTGGCGGCTGCGGGACCATCCGGACCTGGCGGCGTTCGTGGAGCGGGCGATCGGCCCGCTCCAGGAGCACGACAGGCGGGCGAAGCCGCCGCTGCTGCCCACGCTCCAGACCTACCTGGCGCACGCCGGCCGCAAGGCGGAGACGGCGCGCGAACTCCACCTGAACCGGCAGACGCTCTACAACCGCCTCGCACGGATAGGCGAGTTGCTCGGCACGGACCTGGACGATCCGCAGACGGTGCTCGCGCTGAGCCTGGCACTGCGCGCGCGGCGGCACGCGGCATCTTGACCGACGCGCTCAGTGAAAGCCCGTCAACTCGTCGTAGACGCTGAGGACTTGGGCGACCGTCGCGTCCTCGGTCGGCCAGGATGCCGCCTGCGCGGCGCCGCGTTCCTTGAGCTGGTCCCGCCGAAGGGGGTCGGCGAGAAGCCCCTGCACGGCGCGGGCGAGCGCGGGCGCGTCTCCGTCGGGGACCAACTCCGCGCCGTCGCCGACCAGTTCGGGCATGCCGTCCGCATCCGTCGCCACGAGGGGTACGCGCGCGTGCAGCGCCTCCTGCGCGAGCGGCGAGCGGGACTCCCAACTGCTCGCCAGTACCGCGACATCGGCGGCGTGCAGGAGTTCGGCGACGTCGTCGCGGCGCCCCGCGAGCCGCACCGCCAGGCCCTCGGCCTCGATGCGCCGCTGGAGCGCGGGCCGTTCGGGCCCCTCCCCCGCGATCACGAGGAGCGGCACGGGGTCGAGCCCGAGCAGCGCGTGCGCGGCGTCGAGCAGCACATCGTGGCCGCGGTGCCGCTCCAGGCTGCCGACGGCCATCACCAACGGCCGGTCCACGCATCCCAGTTCGGCCCGCGTCTTGTTGCGGGTGCGCTCGGCCTCCTCGCCCTCCGGGAGCGGCTCGCGCGGCGCCGGGAAGGACACCGCGGCGAGCCGGGCGTCCCGCGCGCCGCGTGCCCGCGCCCGGTCCACCAGGTCGGAGGAGGTGCCGAGGACGACGGCCGCCGCCCTGGCCACGCGCCGCTCCAGCATGCGCAGCAGGTGGGTGCGGGCGGTGCGGGACCCCTCGGCGTACGAGCGGGTGTGCCAGGTGACGACGAGGGGGACGTGGCGGCCGCTGAGCGCGAGGGAGGCCCGCAGCGCGGCGTGCAGTCCGTGCGCGTGCACGAGGTCGGCGTCGGTGCAGGCGACGCGGAGCGCGGCGACGGACGCGGGGTCGCCGCGGCGCGGCACCGGAAGGTGGTGCGCGCCCGCGTCCTCGAACCCGTACATCCGCTCGGCCGCCATCGGCGCGCACACCGTGACACGCACCCCGCGGGCCACCAACCCCGCGGTCAGGGACCGGACATGGGAGCTGCTGCCCGCGCTGCCGCCGCCCAGCACCTGCACGGTGCGCAGCGTCGGCTGTCCGTGCGCTGACGGGCTGCTGGGGTGGCTCACGCGGCCGGGCTCCTGAGGGGTGTCGGCGAACTCGGTAGGTACGGAAGGGGTTAGGTATACGGAGAGTACGGGCTCAGGGATACGTATACCGTCGGTCCCCCAGGATGCCAGCCCGTACCGACATTCCGGCACCGGTCGCCGTCCCGCGCCGCCTCGGCCTGGGCAACACGGCACACCGGACCACCCGCATGGGTGAGTTGAGAGGCGCGATGCTTACGTGAGCGGGCGCTGGGCCAGCGTGCTCACCCGGTCCCCGTACACGGCCGCGGCGACGAGCCCGGCGGCGTGCGCCACCAGGCCGGGCCGCCCGTTCCCCGCGACGATGGCGACGCCGACGGCGGCACCGAGCGCGTGCGCGCCCGCGTCGCCGAGCATCCCGCGCTCGGCGAGATCGTCGGGCAGTACGGCAGCGGCGGCGCCCATCGGCGCGGCGGCGAGCGAGCCGCGCAACAGCCCCGGAACGCCCAGCGCCAGGGCGACTTGGGCCGCGCGCCCCGGCCGTACGTCGACGAGGTTCACGAAGTGCGCGGTGCCCGCGATGACGACGCCGGCGAGCGCCGCGTCGACCGGCCGTCGCTTCAGCATGGCACCGGCGACGAGGCCCGCCGCGGAGATGCCGAACAACTTCACTGCGCCGCTGGTGAGTTCGCCGTCCCGCAAGGCGCCCAGATGCGCTCGGAAGCCGCGCCGCGGGTCGTCGCGCCCGGCCACGTCGTCGTATCCGCCGCAGGCCCCGGCCACGAGCGTGGCGAGCAGCGCGGCGCCTCTCGCCTCCCGCTCGGCGAGGAGGGCGCCCGCGGCCGCGCCCACGGTGACGGCTGGCCCGGGACACAGGTCGACGGTCCGCCCGGCGTAGTTCTTCCGCTCCCCGACACTTGCGGGCTTCACCGACCGCAGAACACCGAGCACACCCCGGGTGACCGCCGCGGCCACGGCGGCAGTGCGCCAATCAAGCCCCGCCGGCGATTGAGGCGCGGGGCCCGGGGCAGAGCCCCGCGACCGGCGGACGCCCCACCGCAACGAAACACTCACGCATCCGCCCTCGCAGCCGAGAGCAACTCCTCCGCATGCGCCCGCGCCGTCTCCGAGTCCTCCTGACCCGCGAGCATCCGGGACAGCTCCCGCACCCGGTCCTCGCCTTCGAGCACGGTCACGCCGGAGCTCGTCACGGAGCCGTCGTTGGTCTTCTCGACCAGGAGCTGACGGTCGGCGAACGCGGCGACCTGCGGCAGGTGCGTAACGACCACGACCTGCGCCGACTTGGCGAGCTTGGCGAGGCGCCGGCCGATCTCGACGGCGGCCTTGCCACCGACACCGGCGTCGACCTCGTCGAAGAGATACGTAGGTACCGGGTCGTTGCCCGCGAAGACGACCTCCACGGCGAGCATCACACGCGACAGCTCACCGCCGGACGCGCCCTTCGCGATGGGCCGGGGCGGCGCCCCGGGGTGCGGGGCGAGCAGCAACTCGACCTCGTCGACACCCTTGGGGCCGCAGGCCACGTTCCTGCCGTCGACCTCGACGCCGTCGACCGCGTCCGTCTCGGTCTGCCTGATGTCGAAGGAGACGCGGGCGTGCGGCATCGCGAGCGAGGAGAGTTCCTCGGTCACCGCGGCCGCGAAGCGGTCGGCGGCCTCCACGCGCGCGTGCGTCAGTTCCTGCGCCAGTACGCCCAGTTCGCCGCGGAGCGACCCGCACTCCGCGGTCAGCTCGCCGATCCGGTCGTCGTCGCTGTCGAGTTCGAGAAGACGCGCGGCGCTCGTCTCGGCCCAGGCCAGCACCGCCGTCACGTCCTCGCCGTACTTGCGGGTGAGCGCCGTGAGCGCCGCCCGCCGTTCCTCCACCGCGGAGAGCCGCAGCGGGTCGGCCTCCAAGTTGTCCGAGTAGCCCGCGAGTTCGGCGGAGACATCCGTGAGCAGGATCTGCACCTCGCCGAGGCGCTCCGCGAGCGTGCCGAGCGCCGAGTCGTGGGAACGCACGGCCTCCAGGGCCCGGTGCGCGCCACCGACCAGCGTCTGCGCGTCGACGCTCTCCGGGTCCTCGGAGTTTCCGGCGAGCGCGGCGTGCGCGGCGGCCGCCGCCGAGGCCAGTGCCTCCGCGTGGCCCAGCCGGGAGGCCTCCTCGGCCAGCTCCACGTCCTCGCCCGCCCGGGGCTCCACGGCACCGATCTCGTCGAGCCCGAAGCGCAGCAGATCCGCCTCCTGCGCCCGCTCACGCGCGCGCGTGGTGATCTCGTCCAGCTCGGCGACGACGGCCCTCAGCCGCTTGTAGACGGCTCCGTACTTGGCGAGCGGCGCCGCGACGGCGTCCCCCGCGTACCGGTCGAGCGCCTGCCGCTGCCGGCCGAGCTTCAGCAGTCCCTGCTGATCGGTCTGGCCATGCACGGCGACCAGCTCGTCCGCCAGTTCGCCCAGCACCCCCACCGGCACGGACCGCCCGCCCAGGTGCGCCCGGGAGCGGCCCTCTGCGGACACGGTGCGGCTGAGCAGCAGCACCCCGTCCTCAAGCTCGGCCCCGGCCTCCTCGGCCCGGCCGCGCGCGCCCGAGTCGGCGGGCACGGCGATGCGCCCCTCGACCACGGCGTTCTTCGCCCCGATCCGTACGAGCGCGGGGTCAGCGCGCCCGCCGAGCAGCAAGCCGAGACTGGTGACGACCATGGTCTTGCCCGCGCCCGTCTCACCGGTGACCGCCGTGAAGCCGGGCGAAAGCTCGACCACGGCGTCGTCGATGACTCCGAGCGACCGTATCCGCATCTCCTCCAACACGCCTCTGACCTTACGAGGTCGGAGGCCATCCGTGCGACGGACCCCGGCCCCCTCCCTCGATTCCGCAGGTCGGAGGGCGGATAAGGCGACAAACCTTCACGCCACCGTCACTCGAACGTGCCGGTCAGTGCGGGGCGCCGCGCCACCCGGCGACCGGGAGCGCGAACTTGGCCACGAGCCGGTCGGTGAACACCGCGTGGTGCAGCCGGGCAAGCCGGACCGGCACCTCACCCCGGCGCACCTCGATCCGCGCGCCCGGGGGCAGCTCCACGGTCCGCCGCCCGTCGCACCACAGCACGCCGTGCGGCGTGTGCTGCTGCACCTCGACGGCGAGCACCGAATCCGGCGACGTGATGAGCGGCTTCGCGAACAGGGCGTGCGCGCTGATCGGCACCATGAGCAGCGCCTCGACCTCGGGCCACACCACGGGACCGCCGGCGGAGAACGCATAGGCGGTGGACCCGGTGGGCGTCGCGCACACGATGCCGTCGCACCCGAATCCCGTGACGGGCCGGCCGTCGATCTCCAGCACGACCTCGAGCATCCGCTCGGGCTCGATCTTCTGGACGGCCGCCTCGTTGAGCGCCCAGTCCCGGTGCACGACGTCGCCGTTGCGGAGCACGGCGACGTCGATCGTCATGCGCTCCTCGACCTCGTACTCCTTGGTGACGACGCGGTCGACGACCTTGTCCAGGTCGTCGCGCTCCGCCTCCGCGAGGAAGCCGACGCGGCCCAGGTTCACCCCGAGCATCGGCACCCCGGACGCCCGCGCGAACTCGGCGCCGCGCAGCAGCGTGCCGTCCCCGCCGAGCACGACGAGCAGCTCACAGCCGTCGAGACAGGCAGGCGTCGCCTCCGACTCCTTCACCAGTTCCACGGTGTCGGGCAGCGGCAGGTCCTGCGCCTCCGTCTCCAGGACCCGCACGCCGAGGCCGCTGCGCAGGAGTCCCTGCACGACGAGTTCGGCGCTGCGGATCGCGGCCGGCCGCCCGGTGTGGGCGAGCAGGAAAACCGTACGAGCTCGGGTCTGTGGCCGCTGTGTCAACGGGGTCCCTCCGCCAATGCGCGATCAACGTCGGCCGGGTCGAGCTGATCCGCCCCGGCACGCAGCCACAGAAAGTACTCGACGTTCCCGGACGGCCCCGGCAGGGGGCTCGCGGTCACCCCGCGCACGCCGTACCCGAGCTTCCATGCCTGCTCGGCGACCCTGCGGACCGCCTCGGCCCGCAGTTCGGGGCTGCGCACGACGCCGCCGCTGCCGAGCCGCTCCTTGCCCACCTCGAACTGCGGCTTGACCATCAGCACGAGATCCGCCTCCGGTGCCGCGCAGCGCACGAGGGCGGGCAGCACAAGGCCGAGCGGGATAAAGGACAGGTCTCCGACCACGATGTCCACGGGTACGTCATCGATCGCCTCCAACGTCAATTCGCGTACGTTCGTACGGTCCTTGACGGTGACGCGTTCATCGCTCTGCAGTGACCACGCAAGTTGCCCGTAGCCGACGTCGACGGCGACGACGTGCGCGACCCCGGCCCGCAGCAGCACATCGGTGAAGCCACCGGTGGACGCGCCCGCGTCCAGGGCTCTGCGCCCCTCGACGACGAGCCCTTGCGGACCGAACGCCTCCAGCGCGCCCGCGAGCTTGTGCCCGCCGCGCGAGACGTAGTCGGGGACGCTGTCGTCCGCGGCGACGATGATCGACACGCCCGTGTCCACCTGTGTCGCGGGCTTGGTCGCGACGATCTTGGCCACACTGACCCGGCCCGCGGCGATCAGCTGACTGGCGTGCTCGCGCGAACGGGCCAGCTTGCGGTTGACGAGTTCGGCGTCGAGGCGGCGACGTGCCACACCTGCCACGGTGGTTCAGCTCCTGTTGTCATACGTGGACGGGGACGGGGTCCTGGCATCCAGCGCGGTCAGCGCGTTCCGCAGCCCCTGGTGTACATCCTCGTACACCTCGGCGTGCCCGCTCGCGGCGAGGTGGTCCACATCGCCGAGCCGCTCCAGCTGCGCGTCCACCTCGGCGTTGCCCGTGGGGGTGCGCTCGATGCCGAGCGGGGCCGGGGCCGCGGGGTCGTACGAGGGTTCCGTGGCCGGTTCCGGCACGTCGGTGGGCTCGGTGGGCGTCTCGCTCATGCCCCGACGCTACCCCGAAGCGCCGGTGTACCGTCGATCACGATGGCGACGATCGAGGAGTGCCGGGCGGCGCTCGACAAACTCTCGGACAACATGGCGGGGGCCGACGGGGACGTGGGCGCGGCCGCGGCCCTGGACCGCTCGCTGAGCTGCCGCATCACCGACCTCGACGTGACGTTTTCCGGCCGGCTCAAGGACGGCCGGATCGAGGTCCTCGACACCCGGCAGGGGCCGCCTGCCGAGAAGGCGCAGATCCGGCTCGCGATGGCCGGGGACGACCTGGTGGCGATGGTCGACGGCGAGCTGAACTTCGCGAAGGCGTGGGCCGCGGGACGCGTCAGGCTGGAGGCCTCGTTCCGCGATCTGCTGCGGCTCAGGACGCTGCTGTAGCGATCTCCTTGCGGCGCGCGTGCCGCGCGGCCGGCACGACCAGCGGGGTCCCCGTCTCCGGGTCGTCGATGACCTGGCACTTCATGCCGAAGAGCCGCTCGACGAGTTCGGCGGTGACGATGTCCTTGGGCGCGCCCTCCGCGATCACCTCGCCCTCGCGCAGGGCGATGAGGTGGGTGGCGTAGCGGGCCGCGTGGTTGAGGTCGTGCAGGACGGCGACGAGCGTGCGCCCCTGCTCCTCGTGCAGCTCGGCGCAGAGGTCGAGGACGTCGATCTGGTGCTGGATGTCGAGGTACGTCGTCGGCTCGTCGAGCAGCAGCAGCGGTGTCTGCTGGGCGAGCGCCATCGCGATCCACACCCGCTGGCGCTGGCCGCCGGAGAGCTCGTCGACGTACCGCTCGGCGAGCTCGACGACGCCGGTGGAGCTCATCGACTCCTGGACGATCCGCTCGTCGTCGCCCGACCACTGGCGCAGCAGCCCCTGGTGCGGGTAGCGGCCGCGGGCCACGAGGTCGCCGACGGTGATGCCGTCGGGCGCCACCGACGCCTGCGGCAGCAGGCCGAGCGTCTTGGCGACCTTCTTGGCGGGCATCGACTGGATGACGCTGCCGTCGAGCAGGACGCGGCCCGCGCTCGGCTTGAGCATCCGCGACAGGGCGCGCAGCAACGTGGACTTGCCGCAGGCGTTCGGGCCGACGATCACCGTGAAGGAGTTGTCGGGGATCTCCACCGACAGCTTCTCGGCGATGACACGCTGGTCGTATCCGAGGGTCACGTCGTCGGCTATCAGCCTGTTCACTGCGGTGCTCCTTTGGTTCGTACGAGAGGTGCGCTCGCTCATATCCGGCCCGCCTTGCGTTCGGTGACGAGCAACCACAGCAGATAGACGCCGCCGACGACGCCGGTGACCACGCCGACGGGCAGCTGGTCGGCGCCGAACGCCCGCTGCGAGACCAGGTCGGCGACGATCAGCAGGGCCGCGCCCAGGATCGTCGACGCCGCCAGGTTCGGCCCCGGCGACTTGGTCAGCCGCCTGGCGATCTGCGGGGCGGTGAGCGCCACGAAGGTGACCGGGCCCGCGGCCGCGGTGGCGGCGGCCGTCAGGACGACGGAGGCCGTGAGCAGCAGCAGCCGGGTCCGCTCGACACGCACGCCGAGGCCGCCCGCCGCGTCGTCGCCCATCTCCAGCATCCGCAGCGGACGCGCGTACGCGGCAACGAGCGGGATCAGCACGACGAACATGATCAGCAGCGGCCAGACCTGGGTCCAGTCGCGGCCGTTGAGCGAGCCGGTCATCCACACGGTGGCGCGGGCGGCGTCCACGAAGTCGGCCTTCGTGAGCAGATAGCCGTTGATCGCGGTCACGAACGCGGAGACGCCGATGCCGACGAGGACGAGCCGGTAGCCGTGCACGCCCCGCTTCCAGGCGAGGACATAGATCGCGACCCCGGTGACGAGCCCGCCGACGAGCGCGCCGAGGGCGACCTGCGTGGCACTGCCCCCGAAGATCACGATCATCACGAGCGCGCCCGCCGTCGAGCCCTGCCCGAGGCCGAGCACATCGGGGCTGCCCAGCGGGTTGCGGGAGACGGACTGGAAGAGCGCGCCGGACAGACCGAGCGCGGCGCCTACCAGGAGGCCGACGAGGACCCGCGGGAGGCGCAGGTCGTTGATGATGAATTCCTGGCCGGCGTCGCCGTTGCCCACGAGGGTGCGCAGCACGTCGGGGACCGGGATCGGGAAGTCGCCGGTGCCGATGAGGAAGACGCTCGCGGCGAGCGCCGCCACGAGGAGCACGGCGACGACGAGGAGCGAGCGGACGTCGAGCCGGACGGAGAGGCCGCCCGGGGTGCGTATCGCCTTGGTCCCGGGCTTCTTGGTCCCGGACTTATTGGTACCGGTCTCGGTCGCGTTCACAGCTGGGCCATCCTTCGGCGACGTACGAGCACGATGAAGACCGGCGCGCCGATGACGGCCGTGACGATGCCGACCTGGAGCTCGGACGGGCGGGCCACGAGCCGGCCGATGACGTCGGCGCCGAGCAGCAGCACGGGCGAGAGGACCGCCGCGTACGGCATGATCCAGCGCATGTCGGGCCCGGTGAACGAGCGGACCATGTGCGGCACCATGAGGCCGACGAAGGCGATCGGGCCGCAGGCGGCGGTGGCCGCGCCGCACAGCAGCGTCGCGGCGATCATGCTCAGGGCGCGGGTGCGGCCGAGGTGGGCGCCGAGCGCGCGGGCGGTGTCGTCGCCCATGGCCATGGCGTTGAGCGGGCGGGAGAGCAGCAGTGCGAGGACGGCGCCGACGGCGATGAACGGCCACACCTGCTCGATGGTGTTCATCGTGGACGTGGCCAGCGAGCCGACCTGCCAGAACCGCATCCGGTTGAGGGCCATGTCGTCGGTGATCATCACCGCGTAGAGATAGCCGGAGAGAGCCGCGTTGATCGCGGTACCGGCGAGCGCGAGCCGCACGGGCGTCGCGTTGCGAGTGCCGCCGAGCGCGTAGACGAGGACGCCCACGGCGGCGGCGCCCGCGAAGGCGAACCACACGTAGCCGGTGAGCGAGGTGACCCCGAAGAAGCTGATGGCGGAGACGACGGCGGCCGACGCGCCCATGTTGATGCCGAGGATGCCGGGGTCGGCGAGGGGGTTGCGGGTCAGCGCCTGGAGGACGGCGCCGGCGAGACCGAGCGCGATTCCGGCCAGCAGGCCGAGCAGGGTGCGTGAGATCCGCTCACCGACGACCACGTCCGCGTAGTTCCCGGTGTCCTGGAACAGGCCGTGCCAGACCTGGTCCAAGGAGAGCGGTTTGGCGCCCACGGCGATGCTCGCCACAAGGACGGCCACCAGCACCAGGACAGACGCGAGCAGCCCGACGGTGCGTATCGCCGCACGACGGTCGGGGGGCGCGGGAGCGGTCACCGCGCTGGCTTCGGGAGGACTGTCGACCAACACCAGGTTAGGTTAGCCTACCCTGCAGTTTTCCCACATCCCCGCCCTGATCCCCCGCCCACCAGAAACGGCTTCCCGCCCCCGCGTAGGCCGTTGGGCAACCCGCCGCCAAGCACGGCACCCTCGCCCCGGGCGATCCGCCACCGAGCACGGCACCCTCGCCCTGGGCAATCTGCCGCCGAGCACGGCACCCTCGCCCTGGGCGATCCGCCGCCGAGCACGGCACCCTCGCCCTGGGCGATCCGCCACCGAGCACGGCACCCTCGCCCCGGGTGATCCGCCGCCGAACACCGCACCCCTCGCCCCGGGCAACCCGCCACCGACCACGGCCCCCTCGCCTTGGGCAATCTGCCGCCAAGGGCGGCAGGGTGGGCAAGGCGGCCCCCGGTGCGGGGCGAGCACACTTCAGGCCCCGGCCCCGGCCCCAGCACGGCGCCCGTACACCGCCCCCTCGTACCCGCGGAGCGCGCACGTACTACAGCCCCAACCGTGCCACCGCCTTCCCCATCTCCAACTCGCACACACCCTCCCCAGCCACACTCCACGCCGCCCCGCACAACGCCCGCAACCCGTCGACCGCCTCGCCGTCCCCCTCAAGCCGCAACTCCCCGTCCCCGGCGAGCGCGGTCCACCCCCCGCACCGGAACCCACCGTCACCACCCTGGACTTCCTCGACCTCCGGCTGCCCGGCGAGCATGCCCCGAAGATCCACGTCCACATACGTGGGCCGATGCTGCGGCGGCGCCGCGAGCAGCTGCGCCGCATCGGTGACCCCGGTCAGCACGAGCAGCGAATCCACGTCCCCGTTGAACGCCCCCTCGATGTCCGTGTCCAGCCGGTCCCCCACCACCAGCGGGGACTTCGCACCGGTCCGCAGAACCGTCTCCCGGTGCATCGGCGGCAACGGCTTCCCCGCGACCCGCGGCTCCGCACCCGTCGCGATCCGGACGACCTCCACCGCCGCCCCGTTCCCCGGCGCGATGCCACGCGCACTCGGAATCGTCAGATCGGTATTGGACGCGAACCACGGCACCCCGCGCGCGATGGCATAGCAGGCCTCCGCGAACCGCCCCCACGCCATGTCCGGGCCCCCGTACCCCTGCGCCACGGCGGCCGGGTCCTCGTCGGCGGAGTCCACCGGCACGAGCCCGCGCTCCCGCAGGGCCACCCGCAGGCCCTCGCCCCCGATCACCAAGACCCGCGCCCCTTCGGGCACTTGCTCACTGATGAGCCGCGCGACGGCCTGCGCCGACGTGATGACATCGGCGGCCCCGGTGGGAATCCCGAGCTCGGTCAGATGCTCGGCCACGGCATCCGGCGTGCGCAGCGCGTTGTTCGTGACATACGCGAGCCCCATCCCGCCCCCGCGCGCCACGGCCAGCGACTCGACGGCATGCGCGATGGCCTGCCCGCCCGCGTACACGACCCCGTCGAGATCGAGCAGCGCCGTGTCGTACGCCTCGCTCAACGCCCGCGCACTGCCACCGGGCCGCACCCGGGCCCCGCCGTCGGCCGTCCCGCTCGCACTGTGGCCCTGGCTCATTCCGCATCTCTCCTCGCTCGATCCCACTGCCCCGATCATCCCCCACGGCACTGACACTCGTACGATGCGGGGATGAACCCTGCAGGTCGCACGGCACAGTCGGGCAGCAACGGCCTGGATCTGATCCCGTTCAGGGGCGTCCGCTACGTCCCCGAACAGGTCGGCAGCCTCGCCGCCGTGACCTCGCCCCCGTACGACGTAGTCGTACGGCCGGACGGTCTGCTCCACCTGGAGAACGCGGACCCGCACAACATCGTCCGCCTGATCCTGCCGCAGGCCGTGGAGCCCCGGACCCGCAACGATCTGGCGGCCGCCACCCTGCACCGCTGGCTCGCCGAGGGCGTCCTCGCCCCGGACGCCGAACCCGCCTTCTACGTATACGAGCAGCGAAACGGCGACATGCTGCAGCGCGGCATCATCGGCGCCCTCCACCTCTCCGAGGCCTCAGAAGGTGTGGTCCTGCCCCACGAGGACGTCATGCCACATGTGGTCGAGGACCGGGCAGGCCTGATGCGCACGACAGCCGCGAACCTCGAACCGCTCCTGCTGACCTACCGGGGCAACGGCAACGCGACCGGTGCCACCGCCGTCATCGAGCGCACCGTCCAGCGCACCCCGCTCCTCGCCACGACCACCGAGGACGGCTACAGCCACCGCCTCTGGGCACTCACGGACCCCGCCGAGCAGCACCAGGTCCGGGACAGCCTCGCTGCCCACCAGGCACTGATCGCGGACGGCCACCACCGCTGGGCCACCTACCTGCGCCTGCGCTCCGAACACGCGTCGGCGCGCCGCACCCCCTGGGACTACGGTCTGGTCCTCCTGGTCGACACGGCCCGCTACCCCCTCCAGGTCCGCGCCATCCACCGCCTCCTCGGCCGCCTCCCCCTCGACCGGGCACTGGCGGCGGCCCGCCCCCACTTCCGCGTACGCGAGGTCACGGGCCCGCTCCCGCACGCCATGGAGGCCCTGGCGCAGGCGGCGTCCCACAGCAACGCCTTCCTCCTCACCGGCACCAAGGACACGTACCACCTCCTGGACCGCCCCGACCCGGCGCTCCTGGACCGTACGATCCCGGCCGACCGCCCCGAGGCCTGGCGCACCCTCGACGCCACGGTGCTGCACTCCACGCTCCTCGGCGACGTCTGGGGCATCCCGGAGGACTCCCCCGCCGACGTCACGTACATCCACGCCACACAGGCGACGGTCGACAAGGCGCGCCGCGACGGCGGCACGGCGGTCCTGATGCACCCGGTCCGCGAGGAGGTCGTCCGCGAGCTGGCCCGCCAGGGCGTGACGATGCCCCGCAAGTCCACGTCCTTCGGCCCCAAGCCGGCCACGGGCCTGGTGCTGCGCACACTGACGGACGACTGAGAATCAACTCAGCAGAACGACGAACGGGCGGGCTCCCTCGGAGGAAGCCCGCCCGTTCGTCATCTCACGCTGCTCTACCGCTCGTCGCCCTCAGGCGCCGGAGCACCGTCTTCGGCACTGTCGTCAAAGGCGTCCACGAACTCGACGCCGTCCAGCTCGGCGAGCCGGTCGGACGCGTCCGTGCTGCCTTCCTTGTCGGACTCGAGGGCCTTGGCGAACCACTCCCGCGCCTCCTCCTCGCGCCCGGCCTCCAGCAGTGCGTCGGCGTACGCGTAGCGCAGGCGCGCGGTCCACGGCTGCGTGGCGTTCGAGGCGAGCTCGGGGCTCTGCAGCGTCACGATGGCGGCGTCCAGCTGCCCCATGTCCCGCCGCGCGCCGGCGGCCACGAGCCGCATCTCGACCTGCCCGGCCTTGTCGAGCTTCGCCACCTCGGGGGTACCGGCCATGTCCAGCGCCTTCTCGGGACGCCCGAGACCACGCTCGCAGTCGGCCATGAGCGGCCACAGCTCCGCGCTCCCGGTCATCCGCCGCGCGGCCCGGAACTCGGCGAGCGCCTCGCTGTACTTCTGGGTCCCGTACGCGGCGAACCCGGCGGCCTCCCGCACGGCAGCGACCCGCGACGCGAGACGCAGCGCGATCCTGGAGTACGCGTACGCGGCCTCCGGGTCCTCGTCGATCAGCCGGGCCACCATCACGAGGTTCATCGCGACGTCCTCGGCGAGCCCCCTCGGCAGGGACTGAAGCTCCTGCTGCACGCTCTTGTCGAGCTCGCCGCCGGAGACATCCTCCGGAATCGGCAGCCGCTTGATCGGCTCACGGTCCCGCTCCCGATCATCCCGGAACCGCGACCCACCCTGCCGGTCATCCCGCCCACGGGGGCCCCCGGGACGCCCACCCCGGTCATCACGCCGGAAGCCACCACCGCGATTGTCATCACGCCGGTCATCCCGACGCGGCCCACGATCACGATCCCGGTCACCGTACGAACGGTCATCGCGCCGATCGTCCCGCCGGAAGCCACCGCCACGGTTGTCGTCACGCCGGTCATCCCGACGCGGCCCACGATCACGATCCCGGTCATCGCGACGGAAGCCACCACCGCGATTGTCATCACGACGGTCGTCACGGCGGAAGCCGCCACCGCGGTTGTCGTCACGCCGGTCATCGCGACGCGGCGCACGATCACGGTCATCGCGACGGTCGTCACGGCGGAAGCCACCGCCACGGTTGTCATCACGCCGATCGTCACGACGCGGACCACGATCACGGTCATCGCGACGGTCGTCCCGCCGGAAGCCACCACCGCGATTGTCATCACGCCGGTCATCGCGACGCGGCGCACGGTCGCGGTCGTCACGGCGGTCGTCCCGCCGGAAACCGCCTGCACCGCGGTTGTCGTCACGCCGATCGTCACGACGCGGTCCACGATCACGGTCATCGCGGCGGTCGTCCCGCCGGAAGCCACCAGCGCGATTGTCATCACGCCGATCGTCACGACGCGGACCATGGTCACGGTTGTCGTCACGCCGGTCATCGCGACGCGGGCCACGGTCGCGGTCGTCACGGCGGTCGTCCCGCCGGAAACCGCCACCGCCACGGTTGTCGTCACGCCGGTCATCCCGACGCGGCCCACGATCACGGTCATCGCGACGGTCGTCACGGCGGAAGGGGGGACGTTCCCGGTCACCATCCCGACGGTCCGAACGCGGAGCACCGCTGTTGCCGCGGAACCCGCCCCGGTCCCCCCGGTCACCACTGTCCCGTCGGCGCTGATCGCGCTCCGGTCGCTCATCGGGAGAGTTGGTGGCCATCGGTTGACTCCTGTCTTCGGTACCGCAGTCATTCTCGCGCAACCGGGGTGCCGGCGCGCTCCGAGAAGAGCTCTGGAAATACAAAAAGGACCCTTTGGTCCCAGCACGTGTGCCGGGACCAAAGGGTCCTCTCAAAAATAGTTCGGCGGCGTCCTACTCTCCCACAGGGTCCCCCCTGCAGTACCATCGGCGCTATGAGGCTTAGCTTCCGGGTTCGGAATGTAACCGGGCGT
>NZ_JBIAQB010000008.1:0-473701 GCF_042888725.1 Streptomyces sp. NPDC002795
CCATGCTCAAACACCGCACTCCCTACCAGCCGAAGTACGAGCAGGCCGCCTGACCAAGCACACAGACCTTGACCGAACAGATAGGAGCACCCCCCTGGTGTGACGTGCGTGTCTGCGGCTCCCGTGACGTCTCCGGGGCCGGCCGCCCTGCCCCGGGGACGCCGCGGAAGGAGTGGACTACGGTCTCAGCAAGCGGCTGTGGACCACAAAACGGGAGGATCCCCATGCTGAAGCAGGTCGCGGAAGGAGTACTCGTCCACCAAAGCGAGTTGCTCCAGAACAACACCGTTGTCGTGCAGGGCAAGGACGGCGTACTGCTCGTCGACCCCGGGATCACAGGCGACGAGATGGCCTGTCTGGCGAACGACCTTCGTAAGGACGGCCGGCCCGTGACGGCAGGCTTCTCGACGCATCCTGACTGGGATCACGCGCTCTGGCACGCCGCATTCGGCGAAGCGCCTCGATACGGTACGGCCCGTTGCGCGGAATTCCTGGAGCAGCTGCTCTCGGACGCGGACTGGAAGACCCACCTCGCCGAGGGATTGCCACCGGAAATCGCCGAGGAGACGCCGCTTGATCTCTTCGGCCGCATTACGGGTCTGCCTGCCGGGACCGCGCGGATTCCTTGGGGCGGCCCCGCGGTTCGGATCATCGAGCATCCGGCTCATGCCCCGGGCCATGCGGCGCTGTTGATCGAGCAGAGCAGGGTTCTCATCGCGGGCGACATGCTTTCCGACGTCCTGATCCCGATGCTCGACGATTCCGCCGACCCGGTCGAGGACTACTTGGTCGGGCTTCGGCGGCTGGAGGACGCGGCGGGCGACGTCGGTGTCGTCATCCCCGGTCACGGATCCGTCGGCAGGGCCGGTCAGGTACGCGCACGCATCGACCAGGACCGTGCGTACGTGCATGCCCTGCGGGACGGCCTTGCTCCCAGCGACCCGCGTATCGGCGCGTCGGCGAAGCCCGGTTGGGAGTGGGTGAGCGACATACACGAGGGGCAGGCACAGAGCGTCGCCAAGCGGGCGGGGGGCGAGGGGACGCGCGGCTAGAGATCCGCTTCGGTCGCCGACCTGCAATACGCTGCCTCCCTTGCCAAGCCGGCGGAAGCGGTGACGCCGACACGGCTGCGCTCCGCCCTGACTGGAGGTCATCCGGGTGTTCCCCGCACGGGTATGTGTCGGCGTGTCGTTGTTCCTGGTGACTCTCGCCCTGTCCGGCTGCTCCTCCTGGACCTGCACCGACACGACGCCAAACGCGGCGAGGCCGCCGGCAGGGTGCAGCTCGGTGCCGGTTCCCGCACGGGTGACGTATGGCTTGACGTCGACCGGCCTGAGCTGGTGGCCGGAGTGCTGTTGATCCCCAATGACCAGTCCTACCAAGGACATACGACCTGCGAGCAGGACCCCAAAGACGGTGGCGGGCAGCATCCTCCTAAGCGCCCGTCATCGAGGAACGGCTGTAAGCCGCCATTCCGGATGGCGTGGGCCCCGAGTCCACGCAGTCAGTCGCGTCAGGCCCCAAGACCCCGCACCCGCCCCGGAGCCACCCCCGTCGACTCACGCGGAACATAGCTCGTACGCAGAGTGTGTCGGCGCGGCCGGGCCGTGGAGCCGTTGATGCGGCGGGTCAGGATGTCCGCCGCCAGGCCGCCCAGCTCCTGCACGGGCTGGCTGACCACGCTCAGCCGGGGCCGGACCAGCGTGGCCCATTCGGCGTCGTCGAAGCCGATGACGGAGACGTCGTCGGGGATGCGGGCGTCGAGGTCGAGGAGGGCGTCCAGGGTTCCGAGTGTGGCCACGTTGTCCGTGGTGAACAGTGCGGTGGGGCGGTCGTTCGACGTCATCAGCTCCAGGACGACCGAGCGGGCCCAGGCCCGGTCGTATCCGGTGTGCCGGATCAGCTCGGCCCCGCGCGGGATGCCCGCGGCGCGCAGGGCCTGGCGGTAGCCGGTGAGTCGTTCGGTCGTGGTCCAGATGTCCGCGCCCGGTGCCAGCCGACCGGAGGTCTCGTCGGCGGTCGCGGAGGTGATCACGGCGATACGGGTGTGCCCCGCGTCGGTGAACCGGGTCACGGCGGATTTGGCGGCGCCTCGGTTGTCGACCACGACGGTGTCCAGTGCGGCGCCGGTGAGGGCACGGTCGAGGAGGACGACGGGGATGCCCGAGGCGACGGCCTTGTCGAGGTGGTCGTGGTCGGCCGCCGCGGGCGCCACGACCAGGCCGTCCACGCGGCGTTCGATGAAGAGTTGCACCGCGGCCTTCTCGGTCTCGCCGTCCTCGTCGCTGTTGGCGAGGACCACCTGGAAGCCGGCCTTGGCCGCGATGTCGGTGACGCCGCGCACAGCGCGCGCGAAGTAGGCGTTCTCGACGTCGGCGACGATCACCCCCAGCGTGTGGGTGCGTCCGCTGATCATGCTGCGGGCCACCGCGTTGGTGCTGTAGCCGAGTTCGGCCGCGGCGGCCAGCACACGTTCCCGGGTGGCCGGGCTCGCCGAGCCGTATCCGCCCAGCACCCGGGCGGCGGTGGCCTGTCCTACGCCGGCGTGCCGCGCGACGTCGGGGATGGTGACGCGACGCGGCGGCCGTGCGGTGTTCGGCATGGGCGGTCTCTTCGTGGAGGACGGCTCGGCGGATGCCGAGGGGCGGGTCGATGAAATCCGGCTCCATCCAACCATTGACGGACGGCGGCAGCCGATGGGTAAGGTACGAGCCGATTGGTAACGTTATCAAAAACCGATCGGCACCCTCCCCCTGTCTCCCTCGGGCCGACCACGGCATGCCCACGTCCACGGTCGCCCCGGTTCCACGTCCCGAACACCGGAGGTACCACGGATGGCACCCGACACCCTCTCGCCGCCGCCACCGGCCACAGGCCCGGCCATCACCCTCGTCGACGTGGTCAAGTACTTCGACGGTGCCGGCGCCCGGGACACGGCGGTCGTCCGCGGCGTCGATCTCACCATCGGCGAGGGCGAGTTCTTCTCCCTGCTCGGCCCCTCCGGCTGCGGCAAGACCACCACCCTGCGGATGATCGCCGGGTTCGAGGAACCGACCAGCGGTCAGATCCTGCTGCACGGCCGCGACATGGTCGGCGTACCGGCCAACAAGCGCGACATCAACATGGTCTTCCAGTCCTACGCCCTCTTCCCGCATCTGAGCGTCGCCGACAACGTGGCGTTCGGACTGCGCCGCAAGCGCGTGCCCAAGGACGAGATCCGCGAGCGGGTCGCGAAGATCCTGCACACCGTCGAACTCGCCGACAAGGCCGACCGCCGCCCCCGCCAGCTCTCCGGCGGCCAGCAGCAGCGTGTCGCGCTCGCCCGCGCCCTGGTCAACCGGCCCCGCGCGCTGCTCCTCGACGAGCCGCTCGGCGCCCTCGACCTGAAACTGCGCCAGTCCATGCAGCTGGAGTTGAAGCGGATCCAGCGCGAGGTCGGCATCACCTTCATCTACGTCACGCACGACCAGGCCGAGGCCCTGACCATGTCCGACCGGATCGCGGTGATGAACAACGGTCTGGTCGAACAGGTCGCGTCGCCCCGCGAGGTGTACGAGCGGCCCGCCACCGCGTTCGTCGCCGGGTTCATCGGTACGTCCAACCTGATCGGTGGGCGTCTGAGTTCCGTGGAAGGGGACAGCGGCGTCGTCGACCTCGGCGACGGCCAGCGCGTCACGGTCCCGCTCAGCGGCGCGCACCGTGTGGGGGCAAGTGTCGAACTGACCGTGCGCCCCGAGAAGATCACGCTGGCCACCGGGCCCACCGACACCGCGAGCCGCGTTCGCGGCACCGTGCGGGAGGTGGTCTACCTCGGTACCTCGACCAGCTACACGGTGGACACGGGACCCGGCGTCGAGATGACGGTCTTCCAGCCCAACGACGGCACGGCGCTCGTCTTCCCGGATCGCGGCGACACCGTCTGGCTGTCCTGGGCCACCGACCACTCCTATCCGCTCACCACCGTGCCCGCTCCCGCGACGCCGGACGCCGCTCCCGTCTCCCTCACCTCGCGCTGACGACAGGCAGACCACCATGCCCGAGCACTCCACACCCTTCGCGCCCCGACCGCGCGGACCCGTCCCGCGCGGATTCACCCGGCGCGGCCTGCTGCGCGCCGCGTTCGGCGCCGCCGCCCTTGCCCCGCTCGCCGCGTGCAGCGTTCCCGGCGCCCGTGTCCATGTCCCCACCGGCAAGGCGGAGATCGCGGCTGCCGTCGATGACTTCTGGAGCGGGAAGAAGCGGTCGGGGAAGCTGGACTTCGTCAACTACACGCAGTACATCGACGTCGACCCCCGCGACCAGAGCAAGCACCCCACCCTCGACGCCTTCACCCGCGAGAGCGGCGTCAAGATCGCCTATCACGAGCTGATCGACGACAGCGCGTCCTGGTTCGGCAAGATCCAGCCCGAGTTCGCCTCAGGACAGGGCATCGGCTACGACCTGATGGTCATCGGCGGGGACAGTTACCTCACCAAGTACATCGAGCTGGGCTGTCTCGCCCCGCTCGACCACAGCCGGCTGCCCACGTTCGCCCGGCACGGCGGCGCCGTCTTCAAGAACTCCTCCTTCGACCCCGGCAACGTCTACACCGTGCCCTGGCAGTCCGGCATGACCGGCATCGGCTACGACCCGGCCCGGGTCGGCCGGAAGATCACCAGCTGGCAGGACCTGCTCGACCCCAAGCTGCGCGGCAAGGTCGGCATGTGGAACGACGCCGTACAGATGGGCAACATCGCTCTCCTGGCCGTCGGTGTGAATCCGGAGACTTCCACACACGCCGACTGGCGCAAGGCCGCGGCCTGGCTGCGCAGGCAGCGCGACGCGGGCATGGTCCGCTCCTACTCCACCGCGACGTACCAGTCCTCGCTCCAGCGCGGTGACCTGGCGGCCTCGCTCGTGTACTCGGGCGATGTGTTCCAGGCCAACCAGAGCGGCTCCGAGCTGGAGTTCGTCATCCCCGACGAAGGCGGTCTGCTCTGGACCGACAACCTCTGCATCCCCTCGACCGCCTCCCACGCCGTGGACGCCCTCGCCTACATGGACTACGTCTACCGGCCCGAGGT
The DNA here is from genome assembly GCF_042888725.1 of Streptomyces sp. NPDC002795. NCBI lineage: Bacteria > Bacillati > Actinomycetota > Actinomycetes > Kitasatosporales > Streptomycetaceae > Streptomyces > Streptomyces sp. NPDC002795. The sequence continues at coordinate 5,064 of NZ_JBIAQB010000008.1, forward strand.
CGCCGCGAAGATCACCGAGACCGTGCAGTTCGTCTGCCCCGTGCCCGGCGCGCAGCAGGTCATCGCCGAGGACGCGGCCGCCGCCACCGGCAAGCGGCACACCGTGCTCGACGCGATGAGCACCAGCCCGCTGGTCTTCCCGACCAAGGCCGACCAATCGAAGCTGCGCCGCCTGCGGGTGCTCGACAAGGAGGAGGAGAAGCAGTGGAACGCGCTGTTCGAGCCGATCTACCAGGCCTGAGCCGACAGCGGCGGCGCCGCCGCCCCGTTGCCTCGCTGGCTCCCTACTGGATGATCCTGCCGGGCTGGCTGTGGCTGGCCGCCTTCTTCATCATGCCCGTCATCGTGATGGTGTCCCTGTCCCTGCAGACCGGCGACTTCATCGACGGCTTCCGCCAGACCTTCCATTTCGGCACCTACGCCGATGTGATCAGCACCTACCACGTGCAGTTCCTGCGCTCCCTCGGCTACGGCGCCGCGGCCACCGCCGCCTGCGCGCTCATCGGCTACCCGGTGGCGTACTGGATCGCTTTCAGGGCCGGCCGCCACAAGTCGCTGTTCCTCTTCCTGATCCTGCTGCCGTTCTTCGTCTCCTTCGTCATCCGCACCCAGTCCTGGAACATCGTGCTGGCCGACAACGGCGTCCTGCTCGGCCCGCTCAAGCAACTGGGGCTGCTCCCGGGCGACTTCCACCTGCTGGCCACGCCGTACGCGGTGATCGGCGGACTGACGTACAACTTCCTGCCGTTCATGGTGCTGCCCGTGTACGTCGCCCTGGAGCGGGTCGATCCCAAGGTCATCGAGGCGTCCACCGATCTGTACGCCTCCCGGGTGGGCACCTTCCTGCGCGTGGTGCTGCCGCTGTCGCTTCCCGGCGTCTTCGCCGGTGTGCTGCTGACCTTCGTGCCCGCCTCGTCCGACTACGTCAACGCGAGCATTCTGGGCGGCCCTTCGACCACGATGATCGGCAACATCATCCAGTCCGAGTACTTCACCAACCTCGACTACCCCAGCGCCGCCGCCCTCTCCTTCGTCCTCATGGGCGCGCTGCTGCTGGCCGTGTTCACCTACGCCCGGGTCCTGGGCACCGAAGACGTTCTGGAGGCGGCCGCGCGATGACCACGCACACCGTCGCGCCACCGGCAGGCGCGCCCGCACCCTCACGGCCGCGCCGAGCAGCACGTGTCCGCCGCCGCCCCACCCTGACCGTGTACACCGCGCTGGTGCTCGTCTGGCTGCTGCTGCCGATCGCCGTCATGATCCTTTTCGGCTTCAACGACACCGGCAGCAGGGTCAACTTCACCTGGCAGGGCTTCACCCTGGACTGGTACCGGCACCTGTTCGCCATCCCCAACCTGACGTCCGCGCTGGTGAACAGCCTCACCATCGCCCTGATCGTCGCCGTGGTCGCCACTCTGCTGGGCACCCCGATCGGGCTTGCGCTGGGCCGCTACCGCTTCCGCGGCCGCGGTTCCGTGGACCTGTTGCTCTTCGCTGCCATCGCGGCCCCCGAAATCGCCCTCGGCGCCGCCCTGTTGTCGCTGCTCATCGTCCTGGGCGTGCCCCGCGGCTACTGGACGGTCGTCCTCGCCCATGTGGCGTTCTGCATCCCCTACGTCGCGATCACCGTACGGGCGCGCATGGCGGGGCACGATCCGACGCTGGAGGAGGCGGCCCGGGACCTGGGGGCCGGCCCGTGGACGGCGTTCCGCCTTGTCACCCTGCCGACGCTGCTGCCCGGTGTGGTCTCCGGCGCCCTGCTCTGCTTCGTCCTGTCCGTCGACGACTACATCATCACCAGCTTCAACGCCGGCCGAACGGTCACCTTCCCGCTGTGGGTGTACAGCGCGAGCCGTACCGGCGTACCCCCGCAGGTCAACGTCATGGGAACGCTGATCTTCGTCGGCGGCCTGATCATCGCCGGAGCGAACGTCCTGTTCTCCCGGCGCCGCGCGGTCTGACCCGACCCGGTCCCCGCGCCCCTCGGACACCGGATCCCCGGCATTCGCCGGCCGGTGCGGAACAACCCTGTTGCGGAACAACCCTCTAAGGAAGATTCACCGTGCTCAAGTTCAACGAAGCCGAGTTCGTCTCCCAGACGGAGAGCCTCGTGGCGCTCCGCCCCCAGATCGAGCAGGTCGTCGACCGTCTCGTCGGCGAAGGCTACGACAACGTCCTGCTCGTCGGAGCGGGCGGCACCTACGCGCAGATGTGGCCCTACGAGCACCTCGCCCGACGCACCTCGAAGCTGCCGGTACGCGCCGCGATCGCCGCCGAACTGGCCGTCTCCGGCGACGCCCTCCTCGGCGAGCGCACCATCGCCGTCTTCACCTCCGTGTCCGGCACCACCGAGGACAGCCTGAGCGCGATCGAGCACTGCAAGTCCCGCGGCGCCCACACCATCGGCTTCACCGGCATCGCCGACTCCCCGGTCGCCCAGAACGTCGACACCGTGCTGGTCTCCGCGCCCAAGGCATGGCCGTTCGATGTCCAGATGCTGCTGTTCATGGGCCGACTGCTCGACCGGCGGGGCGAGTTCGAGGGCTACGAGCGGCTCGCGGACGAGCTCGCCGTCCTGCCCCGCGTCCTGGTCGACGTGTCACGGCAGGCCGAGCCGGTCGCCGAGGCCTTCGCCAAGGCACACAAGGACAACGACTACCACTTCCTCATCGGCGGCGGGAACCTGTGGGGATTCACCTACCTGTACTCCATGTGCATCCTCGAAGAGATGCAGTGGTTGCGCACCACCCGGGTGCACAGCGCGGAGTTCTTCCACGGCTCGCTCGAGCTCCTGGAGGAGGACACCAGCGTGATCGTCTTCCAGGGGGAGGACGAGACGCGGCCGCTCACCGACCGCGCCGAGTCCTTCGCCAAGCGCGTCTCGAAGGACGTCACCGTCTTCGACACCCGCGACTACCCCCTCGATGGCATCAGCCCGGAGTTCCGCGGACTGCTCGCCCCACTGGTCATGGACACCGTGCTCGACCGGGTCAGCAAGCACCTGGAGCGGGCCCGCGACCACTCGCTCGACCTGCGCCGCTACTACCGCGTCATGGACTACTGACCGGCCCGACCGGATCCCTCGTCCATCCGTCCCGCGCGCCGGTGCCGGTGGCACCGGCGCGCCACCCCGGGAGACCTCGTTGAACGTCCTGACCGGCCAGCACAGTCCGAACGTCCTCGGCTTCGGCGACAACACCGTCGACCGCTTCGTGGACCGCGGCACCGACTACCCCGGCGGCAACTGCGTCAACGTCGCCGTCTACGCCCGCCGACTCGGCGTGGAAGCCGCCTACCTCGGGATGTTCGGCGACGACGAGCTCGGCACCTTCCTGCGCACATCCGTGGCGGCCCAGGGTGTCACCGTCGACCGCAGCCCCGTCCGTCCCGGCACGCCCTCCGTCTCCACCCTCCACGCGCGCGACGGCGACCGCACCTTCCTCGCCTACTCGGACAGCACCGTCAGCGAGTCACTCGCCCTGGCCCCCGAACTCCTGGCCTACGTGGCATCGTTCGCGCTCGTACACTCCAGCGTCTACTCGTCCACTGAGGCCCAACTCCCCCACCTCGCCGCGGCCGGCCCTCTGGTCAGCTTCGACTTCTCCGACGAGGACGAGTACCGCTCGCCCGACTACCTCGACCGCGTCTGCCCGCACGTCGACCTGGCGCTCCTGTCGTGCTCGCACCTGAATGAGAGCGCCACGCGCGCGTTGCTCGCCGATGTGGTGGGGCGGGGCGCGGGCATGGCGCTTGCGACCCGTGGACTGGACGGCGCGATCGTCCACGACGGCCGCACCACGCTCACGGTGCCGACCCGCCCCGCCGATCCCTCGGCGATGACCGACACGATGGGCTGCGGGGACGCGTTCCTCGCAGGGTTCATCGTGTCGCTGCTGCGCGCCGGATGGTCACGGCAGACTCCCCCGCCCTTCGACACCCTGGAACACGCCCTGGAGCAGGGCGCGCAGGCGGCGTACGAGCAGTGCTTCGTGGAGTCCGCCTTCGGTTGCGGTCGGCCGACAGTCGGGTCGCGTTCTCCTGCTCCGGCCGCGAGCGCCGGCCCGTCCTGAACCACTGCCGCATCACCGGCTTCGGCACCGAAGGCCCACTCGGCGTAGGAGGGCACCCCATCGCGCCCACAGGTGCCGCTCCTCCTACACCGTCGCCCTGACGTCGATGAGGACCTTCCCCACAGCGCCGCCCTCGACAGCCTCGTGCGCCTTCGCCGTCTGCTCCAGCGGGAAGCGGACGAACGGCAGTCCGGCTTCCGCGCCTGCCCGCAGCGCACCGGCCGCGACGGCCTCCGAGACGGCGGCCGCGCCGGCGCGCATGGACTCGGCCGGGACGGTGTAGAGGGACAGCCCGTGCCAGTCCAGGTTCCGGCCGAAGGTCGCGCGCAGGGGCAGACGCAGTTCGTCGCCACCGTTGTTGGCGTAGAAGGCGATCGTCGCGTTGTTCCTGGTGACCGCCAGGTTCAGCTCGGCGTTGACCGCCGGAGCGACCTCGGCGACGAGGTCCACTCCGTCCGGCGCCAGGTCGAGGACGACCTTGGCGACGTCCTGCGTGCGGTAGTTGACGATGTGGTGGGCGCCGGCGGCCTTCGCCAGGTCGGCCTTCTCCGGAGAGCTGACGGTCGTGATGACCGTCGCCCCGGCCCAACGGGCCAGCTGGATCGCCGCGTTGCCGACCGCTCCCGCTCCCCCGGCGATCAGCACGGTCCAACCCGCGAGCGCCCCGGGCGCCAACCGGTCCGGCCCGTCGGCGGCGAGGGTGAGAGCACGGTGGGCGGTGAGCGCCGGCACGCCCAGCGCCGCGCCCAGAGCGTAGTCGGCCTCGTCCGGGAGCGGCACGGCCCGCTCGGCCGGGGTGGTCAGGAACTCCTGCGCCGTACCGCCGGCCGGGCGCCCGGCCGCGGACAGGTACAGCCACACCCGCTCCCCGATCCGCGCGGGGTCGACGCCCGCGCCGACCGCGTCGATCCGGCCCGCGCCGTCCTGGTTGGGCACCTGGCTCTCGCCGTCCCCGAGGCTGCCCGAGAGTCCTGCCCGGACCTTCCAGTCGGTGGGGTTGACCCCGGAGACATGTACCTCGACCCGGACTTCGCCGGGGCCGGGGTCGGGGACGGGGCGCTCCTCCAGTCGCAGAACCTCGGAGTCGCCGTTGCTGCTGTACACGATGGCCTTCATGCTCTGGCCAATCACCACCGCGCTCGTCGTATTCCCGCGATGCCCGTTCAGTCGAGCCGGCTTCGCAGCCAGGCCAGGACCTCCGGGCGCACCGGGTCGACGACGTCGGCCGTCTCCTCCTCGCGCTTCTTGACGTACTTGGCCCAGTAGGGGCAGACGGGGACCACCCGCTTGCCGTCGGCGCGGACGTCGGCCAGGGCCTCGGTGACCAGGATCGAGGCCAGGCCCTGCCCGGCGAAGCGGTCGTCGACCTCGGTGTGGAAGAAGACCCGCTGCTCGTCGCGGTCGCGGTATTCGGTGAAACCGGCCTGTTCGCGGTCGACCGTGATGACGTAGCGCTGCTCGTCGGGACGGTGTTCCACGACCGGAGGGGTGGCAGATGTCATGGCGCTTGTCTCCTTGTTCCCTGTGTGTTGCGGTGTTGGTGTGTTGCCGCTTTGGTGTGTTGGTGTGTTCCTGGGCGGCGGTCAGCGTGGTGATCGGTTGCCGCGCGCCTTGAGCGTGCTGTTGGGCAGTTCTGGCGCCGGCAGGCGTCCGCCGGGGTAGCCGGAGACCGTACCGAAGCGCTCGGCGTCGGCCTCCCAGTCCGCCCGAGCCGCGACGATGTCCTCGTGGCTTCGGCCGATGAAGTTCCACCACATCACGATCTCTTCGCCGAAGGGTGCACCGCCGAGCAGGAGCAGCCGCGCGGGGCCGCTCGCGTCGTTCGTGAGGGTGATGGTGTCTGCGCCCGGAGCGACGTGCCCCAGCTGCCCGTCCGGTACGGGCGTCCCCTCGACCCGGACGGTCCCTTCGTCGACCAGTACGCCGAGTTCGAAGGCCGGGTCCACGGCGAGGACGATGTGCGCGCCCGGTTCGAGCACGATCTCCGCGCCGAAGCCGCCGAGGCCGGTCTGGAGCCCGCCCTGCTGGAGTTGATCAACATACGCGTCTCCCAGATCAACGGGTGCGCCTTCTGCCTGAACACGCACACCCGTGCCGCCCTGGGCGCCGGGGAGTCCCCGTTGCGCCTGGGGGTCCTGCCGGGGTGGCGGGACGCGGAGGTGTTCACCGACCGGGAGCGGGCGGCGCTCGGCCTGGCCGAGACCGTCACCCACCCGGACGACGCCACCGCACAGGAGGCCGCGTACGCCGCGGCGCGGGAGGTGTTCGACGATGCCGAGATCTCCGCCGCGATCTGGGCATCGATCACCATCAACGCCTTCAACCGGGTGTCCATCCTCAGCAAACACCCCGTGCGACAGGCCGCCATGCCGAACCCCGTGGTCCACTGACCGCACGGCCCCACTGCGCCAAACTGTGCAAACAACGCACATTACGACCACGACATGGAGGGCCACGATGGCCATCGAGATCACCGACTCCCCCGACACGAACCGCTACGAGGCCCGGGTCGACGGGCAGCACGCGGGAGTCGCCGAGTACATGCGCACCAAGGAGAGCAAGCTCGTCGTCTTCACTCACACCGAGGTCGACCCGCAGTTCAACGGACAGGGCGTCGGCTCCGCACTGGCGCGCGCGGCCCTGGACGCCGCACGGGCGGACGGGCTCCGCGTCCTCGCCGTGTGCCCGTTCATCTCCGGCTGGATGGCCCGGCACCGCGACTACCAGGACCTCGCCTACCAGAGCCGCAGCAAGGTCGAGGACTGACCTCTTGCCACTGACCGTACTCACGTGATGATCCGCGTCGGTGCCGTCGGAGGCGTGCCTGTACGCCGCCTTGTCCTCCGGGCTCGTCGGCTTGCGGGCTTCGGCCCGGCGAGCGCCGCCCTCGGCGACGCGGCAACTCAAGGGCGCCAGATCACGGCTGGAACGCGACCTCAGGATGCGTGGCCCCGGGGCCGTCGAGGAGCGGTTGCGGTATCCCCCGCAAGTGAAGGTCGAAGAAGGCTGACACGTAGTCGCGGGTGATGCGCCACCCGCGTTCTCCGGACAGTGGTACGGCAGGGTCCGACAGGCCCAACTGGCCCGCGAGGTACGGCAGATCCGTGAAAGAGAAGTGTTCGGCGCCTGCAACGGTCAGCCAGCGTTTCCAGCCGTTCAGATGACTCCACGCCTCAGGCCAGTCGGTTGTCCCGCTGCTGGGGCTGTGGGTGGACTCCGCGCCGAGCATCATGAACGGACGCCCACCGAGCCCCGCCGCGGCAGGGTGCAGAAAGAAGTCACCGTCCAGGTCGACTCCCGCCCGCACACGACGGTCGGCGGCCATCGTGGCCGCCGCGGTCGCGCCGCCGATCGAATGCCCGCCGATCCCGATCCGGCTCCGGTCGATCACATGGGACAGCTCCCCGGCCTGTCGGCCGTTGGTCAACTCGCTGATCACGAAGGACATGTCCTTGACCCGGCCGCCCACAACGGCCGCCCGCTCCTCCACGGTGTCGGCCCGTGCACAGGCCACGCAGGTCAGCGTCCGGCCTCCCGGGAAGGCGGTGCCGACGGATTCGTAGGCGTGGTCCACCGAGGCGACGACATAGCCGCGACTCGCGAGATCGTCGGCGATCGAGGTGAGGGTGGTGCGCGGCATCGAGAAGCCAGGGTCGAGCAGCACCATGGGGAAACGCCCTCGCGCCGGACGAGCGCCCACGTACGCATGAGTACGCGCGTCGGCGACCGTCTCGGGCGGCACGACGCCGCCGAGCCCCCTCTCCTCCAAGAGGAGCCGCGCCTCGTCATCGGTCATGTACGTCGCCCGTGTTCCGCGAGCTGCGCGGGCTGGATAGGACACCGTCACCATCAGCTCCCGGTGACCGGCCGCCGGCACCCATGGGTCGGTGCGGTGACGGTCCACCAAGTGCAGGGTGCGGCGGCCCACGGGGTGCGGGCCGGTGGGGGACGGCAGTTCCAACCCGCTGCTGTACGGAGCTTGGGCCACGATCGGCGCGGCGTCGACGGAGACGGCCGGTGTGGCGCCCGCCGGTGTCGCGCCCAAGAGCGGCGCCGACAGGGTCAGGGTGAGCAGGGTGGCCATAGTGGCTCTGCGATGTCTGGGGTCCATGCGGTCGAAGCTAGGCCCTGGGTTTCCTCAACACGTCAGACTCCAGGGCTACTTGGCCGTACGTCTGTCGGCTGACCCCACCACCGGAGCCGACCGCAAGCCAGGCTCCACCATCGTGCCTACCCGCACACACCGATCGCCCCCGTAGGACACATGGCCGCCGCCTCCCGCACAGCCGCATCGTGCGCCGAGGCGGGTTCCGCGGTCAGGAGGGTCACGACGCCGTCCTCGTCCCGCTGGTCGAAGACCTCCGGCGCGGACAGGACGCAGGCGCCCGCGCCGCAGCACTTGTCCTGGTCGACGGTGAGTTTCATGGTCCGTCTCCTCTACAGGTCCGAGGGGCCGCGGGTCACCAGCTGACGGGGACTTCGCTCAGGCCGCCGACGAGGAGGCCTTCCGTCTTGCGAAGTTCGGCGGCTGGGACAGCGAGGCGAAGGGTGGGTACGCGGGTGAGCAGGGTCTCCAGGACGACCTGGAGTTCGGTGCGGGCCAGCGCCTGGCCGAGGCACGAGTGCGGTCCCACGCCGAAGGTGAGGTGGGGGTTGGGGGTGCGGGCGAGATCCATGGCGGCGGCGCCGGTGAAGGCGCGTTCGTCGCGGTTGGCGGCCGGCATGCTGCACACGACCGTGCTGCCCGCCGGGACGACCTGTCCGCCGATCTCGGCGTCCTCTCCGAGGTAACGGCGCAGCCCGAAGCCGAGGTTGCTGTCGAAGCGCAGGGACTCCTCGACGGCGGTGCGCACCAGCGAGGGATCGGCCAGCAGCCGCTCCCAGCGGGCTCGGTCGTCGAGCAGCAGGGAGACCATCTTGCCGATCGAGTTGGCGGTGGTCTCGTGGCCGGCGACGAGCAGGCCCATACCCGTGGAGACGAGTTCCTCGTCGCTGAGTCCGCCTCCCTCGACCTCGCTGCCCGCGCCGCCCGCCTCCTCGCTCTGCGTGATGAGGACGCTGAGGAGGTCATCGGCCGGTTCCGCGCGCTTGGCGGCGATGTGTGCGGACATGTAGGCGACGAACTCGGCCTGGGCGGCGCGGATTTCGTCGCCACTGTAGCGGGTGACGCTGAGGAAGCTGTCGGACCAGCCGGAGAAGCGGTCCCGGTCCTCCGCGGGCACTCCGAGCAGGTCGCAGATGACGTAGACGGGGAAGGGGAAGCCGAGGCTCGCCCGCAGGTCGGCGGGGGCGCCGTCGGCGAGCATGGTGTCCACGAGGCTCTCGGCGAGGCGGGTCATGGCGGGGCGCAGGGCGGTCATCCGCTTGGCGGTGAAGTATCGGCCCACCTGACGCCGCCAACGCACGTGCGGTTCACCGCGGTTGGGGGTCGCGATGGCGGAGCTTCCGGTGGCGGCGGCCCCTCCGGCACCTTCGGGTGCCATCCTCGCGGCGTTGTCCTGCTCGGCGGGTCGGACGAACCGGGGGTCGGAGAGCAGGCCCCGGACATCGTCGTACCGGGTCAGGTAGACGGCCGTGTCACCGCTGGGCAGGGTGGCGTGGGCGACGGGGCACCGGGCGCGCAACTCCTCCCAGACAGCGGGCGGTTCGAGCGGGGTGTCGCCGGACAGCGGCAGGCGGACGGGTGGCTGGTCGTTCATGGTGCGTCTCCTCGTGGGGTGGAGGCGGCGGCAGGGCGCGGTGCACCGTTCAATAAAAGTGCATCATGCACCGTCTATGCATGATGCACTTCATGTGTATGGCGCACAACCATGCGGGGTGCTTCAATCGCGTACCGGGTACGACGGATGAACAGACGGGGGAACAGACGGGGGGGGAACAGGGGGAACAGACAAGTGCGCAGGCGTGCGCGCCAGGGCGGTCCGGGCGTGCGCACACGACGAGGTCACGGCTATTCGCACCCCTGGGAGGACTGCGTGGACGCACGACAAGCTGGCGGCCGTATCGAGCGCGAACTGCTCATCCTGACCCGGCACTTGGAGATGACATCTCCGCGCCGCGCCCGCCTCGACCACAACGCCCTCGACCGCAGCGCCTACGTCCTGCTCAGTCGCCTGGAGGCGCAGGGGCCGATGTCCGTCCCCGACCTCGTCGAAGCCTTCGGCCTGACCCCCTCCACCCTCACCCGGCAGACCACCGCACTGCTGCGCGACGCTCTCGTGGAACGGACCCTGGACCCGGGAGGCAGCATCGCCCGGCAGCTCCGGATCACCGACGAGGGACGCGAGCGGCTGCGTACGGACCGGGACGCCATCACCACCGGACTCACCGACATCCTCGGCGACTGGCCCGAGGACCGGCTGCGGCGGTTCATCGAGGATCTCGAACGGTTCAACACCGACATCGAGCAGCGCACGGGCCGGCCCTGGCCCCGCTGACCAGAGCATCCGCGCCACGTCCGCGCCGTCGTGCGTCGCGCGCGAGCCGCCGGGCGCCCCGGGTCAGGCCGGGCAGGAGCCTCCCTTGCCCGGGCTGGTCCGGAACGGATTCGGCGGGCTGTAACCCTTCGACCGGGGGTACTCGATGACCGGGACGATCTTGCAGACGGGCCAGTTGTCGTTCTCCGAGGTGTACCCGAAGTCGCCGCTGGCGCCCCGTACACAGTCGCCGCAGTCGCCGTCGGTGCCCACCTTCATGTTGCTGATGTTGCTGTCGACGTCGTACTTGGTGGGCAGTTGGCCCTTGTTGTCCTCGTCGTTCGTGAACTGGGTGACGCCCTTGATGAGGACCTGGAGGGCGTCGTAGTGCATGATCGCGTAGCCGTCGTCCAGGTCGGTCCCCTTGACGCCCGCGTCCTCGGCCATGGTGGTGGCGAAGGTCCGGTACTGCCCGGGTGCGTCCTGCCCCCGGCTCCACGAACGGTTGTCCGTGGGGGCGGCGTTGAGCGTGACGACATTGGCCTCCGCCATCGACTTCTTCATGTCCTCGCCGGTGAGCCGCGAGGTGAGTCCGGTGGAGACACGGAGGACCCGGATGGGGTGCTCGGCCTTGTCCTTGCGGGCCTGGCAGTCGGCGTCCTTGGCGATCGCGTCCACCAGCTCCGGAAGGTCCCAGTCCCGGCCTGCGACGAACACCGTGTCCGCACCCGACTGGCACAGCCGTGACGCGGCGGGCGCCATGGCGGCGGGCGCACCCTCGTAGGGGCCCATGGTGCCGATGTACGAGCGGTCCCGGACCGTCAGCTGGTACTTCGTGCCGAAGGTCTTGAGGAGCTCCGCCTTGGTGTTGGTGACGTAGTCGTCGTCGGTGCGCGAGTCCCACACGAGGAAGCCCTTGCCGTTGCCCGGGTGGCCCTTGAGGTAGTGGGCGAGGGCCAGCACGGAGTTCCGGTTGTTGGGGGCCGTCTTGTAGAACGTGCGGGCCTTGATGTTCGGAGAGCTGAGGACACCGCTGACCGCGGGGATGTTCTTGTCGGCCAGGGCGGTCGCCGCGTCCTGCGAGTCCTTCTCACTGTTGGGCAGTCCCATCACGCCCACCAGCGGGGAGTCGCCCTCCTTCTGCTTCCCGCTGCCGGTCAGCTCGGCCGCCGCGTCCACGGCGGAGGACCACAGGTCGAGATCGGCGCCGATGTTGCCGAGCAGCATCTGGAAGTTGACGCTGTTGCTCGACGTGTTGGCGTCGCGCTGCGCGGCATAGGCGCCCGCGAGGCTTCGCTTCAGGAGCGGGGCGGTCATCGCCCCGGACTTCGAGGTGTTGAACGGGAGCAGCAGCGCCACCTTCACGTACGGCTTCTTGTCGGCGGCGGCCTTGGGGTCCTCCCAGAGGAGCCGCACCCGGTCGTTCTCCCGCGCGATGCGCTCGACCAGCCCGGCGACCTCCTTGTCCGGGCCGTCCTCGCCGGGCTTGAACACCGGCGCCCGGACCGTCGCGTCCACGAGGCCGACGCATTCGCCGCCCTTCTCCTCCAGTCCGTCCCGGCAGTCGCTCCCGGTGACGATCGGCACGACGATCCACGCGGTTGCGCCTACGAGGACGAGGGCCACGAACCCCGCGATCCACCGGCCCAGGATCCGCTCACCGCGCCGGAGCGGGCGCCCCCTGACGAAAGGGCGGACGAAGATGTCAGTGAAGCTCACCGTGGCTCCCTTCGGGGCCGAGCGCCGGACGGGCGGAGGCGGGGGTGCGCAGCTCGCGCAGGTCGTCGTGCCACTCCTGTGCGGCGTCGAACAGCGTGCCCGCGCCGGTGACATGACGGCCCGACAGGAGTTCGAGGTCGAACCGGATCCGCTCGCAGAGTTTGTCGTCCGGCGCAGTCAGCGGGTCGGCTGCCAGCCACACCGCGTGCAGGAGGCGGTGCACGGAGCGCAGCACATCGTCCCCGGCGGGCTCCGTGCCGCTCTTTCCGCTGGCCTTGTCCCAGCAGTTCCTGGCCCAGCGGGCATCCGGCGGATGGGGCGCCGTCGCCACCTGCCACAGGTCGCGCAGCCACTGCTCGGCCCCGCCCGGTCGCGCGAACCGCTCGTACAGGCTCGCCACCACGTGTCCGGCGTTGCCGCCCGCGAGCGCGTGGTGCAGGGCGTCGATGTCCTGTCGGGCCCGCTCGTGATGGAGGCGGAGCAGTTCGTGGAGGCCGTTCCAGCTGGGGGTCGTCGGCGTGGGCCGGGCCCGCCGGCGGCGCAGTTCGAGGACGAGGACGGCCCGCAGGAACGGGTCGGTGACGAACGGCCTCGGCGCCTGCGCACCGTGCTCGGCGCGCAGATGGCTCCGGGCGGTCTCCACCGCCGCGCGGTCCGGGGCCGCGGGCAGGTACGCGGCGGCCAGGGCGCGCGCCGCGGCGCTGTCCCGTGCCACGGAGAACAGGGTCAGATTGCGGCGCAGCTCCGGGTCGGGCACGAGCCGCACCGCGATCTGCCGGGTCACCGACTGACCGTTCAGTTGCAGCGCGCCGACGTCGAGCCCCGGTGTGGCCGCGCTGTTCGGGTCGGCCCGCACCGCCTCGGTCAGGAGCCCGCATCCCAGCGGCGAGCCCCGCGTGAACCGGCGTACCACGCGCGGCAGTTCACCGCGCAGCGAAGGGGCGGCGTCGCTGAGCATGGTGACGATGTCGTGCCGTTCGAGTCGCGGCAGTTCGACGGCGATGAGGCCGGCCGAAGGTGTCCCGGTCTCCGGTCGCTGCCAGTCGGCCGCCCCGCCGGTGACCTGTTCCAGGGTGAGGTGTGTCGCGTCGGGCAGCGAGCGGCGGCGGGCGCTGCCGCGTGCGGCGGCCACCACGATCAGCGGGTCGCCGGTCCGCTTCACCCGGTGGGTGAGGATCTGGTCCATGAGGCGGCCGCCCGGCGGCGTCTGTACGTTGTCGAGCAGGAGCAGCGGCCGCGGCGGCCGGTTAAAGCGCATCCAGCGGGTGTCGTAGCGGGCCCGCAGGTCCTCCAGGAGCGCCACGGCCAGGGATGCCTCGGCCAGCTCGCGCAGGTCGCCGCCCTGGTGGAAGGCGCGGGAGTGCGCGACCAGGGGCGACTCGTCGCGGCGGGTCCCGGGCCGTCCGGCGTAGAAGGCCCGCACCTCGTCGGCCTGCCCCTTCTTCGCCTTCTTCGTCAGGTACCGCTCGGTGAACAGCTCCACCGAGGCGTCCACGACCGGCTGGAGCTCCTCCCGGGCGACGACGTTCGGCAGGCGGTGGTTGACGTCCCGTACCCAGCTGTCCGCGACGGCGGAACCCGCGGCCTCCAGGCCGCACCCGATGAGCAGCCGCCCCATACGGTCCTGGGCGGCCTCCTGCTCCCCCGGGTCACCGAACCGCCAGGCGCAGACGGCGACGAGCCCGGTCCACAGCCGCGGCAGCTGCAACAGCTTGCGCTCCCCTGCGACTTGGGAACAGAGCCCGCACGCGGCGTCGATCAGGAAGTCGGCGCCCTGCGAGGTGTTGCCGACCAACCCCTCGCCGGATCCGGCGCCCTGCGCGCAGTCCACCTCGGCCACCGGAACGCGGGCGCTGTACGAGCGGTACAACGCGTCGAGGACCGCGGTGCGGCCACGGCCGTGCGGGCCGGTCAGGAGCAGCGCGGGCGGATCGTCCCTGTGCACCTGTTCCCTCTCCCCGTGCTCCTTCTTGCGCGGGTAGCCCACGAGGCGTGGCACCAGATCGTCGAGGAGGACGTCCCGGCCGTAGAGTCTGCTCACGCGCGTCCTCCTTCAGTCCGTGCCTCAGCCGCCGAGCACTCTGGTCAGGGCCGGTCCGATGGTCTGCAACAGGGCTTGTGCCGCTACAGAGTTGGGTGCCGTCGCCAACTGCTCACGGATGCGGGCCGCGAGAGTACGTGCCTCGGGGCTCGGCGGCGGTCCGCCCGGACGGTCCTCCAAGTCGCGGTCGGCTTGGATGAGTTGGCGTATCTGCTCGGGGTCCAGGCTGAGTCCGGTCTCCTGGTTGAACGTCTCGATGGTTCCGTACAGGACGTTGACGTTGCCGGTGACCGACCCGATGGTGAGCCCCGCCGGCGCCGGTTCGTGGGCCACGTACGCCGATACGTCGCCTCCGCCGCTGGTCGCACAGGTCCGCCCGCGGTCGGTCAGCTCGACGCGGGCCGTGATCGCGTCCCCGTCGAGCGTGAGCAGCCTGGCCTGCCGCAGATACGCGGCGCTGCCCTCGACGACACCCTGGCCGAGCACCTGGCCGTGGAACGACGACTGCTCGGCGATGAAGAACTCCTTGAGGCGCGGGCGGCGCCCGGACCGGTTCTCCTCGTACGCCCACATGATCAGGGCGTTCTCGGTGTAGCGCCGGACCGCGTCCGGGTTCTCCAGATCGGCGACCAGCTGTTCCGCCTGTGCGAGGCCCGCGGTGGTCAACTCCGCGTCCGGTGGCGGACGTTCGCCGTCCTCGTGGACGCGTACGAGACCGCGCTCCTGGAGCGCCTCGATGAGAGCGGCGACGCCCAGCGCGGGCATGTTCTTCTGCCGCCCGAACCCGCCGGTCGGCACCGGCACGTCGGCCTGCCGGCCGCACTGCTCGTGCAGCCACAGCAGCAGCCGGACTTCATGGCGGCCCAGCGAGGCCGTGTGGCACGTCATCGTGAGCCCAACCCCCGTTGGCGCAGATGCATGAGACAAGCTGTTTGAGCAGTCGAATGTACCCGTCATCCGGCCCGGTCACCAGATCTTCGACACCTCGGGGGCCACATAACTCCCTTGAGTCTCTGTGGAGTTGTGCGAGGTGAGGTTCGGTACGGCTCGCACCGGTCAGCATGTCCGAGGAGAACCGGACCGATCGTTCAAGAGGAGACGGGTATGCGGACACTGTTGCGGGGCGGTCGCGTCATCGATCCGGCCGGCGGGTTCGACGGGGCGGCCGACGTGCTCGTGGCCGACGGAAAGATCGCCGCTGTCGGCACCGATCTCGCACCACCGCCCGGCACGGAGTCGGTCGATGCCACCGGACTCGTCGTCGGTCCCGGCTTCGTCGACCTGCACAGCCACGTCCACTCCGTCGCCGGGCACCGGTTGCAGGCGTTGGACGGCGTGACCACGGCGCTCGACCTGGAGGCCGGGCTGATGCCGGTGGAGCGGGCCTACGCCGAGGCCGCCGCAGCGGGCCGCCCACTCCATTTCGGCTTCTCCGCCTCCTGGGGCGGCGCGCGGGCGCAGGTACTCGCCGGCATCGCCCCCGATGCCCGGATCGCGTCCAGCCTGGCCGTGCTGGGCGACGCGCGCTGGCAACGGTCCTCGTCCCCACGCGAGTTGGCTACCTGGCTGTCTCTACTGGAGGACGAACTGTCCGCGGGCGCGCTCGGGATCGGCGTCCTGATGGGGTACGCGCCGACCACCGAGCCCGCCGAGTTCCTGGCGGTGGCACGGCTCGCCGCGAAGGCCGGAGTGCCCACGTTCACGCACGTACGGGAACTGGTCGAAATGGATCCGGCGACCCCCGTCGACGGCTCCGCGGAGATCGCGATCGCGGCGGCCGAGACCGGCGCGGCGATGCACCACTGCCACGTCAACAGCACCTCGGGCCGGCACATCGACCGAGTCCTCAACACCCTTGAGAAGTCACGGCAGGAGGGCTCCCGTGTCACGGTGGAGGCCTACCCGTACGGCGCGGGCAGCACGGCCGTCGGCGCCGCCTTCATCGACCCGGCGCGGCTGCGTCTGAAGGGCCTGGGCCCCAGCAGCGTCATCATGGTCGAAACCGGGGAGCGGATCGCGGACGCGGCCCGCCTGAAGCAGTTGCGGGCCCAGGACCCGGGCGCGCCCTGCCTCCTGGAGTTCCTCGACGAGGACGACCCGCGCGACCTGACCCTGATGCGGCAGGCACTCGCCTTCCCCGACGCCGTCGTCGCCAGCGACGCGATGCCGGTCTTCTGGCCGGACGGCAGCCACGACAGCACCCACTGGCCCCTGCCTCCCGGCGGCACGACTCACCCTCGTACCGCCGGAACCTTCACCAAGACGCTGCGCCTGATGGTGCGCGAATCCGGAGCCTGGTCCTGGCTGGAGGCCTTCCGCCGCTGCTCCTACCTCCCGGCACGCATCCTCGACGACGTGGCACCGGCCGCCCGCGCCAAGGGCCACCTCGCCGTCGGCGCCGACGCCGACCTAGTGGCCCTTGACCCGTCCACGGTGACCGACACCGCCACGTACGCCGACCCCACACGCCCGTCGCGCGGGGTCCGGCATCTGTACGTGGCGGGGGTGCCGGTGGTCTCGGACGGCGCGCTGCGGGCCGATGCGCTTCCGGGGCGGCCGCTGCGGGGCGAGCCACGGTGAGTGGGGCGCTTCTCGCGAGGACCCGCCCGAGGTCACTTGTTCTGGAGCATGCGCGCGACGCGGGGGCCGAGCCAGCGCTTCATCGAGCGCAGGGCCTGCGTATGTTCCACCGCCCGGTCGACACGGTAGTAGAGCTGGGGCGGGACGTGAGGGAGCAGGGGGGAATGACGCTGCCCGAGCAGGGTGAACATCTGGTGGGGTTCCAGGTGGATGTAGCGCGTCAGGTTCTCGTACCAGTTCGCGCTGTGCCGGGCCGCGCTCTGCAGGGGCAGCAACTCGCGCCGACGTTCCCGTTCGTAGCGCACGAGCGCCGCCGGGAGCGGGTCGGGCTCCCGCAGGGCGCGGGCCAGTGCCATGGCGTCCTGCATCGCCAGGGTCGTGCCGGCGCCGATGGAGTAGTGCGTGGTGTGGGCGGCGTCGCCCAGCAGGACCAGGTTGCCGCGGGACCAGACACGGTTGGTCACGGTACGGAACTGCTGCCACTGCGACGGTCCGTCGGTGTCGGTGCGGCCGATGAGCGGATGTCCTCGCAGCACGTCCGCGAAGAGACTTTCGAGGAGTTTCAGGGCGTCGGCCCGCTCCCTGACGTCGAGTCCTAGGCCCGCCCAGGTCTCGGGCGAGCATTCGACGATGCAGGTGCTGTGCGTACCGTCGAAGCCGTAGGCGTAGCACCAGACCCATCCGTGGCCGGTCTCCACGAAGGCGAAGGTGAAGGAGTGGAACACCCGGGTGGTGCCGAGCCAGATGAACCGGTTGTGCCCCAAGCCGGTCCGGGTGCCGAAGTGTTGTGCGTGCTGATCGCGCAGTGTGCTCCGTGCGCCGTCCCCCGCCACGATCACGTCGCCTTCGAGCTCGGCATGGAGCTGCGGGGCCGGTCGGCCGAAGCGGACGTCGACACCGAGTGAGTCCGCCCGCTTGGCGAGGATCTCCAGCAGGCGGTGGCGGCCGATCGCGAAGCCCTCGTCGCCGTGGTGGGTGGTGATGCGGTCGCGGACGTGCGCCACGCCGTCGCTCCAACGGACCGAATGTTCCTCGATGGCACGCGCGGTCACCTCGTCGTGCGCCGCGAGGCGGGTGAGGAAGTCCGGCCAGTAGGTGACACCCCATCCGTAGGTCGACCCCGCGTGGTTCTTCTCGTACACGGTGATGTCCCGGCCGCGACCTTGCAGCTTCAGGAGGATGGCCAGGTACAAGGACCCGGGCCCTCCGCCGACGCAGACCACCTTCATGTGCGCTCTCCTCTGCCGCGGACGCGGCGCTGTCTCAACGATCCGGCATCCGCCGGGCTCTTGATCGGTTCCGGCACGGGCCCGTCGGACGCTGCCGAATGCCGGGTGCCCGCTCGCCTGTTGGGGCTCAATCCTTACCCTTTTCCGGACGTATCCGTGTATCAGCCGTGTCTCCACATGGGTCACGCCGTTGAATGAGCCGACGGCTGCGACCACGCGGCCGCACCTGCACAAAAGGAGAACGTGATGTCTCGCATCGCGAAGGCAGCCGCTGTGGCTGTCGGCACGGGCGCCGTGGTGCTCAGTGGCGCTGGTCTGGCCATGGCTGACGCGGGTGCCCAGGGCGCAGCCGCCAACTCGCCCGGCGTGCTGTCGGGCAACCTGATCCAGGTTCCGGTCCACGTCCCGGTCAACGTCTGCGGCAACACCGTGAACGTCATCGGCGCACTCAACCCGGCCTTCGGCAACACCTGCGCCAACGGCGACGAGGGTGACAAGGGTGACGGCGGCTACGGCGGCTGACGCTCGCTCGCCCCTGACGAGGGCCCCCGGCACACCGTGCCGGGGGCCCTCGTACGTACCGGCACTCACTCGTACCGGTACAGCGACTTGTGTTCGAGCATGTCGCGCAGCGGGGTGTCCCACGGCGGCATGGTGTCTCCCAGGGCCAGTACGCGGCCGCGCTGCGCCTCCCCGAGTGCGGGCGCTTGCGCGGGAAGGTAGCGGGCCGCCTTCGGGCGACGCTGCCGCCACCGCGACCAGCACAGGTCGACGAAGGAGTGGTGGAGCCAGAAGACGGGGTCGTTCACCGAACCGGCGCCGAGCATGTGGCCGCCCACCCAGCGGTGCACCAGATTGTGGTTGAACCACGTGCGGTCGCCGCGCCGGACGGGCCAGCCCTCGAGTCTGTTGCGAAAGCCGCGGGTCGACAGCGAGTTCCACGGCTCCACGTCGTACTCCGACTGGTTCATGGCGTCCGCGAGATCCGCCTTGCTCGGCAGGCCGACCGGGGACTTCGGCCGACCGAAGTCCCGCATCAGGAAGTCGCCGTCCGTCACGGCCGCCCTGATCTTCCAGTGTCCGTGGTGATGCGCGAAGGGCCCCGACGTCACCCGGCGATCGGAGCGTCGGCCGTTGCCCCCGAGGAAGTCGTCCGCCCACAGCGAGACGGCCGGCGTGCGGTCCACGGTCCAGTCCCAGTAGGGAACCGTGACACCCGGGTCCACCCGCTGGAGGGCCCTCTCGAACTCCAGCAGGAACTTGCGGTGCCAGGGGAAGAACGACGGGGTCATGTGCGCCACCCGCAGCCCGCCGTCCCCGTCCCCCACGTAGAAGTCGATGTGCATCCGCACGAACTCGTCGTAGCGACCCGAGCGTTTGACGGCGAGCACCGCGTCCACAAAACGTCGTTTCTGCGCCTTGGTGAGCGTGCGCTGGTTCTGACGTGTGTGCACCATGGGCCTCACATCTCCTGGCCGTGGGACCGCAGTTGCTGGTCGCCGAGCTCTGCCACAGCCCCCTTGGCAGCGGCAAGCGGTGTAGGGCAGGCCATGTAGTGGTCGACCATGCTCAGATAGGTGCCGTCGGCACGGCGCATGAGGTGCAACGGGCGGCCGTCGACGGTGACTTGCCACGCGCCCGCCCCCGCTGCCCCAGACCCGGGCAGCCGGGCGCCGGCGATCCGCCGACCCCTGTGCGTCTCGTCGAACGCCTCGGGCCCAGGCTCCGAATCGTCCCGCTCCAGCGGTCGAACCCGGAGAACGGCGACAGCGCTGCAGACGGATCCGAAGAGGACCAGGCCCGCGCCACGTCTGGTCAGGAACCCCTCAACAGGGCGAGAAGGCCGAACCCGCATTCGGTCACTGAAGCGCACCGGAGATTGGTGTTTCAAGATGTTCTTGATGTTCACAACACCAACATAACCGTGCAGGCGGCGAAACTCGTCAACCGGCGTACGCAGGAAATACGCCTACCGAGACCTCCCGGAAAGCGGCCGTGAACATGCCACACACCACACCCTTCGACCAGAACAGGCGTCCGACGTAAGCGCAATCGACGAACTGTCTCGCAAGTTGAAGACCCGTCAAGGAAGGAGCCCGCTCAGTCATTGAGCCACCACACGAAGCGCCACGACGCGGCGAGTGGGGTTTTCACAAGTCCGACACAATGGTGTATTAAGTGAAGTCACATTCCGGCACCTACACGAGTGCCTCGTTCGAGGCAACATCCACTGCGGAAGTCGACGAGAAAGTACGACTTTCTCAATTCCCCCCTTGACGCCGCAGAGCGTCCACTCATCCCTGAAAGGGAAGCAGGCCGTGCCCCATTCGAAAGGCCGTTTCCTGCGCCGCACGACACCGTCCGAAAAGTAGGTGGCAATGCATGTGACTTCTGCATCCGTCCCGCCGCATGTACTCCACGTGACACAGCCCGCCGACGGCGGAGTGGCGCGCGTGGTGGCGGACCTCGCGCGCATGCAACGGGCAGCGGGCATGACCGTATCCGTGGCCTGCCCCACCTCCGGCGGCCTGCGACACAGCATGGCCGGCCTCGGCGCAGAGGTCCTGGCATGGGAGGCCTCCAGGTCCCCGGGCGCGGGCCTGCTCGGCGAGGGGCGTCGACTCGCCGAGGTGGTGTCGCGGGTACGTCCCGATGTCATCCACGCCCACAGCGCCAAGGCCGGTCTGGTCACCCGGCTCGTGGTGCGCGGACGCGTCCCCACCGTCTTCCAGCCGCACGCCTGGTCCTTCGAGGCCGTCGACGGCGTCGGCGCACGACTGGCCCTCAGGTGGGAGCGGCGCGGCGCGCGCTGGGCGTCCCGGCTGCTCTGCGTCAGCGAGGCCGAGCAGCACACCGGCAGGAGTCACGGGATCGAAGGGGAATGGCGACTCGTCCCCAACGGGGTGGACCTGGACCGCTTCCACCCGGAAGGGCCGACCGGCCGGGACCTCCCCAGCCCTGCCCCGGACGGGCCGCTCGTCGTGTGCGTGGGACGGCTGTGCCGGCAGAAGGGCCAGGACGTCCTCCTCGCGGCGTGGCCCCAGGTGCGCCGAGCGGTGCCGGGAGCTCGTCTCGTCCTCGTGGGGGACGGGCCGGAGGCGGCGCGGCTGCGTGCTGCGGCGCCCGCCTCGGCCACCTTCACGGGGGCGCTCGACGATCCGGTCCGCTGGTACCGGGCCGCGGACCTGGTGGTGCTGCCGTCCCGCTGGGAGGGCATGGCACTCGCTCCCCTGGAGGCCATGGCCTGCGGGAGCCCGGTGCTCGCCACCGATGTGGGCGGCGCCCGCGAGAGCCTGCCGCCCCACCTGGCGGCCCGGTGCCTGACCGCGCCGGACGATCCCCCGGCCCTGGCTGGGGCGTTGGTGGGTCTGCTGCGGGACGCCGAGGGCCTGCGCGCGCTGGGCCGGGCCTCCTGCCGGCACGTACGCGCGCATCACGACGTCCGGCGCACCGCCACGGCGGTCGCGGACGTGTACCGAGAACTTCTGGGGCTGGAGACCATCGAGTGCAAAGTGCCGATCGCGACGTGAGCCGGGAACGAGCCGTCTCTTCGCCCGCCCGACAGCTCGCCGAGGACGACACGGGTGCCTCCGCCGTACTCATCACGCAGCGGGCCCCGGACAGCAGAAGGATCACTCCGGCAGGTGGACCGCCCGCGGGCCCGTACCGCGTGATCCTGATCGCGACGGACGGTACGGCCGCGTTGCTCGGCGCGGTGGTCCTCGCTCCGCTCGCGCAACACCCTTCACTGTTGGCCGGGTTCGTCCTGCTCGTCCTCGTCCTGCTCGGCAGCGCCGGTCTCTATCGGCTCGCCCACGAACAGCACATGCTCGACGACTGCCCGCCGGTCGTCGCTCGTGTCACGGCCGCGTGGTGCGTCCTCACGGCCGTGTGCGTGCCCCTGTCCCTCCTCCAGCGGATTTCGGGGCAGGACCTGCTCCTGGGTTGCGCCACCCAGGTCGTCCTCACCCTGCTGGGGCGGGGTCTTGTCCACTGGCGGCGACGGATCGCCCTGGTGCGCCGTCCGTGCACTGCTCTTCTGGTGGGCCCTGAGCCGGCCGCCTCCCGCGTCGCCTCCGCGCTGCAGCGGCACCCGGCGAGCGGGATCCGTGTCGTGGGCATCGTCGGTGACGGCGCCGTGCCGCGGCGGCAGGACGGTGCGACGTCCGCCCTGCCACTACTGACGACTGTGGAGGACCTGCGGCGCGCGGTGATCCAGAACGACGTCCGGCGGGCGCTCCTGCTGGGCAGCGCCGGCGCCCCGCAGCACCGGTCATGGCTGCGCGCCCTGGCCGAAATGCGCTGCGAGCTCTGGGAGTTGGACCCGGATCCATCACCGTACGTACCTCAGCTGCGCGAGCCGGTCCGGTACCTGGCGGGGTTCCGCTGCCGCCCCCTCGTGGGCCCGCGCCTCCCGCTCCGCCCCGGCAAGCGGGCGCTGGACGTGGTCGTCTCCGCGCTGTTGCTGGTGCTGGCCGGCCCGCTGCTGGCGACGTGCGCACTGTGGCTGCGCGTCAGCGAGGGGCCCGGCGTCGTCTTCCGACAGGAGCGCATCGGCAAGGACGGCCGACCGTTCACCCTGCTCAAGTTCCGCACCCACCGCCCCGCCGACCCCCTCGAGTCCGCGACGCGCTGGAGCGTCGCAGGCGACCACCACATGCCGTGGTTCTGCCGCTTCCTGCGCCGCACCTCGCTCGACGAGCTGCTCCAGCTGTGGAACGTCTTCCGCGGCGACATGAGTCTGGTCGGCCCGCGCCCCGAACGCCCCTACTTCGTCAGGCAGTTCACCGAAGCCCACCCAGGTTACGACGAACGGCACCGCATGCCGACCGGGATCACCGGTCTTGCCCAGATCAACGGGCTGCGCGGCGACACGTCCATCGAGGACCGCTGCCGGTACGACAACGCGTACATCGCCGACTGGTCGCTGTGGCGGGACATCACCATCCTGCTGCGCACAGCCGGCGAATTCTTCCGGCCGACGGGGAGCTGACGACGTGACCGTTCTCCCCGCCGTCACCGGCCCGCGCACCAGCCCCCTGACCACAGGGTGGCGGGGTGTGCGCCGCGCCGGTCCCGTGCTCCCGGCCCTGCTCCTGGTCGGCATGCTCGCCCTGCCGATCGGCGCGAGCGAGGGCGGCGGGGGCACGCCGGCCGACGCCGTCTCCGGCCTCGTCGTCGTCTTCTGCGCCCTACGGCTCGCGCGCAACCAGGAGCGCCCGCTGACCCGCACCGGATTCATCGTGCTGGGATTGCCCGTCGTCGCCGTCGCGGTGGCCGCCCTCGGAGCGGGCTCGGCGGCGAACGCCCTGGAGGGGGCGGCACGTTACTACCAGATCCTCGTCCTCGTCCCGGCCGCCGTGCTGCTGATGATGCGCGACCGGGACCACTTCCGGCTGGTCGCCTGGGCGCTGGTGGCCCTCGCGCTGTGGCAGGGCGCGATCGGTGTCCACCAGTACCTGACCGGGACGGGCGCCTCGTACGCGGGACAGGACATCCGGGCCGTCGGCACGTTCGGCGCGTCGGATGTGATGGGCATGTCCACCGTGGTCGCGTACGGGCTGGTCTGCGCGGTGGCCCTGTCCCTCGGCGGAGAGACACCGCGCGTACGGATCGCCGCCCGCCTCTGCGCACTGGCACTCGTGGTTCCGCTGGCGCTCTCCTTCAGCCGCGGGGCCTGGATCGCCACCGCCGTGGTCTGCGTCCTGCAGATCGTGCTCGGCGGACTGCGCCGCGCCGCCCGGCTGCTCGCCGTCGCGCTCGCCGCGGGGGTCGTCCTCGTCGGCGGGTTCGGCGTGGGGACGTCGATGCTGGAGGAGCGCCTGAGCAGCATCACGCAGGTCACCGCGGCACCGGACCAGTCCGTCACGGACCGGTACACGATGTGGGCGGCGGCGATCGACATGTGGCAGGAGCACCCGGCCACCGGGGTCGGGCTCAAGAACTTCCCCGCCTACCGCGACAGTCACGCCTCGATCGCCCTGTCCGCCGGAAGCGACGTGGCCGGTGCCGGAGCGGAGTACCACCGCCAGCCGCTGCTGTCGCCGCACAACATGTACCTGCTGCTGCTGAGCGAGCAGGGACTGCTCGGCCTGTGCGCCGTAGTGGGGTCCTGGGCCGCGCTGTTGGTGTGCGGCGTGCGGCGACTCGCCGCCACACACCAACGCGGTGACCGCCTCGACTGCGCGCTCATCGGCTGCGGCCTGCTCACCTGGCAGATGGTCGATTTCGTCTACTCGGACATCGGAGGCCCGTCCACGATGCTGACCGCCGTCGTGTTCGGTCTGGCCGCTTGGTGGGCCCTGTCCCCGGCGGCGTCCGGGACGGCGGGCGGGCGATGAAACGCGCTCTGCCCGCCGGCCGGGACAAGGCCCTGCTCTCCCCCGTGGTGCCGGCCCAGCAGCCGGCTCATGACGAATTCGGCCACGGTGGTGACGAGCACCGCGCGTCCACCACTTTCCTGGCCCGCTTCGCCCTGTTGACCGCCGGCCTCTCGGCCGCCGGGGCGCTGCTCGGCCTGGGACGCGACCAGGCGCTGGCCCAGCTCTTCGGTGCGGGCCCCCAGACGGACGCCTTCCTCGTGGCGTGGACCGTCCCCGAGGTGGCATCGACGCTGCTCATCGAGGACGGACTCGCCTTCATGCTCGTCCCCGCCTTCAGTGCCGCGATCGCCGCACGCGCCGCGGCCGGACCGCGGCCTCGGGCACAGGACCCGGTGCGGGCCCTGGTGGCCGGTTCGCTGCCCCGCCTCGCACTGGCCTTCATGGCGTGCTCCACGCTCCTGATGGTCGGTGCGCGGCCCCTGGTCGCGCTGCTCGCCCCCGGTCTGCCCGATCCGCAACTCGCCGTCGACTGCACGCGATTGACCGCGACATGTGTGCTGACCTTCGGGCTCACCGGGTACTGCAGTGCCGCGCTGCGCGCCCACGGCAGCTTCCTGCCACCGGCTGCCATCTACATCGCCTACAACACGGGCATCATCGCCACCCTTCTGGTGCTGGCCGACCGCTGGGGCGTGCGCGCCGCGGCCGCGGGTGTGGCCGTGGGGGGCTGTCTGATGGTGCTCGTGCAGGCGCCTTCGCTGTGGCGGCGCCTGAAGCGCGCGGCCCCACGCCCCCGCACGGTCGGGGAAGGCGAGGCAGCTGCCCCTGCGCCGAGCCGACGGTCGATGAACCTGGCCATGATCGCTGTCGTGCTGCTGTTCGCGCTGTGCCGGCAGTCGCAGGTCTTCATCGAGCGCTTCCTCGCCTCTTCCCTGCCGTCCGGAGCCATCTCCCAGCTCAACTACGCGCAGAAGATCGCACAGTTGCCGATGGTGCTCTCCCTCATGCTGTGCACCGTCACCTTCCCCGTCGTGGCGAAGGCCCTGGCGCGGGGAGACATCGAGCAGGCACGGGACCGCGTCGAACGTGATGTCGCGCTGGCGGCCTGCATCGTCCTGTCCGGCGCCGCCGTGGTGTTCACCTGCGCCCCGCAGATCGTCCAACTCCTCTTCCAGCACGGCGCGTTCACGGCCGAGGACACCGCGTCCACCGCGGCCGTCATGCGGGTCTACTCCCTCGGCCTGCTCGGGCACTGCCTCGTCGGGGCGCTGGTGCGCTCCTACTTCTCCGCCGGCCGTCCCACCTGGTACCCGGTGGCCTCGATGGCCGCCGGCATGATCCTCACGGCCGTCGCCGGGATCTGGGCCGTCGGCGTCTGGGGCGTCAGCGGCATCGCGTCCGCGAACGCTCTGGGCATCACGTTCACCGCCCTGCTGCTCCTGACGGCCATGGGCAGGCGCAGTGTGCCCGTACGGCTTCCCGTGGTGCTGCTCGAACTCGCCAAGACGCTGCTCGCGGCGGTGACCGCCACGGCCGCCGGGCTGCTGTGCGCGGCCCGGATCGAGCAACCGCTGGGCTCCCTCGCCGCCGGTTGCCTGGCCATCGGGGCCGTGTTCGGCCTCCTGCTGTGGGCCCTGAAGGTCCAGGCGTTTTCGCCCGCCGTCCGCCTCGCGACCAGAAAGCTCCGCCATGCTCGATGAATCAGCGTTCCAGGGACCCTGTGGATCCCGCCCGGGGGGCCTGCTGCCCGGCAGGTCTCCATGGGTGGCGATGTACCACTCCGTGGACGACTCCCCCGACGACCCGTACAACGTCACCGTCACCCCCGAGCGCCTGCGGCAGCAGCTGAGCTGGCTGCGCTCGCGCGGGCTGCGGGGGGTCGGCGTCACGGAGCTCCTCGACGCCCGCAGGCGCGGAGCCGGACGCGGTCTGGTCGGCCTGAGCTTCGACGACGGCTACACGGACTTCCTCGAGAACGCCCTGCCGATGCTGAAGCACTACGGGTGCACGGCCACGGTGTTCGTCCTCGCCGGTCGGCTCGGCGGGGACAACGCGTGGGACGCCGAAGGTCCGCGCAAGCCCCTGCTGACCGCGCAGGGAATCAGGACGGTCGCGGCGGCCGGCATGGAGATCGGGTCGCACGGCCTCATGCACGTGGACCTCACCGGCGTCGACGAGACGGCGCGCCGGGCCGAGATCCAGCAGAGCAGGGCGCGGCTCGCCGAGCTCACCGGCGGCCCGGTGCACGGCTTCTGCTACCCCTACGGAAGCCTCGACCGGCAGGTGGTGGAGGCGGTCCGCCTCGCGGGCTACCGCTACGGCTGCGCCGTCTCCCCGGGCCCGCTGGCCGGCATCCACGCCCTGCCCCGGGTGTTCGTCGGACAGCGCGACACCCCGTGGCGCCTCGAACTCAAGCGCCGGATCCGCCCCGGACGAAGACATTCATGGGAAGTCGCGGAGGGGGCCCGGTGAAGGCCCTGCACATCATCACCGGCCTGGGAGCCGGCGGCGCTGAACAGCAACTGCGCCTGCTCGTACGCCATTTGCCGGGCACTCACGACGTGCTCACCCTGACCAATCCGGGGCAGGTCGCCACCGGACTGCGCCAGGACGGCGTGCGTGTCGCCCACCTCGGTATGGCGGGCAACCGGGACGCGCGGGCGCTGCCCCGCCTCGTGCGGTTCGTCCGTGACGGGCGCTACGACCTCGTCCACACCCACCTCTACCGGGCCTGTCTGTACGGCCGCGTCGCCGCGCGGATGGCGGGTGTGCGGGCGGTCGTCGCCACGGAGCACTCCCTGGGCGACGAGCAGATCGAGGGCCGCGCGCTCACCCCGGGGGTGCGGGCCCTGTATCTGGCGGGCGAGCGGCTGGGCAGGGCGACGATCGCCGTCTCGCCCGCGGTGGCCGAGCGGCTGCGCCGGTGGGGCGTGGCGCCACACCGCGTGCACGTGGTGCCGAACGGCGTCGACGTCCCTCGCTTCGCCTTCGACGCCGCGGCACGCGCCGCCACGCGCCGCGAACTCGGCCTGCCCGCCGACGCGTTCGTGATCGGCGGTGTCGGGCGGCTGGTCGCGGGCAAGCGGTTCGACGTACTGATCGACGCGCTGCGCGACCTGCCCGGCGACGTACGCCTGCTGCTTGTCGGCACCGGGCCCGAGGAGCAGGTCCTGCGCCGGGCGGCGCGTCGGGCCGACGTGTCCGACCGGGTCGTCCTCGCCGGGGAGCGCCCGCACACGGCCACGGGCATCGGCCCGCCCGGGGCCGTGATCGACCTGCCGGCCCTGATGTCCGCGATGGACGTGCTGGCCTCACCGTCCGCCGACGAGGCGTTCGGCCTGGCCGTGGTGGAGGCGCAGGCCAGCGGGCTGCCCGTGCTCTACGTCAGCTGCCCCGCGGTCGACGACCTGCCTGCGGGGATCGGGGCCCACGCCGCCCGCCTCCCCTGTGCTCCCTCCGCGTTCGTCCGTGAAGTCACCAGAACCCGCGCCGAGTCGGCAGGCCCCAGGTCGCCGTCGCAGGCCGCTCTCCACTACAGCATCGCCGGCAGCGCCGCCCTGCACCACGAGGTGTACGCGACGGCCCTGGGCGCACCGACACCAGGAGTGATGACGTGAAAACCGCAACCGCAACCGCACCGGACACCGACGCCTCCCGCGCACGGTTCGCCCGTATCGGCCCCGCCACGGGGAAGCTGCCGCGGTGGTGGCCCCTACCCGCGGCCATCGTGGTCGGTGCGCTCGCCGGTGGTGTGTACGGCGCGGTGAGCACGCCGCAGTACACGGCGACGAGCTATGTGATCGCCGTACCCACGAAGAAGTCCGACCCGATGTCCGCGCTGGGCTTCGCCCAGGCGTACAGCCGGGTGGCCACACAGGTCGCGGTGCTGGCCGACGCCCAGGACACCGCGGGCGTATCGGTCCAGGCCCTGAAGTCGCAGGTGCGTGCCGAGACGTCGCCCGACGCCCCCATGGTCGCTCTGTCGGCGTCGGCGGCCGAGCCCGCCCGGGCCAAGAAGATGGCTGACGCCGTCGCCCGCGCCCTCACCAGCAGCGCGAGCCACGCCAAGTCCGACACACACGTGAAACTCCTGCGCTTCACCAAGGCCGCGCAACCGACGGAGCCCTCGACGCCGTCCACCGCGCTGACCACGCTCGTGGGCGGATGCGCGGGCGGACTGCTGGGCGGGCTCGCGTTGCTGGTCCGCCCACGCCGCGAGCCCGGGGCGGCCTCGGTTCCGGCACCCGCCGCAGCGGCCGGGATGCGAGGTGGCGCCTGATGAATCGAGCCGGGGGCGAGCCTGTCGTCACGGTGTGCACGGGCACCGCCGAGTTCGAGTCCCTGCGCGGGGAGTGGGACCGCCTGTACCGGTCCTCACCGACCGCGACCCCTTTCCAGAGCCATGCCTGGCTACACTCGTGGTGGCTCTCCTACGGCCGCTCGGGCCGGCTTCGCGTCGTGCTGGTCCGCCGGGAGGGCAGGCTTGTCGCGGCCGCCCCGCTGATGCTGCGACTGCGTCCTTTCCCGGTGCTGACGCCGCTCGGGGCGGGGATCTCCGACTTCGGCGACGTACTCGTCGACGACGGGGACGCCGGATCGGGCGGGTGCGCGGTCACGGGGCTGGGCACGGGGCTGTGGAGGCTGGCCAGGGGGGCGGCCATCGACCTCCGAGAGGTCAGGCCGGGCAGTGCGCTGCGAACGCTGCACGACAACTGGCCGGGCCCGCGGCGCCGTTTCGACGACTCGGCATGCCTGGAGCTGCCCGCCCTGCCGATGGACGAGCTGGTGCGGCGACTGCCGCGGCCCACGGCGCAGCGGGCACGGGCCAAGATGCGCAAGCTGGACGCCAGCGGGATCGAACGCCGGGTCGTTCCTGCCGCGCAGGTCGGCCCCGCTGTGCATCGACTGCTCGCACTCCACCAACTGCAGTGGCAGGGCCGCGGGGTGACGACCGAGCACGTGAAGCCGCGCTTCGCCGAGCACCTGTCCCGCTCGGCCACCCACATGGCGGAGGCGGGCGACGCGGTGGTCACGGAGTTCACCCTGGACGACCGCGTCGTGGCGGCCGACCTGACCTTCGTGTCACCACGGCTCGCGGGCGGCTATCTCTACGGCGCCCACCCTCTGTTGAGGGAGCGCAAGATCGACGTGTCCACGATGCTGCTGCGCTCGTGCACCGAGCACCTGCGGGACGCTCCACGGGCCCAGGTCCTGAGCCTGCTGCGCGGCACCGAGCCGTACAAGATGCACTGGCGTCCCGAGCAACTCCGCAACCAGCGGCTCCTGTTGGCGCGCCCGAGCTCCGCACCCCAGTTGGCCGCGCTCGTCGCCGGCATCCGCGCCCGCTCCGCCGCGAAGCTGGCGCGGGCCGCCTGGAGAGAGCGCGGTGGCGGCCGGGCCTAGAGACCGGGCCGCCACCGTTTGGCCAGCTGTGCCGCTTGCGATCGAGCCGGTCTCAGGAAGTCCGCTCCCACCAGTCGAACCGGACACACACCGTGCCACCGAGCCAGCGCTCGACCCAGTCGCCCAGAGGGATCTGGTGACACTTCGCCGGACGCGTCGGCTTGGTCGGCGGGGTCGGCCTGGTCGGCTTGGTTGTCGTGTCACGTCCGGCCAGCGTGGCCCGGTAGACCTTCGACGCCTTCGGATTCTCGTCGCACTGCCACACACCGTGCGGGCAGTAGTCCGTCAAGGTGTTGTAGAGCGGCTTGTACTTGTCCATCCAGGCGAGCATGCGCCGCATGTACTCGGGGTTGTCGCCGTTGCGGAACAGTCCCCACTCCGGATAGGAGATCGGCTTGCCGTGCTCCTTGGCGAACTCGACCTGCTTCCGCAGTCCGTAGGGCTCGGACACCTGCTCGTCGAAGGACTTGCCCGCAGGCTGGTCGTACGCGTCCATCCCGACGATGTCGACGACGTCGTCGCCCGGGTAGCACTTGGTCCACGGCACGGCGTCCAGGCCGCGGCTCGGCGTGAAGTCGAAGCGGAACCTCTGCCCCGGCACGGCGCGCATCGTCGTGACGATCCGCGTCCAGTACTTCTTCCACGCCGCGGGATCGGGGCCACAGCGGTGCGTATAGGTGACGCCGTTCATCTCCCAGCCGAGCACCACCACGGTGTCCGGCACCTTCAGATCGACCAGGCGCTCGGCCAGGACCTTGAAGTGCGCGTCGAAGTCACCGGCCGCGCCCCGCCGCAGCAGCGTGCGCACCTCCGCGTCGGGCAGTCCTGCCTCGTTGCGCTCCAGCATGGGCACGTTGAGCACGAAGAGCCTGTCGTCGCTCGCCCTGCGCCACTTGGCCCAGCTGTCGAGGAACGTCGGCGCGCCCTCGATGTTGCTCCACCTGTCGCCGGGCAGGTAGGTGTGCCCCACGCGCACATCGGCCCCGCCCAGCCAGCCCGACAGTTTCGTCATACGCGTCATGCCCTGGGGCCCGTAGTCCAGATAGGCGCCGAACGCGGGGAACTCGTGCCGCGAGTCCGTCCCGGAGGGCGGCGCGGGCGGACTCGGGGGCGGACTGGGGCTCACGGCGGTCTCGGAGCTCGCGGGCGTACTCGACGATGCGGAGGGCTTGGGGCTCGCCGAGGCCGAGGGCGACGGGTCGGCCGAGCCGGACGGGCCCGGGCCGCTGCGCGGGGTGGCGTCCGCACGCTCGATGGACACCGGTCCCGAGGCGACCACCAGCGGGACCAGAACGGCCGCCGAGATCAGCGAAAGCCGTCTTCGATTCGTCCATCGGGGTCTCTTTCCGACCATGTCTTCTCCCTGTTCCGCACTCGCTCCATTGCTGACACTGAGTCATATGAACGCGCACGGCGCCAATCGTGGGCCGCCCGATCCCCGCCTCCCGTCACTCTCATGGGTCAGCTCCCGCAGGCCCGGACCGGGACCTCCACGGACTCCGGCGTGCGCACCGGACCCATACAGGTCACGGGCTGCGCACTCGACGCAGCGGATCGCTCGTACCCCCGCACCCCAATTGGGGTGACGTTGCGGGCAAACGAGTGAACACGCCCCTCGCGGTGAGCTCGACGGTGGTCCACTGGCACCCGGCATGAGAGTGCCCGCGCTGCCTCCCTCCCAGCCGTCGGCTTCACGCCGTGGGGGAGGCAGCCGCTCAGCCCCGCGCTCCCCCGGAGCCGAGGCCGGCCGACGCGGCAACACGGCGAACCGTGCGCCGTTGAGGGCGAGTTGACGGTTCGAACAGTCGGCTCGCTTCGGGCGGGCAGGTGTCAGGCGGTCGGGTGGGCATTGGGCGCATCGGGCATCGCCGGGCGGATCCGCAACGCCTTCACACCACCCTGCGTGGCGACAAGGAGAACGCCGTCGGGGGACATGTCGGTACCCGTGAAGGGTGTGGCGGACACCAGAGCTGTGACGATCTTCGAGTCGTCCTTCTGCTCGCCACGACGCCAGACGCGCACGTAGTCGGAGCCACGGCTGAACCCGAGCGGGCCCGCGGCGCGCTCGTCGTCCGAGGGGCGCTGGATCCGGGTCGGGTCGGCAGCGATGACGGCGCCGGTGGTGAGGTCGTGCACGAGTGCGGCGGGGGCCTCGGGGTCGTCGGCCTTCAACGGGCTTGATCCCGGGGTGCCTTGAGGAACCACGCTGACGGCGACCGCGAGCGGGCCCTGCTCCCCCGGCAGGCTGCCGACCGTCACACCGTCGACCCCGGCGACCGACACACTCCACAACGTGTGCCAGGGAAGCGCGGGCAGCGCCCCGCGCAACACCGCCGCGTACTCCGGCAGCCCGTCCTCGACGAACGCGGTCTCCAGGAACGCCGCCCGCAGAATGGCGGGCGCTTGCGTCCGGGTGAGCAGTGGGGCCGTACGCAGATACGTGCGCGCCGGTGCATCCAACTGCTCGTAGGGCAGGGTCTCCACCGCGGCGCGCAGCAGCACCGGATCGGCGTGGGCGAACAGGTTGGGGTCGGTGAGGAGCCGGGGCAGCAGTCCGGCCTCCAGGGTGTGTCCCGCGATGCGGTCGCGTACGTACTCCCCCGCCTTCGCCCAGTCCTGGTCGGGGACGGCCTCCAGCAGCTCCATGGCGATACGCGCCTGCGCGCCCGGCACATCCGGGATGCCCGCCCGGACGGCCTCGCCGATGCCCGGGTGTTGCAGTGCTACGAGCGTCCGCTCGTTCTCGGGGATGCCCTCGGGGATGTCTTCGGCGGCCCTCTCGACGGGACGGATGAAGGGCGCGGCGAGCAGCATGCCCCGTGCCATGTCCTCGCTCATGTCCCGCTCGGCGACGGCGGAGGCCAGCGGGGTCACCAGGTGCACGGGCAGGCCTTCGCCCTCGGCGAGGGCGAGGGGC
The DNA here is from genome assembly GCF_042888725.1 of Streptomyces sp. NPDC002795. Lineage (NCBI taxonomy): Bacteria > Bacillati > Actinomycetota > Actinomycetes > Kitasatosporales > Streptomycetaceae > Streptomyces > Streptomyces sp. NPDC002795. The sequence goes on from NZ_JBIAQB010000008.1 coordinate 37,762, forward strand.
GCGAGGATCTGCCGCAGGGCGCGGGGGTGGGCGCCGAGCCGCTGGGCGTGCAGATCGAGCGCTTCGCCTACGCTGCCGGGGAGTTGGCCGGCATCGGCCGGGTCGAACCCTTCCGGGTGCGTCAGGATCGACTGCACGGCGAGGTGTGCGGTCAGGCGGCTGCCCGCGCCGTCGCCCGCGTGCCGGGCGATCGCCTCGGCGAGCGCCCTTCGAGCGTCGGGGTCGGTCGTGAACGGCAGCTGAGGGGCGCCGAATTGGGGGTTGAGGAGCGCCTCTGCCTGGAGCACGAGCCCTTCGGGGTCGGCCCACTCGGGTGCGTCGAGGTCGATGATCCGGGCCGCTCCGGACGGCAGGCTCTCGGCGAGTTCGGCGGCGAACTCCCGGGGTACGTCGGCGAGAAGGCGTACGGACTCGACGGCGGCGAGGGGCTTCAGCACGTCCCGCACCACACGCGCGGGCTCCCCCGCCCCTCGCACGGGACCGGCCCGGTCCACATCCGGCACGACGATCGTCACCGGCTGCCCGGACGCGGCGAGCCGGCCGAGTTCGGGGAAGATGTCGGCGGTGCGGGTCACGGACAGCCCGTAGTGATCGGCGAGCAGCCACAGGATCTGCGCCGCCGTCAGCCCGTCGACGCTCGGCACCGAGGGCGCGGGCAGATCCGGCGGCACGGTCGCCGGATCGAAGGCGTCCAGCACCAGCCCCTTGCGGTACTCCGGGTCGCAGAGCATCAGGAACCCCGTGAGCAACCGCGAACACCCGGTACCCGGGCTCCCGGTCAGGATGACGACCCGGGGCGCGCCCGGCCACTCCATCCGCCACGCGGCGAGCGCACGCAGCGCGGCGTTGCGCCCCCCGATGTAGGGGTGCGGCTCGTAGGTGGCCTGGGCCCGCTCTGGGGCCTGGGTCGGGCTGGTCATCGTTCCCCCGTTGTCCTGTCCGTCCGACACCGTCACATCGTGTTGACCGTACGACGTTCATCCTATGGGGGTCGCACGGGACGAATCACGCCCCGGCCGCCGCTTGTTACCTCGACGTCGAGGTCAGGGCCGGACGAGGGCCTTGAGGACCCGGCGGTCGGCCATGGCCCGGTAGGCGTCCGGTGTCTCGTCGAGGGGGAAGGTGCGGTCGAAGACACGGCCGGGGGCGATGGTGCCGTCCAGGACGTCGGGCAGCAGCTGCTCGATGTAGGCGCGGGCGGGGCTGGCGCCGCCGGTCAGCGTGACGTTCCGCATGAACTCGGACGGGCCGATCGGGCCCTGCTCGTACTGCGGGACGCCCAGGCGGCTGACGGTGCCGCCGTCGCGGACCGCGCCGAGCGCGGTGTCCAGCGCCTGGCGGGTGCCGACGGCCTCGATCACCTTGTCGACGCCGCCGGTCAGTTCGCGGATGCGGGCGACGCCCTCGTCGCCGCGCGCGGCGACGACGTCGGTGGCACCGAAGTGGCGCCCCAGTTCGGTACGTGTCTCGTGGCGTCCCGCGAGCACGATCCGCTCGGCGCCGAGCCGCTTCGCGGCGATCACCGCGCACAGGCCGACCGCGCCGTCCCCGACCACGAGCACCGCGTCGCCACGGCCGACACCGGCGGTGACCGCCCCGTGGTGGCCGGTGGTCATCACGTCCGACAGCGCGAGGAGCGAGGGCAGCAGCGCGGAGTCGGCGGCCACCGGCAGCTTGACCAGGGTGCCGTCCGCGTGCGGCACGCGGACGGCCTCGCCCTGTCCGCCGTCGACGCCGTCGAACCCGTAGCGGCCGCCGTTGCGACAGGAGATGTGCAGGCCCTTGGCGCAGTAGTCGCAGGTGTTGTCGCTGTACGTGAACGGGGCGACGACCAGGTCCCCCGCCTTCAGGCCGGTCACCTCCGCGCCGGTCTCCTCGATGACGCCGAGGAACTCGTGCCCCATGGGTCGTCCCGTCCCGGTGGCGGGCATCGACTGGTACGGCCACAGATCGCTGCCGCACACGCACGCGGCCAGCGTGCGCACCACGGCGTCGGCCTGCTGGACGATCTTCGGGTCGGGCCGGTCCTCGACGCGGACGTCGCAGGCTCCGTACATCAGGGCTGCACGCATGTCGGGCGTACTCCAATCAGGTGTGGTGTCGGGGGACGTGGGGGGGGATCAGCGTTCGAGCATGCGCGCCTGCGCCTCGGTGTGGGTGTCACCGGCGGCGGGCGGCAGGCTGCTGAGCTGGTCGAGCTGCTCGCTGGTGAGCGTGAGGGCGTCGGCCGCGGTGTTCTCCTCGACACGGGCGACGCGCTTGGTGCCGGGGATCGGGGCGATGTCGTCGCCCTGCGCGAGCAGCCAGGCGAGGGCCACCTGGGCGGGTGTGGCGCCCGCGGCGGCGGCGATGGCCTGGACCTCGTCGGCGAGCGCCAGGTTGCGCCGGAAGTTCTCGCCCGTGAAACGCGGGTTCCCGTGCCGGAAGTCGCCGGGCCCGAAGTCGGCCTCGGAGCGGACGGTGCCGGTGAGGAAGCCGTGGCCGAGCGGGGAGTACGGCACCAGGCCGATGCCCAGCTCGCGCAGGACCGGCAGGACGCGGTCCTCGATGCCGCGGGTCCAGAGTGAGTATTCGGACTGCACGGCGGTGACGGGCTGGACGGCGTGGGCGCGGCGGATGGTGTCGGGGCCGGCCTCCGAGAGGCCGAAGGCGCGCACCTTGCCCTCGGCGATCAGCTCGGCCACGGCGCCGGCGGTCTCCTCGATCGGTGTGTCCGGGTCGACGCGGTGCTGGTAGTACAGGTCGATGTGGTCGGTGCCGAGGCGCTTGAGGGAGCCCTCGACCGCGGTGCGGATGTTGGCGGGGCTGGAATCCAGGTTCCCGGCGCCGTCACCGGCGTGGGCGACCATGCCGAACTTCGTCGCCAGGACCACGTCGTCGCGCCGCCCCTTCAGTGCACGTCCGACCAGCTCCTCATTGACATACGGGCCGTAGATCTCGGCGGTGTCGATGAGGGTGACGCCCAGGTCCAGCGCCCGGTGCACGGTCCTGATCGACTCCGCGTCGTCGGTGCCGGATCCCGTGTAGCCGTGGGACATCCCCATCGCGCCCAGGCCGATCCGCGAAACCTCCAGGTCACGCAGGTTGATGTACCGCATGTCGCCCTCTTTCGATCCATGGCGTACCCGGCACCCTCACTCTCGCCCGGCCCGACAGGTCGCGCCTGTGGTGGCGGGGTCGAAGACCGGTGTGCCGACGTCTTGCTCCTTCACCCTCGCGCGCATCGCGCCCATGTGGCAGGGCGGGCTCTTCAGGGGTCATGACAGGGCCCCCCTCGGCCCTGCGGGGCGAGTGCTCATCGGGTGAGACTGGAGGCATGCCAGCATCGACGAGCGCGCACAGCGAGGGCGCCGAGCTGGGCCGCTACCTGCGCGCCCGCCGCACCCAGACAAGCCCCGACCACGTCGGCCTCACCGTCGGCGCCGGCATCCGTCGTACCCCCGGCCTGCGCCGCGAGGAGCTGGCCACCCTCGCCGGCATCAGCATCGACTACTACGTACGTCTGGAGCGCGGCAAGGAGACCCGCCCCAGCCCCGCCGTCCTCGACGCGCTCGCCCGCGCCCTGCACATGGACGACCAGGAGCACCAGCACCTGCGCGAGCTCGCCGCCCGCGCGGCCCGCTACGTCTCCGAGCCACCGCCCGCCCCCAGCCGCACCGTGCGCCCCCACCTCAAGCTGCTCCTGGAATCGCTGCGCCCGAACCCCGCGTACGTCATCAGCCGCAGCATGGACGTGCTCGCCTGGAACCCCGGTGGCCTCGCCCTGTACGCGGGTCTCGACGGCTGGCCCGTGAAACAGCGCAACCTCGCCCGCTACCTCTTCCTGCACCCTGCGGCCCGCGAGCTGTTCACCGACTGGGACCGGCAGATCACGGCCTGCGTCGCGCGCCTGCGCGCCATCGCCGGCACCGCGCCCGACGCCCCCGACCTCACCAACCTCGTCGGTGAACTCCTGCTCAAGAGCCCCGACTTCGCGGGCCTGTGGGAACGCTACGAGGTGACCGGACGCAAGCCCGCTCACAAGACGTTCCAGCACCCGCGGGTCGGAACCGTCACCCTCACCTCGCAGTCCCTGCACGTCGAAGGCACCCCGGGCCAGCGCATCGGGGTCTACACCGCCGACCCCGGCACCCCCGACCACGACGCCCTGCTCCTGCTCGACATGACGGCGCCGGCCGCGGCGACACCCACCACGGCACCTCACAGGAATTGACGCTGCCGCAGCGCTGCCCTGGGTGACGTGCGCAGGGGTCAGTGCGCGCGCCGGACGCGTACCGGCAGGGAGGCCCAGGAGCGCAGGGTGTTGTTCAGGTGGCGGCGTGGCGGGGCCGTGAGTTCCAGGTGTTCCACGCGGTGGGCCAGGGCCGTCAGCAGGCACTCGGCCTCCAGGCGGGCGACGTGCTGGCCGACGCATTGGTGCAGTCCCATGCCGAAGCCGACGTGGCCGGAGGGGTCGCGGGTGAGGTCGAAGCGATCGGGGGCGGTCCAGCGGCGCGGGTCGCGGTTGGCGGCGCCGAGGAACATGAGGATCTTTCCGCCCTCGGGGATGGTGGCACCGGCGATCTCGACGTCGGTGGTGGCGGTGCGGAAGAAGGTCTGCACGGGTGACTGCCAGCGCACCGCCTCGTCGAACGCGACCCGTGTCAACTGCGGTCGCTCGCGCAGCCGTTGCCACTCCTCGGGGTGCGTGGCGAAGGCGTACAGGGCGGCGGCCAGGCCGTGCACCGTGGTGTCGACGCCCGCCGTGAGCAGGGAGCGCACCACCAGTGGTGCCTGCGCGGGGGTGAGGTCGCCGCGGTCGGCGGCGGCCCAGATGCGGGCGCCGAAGCCGTCCTCGCTCAGTGCGTCGCGGGCGCACTGGTCGTTCACCCAGGCGGAGAGTCCGGCCATCCGGTCGGCGTCGGCGCGCACGAGCTCGTTGCGCGGGCCGAAGGCGTTGAAGGCCATGTTGCCGTAGGGCAGCAGGTTCTCCCTGCCGTCGGGGCCCAGGCCGACGGCGTCCGGGAAGACCCGCAGCGGGAAGGCCGTCGCCAGCGACTCGAAGGCGTCGAACTCCGGTCCCTGGGTGGCCAGTACGGTCTCGACGAGTTCGTCGGCGACGCGCTGCCAGGTCTCGCGCAGCCGGCGCAGGGCGAGCGGCGAGAGGATCTCGCGGAGCACGCGGCGCGGGGCGTCGTGGTGGGGCGGGTCGGCCTCCAGGAGGAGGCTCGGCGGCCGCCACGGCTTCTCGTGCCGGAAGTTGGCCAGGCCCACACCGGCCCCGGACTGGAACGTCTGCCAGTCGACGAGGGCGGTGTGCACCTCTTCGTAGCGGGACAGGGCGTGCACGTCGTAGCGGGTGAGGTGGACGACGGGCCCCGCGGTGCGCAGGGTCTCGTGCAACGGGTCGGGGTCGGCGAGGTGTTCGGCGGCGAAGGGGTCGACGTCGCTGGTCGGCACCGGTGCGGGGACAGCGGCTGTTGCGGACATGGCGGCTCCACGAATGCGGCTCGGACGAACTCGGGGACGTAAGGGGGTTCGAAAGGTGGGGTGTTGAGGGATCAGAGGTCGAGGACCAGCCGGTCCGAGCGCGAGCGGGACACACAGGGCAGCAGGCAGTCCCCGGCCGCGCGTTCGTGCTCGGCGAGGACCGCGTCCCGGTGGTCGGGGGCGCCCGCGAGCACCGGGACCAGGCAGGTGCCGCAGGTGCCCTGCTCGCAGGAGGACAGGACCTCAACTCCCGCGCGGCGTACGGCATGCAGCACCGAGAGGCCCGGTGGGACGGTGACCGTGCGGCCGCTGCGGCGCAGTTCCACCTCGAAGGAGGTGTGACGGACGGGCGCGGACGGCGCGGCGGCGGTGAAGCGTTCGGTGCGCAGGCTGTGCGGCGGCCAGGCGGCGCAGGCGGATTCGACGGCGGCGAGGAGCGGAGGGGGCCCGCAGCAGTAGACCTTGGTGCTGGGTTCCGGTCGGCTCAGCCAGGTGTCCAGGTCGAGCAGCCCGTACTCGTCCTGGGGGCGCAGGTGCACGCGCTCGCCGTAGGTGTCCGCGAGGTGGTCGCGGAACGCCATCGAGGCCCGGGTACGGCCTCCGTAGAGCAACTGCCAGTCGCTGCCCATCAGTTCGGCCTGGTGGGTCATCGGCAGCAGCGGGGTGATGCCGATGCCGCCCGCGATGAAGAGGTAGCGGTCGGCGGGCGCCAGCGGGAAGTGATTGTGCGGGCCGCCGACGCCGACCGGGTCGCCGGCCTCCAGCCGGTCGTGGACGTACGCCGATCCCCCGCGCCCCGCGGGCTCGCGCAGCACGGCGACGCGGTAGGTGTACGGGTCCCAGCGGTCGCCGCACAAGGAGTACTGGCGGGTCGTCCCGTCCGCGAGTACGAGGTCGATGTGGGCGCCGGGCGTCCAGTCCGGCAGCCGGGCGCCGTCCGGGCGTTCCAGGGTGAGGGCCATGACACCGTCCGCGGCGGTGTCCTTGGCGCGTACCCGCAGGGTCAGGGCCGCGGCGGGGCGGGCAATCTCAGGCAGCAGGTGGTGTGCGACCACGTCGTCGCCTCCCGTCTGTGGATTGCACGCAGGATGCGCGTGGCGGCGGTCACACCGCGACGGCCTTCTCACCCAGTGAGAGACGGATTGTGCGCCGCTGACATCACTCGGCCATGACGCGGCCATCAAGCCGCCGTCACCCCGCCGTCCCGAGCGCACGCGACACACCACGGGCGGCCGTGCGGACGACGGGCACCATCGCCTGTGCGCTCTGGTCGTTGGGGACGATGACCGACAGCGCCGCCGCGACCGTGCCGTCGGCGCCGCGCACCGGGGCGGCGATCCCGAGGGCGTCGTCGTGGACGTATCCGGGGCAGTAGGCGTAGCCCTGTCGGCGCACCTCGGCGAGGACGGCCCGCAGCCTGGCGGGGGTGGCCGGGGTGGCGGCGGTGTAGGCGGCCAGTTCGCCGGCGAGCACCCGGTCCTTGAGGGCGGCCGGTCCGTGGGCGAGCAGCACGAGGCCGCTGGAGGAGGCGTGCGGGGGAAGCCGTCCGGCGATGCGGGTGTAGTTGATGACCGAGCGCGGGGCCGAGAGACGTTCGAGGAACAGCACCTCCTCGCTGTCCAGGACGGCGAGTTGGACGTGGTGGCCCACCACGTCGTGCACGCCCTCCATGAACGGCATCGCCGCGTCGCGCAGCGACAGCGTGGGCGAGGCGCGGACGACGAGTTCCCACAGTCTGACCCCGATCCGTACGCGGCGGTCCGCGTCGCGGCTGAGGAATCCGTGGCCGACCAGCTCACCCACGAGGCGGGAGGCGGTGGCCACGTGCAGTCCGGTGCGGCGGGCGATCTCGGAGACGGTCAGCGCCGGTTCGTCCTGGCTGAAGGCCTGCAGGATGCGGGCGGCGCGGGAGAGCACCGACTCGCGGTGGGGTGGCTTCATCGCGTGACTCCGTCCAACTCGCCGCTCACGCCGCGCCGTTGGCGGCCGGATCGTCCTGCGGCCGGGGCAGGCGCGCCCCGACCGCCGCGGCGGTCTCGCGCAGCCAGATGTGGGCGGCGTCGTGGGTGTGCACGGGATGCCACCACAGTGCCTCTTGCAGGGGCACCGCCTCGTAGGGCGGCTCCATGACCGTGACCGCCGCGATGGGCGCGAGGAGGCGGGCGAGCCGGGCCTGGACGAGGGCGATGCGCCGGGTGCCGGCGACCAGCAGCGGCAGCAACTGGAAGCTGTCGACGGAGACCTCGACGTGCGGCTCGACACCGAGCATGCCGAGCTGGCGCACGGCAGGGGCGTCGTAGGTGCGCTGATAGGTGACCCAGGGCAGGTCCGCGAGATCCTGCCGGGTGAGCCGGTCCCCGACCGACGGATGGTCGTCGGCGACGAGGAAGACCCACCGGTCGTCGTAGAGGTCGGTGGCGGGGAAGTCGCTGATGACACCGTGCGGCATCAGCAGTCCGTCGACGGTGCTGAGCAGCGTCGACGTGTCCTCGACCACCGTGGACGGGGTCTGGGTGAAGCGCAGCCGGATGCCCGGTGCCTCCTCGTGGAGGTGGCGGGCGAGGGCCGTGCCGAACACGGAGACGGCGTAGTCGGAGGCGACGAGCGTGAACTCGCGCTTCTCCCGCACCGGGTCGAACGTGGCCTGGCTGGCGAAGAGGCGCTCCAGCACGTCGTAGGCGGTGGAGGTGCGGTCGAGCAGTACCTGGCCGAGCGCGGTCAGCTCGTAGTGGCCGCCGACGCGGGCGAGCAGGTCGTCGTCGAAGTGGCGGCGCAGCCGGGCGAGCGCGGCGCTCATGGCGGGCTGGCTCAGTCCGACGCGGTGTCCGGCGCGGGTGACGTTGCGCTCTTCCAGCAGGGCCCGCAGGGCGACGACGAGGTTGAGGTCCAGGCGGGCCAGATTCACGGGCTTTCCCTTGCTGTACGGGGCCGGGGTCGGGGCGTGCGGCGCTGACCAGGGGTAATTTACGCGATGGATGCTTTACATCCACAGAATCTATTTCCCTGATCACCGGTGGCGGGTCCAGATTAGTACCACCGCAATACAGGAGGACATGTCCGTGAAACCCGCTCCCGCATCCGCACCCTTCGCCGGCCCCTTCGCGCTGGCGACCCTCTCGGTCCCCGGGGAGCCCTCTTTCCCCGCGCTGGTCACCTCCGGACAGCTCGTCATCGATCTGCGCACCGCCCTGGACGACGCACAGTTGACGACCCGTCGGCTCCTTGAGGACTGGCAGGCCGTGCTGCCGCGGCTGCGCTCGCTCGCCGAGGACGGCGCCGCGCCGCGCCGGCCCTTGACGGACTTTCAGGTGCACGCGCCGGTGGAGCCGCGCCAGGTGTTCCAGTCCGGGGCCAACTACCGCCAGCACGTGATCGACCTGCACGTCGCGCACAAGGCACCCGGTGACGACCGCCCGGAGGACGAGCGGCGCGCCGAGGCGGCCGAGATCATGGACCGGCGGGCCACGGACGACCTGCCGTACGTGTTCATCGGACTGCCGAGCGCGATCACCGGCCCGTACGACGACGTGGTGCTGCCCTCCTGGGCCGCGAAGCCGGACTGGGAGCTGGAGCTGGTGGCCGTGATCGGCCGGCCGGCCCACGGCGTGTCCGTCGACGAGGCCCTGGAGTACGTCGCCGGATACGCCATCGCCAACGACCTCACCGACCGTGCCACCGTCTTCCGCCGTGACATGCCGCAGATCGGCACCGACTGGCTGCGCAGCAAGAACGCGCCCGGTTTCACCCCGCTCGGCCCGTGGATCGTGCCCGCCGACTCGATCGCCGATCCTGACGACCTCCAGCTCACCCTGAAGCTCAACGGCGAGACCATGCAGGACGAGTCCACCAAGGACATGATCTTCAACGTGGCCCGCATGGTGTCCTACGCCTCCCAGAGCGCCCACCTGCTCCCCGGCGACCTGGTGCTGACCGGCTCCCCCGCCGGCAACGGCATGCACTGGGGCCGACTGCTGCGCGACGGCGATGTCATGGACGGCTCCATCACCGGGCTCGGCGCGCAGCGCACCCGATGTGTGGCGGAGGTGACGTCGTGATTCCCGAGCAGTCACCGCTGGACCGCAACGACCCCGAGGGCGCGATCGCCGAAGCCGCCAAGTCGTACTCCAACTGGGGGCGTTGGGGCGAGGGCGACCGGCTCGGCACGCTGAACTTCCTCGACGAGGCCAAGCGCCGCGAGGGTGCCGCGCTCGTGCGACGGGGCGTCAGTTTCTCGCTCGCCCAGAGCTTCGACATGAACGGCCCTCAGAAGGGCTGGCGGCGCCGGACCAACCCGGTGCACACCATGCTCGACACCGGCGCCGACGCGGCCCTCGCCAACCAGGGCTTCCCGCACGGCATGGGCGGCGCCGACGACGTGATCGCCATGCCGCTCCAGTGCTCCACCCAGTGGGACGGCCTGGGCCACATCTTCGACCACGGCAAGGCGTGGAACGGCCGCCCCGCCGAGCAGGTCGTCACCTCCGAGGGCGACCTCGTCACCGGCATCGAGCACATGGCCCCGCACGTGGCAGGGCGTGGCGTCCTGCTCGACGTCGGCCGCGTCATCGGCACCGACGGCGAGCTGCCCGACGCGTTCGCCGTCACCGAGGAACACCTGGCCGCGACGGCCGAGGCCCACGGGGTGACCGTCGGACGCGGTGACATCGTCGTCGTACGCACCGGGCAGCTCGCCCGCGCCCGCCGCGACGGCTGGAACGACTACGCTGGCGGTCCCGCCCCCGGCCTGTCCTTCACCGCGGCCGGCTGGCTGCACCGCACCGAGATCGCCGCGATCGCCACCGACACCTGGGGCTTCGAGGTGCGGCCCAACGAGTTCGAGCACGCCTTCCAGCCGCTGCACCAGGTCGCGATCCCCAACATGGGCCTGCTGATCGGCGAGATGTGGGACCCGGACGCGCTCGCCGCGGACTGCGCGGCGGACGGTGTGTACGAGTTCTGGCTGACCGCGGCGCCTCTGCCCATCACCGGCGCCGTCGGCTCCCCGGTCAATCCCGTAGCCGTCAAGTAGCCGACGCAGCAGAGGAGTTATCCATGAGTACCCCCAGCATCCCCCGCTCGGTCCTCGTCGTCGGCGGCGGCGCGGCCGGCAACGCCGCGACGATCCTGCTGCGCCGCGCCGGGATCGCGGTCGACCTGATCGAGGCCAAGGACGACTGGAACGCCACCGCCGGCTCCGGCATCACCCTCCAGGGCAACGCGCTGCGCGTGCTGCGCGAACTCGGTGTGTGGGAGCAGGTGGAGCGGTCCGGCTACGGCTTCGACGCGGTCGGCATCACCGCACCCGACGGCACGGTCCTGCACGTCAGCGAGGACCTGCGCACCGGCGGCGACGAGCTGCCCGCCACCGTCGGCATGCAGCGCCCGCAGCTCCAGCGGATCCTGATCGACGCGGTCCGTGCGAGCGGAGCCACCGTCCGGCTCGGCGTCCGCGCCGAGTCCCTCGACCAGGACGACACCGGTGTCTCCGTGCGTTTCAGTGATGCCACCGAGGGCCGCTACGACCTGGTGATCGCCGCCGACGGCATGGGCTCCGCCACCCGCGCGGCGATCGGCATCACCGAGCGGCCCGAGCCCACCGGCATGGCCATCTGGCGCGTCGCCACCCCGCGCCCGTCAGGCCTGACCCGCACCGACCTCGCCTACGGCGGCCCCGCGTACATCGCCGGCTACTGCCCGACCAGCGAGTCCACCCTCTACGCGTACGTCGTCGAGGCCAACCGCGACCGGAGCACCATCCCCGCGGACTCCTACGCCGACGAGATGCGCTCCCTCGCGAAGCACTACGGCGGCCACTGGCCGGAGATCACCGCGACCATCACCGATCCGGCGCAGGTCAACTACACCTGGTTCGACCGGATGTTGGTCGAGGGCTCCTGGCACCGCGGCCGGGTCGTCCTGGTCGGCGACGCCGCGCACTGCTGCCCGCCCACCCTCGCGCAGGGCGCCGCCCTGTCGATGGAGGACGCCTGGGTGCTCACGCAGATGCTGTCCGCAGCCGACACCTGGGACGACGCACTGCTCCAGGCGTACTACGAGCGGCGTGTCGCGCGCGTGCGCCCGGTCGTGGAGGCGTCCGTACAGATCGGCCAGTGGCAGCTCGACGGGGTCCGCGACGCGGATGTCCCCGGCCTCATGGGCCGCACGATGACGATGCTGCGGGAGCTGCCGTGACCGACATGTCCGCCACCCCCGGGACACCCACCGTGGACGTGCACGCCCACGTCCTGCTGCCCGAGATCGAGGCACTGGTCGACGGCCTGCCGGGCCACGCGGAGGCGAAGGCCCTGGACGCCCGGCGCAACGGCCCCGAAGCGCTGAAGGTCAGCGGCCGGATGATCGGCGAGCGGTTCGCCCGCCTCACCGACGTACCCACCCGGCTGGCGGTGATGGACGCCCAGGGCGTGCACGTCCAGCTGGTCAGCCCGTCCCCTTCCCACTACCACTACTGGGCCGACGAGGTGGCCGCGGAGAAGGTGTACCGGCTGGCCAACGAGGCGACGGCCGCGCACTGTTCGGCCGCTCCCGACCGGCTGCGCGGACTGGGCCTCGTACCGCTCCAGCATCCCGAGCAGGCGGTGCGCGCGCTCGACCACGCCCTCGAACAGGGCCTGCTCGGGGTCGAGATCTCCAGCCACGCACCGGGCCGCGAGCTGTCCGACCCGGCGTACGAACCGCTGTGGTCACGGGCCGAGGAGAGCGGCGCGCTCGTCTTTCTGCACCCCTTCGGCTGCACCCTCGACGAGCGCCTCGACCAGTGGTACTTGTCCAACTCGGTGGGCCAGCCCACCGAGAACGCCGCCGCGCTCTCGCACCTGATCTTCTCCGGCGTCCTCGACCGCCACCCCGGCCTGCGGATCATCGCGGCGCACGGCGGCGGCTATCTGCCCACCCACATCGGCCGCGCCGACCACGCGTGGCGGGCGCGGGCCGACGCCCACGCGTGCGCGCAGGAACCGAGCGCGTACCTGCGCCGCCTGTACTTCGACTCGCTCGTCCACGACCCGTACGTACTGCGGGAGTTGGTGCGGGTCGCGGGCGCGGACCGTGTGCTGCTCGGCTCCGACTTCCCGTTCGACATGGGCGCCGACGACCCGGTCGGAGCGCTGCGCGCGGCGGACCTCTCCGACGCCGACCTCCGCGCCGTACGCGGCGGCACCGCGGCCACCCTCCTCCGTCTCTGGAAGGACTGACACCATGAGCAATCGTCTGCTCACCCACCTGCGGCACGTCGATCTCGCCGTGCCCGACTACGACAAGCAGCTCGACTTCTACTCCGGTGTCTGGGGCCTGACCAAGGTCGCGGAGGACTCCGGCATCTCCTTCCTGGCCGCAGAGGGCTCCCCCGAGCAGTACGTGGTGCGCCTGCGCGAGGCCGAGGAGAAGCGCCTCGACCTCGTCTCGTACGGCGCCGCAAGCCCGGCGGATGTGGACACACTCGCCGAGCAACTCCTCGCCGGGAACGTGCAGTTGATCACACAGCCGGGCAAGGTCGACACTCCCGGCGGCGGCTACGGCTTCCGCTTCTTCGACGTCGACGGGCGCACCATCGAGGTCTCCGCCGACGTCGACGTCCGGCAGCACCGCAAGATCGAGGAGAAGGAGGCCATCCCGGTCAAGCTCTCCCACGTGGTCCTCAACTCCCCCGATCTGAACCGGACTCGGGAGTGGTACGAGCGCCACCTCGGCTTCGCGCTCTCCGACACCCTGTCGTCGCCGCACATGGGCGAGGTCATGCACTTCATGCGGATCTCCAACCAGCACCACTCGATGGCGATCGCGCAGGGCCCGCACACCGCGCTGCACCACGTCTCCTTCGAGATGCGCGGGATCGACGAGTACATGCGGGGTTCGGGGCGTGTCATGCGCGCCGGGTTCAAGAAGGTCTGGGGCCCGGGCCGGCACATGGCGGGCGACAACACGTTCACGTACTTCCTCGACCCGCACGGCAACACCGTCGAGTACACGACGGAGTTGGAGAACCTGGACGAGGACACCTGGCACCCGCACGTCTATGACTTCTCGAAGCCCGAGGTCACGGACCAGTGGGGCACCGCGAACGCGATGAACGAGCTCGTCGCGAAGGAGTCGTTCAACGACCCCGACCGCGGCGTGTTCATCGCCCCGCCGGTCTGATCCCACCCCATTTTTCCGGGGGCGCGGTGGTGCCCTGTCCATGCCCTGACACACCCACCGCGCCCCCGGTCCGCCCTCGCGCCAGGAGCTCCCATGCGTTTCGCCACCTACTCCGCGTACGAGCAGGAACCCCGCACCCGCGTCGCCGTCGTCGCGGAGGACGGCACGTTGTACCCGGTGCCGGACACCTCGTCCCTCACCGACCTGATCCGCGCCGGGGGCGGCCTGCGGTCCCTCCTGGACGCCGGTACCGCCGCGCTCGCCGGGCCGCCCGGCCCGCAGGTCTCCCAGGTGCGGCTATTGCCCCCGCTCCAGCCGTCCTCCATACGGGACTTCGTGGCGTTCGAGGAACACGTCGAAGGTGTACGCAAGGCCGTGGACGGTGTGGCAGGTGTCCCCGAGCAGTGGTACGCGGCGCCGACCTTCTACTTCACCAACCCCTACGCCGTCTACGGCCCCGGCGATGACATCCCGATGCCGCCCGGCTCGACGGTCCTCGACTACGAACTCGAAGTCGCCGCCGTCATCGGCCGCGAGGGCCGCGACCTCGGCCCCGAAGAGGCCCGCGAACACATCATCGGCTACACCGTCTTCAACGACTGGTCGGCCCGTGACCTCCAGTCCGCCGAGATGAAGGTCGGCCTCGGCCCCTGCAAGGGCAAGGACACCGCGACCACGCTCGGCCCGTACCTGGTCACCGCCGACGAACTGGAGCCGTACCGCGACGCGGACGGCATGCTGCGCCTCGCCCTGACGGCGGAGATCAACGGCGAGACCATCGGCAAGGACCTGCTGTCCAACATGAGTTGGACCTTTGAGGAGATGGTCGCGTACGCCTCGCGCGGCACCGTCGTCCGCCCCGGCGACATCCTCGGCTCCGGCACCTGCGGCAACGGCGGCTGCCTCGCCGAACTGTGGGGCCGTCACGGCGAACAGACCCCGCCGCCGCTGGGGCCAGGAGACACCGTCACCCTCACGGTCGAGGCCGTCGGCAGCCTCACCAACACGGTCGTCGAAGGCGCTGCCCCGGTCCCGCTCCCGCCCGGCCGCCGCCGCACGCGGGAACGTCCGTGACCCCGAAGCGCCTGGCGGGCCGGGTCGTCGTCGTCACCGGCGCGGCCCGCGGCCAGGGCGCCGCCGAGGCCGCGACCCTCACCCGCGAGGGCGCCCACGTCATCGCGACGGACGTCGAGGACGGTCCGGGGATCCGTCCGCTCGACGTCACCGACGAGACGCAGTGGGCCCAACTCGCCGCGGAGCTACGGGAGTCGTACGGCCAGGTCCACGGCCTGGTCAACAACGCGGGCGTCACCTGGCGTGCCCGAATCGACGAGGTGCGCGCCGAGGACTTCACCCGCGTGCACACCGTGAACGTCACGGGGCCGCTCCTCGGCATCCAGCACCTCACCCCGCTGATGCCCGCCGGTGCCTCGATCGTCAACGTCGGCTCGTCCGCCGCGCTCACCGCCCACTACCCGGTCGCGTACACGGCCAGCAAGTGGGCGCTGCGCGGCCTGTCGAAGACGGCGGCGCTCGAACTCGGCCCGCGCGGCATCCGCGTCAACACGATCCATCCGGGCTTCATCGAGACGGAGATGACCGCGTCCGCGGCCCCCGCCTTCCGCGAGAGCAACCTCCGCGAGACCCCGCTCGGCCGCACGGGCACGGTCGACGAGATCACCCCGCTGGTCACCTTCCTGCTGTCGGACGACGCCTCGTTCATCACCGGCGCGGAGATTCCGGTCGACGGTGGCTACACGGCCCACGGCGGCGCCAAGTCGATCTCGGACGCGCTGCGGGCGGGTCCGGAGGCGTGAACCCCTTGCCTGTTCCATCCCATACACCTTAAGTTACTGACAGGTAGCCCACCGCTCGGCGGTGGGCGCACCGTCGCCAAGGGTTGGGGGGGGGACAGCCGTGAACGGATGGCCCACAGCGCAGCCCCACGCGGCTCGCGACACTCTCCGTCCGGCACGGCCCGACCCAGGAAGGCGGTCGCCGGCTGGGCGCGTTCATCATCGCCGCGGCCGAAGGCGCCGTGATCATGTGCCGGGCCGAGCAGAGCACCGCCCCGATCGAGGCGGCCCTCCCCGCACCCCCTCGCACACCTCGAAGGAGCCACCATGCCTACACTCGACCGCCACGACAACGTCTTCGTCCTCGATCTCGGGGACGGCGAGAACCGCTTCCACCCCGACTGGCTCACCGCTGTCGGCGCAGCGCTCGACGAGGTGGAGAAGGCGGAGGGCCCCCGCGCCCTGGTCACCGCCGCCACGGGCAAGTTCTACTCCAACGGACTCGACCTGGACTGGCTGTTCACCCACGCCGACCAGCACCAGGAGTACGTCATCTCCGTCCACGAACTGTTCGCGCGGATGCTGTCGCTGCCGGTCGTCACGGTCGCCGCGTTGCAGGGACACACCTTCGCCGCCGGCGCGATGTTCTCCCTCGCCCACGACTTCCGCGTGATGCGGGCCGACCGCGGCTTCTGGTGTCTGCCCGAGGCGGACATCAACATCCCCTTCACGCCCGGCATGGCCGCCCTGATCCAGTCCCGCCTCGCACCGCAGAGCGCGCACGAGGCCATGGTCACCGCGCACCGCTACGGCGGCGCCGACGCGGCGGCCGCCGGCATCGTCGACCAGGCGGTCGCCGAGGACGCCGTGCGCTCCACCGCGATCGAGCTCGCGCAGGCACAGGTGACCAAGGCCGGAGACACCCTCGGCACCATCAAGGCCCGGATGTACGGCCCGGCCCTGGCCACCCTGCGCGACACCACCAACCCGCTCGGCTGACCGGCCCCGCCGGAGAGGCACCGCTACGCGTCCTGGTTCACCCGCGTGAGGTGGGTGTCCATGGCCGCGCACATCTCCCCCAGCAAGTCCCCGAATCTGGCGAGGAGTTCGGGCGGGTAGCGGCCGATGACGGCGTCCATGGGCGCCGCCAGCGGGCGGAAGAATTCATCGGCGCGCTCTTGGATGTGCGGGCTGCCGCGCAGGGTGACCACGCGCCGGTCACTGTGTTCGCGGCTGCGCACGATGTGTCCGGCCTCTTCGAGGCGGTTGAGCAGTGAGGTCGTGGCGCCCGACGACAGCAGGATGCGTTTGCTCAGGCGGGCCGGGGAGATCGGGGCGCCCCGCTCCTCGGCCGCGATGATCTCCAACAGGGCGGCCGCGTCGGTGGAGTACAGACCGAGATGGGCGGCGAAGCTACGACTGAGTTCCGCGTAGTGCCCCCCGTAGACCCTCAGGGCCTCCACCAACAGCTCGCGCCGCTCCGCCACGCCCTCGTCGAGCGCCGACTCCTCCATCACCAACGGCCGTCCTTTCCCGCATACGCATCGCCATCGCCATCGCCGGACCTGCGCCGCAGATCACCTTTGACAATCTACCCACTCCCTCAATACCTTCATGGTGGAATTACTTCACTATGGAGGCACTACATGCGGGATTCGACAGCCACCAGGCGGTGGCTCGGACTGATCGCCATCGCCCTGGGCGTGGCGCTGATCGTCGTGGACACGACGATCGTCAACGTGATCACGCCGTCGGTCGTCAAGGACCTGGGCGTCAACTCCTCGCAGGCACAGTGGATCCAGGAGTCGTACGCGATCGTCTTCGCCGCGCTGCTGCTGCTGACCGGCCGGCTTTCCGACATGCTCGGCGCCCGCCAGGTCTTCACCTGGGGCGTCGTCGTCTTCGGCGCCACCAGCGTGCTCGCCGGCCTCGCGCCGGGCGGCGAACTTCTGATCCTGGCCCGCTTCCTTCAGGGCGCGGGCGCGGCGATGATCCTCCCGACCTCGCTGGCTCTGCTGAAGGCCAACTTCACCGGCAAGGCCCGCGGCCAGGCGTTCGCCGTCTGGGGCTCGACCATCGGGGCCGCCGCCGCGCTCGGGCCGCTGCTCGGCGGCTGGCTGTCCGAGCACGTCTCGTGGCGCTGGGCGTTCGGCATCAACGTGCCGCTGTCCGTCCTGGTCGCGTTCGGCGTGGTGCGCTACATGGCCCGCTCGCCCCGGACCAAGGGGCGCATCGACGCACCCGGCGCCGTGCTGTCGGTCATCGGGCTCGGGCTGCTCGCCTTCGGCCTCGTCGAGGGCCGCGTCTACGGCTGGGCGGCCACCATCCACCCGCTCGGCCTTCCCGGCTTCACCTGGGACAGCGGGCCCTCGCCCGTCCTGGTCGCGCTGATCCTTGCCGCCCTCGCGCTGGGCCTGTTCGTGCGCCGCCAGTCGAAACTGGCCCGCGGCAGCGACGCCTCCCTGGCGCTGATGGACGTACGGCTGTTCTCCATCGCCTCGTTCCGCGGCGGCAACATCGCCACCCTGATCATCGGTGTCGGCGAGTTCGGCATCGTCGCGGTGCTCCCGCTGTGGTTGCAGTTCACCCTCGGCTACAGCGCGCTGCAGGCCGGGCTCGCCCTGGTGCCGGTGGCCATCGGCAGCTTCGTCGCCAGCGGGGCCAGTTTCGGGATGGCCGCCAAGGTGTCGCCGCTGATCCAGCTGCGCATCGGCCTCGCCCTCGAAGTCGTCGGCCTGGCCGGCGTCGCCCTCGTGGCCGCCCCCGACACCTCCTGGTGGGCCGTCTCGGCGATGCTCTTCCTCTACGGCATCGGCGTCGGCTTCGCGACGGCCCAGGTCACCAACGTCGTCCTCGCCGACGTCCCCGACGACAGCAGTGGTCAGGGCTCCGGCATCCAGAGCGCGTTCCGCCAGCTCGGCTCCGCCCTCGGCATCGCCGCCCTCACCACGGTCTTCTTCACGACCCTCAGCTCCAAGCTGCACGACAGCCTGGCATCGTCCGGCCTGACAGGGGCGGCCGCCGACAAGTTCAGCCAGGCCGTCACCGACAGCGCGGGCGCCGCGATCGGCCCCCTGTCCGGGAACCCGCACACGGCCCCGGTCGCCGACGCGGCCCGCTCCGCGATGTCCGACGGCATCACCGTCAGCGGATACATCGCGGCGGGGTTCGTCGTTCTGGGCCTGATCGCCTCGCTCCTCATCCCCGCGATGCCGCCCCAGGCGCAGACCGGGACCGAGGACGCCGACACCGACGCGGAACCGGCCCTGCCCTGACCGACAGGCGCCTGTCAGGCCGGTGCGTGCCGAGCAGCCCCGCCCCGGGGTGCGAGGGCCGAGGAGTTCAGGGCGGTCAGGGTGGTGTTGCCTGTGAAGGCGAGGGCGGTGGCCGTCTCGTCGCGCAGGATGCCGAGCACGGCGGCGGCACCGGCCTGGCCGGAGTGGACGAGTCCGTAGACCGCCGGCCTGCCGACGCCCCGCTCGTGCAGTCGATCGCGCAGCGCGAACCGTTCGACGACGTCGCGTACGTCCCTCGGGGTGCGGTGCTCCTCGCCGTCGGCTTCCCCGCGCAGGGGCCCGCCTTCACCGAGCTGCTGGTCAGGGCGGGCGAGGCCGGGGCCGCCGCGGTGATCGCCAAGCCGGCGACGGTCGACCCGGATGCCCTGCGCGCGCTGGGTGAACTGCACGGGGTCAACACCGTGTTGGCGCGTCAGTCCGTCGACTGGCTGCAACTGGCCGCGCTCCTCAGGGCGAGCGTGTCCGTCTCGGCGGCCGACGACGTGGCGGGCGCGCGGCTGGGCGACCTGTTCTCCTTCGCCAACGCCGTGGCCACGATGGCGGGCGGCGCCACCAGCATCGTCGACCCCGCGGGCCGGGTGCTCGGCTTCTCCAACCTCGCCGATCAGGCCGTCGACGAACAGCGCCGCCAGGCCACCCTGCTGATGAGCGAGGTCGATTCACCCGCGAGCGACCCCGACTACCGCCTCGCCTACGCCAGTACCGGATGCGTCTACGTCCCCGGCGACGCGGAGACCTACGGACGTGTCGCCGCCGCCGTCCGCAGCGACGGCGAAGTGCTCGGCACCATCTGGGTCATCGTGACCGACCCGGACCAACGCCACCACGTCGTGGGTGCCCTGGCGGAGCTGCTGGACTCCGCCTCTCTCCACCTGCACCACGCCCGCTCCTACGTCGACGTCAAACGGCGGCGGGAGGCCGATCTGCTGTCCCGCCTCCTGCGGGACCCGCCACAGGCGTCCGTGTGCGCGTTCGCGTTGGGGATCGCCGACGAGCGGTGGTACCGCCTCGCCGTCCTCACCTCGACGGCGCGGCCCATCCGCGGCGCCGAAGCGGCCTCGCACCGGCTCGTCCAGCGTGTCTCGACATGGCTGCACCTGATCCAGCCGAACGCGATCGTGGCGGAGGTCGACTCCCATCTCGTCATGCTGTTCAGCGGCCGCAGGCTCCAGGAGTGGCCGTCCCTGGAGCACCGCCTCGACGACTTCCTGCGCCGCGTCGACCACACCGCTCCGTCACTGGCGGTCGTGGTGGGCCGCGAACACCACGACGTCCACGAGCTCAGCGACGACTTCACCCATCTGCGCACCCTGGTCCGGCTGACCTCGCTCGGCCTCGTGAACCACGGCCGCGACGGCGCCGTCGTCCTCATGGACGAGCACCTGCCCCAACTCGACCTGGCACTGCTCGCCGACCGGCACCGCTCGACGAACCGACTGCACTGAAGACCTACGTCGAGTGCAACAAGAACATTCCCGCCACGGCAGCCGCCCTCAACGTCCATGTGAACTCGGTCCGTTACCGCGTCGACAAGCTGCAGTCACTCTTCGATCTCGACCTGGGCGACATCGACGTGTTCGCCTGGCTGCTCCTGCAGTTCCGCTTCGCCGAGTTCACCGCGCGGTCGAACCACCCTGAACCGCGCTCCTGACACGTGAAGTGACGCAAGCCTGGGTGCACACTGACTGTATGGCGGACGATGCGCGGGCGGGTGAAGCTGAGCACGCTGACGAACAGCATGCGCGACTGGACGCACGAGAGATCAGCGCCGACGAGCGGGACCGGACGGCGGACAACCGCGATGAAGTGGCGGACCAGCGCGACGAGCTCGCCGATGAGCGCCAGCGGCGTGCCGACCTCCGCGATCTGCAGGCGGATCAACGCGACAACGTGCTCGATATTCAGGGTGACTGGTTGGACCAGCGCCACCCGGCGGGTGGCGTCGCCGACCTCGCCGTCATTCAACGGGCGCTCACGACGATCGCCCGGAGTCGCGACCTGATCCGCGACAGCCAGGCGCGCCTGGACCGGGCCGAGGGAACCGTGTCGCGGGCCAAGGCGCGCGCCCAGCGTGAACAGGAGGCCGTGGAGCGCGAGGTGAGCGCCACGGCCCGTCAGGTGGGCGGTTCGGATCTCCCTGACGGCCTCACCGCCGACGTCGAGCGGCTGCGGAAACTCGCGCTCATACTGGTGGCCGAACTGGGCGCGGCCCAGGACGCGTCGGCCGAACGGCATGAGCGGCTGGCCCACAGCAACCCACGCCACAAGGATCTCCATCGCGCCAACGCGGAACAGGCCCGCACCGCAGCCCGCCGTACACGACAGGCCGCTCGACTGTTGAGCGCGGAGCCCGCCACCCCTGAGGGCGGGGGCGGCGCGCCGCCGGACTGAGAGTCCGCACCCTGAGGGTCGGGGTCGGCGTCATCGTTCGGTCTCGGGGCCCAAGAGCGTAGCCAGGGCACGGTCGACGACGGCCTCCACATCCTCGTCGCCGAACGGTACGAGCGCGTACGTACGCAGCAGGAAACGGCGCAGGGCCGAGGTGTCGAACTGGACCACGGCCATTCCCTGCGGCGCGTGCAGTTCGACGACGGTGCGCGCACGGCCGCACGGCCACACATGGACGTCGCCGGACCCGGTCGGCACGCGCAGGCCGTCGTCGAGGAGGGCGCGGGCGAAGGCCCACGTCACTTCGACACCGGCGAGCGTGGCCTCGGCGGGGAACACCAGCCGGAGGGCGAGCGGGTCCGCGGATTCGTAACGGAGGGTGACGTCGACACTGCGCTCGGGACCCTGGCCCTCGGCGATGACGAGGCGGGCCCGGGCGGACTGTTCGAGCGTGACGGGCAGCGTGGTCGGCATGACGGATCCCTTTCTGCACTGCTTGTTCCAGGTGTCCGTTCGACACGACGGCGGGGCGAGTCATTACGGCGTTTCCGGACAAGGTGCCTGTGACCTGCGTCACCCGCCCCTCCATAATCCGACATTTGTGAATTACGGTGGCAAACTCCTCGCCCGATCCGCAGTCGGGCAGAGCACTGCCAGAGCACCGCCGACGTCGGACGGAAGACTCCTGCCATGACCGACGGCCCCGCCGCCGCGCCGATACCCCCCGCCGCCACGGAAGGCGGCCTCAGCCCCACCGCGTACGCGCGGATCTACGAGGCGGAGCAGCCCCGCCTCGTCGCGTACGCCCGCTCACTGACCGGCAGCCCCTGGCTCGCCGACGACCTCGTGGCCGAGGCACACTTCCGGGTCTGGCGGCGCCTCGCCGCCGGGCACACCATCGACAACGTGGCGGCGTACCTGACCACGACCGTGCGACACCTGGCCGCCTCGGCCGGGCGCGGGGCGGCGCGCGAGACACCCCTCGACCCGCACGCGGGCGTCGAGCCGGTGCAGGCGTCGAACGGTGCGTACGGTTCCGGGACCTACGGCGACCAGGACCCGGCCGCCCGCGCCTCCGCCGTGGACCTGCTGTCCCAGGTCCTCGGGCAACTGCCGAAGCGGTGGGTGAAGGCCCTGTGGCTCGCCGAGGCGGAGGGGCAGCCGCTGGAGGCGGTGGGCCGCGGCATCGGCGCGGGCAGCGGGGCCACGGCCGTGCTGCTGCACCGCGCGCGGGAGGGCATGCGGCAGGCGTTCCTGCGGGCACACCCGGGGACCCCGGACGACCCGGCGTGCGAGAGCCACTGGGACCGGATGCCCGCACACGTACGCGGCAGCGCGTCCACGCGCCAGTCGGAGAAGCTCCTCGCACACGTCGACGACTGCGACGACTGCCGGGCGCGGCTCGCGGTCCTGCTGCGCGCCAACGACCGGCTGCCGGCCCTGGTGGGTCCGGCGCTCCTGATCTTCGTACTCGGCGGTGCCGGAAAGTTCCTGGTGCCGCTCGCGGCCGGGGCCGCGGCGGGCGGTCACGGCGCCGGCTCCGGGCTGCTGCACGGCGTACGGCACGTGCTGCCCGGCGGGGCGAAGGCGCAGGGCGCCGTGGCCGGGATGCTCGGGGTCTCGATGGCGGGCGCCGCCGTCGTGACCGGGCTCGTGCTCACCGGAAACAGCGACACGGTGCCGCCGCAGCGGTCGGCGGCGGTGCAGAACGAGTCACCCACCGCACGCGACAGCGCTCCGCCGCCCCCGTCCTCACACCCCTCAACTTCCGCGTCACGTAAGCCCATTGCTCCGCAGGACCACTCGCAGCGCCCGGCCGAACCCGACACCGAGGCGGCGCCGGGCGGGCCCGCGGACACGGAGGCGCCGCCGGTCCCCGAGCCCCCGAACTCCCGGACCGCTCCCCCGGACCCGCCCGCAGCCGAGCGCTCCGTACCGAAGGAGCCGACAACCGACGAGCCGACGTCCGGCCGCACCCCGCCCGAGCCACCCACCACCCCTGAGGCACCGCCCACCCCTACGGCACCGCCTACGCAGACACCGACACCGACGCCCACCACCCCGACAGAGCCCGCACCCACCACCACTGAGCCCGCACCGACCACGACACCCCCGACGCGGCCTTCTCCCTCCACCGAACCCACCACTCCCCCGGAGCCCAGCACCCCCGCCCCCACCTGCACGCGCTGGCTCGGGCCGATCTACGTCTGCCGCGTCGGCTGACACCACCGCACATCTCAAGCGGAGCGGCCGGTCGCACCCGGCGCGGAGATGCCTCGGGTGATCGCGTCGGCGGCGAAAGCGACGAGGTCCGACGGGTCGAGGTGTGGGGCCCAGTTGTTGGTCAGGGTTTCGGAGACACCGATCACGCCGGCCACCACGAACCGTAGGAGTGCGGAATCCTCGCGGAGGGGGCGGCCCTCCTTGGCGGCGGCCTCGATCAGAGCGGCGTGGAGCGCTTCGTCGTACCGGCGCGACGCCTCACGCAGCTCAGTGACGGAGGCACGATCGTATCGGGCGTCCCCTTCGACGGTCGCCCACGTCGGCGTCAAACGCCCCACCCTGGCCCACTGACGGACGGACTGAGGGATCACCGCGGCGATCAGCGCGGCGACCCCCTCCTCCCGGGGGAGGGCCTCGACGACGGCGGTGGACTCGATCTGACTCTCGATGAGCAGGGCGATGAAGATCTCCTGCTTGTCGGCGAAGTACTGATAGATCAGCCCGGTGCTGGTGCCTGAACGCTGGGCCACCGACCGGATGGTGAGTGCCGCGTACCCACCCTCGTCCAGCAGCGCGGCAGCCGCGTCCAGCGTCATCCGGCGCCGCGCCTCCGCGTCGCCGTAGACGGACTTCGTGCTCGATTCCTTCATGTGCTCACGGTATCCACGGGGAGGCGCGCAAGAAAGAACATTGTTCAGAATGGATTGAACGTTGTTCATTCTGGGGCTACGGTCCTCCCCATGACGAACCCTGACGTCTCATCACCTCTACTTGCCGATGGGCAGGCGGCGGCGGATATCGCCACTGAAGCCGGCGCCCTGCTGCTGGCGCATCGGACGGATCAGGAACGCGCTGGCGCCGACCCCTCCGACGTACGCAAGGCCGGGGACCAGCTCTCGCACGACTTCCTGGTCGCCACGCTCGGCCGACGGTTCCCGGGTGACGCGGTGCTCTCCGAGGAGGGCGCCGACGACCTGGCCCGTCTCGCGGCCGACCGGGTGTGGATCGTCGACCCGCTGGACGGCACCCGCGAGTTCGGTGAGTCCGGCCGCACCGACTGGGCCGTCCACGTCGCGCTCGTCGAGGCGGGGCGGCTGGTCGCCGGTGCGGTCGCGGTGCCCGGACTGGGTGTCACCTTCTCGACGGCGGACGCGGTCGCGCCGCTCCCCGCGCTGCCCGCGGTCCCCCGCGTGGTCGTCAGCCGCACCCGCCGGCCCGCGCCGGTGACGGCCATGGCCGAGGCGCTCGGAGCCGAACTGATCGAGATGGGATCGGCGGGCGCCAAGGCGATGGCAGTGGTGCGCGGTGAGGCCGATGTCTACGCCCACACCGGCGGCCAGTACGAGTGGGACTCGGCGGCCCCCGTCGCGGTCGCACGCGCCGCCGGACTGCACGTGTCCCGGATCGACGGATCCGAACTCCGCTACAACCAGGAGAACCCCTGGTTGCCCGACCTGCTCATCTGCCGTCCCGAACTGGCCGACCGCGCTCTGGGGGTACTTGGACGATGACACCCACCCTGACCCACCTCGAACGACTCGAAGCCGAGAGCATGCACATCATGCGGGAGGCGGTCGCGGGCAGCGAGAACCCCGTGATGCTCTACTCCGTCGGCAAGGACAGCGCGGTGATGCTGCACCTCGCGCGGAAGGCGTTCTTCCCGTCCAAGCTGCCGTTCCCGTTGCTGCACGTCGACACCACGTGGAAGTTCCGTGCGATGTACGCCCTGCGTGACGAGACCGCGGCCGCCGGGGATCTGGACCTACTGGTGCACAAGAACCCCGAGTGCGTGGAGAAGTCGATCAACCCGTTCACCCACGGGTCGGCCACACACACCGACATGTGGAAGACGGAGGGGCTCAAACAGGCCCTCGACCTCTACAAGTTCGACGCCGCGTTCGGCGGAGCGCGCCGGGACGAGGAGAAGTCGCGGGCCAAGGAACGCATCTTCTCGGTCCGCTCGGCCGAACACCGGTGGGACCCGAAGAAGCAGCGCCCCGAACTGTGGCGGATGTACAACGTGCGCAAGTCGCCCGGCGAGAGCCTGCGCGTCTTCCCGCTGTCCAACTGGACCGAGCTGGACGTCTGGGAGTACATCCGACAGGAGCAGATCCCGATCGTGCCGCTCTACTTCGCGGCGAAGCGACCCGTCGTCGAACGCGACGGAGCACTGATCATGGTCGACGACGAACGGATGCCACTGCTGCCGGGCGAGGAACCCGAGCTCAAGAGCGTGCGCTTCCGCACGCTCGGCTGCTACCCGCTCACCGGGGCCGTCGAGTCCACCGCGGAGTCCCTGACCGATGTCATCCAGGAAATGCTGCTGACCTCCACGTCCGAGCGCCAGGGACGGGTCATCGACCACGACAGCAGCGCATCGATGGAGAAGAAGAAGCAGGAGGGCTACTTCTGATGACGCACTCGACCCACTCAGCCCCCTCGGCCGATCTGATCGCCGACGACATCGAGCAGTACCTCGAACGGCACGCGAACAAGAGCATGCTCCGCTTCCTCACCTGCGGCAGCGTCGACGACGGCAAGTCCACGCTCATCGGACGGCTGCTCTACGAGTCGAAGCTGGTCTTCGAGGACCAGCTCACCGCGCTGGAGGCCGACTCCCGCAAGGTGGGCACCCAGGGAGAGGGCCTCGACTTCGCGCTGCTGGTCGACGGTCTTGCCGCCGAGCGCGAGCAGGGCATCACGATCGATGTCGCGTACCGCTACTTCTCCACCGAGCGCCGTAAGTTCGTCGTCGCCGACACCCCCGGCCACGAGCAGTACACCCGGAACATGGTCACCGGGGCCTCCACGGCGGACCTCGCGGTGATCCTGGTCGACGCCCGCAAGGGCGTGCTCACCCAGACCCGCCGACACTCCTACCTGGTGTCACTGCTCGGCATCCGCCACGTGGTGCTCGCGGTCAACAAGCTCGACCTGGTGGGCTATTCGCAGGAGGCCTTCGAGCGCATAACCGACGACTACTCCAGGTTCGCGGAGGAGATCGGTCTTGGCGACGTCGTGGCCATCCCCATGTCGGCGTACGTCGGCGACAACCTCACCGAGCCCAGCCCCAACACCCCCTGGTACCAGGGCCCGACGCTGATGGGGCACCTGGAGACCGTCGAGATCGACGACGACCTGATCGCCACTCCCTTCCGGATGCCCGTGCAGTGGGTGAACCGGCCGGACCTGGACTTCCGTGGGTTCTCCGGACAGATCGTCAGCGGCGTGGTGCGGCCCGGTGACCGGGTGCGGGTGCTGCCGGGCGGCGGGGAGTCCTCGGTCGCCCGGATCGTCACCCGGGACGGCGACCTGACGGAGGCGACAGCCGGTCGGTCCGTCACGGTCACGCTGGCCGACGAGATCGATGTCAGCCGTGGTGACGTGCTGGCCGTGGCCGATGCCGTGCCCGGTGTCGCCGACCAGTTCGAGGCGCGCCTGGTGTGGATGGGCGAGGACGAGATGCTGCCCGAGCGGCCGTACCTCTGCCAGATCGGCACCATGAGGGCGCAGGCGCGGATCACCAGGCCCAAGCACAAGATCAACGTCAACTCCCTGGAGAAGACGGCGACGAACACCCTCGCCCTCAACGAGATCGGCGTCTGCAACATCAGCTTCGACCGCCCGGTGCCGTACGACACGTACCGCGCCAACCGGGACACCGGCGGCTTCGTCCTGATCGACCGGCTCACCAACGCCACCGTGGGCGCCGGCATGATCGAGCATCAGCTGCGGCGTTCGGACAACCTCCACTGGCAGGCCGTCGACGTCGACGAACGCGCTCGCGAGCAGCTGATGGGCCATCGCCCCCAGATCCTGTGGCTGACCGGGCTCTCCGGCTCCGGGAAGTCGACGATCGCTAACGAACTGGAGCGCCGGCTGCACGCGCTCGGTGCGCACACCTATCTCCTGGACGGCGACAACGTTCGCCACGGACTGAACCGTGACCTCGGGTTCACCGATGCCGACCGGGTGGAGAACATCCGGCGCGTCACCGAGGTCGCCCGGCTGATGGCCGACGCGGGCCTGATCGTCATCGCGTCGTTCATCTCGCCCTTTCGCGCGGAACGAGACGCGGCCCGGGAGCTGGTCGGGCCCGAGCGGTTCTGTGAGATCCACGTGGACACTCCGATCTCGGTCGCGGAGGAACGGGATCCGAAGGGGCTTTACCGGAAGGCGCGGCGCGGCGAGCTGCCCCACTTCACCGGAATCGACTCGCCCTACGAGCCGCCGCGCTCGCCCGAGGTACGGATCGACACCACGTCCGTCGCCCCGGAGGAGGCGGCCGACCGGATCGTCGGCTTCCTCCGCTCACGTGGCGTCATCGCCTGAGCGAGCACGAGCACATCACGCGCACCGCTGTTCCCTCCTCAGGACAAGGAGTTCCTCCATGCCCAGCCGGGACGACATCTGCTCCGCCATCGAGTCCTACGTGAGACACCTCGGCAACCACGACGTCGACGAACTGGTCGCGTTGTTCGCCGAGGACGCCGTCCAGCACGAGCCGATCGGTGTCACCAGCTATCGAGGTGTCGACGAGATCCGGACCTTCGACACCCAGAACGCGAAGGTCGACTTCACCGTCAGCCTGCTCTCACCGATCACCGTGACCGGGAAATACGCCGCGACGCAGCTCCGAGTGGAGAGGGCCGGCATGCATGCCTTCGCGACCACCGACCTGTTCGAGTTCGACGACGCGTGCAAGATCGTGTCGCTCAGCGTGCTCATCGATCCCCGGGCGCTGGTCGACCCGGCGCAGGGGCCGGCATGACGCTGACACGGATTCCACTGCTTGAGGGAAAGACCGTACTGGTGTCGGGGGTGGGTCCTGGCCTCGGCCGCTCCCTCGCCGTGCGCAGCGCCCTCGCGGGTGCCCAGGTGGTGCTCGCGGCCCGCACCCGGTCCAGGCTCGAAGCGGTGGCCGACGAGATCCACGGCCTCGGTGGCGAAGCCGCCGTGGTGACAGCCGATCTCACCGACGACGCATCGGTCGAGAACCTCGCGGAGAAGGCGTGCGGCGCCTTCGGCCGGCTCGATTCGGTGATCCACAACGCGTTCGTCCAGCCCGCCCAGGTCAGCCTCCTCGACGCCGAACCGGACGACGTGCGGCAGGGGTTGGAGATCAACCTGATGGCCGCACTGAACCTCACCCGCAAGCTGGTGCCCGCGCTCGTCGAGGCGCAGGGCTCGGTCGTGATGATCAACTCGATGGTGCTCCGGAACCAGCTGCCGGGCTTCGGCGCGTACCGGATCATGAAGTCGGGCCTGCTGGCCCTCGCCCGGAGCCTGTCCGTGGACCTCGGCCCCCGCGGAGTGCGCGTCAACTCCGTTGCCCCCGGCTACATCTGGGCGGACTCGGTCAAGGCGTGGTTCGAACGCCAGGCGGCCGAGCGTGGCGTCGACCCGAGCGTGGTCCACGACGAGATCGCGGCCGGAGCCGACCTGCGCCGGCTGCCCGAACCCGACGACATCGCGAACACCGCGGTCTTCCTCGCCTCGGAACACGCACGCGCGATCACGGGGCAATGCCTGGACGTCAACTGCGGGCACGCCCACCACTGAACACACCCGCCCCTGAACACACCCACCCCTGCCCCGGAGAGGGACATGACCACACAGGACACCCCGACGGTCGGCACCGCCGACGAACTCCTCGCTCTCGCGACCGAGGCGACCGGCCTCGACGACTTCGGTGACGACGACTTCCGCGAGGGGCTTCAGGTACTGATCTCCAGCTTCGACGCCGATTCGCGGCTCACCCCGCACGGCGTGACGATCGCCCGCGCCATGATGACGAAGGCTCTTGTCGGCAGGGCGCGCAGCGAGGCGGCGTTCGCCCGGCACCCCGAGCACACCGAGGTCGGCATCGAACGCCCGGTCTTCGTCTGCGGCCTCATGCGCACGGGCAGCACCGCGCTGCACCGGCTGCTGTCCGCCGACCCCGCCCACCAAGGCATCGAGACATGGCTCGCCGAGGCTCCGCAGCCTCGGCCCGCCCGTGAGGACTGGTCCGCTCACCCCGACTTCCGGCGCGCGCAGGCCCACTTCGCGGCCCGCCGGCGCAACGAGGCGGAGCTGATGAA
The DNA here is from genome assembly GCF_042888725.1 of Streptomyces sp. NPDC002795. Classification (NCBI taxonomy): domain Bacteria; kingdom Bacillati; phylum Actinomycetota; class Actinomycetes; order Kitasatosporales; family Streptomycetaceae; genus Streptomyces; species Streptomyces sp. NPDC002795. The sequence continues at coordinate 67,171 of NZ_JBIAQB010000008.1, forward strand.
GGTGCACTTCATGGACGCCGACGAGGTCGAGGAGTGTTGGCAGCTGTTGCAGCAGTCGATGCGGTCGGTGGCCTTCGAGTGCGTCTCGTACCTCCCCACGTACTCGAAGTGGCTGGCCGGACAGGACTGGACCGACACCTACGCCAGGCACAAGAAGAACCTTCAGCTGATCGGCATGAACGACCCCGAAAAGCGCTGGGTGCTCAAGAACCCCAGCCACGTCTTCGCGATCGACGAGATCATGCGGGTCTACCCGGACGCCCTGATCATCCGGACCCACCGCGCCCCGAGGACGGCCATGGCCTCGACCTGCAGCCTGGCCGAGCAGGGCAAGCACGACATGTCCGCGGCGTACGACCGCGAGACCATCGGCCGCACCCAACTCGCCCTGTGGGCCCGGGGAATCGAGCACTTCGAGGAGGCCCGACGCCGCTACGACCCGCGGCAGTTCCTCGACGTCGACTACCAGGACTTCGTCACCGATCCGCTCGGCACCGTCGGGGGCATCTACGAGCACTTCGGCCTGGAGTTCACGACTCGGGCGCGCGAGGCGGTCGAGGCCTCGCACCGCAAGAGTCTGGGCGCGCACCGGCGTCCCGACCACCGGTACCGCCTGGAGGACTTCGGTCTGACCGGGGCCGAGGTCGACGAGCGCTTCGCCGACCGTGCCTGACGAGGCGTCATTCGCCTGATTCAACAAAGGAGTTGACCATGAACGCCGCATGGGAGAAGTTCTGCGCCGACCTGCTCGATGTCGGAAGGATCCTGCACGACGACATCGTGCCGCAGGATCCACTGACGCAGGCCGAGGGCGTCCGCTACCTGAGCCGCCTGGTCAGGTACGCGACGATCAACTGCGTCGAGTACACCGACCCGCGCTGGCCGAGCTTTACGTCAGCACCCAACCCCAACATGAGGACGAAGATCGGGGCCGACAACCCCGACAACATCTATCTGCGTGCCAACATCTCCGGCCGGCACACCTACCGGATCACCGGCACCCGCGGCACCATTCCCCTCCTCACATTCGGATCGCGCGTCAACCGCTACCACATCGACGGCACCATGCTGCAGACCGGCGATCTGCACGCCCATGACCTCGACGTCGACGAGCACGGCCGGTTCTCGTTCATCGCGAGCGTGGAGCAGCCCCCGGAAGGTGCCTGGCTGCCACTCTCGCCGGACAGCAACCTCATCTCCGTGCGGCAGACACACCAGGACCGCCCGAGCGAGATCCCCGCCGAACTGTCCATCGAATGCCTGGACCCGGACGGCGAGTTCACCCCGCTCACTCACGAGCAGATGAGTGAGCGTCTCACCGCGGCCATCGGCATGGTGCGCGGCACCGCGAACACCTTCCTGGAGTGGAGCCGCAGGTTCGGTCCGCGGGCCAACGAAATCGTGGACTGGGGCCAGGAATCCTTCCAGAAGGCCGGTGGCGATCCGACGATCTTCTACCTCCACGGGTACTGGAAGCTGGCGGAGGACGAGGCCTGGGTCATCGAGACCGAGGTACCGGACTGCGAGTACTTCAACTTCGTGCTCCAGAACTTCTGGCTGGAATCCCTCGATTACCACCGCACCAACATCCACCTCAACAACCACACGGCCAAGCTCAACGACGACGGCACCCTGACCATCGTGGTGGCGGCCAAGGATCAGGGCCACGGCAACTGGATCACCACGGACGGGCACCGCGAGGGCACCTTCGCGATGCGCTGGATCAAGGCCGACTCGCACCCGATCCCGACGTCGAAGGTCGTGAAGGCCCGGGGTGCGGAGCGATGAGGTTCACGCTCGCGCCGGCCATGGTTCCGCTGGACCAGCTCGTGCCGCTGGCGAAGACGGCCGAGGAGTGCGGATTCAGTGCCGTCGCGCTGCCGGACTCGGTGTTCTTCTCCGAGCGTGCCGCGGCGAACTACCCGTACACGTCCGACGGGCGGCGGATGTGGACCGAGGAGACCCCGTTCGCCGACCCGCTGATCTCCGCCGCCGCGATGGGCGCTTGCACCGAGTCCATCGTCTACCGGACGAACGTGCTGAAGCTCGGCTCCCGTAACCCGCTGCTCCTGGCCAGACAGATCGGTACGGTCGCGAACCTCACCCAAGGACGGTTCGAGCTGGGTGTCGGGGTCGGTTGGGCGCCCGAGGAGTTCGAGTGGTGCGGTGTGCCGTACGAGCGCAGGGGTGCGCGGGTAGACGAGATGATCGAGGTGATCAGACTCGTCCTCGGCGGGGGCATGGTCGAACACCACGGCGAGTTCTACGACTTCGACAGGCTCCAGATGAGCCCCGCTCCGCCGCGCGAGGTCCCCGTCATCGTCGGCGGCCACACGGATGCGGCGCTGCGGCGCGCGGCCCGGATCGGCGACGGATGGACCTCGGCGCTGATGGGGTTCGACGAGCTGGTCAAGACGATGGAGCGACTGCACGCGCTGCGCGCGGAGTTCGGTACCGCCGACCGGCCGTTCGACATCCAGGCGTCAGGCGTCGATCGCCACGGAGCGGAGGGCTACGCGGAGCTCGCGGCCGCGGGTGTCACCAACGCGACCGTGTCACCGTGGGCGATGAAGGGGCTGGCGACGGACTGCCCTGTCGAGGCGAAGCAGGATGCCCTCAGGGAGTTCGCGGCCGAGCACATCGGCTGACCCCGACGGCCCAGGCCGGGCCCTGTCCCCTTCTTCGCTCAGGTGGCGATTGCCACGAGGGGGGCAGGGAGCGGGCCAGGGTCTCCCGTACGGGCGAAGGATGCCCATGCCGCGCGGACACGACGCCCCAGCCGGTCGACGTCCGGCCAAGCGAGATTCCCGAGCATCGGCGAGCCCTTCCAGGCTTCCCCGCTGCCCAGAAGCAGCGGGAGCTCCACACAGTGGGTGGCTCCGTAGGAGGAGCCGGGCGGTCGCCAGTCGAGCCGGTAGCCGTGCACCCGGCCACCATGCTTCTTCAGCTCGGCCGCGAACTGCGTGAGCGGCAACTCATAGGTGCGGCGGGTGCGTTCGTGGGCGTTTCCGCTGTCGGCAGGGCCCTCGGGGAAGGCGGACATGTCCTCCGCGTTCCAGCCGTACAGAAGGTCCGGGGGGCCGGGGTGTCCGCCGAGGTCGCCCGCCCGGCCGGGGATCGGGTCGGTGCCGGCGACCGGGCCGAACGGCGGGGCCAGAAAGTTGCCGGTACTGCGCTGCACGTCGGCTGCCGTGCGTAGTTGGGCGGTGAGCAGGTCCGCCGCCGACGCCGTGCGCGGGTCGCTGCCGAGGTGGTCGGCGAACACGCGGCCGGTCGCGCGGGCCTCGGAGAGCGGCCGGGTGGCGATGGACAGCGGAGGGCTCTGCAGGATCGCGCGCTGGAACAGGCCCCGGGCGGCGGGCATCCCCAGGAACAGCCGGATGGCCAGGGCGCCGGCCGACTGGCCGAAGAGGGTGACACTGCCCGGGTCCCCGCCGTAGCGGGCGATGTTGTCGTGGACCCAGCGCAGTGCCGCCAGTTGGTCGTGGAGGCCGAGGTTTCCCTCGCTGACGCCGTCGAGGACGAGATAGCCCAGCGCGCCGAGCCGGTGTCCGACGCTGACGACGACCACGTCCTGTTCTTCCGCCAGCGCGCCGCCGTCGTACCAGTCGAGAACGCCGGCGCCGCTGCTGAAGCCACCTCCGTGCAGCCAGACGAGGACGGGGCGGCCGGTGCCTGTGCCGTCCGCCGTCGCGGCGGCGGGGGCCGTGACCGTCAGGTGCAGGCAGTCCTCGCTCTGCGGGAGCCGGTCGTGCGGCGGTCCCATCACCGCGTCGAGCCGGGAGGGGGCCTGGGGACAGATGCTGCCGGTGGCGACGGGCTGCCCGCCGGGCACGACACGGGGCAGCGCGAAGCGCTCCGCGACGGCGAACCTGATGGGGCCGCTGCGTACCGCCCTCGCCGCGTTCATCGTTCGCCCGCGAACTCGCGGGGCAGGGCCGCCGGTTGGACCGGCGTCTCCGGCACCGCCCGGAACAGGGCCACGGCCCCCACGAGGCTCAGCGCACAGATCCCGACGAGGTACCAGGTCACACCCGACGACGAGCCGCCGGCCCCGAGCAGCGCGCTGGAGATCATGGGTGCGAGGCCGCCGCCCAGCACGGCGCCGGCCTGGAGGATGAGTGACGTGCCGGAGTAGCGCACCTTCACCGGGAACGTGTCGGCGATGATGGCGCCCTGGACGGAGTGGGTGACCGGAATGATCAATCCCATGCCGACCAGGGCCAGCAGGGCCACGGCGTCGTCGCCGACATCGAGCAACGGGAAGTACGCGGCACACCAGACGAGGATGGCCACCGAGCCCCAGATGAACAGCGTGCGGCGCCCCCTTCGGTCGGCGATCCAGGTCCACACCGGAATGGAAAGGAACCACAGTACGGCGGCTGCGCTCACCCCGAGGACGAGGAACTGCTGGTCATAGCCGAGGTGTTGAGTGCCGTACGAGAGTGTGAACACCATGAACACGTAGGCGACCGCGGAGTTCGCGAGCACGGCGAGCAGGGTCAGCCCCAGCCGTGGTGCGCCGACCTTGAACGCGTCGGCCAGCGGGAAGCGGACGGTCTCCTCGTGTTCCCGGGCCCGGTGGAAGGAAGGGGATTCGGTGACGCGGAGCCGGACGATCAGTCCGACGGCGACCAGCAGGATGCTCAACAGGAAGGGGATGCGCCAGGCCCAGGCGGTGAACACGGCATGTCCCGCCAGCGAGTTGACGGCGAGGAAGACGAGGTTGGCCAGGATCAGTCCGGCCGGGGTGCCCATCTGGGGAAACCCGGCGTAGAGATTCCTGCGCCCCTCGGGGGCGTGCTCCATCGACAGGAGGGTGGCGCCGGCTCCCTCGCCGCCGAGGCCGATGCCCTGGACGATGCGCAGTACGACGAGGAGCGTCGGCGCCCACAGGCCGATGGTGTCGTAGCTGGGCACGAGGCCGATGAGCGTGGAGCCAAGGCCCATCATCAGGAGTGAGACCACCAGGGTGGAGCGGCGGCCGATGCGGTCGCCGAAGTGCCCGAAGACCAGACCGCCGAGCGGACGGGCCACGAAGCCCACCGCCAGAGTGGCGAACGCGGCGAGGGTGCCCGCCGCCGGGCTCAGGGACGGGAAGAACTGCTTGTCGAAGATGAGTGCCGCGGCCGTGCCGTAGAGGAAGAAGTCGTACCACTCAAGGGTCGTGCCGAGGAGGGTGGCCAGCGCTGTTCTGCTCGCGCCGGGGTGCTGCTCCGCGTCGCTCATGGATACCTCGTTCACTGTGAGGCGGAGGGGCCGGCCGGCGGGCGCGCCGGGGCCGTGCGTCGTTATCGCTGGATCCTGGAGGGCCTGCCCGCCCCGGACAAATGCCGTTTCACCTGCGGGCCATAGCGGTTTGGGTATAGCGGGTGGTCCGGAGCACCCTGAAGACATACCGAAACGTGTATACCTCGCGCCGAAAAGTTCATTTGTCAGTCATGGCGCTCCGGTTCCAGGCTGAGGTCATGACGGCACAGACACCGCGGTGGATCCGCAACTTCGTCGACGGGCGCTACGTCGACCCTCAAGAGCGGCACTGCTTCGACGCCATTGACCCGGCCACCGGCCGTGCCCACGCCCGCGTCCACGAGGCCGACGAGGCCCTGGTCGACCGGGCGGTGACCGCCGGGCGCAAGGCCCTTGGCGGGTGGGCGGCCACACCGGTTCGCGAGCGCGCCGACGTGCTGCGCAGGGCGGCGGACCTGATCGAGTCACGGTTCGAGGAGTTCGTGGCCGCCGAGGTGGCCGACACCGGCAAGCCCGTCGCGCTCGCCCGCGACCTGGACGTGTCCCGCGCCGTCGCCAACTTCCGCACCTTCGCGGATGTCGTCGCCGCCGCGGGCCAGGAGTCGTTCCTCACCGACCTTCCCGGCGGGCGGCACGCGCTCAACTACGCGGTGCGCAAGCCGCTCGGCGTGGTCGCGGTCATCGTGCCGTGGAACCTGCCGCTGCTGCTGCTCACCTGGAAGATCGCTCCGGCTCTGGCGTGCGGCAACACCGTGGTCGTCAAGCCCAGCGAGGAGACCCCCGGCACCGCGACGCTGCTCGCCGAGGTGCTGGCGGAGGCGGGGCTGCCGGCCGGCGCGTACAACGTGGTGCACGGATTCGGCGGCGGCTCGGCCGGGGAGTTCGTGACGACGCACCCGGGGATCGACGGAGTCACCTTCACCGGCTCGTCGGCGACGGGCGCCCAGGTGATGAGGACGGTGGCGCCGCGCGTGCGGCCGGTCTCCTTCGAACTGGGCGGCAAGAACGCGGCGTTGGTCTTCGAGGACGCCGACCTCGAAGAGACCCTGGAGGGCCTGACCCGGTCGGTGTTCGCCAACACCGGCCAGGTGTGCCTGTGCACGGAACGGGTCTACGTCCAGCGGTCGGTCTTCGCAGACATCGCGGACGGGCTGGTCGAACGAGCACGGTCACTGCGTCTGGGCAGCCCGCTCGACCCGGCGACCACCACCGGCCCGCTCATCTCGCAGGCGCACCGGGAGAAGGTCCGCGGATACCTCCGACTCGCCGAACAGTCGGGGGCGAAGACACTCACCGGCGGCGGCACACCCGGTCTCGGCCCGGACCTGGACGGCGGTTCATGGATCGAACCCGCCCTGTGGACCGGCCTCACCAACGCCGACCGGCCGGTGCGCGAGGAGGTCTTCGGGCCCGTGGCCGCGCTCATCCCCTTCGACACCGAGGAGGAGGCCATCGCGCTGGCCAACGACACCGAGTACGGTCTCGCCGCCTCGGTGTGGACCAGCGACCTGCGGCGCGGGCACCGGGTCGCGCAGGCGATGAACGTCGGCATGTCCTGGGTCAACACCTGGTTCCTGCGGGACCTGCGCTCCCCGTTCGGCGGCGTCGGGCTCTCCGGCCTGGGCCGCGAGGGAGGCGCCTCGTCCCTGCACTTCTACACCGAACCGACCAACGTGTGCGTGCAGTTGTGAGGCCCGCGCCCTCCCGCCACGCCCGCGCCACCACCGTGAGCACCACCTTGAGCGCCACCTTGAGCGCCACCGAAGGAGACCTCCGATGATCACCGAGGAGACCGTCGACGAACTGGCCGCGTGCCTCGACGGCGCGCAACGCGCCGTCGCCGACACCGAGAGCCTCGCCGACACCCACCCCCTGACGATCGACGACGCCTACGCCGTGCAGAAGGCGCTGCTCGGACGGCGCACCGGACGCGGCGAACGGCGCACCGGCGTCAAGCTGGGCTTCACCAGCAAGGCCAAGATGGAACAGATGGGCGTCTCGGAGATCATCGTCGGCGAGTTGACCGACGCCATGTGCGTGGCCGACGGGGGCACGGCCGACCTCGCCCGGTTCATCCACCCCAAGGTGGAGCCCGAGGTCGCCTTCCGGATCGCCCGGGACGTGGACGTCGACTCCCCGGACACCGACATCGCCGCCTGCGTGGACGCCGTCGCCCCTGCCCTGGAGATCATCGACTCCCGCTACCGGGACTTCCGCTTCACCTACGAGGACGTCGTCGCGGACAACACCTCCGCCGCCGGCTACGCCATCGGCCCGTGGCAGCCCCTCCAGGACGTGTCCGACCTCCCGGTACGGCTGCGCGGTGAGAGCCGCGAGGCGGCGGGTTCCACCGCGGCCATCCTCGACGGGCCGCTGAACGCCCTGCGCGCGCTGCTCGACATGGCCCGCAGGCGCGGTTTCGCCCTGCGCGCGGGGGACGTCGTGCTCGCGGGCGCCGCCACCGCGGCCATTCCCCTGACACCGGGCGTCACCACCTGCGAGGTGGCCGGCCTCGGCCAGGTCAGTGTGAGGTGCGTGTGATGGACCAGGCCCGCATCGTGCCGGGGAAGGCCACCCCCCGGGGACGCTTCCCGCACTTCCGCCGCGCCGGAGACCTCGTCTTCGTCTCCGGCACCAGCTCCCGCCGCCCCGACAACACCTTCGTCGGCGTGGCCACCGACGCGATGGGCACCACCGACCTCGACATCCGGGCGCAGACACGCGCCGTCATCGAGAACATCGGCGACATCCTCGCGGATGCCGGTGGCACCCTGTCCGACGCGGTCCAGGTGACCGCTTACCTGGTCAACATGAACGACTTCGGCGGCTACAACGAGGTCTACGGCCGGTACTTCGACGAGAACGGCCCGGCCCGGACCACTGTCGCCGTCCACCAGCTCCCGCACCCGCACCTGCTCATCGAGATCCAGGCCGTGGCACACGTGCCCACCGCCACCGAGGAGGACCAGTGACCGACATCCCCGAGGTCATCGACTTCCAGGGCTGGATAGACGCCCACGCGCACCTGCTCAAGCCGCCGGTGAACAACCGCACCATGTCGCTCGGCAACGACTTCATCGTCCAGATCGTCGGCGGCCCCAACCAGCGCACCGACTTCCACCTGGACCCGTACGAGGAATGGTTCTACCAGGTCAGGGGCGACATGCACGTCAATCTGATGACCGATGAGGGCCCCAGGACGGTGCACATCAGGCAAGGGCAGGCCTGGCTGCTGCCGGGCAACGTGCCGCACTCGCCGCAGCGACCGGACCCGGACTCCATCGGTCTGGTCATCGAGCGGGTCCGTGAGGAGGGCAAGCTGGAGAAGTTCCTGTGGTTCTGTCCCTCGTGCTCGGCGACGGTGCACGAGGTGGAGCTCCAGGTCCGCGACATCGTCGCCGATCTGCCGCCCGTGTTCGAGGAGTTCTACGGCGACGAACGGGCCAGGGTCTGCTCCTCGTGCGGCGCCCTGCACCCCGGGAAGGGCTGACCGTGGCAGACATCATCGACGTGCACACGCACTACGTGCCCCGGGGCTGGCCGGACCTGACGGCCCTGGGCGGCGCCGACGCGCCGTGGCTGCGGATCGAGTCCGAGACCGAAGCCGTGATCATGACCGGGTCCTCGGAGTTCCGGCGGATCCAGTCGGACTGCTGGGACGCGGCCGTCAGGCTCCGGGACATGGACGCCGACGGTGTGAGCGCCCAAGTGGTCTCCCCCACCCCGGCGTTCTTCCACTACGGCCGCAGCGGTGCGGAAGCGGCCAGGATCGCCCGGATCTTCAACGACCTGGCTCTGGAGATCACCGCCGCCGCACCGGAGCGGCTGATCCCGTTCTGTCAGGTGCCCCTTCAGGACCCGGACGCCGCATGCCGTGAACTGGAACGGGCCGTGGCCGCAGGGCACCGCGGCGTGGAGATCGGCAACCACGTCGGCGACCAGGACCTGGACAGTGAAGGCGTCGTCACCTTCCTCCAGCACTGCGCGTCCCTGAACGTGCCGGTCTTCGTGCACCCCTGGGACATGGACACCTCACCGCGTCTGGACCGGTGGATGGCACGCTGGCTGACGGCCATGCCCGCGGAGACGCATCTGTCGATCCTCGCGCTCATCCTCGGCGGCGTCTTCGACCGCATCGACGAACGCCTGAAGATCTGCTTCGCGCACGGCGGAGGCTCGTTCGCCTTCTGGCTGGGCCGCATGGAGAACGCCTGGCACCGGCGGGGTGACATCATCGGGACCTCGCAGTACCCGCCCTCGCACTACCTGGGCCGCTTCTACGTGGACTCGGTGGTCTTCGACGAACGCGCGCTGCGGCTGCTCGTGGACACCGTCGGTGAGAGCCGGGTCATGGTCGGGAGCGACTACCCGTATCCGCTGGGCGAGCACCCGGTCGGTGAGGTGGTGCGCAAGAGCGCCGTCCTCACCGATCAGGCACGCCACCTGATCACCCGTGGCAACGCGGAACGCTACCTGGGGCTTTGAGTCCCCTCGTCTCCTGTGCCCCCGGCCCGCCTCATGCGCGCCGGGGGTTCGCCTGCATGGACTCCGCGGCCTCCTCCAGGCACCGCAACAGGGCCTGCGCCGACGGGCTGAGGGCGGAGCCGGCCGACAGCGTCACCCCGACCCTGTGGCCGATGTGTTCCAGCGGCACCGGGAGCCGGGCCAGCCGGCTGTCGTCCTGCACGATCAGTGCCGGCAGCACCGCCACCATGTCGGTCTCAAGGAGCAGCTGACGCACCGTGAGGAACGAGGTCGCCTCCACGCGGTTCTGCGGAAGTTCGAGGCCTTGCCGGGTGAAGAGCTCCTCGACCTCATGGCGCAGCACTGTCTGCTGTCCCGGCACGATCCAGGGGAAACCGACGGTGTCGACCAGGTCGACGTCCGGGCGTTCGGCCAGCGGGTGCCCCGCGTTGACGATGAGACCGACCGACTCGTCGTAGAGCGGGCGCCGCTCAAGACCTTCCGTGGAGGGAGCGGTCAGCCGGCCGACGATCAGGTCGACCCGTCCGGCCTCCAGGTCCAGCAGCAGGTCGTCGGGCGAGGCCTCGCGCACCACGACGGTGAGGAAGGGGTGGTCCTCTTTCAAGCGCGCCACCGCATGCGGCAGCAGGATGTTCGAGCCCGCCAGATGCGTGCCGACGACTACCGTCCCGCGGTCCGCGGCGGCCAGCTCCACCATGTGCCGTCCGGCTTGGGTGAGTTGGGCGAGCACGGCGCGCGCGTGCCGCGTGAACGCCTCGCCGTAGAGCGTCGCGGTGACTCCCCGCGGTCCGCGCTCGAAGAGCTCCACCGCGAGGATGGCCTCCACCTCGTGCAGGCTGCGGGTCGCGGCCGGCTGGGTCACGTGCAGTTCGGCCGCGGCGCCGACCACCGAGCCCTGCCGGGACAGCGCGTCGACGAGCAGCAGGTGGCGCAGCTTGAGTCGGCCGTCGAACAGTCGGGGAAGATCCACCTGTGGACCATAACCGACGGCAAAGCCGCGCCTCGTGTCACGGCCGGGCCTCTCGGGGCAGCCCGAGCACGCGCTCGGCGATGATGTTGCGCTGGATCTCGTTCGAGCCGGCGTAGATGGTGTCGGACCGGGAGAACAGGAACAGCCGCTGCCAGTCGTCGAGATCGTAGGGTTCTCCGGCGGCGAGCAGACCGTCGGCGCCGCACACCTCCATGGCGAGTTCGCCGAGCTCCCGGTGCCAGGTGGCCCAGTAGATCTTCCCGATGGACGCTTCGGGCCCGGGGGCCCCGGCGGCGGCTCCGTCGAGCATGCGCAGCGCGTTGAACCGGATGGTCTCCAGGCCGATCCAGGCGCGGGCGAGCCGGTCACGTATCAGGGGGTCATCGGCGCTGCCGTTGCGACGGGCCAGCTCGATCAGCGTCTCCAACTCCCGCCGAAACCCGACCTGTTGACCGAGCGTGGACACACCCCGCTCGAAGCCGAGTGTGGCCATGGCGACCTTCCAGCCCTCTCCGGGCGCGCCGACGATGTTCGAGGCGGGCGTGCGGGCCCGGTCGAAGAAGACTTCGTTGAACTCGCTGGTGCCGGTCAGCTGGGTGATGGGCCGGATGTCCACACCGGGCTGGTCGAGCGGGACCAGCAGGTAGGACAGTCCGTGATGGCGTACGGATCCGGGTTCGGTGCGGGCCACGACGAAGCACCAGTCGGACTCGTGGGCGAGGGAGGTCCAGATCTTCTGTCCCGTCACCGTCCATGTCTCGCCGTCGCATTCGGCCCTGGTGCGCACATTCGCGAGGTCCGATCCCGCGTCCGGCTCGCTGTAGCCCTGACACCACAGTTCCTCGGCCTTCACGATCGGCGGCAGGAATCGGGCGCGCTGCTCGGGCGTCCCGAAGGCGATGAGGGTCGGCCCGAGGAGCTGTTCGCCGATGTGGTTGACCCGGGCAGGGGCGTCGGCGAGGGCGTACTCCTCATGGAAGGCGACCTGCTGTTCGAGGGTGGCGCCGCGGCCTCCGTACTCCACGGGCCAGCCCACGCAGGTCCAGCCGGCGGCGGCCATATGGCGCTCCCAGCCCAGCCGCTCGGCAAGCGCCTCGTGCTCGCGGCCGGGCCCGCCGCGGCCCCGCAGGGCGGCGAACTCGCCGGTGAGGTTGGCCCGCAGCCAGCTGCGAACCTCGGCACGGAACTCCTCGACGCTGGTCATGGACGTACGCTAACCTACCAAACACTTGTTAGGGAAGGAGGGGCGGATGTCCGCAGCCCAGGACGCGAGTCGGGACATGAGCCAGGACATGAGGCTGACGCGCGAGCACGAGGAACTGCGTTCCGCCGTACGGTCACTGCTCGGCCGGTACGAGGGTGCGGACGCCTGGCAGCCGTTGACCGAGCAGATAGGCGTCGCGGCGCTCGCCGTACCGGAGAAGTACGCGGGGGCCGGGTGCGGGGCGGTCGAAGTGCACGTGGTGATGGAGGAGTTGGGCCGGGCGCTGAGCCCCGTGCCCTTTCTCGGCTCTGCCGTACTCACCGCACAGGCCCTCCTCGCCTCCAGGGACGACGACGCCTGCGCGCGGCTGCTCCCCGGCATCGCCGACGGCAGCTCCGTCGCGTCCCTGGCCTGGGCGGAGGACGGCTCCTGGGACCCCTCGCGGACCGACTCCAGGGCCACTTCGGGCACAGGAGGGAGCTGGCGACTCCACGGCGTCAAACAGCATGTGCTCGACGGCGCCGAAGCCGACGTGCTGCTCGTGTCCGCCCGCACCGACCGCGGCGTCTCGCTCTTCGAGGTGACCCCGCGGCAACCCGGCGCGCAGATCGAGACCCGCGTGACCATGGACCAGACCCGCCCGCTGGCGCGGTGGCGGTTCGAGGGGGCCGAGGGGCGGCTCGTCGGTACGGACGGCGATGGGGTCGGAGCGCTGGAACGTGCCCTGGATCTCGCCTGCGTGGCCCTGGCGGCCGAGCAGGTGGGGGCCGCCGAGAGGTGCCTGGAGCTGACGGTCGCGTACGCCATGGAGCGCGTCCAGTTCGGCCGGCCCATCGGCTCCTTCCAGGCCGTCAAGCACCGCCTGGCGGACGCGTACGTGCTCGTGGAGTCGGCGCGTTCGGCGGCCTTGGGAGCCGCCTTCGCGGCGGCGGACTCACCGGACTTCAGCAGATACGTGTCGGTGGCCAAGTCCGCGTGCTCGGAGGCCTTCTCGGCGGTGGCGGGCGAGATGATCCAGCTGCACGGCGGCATCGGCATCACCTGGGAACACGACGCCCACCGCTACTTCAAGCGGGCACACGGATCGTCCCAGCTCTTCGGGACACCGGCCCGGCACCGTCGACGACTCAGTGACAGTCTGGGCCTCCCCGCATAGCAGGGGCACGCTCCCGGACTCACCCCTCCGGCGTCCACACCTTCGGCCAGTCCAGGCCGCGCAGGTGGGCGTCGAGGCCGCCGTCGCAGTACATCAACGTACCGACGCAGTAACCGGACTTGGCGGACAGCAGGAAGAGGACGAGCTCCGCGACCTCCTCCGGGCTGCCCGCCCGCCCCGCCGGGACGGACTTGAGGAACGCCTCGATGCTCGCGGCGATCCGCGGGTCCTTGCGGCCCGCCTGGGTCATGGGGGTGTCGATGAACCCGGGCGCGATGGCGTTGAGGCGGATGCCGTCCGCGATGTAGTCGGCGGCGCGGGTACGTGTGTAGTGGGCGATCGCGGCCTTGGTGGCCGGGTAGGTGAGCACGCCGCCCTCGTCGGCCAGGGAGTCGGCGAGGGCGCGCGCCGCCTCCTCGTCGCCCGCGAGACACGCCTCGGCGAGCTTCGGGTTCCAACCGGGCTGTGTGGTCGTGGAGTTGGAGGAGGCGAGGACGACGGAGGCGCCGCCCGCGGCGGCCAGGGCCGGGCGCAGTTCTTCCAACAGGCCGATGGCGCCGTAGTAGTTGACGGAGACCAGCAGGCTCGCCGGCCGGCCCGCGCCGCCGGAGAGCCCGGCGAACGGCACGAATCCGTCGAGGCGCCCGTCGGCGAGCCTGGTGACCTCGGCAGCCGCGGCGCTCCGCCCTTCCGGTGTGCCGAGGTCGGCGGCCACGTCGGTGCCGCGCAGGTCGACCCCGATGACACGGTGTCCCTGTTCGGTGAGCCGGGTGGCGATGGAGGCGCCCATACCGGAGGCGGCTCCGGTGACGGCGATGGTTCCCATGTCGGTCTCCTCTTGGTGGTTCAGTGCGTACGTGGGCTGCGGCAGGTGGGCGTCGGGAGCGGTCTCAGCGGAGCTTCACGGCCCCGCCGTCGGCCATGACCGTCTGCCCGGTCATGTACTGCGCGTCGTCACCGGCCAGGAAGGCGACGATGGGGGCGACATCGCGGTCGGGGTCGCCGAAGCGGCCGAGCGGCACCGAGGCCGCGGACTGCGCGTACTGCTCCGGGCGCGCCTCGGCCCAGGCGGCGACGCCGGACGTCAGGGCCATCGGGCAGACCACGTTGACCCGGATGTTGAACGGTGCCCACTCATTGGCGGCCACGCGACTCAGGCCGCGGATCGCTTCCTTGGCCGCCGCGTAGGAGGCCTGGTTGGGCTGGCCGTTCAGGCCCGCGCCGGAACCGAAGTTGATGACGCTGGCGTTGCCGCTCTTCTTGAGTTCCGGCAGGGCGGCGAGCATGAAGTTGCGGGTCGCGTACAGGCCGGTGCCCATCGCCAGGTCCCAGTCGTCGTCCGTCTGCTCCTCGAAAGGCTTCTGCCGTGACACGCTCGCGTTGTTCACCAGCACCTCCAGGGAGCCGAAGCGGTCCACCGCGGTGGCCACGGCGGTGTCGGCGACCTCGCGGTCGGAGACATCGCCCCGCAGGAAGACCACGGCGTCGCCCAGCTCCTTCGCGATCGCCTCCCCCGCCTCCTCCTGGAGGTCGACGACGACCACGCGGGCGCCGCGCGCGACGAACTCCCTGGTGATGGCGCCGCCGATACCGGATGCACCACCGGTGACGATGGCCGTCCTGTCTTGCAGGGTGGGAAAACTCATGACGACACGCCTCTCTGCGAATGCACGCTACGATGTGCATGTTACATACACACTAGCGCGCACTTCCCGGGGTCGGCCGCTCGAAGCCGGGACCGCGACGAGCCGGGACCACGACGAAAGGAACACCGCACCCATGACCGAGCCGAGCGAGCAGGAACACAGTCTGGGAGATCTGGAACGGGAGCTGACCCTCCTGTCCCGGCACTTCATCGCGGCACGCGGCCCGCGCATCGGCCAGAGCCTCGACCGCTCGGCATACGTGTTGCTGACCCGCCTGGAATCGGGCGACCCGCTCACGCTCAAGGAACTGGCCCACACGTTCCAGGCCGACGTGTCCACCATCAACCGGCAGATCGGCGCCATGCTCAAGCAGGGCCTCGTCGAGCGGATCGAGGCCACGGCCAAGGGAGGCGCACGCACCTTCCGCCCCACCCCGCTGGGCCTTGAGCGGCTGGAGGCGGACCGGGCCATCAGCCGGGCGGGGGCCGCCCGGCTGATCGAGGCGGCGGGCTGGAGCGGCGAACGCACGCAGCAGTTCCTCACGCTGATGATCGAGTTCAACCACGGCATCGAACAGCTCGAAGGTCTCGCGTGGGACCGCTCGACGCGGACACGGGACGGTTCCGCCACGGAATGAGCCCTCGGCTGCGCCGTTCCTCCCGTGCCAAGATGAGGCATGCCGACATACTTGGACAAAAGGAGCGAGAGGCGCCTGTTGCGGCTGGTGAGCCTGACGGCGCTCGGGTGCGTCGTCTTCGGGTTTCTCGTGGACACACCGGCCGAGGTGGTGCGCGGGATCGGCCGCATCGTGATCGCCCCGGACATCTTGATCACTGACTTCGTTGATCTGGGGGGAGTTGGCGGGGCGTTCGCCCAGGCAGGCCTGCTCACCCTCATCGCTTGTGCCGGCTACCGCCTGACCGGTGCGCGGGTGGACGGAGCCGCTGTCGGCTGCCTCTACATGCTGCTCGGATTCGGCCTGTTCGGAAAGACCGTGCTGAACGTCTGGCCCGTCGTCGTGGGCGTCGGCCTGTACGCCGTCGTACGTCGCGAGCCGTTGCGCGACTACCTCACCACCGCCGTCTTCGCGACCGCGCTGGCGCCGGTCTTCTCCGAGGTGGCGTTCAACTCCGCCCTGGACCGGTGGATTTCGGTGCCGCTCGGCTTCGCGACCGCGGTGCTGATCGGGTTCGTGGTGCCACCTGTCGTACGGCAGCTCTTCCGCGCCCACAACGGCTTCACCCTGTACAACATGGGGTTCGTGGCCGGGATCCTCGGCACGGTGGTGGTCGCGGTCTTCCAGTCGTACGGCCTGGCCGCGCAGCCGCCGATGGTGTGGACGTCGGGTCACGACGCCGAGTTGTTGATCCTGGTCGCGGCCGTGATTCTGGGCGTGATCGCGGCAGCGTTCCGCCAGGACCGCAGGCCGTGGCGCGGATACGTGGCACTGCACCGTCGCACCGGACAGGCTCCCGCCGACTTCATCGACTCGGACGGCGCCGGGCCCACTTTGCTGAACATGGCGGCGGTGGGAGTGATCGCCACCGCCTTCGTACTGATCGTCGGCGCCGACTTCAACGGCCCGGTGGTCGGCGGCATCGTGAGTGTGATCGGCTTCGGCGCGTGCGGCAAGCACGCGCTGAACATCGTCCCGGTGATGGTCGGCGTGGTGCTCGGCGCGCTGGCCAAGCCGTTCGGCCTCACCGATCCCGGTGTGGTGTGGGCGGCCCTGTTCGGTACGTGTCTGGCCCCGATCGCCGGCCGGTTCGGCCCCCACTGGGGGCTGTTGGCGGGGTTCCTGCATGTATCGGTCGGCCAGGTCACCGGCGCGTTCGTCGGAGGGCTGAACCTTTACGGCAACGGCTTCGCGGCCGGTCTGGTCGCCTCGGTGGTGTCACCGGTCGCCCTTGTCTTCGCCCGGCGCCGCGACAGCGACCGGACTCAGGAGCCCTCGGCGATCCCCTCGTCCTGAAGACGGCACCAGGTGTGCCACCACCGGTCCAACTCCGGTTGAGCCTGGTGCGCGTCGCGTGCCACGACCCGTGCCAGCGCTCCCGGCCCCGCCAGCAGTGCGGCCGGCGGCGCGGGAGCGGTGAGCGGGGGGCGGCCGAGCAGGGCGACGGTGCCGATCACCCGGTTCGGCCCGAGGATCGCGGGCCTGGCTCTCGCCCGCGGGTCGCGGAGATCGAGGTCGTCGGCCAGCAGCAACTCACCCGCGTGCTGGACCCGTTGACGCGCGAACAGCGCGCCACCGGCCTGCCCTGACCGCCCGAGCACCAGCAGCTCGGACAGCAGGGCCACGGCCCCATCGGCAAGTCGCACGTCCAGCTCGCGTCGGACGTCGGCACCGTCGGCGACGACGAGCGGCGCAGCCCGCCAGGTCACGGCACCGCCGGGCGCGACACCGATCCGCGCGACCCACCCGGCCCTCCCTCCGCGTGCGTCGTAGGCGACCGTGCCGGACGGTTCCACGATGTCCATCCGCACCCCCGCGCCGACTTCGACGTCCACCTCGACCCGGTCGCCCGCGAGCAGCGTCGCCCGGCGCCCGACGAGCGCGAGCCTCACCCGCGGCCCGTCGACGGCGAGCACCCGGGGCACGAGCGTGTCCCCGGCGCGCAGCTCCGGCAGCGTGACGCGTCCGCCGCGCAGCTCGGCGCGTACCCGCGTCGGCACCGTGCCACCTGCCTGGGCGGCACCGGCCCTGCCGCCTGTGTCAGCGGGCGTGCAGGACGTCGTCAGCATGATCACGGGAGTGGTGGTCGTGGTCGTGGTCGAGGCCGTCGGCGTGCGTGTGCGGCGCCATCGGTCCCGGGTCAGCGGGCGTCAGGAGGCCACGGCGATGGGTGTCGACCGTGTCCCGCACCCATCGGACGAGCACGTCGACGGTGGTCTCGTCCCGCTGGCTGAGGGCCACCACCGGCAGCCCGCCCCGTACCGCACACGCGTCACGCACCATCTGTTCCGGATCCACCCCCACATGAGGGCCGAGGTCGGTCTTGTTCACCACCAGCAGGTCGGCGCGTTCGATACCGGGCCCGCCCTTGCGTGCCACGTCGCCGCCACCGGCCACGTCGATGCTGAAGATCTGCGCGTCGACGAGGGCGGGACTGAAGGTCGCGGTGAGGTTGTCGCCGCCGCTCTCCACCATCACCAGGTCCAAGGGGGACAGTGCCCGCTCAAGGTCCTCCACGGCCAGCAGATTCGCGGTGACGTCGTCCCGGATCGCGGTGTGCGGACATGCCCCGGTCTCGACCGCCACGATCCGGTCGACGGGCAGCACACCGGCGGCCCGCAGCAACCGGGCGTCCTCGTCGGTGTAGATGTCGTTGGTCACCACCGCGATCTGCAGCTCGTCGGCGAGGCGGCGGCACAGCGTCGCGATCAGCGTGCTCTTGCCGGTGCCGACCGGACCCGCCACCCCGAGGCGCAAGGCACGTCGGGGGTGATCGTGATCGGCCGCGGCCGTCGGTTCAGGCATGGAAAATCCTCCGCTCTCGTCCTGCGTGTTCCAGCGACCACAGCTCCATCAGCGGTGCGGCCGTCGCGGGAATGTCCTCCGGGCCGGTCACGGCGACGGCCCGGGCCACCGCCCGCTCGATGACCTCGGCCACTTCCAGCACCCACCGCACGGGTTCCACCGGATCCACGGGCAACAGCTTCGGCGCCGCGGACGCCACGGTCTGGGCGTCCTCGTACAGACACACCCGGGCCGACTGGCTGTCGTCGAGGCCGGCGAGGGCGCAGACGACGCCGAGGGCCACCGGCCGCGGTGGCCGGGGCAACGTGCGCAGCGCCCGCACAGCGTCGTGGTCCGGCCACAACCGCTCGGCCAGGCGCACCATTCCGCGTCCGAGCAGCACCGACGCCGCACGCATCGGCGGGCTGGGGGTACGGGCTTCGTACTCGTGCGTGATCCGGGCCAGCTCCGGGCCGAGCGAGGCGGACAGCGCCGCCGCGCGCCGCGACAGCACCGTGCAGGCCGCGTCCACGGATCCGGCCGTGTCGAGACGGGCGGAGAGGAAGTCGGGGATCAGCCCGGGAGTCAGGCCCGCGGCCAGGGCCGGCTCCAGTCCCGCGGACTGTGCGTGGCCGCCGGTGGGCAGCCGGCCGTCGGCGAGTAGCAGTGCTGCCAGGTCCACCAGAGTCCACCACCCTCATCTGCCCTTGTTCACTGTCATCTGCTCTTGTGCACTGGGCGAGTTCGATCCGCCGTCAGAACATGCAGTACCGCTGTGCGAGCGGCACTTCGGTCGCCGGCTGCGGAACGACCCGCTCACCGTCGATGCTGATCCCGAAGGTCTCCGGGTCCACCTCGATCCGCGGCAGGGCGGTGTTGTTCGGCAGGTCGTGCTTGCCGGTCCCGCGGGTGGGGCGCACCGCCGCCATCCGGCGGCGCAGGCCCAGCCGCTCCTCAAGACCGTCCTCCAGCGCGGCCGGCGCGACCCAGGTCGTCGACAGTTGGGCCGCGGCCGCCCGGTACCCCGGCAGGCCGGGGCGGATCAGCACCGGCTCGGGCGTGGTGATGGACGCGTTCGCATCGCCCAAGGGAGCGCTCACCACCGCACCGGACTTGATGACCGCGTCCGGGCGGATCCCGAAGAACGCCGGCTTCCACAGCACCAGATCGGCGATCTTCCCCGCCTCGACCGACCCCACCTCGTGATCGACTCCGTGCGCGACCGCCGGGCAGATCGTGTACTTGGCCACATATCTGCGGGCTCGTTCGTTGTCCGCGGGCAGAGTGGACTCGCCGCGTCCGAAGCGTGTCTTCATGACGTGGGCGGTCTGCCACGTACGGCAGATCATCTCCCCGATCCGTCCCATCGCCAGGCTGTCCGAGGACATGATGGAGATCGCGCCCAGGTCGTGCAGCAGGTCCTCCGCCGCCATGGTGGTCGCGCGGATCCGGGACTCGGCGAAGGCCAGGTCCTCGGGCACCTTCGGATTGAGCGCGTGGCACACGATCAGCATGTCCAGGTGCTCGTCCACGGTGTTCACCGTGTACGGCATGGTCGGATTCGTGGACGCCGGGAGCACGTTGGGCTCGCCCGCGACCGCGATGATGTCCGGGGCGTGGCCCCCTCCCGCGCCTTCGGAGTGGAACGCGTGGATGCCGCGCCCGCCGATGGCTTGGAGGGTGTGGTGCAGGTAGCCGGTCTCGTTCAGGCTGTCGCTGTGCAGGGCCACTTGCAGCCCGTGCTCGTCGGCGGCCCGCAGCGCGGCGTCGATCACCTGCGGGCCCGCGCCCCAGTCCTCGTGGATCTTGTAGCCGCCCGCACCGGCGAGCGCGTCCTCGTGCAGGGCCCGGGCGCTGACCGTGCTCCCCTTGCCGAACAGCAGGACGTTCACGGGCAGTTCGTCCATGGCCCGATGGATCGTGGTCAGGGCCCGGGCGCCAGGTGTGACGCTGGTGGCCTTGGTGCCCTTGGTCGGCCCGGCGCCACCGCCGATGAGTGTGGTGGTGCCGGTGGCCAGCGCCTCGCGTACCTGCTCCTCGCAGATGAAGTGCACATGGGTGTCCACGCCGCCCGCGGTGAGGAGGTGGCCCTCGCCCGCGATGACATCGGTGCTCGGCCCGATCTCCATCCCCGGCTCGATTCCGTCCGAGACGGCTGGGTTCCCGGCCCGCCCGACACCGACGATCCGGCCGTCCCGCACTCCCACGTCGGCCTTCACGATGCCCCAGTGGTCGAGCACCACCACGTTGGTGACCACAAGGTCCAGCGCGCCCTGCTCGCGGGAGGTGTCTCCCTGCGCCATGCCGTCCCGAATGGTCTTTCCGCCGCCGAACACCGCGGCGTCGGCGCGGTCCGTGCGGTCCTGCTCCACCTCGATCCACACATCGGTGTCACCGAGCCGGATCTGGTCACCCACCGTGGGTCCGAACAGCTGCGCCGCCGCGCTCCGCTCCAGCCCGCTCACGCGCGTGCCTCCCGCTCCGGCCGGTCCCCGAACCGCGTACCGGCCAGCCGTACGCAGCCGACCCGTTGGCTGACGCCCGGCTCGAAGCGCACCGATGTGCCCGCGGGTACATCGAGGCGAAAGCCCTCGGTCATGGCGCGGTCGAAGGAGAGGTGGGGATTGGCAAGCGGCAGATGCAGATGTGATCCGACCTGAATGGGTCGATCACCGTCGTTGACGAACACCAGCGTCCTCCGCTCCCCCAAGTCCCGTTCCGGCAAAGGCGCTTCGCCGACCCTGATCTCGCCGGGGATCACTGCGCCGGCTCCGAGATCGTGACCAGCTTGCGCCCGTCGGGGAAGGTGGCCTCCACCTGGACGTCTCCCAGCATTTCCGGGACCCCCTCCATGAGGTCGTCGCGCGTGAGCACGTGCCGCCCCTCGTTCATCACCTCGGCCACCGTCCGGCCCTCCCGGGCCTGTTCGATGGCCCAGGTGGACAACAGCGCCATCGCTTCCGGGTAGTTGAGCCGGATGCCTCGTTCCAGGCGATCGCGCGCGACCATCCCGGCCACGCTGAGCAACAGCTTCTCGGTATCCGACGGTGTCAGGCGCATGCCCGACTCCTCCCTCCGTTGCGGCCTCCGGGCCTCATGACGGCTGCCGTTCCGCGACAGACGAAAGATAAGCACGAAACCGACAAATAGTGATGTACCGATACCCGATCGGCATGTCCAGGGCTCCACGGCGGTCCCGTATTCGGTCTCGTATTCGGTCCCGTACAGTCGATATGCCGTGCACAGAAGTGCGGCAGGAGAGCGGCCGGACGGCAGCCGGAGGCCACCGGACACCCGAAGAAGGAAGCCCGCCTTGAGCGACGACGACGCGCCGAGCGGTGTCCTGGCCAAGGCCCTTGCCGTGCTTCAGGCCTTCACCGTCGAGGACACCACCCTCGGGTTCGCCGAGCTACAGCGGCGTACCGACTTCGCCAAGAGCACCCTGCACCGGGTGCTCGGCGATCTGGTGGCGGCCCGGCTCCTCGACCGGGTCGAGGGGCGCTACCGGCTGTCCGGGCTCGTCTTCGAGCTGGGGATGCGGGCGTCGGTCGAGCGCGGGCTGCTCGAAGTGGCCACGCCCTTCCTGGAGGACCTCTACGTACGCACCCATGAGCTGGTCCACCTCGGCACACGCGAGGGCACCGAGGTCGTCTACGTCGCCAAGATGGGCGGCCACCAGCAGGCCGACTCGCCGTCGCGGCTCGGCGGGCGGATGCCGCTGCACGCCACGGCGATCGGCAAGGTGCTGCTTGCGCACGCCCCGGCCGAGGTGCGCGAGACCGCGCTGCGCGGGCCGCTGGAACGCAAGGCGCCCCGGACCCTCACCAACGTCGACGTCCTGACCCGGCAGCTGTCCGACGTCGTCACGAAGGGGGTCGCCTTCGAGTACGAGGAGTCCGCGGTCGGCATCGTGTGTGTCGCGGCCGGGATCTTCGGACCGGGGGACGAGATCGTGGCGGCGGTCAGTGTGACGGGCCCGGTGCACCGCTTCCGGCCCGCCCGGCACGCCAACAGCGTGCGCGCGGCCGCGGCGGGCATCTCCGCGACGCTCGGGCGGCGCGCGGAGCTGCGCAAGCACTGATTCGCCGCCGAGTTCCGTGAGGCGGAACTCGATGCTGGGCCAGGAACGGTTCCCTTCGCCAAGCTGAGGGCATGAACGAGACTTCCCCCGGAAACGGCAACGGTGACGACGGCGGCGACACCCCCGGCGACGGCGCCGTCGCGCGGGCGGCGCAGCGGCTGCTGCGCGCCGCCGCCGACCACGTGCCCTGTCCCCCGGTCCGCGACCTGATCGGCAGCGACGATGTGAAGGCCGCCTACGCCGTCCAGGAGCTGCTCACCGCACACCGCCTCGAAACGGGCGGCCGCGCCACCGGCCGCAAGATCGGCCTCACCTCGCCCGCCGTACAGCGGCAACTGGGCGTGGGCCAACCGGACTTCGGGGTGCTGTTCGCCGACATGAAGGTCAAGGACGGGGCCTCCGTACCGGTCGGCGCACTGCTCCAGCCCAAGGTCGAGGCGGAGATCGCGTTCGTCCTGGGCGCGGACCTCGCCGAAGGCCCCCTCGACGACGCGCAGATCCGGGCCGCTGTGGCGCACGCCGTTCCCGCCCTGGAGATCGTGGACAGCCGGATCGCCGGCTGGGACATCACCTTCGGTGACACCGTCGCCGACAACGGATCCTCCGCGCTGTACGTACTGGGCGCCCCGGCCAGGCCGCTCACCGAGTTCGAGCCGGTCCAGGCCGACATGACGATGAAGCGGCACGACGAGACCGTCTCCACCGGCAACGGCGCGGCCTGCCTCGGCGATCCGCTCACCGCGCTCGGCTGGCTCGCCCGGACCGCCCGCGACGTCGGCGACCCGCTGCGCGCGGGCCAGGTCGTGCTGTCCGGCGCACTCGGCCCGATGGTGCCCGCCGCGGCCGGGGACACGTTCACCGCCGACATCAGCAGACTCGGCTCCGTCTCCGTCCGCTTCCACGCATCCTCCGGCGAAGGAGCCTGAAGTATGAAGACCAAGGTCGCCGTCATCGGCTCGGGCAATATCGGCACCGACCTGATGATCAAGGTGCTCCGGCTCTCGGACACCCTCGACATGGGCGCGATGGTCGGCATCGATCCCGCCTCCGACGGACTCGCCCGCGCGAAGCGGCTCGGTGTGCCCGTCACCGCCGAGGGTGTCCAGGGCCTCATCGCGATGGAGGGCTTCGAGGACATCCGCATCGTCTTCGATGCCACGTCCGCGAAGGCACACGTCGCCAACGCCGCGGCGCTCGCCCCGTACGGCAAGCAGCTCGTCGACCTGACGCCCGCCGCCATCGGCCCGATGGTGGTTCCCGCGGTCAATCTCGACGCCCATGTCGGGGCGGACAACGTGAACATGGTGACCTGCGGTGGCCAGGCCACCATCCCGATCGTCGCGGCCGTCTCCTCCGTCGCACCCGTCCCGTACGCGGAGATCGTCGCCTCGATCGCCTCGAAGAGCGCAGGCCCCGGGACCCGCGCGAACATCGACGAGTTCACCGAGACGACCAGCCACGCCATCGAAACGGTTGGCGGCGCGGAGCACGGCAAGGCCGTCATCGTCCTGAACCCGGCGGAGCCGCCGCTGATCATGCGGGACACCGTGCTCGCACTGGTCAATGCCCCCGACACCACCACGCACGACGCGATCCGCGCGGCCATCACCGAGCGGGTCGACGAGGTGTCGGCGTACGTGCCGGGCTACCGCCTCAAGCAGCAGGTGCAGATCACGCCGGTCCCCGCCGACCAGCCCGTGCACACCCTCACCACGGCCCCGGTCACCCACCAGGTGTCCGTCTTCCTCGAGGTCGAGGGGGCCGCCCACTACCTTCCGGCGTACGCGGGGAACCTCGACATCATGACCAGCGCGGCCCTGCGGATGGCCGAGGCCATGGCCGCCCACGCCACCGAACTCCAGGGAGCCGACGCATGAGTGACACCACCATGAACACCACCATGGGTGTCACCACCATGAGTGACACCACCATGGGTGACACCAAGCTGTTCATCCAGGACGTCACCCTGCGCGACGGCATGCACGCCATCCGGCACCGCATCGAGCCCGAGCGGCTCGGAAAGATCGTGGCCGCCCTCGACGCGGCCGGTGTCGACGGCATCGAGGTGTCCCACGGCGACGGACTCGCCGGCGGCTCCCTCAACTACGGCCCCGGCAGCCACACCGACTGGGAGTGGATCGAGACCGCGGCCGCACACATCGCCAACGCCCGCCTCACCACCCTCCTCCTGCCCGGCATCGGCACCATCGAGGAACTCAAGCGGGCGTACGCACTCGGGGTGCGCTCGGTGCGGGTCGCCACGCACTGCACCGAGGCGGACGTGTCCGCCCAACACATCGCCACCGCGCGCGAGTTGGGCATGGACGTCTCGGGCTTTCTGATGATGAGTCACATGGCCGACGCCAAGACCCTCGCCGGGCAGGCGAAGTTGATGGAGTCCTACGGCGCCCACTGCGTCTACGTCACCGACTCCGGCGGCCGCCTGATGATGGACGGCGTCCGCGAGCGGATGCGCGCCTATCGGGATGTGCTCGACCCCGCCACCGAACTCGGCATCCACGCCCACGAGAACCTCTCCCTCGCCGTCGCCAACTCCATGGTCGCGGTGGACGAGGGCGTGACCCGCGTCGACGCGTCCCTCGCAGGACAGGGCGCGGGCGCCGGCAACTGCCCCATCGAACCCTTCGTCGCCGTCGCCGACCTCAACGGCTGGGAGCACGGCTGCGACCTCTTCGCTCTCCAGGACGCGGCCGAGGACTTGGTGCGCCCGCTCCAGGACCGCCCCGTCCGCGTCGACCGCGAGACCCTCACCCTCGGGTACGCCGGGGTGTACGGGTCCTTCCTGCGGCACGCGGAGGCGGCGGCCGAGCGCTACGGCGTCGACGTCCGCACGATCCTCGTCGAGGTCGGCAGGCGTGGACTGGTCGGCGGCCAGGAGGACATGATCGTCGACGTCGCGCTGGGGCTCACGCAGGCGAGCTGACATCGCGTACGACGCGGGGCCGGGGAGGACCCCCTCCCGGTCGGCTCAGCCCGCGTCCTCGTCGGTGGTCGCCGCGTCCACCACATCCCTGAGTTGGGCGCGCGCCGTGATGCCGAGCTTGGGGAAGGCCCGGTACAGGTGTGAGCCGACCGTGCGCGGGGACAGGTACAGCTTCTCGGCCACCTCGCGGTTGGTCAGGCCGAGGGCGGCGAGTCGTACGATCTGCTGTTGCTGAGAGGTGAGGGTCGCGAAGGCGTCGGGTTCCGCCGGACCGTTCCGGGCTCCGGCGGCCCGGAGTTCGGACTGGGCCCGCGCCGCCCAGGGCCGCGCGCCCAGTCGGCGGAGGACGGCCTCGGCCTCGACGAGCGGCCGGCGGGCGTCGGCGATCCGCCGGCGGCGGCGCAGCCACTCCCCGTACGCCACCTGTGCCCGGGCGTACTCGAAGGGCCGTCTGCCGAGCGCCGGTTGGTCCAGGGCCGCGGCGAAGTGCCGTTCGGCTTCATCCACGGGGGCGAGCGCCGCCCGGCTCAGCTCGACCAGTGCGCTCCTTCGCGGGGCGAGGGCGCCCGCGTCCGCCAGGGACCCCTCCACGCCGTCGACGATCCGGGTGGCCTCCTCGTGGTGGCCCGCGCGGGCCGCGGCGGCCGCCAGTTCGGGCAGCGCCGGGTAGGAGAGGTGGTAGTGCGCGGGATTGCCGCGCTCGTCGAAGAGCGCCCGGTAGTGCTGGTACGCGGTCTCGTGGTCGCCTTCCGCCGTGGCGGCGGTGCCCAGCGCGCGATGGGCGAGGACGAGAACGGAACGGCTCTCCTGCGGGTCGACCAGCGAGAGGGCGTGCCGGGCCCGGGCGCGCGCTCCGGTCGCGTCGCCGCGCAGGGCACGCAGCAGTGCGTCGGTCGCGGCGGCGCAGGCCACGGCGTGGTCGAGGCCGGCCCGGGACGCGACGGCCTCCAGATCGGCGCAGGCGCTCTCGGCTCGGGCCCACCGCCCCTGTTCCAGGTAGGCGAGCGCGGCGATCCCGGCGAGTCCGTCCGGCAACGGCCCCTGCGACCGCCACGGGGCGAAGGCGTCGTCGAAGGTCCGTGCGGCCGACTCGGTCTCGTCCAGCAGCCAGGCGGCGACGGCGAGCAGCGTCAGCGTCTCCGGTTCCTCGCGTGCCGCCGCGGCCAGGGCGGGCAGCCGCGGCGCGAGATGCGCGGGGGCCGCCTCGGGGTGTGCGACGGTCGCAATCCAGGCCGCGAGGAGCCTGTCCCGTTCGCCGAACGCAGGGGCGGTGTGCGCGGAGACGCGGGACAGCAGGCGTTCGATCTCGTACAGCTGGAGCGCGTCACCGGAGTAGAAGCGGACCACCGCGGCGGCGGCCAGGGCTTCCAGCGCGGCCCCTCGCGCGCCACGGTCCGCCAGCGCGGCGGCGGGGCGCATCAGCTGTCCGAAGGCGGCGCTGTGCGAGACGGTCAGTGCCATGAGGCGGCCGACCTGGAGGGCCGCGAGGGCCGCGGCCCTCGGATCGTCGGT
The DNA here is from genome assembly GCF_042888725.1 of Streptomyces sp. NPDC002795. Classification (NCBI taxonomy): domain Bacteria; kingdom Bacillati; phylum Actinomycetota; class Actinomycetes; order Kitasatosporales; family Streptomycetaceae; genus Streptomyces; species Streptomyces sp. NPDC002795. Next base: position 93,879 of record NZ_JBIAQB010000008.1, read on the forward strand.
ACTGGCACGGGTGCGGGCGGCCAGCCGTTCGACCGCGTCGAGCCGGGCCGTGAGGACCGCCGCCCTGGTCGCGACGGCGAGCAGCCGGGTGCTCTCGCCCCGGTCGGGATGCAGGTCAGCGGCCCGCTCCAGCAAGTGCGCGGCGGCCGCGTGGCCGCTCCGCTGCCGCGCCCGCTCCGCGCTCTCCTCAAGTACGGCGGACACCCGCGCGCTCGCCCCGGAGGTGGCGGCCGCGAGGTGCCAGGCGTGCCGGTCGGGGTCCTGCCCGCGGAAGAGCTCGGCCAGTTCGAGGTGCGCCGCCCGCCGCTCCGGCGCGGCTGCCGCCTGGTAGATCGCGAGGCGGGAGAGCGGGTGTCCGTGGCGCAGCCGTCCCCCGCCGCGCCGCACGAGCCCCGCCTCCTCGGCGGGCGTCCACACCGGCTCGGCGACGTCGGGCAGCCAGGAACGCACCGCGTGCGCGGGGTCCTCGGTGTCGGCGGTGGCCAGGCGCACCACGGCGCGGCGGGTCGCGTCGGGCAGGGCCGCGAGACGGTCGGCGTAGAGGCGCTCCAGCCGGTCGGTCACCGGCAGCGGGCCTTCGGGGTCCGGTGTGGCGTTCGCGGCGGCCGCGGCACGGGCCAGCTCCACCAGCGCGAGGGGGTTGCCCTCGGCCTGGTCGAGGACGCGGTCCCGGACGAGCCCGGTCGGCGCCTGTGGCTGGAGGTCCAGCAGCCGCGCCGCCGCACTCCGGTCGAGCGGTGCCAGGTCGAGGGTCGCCTCCCGCGCGGCGATGTCTCGCAGCGTGCCGTCACGGCCGGCGATCAGAAGGGTCACGGGTTCGTCGGCGGCCAGGCGCCGGGCGACGAAGGAGAGGGTGTCGAGCGAGGCGTGGTCGGCCCACTGGGCGTCGTCCACGACCACCAACAGCGGCTGTCGCACGGCGAGTTCCGACAGCAGGGTCAGCACGGCGATCCCGATGAGCATGGGGTCCGGCTCCCGGGTGGGCTCCGCGAGGCCGAAGGCGGCGTGCAGGGCTTCGCGCTGCCGCGGGGGCAGTGCGTCCATGTCCTGGTGGACCGGCCGCAACAGCTGGTGCAGGCCGGAGAACGCCAGGTCGCTCTCGGAGCGGCTGCTGTGTGCCCGCAGTACGCGTCCGCTGTCCGCGGCGAATCGGTCCGCGACGGCTTCCACCAAGGTGGTCTTGCCCGATCCGGGCTCTCCCGCCACCGTCAGCAGCAAGCCCTTCGGGTACGTCACCGCCGCGAGCAGCGTGCGCAGCTCCGCATCCCTGACCACGTCGTCCACCAGCTCTCTTCACCTCCCGCACATCGTACGAAGGCGGGCCCGACGCACGTGCAGTCAGGTGTCCGATACCGCCGGGACACCCCCCGCCCGCAAGGTGGAAGACGTCCAAAGCCCCCAGGGCAGCCCCCAGGGCGAACGAGCCACGAAGGCGAGCGATGTCCCCTCTCCCCTCCCCCGCAACCACGACCACGACCGGAACACCGACGGTCAGCACCATCGAACTCGGTGACGTACAGATCCATCGCGTCATGGAGTACTCCGACACCACCCCGATGACGACCGATGTCTTCTTCCCCAACAGCAGGCCGCAGGAATGGCAGCGCCACACCGAGCTGCTGGCGCCGCACCACTGGGATCCGGCGACCGACCTCACCCGCGCCGCGACCCAGTCCTGGGTGCTGCGCAGTGAGGGCAGGGTCATCCTGATCGACACGGGCGCGGGCAACGGCAAGTACCGCCCGCTGCAACCGATCTGGTCCTACCTGAACACCGGATACCTGGCGAATCTCGCCGCCGTCGGGGTCCGCCCGGAGGACGTCGACCTCGTCGTCAACACCCATCTGCACGACGACCACGTCGGCTGGAACACCCGGCTCGTGGGCCGCGACTGGGTTCCCACGTTTCCCAACGCGACGTACCTCATACCGCGACGCGACGTCGAGTACTGGAAGCCGGAGAACCTCCACAACACCGTGTTCGGCCGGGGCAATCAGAACGTCTACGAGGACAGTGTCGACCCGGTCGCCGAGGCCGGCCTCGTGCGGACCTGGGACGAGTCGTACACCATCGACTCCCATCTCCGTCTGGAGTCGGCCCCCGGCCACACACCGGGCTCCTCGATCATCCACCTGGAGTCCGGGGGCGATCGCGCGATCTTCGCCGGTGACCTCCTGCACGGCGCGATCCAGGTGCACGAGCCGCACATCAACAGCTGCTTCGAGGAGGACGAGGACGGCGCCCGCGCCAGCCGTGCCCGCATGTTCGCGCATGCCGCCGACACCAACGCTCTCGTGCTTCCGGCCCACCTCCCCGGTCACGGCGCGTTCGAGATTCGGCGGGAGGGGTCCGGCTTCCAGCTCGCCAACTGGGCGCCGTTCTCCGCCACTTGATCGACGGCGTCAGGCAGGTACGGGCGCAAGCACGATGTCGAAGCACGCCCGGGACCAGGGGCCCTCGACGGTCCGGCCGTCCGGCGTAGGGGTACCGGCGGGCTGTTGCTCGAAGCCCTTCACCAGGGACTCCCTGACGCCGAACACCGCGTCGGAGTCGAGGAGTTCGTCGCCCCGTACGAAGATGTGGGTCACCAGGGTGCGGCAGCCCTCGTGGGTGACCTTGAAGTGCAGGTGCGAAGCGCGCATCGGGGAGCGGCCCACCGCCTCCAGCAGCTCCCCCACCGGGCCGTCGTGCGGGATCGGGTACGGCGTCGGGGTGACCGCCCAGAAGCGGAACCGGCCCTGGGCGTCGCTGAGCAGGTGGCCGCGGGCGGCGGTGCGGTGGTCGTCGTACTGGACGTCGTAGTGGCCGGTGTCGTCCGCCTCCCACACCTCGATCCGGGCCCCCGCCAGTGGTGTGCCGGTGGTGTCGGTGACCGTCCCCTCGACCCAGCACGGTTCTCCGGGCGCGCCGGCGGAGATGTCGCCGCCGAGTGGCACGGCCGGAGAGTTCTCCACGAAGAAGGGGCCGAAGACGGTGGCCTCGGTGGCGTCGCCGTTCGCCTCGTTGTTGACGGTCACGGTCTGCATGGACGCGCCGAGGACGTCGGACAGCAGGATGAACTCCTGGCGGCGGTCGTCGGTGAGATGGCCGCAGCGGGTGAGGAAGTCGATGGCCCGGTTCCACTCCTCCTCCGTGAACCGGACCTCTCGGATGCAGGCGTGCAGATGACGTACGAGGCTGCTCAGCAGCTCTCGCAGCCGGGGGTCGGGGCAGTGGTCGAAGGAGGCCGTGACACGGTCGACCAGTTCCGTCTCGCGGCTGTGCTGCTCGGAGCCGGGGGCCGGCCGGGGTGCGTGGGTGGTCATCGGGGGACGTCTCCTTCCCAGGCCGCCCGCAGCAGTGCGCTGAGCCGGTCCCGGGTCACGGGGGCGGGGTTGCCTTCCGGTACGGCGGCGAGAACGGGGTCCACGGCTTCGGCGATGCCGTCCTGCGGCATGCCGAGCTCCTTGAGCGAAGTCGGCGCGTCCAGGCGGGCGTAGAGGGCGGCCAGCCCTTCGGTGGCGGTGGGCGCGCCGAGCGCGGTGGCGATCCTGCGCTCGGCCTCCGGGGCGTGGGGTGCGTTCAGCGCCAGGACGTGCGGCAGGACGACGGCGTGGGTCCGCGCGTGCGGGAGGTCGAAACGGCCGCCCAGCACATGGCAGATCTTGTGGTGCAGGCCCGATCCGGCGGACGCGAAGACGACCGCGGCCAGGTAGGCGCCGTAGAGCATCCGCTCATGTCCCGCCAACTGGCTTGGCCGCGCGGCGACTTCGGGCAGGCCGTCGCCCAGCGCACGGGCCGCCTCTTCGGCCAGGGCGCGGTCGATGGGGTCGGCGCGCGGCCCCCACATCGCGTCGACGCAGTGCGCCAGGGCGTTGAGGCCGCTGGCCACCGCCAGTTCACCGGGGAGGGTGAGCAGGAGCGAGGCATCGTAGACGACGGTGGCGGGGAGCACCGCGGCATCCACGCCGGTGGTCTTGACGCCGCCTTGGGTCAACCCCCAGACGTTGGTCGCCTCCGAGCCCGCGTACGTGGTGGGGACGGCGACGATCGGGAGTCCGGTGGTGAGGGCGACTGCCTTGGCGAGGCCGGTCGCCGAGCCGCCTCCGACACACACCAGGGCGTCGGCGCCGTGCTCGTGTGCGGCCGTGCGAGCCCGTTCGGCGGCCTCGACGGGCACGTGCTCGACCACCTCGTCGTGGACCCGCGCTCCGGTGAGACGCTCGGAGAGCGCCGAGCTCAAGGCCGTGGCAGACCGGCCGGCGACGATCAGGGCGCGTCCCGATCCGAGCCGGGCCACTTCGTCGGCGACGGTACGGACGGCCTCCCCCGGCGCGAACACGGCGCGCTGCGCGAAGGTCTCGTGTGCGAACTTCATTCCGCCCATACTGCACGGGCCTAGGGCGCTTCTGGTGGATCTCCGCGGGAGGAGGAGCGGCGTTCGGTGCGTGCGATCGCGGTGCGGTCGGGATGTCCTCGTAGCGGAGCTACTTGGGCATTTCTGCCGTGCCGTAGGGGGTCCCCCCTGCTCGAAGAGCTTGGGGGAGTGCGTGCCGGGCGTCGCGACGCCGCGGAGATCCACCAGAAGCCCCCTAGGGGACGGAGCAGTGAGCCAGTCCGCTGTCCGGACCGACACCGCCCGCGGCCCAGGACCTCAGCCCGCCATGCCGACACGCTGCCCGGGATCCGTACGGGAGGTGTTCTGCCGGTGCAGGCCGCGGCCGATGTCGGCGGCCGTCGCCAGCAGTGCGTGGATGAGCTGCTGGTCGTCGCGGCGGTCGGCCGGGACCGTCGCGGAGATCGTGCCGATGACCCGGTCACCCCCGACGTACGTGATCGGCACGGCGAAGCTCTTGTACCCGTGCATGCACGACTCCCGTTCCTGGGCCCACCGGCGGGCGCGGATCTGGGCCAGTTCGGCGCGCAGCGCGGCCGGGTCGAGCCGGTCGGTCGCCGGGAGGCGGTCGGCGCGCCGCGATTCGAGCTCCGCGATCACGTCCTCCTGGTCGTCGCTGTAGGCCAGCAGCACCCGACCGGAGACGGTGAGCAGCCGGGACACGTTCGAGCCCACGGCCGCGACGACGGCGGCCTCCCGGCGGCCACCGAGACGCTCCAGGTAGCAGCATTCGGTGCCGTGCGGCACGGCGAGGTGGACCACGGCCTGGGTCGCGGCCCGCAGGTCCAGCATCGCCGGGCGCGCGACGGCCCGCAGGTGGGCCGGTCCGGGGACGAGCCGGCCCAGCTCGAAGATGCGCCAGCCGAGCTGGTACCCGTCCGGGGTGCGGCTGAGATAGCCGAGTTGGACGAGTTCGGTCCCGAGCCGGTGCACGGTCGCCTTGGGTACGCCGGAGCGGCGGCTGAGCTCGCTCAGACCGAGGCAGGTCGAGCCGGAGGAGAAGGCTCCGAGCACGAGATGCGCCTTGCCGAGCACGGAGCTCATGTGTGGTTCGGGGACCGCGGGCCCGGCCCCTGCGGCGGACTGCTCCACGGTGTCGAGTTCTGCCTGGGCGCTCGCGCGCATACCGCTTCCCCTCGCCGATTCCATTGAACAGGGGTGATTGTTCAAACTTCTTCAACCGGTTGGCAACCCCCATCGACGATCCGCCCAGCGGACCGACCGGTTTCTTCCGGGACGTGCGGCGGAGAGGCTGCCGACATGAGTAGCCAAGACACCATCGACACCCTTGTCAGGCGCATCGAGGTCCTTGAGGCCGAGGCCGACATCCGCCGCCTTCAGGCCCGTTACATGTTCCTGTGCGACACACCGTGCCCGGAGTACGGGGTGGACAGCGACGAGCAGCGCATCGAGCTGATCCTCGACCTGTACTCCGACGACGCGATCTGGGAGGGCGTCGGCGAGTACTACGACAGCCAGTTCGGCCGGGCGGAGGGCAAGGAGGCGATCCGCGCGCACTTCGCCCGTTTCTGGCCGCAGGACCAGGATCCGAAGCTGCTCCTGAACGCCCACTGGCTCACCTCGGAGCAGATCCATGTGTACGGGGACGAGGCCGACGGACAGTGGATCCACTTCCAGCCGTGGCTCTTCGAGGACGGCAAGTCCTTGATCCGTGCCAGCCGGCTCAATAACGCGTTCCGCAGGATCGACGGCGAGTGGAAGGTCACGCGGACCCGGACGGAGAACGTCGCCATCGCCGACCTGCCCGACTTCTTCGCGAGCAGCTACCCGAAGCGCTCCGTCCTTCTCAAGGCGCCGGGGACGAACCACACCAATGAGCACGCGGCCGGCGCCTGAACGGTCCCGCTGCTCCCTCAACGGGTGGGCCTCTCTCACCCGTTGAGGTTTCGCTCCACCCAGGCCGCAGCACGCAGGGCTGCCGCCTCGGATCCAGCGATCACCTGGAGTCCGAGCGGCAGCCCTGCCGCGTCTCGCAGGCCCGGTACGGCCACCGTGGGCAGACCGAGGGCCTGCCACGGGCGGCTGAGCACGGGGTCGCCGGTGGCGTCGAGTCCCTGTGGGGCCGCTCCGGGCGCGGCCGGGCCGAGCACCGCGTCGTATCGGGTGAGGAGCGCGCCGAGTTCGGCGCGTGCGGCGGAGACCAGGTGGCGCGCGGCGAGGTAGTCGGCTTCCGGGGTGTCCGCGCCGGTTCGCAGCAGCCCGGCCAGGGGTGCGCTGAGACGGTCGGCCCGCTCCAGTTCGGCGGAGCGTTCGCGCGCGGCTTCGTAGGCCATCACCACCGGGTGTGCCGCGGTCACTTCGGCGATCAGTGGCTCCAGCGGGAAGGCGTCGATCTGCGCGCCGCGGTCGGTGATTCGGGCCTCGGCGGTGGCGAGCGCCGCGCCCATGTCGTCGGACACGGCGGCCATCGGGGCGGCGTTCCAGAGCGCGAGCCGTGGCGCGGTGTGTGTGTCGCGGGCCGGGTCCGGTTCGCCGGTGAGGGCCGCCCAGGCGAGGGAGACGTCGGCGGCGGTGGCCGCGTACACGCCGTGTGCGTCGAGGCTGGGGCTGAGTCCTGCGACGCCGTCGGTGGACAGGTGACCGTGGCGCAGGACGAGCGAGGCGACCCCGCAGTACGCGGCCGGCCTGGTGACCGATCCCGCGGTCTGGGAGCCGATGGCCAGCGGGACCTGCCCGGCGGCGACCGCCGCGGCCGAACCGCTGGAGGAACCGCCGGGCGTGTGCCGCAGGTTGGCGGGGTTGCGGGTCGGGCCGGGCGCGAAGAAGGCGAACTCCGTGGTCACGGTCTTGCCGACGGGGATCGCCCCCGCCGCCCGCCAGGCCGTCACGACGGGGGCGTCCCCCGCGGCGGGTGCTGCGTCGGCGCGCAGCACCGAACCGCACCGGGTGGGCAGCCCGGCCAGGTCGATGATGTCCTTGACGCCCATCGGGACGCCGCCCAGGGGGCCGGTGTGTACGGCCGCGGGTGTGTCCTCGAAGGCCACCCAGGCGCGTACCCGCTCCTCGGTCCGTGCGATGCGCTCGCGGCTGCGGCGCAGGGCCGCTTCGGGCGTGGTCCGCCCGGACCGCAGCCCGTCGACGAGCTCGCTCAGGGACCAGGGCTGTCGGACGGTGTCGCTCACTTCATCTCCCACTGCGTGTCAGTCCCCCACTGCGCGTCGGCCTCCCAGAAGTCCATACCGCCGGCGCTCACACCGTGCCGCCAGTCGGAGGTGCGCCGCAGGGCGGGTTCGACCCGGGCGGTCTCCTCGTCCGCCGCGTCCGGGCCGTCCTGGGGAACACCCCAGTGCACCCAGCCGAGTTCGCGGCCCGCCGCGTCGTGGACGAACAGGTCGACGTGCTTCCACCCGTAGCCGTGGTTGTCGTTGTAGCAGGTGAGGGTCATCCGCGGGGCGCGGTCGACCGGCTCTTGCTCTTCCATGCTCGGCCACTCCTCCTTTGGGGTTCGCGCCTGTGGCGGCGCGTCCGTTCCGCCACAGGATCCGACCACATCGTCCTGCCCGTTCCGCCGCGTCGGTCCACTCACCGGTCCGACCCGTCGCATCGGCACATCCCATGGCTGAGCATCCCGTTGGGCCTTGAACCAGCCGGAAGGAGCCGAGATGGGTGACGCCCCCGAGCCGACAGCGGGTACGAAGTGGCAGGCGGTGCTCGCGGAGCTCACCGAACGACGGGCGGAGTTCAACGCGCAGGGGTACGTCCCCCGTGACTTCATCGAGAAACTCATGCCGTTCGGTGTCTACCGGCACGCCACCCCGATCCGGTTCGGGGGAAGTGTGCTGCCGCCCCATCGGTTCCTGGAACTCGTCGAGGAGGTGGGCCGCGTCGACGGGTCCACCGCCTGGGTGGTGGGCTTCGCCTCCGCCAACACCTACCTCGGCGCGCTGCCCGTCGGGACGCAGAAGAAGATCTACCGCGACGGTCCGGACGTCGTCGTGGCCGGTGGCCTCTTCCCGATGCAGCGGGCCGAGCGGACCGCGGGCGGGTTCCGGGTGAGCGGCCGGTGGAAGTTCGCCAGCGGCTGCATGGCCGCCGACTACATCAACGTAGGCCTGTTGGACGAGTCCGCGGGAGGGCAGCCCCGCGCCGCTCTCCTCCCCGCCGATCAGGTGACGATCGTCCAGGACTGGGACGTGAGCGGGATGCGTGCCTCGGGCTCCTTCGACACGGTGCTCGATGATGTCGAGATCCCGCTGGAGTGGACCTATGTCCGCGGGGGTGCCTCGCAGATCGACGAGCCCCTCTTCCGCTACCCGCTGCTGGCGTACCAGGCGCAGTGCCATGCGGCCATCGGGCTCGGTGTGGCCCTGGGCGCCCTCGACCACGCGCAGCGCTCCGGCTCCTACCGAGGCATCACGGGCGCACCGCCGGTCGGCGAACGGGCATATTACCGAACGGAGTTCGCGCGGGCGTACGTGGCGTTGCAGTCGGCTCGCCGCTACTTCCTGGACGTCGCCGAGGAGGTGTGGGAGACCGTCAGCGCCGGGGAGGTGGCGAGCGCGGAGCAGGTCGCCCGCATCCGCCTCAGTGCCGTGCACATCGCCGACACCTCCGCCCAGGTCGTCCACGACCTGTCCAAGGTGTCCGGGGCGGCGATCATCCAGAACTCCCACCCGCTGAACCGGATCCGCCTCGACGCCCAGGTCCCCCAGCTGCACGCCTCGCTCAGCCAGCACATCTACGACGACGCCGGGGCCGTTCTGCTGGGCCTCGACCCGACGACCCCCGGCTTCCTGGGCCCCGGGAACAGCAACACCGAGGAGAAGACATCATGACCATCGAGTTCACCCCGGCCACCATCCATCAGCTGGAGCCGTCCGATCTCGTCCACGAGGACCGCGTCGCCGCGCGGGTCTACACGGACCCGGAGATCTTCGAGCGCGAGATGACGCAGATCTTCGAGAAGACCTGGATCTGGGTGGCGCACGAGAGCGAACTTCCCAAGCCGGGAAGCTTCAAGTCCACGTACGTGGGCCGCAATTCGGTGATCGTCACGCGGGACCGCAAGGGCGCCATCCACACCCTGGTGAACCGCTGCCGGCACCGCGGCGCCAGCCTGTGCGAGAAGCCGCGCGGCGAGGCCAACGGCTTCACCTGCCCGTACCACGCCTGGTCCTACGGTCTGGACGGGCGGCTGCGCGGCATCCCCTACCCCGACGGTTACGAGGGGGTGATGAGCAAGGACGAGATGGGCCTGCGCAAGCTGCGCACGGAGAGCTACCGCGGCCTGATCTTCGCCACCTTCGACCAGGACGCGGAGCCGCTGGAGGAGTTCCTCGGCGATGTGCGGCAGTGGGCCGACCGGTTCATGAAGCAGGGCGGCGGCCATCCGCTCAAGGTGCTCGGCACCCACCGGTTCAGGTTCCGGGGCAACTGGAAGATCCAGCTGGAGAACACCACCGACGGCTACCACTTCCCGATCGTGCACCGCTCCTGGATGAGCTCGGTGGACGGCGAGACGGCCGACATGCTGAGCTTCATGACCGACCCGGCCTCCACCTGTCAGGACCTCGGCAACGGGCACAGTGTGATGCACATGGTGCCGGCGCACATGGACCTCGACGCCGACGACGACAGCGAGCCTCTGCAACCCCGGTTCGACGGTCTGGTGGCCGAGTTGAGGCAGGGCGGGGCCGACGACGCGCAGATCCGCAAGCTGGTCCGCGCGATGCACGGCACCGGGTCGAACCTCAACCTGTTCCCCAACGTCGGCCTGTCCTCGGCGTTCTTCCGGGTACTGCGCCCGGTCAGCGTCGACGAGACGATCATCGAGCACGTGGCGCTCGGGGTGGACGCCCCGGAGGAGATCGCGGGCCCGATCCGCCGCGAACGGCTGCGTATCCACGAGCACTTCCAGGGCCCGTTCGGCTTCGGCACCCCCGACGACGCCGAGGGCTGGGACCGCGTCCAACGCGGCGCGCAGGCCTGCCCGGAGATGCCGATCATGGTGAACCGTGGCCTGAAGCGCGAGACCGAGGCCCCCGAGGGCTGGGCCACCTCGCACAGCACCGACGAGACCGGTATGCGGGCCGCGTACCGGATGTGGAAGAAGATGATGAGCAATGACTGAGACCGCCACCACGATCCCCCACGCCCCCGGGGCCACCCTCTCCGACCCTCGCGTCGTACGGGCCATCGAACTCCTCTGGCACGAGGCCGACTTGCTCGACCGCAAGGAGTACCAGGCCTGGAACGAGCTGTATGCCGAGGACGGCATCTACGTCATCCCGCTCGATGCCACCACCGAGGACTTCGACGACCAGCTGAACATGGTCTACGACGACGCGCGGATGCGGGCCATGCGCGTGGCGCGCCTCACCGAGGGGTACGCCATCGCGGCGGTCGACTCGGCCAGGACCGTGCGCACCGTGTCTCGCTTCGTGCCCGTGGAGACCACCGACGGATCGGTGTCGCTGCGCGCCGCCCAGGTCCTGATCGCCTACAAGCGGGGCCGTCACCAACTGTGGGCCGGGGACGTCGAGTTCACGGTCCGGTTCGGTGCGGACCGGTCCGAGGACCGGATCGTGCGCAAGGTGATCCGGCTGGTGGACTCCGAGGAAGCCGTGCCCGCCGCGGGGTTCCTGCTGTGAGTGTCGCCGTCCAGGTGTCCGAGATCGTTCAGGAGAGCGCGGCGGTCCGCTCCCTGCGGCTGCGCAGGGCCGACGGCGCCGCGTTCGGCCCCTTCGCCGCGGGCGCGCACGTCGATGTGACCGGCCCGACCGGGGTCCTGCGCCAGTACTCGCTGGCGGGGGACCCGGCCGACCGCTCATCCGTCCTCATCGCGGTGAAGCGGGAGACGGAGTCCCGGGGCGGTTCGGAAGCGCTCCACCGGGCGGCGATCGGCGACCGGTTGACCATCGGGCCGCCGCGCAACCTGCTGGGCATCGCCGACGGCGCCGACCGTCACCTGCTGGTGGCCGGCGGCATCGGCGTCACCCCGCTGCTCAGCATGGCCTACGAACTCCACCGCCGCGGCGCCGACTTCACGCTGCACTACTTCGTGCGCTCACGCGCCGAACTCGCCTTCGGCGACCTGCTGGAGCGCCGCGCCGAGTTCCGCGACCGGGTCACCCTCCACATCGGTCGGCCACGGGCCGAGCACCCCGGCATCCTCGCCCCCTCGGTGGCCACGCTGAGCGCCGACAGCCATGTCTACACCTGCGGCCCGGTCGGCTTCATGGACCAGGTCACCGCCGTCTTCACCCCGGTCGTGGGCGAAGCGCAGGTCCATGTCGAGCACTTCTCCGCGGAGCCGGTCGACGCCTCGGACAACACACCGTTCACAGTGGAGCTCGACACCGGCGAGGAGTTCGAGGTCCCGGCGGACCGCTCGATCCTCTCCGTACTTGAGGAGGCGGGCATCCCGGTCGGCAAGTCCTGCGAGGAGGGCATCTGCGGCTCGTGCGTGTCCGGCCTCCTGGAGGGAACCGCCGACCACCGCGACCACTGCCTGTCCGCCGCCGAGCACGCGGCGGGCACGGAGATCGCGCTGTGTGTGTCTCGGGCGCGCTCCGACCGGCTCCGCATCGAGCTGTACTGACCGCCGGCCGGTGCTCGCCGGCCACGTGCCGCAACTCCCCTGCCGACAGGCCCAGAGGTAGAAATATGACCGAGCAGATATCAGCGACGGCGACCACGGGTTCGCCACCGCCGCAGCGCACCGGCGTCGTCCGCATCGCCATCGCCAGTGGTCTTGGCACGTCCCTGGAGTTCTACGACTTCGCCATCTACGGGACAGCGACCACGCTGGTCCTCACGGACACCTTCTTCAAGACCGACGACGCCTGGTTCGGCACCTTCCTCGGGCTCGCGACCTTCGCCATCGGCTTCCTGATGGCTCCGCTCGGCGCCGCCGGGTTCGGCTGGGTCGGCGACCGGTACGGCCGGCGCTTCGCGCTGCTGCTCACGTTCATCGGCATGGGCGCGGCGACCGTACTGATGGGTGTGCTGCCGACCTACGCGCAGATCGGTGTCGCGGCGCCGCTGCTCCTGGTCGTCCTGCGGATGGGACACGGCCTGTTCCGCGGCGGGGAGACCGGTGGCGCTGCCGCGCTGGCCATCGAGCACGCCCCTGATGAGAAACGGGCCCGTTACGGCGTGTTCGTCGCCCTCGGCTCGCCGTTCGGCACGATCATCGCCAATCTGGCGTTTGCCGCGGTGCTCTTCCTGCCGGACTCCAGCATCGAGTCCTGGGGCTGGCGACTGCCGTTCCTCGCCGGCGGCGTGGCCATCGTCATCGGCGTCTGGATCCGCCGGGGCGTCGCGGAGAGCCCGGTCTTCCAGCAGATGGTGCGCGAGGAGGGCGCGGCGCTCAAGGACCGGCGCCCGGTGGCCGATGTTTTCCGCTCCAACTGGCGGCGGGTGCTGCTGGCCGCGGGGGTCAACATCGGCCTGAACTCCTGCACGTTCGCGCTGGTCACCTTCATGATGTCCTACGCCACCTCGGCCGCGCCCGACGGTCTCGGGCTGCCGCGGCAGGCGGTGGTCAACGCCAGCACGCTGGGCCTGCTGGTCCACGCGGCCAGCAATGTCGTCGGGGCCTGGGCCTCGGACCGGTTCGGCCGGCGGCCGATCATGTTCGCCGGTGCGCTCTCGTCGCTGGTCGCGTCGCTGGTCATCTTCCCCGTCGCGGGAGCGGGCTCCATCGGCGCCTTCACCGTGGCGCTGATGCTCGGCTTCGCGACCACCGGTCTGCTCTTCGGCCCGATGTACACCTTCTTCACCGAGCTCTTCCCCCGCGACCAGCGGCAGTCCGGAATGGGCATCGCCTTCCACCTCGGGGCGGTCCTCGGCGGCGGAATCTCGCCGCTGATCGCGAACCGCATCGTCGCGGCCACCGGGAACGCGGTCAACGTCGGCTACTACCTCGCCGGAACCTGCGTCCTGTCCATCGTGTGCCTGATGGCCCTGCCGGAGACGGCACCCCGGGCGCTGCGCCGCTTGCAGCTGAAGCAGACCGGGGGCACGCCGTAGCGGGAGGGGGCAGAGGGCTGCCGGGTGTCAGCCGAGCAGGCCCGCCTCCTGTGCCAGCACCGCGGCCTGGACCCGGTTGGTGCAGTCGGTGCGGGTGAGGATGCTGCTGATGTGGGCCTTCACCGTGCCGGAGCTCAGGTGGAGTCGGGCGGCGATCTCGGCGTTGGAGAGGCCGGTGCCCAGCAGCCGCAGGATGTCCCGTTCGGCCGGTGTCAGGTCCGCGATGCGACCCGCCGCCGCGTCGCCGCTGTGGCCCAACCGGGTCCGGAAGTCGACGAGTTGGCGGGTGACCTGCGGGGCGAGGACGGGTTCTCCGGCGGCGGCGCGGCGTACGGCGTCGATGAGCGCGTGAGGGCCGGTGTCCTTGAGGAGGTAGCCGTGGGCCCCGGCGCGCAACGCGCTGGTGACGGTCGCTTCCTCGCCGAAGGCGGTCAGCATCACCACGCGGGTGCGGGGCGACTGCCGGGCGATCCGGGCGACGGCGGTGATGCCGTCCCCGGGCATGCGGATGTCGAGGAGGGCGACGTCGACGGTGTGGACGCGGCAGGCTTCGACGGCCTCATGGGCGTCCTGCGCCTCGGCCACCACGCGGATCTCGTCGTCGTGCTCCAGGACCAGCCGGATCCCGGTGCGCATCAACGCCTCGTCGTCGGCGATCAGGACTCGGATCATCGCCTCATTGTAGAACGGCCATGATCAACAGGGCGATGGCGCCCCCGATCGTCGGCAGCAGCACCAGCAGCGCCGCACAGCCGCCACCCAGGATGCGGGGCCACGTGAGCACTTCCGTGGACAGCGGGGGCCGGGAGCCCGCCCCGTCGGACAGCGGCTTCGACGAAGTGGCGTACACGGACCGCACGTTGGGCCGGACGGGGATCCGGGCGGAGAGGGCGAAGCCACCCTCGGGACGTGGTCCGGCATGCAGGACGCCCCCGAGCAGGCTGATCCTTTCGTGGAGGCCGACGAGCCCACTACGGTTCCCGTCGCCGGGTGAACGGGGCTTCGGCGGGGCGTCATTGACGACGGCGATCACCACCGTCTCCCCTTCGTCCTGGACCGTCACACGGACGCGCGCGCCGGGTGCGTGCTTCAGCGCATTGGTGAGTCCTTCACGGGTGACTCGGTGGACGGCCTGCCGGGAGCGGGCGTCGACCTCGGTCAACTCGCTTGCGTACCAGAGTAGTTCGGCGTCGGTCCCCGCGTTCCGGGAGTCCTCTACGAGGGCCGCGAGGGACTCGCGGGTTCCCCGCTCGCCGATGTCCTCACCGGACTGGTGGCGGAGGATGCCGAGGATGCCGCGCAGTTCGTCCATGGCCGTTCCTGCGGTCGTGTGCAGAAGTTCGGCCTGCGGGGCCAGCGGGGGTGCCTGTCGTTCGGCGGCGAGCTGAAGGGCCCCGGCGTGCACCGAGATGAGGCCGATGCGGTGGCCGAGCAGATCGTGCATCTCGGCGGCGATGCGCGTACGTTCCTCCATGCGGGCCGCCTCGTCGGTGAGGAAGCGGGCCTGTTCGAGGTAGGTGTTGCGCTCCCGCAGCAGCCCCTTCAGGGGACGGCGATGCCCGAGCACCCGGCCGGACAACGCGGGCAGCAGGACGAACAGCGCGGCGAGGCCGGCTCCGGTGACCAGGTACGGCAACGTCGGGAGCTCTTGGCGGGATTGGCCGGCGATCGCCAGGACCACGGAACCGGCGGCGCTCGCCCCGACCGCCGCCCAGGCACGCCGCGCGGAGGTGATGCGGCGCACGGCGGACCACACGACGCACGGCACGACCACCGTCGCCCATACGTTCTCCCCCGCGATCACCGGCATGCAGCCCAGCACCGCGAGGGTCGGGTACCTGCGCCGCGCGGGCACGAGCAGCGCCGCCCACACACCCACGAGGACCACCGGCACCGGGTGGGCCGGCGGGACCAGGGGAACCGGCACCAGCGAGCACACCAGGACCAGGCCGGCGACCACGGACTCGATCACGACCGTCCGCCGGGGCGCGGCGCGCACCGCGTTCCGGATCGCGGCGGCCTCGCGGCGTATCCGCGTCCACGGTCGCAGTACCGGGTTCATCGTTTCCTCCGTGCGGATTCCGTTGTCGACGGGTGATCGTGTCATACGCGTTGGCGGACCACCGCGGCCTCCACCGGGCCTCAGTGGGAGGCTGCCGCTCCTCCGGGCACCTGGAGGTCCGGCTCCGCCCGCAGCCCGTCGACGTCCACGCCGCTCTCGGTCAGCACACGCTCGATCTCCGCCGCGGACTCCGCGTCCGTCCCGGTCTTGTCCAGCAGCGCGGCCAGCAGATGGGTCGTGCCGACCGTGGGCGAGCCATGGTGGGAGGCGGTGAACTGGGTGACGTGCAGGAGCCGCCGTTCGAAGTCGGCGGAGCTGGGCACCTCCGCGGGTTCCCCCTGCTCGACCCCGGTGGTGGGAAGCAGCACCCGGGCGAGGGTGTCCTGCCGGGCACCGTGGCGGCGCAGGAGTTCCGCTCCCCGGTTCGCCCCCTGCAGTTTCTCGGGCAGCGCACGCTCCGCGACGCTCAACGACCGGTCGAGCGCGAGGATGCCCAGCAGCGTGTCGACGGCCCGCGTCTGCGAGTCCCCGCGCCGCACCGTCACCCGTGATGCCTCCGTGCGCACCGCGCCCACGACCGCGGAACCGAACCCGGCCCCGCCCCCGAAGACCCAGTAGGTGAACTTCCGGGTCAGCGGATTACCGCTCTTCCCGAACGTCCCCGCCTTGCGCAGGATCAACACCGCGGAGGGCTCCGGCACTTCGTCGCTCCCCCGCAGCGCATCGAGCGCGGCCGAGGCGGCCGGGACGTCCACCTTCTCCACCACCATGGCCTCGCGGGCACGCGTCTCGGGCAACTCGACCAGGGCACGCGCCACATGGCGGACCTGCACGGAAACGGCGCCCTCCTCCCGCGCCGCCTCCAGCGCCTTGCGCAGGCAGGACCGCAACGCGCCGGTCATGGGCGGGAGTTCGATGCTTTCCGGAACCCGCTCCCCCGCGCGCCCCTTCTCCTCCCCGTCCCTCTTCCTCTCCTTCTTCTCCTTCTTCTGGTTCGCCCGACGCAGCCGCTTGGCCTCCTCGTGCCGGGCCTCCCGCCACAGGGCGTCGATCTCCCGCTCGTCGTCCGGGCCTTCCGCCGCGCCGTCCCCCGCGTCGTCGCTGACCCACACGGACGTCCCCCGGGCCCCGATCGATCCGCCGAGCGAGCCGGAGGCCCGCATGCCGGGGGCGATCGCGGCACCCGCCGCCGAGTCACCCGACACGAGCGCGGCCAGCACACTCTCCGTACCGAGGTCCTCGCGTTCCTGCCTGGCCGCCGCGCGCATCGCCTCCAGCAGCAGCGTGAGGACGTCCCTCTCGAACTCGGTGGCCAGACCGGTGTCGCGGTCGGACGTTCGCTGATCCATCGTGGCTCCCTCTCCGTGGTGTCACCTGCTGAGAAGGAAGTTAGTGCCGCGTTCCCCGGCGCCGCGTCGGCCGACCGTCCAAGCTTCCGGTCCGATCGGCCGAGCCACTACGGGGCGACAGCGCGGCTCACGCAGTCGCGGAGTAGAGCGCGCCGCTGGTCGTGCACGCCGGCGGGCTCCTCGGCGGAGGCGGCGTAGACATTGCTCACCGGGGACCAGGCCATGGACATGGCGATGACCATGGCCAGCACGTCGAAGGGGTCCCCCTGGCGGATGCGTCCGGCGTCCTGGGCCTGCGCGATGGCCTGGAGTTTGTGGTCGTCGTAGTGGTCGTGGTCCGCCACGAGGTGCCCCGCCGGGCGCCGCTCCAGGCGCGCCCAGGTCGCGAGCCGGATCAGGTCGGGGCGGCTGAGGTACTCGTCGTAGAGGCGCACCGCCCAGTCGGCGAGGTCCGTGGCGTCGATGGAGACGACGTTGGTGATCCGCTCCAGTGAGGCGAAGAAGATCGCGTCGAAGAGCTGTTCCTTGTTGCCGAAGTAGCCATAGAGCTGCGCCTTGTTGGTGCGTGCGGCGGCGATGATCCGCTCGACGCGTGCACCGGCGATGCCGTACTGGGCGAATTCCTGGGTGGCGACGTCGACGATGCGCTGGTACGTCGCCGCTCCGCGGCTGCTGGATGGCTGGCTACTGGATGGCTGGTCGGGCATGCATCGCACCGTAACAGACAGACTCGTCTGTTTGCTTCTCGGCCCGTATCCACCTACGGTCAAACAGACCGAACAGTCTGTCTTAGGAGTTGGCGATGCGTTCCACAACCGGATGGCAGGCGGACAGCGTGACGCGGACCCTGCGCCGTACGGCGCTCGAGCGCCGGGACCTGCGCCCGGACGACATCGCGATACGGGTCGAGTACTGCGGTGTCTGCCACACGGACCTGCACGCGCTGCGGGCACACGAGAGCGGTGCGAACGGCGCGCTCGTGCCCGGGCACGAGTTCACCGGCGTGGTGACCGAGGCCGGGAGCGCGGTTGTCGACTTCTCGCCGGGCGACCCCGTGGCTGTCGGCAACATCGTCGACTCGTGCGGCGTGTGCCGCATGTGCCGGGCCGGCCAGGAGAACTTCTGCCGTGAGTTCCCGACGCTGACCTACGGCGGAGCCGACCGGCAGGACGGGTCGACCACCCTGGGCGGGTACTCCCGCGAGTACGTCGTGAGCGACCGGTTCGCCCACCGTCTCCCCGCGGGCCTCGACCCGGCGGCCACGGCCCCGCTGCTCTGCGCCGGAGTCACCGTCTGGGAACCGCTGCGGGCGCTCGGCGTGGGTCCAGGTACCACCGTGGCCGTGGCCGGTCTTGGCGGCCTGGGACACCTCGCGGTCAAGATGGCGACCGGGCTCGGCGCCACGACCTCCGTCATCAGCCGGACCCCGGACAAGGCCGACGAGGCACACACCCTGGGGGCGCGGGGATTCGTCGTGTCCACCGACCCGGAGCAGATGGAAGCGGTCCGCGACCGGTTCGATGTCGTCATCGACACCATCTCGGCTCCCCATGACCTGGCTCCGTACCTACGGGTGACCGCCATGGACGGCACCCTCGGCCACCTCGGCCACCTCGGACCGGTCACCGTGGACACGCTGGACCTGCTCATCGGCCGCAAGAAACTCAGCTCCGCGGGCAGCGGCGGCCGCCCGTCCACCGCCGCCATGCTGCGCTTCTGCGCCGACCACGGCATCACCGCCGACATCGAGCTGCTGCCGTCGTCCCAGGTGAACACCGCCCTCGCCCGCCTGGAGCGCAACGACGTCCGCTACCGGTTCGTGCTCGACATGTCCGACCTGGACTGACCGCGGCCACGCCGCGCGCGAGCCGAGCCGGAGTGCCGCTCAACGAAGGTTCTCCCCCGCCCAGTCCTCGAAGCGCGTCAGCGGTATGCCCAGCGCAAGGCGTTGCTGGAGTGGCTGGGCGAAGTGGTCGCCTACTGCGTCACCGCGCGCGGGCTGGCCGCGGCCCTCTCGTACGACGAGGCGCAGGACCCCGTACGGGGTAACTCCCGCGCGGCGACGCTGATCGAGGCGGGAGAGCCGCTGCTGCGGAGCGCCGCGCGGGAGGGCGCGGTGACGCCGAAGGGCACGGTCGAGGACCTGATCACCCTGGCCGTCGGCCTCGCCCTCGCCACGGAACACCACCCCGACCCCACCGCGCGCGCCAGCACGCTGCTCGGGCCGGCGGTGGCGGGGGTCAGCCCGGATCGGGCCTGACCTGCCGCGACGCGCGGGGGACCGGCAGACGGTCGGTCTCCGCCTCGACGAGGTCAGGCCGTCGCCCTCGCCGTGGAAGCGGTGTGCAGCAGCGCGACGATCTCCGTCAGCTGCGCCGCGACCTCGGCGTCCTCGACCGGGTGGGTTTCGGCGAAGCGGTTGTGGGAGCCGGGGATGGAGAGCTTGGCGTCCTCGATCACCGCGCCGCCCGCGACACCCACGGACTTGCGGACCTCGTCGTGCGCCCACACGCCGCCGAACCGGCCGAGCGAGGTACCGGCGACGGCGACGGGCCTGCCGCTGATGGCGCCGGCGCCGAACGGGCGGGACAGCCAGTCGATGGCGTTCTTCAGGACCGCCGGGATCGTGCCGTTGTACTCGGGGGAGAAGAGCAGCAGCGCGTCCGCCTTCGCGGTGGCCTCGCGCAGTGCGGTGGCGGCGGCCGGGGCGCCGCCTTCGACGTCGATGTCCTCGTTGTAGAAGGGGATCGCGGCCAGGTCGTCGAAGAGTTCGACCTCGACGCCTTCGGGGGCGAGCTGCACGGCGGCTTCGGCGAGGCGGCGGTTGTACGAACCGGCGCGGAGGCTGCCGACGAGCGCGAGGATACGAACAGACATGAGAACTCCAAGAGGATGCGATATCGCGGTTCTGCGGCCCCGGTCCCGGCGCGTACATCGGAGCACGAGCAGCTAACCGGACCAAGGTCCGTTTACTGTCTAGCAGACGAAACGGACCGCGGTCCATTTGTTCGTACGTGACTTACGCTGGGCACATGGCCAGCACCCTGCCCCACTCCCCGCCCGCGGACGACGGGCCGTTTCTGCGCGCCGACGCCGCCCGCAACCGCGCACGCCTCCTCGATGCCGCGGAACGCCTGGTGGCGGAGCACGGCGCGGGCGAGGTCACGATGGAAGCGGTGGCCGCGGCGGCGTCCGTGGGCAAGGGGACCGTCTTCCGTCGCTTCGGCGACCGCACCGGCCTGCTCCTGGCGCTCCTCGACCACTCCGCGAAGAAGCTGCAGGGCGACTTCTTGAGCGGCCCGCCGCCGCTCGGCCCCGGCGCACCGGCCGTGGAGCGGCTGCGGGCGTTCGGCGTGGCGGTGATCGACTGGTCGGTCGAGCAGCTGGACCTCATCCTGGCCTCGCACTCGGACTCCGTCCGCCGCCTGTCCCACCCCATTCGCCAGGTGTTCCTCGCGCACGTCACCGCCCTGCTCCGGGAGGTCGCGGTGGACACGGACTTCGAGCTCCACGCCCAGGCGCTCCTGGCCTACCTCGACCCGTCCCTCATCCACCATCTGACCGGTGAGTGCGAGATGCCCGTATCGCGGGTGAAGGCGGGCTGGACCGATCTGGTCGACCGCGTCACCCGGCCCTGACCGTCAGGAGGACAGAAGGGCCGCGGCCAGCGCATGCGCCGTGGCGGGTCCCTTGCCCCGGCCGTACGGGGCGTGGACTTCCGAGAGGGAGGGCATGGCGGCCGGGGAGCGTTCCTGCGGGGCGCGTTCCACGACGGTGGTACCCGTGGCGGCTTCCAGGACGGGGGCGTAGCCGGCCGCTCGCAGGGCGGCCAGGGTCGCCTCGGCGTCCGCCGCGGAGATGAGGACGGTGGGGGCGAGCGCGCGCAGGCCGAGCTTGGCGAGGGGACGGGCGGCGGCGATCTCGGCGGTGAGCGCGGGGTCGTCGCAGCGCAGGGCGCATGCGGAGCTGACGACGCGGATACGGCCGTGGACGCGGGCGGTGTCGGAGATGAGGTAGCTGAGTGGCTGTGGCAGCGCGGCCGAACCGTGCGAGGCGGCGGTGAGGCGGTCGGTCAGGGTGGCCGCGTCCCAGCCCGCGTCGAGCGCGCGGCGCACGGAGGCGGGGCCGATCCGCCACACCGTGGCATGCCCGTCGGACTCGCGGTCGGCGCAGGCGGCGAGAAGCTCGGCCAGTTCGGATGCGGCCGGTCCTGACACGGTGGCGGTGAGGTCGGCCTGGAAGCGGGCGGTGTGTTCGGGCGGCGGGAGCAGCCCGGCCAGTGTGCGTCCCAACTCCCCTACGGCGTCCGCCAGTACGGGGTGGTCACCGATGTCGGCTCCGGCGCCGGGGACGGCCGGGAAGTGCCGGGCCGCGCCCGCGTCGAGGAGGGCGAGGACGGCGCGCCCGGCGGCGGTGAGGGTGTGGTGGGCGGTGAGGCCGAGGAGTTCGGCCTCACCCAGGACGGCTCGCGCGCGGTCCTCCGCGTCAGGGATCGACAGGCAGGCCGGGCGATACCAGGACGCCCGGACGACGAGGTCGGTGAGGGTGTCGCCGTCGAGGGTCGGCGCATGGACGGACCGGCCTGCGGGGGCGGTTCCGGGTGCCTCGCCCTCGGGCAGGGAGCCGAGGGCGGCGAGCAGGCCGTGGCGCAGATCGACGGCGTACGGGTCGTCGGGGGCGATCAGTGCGACGGCGGTGTCGCCGGAGGCCTCGGGCCAGTACGTGAAGATCTCCGGGACCACCACCCACGCGGCGACCAGCGGCAGCAGCCGGGCGGCCGGGTCCGCTCCGGACCACTGGTCCCAGGCGGGCGTGGGCAGCAGCCGTACCGGTTCGGCCGGGGGCGCGGCGGCTCGGCGGGAACGGCCACGCCCTGTGGGCGTCTTGCTGCTCCCCTCGGGCTCACTCGGGCCGATCAGCGCGGCGTTCGCCGCGAGGTCGATCCACAGGCGGGCCTCGCTCTCGTCGAGGCCGGCCGCCTTCGCGAGACGACGGGTGTCGCGCACGGCGACGCCGCCGCTCTTGCGGATCGCGACCGGCTCGGCGGCCAGGGCGCGCAGCAGCCGTTCGGCCCGGTCGGCGGCGGCCGCCGCGGCGGACCGGGCCTGACCTTCGAGGGTCTGTGGGGCGAGCGGCACGGTGGCCACCGGCTGCGGGGCGTGGGGCAGGGCCCGGTGGGGGCCGGCCTCGCGCAGCACGCGGGCGACCTCGTACGGCAGCTCGGCGAGGTCGGTTCCGACGGGGACCAGCATGCCGCGCTCGGCGAGCCAGTCGGTGCCGGGGTCGCCGGAGCCCTGCTCGCGGAAGTGGAACTTGGCGTGGGAGCCGGCGTAATAGCCGTACTCGGAGACGAAGCAGTGTGTGGCGAGCAGCGGTGGTCCCGGGACCAGGTCGGCCAGGAGGTCGTGGGCGTCGGCGGGAGCGTCGGCGACCAGGGCGCGGACCCGTTCGGCGTCGGAGAGCGTCGCGACGATCGCGTGCTGGGCGGCGTCGCGGGTGCGCTCCGCGGGCAGGCCGAGCCCTGTGGCGATGCGGTGGATCTCGGCGGCCTTGAAGGCGTCGGTGAGCAGCGGGCCGACGGGGCCGCCGTAGCCCTGGAGTTCGGCGGACCTGCCGTGGAGAACGCTCGGTACGGTCAGCCGGTCGCCATGCGGTGGCAGCAGCAGGGCCCGGTCGGCGAGCCGGTCGAGGGCGACCTCGGCGACGGCTCGCCGCCGGGCGGCCTCCTCACCTTCCTCGCTGCCGCCTCCCGCGATCCTGTCGAGGAGTTCCGTACGGTCCACGGCCCGGTTCTCGGGTTCGAGGCCCTCCGGAGCGGGCTCCACCGGCTCGTGGGACTCGGCGGCGTACGCGGCGATCTCGGCGAGTACGACGAGTTCGGGCAGGGTGACGCGGTCGAGGGCCCGGCTGACCGAGCCCGGGCCGAGCAACTGACGGGC
Source organism: Streptomyces sp. NPDC002795 (assembly GCF_042888725.1). Classification (NCBI taxonomy): domain Bacteria; kingdom Bacillati; phylum Actinomycetota; class Actinomycetes; order Kitasatosporales; family Streptomycetaceae; genus Streptomyces; species Streptomyces sp. NPDC002795. The sequence continues at coordinate 116,598 of NZ_JBIAQB010000008.1, forward strand.
CAGCACCGCGAACCCGGACACCGGGGCGCCGGAGGCCGGCAGGTCCCGCTCCTCCAGAAGGCGCGTCAACGCGGTACGGGAGAGGGTCTTCAGCCAGGCGGCAAGGGTGTCTTCACTGGTCACGGCCGACAACCTAACGGGCGCGCGAGCCGCGACGCCAACGCCTCTCACCGCCCTGAACCCGGCCCGGGGATACGGACGCCGGCGGCGCGGAGCTTGGCCTCGACGAGTGCGGTGAGCCGGGCCGTGCCCGGCGCCTGGTCCTCGCCGTGGCGGGCGATCAGCTTGTACCGGGTCGAGGCCTCGGTCCGGGCCTGGAGCCCTGTCACGATCTTCAGTTGGGCGGGACTGGCGAGGTAGTGGTCGGCCATCTCGGTGGCGAGTTCGGCGATGCGGGGGTCGTCGGCGCCCCAACTCACGGATTCCGCGGCGCGTTTGCTCAGGGCGAGGAAGCGGGAGTCCTCCAGAGCGTGCTCGACATCGGCGAGGTAGTCGTCGAAGCCATCGGGGACCAGGGCCTTGGCGAGCACCAGACCGTCCCGGGCGGCTTCCACCTCCTCCGGGGTGAACCCCAGTTCCGCCAGGCGCTCCAGGAGCAGCACGGCGCGGTCGGGCAGCAACGCCCGGTTGCCGTCGGCCAGGCGGTGCAGTGTGTCGCGCCGGGTGGTCAATTCCGCGATGCGTTGGGTGAGTTGCTGCTCCACGTCGTCGAGTGCGGCCGCGAACCGTACGGCGTCGGCATCGAGCAGCGCGCCGACCTCGGCCAGCGGCACTCCGGCGGTGGCCAGCGTACGGACCTGAACCAGCCGCAGCAGGTCGGCCGATCTGTAACGCCGGTAACCGGAGGTGTCGCGTTCCGGCTCCTCGGCCAGGCCGAGCTTGTGGTAGTGCCGCACCGTCTTCACTGTGACACCGACGAACACCGCCGCCTGCCCGATCGTGACCCCGTTCGCCATCTCTCAGGCGCCCTGGCTCGGACGGCCGGCCGGTCCCGGGCCGGTGCTCCTGCCGACGAACACCTCGTCGACCAGCCGCTGCGTCGCCTGCTGGAAGGCCAGGGCCGCGGAAAGATCGGCGTCGTCCGCGTAGTTCAGGGCGGCGGTCAGGGTCGTGCTGCCGTCGGGCGTGCTGTACATCAATGCCGCGTGACCGGCGGCGCCTCCGTTGTGGGTGATGACCGTGCCACCGTCGCCCGTGTCCTGCACGAACACACCCAGGCCGTAGCCCATGCCCGGAGCGGGCGTCGGGCGCGGTGTGCACATCTCGGCCAGCAGATGGGCGGGCAGCAGCTTGCCGCTCACCAGCGCGGAGATGAACGTGTGCAGGTCCCGCGTGGTCGACACCATGTCGCCACCGCTGGAGATCCAGGAGGGATTCTGGCTGGTGACGTCGACCGTTTTCACCTCGCCCGCCTCCTCGTACCGGTAGTAGCCGTGCGCATGCGGCTCCGCGATCTCCGTCCCGGTCGTCGGTGCCTCTGTGCCCGAGAGTCCGAGCGGCCCCAGGATCAGCCGCTGCATCTCCTCGGCGACCGGGCGGCCTGACACGCGCTCGATCACCAGCCTGGCCAGCACGTAGTTGGTGTTGGAGTAGCTCCAGTCCGCCCCCGGCTCGAACCGTGCCGGCTTCGACAGCGCCAGCCGTACGAGTTCCTCCGGTTGGTACGTCGCGAAGCGGTTCCCCACCCACTCCTTGCCTGCGGTGGTGGCGGGGATGCCCGGCACGACTGTGCCGTCCGGGTAGTACTCGCCGGTGAAGTTGAACACTCCGCTGGTGTGCTGCAACAGCATCCGGACCGTGATCCGCTGGTCGAGACCGAACTCGGGGAGGTAGTCGGCCACCGGGGTGTCGAGCCCGATACTGCCCTCGGCGACCAGTTGCAGGACGAGCGTCGCGGTGAACGTCTTGGTGTTGCTGCCGATCCGTACGTGGCCGTCCACCGACGGCTCGGCCGGCTCCCCCAGCTTGCTCACCCCTGCGCTGCCGACCCACTCGCCCCGCTCGTCGTGCACGCGCAGCGTGATCCCGATGAGGCCGGAGTCGACGATGTCCCGCAGCGCCTTGCGGAGTTCCGGGCGATCCTGGTCGGCCGCGTCGGGGCCGTCAGTGACGTTGCGTGTCATGTCAGACATGGTGATCGCTCCCGTGAGGTTCGTGAAGGTGTGGCGACACGCCGAGCTTGCACCCTGCCCCAAGGTCAACCTCAACTGTGATCTGGGCCACACCTCCCGTCGCTCACCGCCCGAGCAGCAGGGCGCAGCGCGGGTCCAACAGGGGTATCCCGTAAGGAGTTGCCGGTGTGTCCCGCCATCCCCAGGACCGCAGTGCCGCGAGGGCCCTCACGTCGGTGCGGTCGACCAGGGTGAGCCCGGTGGCGTGGCCGTGGTCGTCGAGCAGCCGCCGCTGCAACCGACGGGCCAGATTCCAGTCCCGGCCCTGGGACTGTTCCCGTACCCGACGCGGCACGACGATCTCCCTGATCTCCATCAGTCCCTCGCGCAGCGGGAATCCGTACGCGCACGCCGTCAGGGCCGTGTTCTCCGCGACCACCAGCGCGAACCCGGGACGCCGCATATCGGTCAGCAGGCGCTGCAGAAACGCCTGGCTCCGCCACACCTGTTCCGCGGGCCGAGCGACGGAGTGGGCCGCGTACAGCTCACCCAGCTCCTGGAGATGGTCGGCGATCTGGCTCCTGGACAACGGGCGGACCCGCTCCGCTTCCCAGGGCGAAGGACACTGGTGGCCGAGCCGTGCATGCGACTGCGCATCGGCCGGTCGGAACGCACGCTCTGCCATAGGGCGAACCCTGTCCCGGACACCGTCGAAGCGGGCCCAGTGTCTTCGATCGCCGAGAACGGCAGGGGCGCCTGGCCGATGCACGGGGAACCCTCGGTCCCCCCAACCGTACTCCGGCGGTTACTGCGCCCCTCCCGCCGCACGGGCCATGATCGGCTCCGCGGCCTCCTCGGCCGTCTCCGGAGGTACGACGAGCAGGTCCCAGCGCCCGCGCCCGGGGGCGAGGAGGACGACGGTGTCCGCGGTGGCCGTCGGGTTTCTGCGCAGGCGGACGACTTCACCGGCGACGAACATCCGGCCAGGCGCCGGTGACCACACCGTGCCGTTGAACATGACGCTGGCGACATGCCCCCACGTGCGGGGCAACCCGGCGAGCAGCGAGGGCAGTTCGGCCGGAAGGTCGTACGAGCGCGGCCACCACGCCCCGTCGATGGCCCGGGGCCCGCCGGCGTGGAGCGCCAGGCGAAGGCGCAGCAGCGGCTGGGAGGGAAGGGGTGGGTGCATTGCGAGGGTCATGAGACGCGGCTCCTGCCGACTGCCTTGCACGGACGGGTGGTTGACGGCGGTCGTCAGTCGCGAGGGCGCGGCGACATGGCCGGGCACCGACATACGAACATCCTCGCTTCCTTCACCGTACTCCCGCCCGCCAAAAATCGGCCCGGACGGACTCTGGACGGAGAGGACGGAGAGGACGGAGAGGACGAGGAGGGCACGGACAGTGACGAGCCTGTCACCGCGCTCGCCCGCAGGAGTACGCTGGAGAGACCAAGGGCATTTCGCACTCCGGCATCCACGCGGGTCTCGTCCTCGGCGAGCAACGGCATCGGGGACGACCGTGACGTCGCCCCGAAGACGGGTCCGCATCATGACCGGGACCACCACGCCCACGCATGCCACCCTCACTCCCCGTTTCGCTCTGTCCCCGACGGGCGGCGGCCTCCTCGACGGAGCCTGGTGGCCCCGTTCGCGCGATCTGACCGCAGAGCTCCCTGCCCTGGCGGACGTACTCGCCCCGCTGTGGGGTCGCGTGACTCGCGTCGCCGTCAATCCGATGCTCTGGCCCGTCGTCCCTCGCAAGGTGACCGTCGGTGACCGGGTCCTCAAGATCGGCTGGTTCACCCCTGACCTCGACCCGCACACCATGCTGTTGCTGTCCCTCGGGAACGGTCGCCGGGACCTCCTGGTGATCCCGCCCGAGACGAGCGAGGCGAGCGCCGCGCGGCTCATGGCCGCGGCCTGTGACCCGGACGGGCCCCCGCTGACGGCCACCGATCTCATGGCCGCCGAGATCACGGGCCACGGCGACGTCGCCGTGGTCGACCGGCCGCAGAGTGCGGAGGAGGCGTGGGAGTACGAAGGCGGCGCGACCTCCACCCACACCGTTCGCCTCGCCGTGAGCCGGTGATCGCCATGGACGCCACACTCACCGCGGGCGCGGTCCTGGTGCTGATCACCGTCGTCGCGTATGTCATCCACCGTCTGAACGCGCAGTCGACCGAGAGGAACGTCTTGCGCACCTACAGCCGCACCGATAACGCTCCTCCCCCAGGCCCTCTCCCAGCGCCTCTCCCACCCGATCCCACCGACCGCCCCCGCCGAGCGGCACGACCATCGTGACGGGGGCCGCCGACGGTCCCCGTCACGCCGGCAACGTGCCCGTCGCCGCCACCTTCGCGTACCAGTGCGCGCTGGCCTTGGGGGTGCGGGTGCCGGTCGGGTAGTCGACGTGGACCATGCCGAAGCGCTTGCTGTAGCCGTAGCCCCACTCGAAGTTGTCAAGGAGGGACCACAGGAAGTAGCCGCGGATGTCCGCGCCGGCGGACATCGCGCGGTGCACGGCGGCCAGGTGGTCGCGGACGTAGGCGATGCGTTCCGGGTCGTGGACGTTGCCCTCGGGGTCCGCGTAGTCGTGGAAGGCGGCGCCGTTCTCGGTGATGGCCAGGGGCAGGCCGGGGTGCTCGGCGCCCAGGCGCAGCAGGAGTTCTTCGAGGCCCGAGGCGTCGATCGTCCAGCCCATCGCGGTCCTGTCACCGGGCGTGGGGTGGAAGGCGACGCGGTCGGCGCCCACCCAGGGGCTGTGCGTACTGGCGCCGTGGCCGTCGCTGCCGTGCGCCGGGTCGCCCTCGGAGACCAGGGTCGGCGAGTAGTAGTTGACGCCCAGGAAGTCCAGCGGCTGGTGGATCTCGGCGAGGTCGCCGTCCTGGACGAAGGACCAGTCGGTCAGCGGCGCGGTGTCCTTCAGCAGGTCCTCGGGGTACTCGCCGCGCAGCATCGGGCCGGTGAAGACCCGGTTGGCGAGCGCGTCGATGCGCCTGGCGGCGTCCGTGTCACCGTCCGCGCCGGTCAGCGGGCGCACGTGATGCACGTTGAGTGTCACCGACACCTCGGCGGACGGGCGCAGCCCCGAGCGAAGTGCCTGAACGGCCAGGCCGTGGCCCAGGTTGAGGTGGTGCGCGGCGCGCAGTGCGGCGACCGGCTCGGTGCGGCCGGGGGCGTGCACGCCGGACGCGTAACCGAGGAAGGCGCTGCACCAGGGCTCGTTGAGGGTGGTCCAGGTGTCGATGTGGTCGCCCAGGCCGTCGGCGGCGAGCGCCGCGTACTCGGCGAACCGCTCGGCGGTCTCGCGGGCCGGCCAGCCGCCCAGGTCCTCCAACTCCTGTGGCAGGTCCCAGTGGTAGAGCGTGGCGACCGGCTTGATGCCCTTCTCGCGCAGCGCGTCGGCCAGGCGCCGGTAGAAGTCGAGGCCCTTCTGCAGGGCCGGGCCGCGGCCGGTCGGCTGGATGCGCGGCCAGGCGAGCGAGAAGCGGTACGCCTTGACACCCAGGTCGGCCATGATGTCGACGTCCTCGGCCCACCGGTGGTAGTGGTCGCAGGCGATGTCGCCGGTGTCACCGTTCAGGACCTTGCCGGGCGTACGCGCGTAGGTGTCCCAGATGGACGGTGTGCGGCCGTCCTCCTGGGCGGCTCCCTCGATCTGGTACGAGGCGGTCGCCGTGCCCCACAGGAAGTCGGCGGGGAACGTGAGCGCGGGTGACATGAGGGAACCTCCGGGAGGGAACAGGTGGGTGGCGGGCGGGAGTTGGGCTCAGCCCTTGACGGCGCCCTGCATGATGCCGCCGACGATCTGCCGGCCGAAGACGACGAACATCGCGAGCAGCGGCAGCGTGCCGAGCAGCGCGCCCGCCATGATCAGGGACTGGTCGCGGACATAGCCGGCGCTCAGCTGCGTGAGCGCCACGGGCACGGTCGGGTTGGTCATGTCCAGGGCGATGAACGGCCAGAAGAAGTCGTTCCAGGCGTGGACGAACGTGATCATGAAGATCACGGCCATGGGGGCACGGGCGATCGGGAGCACGATGGACCAGAAGATCCGCAGCGAGTGCGCGCCGTCGACCCGGCCGGCCTCGACGAGCTCGTCGGGCAGCGCCTCGGCGAAGTACTGGCGCATGAAGAACACGCCGACCGCGCTGACCAGCGTAGGGAAGATGACCGACGGCAGCTGCTGACCCCAGCCGAGGTCGCTCATCATCATGAACAGCGGAACCACGCCCAGTTGGGGCGGCACCATCATGGTTCCGATGACGACCATCAGCAGCGCGTTGCGGCCCTTGAAGCGGAGCTTGGCGAAGGCGAATCCGGCCAGGGTCGCGAAGAGCACGGTGGACAGCGAGATGGCGCCGGCGACGATCAGCGAGTTCATCATCGCCTTGCCCATGGCGGCCTCGGTCCAGGCCCGGGACAGGTTGCTGAAGAGGTGCGGTCCCGGCAGGAACGGCGGCGGGGTCCGCGAGATCCGGGCGCTGTCGGAGGAGGCCGCGACCAGCGTCCAGTAGAGCGGGAAGAGCGAGACCAGGGCGGTCAGGCCGAGCAGTACGTAGGCGACGGGTCCCGCGTGGTGCTGTTTGCCCGCGCCCTGCCTCATCAGGCGCCCGCGGCGGGCGGGGGCCGAGCGTTCGACGGTGCGGCGGCCTCCGGCGCCGGTGCGGACCGGAGCGGTGTCGGTGGTCATGGCGTGACTCCCCGGTCAGTGCGTGCGGTTGCGCAGGCGCGAGATGACGCGCTGCAGGACGAAGACGAGGACGAGCAGCAGGAACATCGCCCAGGCCACGGTGGCCGCGCGGCCCATCTGGTAGTTCTTCCAGCCCTCTTCGTAGAGCAGCAGGCCGAGGGTCTGGTACTGGTTGTTGGTGCCACCGGTGATGCCGTTGGGGCCCTGGCCGAAGATCAGTGGTTCGCCGAAGAGCTGGGTGGCGCCGATCGTCGAGAGGACGATGGTGAAGACGATCGTCGCCTTGATGCCGGGGACCGTGACGGTGCGGAACTGCTGCCAGCGGTTGGCGCCGTCGATGGCGGCGGCCTCATAGCGCTCCAGTGGCACGGCCTGCATGGCGGCCAGGTAGAGCAGGGCGTTGTAGCCGGTCCACCGCCAGATCACGATCGCGGAGATGGCGGTCTGGGAGGCCCCTGTGGAGTTCTCCCAGTCGACCGGGTCGATGCCCACCAGCCCGAGGCCCCAGTTGATCATGCCGAAGTCGCGCTGGAAGAGCATCGTGAACACGAGCGCCGCGGCGCCGACCGAGGTGGCGTACGGGGTGATGGCGGCGACACGGAAGAAGGTCGAGCCACGCATCCGGTAGTTGAGCAGATGGGCCAGACCCAGGGCCATGAGCAGCTGCGGGACCGTGGAGATCACGCCGATGGTGATGGTGTTGCGCAGCGCGTTCCAGAACCGCTCGTCGGCGATCAGCGCGGTGTAGTTGTCCAGTCCCCGCCATGACATGACATCGAACGTGGACAGCTCGACCTGGTGGAAGGAGATCCAGGCCGTGTAGATCAGCGGGTAGAAGCTGAACGCCGCGAAGACGATGAAGAAGGGGGCGATGAACGCGTACGGTGCGCCCTTCACGTCGAGGCGGTGCAGCAGCGGAATCTTCGAACGGGACTTGTTGGAACGGGACTTGTTCGCACGGGACTTGTTGAGACCGTCCGGATCCGGATCCGGTTTCACGGGCGGGCCGAGCTGGGTGGAGGCGGCCACCGGGGTCCTTCCGTCGGGAGGGCGGGCAGGCAGGCAGACAGACAGCGAACAGGCAGACCGGGGTGGGTGACGCGGGGCGGAGGCCGGGGGCGGCCGGACGATCTGGCCGCCCCACTCAGCGCCGTACGCGTGTCCGCGTCAGCCGACGGCCTTCTTGATCCGCTCGTCGGTCGTCTTCCATGCCTGGGCCGGGGACTTGCCGTTCTCGACCAGCTGGAGGCCCTGCTGGAAGTTGTCCTTGATGGTGCCGTCCTTGCGGCCGAGGACCTGCTCGGCGGGCACCTCGTTGGCCGCCGCTCCGAAGATCCGGCCGGTCGGTGCGCCGGAGAAGTACTCCGACTTGGCGTCCTTCACCTTCGGGTCCGCGAGTGCGGTCTTGGAGGACGGGAAGTTGCCGAGCTTCTCGAAGAGGTAGGCCTGCTGCTCAGGGGCGGTCAGCCACGCCACGAGCTTCTTGGCCTCGTCCTTCACCGGGCTCTTTTCTGTGACCCCGAGGAAGGAGCCGCCCCAGTTGGCGCCCTTGGGGGCCTTGGCGACGTCCCACTTGCCCTTGTTGGCCTCCCCTGCCTTGTCGGTGATGTGCGCGAGCATCCAGGCCGGGCAGACGGTGGTGGCGAAGGTGCCGTTGGCGAGCCCCGGGTCCCAACCGGGCTGGAACTGGGGCAACTTGGCGGTCAGGTCCTTCTGGGCGGCCTCGGTCGACAGATTCCAGGCCTCCTTGATCGCCGGGTTGGTCTTGTAGATCAACTGTCCGGACTTGTCGTAGAACTGCTCGGAGTTGCCGTAGACCATGGCGTTGAACAGGCCGGAGGCCGAGTCCAGATACGAGACCTTCTTGTCCTTGTTGCCCTTGGCGAACTTCTCACCGGTCTCGACGTACTTGTTCCAGTCACCCGCCCACAGCTCGCCGACCTTCTCGCGGTCGGTGGGCAGTCCGGCCTGCTCGAACAGGTCCTTGCGGTAACAGACCGCCATCGGTCCCGTGTCCGTGCCGAGGCCCAGGACCTTGCCGTCCTTCGTGGTGATCTGTCCCTGCTTCCACGGCTGGAAGTGCTTGATGCCCCTGGTTTTGGCGAAGTCCGTGAACTTGTCGGCCTGCGTCTCGGTGATCTCCTTCGCCCGCGCCACCTCGATGCCCTGGATGTCCTTGAGCCCGGAGCCGCTGGCGAGGTGGGTCTGGAGGGCGGTGTAGTACGTCTGCTCGTCGCCGGCCGCCTCGGCCTTGACGGTGACGTTCGGGTTCTCCTTCTCGTACTTCTCGATCAGCCCGGTCTCCTTGAAGCCCATCACGCCGTACAGGCCCATGGTGATGGTGACCTTGCCGTCCTTGACACCGCCGCCGGTGGCGGCCCCGCCACCTCCGCCGCAGCCCGCGAGCAGGGCGCCCGCCGCCGTGCAGGCCAGCACAGCTGTGACTTTTGTACGCAGTTTCCGCTCGACCTTGAGCATGAACGTCCTCCCTGAGACGGCGCCGACGCACCGGTGGCACGAGTCGGCCCGAAGCCCGGCCGCCCGCGGCAGGCACCATCAAGTTCCCAGCTCAGAGCGGGTTTTCCGGAGGTCGGCGAACAAGGTTCGCGGTCTCTGGAGAGCCTGCTGAAGAGTTGGTGGGAACGTGCCCACTGAGTTGCTGGAAGACTGGCGGCCGACAACTCCCGTGTCAAGAAGTCGAATCCAGCTCGTTTCCACCTCGTTATCGACGGACGCTTCCGGAAAGGGGTCACCGAGCGGGCGGAATCGGGGCGGCAACTGGCAGAATGCGCAGGCCGGGAGGGGGCCGGGCGGGTCGGAAGACTCAACAGGGCCGCCCTGAAGGGGAATTGGAGGATCCGGAACGATGAGTGGCGACACCACACGAGAAGCGACGGGCCGCGAGCGGGGCGAGGGCCCGGACCCCGAACCGGGCAGGGCGCCCGGACCCCGGCCGACCATCAAGACCGTGGCGGCGCGGGCGGGTGTCGGGCGCACCACCGTGTCCCGCGTGGTGAACGGCTCGGAGCTGGTCAGCGAGAAGGCGCGGGAGGCCGTGCTCAGCGCCATCGCGGAGCTGGGCTACGTTCCCAATTCGGTCGCTCGTGGCCTGGTCACCAGCCGGACCAACGCGGTCGCCCTGGTCATCCCCGAGTCCGAGAGCCGGCTCGGCTCCGAGCCCTACTTCTCGGCCGTGATCCGCGGGGTGAGCGCCGCGCTCGCCGACACGCACACCCAGCTCCAGCTGACGCTCGTCCGTGACCAGGCGGAACGTGACCAGCTCACCCAGTCCGTCGCCGAACGCCGGGTCGACGGCGTGCTGTTGGTCTCGGTGCACGAACACGACGTCCTGCCGGGCCTGTTGGAGTCGGCCGGCCTGCCGACGGTCCTCGCGGGCCGCCGCCGCGAGGACGACCCGCTCAGTTACGTCTGCGCCGACAACCGGGGCGGGGCGGCCACCGCCGTCCGCCATCTCCTGGACCGCGGCCGGCGCCGTATCGCCACGGTCGCGGGCCCGCAGGACATGGAGGTCGGCCGCAGCCGGCTGCGCGGGTACCGGGAAGCGCTCGTCGAGGCGGGCATCCCGGACGAGGAACACCTGGTCGCGGTCGGGGACTTCACCGAGGAGGGGGCCCGCGTCGCGATGCGTTCGCTACTTGAACGCACCCCGGACCTGGACGCGGTGTTCGCCGCCTCCGACCTGATGGCCGCGGGCGTTCTCCTCGAACTGCGCGCCCAGGGGCTCCGCGTGCCGGAGGACGTCTCGGTCGTCGGATTCGAGGACTCCTACCTCGCCCGCCACACCAACCCGCCGCTCACGACGGTCCGCCAACCCACGGAGGAGATCGGCGGCACGATCGCGCGCACCCTCCTGCGCGAGATCGGGAACCCGGCCGTTGTTCGCACCCGGCTCGTGCTCGACACGGAGTTGGTGGTGCGGGAGTCTTCGTGACTTCGGTCGTCGACCGTGACGACGACCGAGTGCCGGCCGGAGGCTCCGTCGGGGACGGTCGGGGAGCGCTTGGCTGTCTGCGTCTCGCCGGTGCGGTCGGTGACCCGGACCGTGAGGGTGTGGCGACGCCGGCGACCATGACGGTGCCTGGCTTCGGGCGGGCGAAGGGTTTTGGTGTGTCGATACGGGACCGTGTCTTGACGGGCGCGCGCCGGGCCCACTCCCGCTTGACCCAGCACGGGTCTGTCCGTTCATGCCGACGGCGAGCGTCGCGTCCCGTCCGTCCATCACCTCCTCGACAGGGCTGCCGATGGTCATGCCGGATGGCTCGGACGCCGCATCCGAGGTTCCGGAAGGGTGCCCGAGCCGTCCGACCAGCCAGTGCAGCATTGGGGTCCCCACCAGCGCCTCCAGGTCCGGACGGCCTGATGGATTGCTGCCGATGTGTACGACTGCTTCCCGGGACCCTCCGTGGTCGGGAACTGTCACAGGTAATGCGAACTCCGTGAGGCCGTGGATTGGCCCGAACCGCCTTTCATCCCACTCACCGGGAACATTCCACTGCTCCCCTCTCTCCCGCATGGCACGCTCCGATCGCCTGATGCTCTGCACTGCCACGGCGACCGGGAGGACGACAACACATGGGCGGCCCGCACACCTTGGCGCGTCTCGCCGACTGGGCGGCCGACGCCCACGGAGACACGGAGGCTCTCACGTTCCGGGGGGCCCGTTGGACGTTCCGTACCCTGCGCGACCAGGTGGACCGGGCCGCGCGCGCCCTGATGGCGCAGGGGCTGCGGCCGGGCGAATCGGTCGGCGTCTGGGCGTCCAACAGCGACCGGTGGGTGATCGCCGCGCTGGGCGCGTTCGCCGCGGGCGGCGTCCTCGTCCCGGTCAACACCCGTTACCGCGCCGCGGAGGCCGCCGACATCCTGCGTCGGGCGCGTGCCCGTGTGCTGCTGACGGAGCACGACTTCCTGGGCCGCGACTACCGCACCGAACTCGCGGAAGGCCATCAACTGCCTTCCCTGGAACGGGTGGTGGCCCTGCACGACGACGGCGAGTGGGACACGTTCCTCGCCTCCGGCGACGCCGTCACCTCCGAGCAGCGCGAGGAACGGTCGGCGTCCGTCGCCCCGGACGCGCCGAGCGACCTGCTGTTCACCTCGGGCACCACGGGCCGCCCCAAGGGGGTGATCGGCGAGCACGGACAGGTGGTGCGGGCCTCCCGGGACTGGGCGCGGACGGTGACCTTGCAGTTCGGTGACCGGTATCTGCTGGTCAACCCGTTCTTCCACACGTTCGGGTACAAGGCGGGATTCGTGGCCTGCCTGTTGACGGGCGCCACGGTGCTGCCGGAGCCGGTGTTCGACGCGACCCGGGTCCTTGAGCGGATCGCGCATGACCGTGTCTCGGTGCTCACCGGCGCGCCGACGGTGTTCCTCTCCCTGCTGAACCACCCGCAGCGGTCCGCCCACGACCTGTCGTCGCTGCGCATGGCGGGGACCGGCGCGTCCAACATTCCCACCAGTCTCATCGAGCAGATCCGCGGGCTCGGCGCTCACACCGTGTTCACCGCGTACGGGCTCACCGAGACGAACGGCTTCGCCACCATCTGCCCGCCCGCCGAGGGCGCGCACACCCTCGCCCACACGGCCGGGCCCGCGATGCCCGGCACCGAGATCCGGATCGACGCCTCGACCGGCCGGTTCGCCGACGGCGAGGGCGAGGTGCTGATCCGGGGGTACCAGGTGATGCGCGGCTATCTGGACGACCCGGATGCCACCGCCGCCGCGATCGACGCCGACGGCTGGCTGCGCACCGGGGACGTCGGGCGCCTCGACGAGCGCGGCTTCCTGACGATCACCGACCGGCTCAAGGACATGTTCCTGGTCGGCGGCTTCAACGCCTACCCGGCCGAGATCGAACAGGCACTGCGCGGCCATCCGGCCATCGCCGACGTGGCCGTCGTCGGCGCGCCCGATGAACGGCTCGGCGAGGTCGGTGTCGCGTATTGCGTCGCGGCGGCCGACACCGGGATCGATACGGCGGAGCTGACCGGCTGGGCACGGCAGCGGCTCGCCAACTTCAAGGTGCCGCGCGCCTTCGTCCCCGTCGACGCCCTGCCGCACAACGCGGCCGGAAAGGTCGACAAGGTCACGCTGCGCGAGCGCGCCCGCGAGGCGCGGCCGCCCGGGGCGTGAGCCGACGGCCCGGTTCCTCCATGCGCGTTCCCGCCCTACGTTGCCCATCCCTCGCAGACACCCGTCCCCACAGGAGAGCTCATGAAGTACTCCGTCGTCCTCCCCGTCGACCTAGGCGTCCTCGGTGAGCCCGCCGATGTGCTGCGCCTGGCCCGGCACGCCGAAGCGCTCGGCTTCGAGTCGGTCTCCGCCGTGGAGCACGCCGTCGTGATCAGTGACACCGAGAGCCGATACCCCTACGCGCCCGACGGCCGGCTGCCCCTGCCCAACGATCTCGCCTACCCCGACCCGCTCGAACTGCTCGCCTTTCTCGCCGCCGGCACCGAGCGCCTCGGCCTCTCGACCGGCGTGCTCGTGCTGCCGAACCACAACCCCTTCGTGCTCGCCAAGCGTCTGGCCACGCTGGACCGGCTGAGCGGGGGCCGGCTGCGGATCTGTGCGGGGCTCGGCTGGATGCGCGAGGAGATCGAGGCCTGTGGCGGCGACTTCGCGCGGCGCGGCAAGGTGGCGGACGAGTCGATCCGGCTGATGCGTCAGCTGTGGGCGTCGACCTCGCCCGAAGGACTGTCCTTCCAGGGCGAGTTCTACGCGGTCCAAGGCGCGCACAGTTACCCCAAGCCGCACGCGGGCCGCGCCGTGCCCCTGCACATCGGCGGCCACTCCGAGGCGGCGGCCCGCCGGGCGGGACGCCTCGGTGACGGCTTCCAGCCCCTCGGCCTGGCCGGCGATGAACTGACCACGGCCATCACCCTCGTACGGGAGACGGCGCGGGAAGCCGGACGGGATCCCGGTGAGGTGGAGTTGACGCTGGGGGCGACGCTGCCGCGCGCGGCGGAGAAGACGGAGTGGGCCGCGTCGCTCGGCGCCGACCGGCTCGTGCTGTCCGGGTCCCGGCGCGCGACGTCCCTGGACGCGTTCGTCGAGGAGATGACGGCCTGCGCCGCGAAGGTGGGCCTGTCCCGATGACCGAGTACCTCACTCCCCCGCCCGCCCCCGAACTGCCGTCCGCGCTGCCGCGCGACCCCAACTGCCCGCTGTTCGGCGGGCGGACCGCCGTGGTGACGGGCGGGGCGCTCGGCATCGGCGCGGGCATCGTCCGGGCGCTCGCGTATCACGGGGCGCGCGTGGTGCTGTGCGACACGGACGGCGACGCGGCGCGGGCGACGGCGGAGGCGGCGCTCGGCGACGGCTCCCCCGAGGCGGCGGTCGTGATCGGGGACATTCGTTCACGAGCCACCATCGATGCCTTGGTGGAAGCGGCCGGTGCGCCGGACTTCCTGGTGAACAACGTGGGCGACTTCCGCCCCTCCGGCCCGTTCCTCACCAGCGGGGAGCAGGACTGGCAGGACATGTACGAGCTGAACTTCCTGCACATCCTGCGGGTGACGCGCGCGTTCCTGCCCGCGATGGTGGAGCGCGGGCGCGGCGGCATCGTCAACCTGTCGTCCGTGGAAGGGCAGCGGGGCATTCCCGGCAGCGCGGTGTACGGGGCGTTCAAGGCGGCCGCCGTCGCGTTCACGGCGTCGCTGGCCGCGGAGGTCGGCCAGTACGGCATCCGCGTCAACGGCATCGCGCCCGACCTCACCGACACACCGCAGACCCCGATGTGGGCGTCGACCGCCGCCAAGTACCAGGACCACGTGGGCAAATGGGTTCCGGTGGGCCGCTTCGGGCACCCGGCGGACCACGGCGACGCGGCGGTGTTCCTGCTGTCCGAGCAGTCCCGCTTCATGACCGGTACGACGCTGAACCTGGACGGCGGCACGATGGCGGCACCGGGCTGGCTGCGCCGCGACGAGCACCGGTACACGAACATGCCGCGGGGGCTGCGCTGAGCACAGGCGTACCGGTCCGATGGTCAGGAGCCGTCCGCAGGAGACTGGTCAGGGGCGGTGAGGGGCCACGGTGCCGCTGCCTCCAACTGGGCTGCCAGGGCGAGCAGTCGGCCCTCTCCGCCGAGGTCGGTGGCGAACTGTACGCCCAGTGGCAGCCCTTCGGCGTCGCGTCCGAACGGGACCGACATGGCGGGCATCCCCGTGACGTTGTGGACGCTCGTGAACGCGGAGTACACCGCCGCGTGTTCGTAGATCGACTCGGGTCGGGAGGTGTCGAGGACGCCGAGGCGGGGCGTGGGCCGCGCCAGCGTCGGCGTGAGGAGCACATCGTGTGTGCGGAACGTGGCACCCACCGACCAGCCGAACTCCTGGACCGCGCGGAGCGCACGGCTGACGTCGGCGGCGGAAAGCGTGCGGTAGTGCTCGTACAGGAGGTGAGTGAAGGGTTCCAGGTCGTCTTCCGCGAGGGGGCGGTCCAACTGCTCCAGGCGTGTGTCGATCTGGGCCACGAGGTCGCCACCCATCAGTACCGCCGACGCGGCGGCGACCTCGGCCGGGCGGTAGGGGGCCGCCAACTCCGTTACCTCGTGGCCGAGTCGGGCACACAACCGGGCGGCGTCGCGCGCGGCCGCGGCCGACTCGGGATGTACGTCGGGGCCGTCCGGCAGAGCGGTGACGAGGCCGATCCGCAGGGTGCCCGGGTCGCGTCCTGCCAGCTCCGTGAAGGAGGCCTCCGGCGTCGGTGCCGCGTAGGCGTCACCGGGGAGCTGCCCCGCGGCGATGTCGAGCAGCGCGGCGCTGTCGCGGACGGTGGTGGTGAGCGCGTGGTGCCCGGAGACGAGCCCCGAGAGCGTGGTCGGCCTCGGGTAGGGGGAGACGCGGCCGCGGCTGGGCTTGAGGCCGAAAAGGCCGCAGGCGGCGGCCGGGATGCGGATCGATCCGCCGCCGTCGCTGGCGTGCGCGACCGGGACCATCCCGGCCGCGACCGCCGCTGCCGAGCCGCCGCTGGATCCGCCTGATGAGTGGGCGTGGCTCCATGGATTGCGGGTGGGTCCGTGCAGTGCGGGCTCCGTGCCGGCGTTGAGGCCCAGTTCGGGGGTGTTGGTGGTGCCGAGGACGACCATGCCCGCACGCCGGTAGCGGGCGACCAGCTCGCTGTCGCGGCTCGCGACGTACTCGGCGAACAGTCTGCTGCCACCGGCCGCGGGCAGGCCGCGGACCTCCATGTTGAGGTCCTTCACGAGGACGGGCACGCCACGCAGCGGTCCGTCGGGCAGACCTGCCGCGACCTCCGCGCGCGCCGCGTCGAAACAGGTGTGGATCACCGCGTTGAGCCGGGGGTTGAGCTTCTCGATCCGGGTGATGGCCTCCTCGACGACGTCCCCGGCCTCGCGCTCGCCGTTCCTGATCGCCGCGGCGAGTGCCACGGCATCCATGTTCTGTTTCACGCCTCTCCCCTCGTCGTCACGTCTCGCCCCTCACCGTTCGCTCGATGACTCGGCTATGCCACGTATCCCTCGGGCTTGCCCCAGGTCGCGCGGCGGGTGGTGTCGCGGTCGACCAGGACGCACCGGGTGCCGGTGAAGTTGGTCGGCATGCACTTGTTGCAGTGGATGCACAACGACGGTGTGTCGGCGTCCTGTTGGATGCGGTTGATCAGATCTGGTTCGCGCAGCAGGGAGCGGGCCATCGCCACGAACTCGAATCCCTCGCGCATGGCGAGGTCCATGGCCGCCTTGTCGGTGATGCCGCCGAGCAGGATCATCGGCAGCTTCACCGCGGCCCTGATCTGGCGGGCGTCCTCCAGCAGATAGGCATCCCGGTAGGGGTAGCTGTGCAGGAACTTCTTGCCGACGGCCCGCACACCCAGCTTGATCGGCTGCGGCATGACCGCGGCGAACTCGCGGAGCGGCGCGTCCCCCTTGAACAGGTACATCGGGTTGAGGAGGGAGCTGCCCGCGGTCATCTCCAACGCGTCGACGGTGCCGTCCTGTTCGAGCCACTGGGTGACGGGGATCGCCTCGTCAAGCCAGAAGCCGCCGGGGACGCCGTCGTCCATGTTCATCTTCGCGATGACCGCGATGCGGCCGCCCACCGCGTCGCGGACGGCCCGCATGATCTCGCGGGAGAGCCGGGCGCGGTTCTCCAGGCTGCCGCCGTACGTGTCGGTGCGGTGGTTGATCTTGGGGCTGAGGAAGGAGCTGGCGAGGTAGTTGTGGCCGAGGTGGACCTCGACGGCGTCGAAGCCCGCCTCGATCGCCCGCCGCGCGGCCTCGGCGTGGGCCTCCGTGACGCGCTTGATGTCCGCGACGGACGCCTCCTTGGCCCAGCTCAGCGTGGTGGCGTGGAAGTGCTTCGACGGGGAGAGGGCGGGCGCGCCGTTGGCCTTGGGGTTGGCGACGGGCCCGCCGTGCCCGATCTGCGCGGAGACGGCCGAGCCGTGCGCGTGCACCGCGTCGGTGAGCTTGCGCAGTCCCGGCATCGCCTCGTCGGTCCAGTGGATCTGGTGCCGGTCGGTGCGCCCCTCCTTGGCCACGGCGCAGTACGCGACGGTGGTCATGCCGACGCCGCCGCGGGCGTAGCCGACGTGGAAGTCGACGAGGTCCTCGGTGACGAGCGAGCGATGGCTGAGCCCTTCGTACGTCGCCGCTTTGATGACACGGTTGCGCAGCTCGACGGGGCCGAGCGAGGCGGGGGCCAGGACATCGGGTGTCCCGTTGGTGGTCATGACTGGTTCCTCCTCGGTTCGGCATGGGGAACGCGCCCGTGCCAGTCGCTTCAGGTGGGGCGACGCTACGGTCGGCGGTTCACTGTCGCCGCCCGGCATCCCACTCACCGGGAGCCGGGTCAGAACGCCTTCGGGCCGCGGAGGGTCGTCTCCGCGCCCCCGTCCACGTACAGCACCTGCCCGGTGATGTGGCTGTTGTCCTCGGACGCGAGGAACATCGCGGCGCGCGCGACGACGTCCGGCCGCATGTAGCCGTTGAGTGGCATCGGGACGGCGGTGTCCATGACGGCCTTCATCTGCGGGTCGTCGAACAGGTCCGCGCTCATGGGGGTGAGGACGATGCCGGGCGCGACGGCGTTCACGGGGATCCCGGCGTCCGCCCAGCCGGGGGCGACGGCCGTGCGCCGCAGCCACTGCGCGAGTGCCGCCTTCGACGAGGGGTAGAGCCGACGCTCCCGGCCGTCGCCGATGGCCTTCCTCGCGTGTGTCAGGGCCGCCGGCTCGTCGGCCGCGAGGCAGGCGGCGACGATGTCCTCGTCCACGGGTTGTGTGGCGGAGATGGAGGCGAAGACCACCACGCGGGGCCGCTCGGACGCGGCGAGCGCCGACCGCAGGGCCGTCACGAACTCGGTGGTGCCGAAGTAGTTGACCGCTACCAGCGGCTCGCCGGGGACGGAGGTGCCCGCGCAGGTGACGACGGCGTCCACCACCCCGTCGGCGGCCTCGCGTGCGGCTTCGGCGGCTCCCGCCCGGCCGCCGGGAGTCGAGAGGTCTGCCGTGATGTCCGCGCCCCGCAGGTCGACCCCGATCACCTGGTCCCCCTGGGCGCGCAGCAGGGCGGTGAGAGCCGCCCCGATCCCGGATCCGGACCCCGTGACGACGACTTTGCGTGGCATGGATTCTCCCTCGGTCGATGGGCGCCTGCTGTCGATGGGCGCACCGCACCGTAGGCACGCGGCGGCGGCCCCCGAGGGGCGTCCACCGGTGAGTGGGACAGGGGAACGATCCGGTGCCGTGTGCTCCGTAGGCTGCGTGTCCGTCCGTGGAACCTGCCACCTGGAGGAGCAGCGTGCCCAGAATCGCGTCGGCCAGGCCGGGTGCGGAACCGAGTTCGCCGCGGCAGCACGCACGCCGGCAGAGCATCCTGCGGGTCGCCTCCGACATGGCGGCGGACACGGGGCTCGAAGGGGTGCAGATGCAGGAGGTGGCCCGGTGCGCCGGGGTGGCGATCGGCACGCTGTACCGCTACTTCCCTTCGAAGACACACCTGTTCACCGCCGCCATGGCCGAGCAGATCGAGGAGTTCGGGGCGGCGCGGCCACCCGCTCCCGCCGCTCCCGACCGCCCCGAGGACGCCGTCCTCGACGCCCTGGTCCGCGCCACTCGCAACCTGCTGCGACGCCCCGCGCTCGCGACGGCGATGATCCAGTCGTCGAACGCCGCCCGCGCCGGCACGGTCCCCGACCTGGCCCGCGTCGACACCGGGTTCGCCGACCTGCTGGCCCGTGCCTGGGGCGCCGACCCTCCCACCGAGGACCAGTCGGCGCGGCTGCGGCTGCTGATCCTGCTCTGGTACGGGGTGTTGCAGTCGAGGCTCAACGAGAACATCACCCCCGACCAGGCCGACGAGAACCTCCGCATGGCCTGTTCCCTGCTCCTGGCCGCCCCCCGACCGACGGGATTCCGATGACCGACACCGACGACCGGCAGCAGATCATCGAGGCGCTCGCCCGGCTCGCCGAGGCGCTCGACACCAGGGACTGGGGGGGCCTCGCCGCCGCCTTCACCCCGGACGCCACGGGATACGGACGTACCGGCCCCGACGCGATCGTCGCCAACGTCAGGGCGCACCTGGGCGGCTGCGGTCCGTCCCAGCATCTGCTCGGCAACCATCGGGTGACGGTCGAAGGCGACAGCGCCCGGTCGCTGACGTACGCCCGCGTCCTGCACCAGGGGGCCGGTGAACGGGCCGGTCGCTTCTACGAGTGCTGCGGTGAGTACGACGACAACTGGCGTCGTACGGACGGTGGTTGGCGGCTGTGCTCGCGGGTCTTCACCGTGTCGCTGAGCCTCGGGGATTTCGATGTTTTGCAGCCGCCCGTCGCCGGTCCCGACGCGTGAGAGGGCGCCGGGGCCCGAAGGTCCCGGCGCCCCGTGGACACTCAGCCGACGGGCTTCGGCGCGGCCGCATCCACGTCGTCCACCAGCCGCACGTCCTCCTGCTCGGCCAGGCCGCCCTGCGCGGGCGCCCGGCCGTGCTTCATGAACAGGGCGATCAGCAGGCCCACCGCGCCGACGGCCGCGGCCCATCCGTAGGCGTTGGTGAGGGCGCTGTCCGCGTACAGCACGGAATGGGTCTTCGGGTCGACCCGCAGGACGTGCTGCGACATGACCGTGCCGGTGACAGCGGTGGCGATGGCGGCCGTCAGCAGGGTGCTCATGCCGCCGATCGAGTTGCCGACGCCGCTCTGCGAGGCGGGCAGCGCGTCCTGGAGCAGATTCGCGTTCGAGGAGTGCAGGAAGCCGTTGCCGCACCCGATGGTCAGGGCCATCAGCCCCACCTGCCACTGCACAGTGAACATTTGGGAGCCGAAGTACATGCCCGCGAGGAACAGCAACGCGGCGGCGATGAGTACGTTGCGGGCTCCGGCCTTCTTGGACAGATAGCCGCCGAGCGGGCCGACGACCATGGCCGCGATCCCCAACGGGCAGGTCCACAGGGCGTATTCGAGCGCCGTCAGTCCGGCGCCGTAGCTGATTCCCGGCACGTTGTCCGGCGTCCTGAACAGCGTGGGGCCGATCAGCGCGTTCGCGTTCATCATGTACGACACGCACACGACGGCCAGGATGGTGGCACCGAATTTCCTGCCGAACAGCACGCGCATGTCGATCAGCGGGTGCCGGCAGACACGCTCCCACCACACGAACGCGGCCAGCATCGCGACACCGGCGATCAGGCAGGCGAGGGTGAGTCCGGAGGTCCAGCCCCACTCGGTTCCCTGGGTGACGCCGAGCAGCAGCACGGCGATCCCGGGCCCCATCAGCACGGTCCCCAGGTAGTCGATGGGCCGGTCGACCCGGATGTCGCTCTCCGGCACCAGCGCCGCGTAGACGGGCATCAGGACCGCCACGTAGAGGGCGAGGAACCAGAAGACTCCGTGGTAGCCGAAGCTGTCGATGAGCCAGCCGGCCAGGAAGGGCCCGAACAGGGCCGACATGCCGATTCCGGTGACGACGGTGCCCAGTGCGATCGGCACGAAGTCACGCGGCATGATGTCGCGGACCAGGCTGTAGGAGAGCGTGACGATGCCGACGAGGCAGCCCTGGAGCGACCGCCCGACCAGCATCATCGGGAACGACGTCGCGAGGGCGCACACGACGCTGCCGAGTATGAACACGACGCCGAGCCAGACGACGACGTTCTTCTTGCCCCACTTGTCGGCGGCCTTGCCGACGAGCGGTTGAACGGTCGCCCCGGCGAGCGTGAGGATCGAGGCGGTCCAGGCGATGTGCAGGGTCCCGAGCTCCTCCGCCATGTCCGGGAGGGCGGGGTAGACCATGATGAGCTCGAACGTCGCGATCTCCGAGAAGAGGATGATCAGGACGAGCACGGTGAACACGTGGCGCTTGGGTACCGCGCCATGGGACGGATTCAGGTTCAGTGCCATCGCGTTCCTTTGTCGGAGGGGAGGGAGCGGTGGACGTGCGCGTCGCTGAAGGGCGGTACCGGCCCCGGGACGTGTGCCGGAAAACTACGGCCACGACACACCGCCGAGGCACGGCGTCCCACTCACCGGGAGGGCGGCGTTCACGCCACGGAGCCGGTGTCCCAGTGACCGGAACCGGTGGGGTCCGGGCGGGCGTTTCGGGCCGAGACTGGCTCGACCGTGATCCGAGTGGAGTCCCCCGACGCCCCCGAGGAGTCCTCAATGACGAGCGACCAGGACCAGCGCACCATCGCCGCCCACACCGTCTACGCCGAACTCACCGGCCCCGGCGGCCCGTTCGAACTCGTCCCGGAGGACGTACTGGGCGCCCGGCTGCCGGTGTTCGCGCGGCGACGACGGGCGCTGCACGAAGTGGTGCACGAATCCGTGCACCACGGTGAACGCGACTACATCGTCACGGCCGACCGCCGGATCACCTTCGCCGCGCACGCCGCCCAAGTGGCCTCCCTGGCGCAGGCGCTGCGCGAGGAGTACGGGGTCGGCAAGGGCGACCGGGTCGCCATCGCGGCGGCCAACTGCCCCGAGTGGATCGTGACGTTCTGGGCGACGGTGTCGATCGGCGCGGTCGCCGTCGGCTTCAACGCCTGGTGGTCACCGCGCGAACTGGCCCAGGGAGTCGAGAACGCGACTCCGTCGGTGATCGTCGCCGACGCCAAGCGGCATGCGCGGCTCGATGACTGCGGGGTGCCCCTGCTGTCCGTCGAGGACGACATCGCCCGGCTGACCTCCAAGTATCCCGAAGCGCCGCTGCCCAGCGCCGACGTGGCCGAGGACGATCCGGCGGTCATCCTCTACACGTCCGGCACCTCCGGGCGGCCCAAGGGCGCCGTGCACACCCACCGCAACCTCCTGTCCGTCGTGGAGTACCACCGGCTCAACGACGCGGTGCTGGGGCGCTTCGGTGACCCGCTGGCACCCGAGGACCGCGTCTACCTGCTGGTCCTGCCGCTGTTCCACATCGCCAGCCTGCACAATCTCGCGGTGCCGCGGCTCGCCACCGGCAGCAAGGTCGCCCTGCACCAGGGCTCCTTCGACGTGGACGCCGTCCTGTCCATGGTCGAGCGGGAGCGCGTCACCAACTGGGGCGCGGTGCCCACGATGGCCCACCGCATGCTGGAGCACGGTGGGGCCGGCAACTACGACACCTCGTCGCTGACCTCGTTCTCGCTGGCCTCCGCCCCGTCCTCCGTCGAGTTCAAGGAGCGGCTGCGCACCGGTCTGCCCTTCGCCCGCGACTCCCTCGTCGACAGCTACGGCCTGACCGAGTCCTGCACGGGGATCGCCGCTGCGAGCCCGCAGGACCTCGTCGAGGCCCCCGGAACGCTCGGCCGCCCCGTCCTGGGCGTCAGCCTGGAGATCCGTGACCCGCTCGGGCAGGTGCTGCCGACCGGGGAGGAGGGCGAGGTGTGTGTGCGCAGCGCGTACAACATGCTGGGTTACTGGGGTGACGCGCAGGCCACCGAGGACGCGATCGACGCCGACCGCTGGCTGCGCACCGGTGACCTCGGGCGGCTCGACCCGGACGGGCGGCTGCGGCTGGTCAGCCGCCGCTCCGACCTGATCATCCGGGGCGGCGAGAACGTGTATCCGGCGGAGATCGAGGCCGTCGTCGCCGCGTACCCGGGTGTCCGGGAGTGCGTGGTGCTGGGCGTCCCCAATCCGGACCTGGGGCAGGTGGTGGCGGCCGTGGTGGTGACCGAGCAGGGCGCCGACGTCACGGAGGAGGGGCTGCGCGCCCACGCGGAGCGGGAGTTGGCCCACTTCAAGGTGCCGTGCCAGTGGCGGATCACCACCGAGGGCCTGCCGCGCAACGCGACGGGCAAGGTGCTCCGGCGCGCCGTTCAGGTGTGACCGGAGCCGATGGGATGAAGGCCGTCAGTCGAGCCGCGCAGAGAGGTGTCATGCGACTAGGAATTACGAGCCCCGTGGTCACTGCCGTACCCGGGGCGCATTCGCCGTGGGAACGCGCCGCGGGGATCGAGGAACTCGCGACGATCGCGGAAGCCGCCGACCGCCTGGGCTTCCACCATCTGACCTGTTCGGAGCATGTGGCGGTCCCGGCGGACATCGCGGAGCAGCGCGGGGGCACGTACTGGGATCCCCTGGCGACGTTCGGCCATCTCGCCGCGCGCACCCGGCACATCCGGTTCGCCACCCAGGTCCTGGTGCTCGGGTACCACCATCCGCTCGCCATCGCGAAGCGCTACGGAACACTGGACCGGGTGTCGGGCGGCAGGCTGGTCCTTGGGCTCGGCGTGGGCAGTCTCCAGGAGGAGTTCGACCTCATCGGCGCCGAGTTCGAGGGGCGTGGGGCGATCGCCGACGACGCGCTCGCCGCGCTGCGCGCCGGCCTGTCGCGTCGTCAACCCTCGTACCACGGCGAGCACTTCGCCTATGAGGGCTTCGTGGTGGAGCCGCATTCCGTGCAGGAGCGCGTGCCGCTGTGGATCGGGGGACGTACCGGGCGCTCGCTGCGCCGGGCCGTGTCGCTCGGTGACGGGTGGGTTCCGTTCGGGCTGCCGCTGGACCGGTTGGGCGCGATGCTCGCCGAGGCCGAACTGCCCGAAGGCTTCGAGGTGGTGCTCAGCGCCGGCAGGCCACTGGACCCGACCGGCGACCGGGCACGGACCGAGGCGGCCCTGCGCAGAGCCACGGAGGCGGGGGCGACGCTGGTGAGCGTGTCGCTGGCCGCCGAATCGGCCACCCACTACGTCGAACAGGCCGAGGCACTCGCCGAGTTGGCGCTCCCGCGCCCCTGACCTTCGAAGGAGTAACCGTGACCGACGACCCGATGGCCGCGCTGGAGGCAAGGCTGCGCCGACTTGAGGACGAGCGGGACATCGCCCGCCTCATGGCGTCGTACGGACCGCTCGTCGACAGTGGCGCCGCCGACGAGGTCGCCGAGCTGTGGGAACCGGACGGTGTGTACGACATCGACGAGCTCTACCTCGGCGACCGGAGCGAGATCCGCTCCATGGTGCGGTCCGCCGCACACCAGGGCTGGATACGGGGCGGATGCGCACACGTCGTCGGACCGGCGCATGTCACGGTGGACGGGGACACGGCCGTCGCCGTGGCCCATTCACTGATGGTCGTGCACGACGACGGCCAGTACGTGGTCCGCCGGGCCACCGCGAACCACTGGCAGCTGCGCCGCTCCCCGGACGGCTGGCGGGTGACCACCCGCACCAACCGGGTCCTCGACGGCCGCCCGGAGTCCCCGGCCCTGCTGCGCAGCGGGGTGCGGGGGACGGCGGCCGGCGCTGCCACCGCTCGATGAACCTCCATCCGTACGGAAAGGTGTATCCACGCAATGGACATCGGCAGCCCCCTGGACTTCACCGGACGCGTGGTCCTGATCACCGGTGGCACCAAGGGAATCGGCGCGACGACGGCAGAGGCGTTCCTGTCCGCGGGCGCTCAGGTCGCCGTGTGCGGGCGCGGCGCCCCGACCTCACCGCCTCGCGTGGGCGGCCGTGAGGCCGTGTTCCTCCCCTGCGACGTACGCGACGCGGACGCGACGGCCCGACTGGTGAACGCGGTCGTGGAGCGCTTCGGCCGCCTCGACGTCCTCGTCAACAACGCGGGCGGCTCCCCCGACGCCGACGCGGCCACCGTCTCTCCGCGTTTCGTGGAGAAGATCGTCGCGCTGAACCTTCTCGGCCCGTTCTATGTCGCGCAGGCGGCCAACAAGGTCATGCGGGAGCAGGACAGCGGCGGGATCGTCATCAACATCGGCAGTGTCTCCGCACACGACCCGCAGCCGGGCACGGCCGCCTACACCGCGGCGAAGGCCGGACTGCTCGCCCTGACCCGGGCGTTGGCCCTGGAGTGGGCACCCTTGGTGCGGGTCAATCACATCACCACCGGCCTCACCCGCACCGAGAGCGCCGCTTCCGTCTACGGCGAGGACGGCGGCGCCGCCGTCGCGAACGTCGTCCCGATGCGGCGGATGGCGGCGCCCGAGGACGTGGCGCGCGCCTGTCTGCTCCTCGCCAGCGATCTCGCGGGGTACGTCAACGGCGCGGATCTGGCCGTGCACGGTGGCGGCGAGGTCCCCGCCCGGTTCTACGCGGCGCGGCAGAAGACCACCGACTGACCCTCGGGCATGTGTGAACAGCCCCTGATTCAGGGGCTGTTCACACATGCCCGAGGGTCAGACCAGATTGTCCTCCACGGTCAGCCCGAAGGCGCCGCGGCCGTACATGGCCAGAGCCCGCTCGACGTCGTTGGCGACGTGGACACTGCCGGCGTGGGCGTCCCGCCAGGCCCGTTCGATGGGGTTGCCGCGCCGCAGGGAATGGCCGCCCGCCGTCTTGAACAGCAGGTCGATGGCGGCCACCGCACGCTCCGTGCTCCGCACCTGGTCCCGCCGGGCGCGCAGCCGCAGTTCCATCGGGATCTCCCGTCCCGCCGCGGCGAGCTCCGTCATCTCCCGCAGGTTCCGGTCCATCTGGAGCACGGACGCGTCGACGTCGGAGGCGGCGCGGGCGATCGCCACCTGCGCGAAGGGATCCTCCGCGAACATCCCGCCGCCCAGGCTGAGCCTGACCCGTTCCTTCATCAGCGAGACGTACGAGTCGTACCCTCCGCCGACCGCACCGAGCACCGGCGCGGTCACGGCGCTGGTGAAGACCGTGCCGAACGGGAGCCGGTACAGCGGGCCCTTGTTGACCTTCTGTCCGGGTCCCCGCAGTTGGGCCTGCTCGTAGTTGCGGATCACCCGGTGCGCGGGCACGAAGGCGTTGTCGACGAGGATGTCGTTGCTCGCCGTGCCGCGCAGCCCGACCACGTCCCACACGTCCTCGACGCGGCATTCGGCCCGGGGCACCAGGACCGTCAGGAAGTCCACCGGGCGGCCCTGCGCGCCGACCACGAGGGCGCCGAGGAGCAGCCACTCGGCGTGCTCGCAGCCGGAGGAGAAGCTCCACCGTCCGCTGAGCGTATAGCCGCCGTCCGCCGGGGTGAGGCGGCCGACGGGAGCGTAGGCGGACGACAGCAACGTGTCCGGGTTCTCGCCCCAGACCTCTTCCTGCGCCTGCCGGGGGAAGAGGGCGAGCTGCCAGGGGTGCACGCCGAGGACCGAGGCCACCCAGCCCGTCGAACAGCACACGGCGGAGATCGTGCGGACGACCTCGTAGAAGTCCACCGGATCGGCCTCCAGGCCGCCGTACCGGCGCGGCTGGAGCATCCGGAAGACACCCGCGTCGACGAGCTCGCCGACCGTGCTCCGGGGGATGCGGCGCGCCTCGTCGGCGGCCACCGCGCGCTCTTCGATGGCCGGCAGCAGGGAACGTACGGATTCCAGAACGTCGTTGCCCATCAGCTGTCCTTGTCGGGCAGCAGTCGGCGGGACGCCTCGTGCGCGCCACGCACCAGGTCCGCGCGGGGGAAGCCGCTGCGTGCCTCGGCGGTGGCCGCGTTGCCTCCGGCCACCAGGACCGGGCCGTTCGAGAGGTTCTCCAGTCCTTCGCGGGCGACGTCGTCGGGTTCGGCGACCCGCAGTCCGGGCAGGTCCATGCGGAGTCCGGCCCGTTCCATGGCGGGGGTACGGGTGACGCCCAGCACGAGTTCGAGGACGTGTACGCCGTGTGGCTGGAGCTCGAGCCACAGTCCCTCGGCGAAGACCCGGCCGAACGCCTTCACCGCCGAGTAGACGCTGATCGTGGCCTGTCCGAGGTAACCGGCGAGCGAGCCGACGAGCAGGATTCCGCCCCGGCCCCTGTCCTTCATCCGGGCGCCGAAGTGGTGGGTGAGGGCCAGCTGGGCGGTGATGTTGAGGTCGAGTACCCCTTGGACGCGATCCAGGTCGCCGCTGACGAACTCGTGGCCGTAACTGTTGGCCCCCGCGTTGAAGACCAGCAGGCCGACCTCCAGGTCGTGGGTGACCTCGCGGATGCGCTCCACAGAGTCCGTGGCGAGCAGGTCGAGGGCGAGGGTACGCACCTCGACACCGCGGGCCCGCGCGTCGTCGGCGGTCCGCTCCAGTGGCTCCGGTTTGCGGGCGATGAGCACCAGGTTGACACCGGCGTCCGCGAGCTGGTGGGCGAACGAGGCGCCGACCCCCTCGGACCCTCCGGCGATCACGGCCCATGGCCCGTACACACCCTTGTCGAGCATCGGCTTCCTTCCTGCTTGTCGTGCTTGCTTGTCGTGGTACGGCCTAGTGGGCGGCGGGCTGGGTGCCGGTGGTGTCGAGCGCGGCCACGGAGTACGCGGCGTACGTGCGGTACGGGTCGCGGCCCTCGAAGTACGGGGTCAGCTGGGCGTCGAGTTCCGCCGCGGTGAACACCCCGTCGGCGGCGGTGAACTTGTGCTCCACGGTCGGCGGGGCCATCAGGGCGACCATGTCGCCGTAGACGACGAACACCTGGCCGTTGATGCCGTCCGCGGCCGGGGACGCCAGGTGGGTGACGAAGGTGCCGACGCGCTCCGGGGCCATGATGTCGAGCCCGCCCTCGGGACCGTTCCCGGTGCCGAAGGAGTCGGCGGTCATCTCCGTGCGGGCGCGCGGGCAGATGGCGTTCGCCCGCACGCCGTAGCGGGCCAGGCCCTGCGCGGTGGCCAGGGTCAGGGCGGTGATGCCTGCCTTGGCCGCCGAGTAGTTGGGCTGGCCGGGGGCGCCGAACAGGAAGGCCTCGGAGGAGGTGTTGACGACGCGTCCGAAGACGGGCCCGCCGGCGGCCTTGCTCGCGGCACGCCAGTGCACGGCGGCGGCGCGCGAGACGGCGGCGTGGCCCTTGAGGTGGACGCGGATCACATCGTCCCAGTCGGACTCGGAGAGATTGAAGAGCATCCGGTCGCGCAGCACGCCCGCGTTGTTGACGAGGATGTCGAGGCCGCCGAAGGTGTCCACGGCGGCTTCGACCAGGCGCTCGCCCATGGCCCAGTCGCCGACGTCCCCGGTGACCGCGACGGCGCCGGACCCCAGCGCGCGGATCTCGGCCACCACATCGTCGGCGGCCTGCCCGATGTCGTTGACGACGACGTCGGCGCCCTGGGCGGCGAGTGCCAGCGCCTCGGCCCGGCCAAGCCCCGCGCCCGCTCCGGTGACGACCGCCGTGCGCCCTGCCAGGGTCTGTGTCGCGCTCATGCTGCGGCTCCCTCTGTGTGTCGGTGAGTGGAGTGCGGTGTTCGGAGTGATCACCGCGAGCACAAAACTAGTATTCGTTTCAGTTTTCGCGGTGGGGATGTCCCGCTGAGTGGACGCGGCCTCATCCCATCGACAGGCCCTACGTGAACCGGGCCGACACGGAGCCGAGCCCCGCGAAGTCCGCCCGGAACTCGTTCCCCGGGCGCACGTCGACCGCGCGGGTGCACGAACCCGGAAGCACCAGGTGCCCCGCCTCCAGGCGCACACCGAACGAGGCGACCTTGCGGGCGAGCCAGGCCACCGCCTCCGTGGGGTCGCCGAGGACGGCGCTGGTGTTGCCCCGGGCGATCTCCGTACCGTCCTGGTACAGCACCGCCTCGATGTCCGCGGGGTTCAGATCACGTGGCGCCACCCGCGCGTCGCCCAGGATCACACCGGCCGACGAGGCGTTGTCGGCGATGGTGTCGGCCAGGCCGATCCGCCAGTCGGAGATCCGGCTGTCGATGAGTTCGAGGGACGGCACGATGTGGTCGGTGGCGGCGAGGACGTCCTCGGTCGTGCAGCCCTCCCCCGGCAGGGACTTGCCGAGGACGTAGCCGATCTCGACCTCGACGCGGGGGAAGCAGTAGCGGGAGGCGTCGACGGTCGGCCCGGTCAGCACCATGTCGTCGAGCAGGTGGCCGTAGTCCGGTTCGTCGACGCCCATCATGCGCTGCATGACCTTCGAGGAGAGCCCCACCTTGTGGCCGCGCACCGTCGCGCCGTCGGCCAACCTGCGGCGGATGCCGAGGAGTTGGATCTCGTAGGCGTCGACGACGTCGATGCCCGGGAAGGTGTCGACGAGCGGGGCGATGGGGCTGCGGTCGCCCTCGGCGGCCCGCAGCAGGTCGGCTGCGGCCGCACGGCTCGCGGTGTCAAGCAAGGGAGTTCTCCTTCGGGAAGGTCCGCTCGGCGGCGGGCGCGGCGGGGTGGAAGCGGACCAGGCCGCCCGACAGGGCGCGGCGTCCGTCGGCCGAGGCCTCGAAGCGGGCCGCGCCGCCGCCGTCGGTCAGCGCCGTCACGTCGAGCCGGTCGCCCGGGAAGACGGGCGCGGCGAACCGTGCCCGCAGCTCCGTCAGGTCGGCCGGGTGCGCGCCCAGCGCGGGTGCGAGGGTCAGAGTGGTGGCGGCCAGCGCGCACAGGCCGTGCAGGAAGGGCCGGGGCTGCCCGGCGGCGCGGGCCGCGGCCGGGTCGATGTGCATGGCGTGGCGGTCACCGAGCAGCCGGTAGAGCGCGGCCTGCCGGTCGTGGGTGTCGACGGTCAGGCTGCGTGCCGTGCCGCCCGCGGGACGGGACGGGGCCGCGGGGCCGCGCTCCCCGCCGAACCCGCCGCCGCCCGGCGCGAACAGCGACCAGGTCGCGACGAAGCTCTCGGCGCTGACCTCCACCTCGAAGACCGCGGCGGATCCCTTGTCCCACACCTCGGTGACCCGCGCCCGCGTCGTCAGCTCGCCCGCAGGGTCCAACGGCCGCCGCACCACGAGGTGTTGGGCCCCGTGCACGGCGGTGGTGACGTCGAACGCACCGAGGGCGCCGAGTGCGTCGGGGGCCCACTGGGCGAGCGTGAGCGCGAAGGTGGGCAGCACCCGCAGGCGCTCCTCGTGGACGAGGTCGAGCGCGGTCGCGGGCGCACCCACGGCCAACGCGTAGAGAATGGCGTCGCGTTCGGTGTACGCGACCGTGCGGGTACCCAGGTCGTGGCCGCGCCACGGGGAGACGTTCATCGGTCCGCGCCGAGGATCAGTCCGCTGGTGGGCACTCCGGTGCCGGCGGTGACCATGACGTGGGCGACGTCGTCGGGCTGGTTCACCGAGGTGCCGCGCACGAGGCGGACCCCTTCGGCGATGCCGTTCATGCCGTGCAGGTACGCCTCGCCGAGCTGCCCGCCGTGGGTGTTCGTCGGCAGGGCGCCGCCGAGTTCCAGATGGCCGTCGGCGATGAAGTCCTTCGCTTCGCCCCGGCCGCAGAACCCGAGTTCCTCCAGTTGCGGCAGGACGAGCGGGGTGAAGTGGTCGTAGAGGATCGCGGCGTCCATGTCGGCGGCGGACAGACCGCTCTGCGCGTAGAGCTGACGGCCGGTCAGGCCCATCTCCGGGATGCCGGTGATGGAGGGGCGGTAGTAACTCGTCATCATGTGCTGGTCCTCGCCCAGGCCCTGGGCCGCGCCGCGGATCAGCGCGGGCGGGTGGGGCAGGTCGCGGGCCCGTTCGGCGGAGACGATGACGAGGGCCTGGCCGCCGTCGGTCTCCTGGCAGCAGTCGAGCAGCCGCAGCGGCTCGGCGATCCACCGTGACGCCTGGTGGTCGGCGAGGGTGATGGGGCGGCCGTGGAACCAGGCCGCCGGGTTGTTCGCCGCGTGCGCCCGGTCGACGACGGCGACCCTCCCGAAGTCCTCGGTGGTGGCGCCGTATTCGTGGAGGTAGCGGCGGGCGAACATGGCGACCCACTGAGCGGGGGTGCTCAGCCCGAAGGGGGTCATCCACGCGTACGCGGCCCGGTCGGCGGTCGTGTCCATCGCCCGGTCGGCCTGGCCGAGACCGTACCGCTCGCCGGAGCGTTCGTTGAAGGCGCGGTAGCAGACGACGACCTCGGCGGCCCCAGTGGCGACCGCCATGGCGGCCTGCTGGACGGTGGCGCAGCCCGCGCCGCCGCCGTAGCCGATCCGGGAGAAGAAGGTCAGCTCCCCCATGCCCAGGTTGCGGGCGAGGTGGATCTCGGAGTTGGTCTCCGCGGTGAAGGTGACCAGTCCGTCGACCTCGGACGGGGCGAGCCCGGCGTCGGCGAGCGCGGCGAGCACCGCCTCGCAGGCGAGCTGGAGTTCGCTGCGCCCGGAGTTCTTGGAGAACTCGGTCGCGCCGATCCCGGCGATCGCCGCCGTGCCCGTCAGGGGGTATGTGCTCATCGCGGCGCCGCCTCCTTCGGCAGCCGCACCGTGACGGTGCCGGTGACATGGTTGCCCAGGCTGTTGGCGCCGGTCACGGCGATGTCCACGCGGCCGTCGTCGTGCCGGGCGCGCACCTCGCCGCTGAGCGTCATCGTGTCTCCCGGGTAGTTGGGCGCGCCGAGCCGGATGCGGATCGCGGTGACGGTGGCGGCCGGGCCCGCCCAGCCGGTGACGTACCGGTCGACCAGTCCGTTGCTGGTCAGGATGTTCATGAAGATGTCCTTCGAGCCGCGCTGCCGGGCGAGTTCGGGGTCGTGGTGGACGTCCTGGTAGTCGCGGCTCGCGAGGGCCGTGGCGACGATCAAGGTGCGGGTCAGCGGGATCGGCAGGTCGGGCAGCTGCTCGCCGACGGTCACCTGTCCGTACGTCCGGGTGGGTGGGAGCGTCACGAGGCCACCGCCGGCTGGGCCAGGACGTCGCCGAGCCGGGAGAGCTGGGCGCGGGCGCCGCCCAGGGTGGACGCGATCTGCCGCCCCCACAGGAAGTGCCGGTGGACGGGGTAGTCGGTGTCGACGCCGATGCCGCCGTGCAGGTGCTGCACCCGGTGCACGGTGGTCAGACCCGCCTCGGATGCCCACCAGTTGGCGACGAGGGCGGCGGACTCCTGCTCCGCTTCGTCTGCCTCCCCACCGGACAGGGCGTCCACCGCGTGCCACATGGTGACGCGCAGGGCGTCGATGTCGATGTAGCAGTCCGCCAGCTGGTGCTGCACCGCCTGGAAGGTGGCGAGCGGGCGGCCGAACTGCTTGCGCTCGCGCAGATGGTCGGCGGCATGCCCCAACGCGCCTGAGGTGACACCGAGTTGGAGCGCGGCCAGCGCGGTGTGCGCGAGCCGCACGGTCCACTCGACCGCCCCCTGACCCGGGGTGCCGACCGCCTCGGCGGGGGCGCCGTCGAGCGTGAGGTGTCCGCTCAGATCGTGGTCGGTCGTCTCGGCGTGCTCCCAGGTCACCCCTGCGGCGTCGGCGGCGACGAGGAAGAGGCCGGTACCGGCCCCCGTGTCGGCGCTGACCAGAACGTGGGAGGCGCCGGTCGGGCTGGGCACGGCAGCCTTCTGCCCGGTCAGCCGCCAGGGCGCGGCGTCCCCCGGGGCCGATGCGGCGAAGGTTTGGGGCGCCAGCGGGTCGGCCGGGCCGAACTCCTCAAGGGCCAGGGCCAGTCGGGCCGTGCCCGCGACGAGCGGCGGCAGCAGCAGGGCGCGGGTGCGGGCGTCGCCGTGCGCGGCGACGGCGAGCGCGCCGACCAGGGTCGACCACAGGGGCACGGGTGCCACGCTGCGGCCCTGCTCCTCCAGGAGCACACACAGCCCGGCCGGGCCCAGCCCCGCGCCGCCCACCGCCTCCGGCAGCG
Source organism: Streptomyces sp. NPDC002795 (assembly GCF_042888725.1). Taxonomy (NCBI): domain Bacteria; kingdom Bacillati; phylum Actinomycetota; class Actinomycetes; order Kitasatosporales; family Streptomycetaceae; genus Streptomyces; species Streptomyces sp. NPDC002795. The sequence goes on from NZ_JBIAQB010000008.1 coordinate 149,276, forward strand.
CGACGCCGACCAGTCCGGCGTCGGCGAGGTCGGCCCACAGCCTCTCGTCGACCCGGCTCTGCGAGGTCTCCACGGCGCGCAGCCGCTCGGGGGACGTCCGGTCGGAGAAGATCTCCCGTGCCAGGTCCCGTACGGCTTCGAGCTCTTCTCCCAGGGAGAAATCCATCAGTTGGCCTCCGCTTCGGCGGGCCGGAAGACCGGCAGGGTCAGGTCGGGGTCGGCGTCGAACCAGTCGAGGACCACCCGCATGCCCACCGTCACGTCCTCGGGCGTGACGCCGGTGAGATTGGCGATGAGCCGGGTGCCCTCGTCCAGCGCTACGACGGCGACGACGTGCGGGAAGTCGAACGCGGGGTGCCGGGGGTGATGGTTCACCACGAAGCTGTACACCTCACCGCGCCCCACGGACTCGACGGTGTCCCACTCAAGGGATCCGCAGGCGGGGCAGCAGGGGCCCGGCGGGTGACGCAGCACCTCACAGGCGGCGCAGCGCTGAATGAGCAGACGGTGTTCGCGCGCCCCCTCGAACCAGAAGGCGTTGTCCCGGTTGACGGCGGGGCGGGGGCGCGGCGCCTTCGGGGCGGTGCCTGCGGTGTCCGCGCTCTGCGGTGCGCGGGTGTCCGCCGTCTCGGGTCCGGCGGTGCCCGTCGTCTCGGGTCCGCCGGTGACCGCCACCCCGGTACCGGCGGTGTCCGTCGTCTCGGTACCGGCGGTGTCCGTCGTCTCGGCCCCGGCGGTGTCCGCCATCTCGGCCCCGGCGGTGTCCGCCATCTCGGGTCCGCCGGTGTCCGCCATCTCGGCCCCGGCGGTGCCCGTCGCCTCCGGTCCGCCGGTGTCCGCCACCCCGGCCCCAGCGGTGCCCGTCGCCTCGGATCCGCCGGTGACCGCCATCCCGATCCCGGCGCTGCCCGCCACCTCGATCCCGGCGCTGCCCGTCGTCTCGGCCCCGGCGGTGCCCGCCATCTCGGCCCCAGCAGTGCCCGCCATCTCGGGTCCGCCGGTGTCCGCCACCCCGGCCCCAGCGGTGCCCGCCATCTCGGGTCCCCCGGTGCCCGCCACCCCGGCCCCGACAATGTCCGCCATCCCGATCCCGGCGCTGCCCGCCACCCCGGCCCCAGCAGTGCCCGCCATCTCGGGTCCCCCGGTGCCCGCCACCCCGGCCCCGCCGGCGTCCGCCACCCCGGCCCCGCCGGTCCCCGCCACCCCAGCCCCGGCGGGCCGGAAGCGCAGGGTGCGCCAGCGTTGCGTCGCGACGGTCCGCTCGTCCTGGTCGGTGTACGTCTTCACGGTCGTGACGAAGCGTCCGGTGCCGAGGCCGGTGCGCTTCTGAGTCGAGATCGACTCGACGGTCTCGCGCACGGCGATCCGGTCGCCGGGGGCGAGTTCGCGCAGGAACTCGAAGTCGGAGTCCGTGGCCACGACCGAGGTGTAGCCGCCCTCGTCGAGCAGCGCGACGAGTTCGTCGAAACCGCGCCGCCCGTCGTCCGTGGCCGTTCCGTAGCCTCGCATCGTCCATGCCTGGCACATGGACGCGGGGGCCACCACGTCCGCGCGGCCCGTGGCCCGCGCCGCCGCGGCGTCGGTGTAGACGGGGTTGGTGTCACCCATGGCGGCGGTCCAGTGCCTGATCATCGGCTCGTTGACCGGGTCGGGCCCCGGGGTGCGCGCGGCCAGTTCCCTTCCGACGAAGGCCAGCAAGCGCTGTTCGTAGTCGGGCAGTTCACCAGTGTCGTCGGACGTCATGCGCCACGCCCCGCCCGCGGCAGTCCGAGGCCCTGGGTTGCGACCATGTCGCGCAGGATCTCGTTGACGCCGCCGCCGAAGGTGTTCACGATGCCCTGCCGGGAGAGCTGTTCCACCTGCCCGGCGAGGGCCGCGCCGGGTGACTCGGGCCGGATTCGTCCGGCGGCGCCGAGGATCTGGGTGAGCGAGCGCTGTACGTCGATGTGTGTCTCGGTGCCGTACACCTTCGTGGCGCCGGCGTCGGCGCCCGTCAGCGTGCCGTTCGCGACCGCGGCCGTCATCTTCCAGTTCATCAGCCGCATCGCCTCCAGACGGGCGTGCGTCCGGGCGAACTCCTCGCGCACCCAGGGGAGTTCGTACGTCCCGTTGTCCCTGGCCCAGGCCAGGACCCGCTCCCTGAGCTGGATCATGCGCCCGCCGAGCGCGGCGAGACCGATCCGTTCGTGGTTGAGCTGGGCGGTGATGAGCCGCCAGCCGCCGTCCACCTCACCCACGACGTCATCGGCGGGGACCCTGATGCCGCTGTAGTAGGTCGCGGTGACGACCATGCCGCCGACGGTCGGCAGCGGGCTCCAGGAGAATCCTTCGGCGTCGGTCGGCACGATCAGGATCGAGATGCCCTTGTGCTTGGGGGCGTCCGGGTCGGTGCGTGCGGCGAGCCAGATGTAGTCGGCCGTGTTGGCGCCGCTGGTGAAGATCTTGCTGCCGTCCACCACGAAGGAGTCGCCGTCGCGGCGCGCCCGGGTGCTCAGCGAGGCGAGGTCGGTGCCGGCCTCCGGCTCGGTGTAGCCGATGGCGAAGACGATCTCGCCGGCGAGGATGCCGGGCAGGAAACGCTTCTTGTGCTCCTCCGATCCCTGCGCCATGAGGGTGGGGCCCACGGTGTTCACCGTGACGAACGGGAAGGGCAGTCCGGCCCGTTGGACCTCGTCGAAGAAGACGTACTGGTCCTCGGCCGAGCGGCCCTGTCCGCCGTACTCGGTGGGCCAGCCGATGCCGAGCCAGCCGTCGGCGCCGAGACGCGCGACGATCTCCCGGAAGCGGCTGCCGCCCACGCCCTCCTCGCCGGCCCTGCGGCGTTCCTCCTCGGGCATCAAGGAGGCGAAGTACGCCCTCAGTTCGCGGCGCAGCTCACGCTGCGCGGCGCTCTCGCGCAGATGCATCTGGTTCTCCTCGGTCGGGCGTGGCTGTCTGATCGTCAGGGGAGGAAGCGGGCGCGGCCGTTGGCGTGGAAGGCGTCGCGCAGGGCGGCCTTGTCGGCTTCGCTCATCAGGGCGTACGCGGGGGTGCCGCGGCCCGCCCAGTGGTGGACGGGGTCGTCGGTGCGCCAGCCGTCCAGTTGCATCTCCTTCTTGCGCAGCTTGTTGGAGCCGGTGGTCGGCAGGGCGTGCGACACCCGTACGTAGCGGGGTGCGCCCTTGGTCCCGAGGTCCTCCTGGCGGGCGAGGAACTCCGGCAGGTCCAGGTCCTCGAACCGGGTCCCCTCCGGTATCTCGACGGCCGCCATCACCTGGTCGCCGGAGCGCGGGTCGGGGACGCCGAAGACACCGGCGGCGAGGACCCGTGGATGGCGGCGCAGGACGCGCTCGGTGAGCAGCGCGGAGGTGTTCTCGCCGTCGACGCGGATCCAGTCGCCGGAGCGGCCCGCGAAGTAGAAGTAGCCGGCCTCGTCGACGTAGCCGAGGTCTCCGGTCCAGTACCAGCCGTGCCGGACGCGTTCGGCGTTGGCGGCCTCGTTGTTGTAGTAGCCCTCGAAGCGGGCCGCTCCCTCGGTGTCGACGATCTCGCCGATGGCCTCCTCGGGGTTCTGCACCCGGCCGTGCTCATCGAGCACGGCGGCGGGGCACGTCGTGCGCCGCTCGGGGTGGACGATGCGCACGCCGTCGCGCGCCGGGACGCCGAGCGCGCCCGTCGGGGCGTCCGGGGCGCGCCGCAGCATGCCGGCCCCCTCGCTCGATCCGTAGCCCTCGACGAGCTTGCAGCCGAAGCGGCGACGGAAGGCGGCGGCGTCCTCAGGAGACGCCTCGGTGCCGAAGGCGTGGGTGAGCTGGTTGTCCTGGTCGTGGGGTGTCTCGGGCTGGGCGAGGACGTAGCTGATCGCCTTGCCCACGTACGTGAAGAAGGTCGCGGAGAAGTGCCGGACGTCGGGCAGGAACCCGGAGGCGGAGAACGTGGCGGTGAGAGCGACCGTGGCGCCGGCGGTGAGCGCGGGGGCCCACAGCGCCATGAGCGCGTTGCCGTGGAACAGCGGCATCGGGCAGTAACAGATGTCGGTCCTGCTGATGTCGTACTTGGCGCTGTTGGCCGCGCCGAGTCCGGCGAGCCGCCCCTGCGAGCAGAGGGCCGCCTTGGAGGTGCCGGTGGTGCCCGAGGTGAGGAGGAGGAGCATGTGGGTGGTGGCGGTGACGTCCGGGTCCCGGGCCGGCTCGGCCGCGTGCGCGGCGACCTCGTGTGCGTAGCCGGGGTCGTCGACCACGAGGAAACGCTCCCGCGCGACACCGACGTCGAGGCCGTCGAGCAGCTTCAGTCCCGCACGGTCGGTGACGATCAACTGGCAGTCGGTGTGCCGGACTTCGCGCTCCAGTTCCGCTCCGCGCCGGGTCGGGTTGATGCCGACGACGGCCGCCCCGCCCAGTGCGGCGGCGCCCAGCCAGAAGACGTACTCCGGCACGTTGTCGAGGAGTACGCCGATGTGGAACGGGCCGTCCGCGCGCAGCTCACGCGCCCAGGCGGCGCGGGCGGCGCTCTCACGGACGACCTCGTCCCAGGTCCAGGCGCGTTCGCGGGTGCGCAGCCCCGTGTGGTCGTCCCCGACGCGGGCGAGCAGCAGGTCGGCGATGGTCTGGTGTGGCACGGTCGGTTACCCCTGTGTCAGTCGAAGTTGGCCTGCCCGCCGTCCAGCGGGACGGTGGCGCCGGTGAGGTAGCGGGCGTCGGGACCGCAGAGCATGACGACGGCGCGGCCTATGTCCTGCTCGCAGTCGCCGACGTAGCCGAGCGGGATGGAGGCGACGAACTCCTCGGCCTCCTCCGGGTTCTGGGCCTGCCACCCCTCGTACGCGGGTGAAGTGGCGTGCGGGGCGATGGCGTTGACGCGGATGCCGTCGCGGCCCCATTCGCCCGCGGCGGTCCTGGTCAGGGAGCGCAGCGCCACCTTGGCCGCGGCGTAGGCGCCGTAGCCGCGCAGGTCCCAGCGGACCATGGCGGAGGTGACGAGATTGATCACTGATCCGCCGCCGTTCCGCTTCAGGTACGGGTGGCAGGCCTTCATGAGGGCGAGGGCGGCGAAGGGGCCGCTGCGGAAGCCCTTCTCGAAGTCGGCGTCGCTCATCGAGAGCAGCGGACCGTAGGAGCCGGAGTAGGCGTTGTTGACGAGGATGTCGATGCCGCCGAGGCGTTCGGCGACGGCGTCGACCATCGCCGGGATGCGCGCGGTGTCGAGCACGTCGAGGACGAAGGGCTCCGCGCGGGCTCCGCGGGCGCGCAGTTCCTCGCAGACTGTGATCAGTTTTTCCTCGGTGCGGCCGAGTGCGGCGATCGCGGCGCCCTCGGCGGCGAGCGCGAGGGCGATGCCACGGCCCACGCCCTGGCCTGCTCCGGTGACGAGCGCGACCTTGCCGTCGAGGCTTCCCATCACGTTCCCCTTCCTGATGTCATGTCTGCTTGTCCGTGTCGGCGGGAGCCGGTGTCCCCGCCGTGCGCTCGCCGCTCACTGCGGCCGGGGCAGCTCCTTGGTGATGAACAGGCCCTCGGCCGTGACGCACTCCTTGCCGCCGGCCGAGATGGCGCCCACGGTCCTGATCCGCCGTCCGTCCACGGACATTTGACGGCCCGTGATGGTGAGCGGCTCGAACAGTGGGGTGGGGCGGAGGTAGCGCAGGGTCAGTTCGGCCGTCATGCCGGAGGGGCCGCCCCAGTGGTTGGCCACGCCCAGGGTGTGGTCGAGCAGCAGGGCGGAGATGCCTCCGTGGACGTGTCCGGGCGGGCCCTGGTACGGCAGTCCGAGGGTGACCGTGCCGGTGATGGATCCGTCGTCGACGCCGTGCAGGGTGAGCGGCGGGGCCAGGGCGTTCTCGGGCCCGGTGACCGGGTCGTGCCGGGTCACGCCCTCCCCCTCCCACATCCGGGCCATGCGCCGGTCCCGGTCGGGGGCGTGGCCCTCCAAGGTGCCTGCGACGTCGAGCAGTTGCTTGGCGATGGCTGTCATGTCGAGGGAGGTGTCGTCGCCCGCGGCGAGCAGCGCCTCGACCACCCGGCGGGCGGCGGCCACCGCGGTGTCCACGCCGTCCTCGTGCGGGGCGGCGACCAGCGGGGGCCCCGCCGTCTCCCGCGTACCGGCGCTCATGCGCGCACCGTCGCGGTGGCGTGGGTGAGTACCGGGGCGTCGTCCCGCTCGGGGCAGGTGGCCCGGAGCAGCAGCCGTTCGGTCCCGGCCTGTTGGCCCGTCTCGCGCCACACCGAGGTGCGGATGGTCTCGCCGGGCGTCAGGATGCCCGCGAACCGTACGGACAGGCCCTGAAGGCGGGTGGCGTCGCCGTCGAGGAGGCCGTCGACCAGGGCCTTGCCGACCAGTCCGTACGAGGCGAGGCCGTGCAGGATCGGCTGCTCGAAGCCGACGGCACGTGCGAACTCCGGGTCGGCGTGCAGGGGGTTGAGGTCGCCGTTGAGGCGGTACAGCAGGGCTTGGCGCGGGGTGGTGGGGGTGTCGATGACCAGGTCGGCCGGTCGCCCGGGTTCGGTCGTCGTGTCCTCGGGACCCGGTTCGCCGCCGAAGCCGCCCTCGCCCCTGGCCCAGATGCGCGTGGTGCTGGTCCACAGGGCCGCACCGTCGCTGTCGGTCGCCTCCGAGACGAGGACGACCAGGGCGGCCTTGCCCTTGTCCCAGACCTCGGCGACGCGTGAGGTGAGGGTGGCGGTGCCGGACGCGGGCAGCGGCCGGTGGACGGCGAGTTCCTGTCCGGCGTGCAGCATCGACCGCAGGTCGATGTCGATGCCGGGCATCGCGTCGGCCGCCATGGGGGCGTCGCCGGCCGATGGCCCGGTGCCCGCGACCATCGCGAAGGTCGGCAGGACCGCGAGTCCGCGTTCGTAGGTGAGGTGGAGCTCGGGGTCGGCGCTCGGTCCGGCTCCCGCGCCCAGGCTGAGGTGGTACAGGAGCACGTCACGGGCGCTCCAGCTGATGGTGCGTGAGGTCGGCTCGGCGGTGAGCGCCTTGTGCCGGTCGATGGGCATGGACGGCCTTTCTCAGGCTGGGGCGGTGGGAGCGGGGAGGGCGGGGTCAGGCGCGGCCGGCGCGCTGTCCCGGCACGGGCTGGGGGTCGCGCGGGAGGCCGAGGATGCGTTCGCCGATGATGTTCAGCTGGACCTCCGTGGTGCCGCCCGCGATGGACATGCAGCGGGAGTTGAGGAACATCCAGGTGGGGTCGTGGCGGCGGCCCTGCCCGGTCAGCGCGGCGGGCCCTTGCCACTCCACGCACATCTCCCACACCTGCTGCTGGTGTTCGACGCCGAGGAGCTTGGCGATGCTCGCTTCGGCTCCCGGCTGTCCCCCGGCGACCGAGCGCAGGGTCGTGCGCAGGCCGAGCAGGGCCCCGGACTGGCCGTCGCAGAGGGCGGCGCCGAGTTCGGTGAGCCGGGTCTCGTCGACGATGCCGGGCGTGGCGGCGGCCATCTCCAGGAGGGTCTGGGCCCCGTCGCCGACGGTGTCGCCTGCGAGGGCGACACGTTCGTTGGCGAGGGTGGTGCGGGCGAGTCGCCAGCCGTCGCCGGGCCGCGCGACGAGCAGTTCGTCGGGGACGAACACGTCGTCGAGGAAGACCTCGTTGAACTCGGCCTCACCGGTGATCTGCCGCAGCGGGCGGATGTCGATCCCAGGGCTCGTCATGTCGAGGATGAAGTACGACAGGCCCTTGTGCTTGGGCACGTCGGCGTCGGTGCGGGCGATCAGGACGCCCCAGTGGGCGTCGCGGGCCATGGAGGTCCACACCTTCTGCCCGCTGATCCGCCAGCCGCCGTCGGCCTTCTCGGCGCGGGTGCTCAGGGCGGCGAGGTCGGAGCCCGCCCCGGGTTCGCTGAACAGCTGACACCAGTTGATGTCGCCGCGCAGGCTCGGGCCGAGGAAGCGCTCCTTCTGCGCGTCGTTGCCGTGCTCGATGAGTGTCGGCACCACCCAGCCACCGATGATCATGTCGACGGGGGTGAGTTCCGCGTCCCGCAGTTCCTCGGCGATGACGAGCTGGGTGACCGGGTCCGCGCCCTTGCCCCAGGGGGCGGGCAGGTGGGGTGCGGTGTAGCCGTCGTCGGCGAGCCGTGTCGCGCGTTCCTTGCCCTCCAGGCCCGCCGCCAGGGCGAGTTCGGCCCGGATCTCCGCGCGGACCGACTCCGCCTCGGGCGGCAGCTCGACCGACAGGTCGCGGCGGGCGCCGTCCAGGGTGAGGCGGGCGACCCGGCGCTGCCAGTGCGCGGTGTTCCCGAGGGTGACCCGCAAGGTCTGGGCCCGGCGCAGGGCGAGGTGGGCGTCGTGCTCCCAGGTGAAGCCGATGCCGCCGAGGACCTGGATGCAGTCCTTGGCGGTGGTGAAGCCCGCCTCGACGCTGGTCGCCGCGGCGACGGCCGCGGCGAGTTCCGCCTCCCGCGGGTCGGTGGCCGCGGCGGGGTCGTGGGCGCGGGCCGCGTCCCAGGCGCAGGCCCTGGCCTGTTCGGCGCGGGCGAGCATACGGGCGCACCGGTGCTTGACGCCCTGGAACTGGCCGATGGGCCGCCCGAACTGCTCCCGTACGCGGGCGTAGTCGGCCGCGGCGGTGACGCAGCGGTCGGCGATCCCGGAGGCCTCTGCGGCGAAGAGGGCGGCGGCCAGATCGAACGGGAGGTACGCCTCGACGGCGAGGACGTCCGTGGCCTCGACCGCCACCTCCCGTACGCCGAGCCGGGACGAGCGCCGGGTGAGGTCGTGGCTGGCGAGGTTCTCCACCGCCACGGCGGCGCGCGGCAGCACGATCCAGGTGAACCGGTCGCCCTCCCGGGCCGGGACGACGAAGAGGTCGGCGAGGTGGCCTCCCACGACGAGTTCGGTGTCACCGTCCACGCGGGTCGTGCCGTCCGTGGCGCGGGTCAGGGTGAGCGTTCCGGCTCCGAGGCCGACGGCGCCGAGGAGCCGGCCGTGGGCGAGGCCGTCGAGGTGGGCCGTGTGCCCGGCCCGGTGCAGGATCGCGGCCGCGAGCGTACTCGGCAGGAACGGCCCGGGAGTCAGGGCTCTGCCCAACTCCTCTGTGACGACGGCGAGTTCGAGCAGGCCGAAGCCGGAGCCGCCGTGTTCCTCGGGAAGGTGCAGACCCAGCAGGCCCTGCGCGGCGATCTCCTGCCAGTACGCGGGGAGTGTCTCCTCCTTCGCGTCCACGGCGTGCCGGAGTGCCTCCGGTGTGATGTGCCGGTCCGTGAAGGTGCGGACGGCGTCGCGCAGGTCGCGGTGTTCCTCGGTGAGGCCGATGGTCATGACGCCCCCTCAGATGCGTTCGATGATGGTGGCGGTGGAGTGTGCGCCGCCGGCGCACATGGTGACCAGGGCGGTGGACCGGTCGGTGCGTTCGAGCTCGTTCACGGCCTGGGTGATGAGGCGGGCGCCGGTGGAGCCGACGGCGTGACCGAGGGCGATGGCGCCGCCGTTGACGTTGACCTTGTCCATGTCGGGCTTGTGGACCCGTGCCCAGGACAGCACCACGGAGGCGAAGGCCTCGTTGATCTCGACGAGGTCGATGTCACTCAGCTTCATCCCGGCCCGGCGCAGCACGTGGGTGGTGGCCTCCACGGGCCCGTCCAGGTGGTAGTACGGGTCCGAGCCGACCATGCCGGAGCTGACGATGCGGGCGCGGGGGCGCAGCCCGAGCGAATCGGCCTTCTCGCGGCTCATCAGCAGGACGCCGGCGGCGCCGTCGCTGATCTGGGAGGAGTTGGCGGCGGTGTGGATGCCGTCGGGCAGGACGGGCTTCAGGCCGGCGACCTTCTCCAGCGTCGTGTCCCGCAGGCCTTCGTCGCGGGTGACCCGCACGGTCTGCCCGGTCGGTCCTTCGGGGCCGTGGACCGGCGCGTCGACCTCGATGATCTGCCCGTCGAAACGGCCTTCGGCCCAGGCGGTCGCGGCCTTGCGCTGCGAGGCGACGCCGAAGGCGTCCACCTCGGCGCGGGTGATGCCGCGCTTGACGGCGATCCGCTCGGCCGCGCTGAACTGGTCCGGCATGTCGAGGTCGACATCCTCCGGCATCGGCGAGCCGGTCCCGGGGGTGAGTGCCTGCCCGAGGAAGACCCGGCTCATCGCCTCCACTCCACAGCCGATGCCGACGTCGATCGCACCGGCCTCGATGAGCCCGGCGGTCAGGTGCACGGCCTGCTGCGAGGAGCCGCAGGCGCAGTCGATGGACGTGCAGGCGGTGGTGTACGGCAGTCCGGAGTACAGCCAGGCGCTGCGGGTGACGTTGTTGGACTGCTCGCCGGCCTGGGTGACACACCCGCCGATCACCTGCTCGACCGCGTCCGGCGCGAGACCGGAGCGCTCGATGAGCCCGCGCTGCACATGACCGAGGAGCTGCGCGGGGTGCAGGGTGGACAGGGCGCCGCGGCGCCGGCCGACCGGCGTGCGCGCGGCGTCGACGATGACGGCCTCGGCCATGGTTCTCCGTAGGGGTGAGGCGCTCGCACGGCGGGGCGCGCGAGTCCGACCGGCCGCGGCCCGGGGCGGACCGTGGCTGACGCGCTCGCTCCGGGAGGGGAGCTCCGCGTCACTCTCGAAAATTAGAATTCGTTCTCGTTCGGGGCAAGGTCGAGTCCCACTCAGTGGTCGGCGGCCCGCACGTACCCGCCCTCAGATGTGCGACCCGCCGTCGACCCTGAGTTCGGAGCCGGTCAGGTAACTCCCGTCCCGGGACGCGGCGAAGGCGATCACCCCGGCGATCTGCTCCGGCTCCGCGGCGCCCAGCGGCGGGCGGATCCGCGCGTAGTAGCTGGTGTCGAGATCGTCCGGCAGAACCCGCGGGTCCGCGGTGAGCGGGGTACGCACCGTGCCGGGTGACACGGGCACGACCCGGATCCCCCGGTGCACCATCTCGGCGGCCAGTGACAGCGAGAAGCCGAGGACCGCGCCCTTGGACGCCGCGTACGCGGTCATGTACGGATTGCCGTGCGCGGCCGCGGTGGACGCCACGTTGACGATGACGCCCGTGCCGTCGGGCAGATGGCGCAGCGCCTCGCGGCAGAACAGGGCCGTGCCCACCGCGTTGACGGTGAACAGTTGGTTCAGGTCCTCGACGGTCAGCCGGTCGATCGGGGTGGCGCGGTGGATCCCGGCCACGTTCACGAGGACGTCGATGCCGCCGAGCGCCTCGACGGCCGCGCCCACGGCCTCCACCACGGACGGCTCGTCGCCGACGTCGGCGCGGTGCCCGACGATCCGTCCCGACCCGGAACAGGCCGCCGTCGCGTCGAGCCCCTCCTTCGACAGGTCGACGGCGAAGACCTCCGCCCCTTCCGCCACCAGTCGCACCGCTGTGGCCCTGCCGATGCCGGAGCCGCCTCCGGTGAGCAGGACCCGCACGCCCTCGAACCGATGCATCACGCCACTTCCTTTCCGGGTTCCATGAGCACGGAGCGGCGGACGCTACCGGCGGCGCGCGGCGTGCCCGGACGGCCGGTTCCGGTCAGTGGGACTGGCCGCCGTGCCGCGGCGGGGCCCGGCCTAGCGTCCCGATCGTGCAGACATCTCGCGATCAGGTGGTAAGGGGATGAGTCGAACGTGAGCGCAGTCGAGTCAGAGCACGACGCGGTACGGTCCATCGAGGCCGAGGCGGCACCGACGCGCTTCGCACGCGGGTGGCACTGCCTGGGTCTCGCCGAGAAGTTCAGGGACGGCAAGCCGCACTCCGTGCGGGCGTTCGGGCAGAAGCTCGTCGTGTTCCAGAGCGGTGACGGGGCGCTCCACGTCCTGGACGCCTACTGCCGCCACATGGGCGGCGACCTCTCCCAGGGCACCGTCAAGGGCGACCAGGTGGCATGCCCCTTCCATGACTGGCGTTGGGGCGGTGACGGCCGGTGCAAGCAGATCCCGTACTCCAAGCGCGTCCCACTGCGGGCCCGCACGGCCTCCTGGCCGACGCTCGACCAGGACGGCATGCTCTTCGTCTGGAACGACCCCGAGGGCAATCCGCCGCCCGCCGACGTCACGATCCCCCGCATCGAGGGTGCGACCAGCGACGAGTGGACCGACTGGGTCTGGTACGAGACCGAGGTCGACGCCAACTGCCGTGAAGTCGTGGACAACGTCGTCGACATGGCGCACTTCTTCTACGTGCACTACTCGTTCCCGACGTTCTTCAAGAACGTCTTCGAGGGACACACCGCCACCCAGTACATGCGTGGCTCCGGCCGGCCCGACGCCCGGCCGCAGGAGCAGGACGGCAGCCGACCCAAGACCACCGGCAGCATGTCGGAGGCCACGTACCACGGCCCGTCCTTCATGATCGACGACCTCACCTACGAGTACGCGACCGGCGACGTGAAGTGCGTCCTGATCAACTGCCACTACCCGGTCAGTGCCGACAAGTTCGTGCTCCAGTACGGGATCATCGTCGAGCGCAGCGACACCATGGCAGCCGAGGCGGCCGACCAACTGGCCAAGGGCATGGCCGAGTTCATCAAGCTGGGCTTCGAGCAGGACATCCAGATCTGGAAGAACAAGACCCGGATCGACAATCCCCTCCTGTGCGAGGAGGACGGGCCCGTCTACCAACTACGGCGCTGGTACGAGCAGTTCTACGTGGACGTGGACCAGGTGCGCCCGGAGATGACGGACCGGTTCGAGTTCGAGCTCGACACCACGCGGCCCGTCGAGGCGTGGCAGCGCGAGGTCGACGCGAACCTCGCCCGCCGGGAAACCGCGGCGAAGAGCCCGGCGCTCTGATGCCGCCCACGGACCCCCGGCTCACCGACGGGACGCCGATGAGGCCCCTGTCGTGCACGACGTGCGGCGCCGGCGTGCTGGTACGCAAGAGCAGCTGGCACCAGACCAGCGTCCAGTGGGACGGGGAGGCGCTGCGCCGCTGCGCCGAGCGCCCGGCGGGCCGGTCCGGCTTCCAGGCCTGCGGGGCGCTGACGGCGAGCATCAGGGAAGCCGCCCTGAGCGGGACACTCCCTGTGATCGACGACGACCGGGAGCACTGAAGTCATGGGAGAGGGGCGGGTCCTCGGGACCCGCCCCTCTCCCATGACCACGTTCGCCGGACTACTGGGCCGCGGCCCGCCCCGCCCGGCGCCCGAAGAAGGTGCCGTCGCCCAGCGAGGTGCCGCTCACATATCCCTCGCCGTGGATCCCGGAGGAGGCCCGGCCCGCCGCGAAGAGGCCGGGGAGCGCACGGCCGGAATGGTCCAGGACGCTGCCGTCGACATCGGTGTGCAGGCCGCCGAGGGTGAAGCCGGACAGGCCCGTCCCCTTCCCCTGGTCGCCGCCGGCGAAGCCCTGCTTCGGGTCGATCGCCGCGAAGGGCCCCTTCAGGGGGCGCAACCAGCGCGCGTCCTTGTGGAAGTAGGGATCCTCGCCTCCGTACTCCGCGTGCCGGTTGTACGTGGCGACGGTCGACTCCAGCGCCCCTTCGGGCATACCGAGCACGGCCTCCAGTTCGCCGAGCGTCTCCTCGGCGAACCGCGGCACGACACCCCAGCGTTCGGCCGGCGGCACGGACTCGTAGCCCTCTTCGTCGACGATCACCCAGTACGGTCCCGGCTGGGTGCGCAACGCCGCGACGCTGAACAGGCCGGGGTACACGTCCTCGTTGATGAAGCGCTGTCCGTGGCCGTTGACCAGCATGCCGCGCACCGCGAGCGCGGGCAGGGCGGTGAGGGCGGCCTGGGTGACCGCCATCCGCCGGGTGGCCGCGCCGGCCGCCGCCGCCATGCGGATGCCGTCGCCGTCGTCGAGGCCGTCGCTGACCTTGCCGTGGCCGAGCATGTGGGGCGCGTGGTCGGCCAGCATCTCCTCGTTGTCCACGAAGCCGCCCGTGGTCAGCACCACTCCCCCGCGCGCCCGGTAGGCGACGTCCTCGCCGTAGCGCCGCGCGGTGACACCGACCACCCGGCCCTCGTCGTCCACGATCAGCGCCGACACCCGGGTGTCGGTGTGGCACCGGGCGCCCGCCGCTCGGGCCGCGGCGGCGAGCTTGTCCATCACCAGCCAGCCGCCGTACGACTCGGTGGCGGGCCGGTGTCCGCGCGGCGCCGGGCGGGCCAGTTCGTTGTACGGCCAGGCGTTCTCGCCGAGCCACATCAGGCCGTCGCGCGAGGTGGGCATCCAGGTGGGTGCGTCCCACAGGCTGGGCTCGAAGGTGAGGCCGCGCTCGGTGAACCACCGGAAGTGCTCGGTGCTTCCGTCGCAGTACAGCCGCAGCTTCTCCTCGTCGGCCCCCGGCCCGAGGGCCGCCGTCAGGTAGGCGAACATGTCGTCCGCCGAGTCCTCGAAGCCACACGCTTTCTGGACCGGTGTGCCGCCGCCGAGATACAGCTCGCCCCCGGAGAGCGCCGAGGAACCGCCCGCCGCGCCCGCGCGCTCCAGGACCAGCACGTCGGCGCCCGCCTCCGCCGCCTCGAACGCCGCCGCGGCGCCCGCGCAGCCGAAGCCGACCACCAGCACGTCGACTTCGGCGTCGAAGCGGGGGACGGAGTCCGCTTGGACGGGTGTCACCAGTCCCGCAGTGCTCACTTCGAGGCCTTGGGCGGAGTGAAGGCGGCCAGCGGCTCCGATCCCGACCAGTCGTGGCCCCAGTAGCTGTCCGCGGTGATCTCCTCGGCCGTGTAGTGCGTCTCGTCGACGAGCATGCCCTCGCAGCCGTACTCCAGGTCCCAGCCGCCCGGGGCGCGCACGTAGAACGACACCATCTTGTCGTTGGTGTGCCGGCCCAGCGTGGAGGAGACCGAGAAGCCGAGCCGTCCCACGTTGTCCAGGGCGCGGCCGACGGCGTCCAGGGTGTCCACCTCGACCATCAGGTGGACCATGCCCGGCTCCTCGCCGTGCGGCGCGGGGCAGATGGCGAGGCTGTGGTGGCGCTGGTTGACGCCCATGAACCGGACGCGGCGCGGCGGCGCGTCGGGGTCCTGCTTGCTGATCTTGACGGAGCCGCGCGGCAGGAAGCCGAGCACCTCGGTGTAGAAGGACTCGGTCTCCTCCATGCGCGTGGTCGGCAGGACGACATGGCCCATGCCCTGAGCACCCGTCACGAACCGCTGGGCCAGGCCCGTGAGTACGGGGCTGTGGTCGAGCTCGGGGCCGAAGAACACCTCGACCCGTACCCCGGCCGGGTCGTCGAAGGCGATGCCCCGTTCCACGCCGCGCTCGTCCGTCTCCTTGCGGGAGAGTTCCTTCACGGCGGTGCCCGACGCCTCCACGGCACGGCCGACCGAGGCCAGCGCGAACTGGTCGCGGACCTCCCAACCGACGGCCAGGACCCGGTCGGTGTCGCCCGGCAGGACGACGAGCCGGGCCCGCCGCTCGTCCATCCGCAGGTGCAGGGCGCCGGGTTCGGGCCCTGACCCTTCGGCGAAGCCGAGCGCGTCGACGGTCAGTTCGCGCCAGCGGGCGAGGTCACGGCTCTGGACCCGGAGATAGCCGAGTCCACGGATCTGCGTCATGGAGGATCCTCCTGTTGCGTCGGGGCGGGCCACGTAGGGGCGGGTCAGATCATCGAGCGCATCGGGCCCTGCGGCGGGTCGATGCCGAGTTCGGTCAGCGCCGACGCGTGGTAGACCGACCCGGGTACGTGGATGGCGTGCACGAGCCCGGTGTGCGCGTCGCGCCAGAACCGCTGGATGGGGTTGTCCATGCGCATCGCGTTGCCGCCGGAGCGGGCGACGATCTCGTCGACGGCGCGCACGGCCCGCCAGGCGGCCGCCGCCTGCGTACGCCGCCCCACGGCCCGCCGCTCGAAGGTGACTTCCTCACCGGCCGCCACCATGTCGTACAGCTCGCAGATGTTGGTGAGGAGCGCGGCCCTGGAGGCCGCGATCTCCGCCGCCGCGTCGCTGAGCGCGTACAGCACGTACGGATCGTCCTTGACGGCGCGTCCGGTGATCTGGACGCGGTCGCGCTGGTAGGCGAGGTGGTGGGCCAGGGCGCCCTCGCACATGCCGATGACGGCGGCGGTGATGCCGAGCGGGAAGGCCGCTGAGAACGGCAGGTGGTAGGTGGGGTTGTCGAGCCCGGCCTCCTTGGCGAGGCTGCCGTCGACGACCTTGTCGTACTCGATGACCCGGTGGGCGGGAACGTACGCGTCGCGGACGATCACGTCCTTGCTCCCGGTCCCCCGCAGGCCGACGACGTCCCACGAGTCGTCGACGATCTCGTAGTCGGCGCGCGGCAGGATGACGTGCACGGACCGCGGCGGCGACAGCCGTTCGCCGTCGGCGTCGGCGAGGAAGCCGCCGAGGAAGATCCAGTCGCAGTGGTCGGTGCCGGAGGAGAACTGCCAGCGGCCGTTGAAGACGTAGCCGTCGCCGGACGGCTTCAGCAGGCCCATCGGCGCGTACGGGGAGGCGATCCAGGTGTCCTGGTCCTCGCCCCAGACCTCCTGCTGCACCCGGGGGTCGGCCATGGCCATCTCCCACGGGTGCACGCCGACCACACCGGCGACCCAGCCGGTGGCGCCGTCGCAGGAGGCGATCTTCATGACGGTCTCGGCGAACTCGCGGGGGTGCAGTTCGAGGCCGCCGTGGGTGCGCGGCTGGAGCATCCGGATCGCGCCGGTGTCCTTGAGGAGCTTGGCGGCCTGGTCGTCCAGCCTGCCGAGGGCCTCGTTGGCGGTGCCGAGTGCGCGGATCTCGTCGGCGCGGGCGACGACGGCGTCAAGTACAGGATTGGACACGGGACTTCTCACTTCGCTGCGGGGGATGTGGCGGAGGCGGACCGGGCCGCCAGACCGGCGGCGATCTCGATGAGCTGGTCCTCCTGACCGCCCACGAGCTGGCGGCGGCCGGCCTCCAGGAGGATCTCGGCGCCGGACACCCCGTACCTCGCTGCCTGCCGGTCGGCGTGCTTGAGGAAGCTGGAGTAGACGCCCGCGTAACCCATGGTCAGCGACATGCGGTCGAGGAGGCACTCGCCGTCCATGACGGGGCGCACGACGTCCTCCGCCGCGTCGATGATCTTCAGTACGTCGATGCCGGTGCGGATGCCGAGCTTCTCGGCGACCGCGGCGAACGCCTCGACGGGTGTGTTGCCGGCGCCCGCGCCGAAGCGGCGGGTGGAGCCGTCGATCTGGGTCGCGCCCGCCCGCACCGCGAGCACCGAGTTGGCGACGCCGAGGCCCAGGTTCTCGTGGCCGTGGAAGCCGACCTGCGCGTCGTCGCCGAGTTCCGCGACGAGGGCGGCGATCCGGTCACTGGTCTGCTCCATCACGAGCGCGCCCGCCGAGTCGACGACGTACACGCACTGGCAGCCCGCGTCGGCCATGATCCGGGCCTGCGCGGCCAGCGCCTCGGGCGGCCGGCTGTGCGACATCATGAGGAACCCGACGGTCTCCAGGCCGAGTTCGCGGGCGAGCCCGAAGTGCTGGACGGCGACGTCGGCCTCGGTGCAGTGGGTGGCGATGCGGCACACGGAGGCGCCGTTGTCGGCGGCCTCGCGGATGTCGTCCTGGATGCCGAGGCCGGGCAGCATCAGGAAGGCGATCTTCGCGTTGCGCGCGGTGCGCACCGCGGCCTTGATCAGTTCCTGTTCCGGTGTGTGGCTGAAGCCGTAGTTGAACGACGATCCGCCGAGGCCGTCGCCGTGGGTCACCTCGATCACGGGCACGCCCGCGTCGTCGAGGGCAGCGACCATCGAGGTGACGTGCTCGACGGTGAACTGGTGCTGTTTGGCGTGCGATCCGTCGCGCAGGGACGAGTCGGTGACGCGGATGTCCAGATCGGAGCTGTAGGACATGGTGTGAGGACTCCTCTGGGTCAGGACGCGGCGCGCCGGGAGACGATCCGCCGGGCGAAGCCCTCGCCGACCTTGGTGGCGGCGGCGGTCATGATGTCGAGGTTCCCGGAGTACGGGGGCAGGAAGTCGCCCGCGCCCTCGACCTCCAGGAACACGGCGACCCGGGCGAGCCCGCCGCTCACCTGGGTCGGTTCGTCGAACTGCGGCTCGGCGCGCAGCCGGTAGCCGGGTACGTACGAGGCGACGCTGGCGACCATCTCGTGCACGGAGGCGGTGATCGCGTCCTGGTCGGCGTCGTCGGGGATCGCGCAGAACACGGTGTCCTGCATCAGCATCGGCGGTTCGGCGGGGTTGAGGATGATGATGGCCTTGCCGCGGGCGGCGCCGCCGATGGTCTCGATGCCGCGGCCGGTGGTGCGGGTGAACTCGTCGATGTTGGCCCGGGTGCCGGGGCCCGCCGACGGGGAGGCGACCGAGGCCACGATCTCCGCGTACGCCACGTCGGTGACCCGGGAGACGGCGTGCACGAGGGGAATCGTGGCCTGTCCGCCGCAGGTGATCAGGGAGACGTTGGGGGCGTCGAGGTGCTCGCCGAGGTTGACGGCGGGCACGACGGCGGGGCCGAGGGCGGCGGGCGTCAAGTCCACTGCCTGGATGCCGAGTTCGGCGTACCTGGGCGCGTTGACCCGGTGCACGTACGCGGAGGTGGCCTCGAAGACCAGGTCGGGCTTCTCGCTCTGGGCGAGGAGGGGGTCGACGCCGTCGGCGCCGATGGTCAGTCCCTCCTCGGCGGCGCGTTTGAGGCCGGGGCTCTCGGCGTCGACGCCGATCATCCAGCGCGGTTCGATCGTCTCGGACCTCAGGAGTTTGTACATCAGGTCGGTTCCGATGTTTCCGGAGCCGACGATCGCGGCGGTCGCCTTGGTCACAGTTCCAACCTCATCCCAATCGTGCGGAGTTGACGTGCCGACGCCCGGTCACGCGTCGTAGGTGACGCGCAGCCGGTCGCTGACGGGGAGCGCCTGGCAGGCGAGCAGCAGACCGTCGGCGAGGTCCTCGGCGTCGAGCACTTCGTTGCGCTCCATGACGGCCTCGCCTTCGACGACCACACAGGCGCAGGCGCTGCAGTTGCCCTCGCGGCAGGAGTAGGGGGCGTCGAGGCCCGCGTCGAGCAGCGCGTCGAGGAGCTTGCGCTGCCTGGGCCATGCCACCGTCCGTGTCTCGCCGTCCAGTTGGACCTCGACGGAGCCGGCCGGTCCCTCTTCGGCGTCCGGCTCGGGTTCGGTGACGGCGAAGGGGTCGGCGGTCAGCGAGGTGAACCGTTCGACGGTCACCCGCTGCGGCGGGACGCCGAGCCGGGCGAGCGCGTCGGTGGCCAGGTCCATGAAGGGGCCGGGCCCGCAGACGAAGGCGCGGCGGTCCGTGTAGGGCCGGGCGAGCGCCCGCAGGCCGGAGGGGGTGGGCCGGCCCTGCACCGATTCGAGCCAGTGGACGACGGTGAGCCTGTCCCCGTACTCCCGTGCCAGTGCGGCGAGTTCGTCGCGAAAGATGACGGACTGCTCGTCGCGGTTGGCGTACAGCAGGGTGACCGATCCGGTCCCGGAGTGCAGGCACGTGGCGAGGATCGACAGGACGGGTGTGATGCCGCTGCCCGCGGCGCACAGGAGGAGGTCGTCGTCCAGTGAGACCGGGGTGAACATGCCTGCGGGGCGCAGCACTTCGAGGACGTCGCCCTCGGTGACGTGGTCGCAGATCCAGTTCGACGCGTAGCCGTCCGCCGTGCGCTTGACGGTGACCTTCAGGTGTTCGTCGCGGCCCGGTGAGCTGCACAGCGAGTAGCAGCGGGCGACGTGGCCTTCGCGGTCGGAGGGGACGCGCAGGGTGAGGAACTGGCCGGGCTTGTAGCGGAACTTCTCCGCGTCACCGCTCTCCGGTTCGAGGACGAGCGAGTGGGCGTCGGCCGTCTCCCGGACGACCTTGACGACGCGGACGGTGAGGGGTGTGCGGGTCATCGTGGCTTCTCCTGCGTGGCCGCGGCGTGCCGGGCCGCGAGGTGGCCGAAGACGATGGCCGGGCCGATGGTGGCGCCGGGTCCCGCGTACTCGCCGCCCATCACGGCCGCCGAGGTGTTGCCGGTGGCGTACAGGCCCTCGATGGCCGTGCCGTCCTCGCGCAGCACGCGGCTGTGCTCGTCGCAGACCAGTCCGCCCTTGGTGCCGAGGTCGCCGACCTCGATCCGGACGGCGTAGTACGGCGCCTTGTCGATCACGTCGAGGTTGGGGTTCTTCAGGGTCGGGTCGCCGTAGTAGCGGTCGTAGGCGCTGTCACCGCGGCCGAAGTCGGTGTCCTTGCCGGTCCGGGCGAAGCCGTTGAAGCGCTCGACGGTGCTGGTCAACGCGTCGGCGGGAACCCCGATCAGGGCGGCGAGTCCGGCGACGGTGTCCGCGCGGTGGATGGTCCCGTTGTCGTAGAACGCCTTCGGGAAGGGCATGCCCGGCAGTACCTGCGCGAACGGGTAGCGGGCCCGCGCCTTGGCGTCCATCACGAACCAGGCGGGGACGTGCTTGCCGTCGAGCTGATCGTGTACGAAGTTCACGTAGGGAGACGACTCGTTGGTGAAGCGGTGACCCGAGCCGGAGACGATCACCGACGGGGGGATGCACCGCTCGGAGACCAGCGGGATCGTCGCGCCGGCGGGGTGGTGCACGGACGGCATCCACCAGGCGTCGTCCATGAAGTCGAGGGCGGCGCCCAGGGACTGTCCCGCGAGGATTCCGTCGCCGACGTTCTCGACGGCTCCGGCGCTGTGGATCGGCTGCCCACCGTCCGGCAGGTACTGGTCCCGCATCTCCTGGTTGTGGTCGAACCCGCCGGTGGCGAGGAGCACGCCCCGCCTGGCCCTGATCCGGATGTCCTTGCCCTCATGGGTGGTGACGATGCCGGTGACCGTGTTCGTCCCCTCGTCGACGACGAGCGAGGACATCGGGGTACGCAGCCGCAGCGGCACGCCGGCGTCCTTGAGCGCCATCCGCAAGCGGGCCACCAGGGCCCGGCCGCCGGTCGCCATGTGGCGGCGGCGCACCACGTTCGACGACACCCGCCAGGCGGCGACGACGGAGGCCCAGCGTCCGCGCCAGGTGCGCTTGACCATGGCCAGGTCGCGGTAGTCCTTGGCGGTGATCCAGACACCAAGCGGCCCCTTCATGCTGTTGGGCCGCTGGAACCTCTCGTCCGCGCCGAGCTTGCGGGTGTCGAAGGGCAGCGCCTCGATCGACCGTCCCAGGGGCCGGCCGCCGTCGTACTCGGGGTGGTAGTCGGCGTAGCCCTTGACCCAGAAGAAGCGCATCCAGCGGCTCTTGCCGAGGAGCTCCATCGCGGCCGGGCCGTGGTCGACGTAGG
The DNA here is from genome assembly GCF_042888725.1 of Streptomyces sp. NPDC002795. NCBI lineage: Bacteria > Bacillati > Actinomycetota > Actinomycetes > Kitasatosporales > Streptomycetaceae > Streptomyces > Streptomyces sp. NPDC002795. The sequence continues at coordinate 170,366 of NZ_JBIAQB010000008.1, forward strand.
CGTCGAGCCGGGCGGCGGGGACGCGGCCTTCAGTGAGCCGGTCCAGGTAGGTGCGGATCGACGCGCGACTGTCGTCGTGGCCCTCGGCGCGCAGGGTGGGGTTGTTGGGCACCCAGATGCCGCCGCCGGAGATGCCGGTCGAGCCGCCGTACTTCTCGCCCTTCTCGACCACGACGACGGACAGTCCCTCGTCGGCCGCGGTCAGCGCGGCCGCCATGCCGCCGCCACCGCTGCCCACCACGACGAAGTCGTACTCCTCGTCCCACGCGGCGGCCTCGCCGCGGGCGCTCACGACGCGTCCTTGCGGGTCAGGAAGGCGAGCACCGCGCTCTCCCAGGCGGCCTTCTGCTCGATCATCACCCAGTGGCCGCAGTTCGGGAAGACGTGCAGTTCGCCGTCGGGGATGGTGCGCATCGGCACGATGGACATGTCCACCGGGCTGACCCGGTCGTCACGTCCCCAGGTGAGCAGCGTCCTCGCCTTCAACTGGTGCAGCATCGCCCAGTACGGCGGCTCACCGGAGGCGGCCACCGCGGCGGCGCTCGCGGCGAAGGCTTCCCGGGAGTACATGCGACGGGCCCCGGCGAGCGTCTCCGGGTCCGTGGCGTGCGCCCAGCGTTCCTCGATCAGCTCCTCGGTGACCAGGGACTGGTCGTACACCATGGAGCGCAGCCAGCGCACCAGACCTTCGCGGGTGGGGTTCTCGGTGAACTCCATCAGCAGGTTGATGCCTTCGCCGGGGCCGGGACTGTAGAGGTTGCGGCCGACGCCGCCGATGGTGACGAGGCGGCGGACGCGGTCCGGGTGCGCGAGGGCGAAGCGGGTGCCGACGATGCCGCCCATCGAGTTCCCGATGACGTCGACCTGGTCGAGCCCGAGGCCGTCGAGGAAGCGTTCGACGGCGGCGCCCGCCGTGGCCATGGGGTGGCCGTCGGTCGAGTCACTGACACCGAAGCCGGGGAACTCCAGGACCAGGCAGCGGAAGTGCGGCGCGAACGCGGCCAGGTTGTCACGGAAGTTGCGCCATCCCGTGACTCCGGGGCCCGATCCGTGCAACAGCAGCAGCGGAGGGCCTTCGCCGGCCTCGTGGTAGCGCAACACCCCCTCGTCGGTCGCGAGTTCGCGCCGCGTGGAGTCGTGACTCAGTTCCGTCATCATCCCTGCCTCGGTCGACCGTGATCGGTTCCTGGACCGTAGCCAGCGCGCGAGAGCCCGTTCCTGAACGGTCTCGGTCAGCGGGATGCGGTCCGGATGACCCATCGTCCGAACCAGGAGGGGCGCGTGAAAGCCACGGATTCCACTCAGCGGGAACTCGGTCCGGCCCGTTCGCCGGCTGTCCTACGGTCGGCCCGTGCCCGGCCGGGCACCTCCGCCGCAGCGCCCAGCCGAGGTGAACCCATGACCGCCCAGTCCGTGACCCCGCCCGAGACCGAGGCCATCCCCTGGGCACCCACCCCGGCGCGGATGAGGCAGACCCTCGGCGCCTTCGCCACCGGGGTCACCGTCATCACCGGGACCGGACCGGGCGGCGCCCCCGTCGGCTTCGCCTGCCAGTCCTTCGCGTCCGTCTCGCTGGATCCGCCCCTCGTACTGTTCTGCGCCGACCACCGGGGCCGCGCCTGGCCGCTGATCAGGGAGTCGGGCCGCTTCACCGTCAATGTTCTCGCCGACGGTCAGTCCGATGTGTGCGCGCGGTTCGGTTCCAGCAGGGGCCGCAAGTACGAGGGGCTCGAGTGGGAGGTGTCCCGCTGGGGCACACCGTCCCTGCCCGGCGCCCTCACCCGGGTGCACGCAGAGGTGCACGACGTGCGGGCCGCGGGCGACCACGACGTGGTGATCGGCCGGGTGCTCGGCCTGGATCCGGTGGGCGAGGGCCTCCCCATGCTCTTCTTCCGGGGCGGATTCGGCGTCGACGACCCGACGACCGCGGAGGTCACGGGGCCGTGGGGGTGGGGGGACCGCTGGGGGTGAGGGCCTCCCGGCCGCGACGCCGACCGGTCGGCTACCGCCAGTCCCCGCCCCCGTACTGCCCCGCCATCACGAATCGGTCCATGGCGCTCGGTGACCAGGTCTCCTGGAAGCCGGAGACGACGGACTCGGACTCGAACTCGGACACGACACTCTCCCGCGCACGAGACGCCCCGGCCGTCGGCGGGAACAGCTCGGCGGACACCCGGCGCGCCGCCTCCGCCACCAGGGGGGCGCCCCGCTCCAGTGGCGTCGTCGCCTCCCCGACCAGGGACATGGCCGCCACAGGCCCCTCGGGTCCCCGGATCGCCGCCGCCACGCAGGAGATCGCGGGGAAGCACTCCCCGCGTTCGTAGGCGAGGCCGTGGCGCCCTCGAATCCGGTGGAGTTCCTGGTGCAGTGTGCTCAGATCGGCGATCGTGCGCTCCGTCCTGCGGCTGATGGTGCCCTCGGCCCGCGCGTCCACCTCCTCGGGGTCCAGCCAGGCCAGCATCGCCTTGCCGAGCGCGGTGGAGTGTGCGGGCGCCCGGCCCCCGACCCGGGAGGGCACCACGGTGGCGAACCGGCCTCCCACCTTGTCGAGGTAGTGCACGTCCGCGCCGTCGAGCACGGCCAGGTGGACGACCATGCCGGTCCTCATCTGCAAGTGGTGCAGGTGGTCGGCGGCGGCCTCCCGCACCCGGCTCTGGGTGCCGTCCCCACCACCGAGTCCGAGGGCCCGTCGGCCGAGCCGGTAACTGCAGTCGTGGTGCTCCAGCCAGCGCAGCCGCACGAGTTGGTCGAGGATCCGGTGGGTCGTCGACCGTGGCAGGCGCGTGCGGCGGGCCACGTCCTCCAGCGATCTGCGGACCGTGCTTCCGTCGAACGCGTCCATGATCAGGGTGATGCGCTCGGCCATCGACGGCGGGAGCTCACGGCAGGCGGACCCGGCACGGACGGACAGGTCCACGGGGACACCTTCGGCGACCGACATGGGGGCCTCCAGCTCAAGACTGAAATGAATTCTTGTTTTCTGGAATGTAACAGCGCCGCGTGGCTCGTGGAAGGCGCGCGCACGGCCTCTTTGCCGGCGCCCCTCCCACGCCTCTCCCTCCGCCGGTCGCGGGGATGACGACGGCGCTCCCCCACCTGATAATTTGCGCTCGGCGGCCGGGCCGCGCATACGCCGACGAAGCAGGACCCGCCGCATCACCGAACAGAGAGATCCAGCAGTGCCCCGACGCCCCGACGTGAGAGCCGCCGCACAACCGCAGTCCCCCGGGCAGCGGGCCCGCAGGGACCGGATCCTGCGGGCCGCCGCCGATCTCGGAGCCCAGCACGGTCTGGACGGGGTCCAGATGCAGGACGTCGCCAAGGACGCGGGCGTCGCCCTGGCGACCCTCTACCGCTACTTCCCGTCCAAGACCCATCTGTTCACCGCGGTCATGGGCGAACAGGTCGACCGCATGCACGATCCCCGTCAGCGCATCCAGCGCGCCGACCCCGTGGACGCCGTCGCCGAGACCCTGCTGCGTGCCACGCGCAGCCTCCTGCACACACCCCGGCTCGCAAGCGCCGTCATGCAGAGCAACTACGCCGCGCACAGCGCCACGGTCGTCGAAGCCGCCCGCATCGAGGCCCGCGTCCGGGAGACGGTCCTCGACCTGCTCGGCCTGGACACCCCGACGGACAACGACGAACGGCTCGTTCGCCTCCTGCTCAAGTGCTGGCACGGAGTCATCGTCGCCACCCTCAACAAACACACGACACGGGCGGAGGCCGACACCGAGATCAGGCTGGCCTGCCAGGTGCTACTGTCCGCGCGGTCCAACGCGCCTGGGCGCACGGGCGTTTAGGGGCGGGTCCACGACGGTGACTGCCCGAGGCCGGAGCCGGAGCCGACCGCACCGAGGCCCGCGCCGAGGCCCGCGCCGCAGGAGCTGACAAGTTCGGACAACTCCGATCCTGCCCGGTCACTCTGCTCAACGACTGGGGCGCAGATCGCCACTATCCGACAGGGCCCCTGCGGTCCGACGCGGATCGCTAGCGTGAGGCTGATGGACGTCACGACGTCACCGGGCCTCAGGAGGTGAGCGATGGCCGCTGCTGAGGATGCGTCACCTGCGGGGACGATGCCGGTACAGCAGCTCCGGACGGGCGATCACGCCTTTGTCGGCTACGGCGATGACGACGCGGGCCGCGACGTGGTCACCACGTTCGCGTGGACGGGGCTCGCCCACAACGAGAAGGTGATGGTCTTCTCCGCGCCGCAGCTGGCCGAGGCCGAGGTGTGGAACCGCCTCGACGCTCCGGGCGCACTGCTCGGCGCCGCTCGTGAACGCGGCCAGTTGGTGCTCAGCAGCATGCGCGCCCTGATCCATCCCGCCCGCCACTTCACGCCCGAGCGGCAGTGGCAGCGCATCGAGGAGGAGACGGACCGCGCTCTCGCGGAGGGCTACAGGGGCCTGCGCACCTATATCGACATGCACTGGGTGGGCGACCTCGACGCCGACGTCGCGGTGATGATGCACCGCGAGTCGCACGCCCAACATCTGTTCACCGGCCGCCCGTACACCGAGATCTGCGCCTACGACAGCCGCTGGTTCGCCCCCGAGGTGCTGAGCGCCATGCACGAGGCGCACCCGTGCCGCCTGCTGCCCCACCTCGGAGCGCTGCACGGTGAGCAGTCGGAGAACACGGTCCGCCTCGCCGGTGAGGCGGACATCAACACGCGGGAGCAGCTCATCGCCGCACTGCGCGAAGGTCTGGCGCGCAGTGCGGATGCCCGACGGCTGACCGTGGACATGTCCCAGCTCGTCTTCCTCAGCGCCGCGTGCGCCGTGGACCTGCTGCGGATGGCCGCGTCATCGGCCGCACACGACCTGATCGAGGTGCGCTGCCCTCCGACCGTGGCCCGCATACTGCGCCGGGCAAGCGACGGGACCAGCACCAACCTGGTGATCAGGGAGGTGAGTCGCCGATGACCGCGTCCGGCCCCGGCGACCCACCCGCCGTCCTGCTGCTGAAGTACCCCTTCGCCCAAGACGACCTGCCCCGGCTGCGCACGCTCGTCGACCAGTACGCGGGCCGCGAGGGGCTGCCCGAGCCACGGCGCGGCGAGTTCATCGTGGCCATCGACGCCGTGGCCACCAACGCGATCGAGCACGCGGGCGGCGCCGGCACGCTGGTCCTTCAGCGCGCCAACGGCCATCTGGAGTGCCACATCCACGACTCTGGACCGGGTTTCACGGCGGACGTCATCCCCCCACTCGCACCCGGGATCGGCGACCACACGTCAGGCCACGGCTTGTGGCTCGCCACCCTCGTCACCGACGAACTCACCGTCTCGGCGGGCGCGACGGCCGCCGGCGCCGACACCACATCCGCCGGCGCCACCGTCACGCTCATCATTCGGCTGCCTCACTGAATACCGCCGGGCGCTCTGGCCGAGCTCCTCGCCCTCGTTGCACCTGCACCCACCCCCTGGGCAACAGTTGCGACTTGACGCGCGACGTACCCGTATGCGTCGGCCACCGCTAGGATCTGCCAGGTCGCGACTGGGCCGAAACAGTGCGTAAACCCAGTAGCGGAAGGCAAGTTGAGACGAAGCCAAGAATCGGGCACGCGGCGCCCCCGTCCCCGGCCTCTATGCCTGCGGCAACGACGCCGACTCGATCATGGCGTCGGAGTACCCGGGCGCAGGCTGCCAGGTCGGCGCGGGTCTCACCTTCGGCTATGTGGCGGCCCACCAGGTCGCCAGGTACGCCGCGGGCCGAGCGGACGCGGACATCTGAACCGATGACGGTGCCCCCTTCAACGGCACCATGAGCGGTTCGCGCCACCGCCAGCGCCAGGCGGCCCGACGCCGAGCGCAGCGATCAGGCCCGAGTCTCGCGATCCTCCAGCGCACTGATGGCCGTGGCCGTGAGGCTGTTGGTGATGTGGTCGCGCATGAGCTGTGCGGCCTGGTCCGCCTGGCCGTCCACGATGAGGTCGACCAGCCGGTGGTGTTCCCCGTGGTCGCGGGTGCGGGGCTCGTCGCCGGGCGGCAGGTCGAGTCCGAGGCGGCGGTAGCGGTCGGACTTGTCCCACAGGTCGTCGAGCATCTTGATGAGGACGTCGTTGCGGGAGGCCCGGTAGAGGGTCTGGTGGAAGACGCGGTGCGCGGCCAGGGCCCCTTCGCCCCATTGGCGGGTCACCGGCAGCAGCTGGTCGACGGCCGCCCGCATGGCGGCGATGTCGGCGTCGGTGCGGCGCTTGGCGGCGAGTTCGGCCGCGGTCGGGTCCAGGGAGAGGCGGACCTCGAAGAGCTGGCGCGCCTCGTCGGCGGTCATGGTCGACACCCGTACGTCACGGTGGGTGTCGACGGTCAGCAGCCCCTCGCTGCTCAGTCGCCGGATGGCCTCGCGCAGCGGGGTGATGCTCATGTTCAGTGACTCGGCGAGGGCGTACTGCGCGAGGCGGGAGCCGGCCGGGAGGTCGCCGCTGAGGATCTGGTCGCGGAGTTCCGCGTAGGCGAGATCGCTCTTGCTGAGGAACATGTTCTGGCTCTGCATGGCCTGTTGACCCGTTCCCTTCCCGAGGTCCCCACCCCTTGACAGCCCCCATGGGTGCCGCCCACTCTAACAGCCAACACATCTTATAAGTTACGAGACGTTGTCGGAAAGGCTGCCGCCATGAAGATCACCAACGTGTACGAGGGCGTGGTCCCGATCAGTTCCTCGATCCGCAACGCCTGGATCGACTTCTCCTCCATGGACTGCTCGATCGTCGCGATCGAGAGCGACGTCATCCGCGACGGGAAGCCGGTGGTGGGCTACGGCTTCAACTCCAACGGCCGCTACAGCGCAGGCGAGATCCTGCGCCGCCGCATCCTGCCCCGCCTCCTGAACGCCGAGCCGGACAGCCTCCTGAACGAGGCAGGCGAGCTGGACCCCGCCAAGGCGTGGGAGCTCATGATGCGCAACGAGAAGCCCGGCGGGCACGGCGAACGCTCGGTCGCCGTCGGCGTCGTGGACATGGCCCTGTTCGACCTGGCGTCGAAGATCGCGGGGCAGCCGCTGTACCGGTACCTGTCCGAGCGGCACGGCGACGGCGCCCCCGACGACTCGGTGTTCGTCTACGCGGCCGGCGGCTACTACGCCCCCGGCAAGACACTCACCGATCTGCAAGCAGAGATGCGGGGCTTCCTCGACCAGGGCTACGACGTCGTCAAGATGAAGATCGGCGGCGCCGGCCTCGCCGAGGACCTGCGCCGCATCGAGGCCGTCATCGATGTCCTCGACGGTGACGGTTCCCGCCTCGCCGTCGACGTCAACGGCCGCTTCGACCTGGCTACCGCGCTGGAGTACGGGCGGGCCATCGAGCCGTACAACCTGTTCTGGTACGAGGAGATCGGCGACCCGCTCGACTACCACCTCAACGCGACCGTCGCCGAGCACTACGCGGGCCCCATCGCCACCGGCGAGAACCTCTTCTCCCTCCAGGACGCCCGCAACCTGATCCGCTACGGCGGCATGCGCCCCGACCGCGACACCCTCCAGTTCGACCCGGCGCTCTCCTACGGCCTGACCGAGTACCTGCGTATCCAGGACATGCTGAAGCGGCACGGCTGGTCCTCGCGCCGCTGCGTCCCGCACGGCGGACACCAGTTCTCGCTGCACATCGCGGCCGCCCTCAAGCTCGGCGGCAACGAGTCCTACCCGGGCGAGTTCCAGCCCACGGGTGGCTTCGCCGACGACGCGGTGGTCGAGAAGAGCCGGGTCGGCCTGACCGACATCCCCGGCATCGGCTTCGAAGGCAAGGCCGCCTTCCACAAGGTGCTGCGCGCCCTGCACAGCTGAGCCGTCCTCCACTCTCAGCCGCACCACATCGCACCACATCGCACCGCGACCGCTCCCGCCACCGCGCGGGCGCCGTCGTCGCGCCGGGCGCAGCAGCTCCACCCACGCGCCACGTACGACGCCGGGCACATCGAGCCGAGCCACCGGCACTCCCCCGGCGCCCCCACGGGACAGGGCTACACACGATCGTCGTGCAAGGGAGCACCAACGATGACATCCACCCCCGCCACCGAACGTCCCCGGCAGTCCAGGCTGAGCCGCCTGCTGCGTGAACTGTGGTTCCAGGTCGTCCTGGCCGCCGTCCTCGGCATCGCCGTAGGGCTGGTGGCACCCGGCTTCGGCGAGGAACTCAAGCCGCTCAACGACTGGTTCATCGCACTGGTCAAGATGATCGTGATCCCGGTCGTCTTCTGCGTCGTCACGACCGGCATCGCCTCCATGGACAACCTGCGCAAGGCGGGCCGTATCGGAGTCAAGGCGATCGGCTACTTCCTGGTGCTGTCCCTGGTCTCGATGCTGATCGGCCTGGTGGTCGCGAACGTCTTCCATCCAGGATCCGGCCTCGACGTCGATCCCTCCACGCTACGCGCCGATGACGTACCGGAGACGGCCACCGAGCACGCCACCTTCACCGGCTTCGTCTCCTCACTGATCCCCACCTCGCTGCTCGGCGCAATCACGGGCGACGCGATCCTGTCCGCGCTCATGGTCTCGATCGTCTTCGGCGTCGCCCTGAACATGGCGGGCGAGGACGGCGCCCCGCTGACCCGTGGCATCAAGGCCCTCTCCGACGTGGTGTTCCGCATCGTCGGCTGGGTGATGCGACTGGCACCCGTGGGTACCTTCGGCGCCCTGGCCACGGTGGTCGCGACGTACGGCGCCGAGAGCCTCAAGCAACTCGCCTACCTGATCGTCCTGTTCACCGCGACGTGCGTCGTCTACGTCCTGGTCGTTCTCGGCGCCATCATGCGGGCCTGCCGCTTGAGCCTGTTCGCCCTCATGCGCTTCCTCAAGGCGGAACTCCTCGTCGCGTTGAGCACCTGCTCCAGCGAGGCCGTACTGCCCCAACTGGTGAGGAAGTTGGAGACACTCGGGATCGGCCGCCCGGTGGTCGGCATCGTCATCCCCTCCGGGTTCTCCTTCAACCTGGACGGCTCGGCCGTCTACCTCACCATGGCCTCCATGTTCCTCGCCCAGGCCATGGGCATCGACCTGTCCTGGCAGCAGCAACTCGTCATGGTCGGCGTCATGATGCTCACCAGCAAGGGCACCGCGGGCATCGCGGGCGGCGCGTTCATCGTCCTCGCCAGCACGGTCACGGCGGTCGGCCACATACCGCTCGCCGCCCTGTCGTTGATCGTCGGCATCGACCGCATCCTCAACGAGGGCCGTGTCTTCATCAACGTCCTCGGCAACGCGGTGGCGACCATCGTCGTCGGCAAGTGGGAGAACGACTTCGACGCGGAGCGGGCTCACGCCGTTCTCCACCCGGGCAAGACACCACCCCCGCCGCCACCCGCGCAGCTCGACACGGCCAAGGTCGGCGCCGACACCTGATCTGTCCGTCCTGTAACTCAGCCGTCCTGGGCCGCACTTGGCCACGAGACAAGAGAGTCCGGACGGCACCCGCAGGAGGTGCCGATCCGCAGCCGGTGGGGCTGGGTGAGGACCTGTGGTGGTCCTCCGACGCCGTCGACGCGCCTGATCAGCTGCTCGACCGACAGCTCGGCCATGCGCCGGCGCGGCACGCTGATCGTGGTCAGTTCGGCCAGCATGGAGGCCGCGGGAAACACCCCGTCGACTCCGGTCACCGCGACGTCGTCGGGAACCCTGAGCCCCTGGCTCCGCAGAGCACCGATCACGCCGGAGGCGATGGCGTCGGACCCGCAGACGATCGCCCGCGGGAGGTCGCGCCGCACCATGAGCCGCTGCACGACCGTGTGTCCGCCCTCGGCGGTCAGGTAGGCGTTGAATCGGCGGTGCGGCGGGAGCGACAGGCCGATCGCCTGCGCCGTACTGACGAAACCCGCCGCCCTGGTCGACGATGCGGACGAGTTCGGCGGCCCGGTGATGACCGCGACGTCGGTGTGGCCGTGGTCCTCGACGACGTGGCGCAGGATGTCGGAGGCGACGGCGAAGTCGTCGATGCCGACGAAATCCGCGCGGAGATCCGGGATCCGGCGGGAGAACTGGATGAACGGAACGCCCGCACCACGAAGACGCCGCACGACCTCGCCGTCCTCCGGGTGCAGAACGGTGATGACGATGCCGTCGACCCGGCGAGTGATCATCGTGTCGACGACCTTGGCCAGCATCTCGCCGCTTTCCTGGGTGTGTGCCAGGAAGACCTCGTAGTCACGTGCCCGGGCCGCGTCGATCACGCCCGCCGAGACCTCGGTGTAGAAGGGGTTGGCGATGTCCTGGAGGATCAGCCCGATCACCCGGGTGCGCTCCCGCCCCTTGTCCCGCTGATGGGCCTGCAGCGGATAGCCGAGCTCACGCGCGGTGCCGAGCACCCTGTCACGCATGTCCTGCGACACACCTGGTCGGTCGTTGAGGACGTACGAGACGGTTGCCGGTGACACCCCCACGGCCCGTGCGACATCGGCGGCCGACACCCTCATTCCGCGGATGCCGTGCTTGCGCACCGGGCGTTCACTGCTCATGGGGACATTCTCCTTCGCGGCATCACCCGAACCCGCAACGCCCCTCCCGCCCGTCGGCCGGGCCCGCTCAGCCGGCGAGCGCCGGCAGCGCGACGGTCAGCGGAGCCTCGGTCGCCGCCAGGACCTCGTCGGCCGAGACACCGGGAGCCAGCTCTACGAGCCGCAGCTCACGCTCGTCGGGGCTGCCCGGCACGGCGAGCCGGCCGGTGGCGGGGTCGGTGACGTCGATGACGGCGAGGTCGGTGATGATCCGCTGGACCACGCGCTTGCCCGTCAACGGCAGCGAGCACTCCCTAAGAATCTTGGGGGATCCGTCGCGCGCCGTGTGTTCCATGAGCACGATGACCTTCTTCGCGCCGTGTACGAGGTCCATCGCGCCGCCCATCCCCTTGACCATCTTGCCGGGAATCATCCAGTTCGCGATGTCACCGTCGCAGGAGACCTGCATGGCGCCCAGGACGGCCGCGTCGATCTTGCCTCCCCTGATCATCCCGAACGAGGTCGCCGAGTCGAAGAGGGAGGCCCCGGGGCGCAGGGTGATGGTCTCCTTGCCCGCGTTGATCAGGTCCGGGTCGACGTCGGCGTCGAGCGGATAGGCGCCCATGCCGAGGACACCGTTCTCGGACTGCAGCACCAACTCGACGTCAGCGGGGACGTAGTTGGGCACCAGGGTGGGCAGCCCGATGCCGAGGTTCACATACGATCCGTCGGTCAGCTCTGCGGCCGCTCGGGCCGCCATGTCCTCGCGCGTCCAGCTCATGTCATCTCCCTGGTGTCGGTCATCAGCCGGGTCACCGTTCGTTTCTCGATCCGCTTGCGTGCCGCCTCGTCCTCGTCGAGGGCCACCACGCGGTGCACGTACACGCCCGGAGTGTGGACCTCACTCGGATCGATCTCGCCAGGCTCGACCAGGTGCTCCACTTCGGCGATGGTGGTGCGGCCGCACATCGCGGCCACGGGGTTGAAGTTCTGTGCGGCGTGCCGGTAGACGAGGTTGCCGTGCCGGTCGCCCTTCCAGGCCCGCACGAGGGCGTGGTCGGCGACGATCGCGTGCTCCAGGACGAACTCCTTGGGGCCTTCGGCCGTCGGAAAGGTCTCAACTCGCTTGGCCTGGCTGGCCTTTGACACGGATCCGTCCGGGCCGTAGAGCCAGGGCAGACCACCCTCCGCGATCTGGGTGCCGACACCGGTCGCGGTGAAGAACGCGGGGATCCCCGCCCCTCCGGCCCGCATGCGTTCGGCGAGCGTGCCCTGTGGCGTCAGCTCGACCTCCAGCTCTCCGGCGAGGTACTGCCGGGCGAACTCCTTGTTCTCGCCCACGTAGGACGCGACCATCCTGCGCAGCCGTCCGGCCCCGAGCAGCAGCCCCAGCCCCCAGTCGTCGACGCCCGCGTTGTTCGAGACGGCCTCCAGCCGGTCGGCTCCCTGGTCGAGCAAGGCCTGGAGCAGTACTGCGGGGATGCCGCACAGACCGAAACCTCCGACGGCCAGGGTGGTGCGGGACTCGATGTCCGCCACCGCCTCGGCGGCGCTTGCGACTACCTTGTCCACTGGCGACTACTCCTCAGTTCTGTGCACGTGCCGGTATGTTGGGGCGCCGCCGGGCTGTCTGCGGGGGCTCTGCGCGCGACAGGGCAGTTCACACCACGCCGACGCTTTTGGCGACGTGCGCCAGGCCCGCGCGGCCGGGGCGGGCGGTTCCCTGCTCGCAGCGGTGTATCCACTCCACGACCGCGCGGTGGCCCGGTGTCGGAACGCCGAGACTCTCGCCGGTGGCGACCACGCCTCCGTTGATGACACCTGCTTCGGTGCGTGCCCCGCGCTCCAGGTCCTGCAGCATGGAGGCCTTGGTGGCTCCGAGGTGCTGCATCACGGCGTCGACGCCTGCCGACGCGGCGACATGGTCGTCCACGGTGCGTACCACCAACTGCTGCGGGTCGACGCCGAGAAGCGGCTGCAGGCGCGCGCCGCGCGCGAGGGCGACGTCGTACGCCTCGGTCCACAGTCGCAGCGCGGTGAGCAGGCCCTGCTCGTCGGCGGCCACCTCCCGGTAGGTCCATCCCGCGACGGCACCCAGGCCGGAGAAGGTGCTGTTGAGCAGCAGCTTGGTCCAGACGGTGTCCTGCACGGAGTCCGACACCTGGACCTCGGCGACGGAGGAGAGCGGGCCCACGAGGTCGTTCGCGCGGCTGCTGGACTCGCCATCGAGTTCTCCGATGATGAAGGGCGCGACGGTGGTCTGTTCCACATGGCCCGGGCCTCGGTTGGTCGCGCCCCATTCGGTGATGCCCACGAGCATGCGGCCGCGTCCGACCATCTTCTCGACGATGTCCTGGACCAGACCGTTGCCGAACACCACGTACGTGTCGGCGAGTTCATGGCTGAGCAAGGACGCCAGCGCGGGCTCCAGGGCGGTCGACTTCAGCATCAGCAGCGCGTAGTCGAAGCGGCCGGTGATGGCGTCGGGCGACCGGTAGGCGTCGAGGACCACGGTGATCGGCCCGTCCGGGGCGTCCACCTTCAGGCCGGTCTGACGCATGCGTGCGACGTGTGCCTCGTCGGCGTCGAGGACGGCGACATCATGGCCGGCGTGTGCCATGCGCGCGGCGGTGACCCCGCCGATGGCACCGGCTCCGACGATCAGAATTCGGGGTTTCATCGCATTGCTCCTGTCTGCGCCGTGCGTGCCACGGACGCGTCGTTCTTGGGGAAGAACAGCCCGGCCAGGGCGCCCACGGCGACCAACGCCGCGACGAACCACAGTCCGGACAGCGGGTTGCCCGTCGCGTCCTCCAGCAGACCCATCACATACGGGCCGACGAAGCCGCCCAGGATGCCCAGGGTGTTCAGCAGGGCGATGCCGCCGGCGAGAGTGGCGCCGCTCAAGCGGGACGACGGGACGGCGAAGATGATCGGCTGGACCACGAAGAAGCAGGATGCGGTCAGGCAGAATCCGACCAGGGCGACGACGGGCGAGGCCAGTGCGGCGATCACCAGTCCGGCGGTCATGGCGGTCAGTCCGGCCAGGAGCATCGTCCGCGAGCGGCTCGCGGTGGTGGCGTAGCGCGGCAGGAACACCGCGCCCGCCACGGCGAACACCCAGGGCAGCGTGGTGACCAGGCCGGTCTGGAAGCTGCTCAGGTCGGCCCAGGTGTCGATGATGGTCGGAAGGAAGTAGGTGAGGCTGTAGACCGCGATCTGGTGGCAGAAGTAGACGACGATCGCCAGGACGATGTACTTGTCCTTCAGTACGCCGCCGAAGGAGTGTGTACCGGACTCGGCGGCGCCGTCCTCCTGCTCGGCCGCCAGCCGTCGCACGAGCCGGTCGGCCTGGGCCGTGGTCAGCCACTTGGCGTCACGCGGGCCGTCGGGCAGGTACCGCCAGACGACGAAGGCGAAGAGAACGGCCGGCAGACCCTCCAGGGCGAACATCCACTGCCATCCCGCGAGCCCGCCGACACCGTCCAGTTCGAGGAGCGCGCCTCCCAGCGGCGCACCGATGATGTTGGCGACGGGCACGGCCACCAGGAACAGACCCATCGCGGCGACCCGCTGGCGGCGGGTGAACCAGTAGGTCAGATACAGCAGCAGTCCGGGGAACAGCCCCGCTTCGGCGAGGCCGAGCAACACCCGCAGGATGTAGAAGGACTTCTCGCCCTGGACCAACGCCATCGCCGAGGACAGCAGCCCCCAGGTCAGCATGATGCGGGTGATCCAGAACCGTGCCCCGATCCGGTGCATGATCAGGTTGCTCGGCACCTCGCACGCCGCGTAGGCGACGAAGAACAGCCCGGCGCCGAGTCCGAACGCGGCGGCGGAGATCCCGAGATCGGCCTCCAGGCCTTCCTTGGCCAGGCCGATGTTGGTGCGGTCGATGAACGAGATGATGTACGCGGCGATCAGCAGCGGCATCAGCTTGCGCATGATCAGCCGAGATTCCTGAGCCTCTTCGGCCTTCTGTCCGTGGCCGGCGCTTGCTCCAGTACCGGGCGCTGATGACGGCGGTGTCATGACGCTCCTTCTCGCGGGATACGGCCTCGGGCCCATGGCGGGCGCCGCGGGCCAGCAGGAGCCGAGCGCTCGGGGCAGTAGTCGGCCCGCTGTCAGCGAGAAGGTACGCACGAGGCAAATCGTTAAGCAACGATAAGTTTCGTGGTCCGGCGCTTGCGTACTTAACGTTGCTTACGGCTCGGGCCCCTCTCCATTCTGAGCGTGCCGATGGACGCCGGACATGTCCCCACCCGAGGGGCACGACATACCGGCTGGACGATCAGAGAGGGCCGACGATGCCGAGCCGCAAGGTCATCATCACCAGCGCCGTGACGGGCGCGATCCACACGCCGTCGATGTCGAAGTACCTTCCGGTCTCTCCCGAGGAGATCGCGGAGGCGGCGATCGGCGCCGCCGAGGCCGGGGCGGCCGTGGTGCACATGCACGCCCGCGATCCTCGCGACGGCCGCCCGTCCCAGGACCCCGAACACTTCGTGCCGATCCTGGACAGCCTCAAGCGCAACACCGACGCCGTCGTGAACCTGACGACCGGGGGCTCCCCGCACATGTCGGTCGAGGAACGGATGCGTCCGGCGATGGAGTTCGCGCCCGAACTGGCCTCGCTGAACATGGGGTCGATGAACTTCGGTCTCTACCCGATGCTGGACAGGTTCCAGGAGTTCGAGCACGCGTGGGAACGCGAGGGCCTGGAGAAGAGCCGGGACCTCGTCTTCAAGAACACCTTCGCCGACATCGAGGCCATCCTCGCGGGCGGGCGGGCGAACGGCACCCGCTTCGAGTTCGAGTGCTATGACATCTCGCACCTGAACAACCTCGCCCACTTCCGCTCCCGCGGTCTCACCGACGGGCCCCTCTTCGTGCAGTCGGTCTTCGGCCTCCTGGGCGGGATCGGCGCCCACCCGGAGGACCTGATGCACATGCGCCGCACGGCCGACCGGCTCTTCGGCGACGGATACGAGTGGTCCATCCTCGGCGCCGGCCGCAACCAGATGCCGCTCGCCACGATGGGCGCCGCGATGGGCTCCCACGTCCGCGTCGGCCTCGAGGACTCCCTGTGGATCGGCCCGGGCGAGCTGGCCGAGACCAACGCGGCCCAGGTCACGCGGATCAGGACCATCCTTGAGGCGCTGAACCTCGAGGTCGCCACGCCGGATGAGGCACGTCAGATGCTGGGGCTCAAGGGGCGTGACAGCGTGGGGTTCTGACAGGGCGTCCGATGTAGGACTGACGTGGCACCGGAGTCCCGGTGGTTCCCGCGCAGGGGAACCCCCTCAGCCACCCGGGAGCCACGTGGGCGCCCGCACACCTCGCCGTGAGGACGTGCGTCTGCTGAGGAGCCGGGGCGCGTTCGTGGACGACATCGACCTCGCGGGACAGCTGTGGATGAGGGTCGTACGCGCTTCCGTCGCGCATGCCCGGATCACCTCGGTGACCGGGGAGGACGCGCGTGCGCTGGGCCGGGCGCCGCTGGAGGAGGCGGGGTACCACGAGCTGTTCCCCCGGCTCGACGACTACGGGCATCCGGTGCTCGCCGACGACCGGGTGCTGTACGTGGGCCAGCCGGTGGCCGTGGTGATCGCCGAGGATCCGTACGTGGCCGAGGACGCCGCCGAGTTGGTCGAGGTCGACTACGCGGAACCGCCGGGGGTGAGCTCCTCCACGAGGCGGGGAACGTGACGGGCGCGGGTGCCCGGCCGGCGCCGACGAACCGTCCCCCTGGGGCTGAGCCACCAAGGGGAGTCCGGCACGGGCTACTGCGTCTCCTCCGCCTCCACCAGCGCGGCGAGCTGGGACGCCACCCGGTCGGCGTCGTCGCCGGTCACGGTGAGGCGCAGCCGGTCGCCGTGGTGGGCGCTGAGCGCCATCACGGCGAGGACGCTGCGGCCGTCCGCCGAGGCGCCGTTGTCCGGGCGTTCCAGGCGGACCTCGTGGCCGGCGGCCGCGGTGGCCGCGTGGACGAAGACCGTGGCGGGCCGGGCGTGCAGTCCCACCTTCGGCCCGACGGTGACCAGTCGTTCGGCCGAGGCGCTCACAGTCGCGCCCCGTTGCTCTCGATCACGGACCGGTACCAGGCGAAGCTCTCCTTCTTGGTGCGCCGCTTCGACCCGTTGCCGTGGTCGTCCTGGTCGATGTGGATCAGGCCGTAGCGCTTCGTCATCTCGGAGGTGCCCGAGCTGATGATGTCGATCGGGGACCACATCAGGTAGGCGAAGACATCCACGCCGTCCTTGGCCGCCTCCCGCATCTGCTCGATGTGGTCGCGCAGGTAGGCGATGCGGTACGGGTCCCGGACGGTGCCGTCGGCCTCGACCCGGTCACGTACACCGATGCCGTTCTCGGCGATCATCAGGGGCAGTTGGTAGCGGTCCCAGAGGTTGTTGAGAACGTGGCGCAGGCCGACCGGGTCGATCTGCCAGCCCCAGTCGGTGACCTCGGAGTGCTCGTTGCGGAATTCCGGGCGGGCGGCGTGCCAGCCCAGGTTGTCGCCGAGGTTGAATCCCTCGCCCATCACCATCGTGTGGTAGTAGCTGAAGGAGAGGTAGTCGAGGGTGTTCTCGGCGAGTTCGGCGAGGTCGTGTTCGCCCATGTCGAGGTGGATGCCACGCTCCGAGAGGTAGCGTTTGATCCGCCCCGGATAGGTACCGCGCGTCATCACGTCGGAGAAGAGGAGCGAGAACTGCTCGTGCTCCTGGGCCGCGAGCACGTCCGCCGGGCGCGAGCTCTTCGGGTAGACGGTCAGGTCGACAATCATCGACCCCATCTTGAGATCGGGCGATATTCCGTGGCCGATCCGCACCGCGCGGGCGTTGCCGACGAGTTGGTTGTGGATCGCCTGCCACTTGGCCGCGTTGAAGGCTTCGGCGGTCTCGAAGTCCTCCTGGAGCAGTCCGAGGGTGACGTATGGGTCCATCAGCGCCGAGTTGATCTGGTTGAAGGCGATCCAGTAATTCACCTTGCCGGCGTAGCGGTTGAGGACCACGGTCGCGTACCGCTCGAAGAAGTCGAGCACCTCCCGGTTCAGCCAGCCGCCGTATTCGGTGACGAGCGCGACCGGGATGTCGTAGTGCGAGAGGGAGACGACCGGCTCGATGTTGTGGCGGCGCAGTTCGTCGAAGACACGGTCGTAATAGGCGAGTCCGGCCTCGCTGGGCTCCTTTTCGTCGCCGCGCGGGAAGATCCGGCTCCAGGAGATGGACATCCGGAACGCCTTCATTCCCATCTCCGCCATGAGGGCGATATCCTCGGCATAGGTGTGGAAGAAGTCGATTCCGTGCCGCTTGGGGTAGGTGCGCTCGGTGTCGGCCAGCGCGTCCTCGATCTCCTTGCGGCTGGTGACGAAGCCCAGCTTCGCGTAGTCCCGGTTCTCGATGTACGGCTCGATGTCGGCGACCGACGGGCCGCGGCCGTCCTCCCGCCAGGCTCCTTCGACCTGGCTCGCGGCGACGGCGCCGCCCCAGAGGAAGCCGTCCTTGAAACCGGTGGGGGTGTGCGTGGTGCTCATACTTCGCCAGCCTCCGTGGTGTTGTTCTCGATGCCGCTGATGCGCTCGCCGACCTTGCGGAAGAGCCGGAGCAGGTGCTGTGCCGTTCCGTGCTCACTCATGACCGTCATCAGCGTGTCCTGGGCGTGGGTGAAGAGAACCGAGTACTGCTGCTGCTCTCCGCTCGCTTCCGCCTGGACGAATTCCGTCTGCGCCTTGTGCGCCTTGGCGATTTCCTCTTTGGCCTCGACCAGGAATCGCTCCGCCTCCTCGTAGGAGTCGCTCTCCACCGCGGTGAGTGACCTGCGGATGAGGTTCCGCGCATCCCCGGCGTGCAGGATGATCTGCATCGAGGACCGGGCGACGTCGTCGTTCATTTCTGTTTTCCGTTCTCCACTGTTTCCCCGCTGGATGCGACTGTTTCCCCCGCTTCCTCTTCGCGTTCCTTCCTGGCTTCCTGGGCGTCGTACGCACGGAAGAACGGGTACCAGATCACGCACGAGACCGTCATCAAGATCACGGCCACGATCGCCCCGCGCCAGCCACTCACCAGGAACGTGGATATGGGGTACGGCATGTACCAGATCTGGAACACCTTGTCCGGGATCTTCGCAAGACCCCAGTCGAGGGCCAGATAGGTCATCGCGGGAACCACGATGCCGTTGATCCAGAACGGAATCATCAGGAGCGGGTTGAAGGCGATCGGGGCACCGAAGACGATCGGCTCGTTGATGTTGAAGATGCTGGGGATCGCGCCGGCCCGGCCTATCGCCTTGATGCGCTTGGTTTTCGCGAAGTTCATCAGGGCCACGAGCGGCAGTGTTCCGCCGATCCCGCCGAAGGTGAGGAATCCCACGAAGCACACTTCGTAAGTGAAGATGTTCGTGGCCGATCCACCTGCGGCGACGGCGTCCGCGTTCTCCTGGATGGCAGTCATCCAGAGAGGGAAGGACAGCGGCATGGTGACCCAGCCACTGATGCCGAACGAGTAGAAGAACAGCGGCAGGAAGCAGAGGAGCACAAAGCCCGGGAAGGACTCCGCAATCGACGTCAGCGGCGAGAAGAGCTTGAGGATCGCGGCGAACACGTCCCAGCTCAGTACGTACGTGAAGACCCAGCCGGCGGCCACGACCACCAGGATCGGCAACAGCGAGTTGAACCAGTTGATGACGAAGCTGGGCAGGTTCGCGTTGTTTTTGAAGAAATCCACCTTCGCGAAGAGGACCATCACGAAGCTGACGAACAGGCCACCCACGATCGAGACGAACATTCCGGTGGCACCGAATCGACCGAAGTCGAAGGTGATCGCACTCCCCTTGCCCGACGTGGGATCGAGCAGCATCAGGAAGAGTGCGAGTCCCGCCAGACCCGCGATGAGCTTCTGCGAGTTCAGCTTCTTCTTCTCCATCACCTGGTAAGGGATCAGGAAGGCGACGAAGAGGCCGATCAGGCCGAAGGTGAAGTCGCTGATCTTGCTCATGGTCGGTATCGCGTCGCTGACACCGGGAATGATGCCGATCAGCGTCACGAGCGAACCGACGAGGATGAACGGAAGGATGCCGAGAATCGCCGTCTGTACCGCCGCCACATAGGTGTTGCGGGTGAAGCGGTTCACCTTGGGGGCGAACTTCTCGGTCAGGAACTCAATGAAGGTATCCATCAGACGGCGGGGGACTCGCCGAGTTCCTGGGCCAGCTGGAAGGCGGCCTCTCCGTCGAGCGAGCCATAGATCTTCTGTGGAATCAGCGTGGCCTTCACGCCCTTCTTCGCCGCCGTGGCGGTCACCTCGTCGATCATGTACTTGAGGTGCGGGCCGACCAGCAGGACGTCGGTGCCGTCGAGGTTCTCCTCCAGCTCCGTCTCGCTGCGCGCGTCGACCTGAAGGTCGACACCCTGCTTCTTCGCGGCCTTGCGCATCCGCTGGGCGATGAAGCCGCTGGAAGCGCCGGCGCCGCACACAATGAGAACTCGCATCTGGTTCACCTCTCGGGGGTGACGGGGCGGGTGAGATAGCCCGGTGAGACACCATGTCTCGGCCTCACCGCAGCAGCGATGCTGCCCGGCGGCCCGACACCGGCGCCAATAGGCCTGTTTCCGGCCCGCGGAAATCCGTCTCGGCTCCCCGGTCACCTCCCGAACGGACCGACGTATGCTCTCCAGCCATGAGTGAGGATGTCCGGCCATGAGCGAGAACCGCCACGCGGCGCTGATCGCGTACCTGCGACAGGTGGGCGGCCTCGTCCCGGCCGCGGAAGCCGCCAGTGCCCTCGGTGTCACGGCCCGCAGCGTCCGCGGCTATGTCTCCCGTATCAACGCGGCGTCTCCCCGGCCCGTGATCGTCTCCACGCCCGCGGGCTACCGGCTCGACGAGGAGGCACTCGCCGCCTCCCGCACGTCCCCGCGCACCCTCGCCCACGGCGACGACACACCCCAGGGTCGGCTCGTCCGCCTCTTCCGCCGCCTCAACGACGCCCCCGAGGGCATCGGCTTTCACGAACTGGCGGAGGACTTCCACGTCAGTGACGCCACCCTGGAAGCCGACCTGGGCAAGGCCCGCCGCCGCCTCGAACCCCTCGGCCTGCGTCTGCGTCGCGACCGCGAGAGCGTCCGCATGGAGGGCCCTGAGGACGCCCGCCGTCGCCTGATCAGCACGCTGCTGCGCGAGGAGGCGGCTGAGGGCTTCCTTCCCTTCGACGCGATCCAACGCGCGTTCGCCGGACTCGACCTCGGCCCGTTCAAGGCGGAACTGGTCGGCACGCTGAGCGAAGTGGGTTACTCGGTCAAGGAGTTCGCGCTCAACGAGGCACTGCTGCACATCGCCATCGCGGTGGACCGCACGACCAAGTTCCCCGCGCCCGCGGCGACTTCGCTCGACACACCACCCTCGGACGCTCCCGGCGACCAGGTCACCACCGTCCTCAGGAACCTCATCGAGAAGTTCTTCGGCCTCCGTTTCGACGGTGGCGAACTCGACCGTCTAGCGGCCCAGTTGACCACCCGCGCCCTCGCCGCCGCGGGCCGCCCGACCACCCCGCCCGAGGAATCCGACCTCGCGAAGGTACGCGCCCTGGTGGCCCGCCTCGACGACGAGTACCTGGTGGACTTCTCCGACCCCGGCTTCGTCACCCGTCTCTCGGTCCATGTGCACAACCTGCTCGGCCGCGCCCGCCGACAGATGTACAACCGCAACCCCCTGGCCGCCTCCATCAAGACCTCGTACCCCCTCATCTACGAACTCGCCGTCTACCTCTCCCGCGAGATCCAACGAGAGTGGCAGGTCGCCCTCAACGAGGACGAGATCGCCTACGTCGCCATGCATGTCGGCGCCCACCTCGAAGCGCAGGCGGTGCGGCCGCGACCACTGACCGCCGTGCTCGTCTGCCCCGAGTACTACGAGCTGGCCACCACCCTCGGCGACCGCCTCGGCCAGGAGTTGGGCAGCCGCGTCGAGATCACCCGCCTCGTCACGCGCCTGGAGGACGTGCCGGACATCAAGGCCGACGTGGTGATCTCCACGCTGCCGATCGACGCGCACCCGGGGGCCGTCGTCGTCCGCCCCTTCCCCGGCCGGCGCGACTTCGACGCGGTCCGCGCGGAGCTCGCCCGCGTCCAGCACCAGCGTGAGCACGGCGACGACCACGCGGTGCTCCTCGACTACCTCCGACCGGAGCTCTTCTTCCGCGACCTGCACGCCGAGAACGAGACGGCGATGATCCGGCTCCTGGGGTCCCGCATGGCCGAGCAGGGTGTCATCGACCCGGAGCACATCGACAGCGTCCTGGAACGTGAACGCCTCTCCTCCACCGCTTTCACCGACGGCTTCGCCGTACCGCACGCGATGACGATGAACGCGCACCGTTCCGCCATCGCCCTCGTCGTCAACAGCGAACCGATGCGATGGGGCAACAAGCCGGTCAACGTGATCGCGTTCATCGCCTTCAGCCCGCGCGACCGCTCCACGTTCCGCGCGGCGTTCGAGAAGTTCACCGCGGTGCTGAGCGAGCGCTCCGCGGTGCACCTCCTGGTGAAGCGGGCGGTCGATCACCCGTCGTTCGTCCGCGAGATCCGGGCGCTCCTCGCGGAGTGAACGTGGGTTGTCCGCGGCGTCCAGCAGGAAGCCGTGGAAGTCCACGTCGGCGGCGGCGACTTGCTCCGCGTCGTGCGCGTCGCAGGCTTCCTGCATACGCGCCACGGCCGCTTCCCATCGACGAGCCCCGTCTCGAGCCTCCCGCAGGGTCAGCGGGGTGTCGGCCTCGAAGCGCCCGGAGACGACAGAGGTGAGCAGCAGCTGACACGCCCTCCCCCGTGGTCATTCGATGTCCACTCCATACGCGCGGGCGAGGGCGTCGCGGCCCCCGCTCCAGCCCTGCCCGATCGCACGCAGCTTCCAGACGGGCCGCCCGTCGGCCACGTGCCGGTACAGCTCCGCGACGGCCATGGCCCGGATGTTCGGGTCGGCCGGCGGGCGGAAGGCCCAGGCCGCACCCGGGCCACCGTCCAGCGTGAGCACGGCGTGCGTGAGCGACGCGCAGCTCAGACCGGTGTCCACGTCCATGTTGACGGCGATCGTGACACGGTGTGTGAAGTCAGGCAGAGCCCCCAGGTGGACTGTGGCCCTTTCGACGACGACCGGACCGTCCCGCCGCTTTCCCAGGAGACGTGCCGCGCCGCCGGCCGCGGTGGGCTGGTGATAGAAGACGAAGTCCTCGTCCCCGGGCACCCGCCCGTCATCGCCGCCGAGGAAGAGTGTCAGATCGGCATCCGCACCGGCGAAGGCGAACGCGATGGACAGCGTGTGCCCGGCTTCCTCCGGCAGTACGAGTGTCTGGCCCGGGACGAGTGAGACATCAGGTTCCGAGGTCGTGACGGGAGTGGTCGGCCGTGCGGTGTGCGTCTCCTGCTTCCACTCGGCGAACGGCCTGATCCGGAAGGGATCGGTGCCGGCCGCCGGTCCACCGTCCGGCTGGCCGGCCCCGAGTGCGATGTCGAGGTCGCCGAGGGACCCTTCATCGGTGTCCTGCTGTTCCCGGGCGTGGTCCAGCACATCCTGGAGGCCCGGTGTCCTGCCGGTGTCCAACGGCCGGACCGTGCTGGACACGTTGCCCGTGGCGGTCGTTGTGACGGAGCAGGCGACGTCCTCTCCGATGTCGAGGAAGCGCAGCGCGTCGCCGGGCTCGCACCAGGGCGTGGTTTCGATCGCGCGGCGTGTCCACCGGCCGTAGGCGACGAATCCGAGACGTTGTGTGTCGGGCAGCCGTGTCAGCACCGCGAGGTCGATGGCGGTGATGCCGGGCGCCGTGGCGAAGCCCTCCTTGAGGGTGGCCACGATGTTCGACCCCATGGCCGTCAACCACCACAGGACACGATCGCGCTTGGTGAGGTTCTTCAGCGTCGGGTGCCCGCTCGGGGTCGTGCCGGGAGTCTGGGCGGGCATGGCGTCGAGGTCCTGGTGCCGTACGACCACCGAGAGGACGGAACCGTCCACGCCCACCGCGCAGCCGGCCGCCGGGTTGTCCGAGAAGGCGGTATTCACCGCTTCGCAGACGGTGTCCTCGTCGTTGGCGTTCAGCGCACGCCACCATCGGTCGGCCTCGGCCTCCACCTGCTGCCGTATCCCGTCCAGCCGCGCCAGCTCGGCCGCGAGATACACGGGCGCGTCCTGTACGGCACGGCGTCGGGCGGCCGCCCTCTCGGCGCGCGCCAGCCGCCCCACACCCCGCAGATGGAACGCCTGCGCTTCGGCAAGCGCCCAGGGCTCCCCCAGTTGAGGGGTTTCCGGGATGAGGGGAGGGCGGGCACCGGGGAACGACTGGAGGTGCACCGTGGTCATCTCGCGCCGCAGATCCGTCAGCCGCGCGACAGCGGCATCGCGCTCGGCCGTCTGCTGGGCGCGCTCCGCCTGCCGGCGCGCCCGGTCCAATTGCGCGGCCGAGGGAGCCACCACCCGTGACCGCGTCGCGGTGCGGCGTGTGGTGGTACGTCGGCGGTTGCCACCGAGCGAGGAGGATGCGTAGAAGGGGCCGAGACCCGACGAAATCCTGGCGCCGCCGCTTCCTACACTCAGCCGCGCCGCACGCGGGCCGACCGAGGTGCGCACTCCGCGGGTGGACACGCGCACGCTCATCCCGGGAACACCGACCCGGAAGCCGAATCCCATGACTGTCTCCCGTCTCCCCGCTTCCCCTCTCGCCGTACACATTCTGGCGCGAGACCGGCATCGTGCGCTCTGTGTACAGGCCCGCCTTTGGCACGGGCCAGCGGGTTCACGCATCGTCTTAAACGTCCCGCCCCGCAAATTCAGCCCCGCTGAACGAGCTAAATCGAGCACGAATGGCCCCATTAACTCGCGGACACAGAACGGCGTTCCTACGTTCGGTCTCAGTCAACCCCCACCCGTGCCCCTAGGAGGCATTCATGCGTGTGAAGTCTGTCTTGCTCGCGTCCGCAGTCGCCGGAGCCGCTCTCATACCGACGTCCGGGATGGCGTACGCCGCCCCGGACAGGGACTGCCCGGACTTCTCGACGCAGGCCGAAGCACAGGCCTACTACGACGCCCACCCCGGCGACCCGGACCGCCTCGACCGCGACGACGACGGTCAGGCATGTGAGGACGGCGGGCTCCCGCCCGGGTCCGACTCCGACGCGGACACCTCGGCGGACACACCGTCGGACACCCCGGCCATGCCCAAGGACGGCGTGAAGGCCGGCGCCGGCGGCCTCTCCGAGGACGGCTCCGCCACCGCGCTGCCGATCGGCTTCGCCGCCGCAGCCGTGCTCGCCGCGGGTGGCGCCGTCGTGCTGCGCCGCCGCGCCAAGCAGGACCACTGAGGCGGGGGACGCACGAACCGTGCCGTTGCCGCATGACGATGTGACAGGGAGGCCCGTGCCATGACCGGTTCGCCGCCTCCCGGTCACCGCCGGGGCCGCGATCTCTCCTGGATCGCGGCCACCGCCTTGTGCGCCCTGCTCGCCCTGACCGCCGTACTGACCTGGTTCACGGACTCCGGGCCCGCCCACGACGACGGGGCGCCCAACCCGGCGCGTCTGCAGGCGAGTTCGGCGTCGACCAGCACGCCGAAGCCCGCGACGCCCACCTTCCCCGACGCCCGTGACGACTCTCCGACGCCCGCGCCGCTCGCGCGGGCCGCCGACCCTGTCCGGCTGCAGATCCCCGCGATCGACCTCGACACCGCCATCGACCCGCTGTCGCTCGACCCCGAGGGCCGACTGCCCGCCCCGGCAGGCCCCACCGACGTCGGCTGGTGGCGCGAGGGCCCCGCACCCGGCGAGGCGGGCCCTGCCGCCATCGTCGGTCACCTCGACACCACGAGCGGCCCCGCCGTCTTCGCCGGCCTGACCGCACTCCGCCCCGGCGACCGGGTCCTGATCACGCGGGCCGACAACAGCACAGCGGTCTTCGTCGTGCGCTCCACGAAGCAATTCCCGCAGGACGACTTCCCCTCCCGAGCCGTCTACGGGCCCACGCCCGACGCCCAGTTGCGCCTGATCACCTGTGGCGGCACCTACGACCGCGCGGCCGGGCGCTACCTCTCGAACACGGTCGTGTCCGCGACGATGACGGACCCGTGAGCCAGGTCGGGCCGGGCCCGCCAAGACAGGCCCGTCGGCTGATGAGGGATCTGCTCACGGAGTACGCCGACCTCTTCCCCGGGCAGTGGTTCCATCTCGGCGGTGACGAGTACAGCGACTACCTCTGGGAATGGCCGGCCGAGGCGGTCGGTGACTCGCCCGACGGCAGCTGACACGCCCTCAACTGCCTGCTTGGGCGAGGTGAGAGTCCGGCGCCGGACCACCGGCAGGGAGGCGCGCACAGCCGGCCCGCTCACCGTCTCCGGCATCCGGCATCCGGCCCGGCGCACCCGATTCCCGCCGGACGGCGAACAGCACTGACCACGCGACTTGCCGTCAACACCCACATACAGTCACCATCTCCACATCAGGCGCACCACTTGTTCACGCGGGTGGCGGCGAGCGAGGGGGGCCTCGCGCCTGGGTGATCGGTGGGGAGGCCGAATGTACGAGATGGTCAAGGGTGCGAACGTGGGGCTCGGGGGGCTGGTCGACGGAGACGTCGACTCGGTGGTCGTCGGCCTCGGGTGGGTGAGTCCAACCGGCGAGGGGGACGCCGACGTCTCCGTGCTGTTGCTGAACGAGAACGGCAAGGTACGCAGCGACGCCGACTTCTACTTCTACAACAACGCCTGCGCGCCGGACGGGAGCGTGCAGCTGCTCGGCAAGACACCTGCGGGAGAGGGCAGCGAGGACCGCATCGGTTTCGATCTGAGCGCGCTCCCGGACGACGTCGCCACCGTCCTCATCGCGGCGAGCCGGTACGAGTCGGCCCGATTCGACGAACTCGAGGGCCTGCAGCTGACGTTGAGCGATGGAGCCGGGGAGCCACTGCTACGGTTCGCGATCGAGGACGCGGGCGCCGTGAGTGCCCTGATCTTCGGGGAGTTGTACCGGCGTGGAGCCGAGTGGAAGTTCCGCGCCGTGGGACAGGGTTACGCAGCGGGCTTCGCCGCCCTCGCCTCGGATCACGGCGTGGACATCGACGACGACGCGGCCGAGGAGACGGTCGCGGCCGAACCGCTTGTCCCGGCGGAGACAACGGATACGACGGATACGCTCCGGCCGTCGGCCGGCGACCAGCCCCCGCAGGAGCCCGAGCCGCGCACGGCGCCTGCCACCGCCCCCACTGAGGACGCCCCGAAGCCCGGCGAAGCCGCCGACACCGCGACGCCCGTCAAGAAACCCGCACGCCCCCGTACCTCGAAGACGAAGGTCACGCTCCCCAGAGCACTCAAGAAGTCCCTCGCGGAGAACGAGTCCTGGGCGGGCGCCCGCCTCTTCCCGGTGTCCGCATTGAAGAGCGACCGGGACCGGGAGATGCGGGCCACGTCGGTCCTGCTGGCCGTCATGGCGCAGGTGCCTGAGTTCGGACGGCGGCTGACCGCCGGGTTCGGCGCCCACGCCGGACGCATGGAAACCTTCACCGAGGTGACGCTCCCCCACGGCGACTCGCCCCGGCGGCCCGACGGTGTCATCCGTGTGGAGCGCGCGGGCAAGCTTTGGACGGCGCTGGTAGAGACCAAGACCAACGGCAACTCCCTCAAGGCCGAGCAGGTGCAGGCCTACGCCGACATCGCGGCCCGCCGTGGTTACGAGGCCGTCATCACCCTCTCCAACGACGTTGCGCTGGAAGGCAGTCCGCTGGTCGAGGTGAAGATCGACCGGCGGCGCAAGAACAAGGTGAGCCTGTGGCATCTCTCCTGGGCCGAAGTCACCCACCAGGCCCAGATGTTGATCCGGCACGAGGGGCTGCGCAATCCCGCGCACGCCTGGCTCCTGGGGGAACTCCTGCACTATCTGCGCCACGAGAACTCGGGGTGTCACGGCTTCCACAACATGGGTCCGGCCTGGGTGCCGGTCCGCAACGGGATCCAGGACGAGACCCTGTGCCAGGGCGACCCGCGCGCACTTGAGGCCGTCGAGAGCTGGGAGCGACTGGTGCGCCAGGTGTCGCTGGGCCTGGGCGGCGAGCTGGGACGCAAGGTTCTCCCTGTGCAACGGGCGCGGCGCGGCACCGACGCGGTGGCCCGGCGAGCCCGGATGGCCGACGAGCTGTGCCGGGAAGGCAGGCTCAGGGCCGAGCTGCGCATAGACCAGACCCCCGGAGTGCTCGGTATCACCGCCGACCTGCGTACGTACAAGATCCGCACGTCCATCGACATCGCTCCCCCGGCCCACGGCTACCCGCTTTCCTGGGCCAAGCGGATCGTCCGCGAGCTCGCCGAGGCACCCGCCGACCTGCACATCGAGACCTTGGTCGAAGGGGAGGCCGGAGGCCCGCGGGGCACCCTGGAACGCCTGCGGCCCGAACCGGGCGACCTGCTGCCGGCCGCCGGGGCGAAGATCGCCGGCTTCCGGCTCTCGTTGTTCAAGGGTATGGGTACACAACGGGGGAACACGGAATCCGGCTTCATCCGCAGCGTCGACGAAGCGGTCCAGAAGTTCCACGCGTCGGTGGTGGCACACCTCGACCGCACACAGACCGCCAGGCGGGATCCGGCGCACGGAACGGCCGCATCCCGCTCCACGACCTACCGCGCCACATAAACCGTGTTCGTCGAAGACCCCCCTTGCAGAGGATTGGGAAACTCCACGACATGGCTCCGCACGGTCGAGAAGACCTCCCCGAGCGTGGCTTCGAACTCCGCGTCCGGCGGGTCGTTCGACCAGAGGGCGAACACGCCGTCCGGGACGAGCAGTTGGGCGAGTGAGCGCAGGCCGTCGGGCTGGTAGAGGGCCGCGTTCCGGGGGTGCAGGACGTGCCGGGGGGAATGGTCGACGTCGAGCAGGATGGCGTGGAAGCGGCGGCCCGGTTCGCTCGGGTCCAGGCCGGCGCCCTCGGCGACCCTCGCGAAGAAGTCGCCCTCGACCAGCCGGCACCGGGCGTCCGACGCCAGCCGGTCACCGAGTGGCACGTAGCCGAGCCGGTGCCACTCGATCACCTCGCCCAGCGCATCGATCACCGTCAGCGTCCGCACTCGCGGATCGTCGAGCGCGGCCGCAGCCGTGTATCCGAGGCCGAGGCCGCCCACGGCGACATCCAGCTCCGTGTCCGCGAGGGGGGCGAGGCCGAGCCGGGCGAGTTCGATCTCGCCCTCGGTGAAGAGGCTCGACATCAGGAACTCCTCGCCCAGCTTCACCTCGTACACGTCCTCACCGGAGGCCGGGTCCCGTCTGCGGCGCAGGCTGATGTCCCCCAGGGGCGTGGGACGCCAGTCGATCTCCTGAAAACGAGTACTCATGCGCGGCCTCCGCCGAATGGGATGGGGACGCGACCATCTTCGCGTACGGAGCGCGCGGCGAGGTACGTGACCCGCACGCTGGGGCCCCCGCCGACGTCAGCCGCGCGCCCGCGCCGCCGACTGCGCGACCTCCGCCGCCAGCCGCA
This sequence comes from Streptomyces sp. NPDC002795, assembly GCF_042888725.1. Taxonomy (NCBI): domain Bacteria; kingdom Bacillati; phylum Actinomycetota; class Actinomycetes; order Kitasatosporales; family Streptomycetaceae; genus Streptomyces; species Streptomyces sp. NPDC002795. The sequence goes on from NZ_JBIAQB010000008.1 coordinate 199,295, forward strand.
CCGCCAGGGAGCGGGCCAGCAGTACCGGCACGTGCGCGGCGTCCGCGGCCGCGTGGCGCATCTCCTCGGTGTAGCCGATGCAGTCGAGGACCACCCAGCGGGCCCCGGCCGCGGCCAACTCCCGTGCCGCCGCGGCACATTGCTCCGGCGCGCCCGCTCCGTACGGGTCCGCGGGAGCGGCGGTGACCCGGCCGGGCAGCAGCCGGGCCCAGCGCGCCGCGACGTCCTCGCGCTGGGCGGGCAGCGGGCAGACGACGCCGACCGGGTCCGTACCGACCAGGGCGCGTACGCCGTGCTGGACGAGTGGCTCGGCGTACAGCAGTGGCCTGGCGGCCGGGACCGGCGGGAAGTGGCCGGTGCAGAGCAGCAGCGTGGCGTCGGCGCCGTCGGCCTCGCAGCGGGCGACGGCGTCCGCCATGCGGGGGGCGAGCGCGTCGTGGCCGAGGACGGCGGAGCCGCCGTCGCGCAGGCGGGAGATGAGCGGCGCCTCGCCGGGGGCGGGGCCGACGGCGGTGCGTACCGCGTCGGCGTCCGGGCCGTCGAAGCGGTCGTGGTCGAGGGCGCCGTGCTCGGTCAGCCGGAGCCCGGCCGTGAGCGGGAGGATGTCGGGGGTCAGGTCGGTGCGCGGGGCCTGGCCGATGGTGACCAGGCCCAGCACACCCTGCGTGTCCGATGCTGCGGGCACGGTCACACCGCCTCGTAGAGACATGCTCACACCGCCTTGTAGATCTGGCCGACGTCGTGGACGGAGCTGCCCGCGATCAGGCCGGCGCCGACCAGGGCGAGATCGTTGTCGGCGGTCTCTGCCACGGCGTCCGCCTCCTCCTTCGTGGCGGCCTGGGAGCGGCGCCAGCGGGTGTAGCCGAAGCGGACGGCGAGCGCGGCGAGCACCAGCCAGCCCGCCTGCGGGGTGGCCACCAGCAGACCGGTGGCGAGGAGCACGCCCATCTGCCGCTTCGAGCCGCCGAGGAGCTGGATCAGTACGCCGGGGATCGCCCACAGCAGCATCATCGTGATGGCGTGGGTGTCGGTGAGGCCGGCCTTGATGGTGTCGACGTACACCTGGGCGACCGGCGGGACCCTGCCGTCGGAGAAGAACGGCTTCCACGCGATGGCGACGATGACGATCGCGACGGCGAAGCCCACCAGCTGCGAGAGGTACTGCTGGCGGCGGCCCGCCATCTCGTACGGCTTCCACGGCACGGCGTCCTTGCGCAGCAGCCAGCCCGCCTTGAAGTCGAAGCCGACGTCGGCGAAGGCGGGTCCTGTGCACGCGCAGTACCCGACCAGCAGGGCGAGCGGGATCATCGGGATGCTCAGCACCAGGCCGAGGATCAGGAAGATCAGCGTCACGGCGAAGGCGGGGAACCACCCGGAGTGCATCGCCGCGAGGCCCACGATCAGCTGGTGCACCAGCGCCGCCACGCCTGCGAGCAGCACCCAGCCGACGAGGCCGAACCCGCCCATGTCCGCCGCGACCCCGCCGCCGATGGCGACGACGATCGCGCCGACGACGAACAGGGCCAGGCCCTCGATGAGACCGCGGCGCAGCCGGCGGGCGTCGACGGTGCGGAACTCCGGGTCGAACCGGCCGTCCTGCCGCTCGGCCACCGCGGCCCGCTTCTTCGCGTTGCGGTCCCGCATCATCAGGGAGGCCTGGACGAGTGCCACCAGACCCGCGCCGATCATCACGCCGTGCGGGACGTAGTTGGCGCCGAGGTCGTAGTGCAGGGTGGTCGGCGCGTACTGGGCGACGAGCAGGCCGACGCCGAACATCAGCAGCGCCCAGATGTTGCCGAGGAACGCCACGCCCGCGGCCGATGTGGGCAGCTTGAACATCGCCCCGACGAAGCCGACGACCGCGCCGACGCCGAGCACGGCGGCCTTCTTCCCGCCCTCGTCACCCGCCTTGATCGTCTCGGCGGCGGCGATCCCGGCGGGCCAGGCGGACGAGGCCGGGAAGAGTCGCGAGTCGTAGACGCGGAACAGCACCCAGCTGTCCACGGCCAGGCCGATCACCGCGCCGAGCAGCATCGTCCACACCAGGTCGGGGCGGCCGATGAGGAACGGCACCGCGATGGGGGTGATCAGCGAGTTGGCGGCGGCGAACGTCGATCCGGAGACGGCCGACTGCACGAGGTTCTGCCGGTGCTGGTTGCGCATCTTGCGCAAGCCGGCGATGGAGATCCGGCCGATCAGCATGGCGAGCAGCGCGCCGATCACGGAGGTGTTGGGGGCGATGCCCAGGGTCGTGATCAGCACCAGGCCGATGACGGAGCCGAGGATGGCGAGGACGGCGCTGACGACCAGGGTCACCGGTTCGAAGGCGCGCGGGTGCGTGGGCGGCGCAGCCTCGGGGGGCGCGCTCTGCGAAGTGGTCACGGGGACTCCAGCGGGGCGAAGCGGGGCGGAGGGGGGTGGGGCCGTGGTCAGGCGGTGGACGCCTGAAGGCGGGTCATCGGCCCGTAGAGCTCGATCAGCCGGTCGAACTCCTCCTGGTCGTGGAAGCGGGCGACACCGCGTCCGAAGTCCTTCGCCGCTTCGAGCGAGAACCGGGCCGCCGCGGCGATGTCCGTCTCGTGGCTGGCGCCCGTCGCGCAGCCCGCCACCGCGGTCCGGGTGACGAGTGCGAGGCCGACGACGGCCGCGTCCGTGGCCACGCACGGCTGCATGATCGAGTTGATGTGGTGCACGCCGTTGCCGTACGGGGTGATGTCCTGCGTGGTGATCGGCAGGACGTGCGCGAACTCGCCGGTGACCGTTTCGAGGAGGCCCAGCAGGTCGTCGCTCGGGCGCAGGATCCAGCCCTGCTTGACGGTCGGGGAGAGCGCGACGCCGCGGTGGTTGAGGAGCCGGTTGCCCTTGGTGGTGTCGATGGAGACCACCGCGTCCATCTCCGGGGAGATCTCCGCGCGGTTGCAGTCGAGGACGGAGATCGGCGAGTCCATGAACGGCACCGGGTCGTGCGGCCGGGTCGGCGCGTCGGGGCACACGTGTGTGGAGAGGATGACATCACCCTCCAGGCGGTCGCCGCGTCCGTACATGTCGAGGAGCTTCGCGGCGGCGGCCAGTGCGGCGATCGCGCCGTCCGCGTCGGACACGAGGCCGATCCGCTCCGGGCGGGCGCCGACGCCGCCGAGGCGGCCGAGGATGCCGAGCGTGGGTGCCTCGCCTCCGGCGGTCCTGCCACGGGTGCCGGGGACGGTGACCTTCACGAAGTCGGTGCCGCCCCGCTCGCCCTCGATGCGGGTGACGGTGATCTCCGGCTTCGGGCCTTCGGCCGGCGATCCGGCCGCGTCCAGGACGGACCGCAGATGACCGGCGAGCAGCTCACCGCTCGCCTGCGGGCGGTCGAGGAGGTCGACGACGTCGAGTACGTACTTGAGCACAGCGGCTCCTTTGGTGCGTGTTCGGTGCGTAACGAGGTACTGCCGCCAGGGCCACTGCGACTCGGCCGGCTCGTAGCAGACTGCGACGCCGATCCCGCATGAGACAACCTTTTCTCTATTTCAGAGAATGATGTCCGTCATCCGGTACGCTGCCGCCATGACCGCACCCCCCTTGCAGACCGCCGACCGTGTCCTCAGCGTGCTCCTCGCCTTCTCCCAGGAGCGCGAGGAGTGGGGGGTGACGGATCTGGCGGCCGAGTTCGGCTGGGACAAGTCGGTCGCGCAGCGACTGCTCGCGGCCCTGGCACACCGCGGTTTCCTGGTCTCCGACCCGGTCACCCGCCGCTATCGCCTCGGCCCCGCGGTGTGGCACATGTCGACTGCCTGGGAGCGGCACGGCGGCATGTCCGCCCTGGTCAGACCCGCTGTGCGCGCGCTGGCGATGAAGACGGGCGCGACGGCGCTCTTCGCCGTGCCGGACGGGGTGCACCTGCGCTGCGTGGAGTCGGCCGACGGCGGCAGCGGGCCGCTGCGCGCGTACCGGCTGACTGGCGAGCTGTACCCGGCGCATGCCGGCGCCACCTCCCGGGCGTACTTCGGCATGCTCACGCCCGGCACCCGGGCCCGGCTGCTGTACGGCAGGCCGATGCCGAGCTTCTCCTCACTGACCGTGACCGATCCGGAGGAGCTGGAGGAGCTGATGGTCCGCGCCGGCCAGGAAGGCTACTCCCACTCGAAGGGTGAGTACGACCCGGCCACCTCAGGCCTCTCGGTGCCGATGCTCGTCCGGTCGCAGCCCGTCGGCACGCTCTCGCTGGTCGGACCGCACGACCTGGTCACCGGCCCGGACGAACACCTCCTCGGCCCGCTGCAGGCCGCGGCGGACCAACTGGGCGAACTGCTCTCCCCACGCCGCTCCCGCTCGCAGGCGGCCCGCCGCACACCTTGACCCCAAAAGCAGCCCGACCCCCTACCGATCCCGACACCGATACCGAAAGGCACCTCCCCATGAAGCTGCTCCTGCTGTCCAACTCCGCGGCTCCCGGCCACGGTTACCTGGAACACGCGACGGAGGTGATCGCGGACCACCTGGCAGGTGTGCGCGAACTCGTCTTCGTGCCGTACGCGTTGGCCGACCACGACGCGTACACCGGCAAGGTGGCCGACGCGTTGAAGCCGCTGGGCATCTCCGTACGCGGCGCCCACAAGGGCGGCGATCCGGCCCAGGCGGTGGCCGACGCGCAGGCCGTCTTCGTCGGCGGCGGCAACAGCTTCCGGCTGCTCAAGGCGCTGCACACGCTCGGCCTGATCGAGGCAGTGCGGACACGCGCCGCCGCGGGGATGCCGTACATGGGCTCCTCGGCCGGCACCAACATGGCCTGCCCGACGCTGCGCACCACCAACGACATGCCCATCGTGCAGCCGCCGGACTTCTCCTCCTTCGGCCTTGTCCCCTTCCAGATCAACCCGCACTACCTCGACCCGGACCCGGCGAGCACCCACCAGGGCGAGACGCGCGAAGAGCGTCTCGTGCAGTTCCTGGAGGAGAACGACGTGCCGGTGCTGGGGCTGCGCGAGGGCACCTGGCTGCGGCGCCAGGGGGACGCTCTCGACCTGGGCGGCACCGCCGCCGGCGCCCGCCTGTTCCGCCGGAACGAGGCCCCGCAGGAATTCGCCCCTGGCGCGGACCTCAGCGCCCTGCTGACCCTGCCCACCCACTTCGACACGCCTCTCGCCGGCTGACGGGCAGCGTCGTGCCGGTGCGCCGGCGAAGGCGTTCCGCTCAGGCCAGGGACGAAGTGACGTGCAGATCCGCGCCCTTGGTCTCCGGCGCCATGAACATGCTGACCACGGCGCCGATCAGCGCGATCCCGGCCGCGATGTACATCGTCGCGCTCAGCCCCAAGGTCGCCAGTGCCCACGGAGTCGCGAACGTGCCGATCGCCGAACCGATCCGGCTGATGCCTGTGCACAGGCCGACCGCCGTGGCCCTGATCTCCGTCGGGAACAGTTCGTTGGGGTAGATCCATTCGAGGATGGACGGGCCTCCGTTGAACACCGCGTACAGGGCGAAGGCGATCGCGACCATCCAGAGTCCGGAGTCGGGCCTGATGGCGAGATAGAGCAGTCCCAGCGCGGAGACCGCGAACCCTCCGATGAGGATGGGGCGTCGGCCCAGCCTGTCGACGAGCAGCAGCGCGACGACATTGCCCACCAGGAAGAACAGATTGATCAGGCCGTACCCCAGGTTCGCCTCGTCGGTGCCACCGTTCAGGTCGAACAGGGTCAGGATCTGGGGCCCGAAGGCGTAGATGGCGAAGAGCGTGACCACTGTGCAGGTCCAGAACACGGAGATGAAGACGATGCGGCTGAGGTAACCGCCCTTGAGGAGGGTCCGTACGGAGGTCTCCCCTTCCTCCTTGGGGAGGTCGTCGAGCGTGGCGTGCTCACCCAGCGTCTGCTGGAGTACGCCGAGGGCCTCCTCCCGGCGGCCCTTGCTGAGCAACCAGCGTGGGGACTCCGGGATGCTCGTCCGGGCGATCACGATCAGCAGGGCGGGGACGGCCGACGACAGCAGCATCCACTTCCAGCCGTCGGGCGAGCGCAGCAGGAAGTAGCCCACGAAAGCCGCGACCGTCGCGCCCACGAACCACATGGCGTTGAGTCCGCCGACGAGCCGGGCCCGCCAGGCCTTCGGCACGAACTCGGTCACCAGGGCGGTGGCGATGGGGTAGTCGGCACCGACCGCGATGCCAATGAGCAGCCGGAGGGCGAAGAGCTCGACCTCGTTGGTGACGAAGAACTGGAGCACCGAACAGACGACGATCGCGATCAGGTCGATCGTGTACATCAGTTTGCGGCCGATGCGGTCGGTCACGGCACCGAACACGGCACCGCCGATGAACACACCGATCAGTGCGGAGGCACCGATCAGCCCGGCCCACAGGGTGCTCATGTTCCACAGCGGCTGTATCTGCACCATGGCGATGCCGATGATGCTGAGGATGTAGCCGTCGAGAAACGGCCCGCCTGAGGAGAACAGAGTGAGTTTCCGGTGGAATCCATTGAGTTGGGCGGTGTCGAGGGAGGTGTCGGCTCGGTGGCTGACGGAGGTGGGTGTGTCGACGTTCATCGGAACCGTCCCATCACGGGGTAGGAAACGCGGGAAGCTTTCGGTACGGGACCGCCGGGCTCTCTGGTACGAGACAGCGGCGTGAGGCCGCGTAGAGCCTCGCCCACAGGTCGGGGTCGACCGGCAGGCCGCTCCTCGTCGCTTCGGTGAGGCGCGCCTCGCTCCGTGCCCGGGTACGGTCCGGTGCCGTGCCGGCCGAGATCGCCTCCTGGGGGCAGCGGCTCAGCAGGACTCCACCTCCGTGGGCCACGGCCGCGGCCAGGGCCGATGCCGCCGGCGGTTGCCGCGCGGACCGGGCGGCCTGCGCCCCGCGGTACAGCGCACCGTCCGGTGTGGCCAGTGCCGCCGCTCCGTGTTCGCCGTCCGCCCCCATCTGTGCGGCAAGGACCGGGAGTCGGGACCGTGCGGCCGTGCTCAGGAGGACCCATTCCAGGGCGGGCGCCCATGCCATGCCGGCCATGAACACCGGTCGGCGGCCGACCGCCGCGTGGTCGGCGGCCGACGGGCCCAGCAGCAGGGTGCCTCGGGCCGCCGGGTCGCGCAGCACGTCGATGCCGGTGTCGGCACGGTCGGTGTGTCGCTCCACGGGTACCCGGCCGTGGGGCACGTCCCCGAGTTCGTCGAGCAGCGCCCGCACGCCCGTGCCGTCCAGGACTTCGCCGAGCACGACGAGTTCGGCGACGGAGGTGGCTTCTCCGGCGGAGGCTCCGGCGGCGAGGACCGCACGGAAGGCGGTGTCCCTGACCTCGCGTACGGCTCTCACGGTGCCTCCGTGTTCTCGAAGACGTCCGAGAACAGCCGGAGCCAGTTCTCGCCGAGGATCTTTCTGACGGTGTCCTCGTCGAGGCCGGTGGAGAGGAGCCCCTCGGTGACGGCGGGGAAGTCGGCCGGACCCGAGAACCACTGGGGCCATGCCGGCCATTCAGGCTGGACGGGATTGGCCGACGGTGGACGCCACCGGCCGTTGCGCAGCCATCCCACGAAGTCCTGCGACCAGTTCCTCGTGCAGTCGCTGCCGATGGCGACGTGGTCGGGGCCGATGTCGTCGACCAGGCGGGCGATCATCGTGCAGAACTGCTCGCGCGTGGTCAGTTCGCCGCCCAGCACGTTGGGGTACAGGCAGCAGCCGATGACTCCGCCCCGGTCGGCCAGCGCCTTGATCACCTCGTTCGGTTTGTTCCTCGGGTGGTCGAAGAACCACGTGGGGTTGGAGTGGGTGATGGCGACGGATCCGGCTGAGGCGTCGATGGCGTCACAGCAGGTGCGGTTGCCCACGTGGGAGAGGTCGATGAGCATCCCGACCCTGTTCATCTCGGCGACGATGAAGCGGCCGTACGCGGTCAGCCCCGAGTCCTCCTCGTCGTAGCAGGCACCGCCGACGAGGTTCTGGTTGTTGTACGTGAGCTGGGCGATCCGCACGCCGAGCCGGTGGAAGACCTCCACGAGCCGGTAGTCGTCCGCGAAGGGCGAGGTGTTCTGGAAGCCGAGCAGCACGGCGACCTTGCCGGCGGCTTTCGCGGCCCGTATCTGCTCGACCGACTCGGCGAGCACGACGATGTCGTCGTTCTCCCTGGCCAGCTCGTACCAGTCGGCGATCGCGCGCGTGGTCTCGGTCGGTCCCTCCCACACGGCGCAGGTGGCGTTCACCCCTGTGACGCCGCCGGCCCGGAGCTCCTCGAGCACCTTTCGGTCCCAGTTGTTGATCTGCAGGCCGTCGACGACGACCAGCTCGTCATGAGCGAGCGAACTCACGGTGCGTCCTTTCGGGGTTTACGGGCGAAGAGCCAGTCGTGCTCGCGGCCGGCGGCGATGTCGGACGGCCGGGGAGCGCCGCAGAACAGCGTGACCCGAAGCCAGTCCGTGGACTGTGGGCTGTAGTTGTCCATGCCGTAGAGCGCGAGCTGGAACCGTTGTACGTGCAGGGGGAGGAAGTCCCGGGCGAGCAGGTTGGCCCGGACCTCGGCGTACGGCAGCCCGGCCAGTGACTGGACCCGGGCGACCGCCGCGCGGTGCCATGGGTGACTCAGCAGGAAGTCCGCCACCGGCCGGTCGTCCGCGGTCACGGCGGCGAGGTCGTCGAGCATCTCGTTCACCGAGCGGGCTATGTCGACCGGGTGCTCGACGTGTTCGCCGGGGTCGATCCCGCGGCGGCCGCGCCGCGGTTCCTCGTTGTTCACCGAGGAGAACCAGAAGTACGTCTGCTGGGTGGAGTCGTCGAAGTCGAAGCGGCGCACCCAGTTGTAGCGGTCGAGTGCCATGGCGCGCAGCGCGCCGCAGGTCTGGGCCGGTTCCACTGTCAGTTGCTGGTCGCAGTGGAGCAACTTCTCGACGTCGGCGTCGAGTTCGTCGTAGGCCTCGACGAGCAGCGAGCAGAGGACACCGCGGGCTTCCGGTCCGATCTCGTCCGCCGACGCGTGCAGTGTGTGCCAGGCGCGGTCCGTCGGCTCTCCCCGGATGGACCCGGTTTCCCGGTATTCGTCGAGCAGGGCGGCGAGTTCGTCGAGTTGTCCGGCGAGAAGCGGGCCGGGCAGGTAGGGCGCCGTGGCCAGGGTGTCACGTTCGCGGAAGTAGTCCCGTGCCCGCTCCAGCAGGTCCCGCACGCGGGCCGTGCGTGCGCCCTGTGGCGAGGTCGGGTCGTGCAGCGCGTGCGCGAGGGGCAGTTCACGCACGGCACACCACGCGTCGAGCACCCGCGGGTGATTGATCACGAAGGGCACCATGCCGAGCCCGGTGGCATTGCCGAGGCCGAGGTAGCACCGCCAGTCGCCGGTGAGCCGCACCGCGAGGGGGCTCCGCGCGGCGGCACAGTGCTCGACCAGGTCGTAGCTGAGCTCGCGCAGCAGCCAGGCGGTCAGCATCTGTGCCCGGTACGGCAGTCGCAGCGGGTGGTCGTCGCCGAGGCTGTCGAAGTCCGCGAGCCCGAACTTGCCGTTGCTGTAGAACGCGGTGCTGCGCAGAACGTACGCGGCGTCGCCCATGGCCTCCGGCTCGGGCTGAAGTCCCTCGGCGAGCCGGTCCACGACGTAGTCGAAGAACCGCCGGCTGCGGTTGGCCCGCGTCCACACCAGCGTCCTGGCATCGGCCCTCCCTTCTTCCTGGAGCGGCACCTGCGCGCGCAGTTCCGCTCTCCGCCGCTCGTCGCAGGGGCCCTCCACCAGCGCCGCGGTGACGTCCCACGCGTCGGCGACGACGCGATCGGTGCGCTGTTCCTCGGGCAGGAGCGTGGAGAAGGCGAGGAACCACAGTTCGTGGCCGTCGGCGTCGACGCGGTAGGCCGCCTCGCCCCTCCCGCGCGCGTCCACGTCCCAGCTCTCGCGGCGCACGGTCCAGTGCTGGGCGGCGGCCGTGCGCAGGAAGGACCGCGCGAAGCTGTGCCTTGTGTGACGGGACGCGCCCATGTCCAGCGGGTCGAGGACTCGCTCGGGTGGCCGGGCCAACTGCTGGGCGCGCCGCAGTAGTTCAGTGGGCCGCAGGGCGCCTGCGGCGGTCACGGCCGGCTCCCGCTCGGCGTCCCCGTGCGCAGGTACGCGGTCTTGGTCCAGGTGAAGAAGTCGGCGCTGCTGTCGCCGTTCTGCTCACGCGGGGCGGGGAACGACGACTCCTTGAGCCCGCCGAAGGGTGCGTGCAGTTCCGACCCGGTGTTGGGAGCGTTCACCTTCACCAGGCCCGCGTCGAGTTCGGTGACGCAGCGGCGGACGGCCCGCTCGTCGCAGGTGAACACGGCGGCGGTGAGACCGAATCGGGTGCCGTTGGCGATGCGGATCGCCTCGTCCAGGTCGGCCGCGCGCAGCAGGGTGGTGACCGGGCCGAACACCTCCTCTTGGCAGATCGTCAGGTCAGGGTTGCCGGAGAGCAGTGTGGGTGCGGTGTAGGCGCCGTGTGTCGGTGCCGGGCTGTCGGCGCGCGCGACGACCTGGGCGCCTTCGGCGACGGCCTGTTCCACGGCGGACTCGACCTCGTCCCTCGCCTCCGGCGAGACGAGCGGCCCGATCTGCACTCCGTCGACCCGGCCGTCCCCGACGACGAGTGCCTTCACCCGGCTCGCCAGTTCGGGCAGGAGCACGTCGTAGGCCTCCCCGACGGCGATGATGCGGCGCGTGGCGGTGCACTTCTGGCCGGTACTGCCCATGGCGCCGGCCACCAGGGCCGCGGCCGCCTCCGCGGGGTCGATGTCGGGCAGCACGAGGGCGGCGTTGTGCCCGCCGAGCTCCATCTGCACCTTGGCTCCGCGCGGCACCACCGCGGCCTGGATGGACCGGCCGACCGGTACGGAGCCGGTAAACGTGACGCCGTCCACCTCTTCGCGGGCCACCAGCGCGGCGCCGAGGCCGCCGGGGGCGAGCAGCAGGTTCAGGGCGCCCGCGGGGACGCCGGCCTGGACGAGTACCTCGGCGAAGGCGACCGCCACCGCCACCGTGTCACTGGCGGGCTTCCATACGACCGTGTTGCCCCACAGGAGGGCGGGAGCGAGCTTCCATGCCGGTACCTGCAGCGGGAAGTTCCATGGTGTGATCGCCGCAACGACACCCAGGGGGCGCCGGACGGTCCGGATGACCTCATCGGGGTGGCTCGACGGGTAGCCGACGCTGTCGGCCGCCCGCGCCCGCCCCGCGTGGTAGTGCAGTGTCTCCACGGTGGCGCCGACCTCGGCCCGCGACTCCGGGAGCGTCTTGCCCTGCTCCCGGGTCATCAACAGGGCGATGTCCTCGGTGCGTTCGGCGAGCAGCTCGGCCGCGCGCCGCAGCACCAGGCCGCGCTGGATGAGCCCCTGCTTCGCCCAGTCCGGCTGGGCGGCCTTCGCCGCGGTGACGGCCCGGTCCAGCAGTGCCTCGCCGGCGGTCCGGTACGCGGCCACCGGCCGGTCGGGGTGTGCGGGGTCGAGGCTGAGCGTCTCGTCGCCGTCACCGTCGACCCACTCCCCCGCGACCAAGTGCCGGATGTTCGTGGGTTGTTCAGGGGAACTCGGGATGGATGTCACGGCAGTGTCCCTCCGTTGCGACGGCAGCTTCGTCATGGACGGTAAGCGGCTCGCACACCACAGAGAAGTATCTATTGCCACCTCGTTGATAAGCTGCGAGTATCAATGCGCATGGAGCTACGCCAACTCCGCTACTTCGTCGCCGTCGCCACGGAAATGAACTTCCGCCGGGCCGCCGAGCGCTTGCACATTGCCCAGCCCGCACTCAGCCAGCAGATCAGCAAGTTCGAGAAGGAACTGCGCACTCCCCTGTTCATACGGACCACGCGCCGCGTGGAACTGACGGACGCGGGGCGGGTGTTGCTCGCCCAGGGACAACGGGTGCTGGCCGAGGCCGACCACGCGCTGTCCGCCGTGGGCCACGCCGCCCACGGTGAAATCGGGCTGCTACGGGTCGGGTTCGTCAGCTCGGCCGCGCTGGGCATCGTGCCCAGTACCGTGCTGGCCCTCCAGCGGTCCTGGCCCGACCTGCACCTCGAACTGACGGAATCCACCACCGAATCGCAGCTGGAGTCGATCAGCGAGGGGCGCCTTGACGTCGGCATCGTGCGCGAGGTCGACCGGGCGGCCGGGCTCACCGTGCGGCCACTGCTGCGCGAGCGGCTCGTCGTAGCCGTCCACGAGTCCCACCGCCTCGCCGAGCGGCACGCCGTATCGCTGGCCGACCTCGCGGACGAGCGCCTCCTCACCTTCCCCCGCCATCAGGTGTCGCGCCTCTACGACCACATCGCTGCGCTCTGCCACCGAGCCGGGTTCCGCCTGGAGGCCGCCCAGGAGGCGGTCCAGTTCCCGACGCTCCTCGGCCTCGTGGCCGCCAACACGGGGGTCACGATCGTCCCCGACTGCCTCCGCGCGCTGCGCCTTCCGGCCCTGCGGTACGTGGAGTTGACCGACCCCGACGCCGCCTCCACGATCTCCGTCATCTGCCGCCCGGACCGCCAGGAGACCCCACCCGTACGCAACTTCCTCGACACCGCGACGGAACTGTTCGGCTGAGCCGTCGACCGGGCCGTAAGTCCCGCTAACCGGCGTGCAGTCGACCGTATTCGTCGAGCAGGCGCCGCAGATTCCCCACCATGAAGTCGTAGTAGGTGTGCATGTCCCGCAGCCGTGCCCGCTGAGGCTCCGGCATGTCCTGTCCGCGTTCCTGCGCGGTCCGAGCGAGTTCGAGCAGCTGCTCGGTCTGGGCGAGCTGGTGCTGGAGGCAGCCGCTCCACGCGTCGTCGCGCCATACGTAACCGGCCTGGCGCACGCCGGGCGCCTTGACCCGTTCGACCGTGCCGTTCGCGATGAGCAGGCGGGTCATCTCCGACGTCGACCCCTTGCTGGCCCCCAGCGCCGCCTGCAGTTCCGACAGTGTCATGGGGGTGGGGCTGAGCATCAGGACACCTGCCAGCCGTCCCGCTATGGGCGGCCATCCCATCGCGCGCCCGATCCGCCGGCCGAAGTCCTCGACCAGCGGCCCGCCACCCGTCACTGGAGCCCCGTCGTGCGTGGCTGAGCTGTTGTCGGCGGCCGGCGGCACCGATCCTCCTCGTACAGAAAAAAGTGAAAATTCATTCTTGACTGAACTTCTCTGGTGCGTCAGATTACCAGCATCCGCCCAGGAGGCACCGGCGCGGGACGCTCCCGCATCAAGGAGTACCGATGGCACAGCACGAGAAGGCACAGCACGTTCGCGACCTGATCGTCGTCGGCGCGGGCTCCGCGGGCGCGGCGCTCGCCGCCCGTGCCGCCGCTCGCGGCCGACGAGTCCTCCTGCTGGAGGCGGGCCCCGACTACCGCTCGGCGCAGATGCCGGAGGCGTGGCGTTCACCCAACCCCGTCGTGGCCCTCATGGATCCCGCGGCCTCGGAACATCTCGTATGGACCGGCCTGAACTCCTCGCGCACCGAGAAGCAGCCGCAGGCCCCGTACTGGCGCGGCCGAGGGGTGGGCGGCAGCTCGTCCGTCAACGGCCAGATCGCGATCCGGCCGCCGATGGAGGACTTCGCGGAATGGGCCCGGCTCGGCTGCACCGGATGGGCGCCCGATGACGTGCTGCCCTACTTCGCCAAGCTGGAGGACGACGTCGAATTCGGCGATCAGCCCTACCACGGCCGTGGCGGACCGACACCGATCCACCGGACCCCGAAGGACGCCTGGGGAAGCATCGACCGGGCCCTGGCCGACTCCGCCCTGGCGGCGGGCTTCGGCTGGGCGTCCGATGTCAACGCCCCCGGCGCCACCGGCGTCTCCCCCTACCCGATCAACTCCCGTGACTCCCGACGCGTCAGCGTCAACGACGCCTACCTCGAACCCGCACGAGAACTGTCCGGCCTCACCGTCCGCGGCGACGCCCTGGTGGACACCGTCATCTTCGAGAACGACCGCGCGGTCGGTGTACGTGCGGTGATCGACGGAGCCGTCGTCACCGAGTACGCGGACGAGGTGATCCTCAGCGCGGGAGTCATCCACTCCCCCGCGATCCTGCTGCGCTCGGGCATCGGCCCCGCCGGCCAGCTGCGGTCGCTGGGGATCGAGGTCCGCCAGGACCTGCCGGTCGGTGTCGGCATGCAGGACCATGCGATGACCGTGCTCTCGCTGCCGTTGCGGGCCGAAGCAGCCATCAAGTCACCGCACGACCGACACACCAACGTCTGCGTGCGCTGGTCCAGCGCGTCGGGTACGCACTCCGACGACCTCATGTTCGTCTCGCTCAACCAGAACGTGCTGGCCATGGCCACGGCCAACACCGAGGCCCACGCCGGTGCCTTCGGTGTCTGGCTGAACCAGACCCACTCGCGCGGTGAGCTCACCCTGGTCTCCACCGACCCTTCCGCGCACCCGTACGTCGCCCAGCGGATGCTGTCCGACGCGCGCGATCTCGCTCCGATGAGGGAAGGGGTGCGCGCCCTCGTCGAGTTGAGCGGCAGGGCCGAGACGGCCACCGTGCTCGGCGGATCGGTCGAAGAGGCCAACCGTCCGCTGTTCGCGGCCCTGTCGAACGACGGCGACCTCGACGACCACCTGCTCTCCACGGTCATCGACGCCCAACACGGCACGAGCACCTGCCGGATGGGTGCCCCCGGCGCCGCAGGGACGGTCGTCGACCCGGCGTGCCGGGTGCAGGGGGTCCGGGGTCTACGGGTCGTCGACGCCTCGATCTTCCCCTTCGTCCCCCGGGCCAACACCAATCTCGCCGCCATCATGACCGGCGAACTCATGGCCGATCGGCTCGATACCTGACGCCTGACACCTCTCCATCACGCACAGAGCCCTCCACCGAACAGAAACGGCCAGCCACCATGGAAACCCTCCAGAACCACATCGGCGGCCGGTGGAAAGAACCGACCGGCGAAGATGTCATCACCGTGGTCAACCCCGCCACCGAGGAAGCCGTCGCACACTTCCGCGCGGGCAGCCCCGCCGACGTCGACCACGCAGTCGCCGCCGCGCGCGCCGCACAACGCGAGTGGGCCGCGCTCACCGTGGCGCGGCGCGTGGAGCGCGTGCACGCCTGGGCCGACACGATCGCCGCGCACACCGCGGAACTGGCCGAACTGGAATGCCGGGAGATGGGCAAGCCCGTCGGCATCGGGCGCACTTTCGTCGAGGGAGCGGTGGCCGGTCTCAAAGCCGCCGCGGACCAGGCGCTCACCTACCCGTTCAGCGAGACGGTGACCGGTCCAGGCCCTGCGGGTGAGCGGACCGACATCGTCCGCCACCCGCTCGGTGTCACCGCGGTCATCACTCCGTGGAACTTTCCCGTCGCCATGGTCCTCGGCGCCCTCGGCCCACTGCTCGCCGCCGGGAACACCGTCGTGGTCAAGCCCTCGGAGCGGTCGCCTCTCTCCACGGTGCGGTTGTTCGAGCTGGCCGACTCCGTCGGGCTGCCGCCGGGCGTGCTGAACCTCGTCCTGGGCGACGGCCGCACCGGCGCGGCGCTGACGGAACACGAAGACGTACGACTCGTCCACTTCACCGGCTCGGTCGGGGCCGGCCGCGCCGTGGGGACGGCGACCGGACACCGCCTGAGCCGCAGCGTGCTCGAACTCGGCGGAAAGGACCCCGTCGTGATCGACGCCGGGGTCGATCCGGTGGCCACCGCGCAGGCCGTCGCGTTCGGCGCGTTCATCAACACCGGCCAGATCTGCACCTCCATGGAACGGATCTACGTCCATGAGCGGATCGCTGACGCGTTCGTCGAGGCCCTCGTCGACGCGGCGGGAACCTTCACCATCGGCGACGGTCTCGACCCCGCCACGGTGCTCGGCCCTCTCGTGGACGCGCGGCAACGCGACACCGTACGACGCCATGTCGAGGACGCCGTCACCAAGGGCGCCACCGTGCGCGCGGGCGGGACCGTGCCGTCGGAGCGTCCCGGCCACTTCTACCCGGCGACCGTGCTCACCGGCGTCGACGACACCATGCTCGTGATGACCGAGGAGACGTTCGGCCCCGTGGCGCCCGTCTCCGTCGTGTCGAGTTTCGAGGAGGGCCTCGCCCGCGCGGCCGCCTCCCGCTACGGCCTCGCCGCCACCGTGTACACCGACGACCCCGAGCACATCGCGGCGGCCGCACACCTGCCCGTGGGTGTCGTGTGGGTCAACCAGTGGCAGGGCGGCGGCCCCGAGCGGCTTTACGAACCCGCGCGCGACAGCGGCATGGGAGCCACCGGGTCGCGTGCCGCGTACGACGCGGCGACCCGGCCGGCCGCCGTGCACATCGCCGCCGCTGCCCCGGCGGCCGCCCTGTGAGCGCCGCGAAGGAAGCCGCGGCCCAACACGTCCGGGCCGCGGCGGACGACCTGATCGCCCTGTCCCACCGCATCCACGCCCATCCCGAGCTCGCCTTCGAGGAGTACCTCGCCAGCCGCTGGGTCGCCGACGCCCTCAGCGACGCGGGGTTCGAGGTCCGGCACGGGTACTGCGGGCTGCCGACCGCCGTGGAAGCGACGGTCGGCACCGGGCCGACCCACATCGCGATCTGCGCCGAGTACGACGCCCTGCCCGACATCGGACACGCCTGCGGCCACAACATCATCGCCGCCGCGGCGGTCGGCGCCGGGATCGCACTCGCCCCCTTGGCGGACGAACTCGGCCTGACGGTACGGGTGTTGGGCACTCCCGCCGAGGAGGGTGGTGGCGGCAAGGTGCTGATGCTGGACAAGGGCGCCTTCGACGGGGTGCACGCGGCCATGATGGTTCATCCGGCCGCCGTCGAGATGGCGGCGATGCCGGGTCTCGCTGTCACCCAGTTCGACGTGGCCTACAAAGGCAAAGCGGCGCATGCGGGTGCCTACCCCCAGCTCGGCATCAACGCGGCCGACGCCATGACCCTCGCCCAGATGGGCATCGGACTGCTGCGCCAGCAGACGGCCGCATCCGACCGCATCCACGGCATCGTCACCGAAGCGGGCTCCGCGGCCAACGTCATCCCCGAGACCAGCCGCGGCCACTGGATCGTGCGCAGCGACAGCCTGGAAGCGCTCCAGCCGCTGTCGGAGCGGGTGCACCGCTGCTTCGAAGCGGGCGCGCTGGCCACCGGCTGCGACCTGACCACCACACCGGTCGGCCCCGACTACGCCGACCTGCGGCCGGACCAGGGTCTGCTCGACCTGTGGGTGGCCAACGCGACGGCGCTCGGCCGCCGCTTCCCCGAGCTGCCGAAAAGTGTCGCGGGCGCCGCCACCGACATGGGAAACGTCTCCCACGTCGTGCCCACCATCCACCCCATGCTGGGTCTCGACTGCGGGCCCGCGGTCAACCACCAGCCGGAATTCACCGCCGCGTGCGTCACGCAGGCGGCGGACCGGGCCGTACTCGACGGGGCGACCGGCATGGCCTGGACCGCCATCGACGTGGCTCTGGCGGCGGGACGAGGCGGGGGCAGGCCGACCTGATACACCGCCGCCGCAGAACAGTGGTGTATCAGGTGTGCCAGGTGTGTCAGCTCTGGGTGGTGTCGTCGCCCGACTGCCCGGAGCCCTCGGCCGCGCCGCTCACCTTCTCGCGCATCTTGCGCACGAGCTCCGCCTTCTGCTCGGCGGCGCTCTTGCGGTCGAGGTTGCGGTGCGGGCCGTTGTTCTGCCGCTCGGCGCGGGACAGCTTCTTGCGCTGGCCGCCGCCCTGGCCCACGGGGTTGTTGATGTTCTTGCTCACGGTCACGGGTTCTCCCGAAATGATGTGGAGTGATCTACGGATTCATCGGTGGGGGACGGGCGCGGCGACGTCCGAGGACGTCAGCGGGGGCCCATCACGCTCTCACTCGTAAATCGGCGTCTGGAAGAACATGCCCAAGACGTTACCCCGTCCCGCGGCCCCCGCACACCAGGTTTTCGCCGCACCGGGCTCGGCCGTCCCTCACAGCCCCAGGTAGATCCGCCGGACCCGCGGGTCCTCGCTGAGCTCCTCGGAGGTGCCGGTCATGGCGACGGTGCCGTTCTCCATGACCAGGCAGTGGCTCGTCGCACCGAAGGTGAGCTTGGCGTTCTGTTCCACGAGGAGCATGCTCAGTCCCTCCTCGCGGAGCCGGGTCAGGACGCGCAGGATCTCGCCGACCAGTTTCGGTGACAGGCCCATCGAGGGTTCGTCGAGGAGCAGGATGCGGGGTTGCGGCATCAGGGCCCGGCCGATCGCGAGCATCTGCTGCTGGCCGCCGGACAGCGCGCCGGCCAGTCGCTGGCCCATCTCGCCGAGCACCGGGAAGAGCTCGTGGACCTGGGCGAGCGTGGACCGGGTGTCGTCGTCCCAGGCCCGCGCGTACGCGCCGAGCAGGAGGTTCTTCTCTACCGTCAGGCCGGGGAACACATGGCGGCCCTCCGGTACGTAGCCGATGCCGTGGCGGACCATGTCGCGGGCCCGTACGCGGGTCAGGTCGAGGTCGCCCAGCGTGATGCGTCCGCCGCCGCGCGGGACCAGGCCCATCACCGCCTTGAGCGTGGACGTCTTGCCCGCGCCGTTCGCGCCGATGATGCCGACCGAGGCTCCGGGCTCCACGCTGAAACCGATGGAGCTGACGGCGCGGACTCCTCCGTAGTGGACGGAGAGGTCGGCCACGGTGAGTGTGGCGGCGGACGGGGCGGCGGGCGTGCGGGGGCGGCGTGGAGCCAGGGGCAGCTTCACCGGGTGGCCTCCTTCGGCAGGGGCGGCGCGGGCGCGGGCAGCGGGACGTCGTCGGCCATCGCCGAGTCACCGAGGTACGCCTCGATCACCTCGGGTGAGGCGACCACCTCGGCCGGTGTGCCTTCGGCGATGACGCCGCCGCTGGACAGCACGGTGACGCGTTCGCACAGCGACATGACCAGGCCCATGTTGTGCTCGATGAGGACGACCGTGGTGCCGCTGTCGCGGATGGAGCGCACGATGTCGGCGAGTTGGCGGACCTCCTCGCCGTTGAGGCCCGCGGCCGGTTCGTCGAGCAGGAGGAGGCGGGGCCGTGCTCCCATGGCGCGGGCGATCTCGATGCGGCGCTGGATGCCGTACGGGAGGGAGCCCGGGGCCGACCGCGCGAAGTCGGTGAGGCCGAAGCGTTCCAGGAGTTCGGCGGCCTCGTGGCGCAGCCGTCGTTCGCGGCGGGCCACTCCTGGCTGCCACAGGGCGTACTGCCAGATGGTGCGGGTGCGGGACCGGTCGAGGGCGACGAGGATGTTCTCACGGACCGTCAACTGGCCGAACAGGCGCAGGTTCTGGAAGGTGCGGGCCATGCCGAGGAGGGACAGGGCGTAGGGGCGGGCGGTCGTGGTGTCACGGCCCATGAAGGCGACCGTTCCCGAACTGGCGCGGTAGAAGCCGGTGATGACGTTGAAGAGGGTGGTCTTGCCGGAGCCGTTCGGGCCGACGATGCCGCGGATCTCGCCGCGGCGCACCGTGAGGGAGACGTCGTCGAGGGCGCGCAGGCCGCGGAAGTCCTTGGTGACCGAGCGGATGTCCAGGAGGGGTGGGGGCTCCTCGGCGGCGGCTTCGTCGGGCGTGGTCACCACCTCGTACGGCTGGAAGGGGCGCAGTATCGCGCGGTCGTCGCTCTTGCCCCGCCTCTTGTTCGTGAACTCCCTTGCTCGGGCCGGGATTCCGGCCAGGCCCGTCGGTGCGAAGACGACCATCAGGACGACCACGACGCCGTATCCCAGTTGTGCGTACGTCGAGAAGTCGGAGAGCCACTCGCGGATGAGGGTGAGGCCGACGGCCCCGACGACGCAGCCGATGAGGGAGCGGCGGCCGCCGATGATGACCATGGCGAGCAGGATGAACATGTTGGCGATGGAGAAGGTCTCCGGGGCGACGTAGCGGATGAGTCCCGCGTACAGGACCCCTGCGAGGCCTCCGTAGAAGCTGGCGAGGAGGAAGGCCGTCATGCGCAGCAGCGGGATCTCGGCGCCCATCGCGCCGGCGGCCAGTGGGTCGTCTCGCATGGCGCGCAGCCGTCGCCCGAGCGACGTACGGACGACGAAGAGTCCGAAGCCGAGGCCGAGGGCGCAGATCACCAACTCCAGGTAGTAGTAGAGGTACTCGCTGGAGAGGTCGATGCCGGGCAGGGTGGGTTGCGGGATGCCGGAGATGCCGTCGGCGCCGCCGGAGACGGACGCGTTGGTGATCCAGTTGATGAAGCCGAGGGCCAGGCCGAGGGTGACGATGCCCAGGTAGTGGGACTGCATGCGCAGGGCGGGGATGCCGACGAGCAGGCCCGCGGCGACCGTGGCGAGCAGGGCGAGGATCGCCGCCGTCCAGAAGCCGTGTCCGGAGTGGGTGGTGAGGATGGCCACCGCGTAGGCGCCGACGCCGAAGAAGGCGACCTGGGCGAGGTTGATCTGCCCGGAGATGCCCATGGCCAGGCCCATGCCGATGGACAGCAGGGCGTAGATGAGGGCGATGTTGACGATGTGGATGGCGTAGCTGCCGAGGCCGTACGGGAGCAGCCAGCCGGCCACCGCGAGTACGCCGAGTCCTGCGAGCCGGTAGCGGCGGGTCATGCGCGGCTCACCGTCCTCTCACCGAAGACGCCCATGGGGCGGATCATGATGGCGACGGTGAAGACCAGGAAGGTCACGAGCACCGAGTAGCCCTGGAAGTGGCCGGCGGCGTAGGAGTCGAGGACGCCGATGGCGAGGCCGCCGACGACGGCGCCGGGGATGGAGCCGAAGCCGCCGAGCATGGCCGCGGCGAAGCCCTTGATGCCGAGCGCGCCGCCGAGGGAGGCGTCGACGTAGAGCATGGGGCCGACGAGTCCGCCGGCGAGTGCGGCGAGGCCCGCGCCGATGCTGAAGGCGAGGGCGTTGCTGCGGCCGACGTTGATGCCGACGGCGGTGGCCGCCTCGTGGTCCATGGCGACGGCCTGCATGGCGGCGCCGCGCTTGGTGCGCGCGAGGAACCAGGCCAGGCCGATCACGGCGAGCGCGGCGACGGCCATGACCACGAGGTCGTAGGTGCGGACCCGGACGCCGAACAGGGACAGCGGGGCGGACGGGACGGGTGAGGGCACCGCCCGTCCCGTGGTGCCCCAGATGAGGATGGCGACGGCCTGGAGGACGATGCCGAAGCCGATCGTGCCGATCAGCATCAGGTCGAAGTCCTTGTTCTCCAGTGGGCGCAGCACGCGTTCGATGACGAGGCCGATGGCTCCGGTGACGACGATCGCCACGATCATGGCGACGGCGAACGGCAGCTTGGAGGTGAGGTAGAACGTCGACGCGGCGTAGGCGCCGATCATCGCGATGTCGGCGTGGGCGAAGTTGACGAGCCCCATGGTCCGGTAGACGAGCGAGAAGCCCATGGCCACCAGGGCGTAGACGGCGCCGAGGCTGAGTCCGCCGACGAGCGTTTGCAGTGTCTCTTGCATGTCTGTTCGGCTCCCCGGGCCTACTGCTGCGGGACGAGCTTGCCGTCGCGGATGACACCGATGGTGGTCTTGGTGATGCCGACCCCGTTCTCGCCGAACTCGAAGTCGCCGAGCAGGCCGTCGTAGCGGGTGTCCCGGATGGTGTCGGCGAGCTTCTGGCCGGTGGCGGCCTTGCTGGTCTTCAGTGCGGTCAGCAGGATGTTGGCCCCGTCGTAGGCCTTGGCGCCGTGCAGTTCGGCGGCCTTGTTGTACTTGGCCTGGTAGGCGGCGGCGAACTTCTTCGAGGCGGCGCTGACGTCGTTGCTCAGGTACGGCGAGCTGACGATGGTGTCCTCGACGGCGGTCTTGCCGGCGGTGTCGATGAAGACGGGGGTGCCTTGCGGGGCGGCTCCCGCGAAGGGCGCGGTGATGCCCAGGTCGCGCGCCTGCTTGACGATGAGGCCGGCCTCGACCTCCTCGGAGCCGATGAACACGACGTCGGGTTTGCCCGCCCGGATCTTGGTGAGGGCGCTGCTGAAGTCCTTCTGGTCGGTGGTGACCACCTGGTCGGTCACCGGGGTGACACCGAGGTCCTTGGCCGCCTTGAGGAAGGCGTCGTGCTCACCCTTCCCGAAGGAGCCGTTGTTGGAGATCATCGCGATCTTCTTGTGGCCCTTGTCCTTGACGAGGTACTGGGCGAGCGTCGCGTCGTACGTCGTCGAGGTCGGCCCGTTGAGGAAGAGGTACGGGCTTCCCACGTCGACCAGCGCGTCGGCCTGCCCCGAGGTGATGTTGGGGATCTTGGCCTGCTGGAGGATGGGCGCCATGGCCACGGTCACCGCGCTCTCCGCGGTGCCGATCATCGCGACGTAGCCCTGACTGTCCAGCTTCCGGGCGATGTTGGTGCCGGTGGTGGGGTCGCCCTGGTCGTCGAAGAGCTTGAGCTGGATCTTGCGGCCTTCGATGCCGCCCTTCTTGTTCCACTCGTCGATGGCGAGCTTGGCTCCCTTGTACTCCCAGTCGCCGAGCGAACTGAGCTGTCCGCTCTGCGCGTTGACGACGGCGATCTTGATGGGGCCCGAGGAGGCCTTGTCCGAGTCGCCGGATTCGCCGGGTGCGCTGCACGCGGTGAGGGCGGCGGCCAGCGCGGCGGCCGTGCAGACGGCTGTGCGGGTGGTGCGGATCATGGGGTCACCTCGTTGTGGCGGGGGCGGGGGCAGGGACGGAGTAGGGAGCGGTGGTCAGTCGGTGAAGGATCCGCGGTAGATGTCCTTGATGTTCCAGTGGCCGGGGGTCGGCACCGGTTCGTTGACCATGGGTACGTCGATGACGGCCGGCCTGCGCCGGGTGACGGCGTCGGCGAGGGCCTTCGCGAGGTCGGCGGGGGCGGTGACGTGGTAGCCGTCCGCGCCGCAGGAGGTGCCGAGGCCGGCGAAGTCCGGGCTGTACGGGCGCCCTTCGGCGTCGGTGAACTCACATCCGTAGGAGCGGCCGAACGATGCGGACTGGAGGTCGGCGATGGTGCCGTGGGCCCGGTTGTTCATCACGACGAAGATCACCGGGAGGCCCTGTTCGACGGCCATGGGCAGCGCGGGGAGCTGGGCGCTCATGCCGCCGTCGCCGATGAGGGCCACCACCACGCGCTCGGGCTCGGCCAGTTGTACGCCGACGGCGGCCGCGGGCCCGAAGCCCATCGTCGAGGCGCCGCCCGGGGTGATGAACCGGCCGCCCGTGGGGAGTTCGTAGCACTGGGCGACGCCGTTCTTGTTCCAGCCGACGTCGGTGACGAGGACCGCGTCGTCGGGGAGCGCGTCGCGCAGGTCGGCGAGGATCCGCTGGGGACGCAGCGGGAAGGCGTCGCTGCGGCCGTCCTCGCGGGCCGTGTCGAAGACGGCGCGGCGGGCGGCGGCGATCGAGGCGCGCAGCCCTTCGCGGGGCCGCGGTGCGGGCTGCCGGGCGCGGACGGCGGCGTCGATGGCCCGTACCGCGTCGGCGACATCGGCGACGGCGCCGATCTCGACCGGGTAGTTGCGGCCGATCTCGGCCGGGTCGATGTCGATCTGGATGAGCTTGCTGGGCGGGCTGCCTTTGTCGCCGAACGTCCAGGTGTACGCCGGGTCCCAGGAGCTGGCGTCGGTCTCGGCGAACCGGGTGGCGAGCGCGAGGACCACGTCGGCGCCCTTGGTGTACGCGTGCGTGGAGTCCAGTCCCCAGAAGCCGGGCATGCCGAGCAGCAGCGGGTGTGCGTCGGGGAGGACGCCCTTGCCCATCAGGGAGTGGGCGAGGGGGATGTCGAGGTGTTCGGCGAGCGAGGCGAGGGCGCCGCGGGCTTCGGGGTCGCGCAGCCCTCCGCCGAAGTAGATCAACGGCCTGTCCGCGCTCAGGAGTTGGTCGGCGACGCGCTGCGCGGTCGCGGCGTCGAGGGCCGGTGCGGCGTGCGTGGCGGGCAGCGGGTACTGATCCTCGTACGGTTGGACGGGCCGGTTGAACAGGTCCATGGGGATGTTGACGAGGACGGCTCCGGGGCGGCCCGACTGCGCGGTCCAGAAGGCGCGTTCGGTGGTGCGGGCGAGGTCCTGGGCGCGGTGCACGTCCCAGGTGCGCTTGGTGAACGGGCGGTAGATCGCGCTCTGGTCGGCGTCCGTGTGGAGGTTGACCTCTTGGTGGGGGTGGCGGCCCGCGTAGTACGAGGGGATGTCGCCGGAGAGGACGACGAGGGGCACGGAGTCGAGGGCGGCGGTGGCGACGCCGGTGACCGCGTTCATCATGCCGGGGCCGACGTGGGTGAGCAGCACGCCGGGGCGGCCCGTGGCGCGGGCGTAGCCGTCGGCGGCGTGCGCGGCGGCCTGCTCGTGGCGGGCGATGACGAACTCGATGGAGCTGGGGGCGAGCGCGTCGAGGAGGGCGATGTTGGTGTGTCCGCAGGTGCCGAAGATGTGCCGGACTCCGTAGGACTCCAGTTGGCGGACCAGGGCGTGGGCTGCGGTGACGGGCTCGTCCGTGGTGGGTGCCGGGGCCTGGGTCGCGTTCTCGTGCGTCATGCGTCGGTCTCCCCGTCGAGGGTGGTCGTGTCGCCCCAGACGGACAGGCCGCGGAGCACGAGTGTCTTGACGACGGTGAAGTCGTCGATCATCGAGCGGGGTGTCTCGCGGCCGAAGCCCGAGTCCTTCACGCCGCCGAACGGGACATGGTCCAGGCGGTAGTTGGAGGTGCCGCCCGCGATCAGCGCGCCGGTCTCCAGCTCGCGCCAGGCCTTGACGATGCGGCCGATGTCCCGGGTGAACAGGCCGGCCTGGAGTCCGTAACGGCTCGCGTTGCAGGTCTCGATGACCGCGTCGAAGTCGTCGTACGGGAGCACGGCGACGAGCGCGCCGAAGACCTCGTGCACGACGACGGAGGCGTGGGAGGGCGGTCCCGCGACGACGGTGGGTGTCACGGTGGCGCCGTCCCGGCTGCCGCCGCGCAGCACGCGCGCCCCGGCGTCCGCGGCCTCGGCCGACCAGCGCACCACGCGCTCGGCGGCCTCCTCGTCGACCATGGCGCCGACGTCGGTGTCCGGGTCGAGCGGGTCGCCGACCTTGAGGCCGTCCACGGCGGTGGTGAGCAGGGCGAGGAAGTCGTCGTAGCGGGAGCTGTGGACGTAGACGCGCTGGACGGAGATGCAGCTCTGGCCCGAGTTGCTGTATCCGGCGCGGGCGCACTCCTTGGCCGCCTGCGCGAGGTCGGCGTCCTCGCAGACGACGGTGGCGGCGTTGCCCCCGAGTTCGAGGACGAGGCGTTTGGCGCCGGCGGCGCGGGCGACGGCCTGTCCGGTGGCGGCGCTGCCGGTGAAGCTGATGACGGCGACCTCGTCGGCCGCGCACAGCAGTGCGCCTATCTCGCCGCCGCCGTGCAGGAGTTGGACCGCCTGCGGGGGCATGCCGGATTCGAGGAGCAGCGCGACGACGGCGGCGGTGGCGGCCGGGGCCTGTGGTGGGGCCTTGACGAGGGTGGTGTTGCCCGCGGCGAAGGAGGCGCCGAGCTTGTGCGCGAGTAGGTTGGCGGGTGCGTTGAACGGGGTGATGGCCAGGGCCACCCCGGCGGGCGCGCGATAGGTGAAGGCGGTGTTGCCGACGCCGCGCTGCCTCCCGGCGACGGGCAGGGTGTCACCGCCGATCTGCCGGGCCTCGGCGGCGCAGACCGCGAAGGTGTCCGCGACGCGGTCGATCTCGCCGAGGCCGTCCTTGAGCGGCTTGCCCAGTTCGAGGGCCAGCAGTCGGGCGAGGTCCTCGCGGTGGGCGGTGGCGGCCTCGGCGGCCCGGTCCAGGATGTCGGCGCGTGCGGCGGGGGCGAGCCGGGCCACGGCGCGGGCGGAGGGGCGGGCGTAGGTGAGGGCGCGGGTGACCTCTTCGCCGGTCGCGGCGGTGGAGCGGCTGACGGTGCGGCGCAGGTAGGGGCCGGTGCGCAGGAGTTCAGGTCCTTCACCGCCCCACCGGCCGGCGACGTACGGCGGCGCGTCGATCACCACGCCGTCCGCGCCGGCCTTGAGAAGGGAATCGAGCATGACATCTCCCAGGAAACCGCTGAGTGGTACTGGTGGACTGCTCTGTGGTTCGGCGTGTAACGTACGGGCGCCAACTCGCCGTGACAAGAGGTCAGTTGAAGAATCAGTGGAAGAAGACCTCCGCGGATGGCACTCCCATCGGCGGCAGGCACCGACGACAGCGGACGGAAGGCGGGGCCCCATGGACAGCACCGGACCCGGGCAGGCAGCGGAAGCGACCGGCGTACGCAGTGTGCGCAGGGCTCTGGACATCCTGGGGCTGCTGACCGAGGATCAGCCGGCGGTCACCCTGCGGGAGATCGTCGACGCCACGGGGCTCGCCAAGACCACGGCGGTCCGCATGGTGCAGACCCTCGAACAGTGCGGTCTCCTCTGGGACACCCCGGCCGGTTACACCGCGGGCCCCGGCCTGTGGCGCTGGGCCCACCTGGCGCACACGAGCTGGGAACTCCCGCGTGAGACACGCAAGTTGATGCGCGATCTCGCGGAGGAGCAGCAGGAGACGGTCAATCTGTTCATGCTGCGCGGGCTCAGCCGGGTGTGTGTGGCGCAGCAGGAGAGCCCGCAGCCACTGCGTCACGTGGTGCGGGTCGGGGACGAACTGCCGTTGTGGGCGGGGGCGTCGTCGAAGATCCTGCTGCGTTCGGCGCCCGAGAGTCTGCTGCGCCGTATCGCCGTCGACTCTCCGCACGGCGAGGGGCACGCGCGCCAGCTGCGGGTGTGGGCGGACGTCGCGGTGGAGCAGGGGTTCGCCGTGAGCAGGGGCGAGCGCGACGAGGGGCTCACGGCGGTGGCGGTGCCGGTGCTCGGCCGCACGGGGACCGTCGTCGCGTCGCTGTCGCTCAGCGGTCCGAGTCACCGCTTTCCCGAGGCGGGCGTCCAGCGGTTCGCCACCGCGCTCGTCGAGGTCGCCCGGCAGATGTCGGAGCAGGGCTTCGACCATCCGCTCAGTCCGGTCGGGCCTGCCGGCCCGGCCGGCGGCAGGAAGTGACTCCAGCAAGGGACCCGTAACGGAAGGAGCCGGTGCATGCCCGAACGACCGCTCTCAGGAATCCGCGTACTCGATCTCACGAACGTGCTCGCTGGACCGTACTGCAGTTACCACCTCATGCTGCTCGGCGCCGAGGTCGTCAAGATCGAGCAGCCCGGAAAGGGCGATCTGGCCCGCGCCCTCGGCCCCGACCCCGAGCTGAACCGCAGCGGGATCGGGGCCTCCTTCCTCGCCCAGAACGCCGGGAAGAAGTCCCTCACCCTCGACCTCAAGGACCCGGCCGACCGGGCCGACTTCGAGCAGCTGATACGCGGCGCGGACGTGCTCCTCGACAACTTCCGGGCCGGGGTCCTCGCCAGGATGGGATACGACGGCGCCCGCCTCGACTCCCTCAACCCGCGCCTGGTCAGCTGCGCCATCACCGGCTTCGGACAGTCGGGCCCGATGAGCGGCGCCCCCGCCTACGACCAGATCATCCAGGGTGTGTCCGGGATGATGAGCATCACCGGCACGACGGACACGGCCCCGCTGCGCGTCGGTTTCCCGGTCTGCGACTCGCTCGGCGGCATGGGCGCGGCCCTCGCCATCAGCGCCGCCCTGCTCGGCCGCGAGCGGACCGGGCGGGGCGCGCACCTGGACGTGTCGATGCTGGAGGTCTCGCTCTCCGCGATGGGCTGGGCCGTCTCCAACTACCTGATCAGCGGCGTCGATCCGGAGCCGATGGGCGATCAGAACGCGACGGCCGCGCCGTCCGGCACCTTCGAGACCGCCGACGGTGGCCTGAACATCGCGGCCAACCGTCAGGAACAGTTCGTCACGCTCTGCCGTCTCACCGGCCTGTCCCATCTGATCCACGACGCGCGCTTCGCGGAGCGCGAGGCCCGCAAGCTCCACCGGGCCGAGCTGAACGCCGAGTTGAATGCGGCGCTGTCCCAGAAGACCGCCCTGGAGTGGGAGGAGACACTGTCGTCCGCCGGTGTCCCCGCCGCGCGCGTCCTGACCGTGCCGGAGGCGGTGGAACTCGAACAGCTCGCGCACCGCGGCTTCTTCACCGACCTGCCCTACCCGGACGGCTCCGACCGCACGCTGCGGGTCAGTGGCAACGGCGTCCTGGTGGACGGCGAACCGTTGCCCCCGGCCTCCCCTCCCCCGCTGCTCGACCAGGACGGCGAGGAGCGCGCACGGCTCATCGCCCGCTGGCGGGCCGAAAGCCGCACGACCGAGGCGCTGCGCTCATGACCTCCACTGTCCCCGCATCCGCCGGGGGCCAGGACCGCCAGGACCCGGACAGCAAGGTCGCCCAGTGGTGGGCCACGGCCGTCAGCCGCATCGAGCCGGGCATCATCGAACTGCGCGAGCGCCCCGTGCAGGAGCTGATCGGGCACACCACCTTCGTCGAGACGATCTGGCTGCTGCTGCGGGGCGAGCTGCCCCGCCCCGACCAGGCACGCCTCCTGGAAGCGGCCCTGGTGGCGGGGGTCGACCACGGTCCGCAGGCACCCTCCATCGCGGCCGCCCGGATGGCGGCGACCTGCGGGGTGGGCCTCAACAGCGCCGTCGCGACCGGGGTGAACATGCTCGGGGACGTGCACGGCGGGGCGGGTCAGCAGTGTGTGCAGCTGCTCACCGATGTCGTCCAACTCAGCGAGCAAGGACGGGAGTTGGAGGATGCCACAGCCGACGTGATCACCGAGTGGCGTGAGCGCTCCCGCTATCTGCCGGGCTTCGGTCATCGCTTCCACCCTCGCGATCCGCGCCGCGACCCACTGCTCTCGCTCGTGGACATGGCCGTGACGGACGGCACCGTAGAGGGCGCCTACCTGCGCGCCGCCCTGGCCGTGGAGGCGCACCTCAACCGCGGCCGCGAGGGCCGCAAACCCGTCCCGATGAACATCGACGGCGCCACCGCCGTCATCTACGCCGAACTCGGCTTCGCCGCGCCGCTGGCGCGCGGCCTGTTCGTGCTCAGCCGCAGCGTCGGCATCCTGGCACACGCATGGGAGGAGACCGGGCAGGGGCGCCGCAACAAGAGCCCCATGCCGCCGTCGATGGTCCCGGTCCACCTGGTGGTACCAACTCCACCTGCCTGAAAGGCAGTTGAGGAACTTCCGGGCAACAACCCCCGCCCCGGGTATTGCCATGCCCGCACCCCCGTCCCTAACGTGACCCACCGTCCCGCGAACCTACTGTGCGGAACTTTCGACCCATCTAGCGGACCTTGATCGAATCGAGGCACTGAACGATGGAAAGACGCACCTTTCTGCTGACCGCCGCCGCGAGCGGCGCCACCACACTCCCCGCGCTCTCCGCCACCGCCGCGGAGGCGGCCCCGAAGCCCGCCGGTCTGGCCCTCCCCGTCCCCGCGCAGCCCACCACCCTCGGCGTCGCCGCCCGTGACTGGCCCAAGGTCGGCGGCAACTACGGCAACCAGAACCACTCCACCCTCACCGACATCACCCCGCGCAACGTCAAGAAGCTCGGCGGCGCCTGGCACATCAACCTGGAGGGTGGCTCGACCAGCGCGTACCAGCAGTGCACGATCGTCGTGCAGAAGGGTGTGCTGTACGTCGAGACGACGCAGCAGAACGTCTTCGCCGTCGACGGACGCACCGGCAAGGTGCTCTGGAAGACCAACCTCGGCACCGAGACCACCAACATGCGCGGCGTCGCCGTCGCCGAGGGCAAGGTCTTCACCATCTCGGGTGCCAACATCGTCTACGCCCTCGACCAGAAGACCGGCGCGGTCGTCTGGCAGAAGAAGCTGATCGTCGAGGACAACGGCGGCGACGACGGCTGCGACAACGGCAGCGGCCAGTGCGGCGGCAACAGCGGCGGGCTCGCCGGCGCGGTCGTGCACTTCGACGGCATGATCTACGTCGGCACGGAGGGCTCGACGGCCGGCGCGCGCGGCCGCGGCTACGCGCTCGACGCGAAGAGCGGCGACGTCGTGTGGACCTTCTGGGGGCCGCCGGGCCCCGGCGAGTACGGGCACGACACCTGGGAGGGTGACTCCTGGAAGACCGGCGGCGCCGTGCCCTGGATCCACCCGGCCGTCGACCCCGAACTCGGCCTCGTCTACTGGACGTTCGGCAACCCCTACCCCCGCACCGACGGCTCCTCGCGCGGCGGTGACAACCTCTTCGCCAACTCCATCGTCGCGATCGACGCGAAGACCGGGAAGCGGCGCTGGCACTTCCAGTCCGTGCACCACGACATCTGGGACGCCGACAACGTCATGGCGCCGGTCCTCGCCGACCTCCTCGTCGACGGCAAGAAGCGGCAGGTCGTCGTCTACGGCTCCAAGACCTGCTGGTTCTACATCCTCGACCGGCGCACCGGCGAGGCGCTGCACGGCATGGAGGAACGCAAGGTCCCCCAGCACACCCTCCAGAAGACATCACCGACGCAGCCGTTCCCCGGCGGGGAGCCGTTCACCGACCCGTTCCCCCGCTTCGACAAGCCGACGAGGCCGGTGCCGTTCTACCCGGCGGGCGGCCTGTACTCGGTGTTCTGGGACCGGGCCACCATCATCTTCCCCGGCGCGGGCGGCGGCGGTGACTGGGGCTTCCCGTCCTTCAGCCCGAAGACCGGATACGTCTACATCGGCTACGGCCTGGTCAACTCCTCGTACTCCAACACCCGCGGCGGGAGGGTCAACACCGCCCGCCCGCTCGGGGAGTTGTTCGGCGGCGGACTGGTCGCCATGGACCCGCGGACGAACACGGTCGCCTGGCGCAAGGAGGGCGACTGGTCCCTCGCGCACGGCAACGGCATCCTCACCACCGCGGGCCGAGTCCTCTTCCAGGGCCGCCCCGACGGCGTACTCGAAGCGATGGACGACACCGACGGCTCGACACTGTGGACGTGGCAGTGCGGCGCCGGAGTGAACACCATCCCCGTCTCGTACGAGATCGACGGCGAGCAGTACGTGGCCGTCCTCGCGGGCGGGAACGGGCTGCCGTTCCCCGACATCCCGCGTGGCGACCACCTGTGGGCGTTCAAGGTCGGCGGCAAGGTCGGCCAGGCGCCGGCGCCCACGCCCCCGTCGCGCCGCAATCAGATCCGCGCCGCGGCGGTCACCGGCGAGACGGCGAAGAACACCGTCACCCTCGGCCGTGTCTGGGACACCAAGGCCAACGCACCGGGCACGACGGAGAACACCGTCGCCCAGACCGCCATGGCACCTCAGCACCTCACCGTCCCCGTCGGCACGGAAGTCACCTTCACCAACCCCGCCGACAACCAACAGCCGCACGGCGCGGCCGCGTTCTTCGACGCCGAGTTCGACACGGCGCTGCTGATGCCGGGGCAGTCGGCCAAGCACACCTTCACCAAGGCGGGCGAGTACTTCTACAACGATCCGGCCTTCCCGCAGTCCACCGGCAAGGTCGTCGTCAAGTGAGAGTCCCGAGAGTTCCCATGGGAGGTCCGACCGACATGACGACAAGACCCCGCACCCCGATGACGCTCCTCACGGCGGCGCTCGCGACCGCCCTGGTGGCCCTCGCGGCCTTCCTGGGCGCCGCCCACGGCCAGACCCGCGACACCAAGGCGGGTGCCACCGGCGCCCGGGAACTCGGCGACCCCGACTACGGTGTGTGCCGCGACACGAGCCCCAAGTGCTACCACGACTGGGGCAACTTCACCCCCGCCACCGACGGCTACAAGGTCCTCCTCTACACCCGCACCGCCGGCCCCCGCCACGCCAACCTCGGCCCGTCCCTCGGCAGCGGCCTCAACCCGGCACTGGGCGACACGAACGTCGTCCAGAAGGCGCTCGTCGCCATGGGCAAGAAGAACGACTTCACCGTCGACTGGACGGAGGACGTCACCCAACTGTCCTCACCTTCCCGTCTGTTCAACTACAACGCGGTCATCTTCTACTCCACCAGTCGTGACACCCTCGACGACGCGGCGCAGACCTCGCTGCGCCAGTACGTGCGCGGAGGCGGCGGCTTCGTCGGCATCCACAACGCCTTCGGAACCGAGTACAACTGGCCTTGGTACGAAGGCCTGTTGGGCAACGCCAACTTCTACGACCACGGCCCGAACCAGCCCGGCACGGTCGTCACCGAGAACCGCCGTGACACCTCCACCAAGGACCTCCCGGCGCGCTGGAACTTCACCGACGAGTGGTACAACCTCGTCCCGGCCCCCACCCGCGTCCGGCTCCTCGCCACGGTCGACGAGTCCACCCTCGCCGAAGGTGTCACCGGCAACCAGGGCCACCCCGGACACGGAAAGGCCCATCCGGTGGCCTGGTGCCAGTACTACGACGGCGGGCGCGCCTGGCTCACCACGCTCGGCCACGACGCCAAGGACTTCGCCACGGACGGCTCGTTCCCGGGAGCCGAGCAGTTCCAGAAACTGGTCCTCGGCGGCATCGAGGGGGCCATGGGCAAGGCGCCGTTCTGCCGGGCGGGGTGAGTCACCGGACGTTCGAGCGTCCACCCCCTCCGTCGGCGCCCCCGCCCTGCTACATCCAGGCGGTGGACCCGTCGGGGCGCACGGGCACCCGGCGGTTCCAGGTGACCCAGTCGTCGGCCACCAGCGCGTCCTCGTCGACCTCGATGCCCCAGCCGGGCCGGTCGGGGCGCAGCTCCAGGTGGCCGTCCACCGGGAGATACGGGTCGGGGCACCAGGTGACCTCGTCGACCTTGTAGCCCATCCCGTATTCAAGGATGCCGAAGTTCGTGGTGGCCGCCGCGAAGTGCACGTTCGCCGCGGTGGCCAACGGGCCCATCGGATTGTGCGGTGACACGGGGACGTAGTGTGCCTCGGCGATCGCGGCGATCTTCACCATCTGCGTCATCCCGCCGACCACACAGATGTCTGGTTGCACGATGTCGGCGCCGCCCGCCGTGAGCAGTGCGAGGAACTCCTGTGTGGTGTAGAGGGATTCGCCCGTGGCCAGCGGCACCTGTAGCTCCGAGCGGGTCCGGCCCCACGAAGGAATATGCTCGGGGCGGATCGGCTCCTCCAGGAACAACGGCTGGTGGGGTGCGAGCGCGGCGCCCAACTCGACCGCCTGGTGCGGCGCCCAGAGGCAGGCGTGGGCGTCGAAGGCGAACTCCCATTCCTCGGGGTGGTGTTCCCGTACGTCGCCGAAGTAGTCGCCGAGCTCACGGACGACAAGGCCGTATCGGGTGGTGTGCAGATCGCGACGGTAGGGGCTCAGCTTGAACGCCGTGAATCCGTACCGCTCGTGCAAGTCCGCTGTTCTGTCCCGTAGTTCGGCGACGTCCGGGGCGTTGTACAGCCCTGCGTAGACCCGCACCCGGTCCCGGACCGCGCCGCCGAGAAGCTGGTACACGGGCACGCCGAGTGCCTTGCCTGCGATGTCCCACAGGGCGTGGTCGATCGCGGCGATGGCGGCGGAGCCCAGGGCTCCCTGCGGGAAGCGGGCCGACTGGTGCAGGAACTGGTTGACCGCGGTGGGCCGCAGCGGGTCCATGCCCTTGATCTGGTCGAAGAGGTGGGCGAGCAGCGGGAGGTAGGCGAGGTCCGGGCCGTGGTTGTACACCTCGGACCAGCCGGTCACGCCGCCGTCGGTGGTGATCTTCACCAGGACACGGGGGCGGTCGCCGACCCGTTGACGGAAGGTCTCCAGGGATTCGATCTTCATGCCACGAGCTCCTTGTCGAGGGCGGGCACGAGCTCCCGCCAGGGCCGGACGGACTCGGTCACCTCGGCCGCGACCGCGCGGGACAGTACGTGGCTCGGCGGGCGCACCTCGCGTCCGCACAGGCCGAGTTGATGCATGGCCTCCTTCACCACGGACACGTTGTCGGCCGAGTGGTTGCGGGCCCGCATCTCCTCGAAGGGGCGGATCCGGCGCCAGAGGGCCGCCGCCTCGTCGTAGCGCCCCTCTTGCAGGGCCGCGAGCAGTTGAAGGGGTACGGCCGGGGCGACATTGGCCAGGCCCGAGGTGAACCCGCGGGCACCGGCCTGCCAGTAGGCGGACGCGTAGGACTCCGCAAGACCGGCGATCCACAGCAGACCGTCCCCGGCCTGCTCCCGATGGGCCGCGAACACCACGGGGTCCGGCACCGAGTACTTGAGGCCGACGACGTTGGGTGCCCGGCGCACGAGGGCCGCGATGTGTGCGCCGGAGATCGCCGGGTTGCTGAGGTAGGGCAGGACGCCGAGTTCCGGGACGGCGCCCGCGATCGCCGCGTTGTACTCGATCCAGCCTTCCGGTGACATGTAGGGCAGCACCGGCTGGTGGATCATGATGGCGTGCGCGCCGGTGTCACGGGCGAAGCGGGCGTCCTCGCTCGCGGTGTGTACGTCGAATCCGACTCCGGCGACAAGGGTCGTGGAGGCCGAGGACGCCGCGGCGACACTGGTCAGGACCGCGCGTCGTTCGGCCGGGGTGAGGGCGTAGAACTCTCCGGTGTTCCCGTTCGGTGTCAGGACCGAGATGCCGCCCGCGACGAGACGTGCGGCCAGTGCGCCTGCGCGGTCGTGGTCGATCTCTCCGTCCTCGCCGTAGGGCACGACCGGAATCGCGATGACGGTGCTCAACTGCCGTACGAGATCAGCGGTGTTCAGGGTCGAGGTCATGAAGTGCCCCCCTTGGGGTCGTTGGCGGCCGCGAGGGCGCTCACGGGTGTGACGGGCTTGATCCGGACCCAGAACAGGTAGATGGCCGCGCTGATGAGACAACAGGCCGCGGAGCCGAGCAGGGGGCCGAGGTAGGAGCCGTCGCCGAAGGTCAGGAAGAGTCCGATCACGATCGGGCTGGTGAGGTTCCCGAGCTGGGAACCGAAGTTCTGGAAGCCCGCGACCGAGCCGACGGTCGCCGGCGACGTGGCGACCTCAGCCGGAAGGCTCAGGATCGCGGCCCCCGCGAAGGAGTGTGCCGCGTTGCTGACGGTCAGCACGGTCATGACCACGAGGTTGCTCTCGATGAAGGGCGAGAACCCGATGCAGGCGCTGAGTGCGAGTCCGGAGACGATCGGTACCTTGCGGGCCAGGTTCGTGGACATCCCGGCCGCCAGCATGCGGTCGGAGACGATGCCACCGAGGACCGTGGAACCGATGGCGATGAGCGGCGGGATGGCGCCGACCATCCCGAACTCGGCCTCGGTGAAGCCGCGGTCGTCGAGAAGGTAGCTCGGGTACCAGGTGAGGAAGAACGCGCCGGCGAGGGAGCGGAAGACGTATCCCGTCATCAGCGCCCACACCTGGTTGTTGCGCAGCAGCACACGCCACGACGCCTCGTGGTTGTCGTCCGCGTTCTGCGCGGCCACCATTTCGCCCTGGTCGGACTGGATGTGCGCCAGCTCCGCCGCGGAGACGCGCGGGTGCTTCTCGGGCTCGCGGTAGACCATCCGCCAGCCGACGATCCAGAGCAGGCCGGCGACACCGATCACCACGAAGGCCATGCGCCAGCCGCTGAACGCGATCAACGCGGTCACGATGGGGACGGAGAGAGCCGTGCCGATCTGCTGGCCCATGTCGAAGAGGCTCGACGCGAAGGCGCGTTCCCGGCGGGGGAACCACCGTGAGACCACCTTGACGTTCGCCGGCTGCACCGGCGCTTCGCCGATTCCCAGGCCGAGCCGGAACACGATGACCGAGCCGACCCCCTGGGAGAAGGCGGTCAGGGCGGTCCAGATCGACCACCAGCCGACCGCGATGGGGTAGATGACCCGGGGCCCGAAGCGGTCGAGCAGCCAGCCGGACGGGAGTTGGAAGAGCGCGTACGTCCAGAAGAAGGCGGAGAGCAGTACGCCCTGCACCGCCGAATTGATGTGGAATTCCTTGGACATGAACGGCATGGCGACGCTGATGGCGGCGCGGTCGAGATAGGCGATGGTCAGCCCGAGGGCCGAGAATCCGACGATCGTCCAGCGCATTCGGCTGCGCTCGCGAACGGGACCTGGCCCTGCTGGGGCGGACGTGCGCACGTTAGACTGGGGCATCGTTGCTCCTAGTGGGTAACGGCGACGCTCCTCGCGGAGCGTGGATCTCTGAGGTGCGGCCCGGGATCTTGGCGGTGAACGGGCCGCATCTCGTCTTCAGTTGTTTTGTTGTTCAGCTGTTTCGCTGTTCAGTGAGTGAGCTTCTCCTCCTGAAGGTGCCGGGCCACGAATCCCTCGATGTGGCGTCGGACGAGCGTGGCGGCCTCGTCGGCCCGCCCCGAGCGCACGCATTCGAGTACGGCAGCGTGTTCGCGGGACTCCTCGTGCCACGAAGGCGACCGGGCCCAGGAGGACGCGGAGACCAGCGCCGTCTGATCCCTGAGCCCGTCCAGCGAGCGGACAAGGAGTGGGTTGCCGCACCCGGCGTAGAGGCCGCGGTGGAAGTCCCTGTTGGCGGTGGAGCGGGTCGAGGCGTCCTCGGCCAGTGCCGCGACCTCCAACGCCCGTGCCGCGTCGGAGAAGTCGCCTCCCGCGACGACGCTGCGGCGCACCGCTTCCGGCTCCAGGAGCAGGCGCATGTCATAGACCGCCATCGCGTCCTGCTCGCTCAGCTCCCGCACGGTGGTACCTGCGAACGGCCGGATGACGACGAGGCCCGAGCCCTCCAGCGCCTTCAACGCCTCACGCACCGGTGTCTTCGACACACCGAACTCCCCCGCCAGCACGTTCTCCACCAGCGCGGCTCCCGGCTTGAGCTCCCCGTTCAGGATCGCCGCCTTGATGGCGTCGAGTACGTGCGCCGTCCGTGACGGCAAGGCGGCCGGACTGAAAGCAGGCAAGGTCGCGCCCCCAAATGGAATCTCATATGTCATATACGACTGGACCGTAACTGCCGTAGCCACCAAGGGCAATGGGGCTGCCGCCAGGTTCCCCGAATCCATCCCGCCTGGGCGTGATGTACTCCTTCCGGTTCCGCCGGGAGATGGGAGTCCGCGAGATGCGTGCAGTGGTGTTCGAGGAGTTCGGCAAGGACGCGGCGGTACGGCAGGTCGCCGACCCCACGCCGCCCCGGGACGGGGTCGTGGTGCGGGTCGGGGCGACGGGGCTGTGCCGCAGTGACTGGCACGCCTGGCAGGGACACGACCCGGACGTCGTCCTCCCGCACATCCCCGGCCACGAACTGGCCGGCACCGTCGAGTCGGTCGGCGCCGATGTCACCGAGTGGCGGCCCGGCGACCGCGTCACCGTCCCCTTCATCTGCGCCTGCGGGCGCTGCGCGTCCTGCGTCCGCGGCGACCACCAGGTGTGCGAACGCCAGGAGCAGCCCGGCTTCACCCACGCCGGATCGTTCGCGGAGTACGTCGCGCTGCACCATGCCGACGTGAACCTCGTCGCCGTCCCCGAGGGCATGACCGACGCCACCGCCGCGAGTCTGGGCTGCCGCTTCGCCACCGCCTTCCGTGCCGTGACCGACCAGGGGCGC
Organism: Streptomyces sp. NPDC002795; assembly: GCF_042888725.1. NCBI lineage: Bacteria > Bacillati > Actinomycetota > Actinomycetes > Kitasatosporales > Streptomycetaceae > Streptomyces > Streptomyces sp. NPDC002795. The sequence continues at coordinate 236,477 of NZ_JBIAQB010000008.1, forward strand.
GCGGCCGCCGGGGAGTGGGTGGCGGTGCACGGCTGTGGCGGGGTGGGACTGTCCGCCGTGATGATCGCGGCGGCGGCCGGTGCCCGCGTGGTGGCGGTGGACGTCTCCCCCCAGGCGCTCGCCCTGGCCTCCACCTTCGGCGCCGCCGCCTGCGTCAACGCGGCAGAGGCCCCGGACACCGCCGCCGCTGTCCGCGAGGCCACCCGCGGCGGAGCCCACCTCTCCCTCGACGCCCTCGGCTCCCCCACCACCAGCGCCGCCTCCGTCACGAGCCTGCGCCGCCGCGGGCGCCACGTCCAGGTCGGTCTCCTCCCGGGCGGCGCCCACGTTCCGATGGACCGGGTCGTCGCCCTCGAACTCGAACTCCTCGGCAGCCACGGCATGGCGGCGCACGCCTACCCCCGCATGCTGGAGCTCGTCACCGCCGGCACCCTGCGCCCCGACCGCCTCGTCACCGCCACGATCGGCCTGGACGAGGCACCGTCCGCGCTCCACGCGATGGGCTCGGCGCCGGGCCGTGGGGTCACGATGATCGCGCCCTGACAGCGGCCCGCCCGCTCGGGCGTCACGTCCGCTTGCTGAGACGGAACTTGACCAGCGGGCATCGATGCGGAACATTTTCCTAGTAATCCAGTAGGAATAGTAGGCAATGAGGGAAGGGCCGCGCTGACATGCACTGACACCGCCCCCCCCCTGGTCATGCCCTGTTCCATGCTCCGCTCCGTGCTCTGTGAGGTCCTCACCCCGTCATGTCCACACTCACCTTCCACTGGTTCCTGCCCACCACCGGCGACAGCCGCCATGTCGTGGGCGGCGGTCACGGCTCGCTCCCCGGCACCGCGGGGGGCGACCGCCCGGCGTCCGTGGAGTACCTCGGCCAGATCGCCCGGACCGCCGAACAGCTTGGCTTCGAGGGGGCGTTGACACCCACCGGCGCGTGGTGCGAGGACGCGTGGCTGACCACGGCGATGCTGACGCAGGTCACCGAGCGGCTGAAGTTCCTCGTCGCCTTCCGGCCCGGCCAGATCTCCCCCACGCTCTCCGCCCAGATGGCCGCCACCTATCAACGGCAGTCCCACGGACGCCTGTTGCTGAACGTGGTGACCGGCGGCGAGAGCGCCGAGCAGCGCGCCTACGGGGACTTCCTCGACAAGGACCAGCGGTACGCACGGACGGGCGAGTTCCTCGACATCGTGCGCCGCCTGTGGGACGGGCAGACGGTGGACCACCACGGCGAACACCTTCGCGTGGAGGGCGCCCGCCTGAACCGGCTGCCGGACCCGGTGCCCAGCGTCTACTTCGGCGGTTCCTCCCCCGCGGCCCTGGACGTCGCCGCCCGGCACACGGACACGTACCTGACCTGGGGCGAGCCGCCGCAGGCCGTCGCAGAGAAGATCGCCGAGGTCCGCAGGCGGGCCGAACTCCTCGGCCGCACCGTCCGGTTCGGCATCCGGCTGCACGTCATCGCCCGCGACACCGCCGAGCAGGCATGGGCGGAGGCCGAGCGGCTGCTGCAGGGCATGGACCCGGAGCGCGTCGCCGCCGTCCAGCGCGGCCTCGCGACCTCCGAGTCCGAGGGCCAGAAGCGGATGCGCGCGCTGCACGCCAGCGGCACCAGCTCCGACCTGGAGATCTACCCCAACCTGTGGGCCGGGGTCGGCCTGGTGCGCGGCGGCGCCGGCACCGCCCTGGTCGGCAGCCACACGGAGGTCGCCGACCGCATCGAGGAGTACCACCGGCTGGGAATCGACGAGTTCGTCCTCTCGGGCGTGCCGCACCTGGAGGAGGCGTACTGGTTCGGCGAGGGAGTCCTGCCGCTGCTGGAGCGCCGCGGGCTGTGGCGCCACCCGGCCGCACCGGCCCCCGTCGAGTCCGGCAACGTCGCGTTCGCGGGCGTGTGAGCACGGACATGAACGCAGACGTAGACATAGGCACAGACACTCACCCGACGCAGGCCCCGGACGCGGACACGGGCACGGACGCGGACGCGGACAGCGGCGCGGCAACCGGACGCAAACTGCGGACCGTCGTCCTCTCCAGCCTGCTGGGCACCACCGTCGAGTGGTACGACTTCTTCCTCTACAGCACGGCGGCGAGCCTCGTCTTCGGGAAGCTGTTCTTCCCGGACACGGACGGCACCGTCGGCACCATGCTCGCCTTCGCCACGTTCGCGGTGGGCTTCCTCGCCCGTCCGCTCGGCGGCCTGCTCTTCGGGCACATCGGCGACCGCGTGGGCCGCAAGCGCACCCTCGCGTTCGCCATGGGCCTGATGGGCGTCTCGACCGCACTGATCGGACTCCTGCCCACCTACGAACAGGTGGGCGCGCTCGCCCCCGTGCTGCTGCTGGTCCTGCGCGTCGCGCAGGGCGTGGCGCTCGGCGGCGAGTGGGCCGGAGCCGTCCTGCTGGCCGTGGAGCACGGCCCGGAGGGCCGCAAGGGCCGGTTCGGCAGCTACCCGCAGATCGGCCTGGCGCTCGGACTCGCCCTCGGCACGGGCGTGTTCGCGCTCCTGAGCAACGTACTGAGCGACGAGGCGTTCCTCGGCTACGGGTGGCGGGCCGCGTTCCTGGCCAGCCTCGTCCTGGTCGCGGTCGGGCTGACCGTACGGCTGAAGATCGACGAGACGCCCGCCTTCCGCGCCGTGCTCGGCCAGGCGGCGGGGCCCCGGGCCGTACCCCTGGTGGAGGTGGTCCGCGAGCGGCTGACGCGCCGTCACCTGCTGCTCGGCATGGTGGCCCGCTGGGGCGAAGGCGTGGCCTTCAACACCTGGGGCGTCTTCGCGCTGACGTATGCGACCGGGACGCTGCAACTGCCGCGCACCTCGGTGTTGTTGACGGTGACCGGCGCGTCGCTGGTGATGGCGGCGCTCGTCCCGGTGTCGGGGCGGCTGGTGGACCGGTTCGGCGCACGACGCACCTATCTGACGGGCATGGCCGCGTTCGGGGTGTCGGTCTTCCCCGCCTTCCTGCTGTTCGAGACCGGCGGCATGCTGGGCTTCGCCGTGGCGCTCGTGCTCGCCCTGGGCATCGTGCACGCCTGCTTCTACGGGGCGCAGGGCACCCTGTTCGCCGCGCTGTTCCCGGTGCACGTGCGCTATACGGGGATGTCGGCGGTCTACCAGGTGTCCGGCATCTTCGCGTCCGGCATCACGCCACTGCTGGTCACCGCCTTCCTCACACTCGGATCCGGCACCCCGTGGCTCGCGTGCGGCTATCTCGTCCTCTCCGCGGTGGGCAGCGTCTGGGCGACCTCCCGGCTGCGCGAGGAGGACCTGTTCGTGCGAACCGGATAGGGTGCCGATAAGCGATCGCTTAGCCGGCTTCTGTGCGGCAGCGCCGAAGCCGCCGGAAGAGAGGGCACGGAACCTGATGCCGGTCATCGACGCATGGATGCAGCACCCCACGCTGCGTCACTCCAACCATGAGATGTTCGAGTCCCTGCGCCGGTGGACGGGGCAGGGACTGCGGGTGGAGTCGCTGCCGGTCAAGACCACGGTGGCCGCGATGGCGGCAGCGGACGTCGAGATCGGTCTGTCGGCGGCCTGGTACGGACCGCAGGGGCCGCTGATCAGCAACGATGAAGTGGCCGCGTTCGTCGCCGAGTCCGAGGGGCGGCTGCGCGGAGTGGCCGGCGCGGACCTCTCCCGCCCGGTCCAGGCAGTGCGTGAACTGCGCCGCGCAGTTGAGGAACTCGGCTTCGTGGCCCTGCGGATCGTGCCGTGGCTGTGGCAACTCCCGCCCACCGACCGGCTGTACTACCCGTTGTACGCCGCCTGCGTCGATCTCGGCATCCCGTTCTGCACGCAGGTCGGGCACACCGGGCCGCTGCGCCCGTCCGAGACCGGCCGCCCCATCCCGTATATCGACCAGGTCGCCCTCGACTTCCCCGAACTGACCATCGTGTGCGGGCACATCGGCTACCCGTGGACCACCGAGATGATCGCGGTAGCCGACAAGCACGCGAACGTCCACATCGACACCAGCGCCTACACCACCCGCCGCTACCCGCGGGAACTGGTCGACTACCTGCGGGGCCGGGGCCGCGGGAAGGTCCTGTTCGGCACCAACTACCCCATGATCACCCCCGGCCAGGCACTGAAACACCTCGGTGAACTGGACCTGGACGAGGAAGCCACGAACCTGTTCCTGTCCGGCAACGCACGGCGGGTCTTCAACCTCTAGACGCCTCTAGACGCCGCCAGACGCCGCCAGACGCTGACACCATTCCGCATGTTTCGGGCCCGGCCGAAACACCTGTCCCGCCCCGGCGCCCTCCCGGCACTGTCTTCTCCAACGGGGACGCCGCCACTCCGACAGTGCGGCGCAGAACGGAGAGTGGACCATCATGCTCACTACGAAGAGGAACCTCGTCGGCCTCGGGGCGTCCGTGCTCCTGCTGACCGGGAGCGGTTTCGGCGCCGCCGTCGCACAGCCGGGCGGCGCGGGCGATGTGTCGGCCCGCGGAGTGCACGGCGACTCGAAGGCCAACGCCAGCTACGCCTACGCCCACGCGACCTGGAAGTGGACCGGCCCCGGCTCGACCGGCAAGGTCAAGGTCTACGTCAACGACCAGCGCTGCCGCGACGATTACGACTCCTTCGCCTTCATGCAGTTCAAGGGGGCCGACGGCGCCGTCATCACCGGGGAGAGCCGGGCCTGGAACGAGAACAGCGACTGCGTCGGACGCGGAAAGACCACCACGTTCCCGCGCTTCTCGGACGGGTTCAACGTCAAGAAGGCCCGCGTCGTCGTCTGCAAGAACGACGTCTGGGGCTCGGGTGACACCTGCAAGAAGGGCGGCTGGCACAGCAACCCCAAGGCGTGAGTGCCGGGTTGTGAGCGGAAGCCGCTGACGGCGCGGCCCGTCCCGGCTCCGGCTCACTCTGGTGTGCTCGCGCCGCCCCTCGCGCTCGGAGACTCGGAGGAGGGCGGGGACGAGGGGGACGGCGACACCGGGGTCGGGACGGCCGTGCCGGACGGTGCCGGCGGCGAAGGGCTGGGCGTCGAGCGGCTGTCGGGGACGGCCGAGGACGACGGTGCGGCGGGCGGCACGGGGGTGCGGTGCGGGTCCGATTCCGGGGCCAGGGCTACGTAGCCGACAACAAGTGCCGCGGCCGTGGCGAGCCCGGCGACCGGAAGGGCGAAGCGCCGGCCAAGGACGCGGAGTCGGGGCAGCCGGCGCAGATGCGGTCCTGGCGGCCGGGCCGGGCGCAGTGCCCGGACGTCGATGCTGTCGGCACGCGCGCCGAGCGCCTCGCGCAACCGTTGCTCCACCGGGCGTTCGGCGTGGTCGGCCGGAGGGACACGTGGCGTGCGGGGAGTCATATCCGGCCCTCCAGGTTCTTTTCCAGTGCGTCCAGGGCGCGGCTGGCGTTGGACTTCACCGCGCCTTTGCTGATGCCGAGGGTGGCGGCTATCTCGGCCTCGCTGAGGTCGGCCCAGTAACGCAGTACGAGGACTTCACGGCGGCGCGGCGTGAGCCGGGCCAGTGCGGCGAGGACTTCGCGGTGTGCCTCGTCGAGGACGACGGAGTCCTCCGCGGAGGGGGCTTCGCCGGCCGGTGGCGGGGTCCACGCCCGGGCCGTGCGGCGGCGACGCAGCACCGACCGTGCGGTGTTGACGACGGCGGTACGCAGATAGCCGAGGGCGTTGTCCACCTCTGTGATGTCTTCGCCGTGGCGGCGGTAGAGCGCGGTGAACGCGTCCTGCACGACATCCTCGGCGGTGGCCAAGTCGTCCACGAGCAGCACCGCGAGGCGCACCATGCGCAGCCGGTGCGCGTGGTAGAGCTCGCCGATGGTGGGTGGCCGGTCGAGATGCGGGGGTGCGTACGTGGTGGCCCGGCCCGGCGCAACGGCGGCCGGGCCGGGCGCCCCTTCGAGAGCGGTCCGCTCGCGTCGCAGCAACCCACGCAACACATCCCGCCACCCTGGGCGGACTCGGCCGTACGGGAGGGTGAACGGCCGTGGTGGCGGGGCGAGTTCGTGGGCTGCGGGGGTGTGCACAGGGTTCCTCGGGTGTGTGCTGCGTCAGCGGTGCGAGCGGCGGCGTACGGCGAAGAGGGTCCCCGCGCCACCGAGGACGAGTGCGGCTGCGCCGGCGCCCAGGACGGTGGTGGTCGTGTTCGAGGCTCCAGTATGTGCGAGCTCGTCCTCGGCGGGGGCGGGAGCGGGTGTGCCGGGCTCGGTGGGGACGGGCGAGGGCGTGTCGGTCTCGGCGGGGGCGGCACTCGGCGCCGCCGAGGGGGCTTCGTCTCCCTTGCCTCCGGGGGCGGCGGGCTCGGCGGAAGGCGGGGCACTCGCGATCGGCGTCGGGACGCTGCCGGCCGACTCCGGGGGCGCGGGGCTCGGTGTCGCGGTGGTGGCGGCCGAGGGACTCGCCGGTGACGGCACCGGCGTGGCGTGGGCGACGGGGATCGTAGCCAGGGCGGCCAGCAGGCCGGTGGCCACGACTGCGCTGCGCACAGGAACAAGGTGTTTCACGGTCGTACTCCACGGTCGGGGTGAAGGATGCCGGACGGCACCCTTCACCCCCACACGACGTGTGAGTTCGCGTCGGGTTGCCGCGGTCGCACAAAAAACTTTCTCCCGGGCGCCCGGCGCATCACGCGGCTGGAAAGACAACACCGACGCGAGCCAAGTCCCCCTGTCCCCCGATCAGATCACCGATCCCGACGCCCGGGAGTACGCGCAGCGCCAGGACGTACCCCGCACAGAGCTGCTCGCAGGTCACACCGCAGAGTCCAGGCGTCCACGCTGATCGGCCGTCAACTCCAGTGCCACACCCGCGACCGCCTCGTCCAGCTGCTCGACCGAGCTGACACCGACGATCGGCGTGGCGGCCGGATGTCCCCCGGTCAGCCATGCCAGCACCACCCTGTTCCGGTTCGTACCGGTCTCGGCGGCGATCTCGTCGAGCGCCGCGAGGCGGCGGGCGGTGCCGGGGTGGTCGTACTCCTGTGGAAGTGGCTTGTCCGCGCGGGTGTATCCGCCGCTCAGCAGCGGCGTGTAGGCCCACAGTGCCATGTCCGGTTGATGCTCCAGGTAGTGGAGCACCTCGTCGCTGACCGCGGCGAACCGGTGCCCCTCGCTGAGCCGGGTCGCGGGGCGCGGCTGGAGGTACGTGTGGCGTTGCTGCACCGCCGTGAAGCCGGCGCCGCCGCGCTCCCGTGCGATCTGCCGTGCCCGTTCGACCTGCCACACGGGGTAGTTGGAACAGCCCAGACGCCCGACCGTGCCCGCGGACACGAGGCCGTCGAAGGCGGCGACCGTCTCCTCCAGAGGTGTGCTCGGATCGGGCATGTGCGCCCAGTACAGCTCGACGTGGTCCGTGCCGAGGCGTCGCAGGCTGTCCTCGATCCCGCTCTTGACGGCCCCGGCCGACAGTCCCTCGGCGGTCTCCGGGAACCGGCCGGCCTCGGTCGGCTCGCAGCCCACCTTGGTGCTGATCCTTACGCGGTCACGGACACCCGGGCGCCTCGCCAGCCAGCGCCCGATCATCTCCTCGCTCCGCCCGCCGAAGCCGGTCGGATCGGCCCAGAACGCATAGCAGTTGGCGGTGTCGATCCAGACGCCTCCGGCGTCCACGAAACGGTCCAGTATCCCGAACGATCGGCGCTCGTCCTGAGCCGTGCCGAACAGCATGGCCCCGAGGGCCAGATTCTTCATCATGCACTTCACGCTAGGCGCGTTCGGTTCGGCGCTACGCTCCAATGTTGTGGCTGATTCCCAGACCAATTCCGCGTGGGCGACGCTGCTGGATGTCCGTTCCCCGGAGGGCGGGCGGCGCCGTCTGCACGATCGCCTGGCTCACGCGCTGCGTACCGCGATCCGCGACGGCCGTCTGTCGGAGGGCGCCGCCGTGCCACCGAGCCGCGCCCTCGCCGAGGAACTCGGCTGCTCCCGCTGGGTCGTGACACAGGCGTACGGGCAGCTCATCGCGGAGGGGTACCTCTCCGCCCGGGTGGGTTCGGCCACGCGTGTCTCATGGACGCCGGAGACACCCGGACCGACACCGTCGCACCCCCGCGGCCGGCGCTCGCCGGCCCCGCCACCGATCCGGTACGACCTCGCGCCCGGCCTGCCCGACCTGCGGGCCTTTCCCCGCCGCCGCTGGGCGGACGCCGTCCGGGCGGTCATCGGCTCGACCGTCCACTACGACCTCGGCCTGCCCGACCCCGCCGGACACATGGTGCTGCGCACCACCCTCGCGCAGTACCTGCGACGCTCACGCGGCGCGGACACACATGCCCAGTCCGTGACCGTGTGCGCGGGCGCCACCGACGGTCTGCTGCGCACCTGCCGGGCACTGCGCGCCGAAGGGATCACCGACGTGGCGGTGGAACACCCCGGATGGGGACGGCTGCGGGACGCCGCCACCAGCGCCGGCCTGCGTGTGCACCCGGTGCCCGTGGACCAGGACGGCGTCAGCGTCGACGCCCTCGCACGTACCCCGGCCCGGGCCGTCATCGTCGGCGCGGCACACCAATTCCCCACCGGCACAGTGCTGTCCCCACAGCGCCGGGCGCATCTGGTGCACTGGGCCCGCGAGGCGGACGGTTTCGTCATCGAGGACGACTACGACGCCGAGTTCCGCTACGACCGCCACCCCGTCGCCGTCATGCAGGGGATGGCCCCGGGCCGCGTCTTCCTCCTCGGCTCCGTCAGCAAAACGCTGTCACCGGCCCTCGGCCTGGGCTGGCTCGTCGCACCCGCCTCGATGACCCCATCGCTCCGGGCAGCGAACCTCGTCGCCGCCGCGCCACCGGTCCTCGACCAGCTCGCGCTCGCCACCTTCATCGACCGCGGCTGGTACGACGCACACCTGCGCGCGGCACGGCGGCGGTTCCGCTCCCGCCGCGACCTGCTGCTCCGCACACTCGCCGCACACGTCCCGCAGGGCCGGGTCTCCGGCTCCGCCGCCGGACTGCACATCCTGCTCCACCTGCCGGACGACACCGACACCCGAGGCACGGTCCGGGCAGCGGCCACCGCCGGACTGCGCCTGTCCGACCTCGACGACTACCGCACACACCGGCCGGCGGAACCCGCGCTCGTCCTCGGCTACGGCAACATCAGCGACACAGAGATCCCCCCGGCCATCGCGCTCCTGCGCGACGCGCTGCGTCCGCCGACGGCCACACCACCACCGCGCAGTACGGCACAACGAGGCATTCAAGCCGGCATCGACCTGCCCCAGGCCCTGTAGGAAGAGGCAGCGGAACCTGCCGCAGCTCCGACACACCCGGACATCGGCGACAAGGAGGGCGCGCGGGAAGGTTCGGGCCGCTTCGGCGTACGCCGCTGCGTAGCGCGGTTCGTTGAGGGGCAAGGGATCGACGCGCAGCGCACCGGCACGACATTCGCCGAGCTCACGCAGGACACCGCCGGAGTGAACGTACGGTTCACCGACGGCTCGACCGGCCGCGAGTTCGTGCATGTCCCCATGGGTGGCGCGAAGCTGACGACCGGTCACGGATGAGCACGGCTCACTGCGGCAGCGAACTGACAGTTTCCGGAAACTTCACCCGCGCTCCCTGTACCGGCGGAGCCCAATTGCGAAATGATAACGGGTCTGGACCCACGAACAACTCCCTTCAAACAGAGGGGTGTTGATGGAGTCCTCGTCACCGGTAAGGAGAACCCCCCATGTCCGCAAGGCCATCACGCCGTTCGCTCCTGATCGCCGCAGCTCTCGCCACCGTCTCCGCCCCGCTCGCCGCAGGCACCGCGCGAGCCGCCGCCCGCACCCCCAAAGTCCTGGTCATCGGGCTCGACGGCGCACTGCTCGACCGGATCAGAGACGCCGACGCACCCCACCTCGACGACCTCATGGCAAGCGGACTCACCGCGGCCAGCTCGATCTACTCCGACCCCTTGGCCCCTACGCTCTCCGGCCCCGGCTGGTCGACGATCATCACCGGTGCGTGGCCCGACAAGCACCTGGTCAAGGACAACGCCTTCACCGGCAACGACTTCACCCGGTACCCGGACTTCCTCACCAGGATCGAGACGGCGAAGCCCGCCCTCTCGACGTACGCGGTCGCCTCCTGGGCGCCCATCACCACGACCATCTTCTCCTCGAAGGTCGACACCCGGATCTCCACTCCCTCCGCCGAGTACGACACCGGCACCACCAGCCGCGCCGTTGCGGAGTTGGGCAGTGGCAACCGGGACGCGCTGTTCGTCCACCTCGACAACATCGACCACGCCGGGCACAGCGACGGCGCCGCCAGCAGCCAGTACCTGGCCGCGATACACGACGCGGACGCGCAGGTCGGCCGGATCGTCGCAGCGGTCAAGGCCCGTCCCACCTACGCGTCCGAGGACTGGCTGATCATGGTCACCGCCGACCACGGCCACACCGACGCCGGCGGCCACGGCGGTAACAGCGCCCCCGAACGGCAGACCTTCCTCATCGCTACCGGTGGAGGTATCACCGCCGGCTCCACCCGCCACGACATCAAGATGCCCGACGTCGCGGCCTCCGCACTCGCCCACCTCGGCATCCCGATCGACACGTCCTGGAACCTCGACGGCCGCCCCCTCCAGCAGCCGGCCCCGGACGCGTTCGACGCCCTGCGCCCCCAGTTGACAGCCCGCGTCGACGAGACCGGTATCGGCGCGGCCGTCCTGGGCTTCACCCACACACCCCCGGCCGGATGGAACGTCGTCAACACCGCGATGGGAACCGGCGGCGTCACCGAGTGGCGTGGCTGGAGCTTCACCACCGACGAGTTCTGGACCGCTTCCGAAAGGGGGCAGGGGCGCGAGAACAACGTCCGGGCCCGGAACGTCTTCGCTGTCGCCGACGGCGACGAGTGGGCCGACAAGAGCTACAGCGGCACCTTCGACTCCACCCTGGTCACACCCGCCTGGCCGGTGAAGGGCGGCTCGACGGCAGTCCTGCGCTACACCACGTACTACCGCCAAGAAGCACCGCAGAAGGGCGAGGTCCTCGTCGCCTACGACGATGGAACCCCCGTCCCCGTGAAGTCGTACACCTCCGACACCTCATCGAGGACCGAGAACATCACGCTCCAGGTTCCGCAGGGCGCCACCACGGCACGTGTCCGCTTCCGCTACACCGGGGGGAACAACTGGTTCTGGACCGTCGACGCCGTGTCCCTTACGGCCTCTTGACCGCCCTCCTCGTCGCCCTCTGACCCACCAAGGACGAGTCGGCCGCCGGAGGAAGGCATCCGGCGGCCGACTCGGCTCGGGCCGCCGCAGGACGCCAGGTGGGCGGCGGTTCTGACGCGGCTGGGCTCTCTGAAGCAGTGACGGCCCCGCCCCACGCGGCCCGCCCGATCGCGGTGCGCACCGCGCCGGCGGCGACGCGGGCCGCGGCGGTCTTGAGTGCGGTCGACAGGGCGGGGAGCAGCTCGCGGGACCAGCGTGCCGACGGCATGGACAGCGAGATCGGGGCGGTGGGTAGCCCGCCGCCCCGGCCGGCAGGCCGACGCACACCGCGGTCCTGGTCAGCCGTGAGTCGCGGATACCGCCACGTACGACTCGGCCCGCAGAGCCTCGGCGTCGGGCTGTTCGCTCGCCCACGCGACATGACCGTCGGGGCGGATGAGCGCGGCACGCACGGTGGACCAGGCGGGGCGTGGGTCGGGCCGGGGTGCCGTGTGCGTGATGACGTGGGGCGTGGAGGGCGGCGCCGGGGTGCCGGTGAAGTGCAGCAGGACGTGGCGGCCGGTCCGGAGCAGTGTGAAGAGGTCTGTGCTGTCGGAGAGTCCGAGGTTGGGTGCGCGGTGACCGGTCAGGGGGTGGTGGTGTGCGGGGCCCGGGTAGGTGACGGCCAGGGCGGAGAGCCGTTCGGCCAGGCTTCGGGAGAACTCGGGCACGGTGGCGATGAGTTGGCTCAGGAACGCGCGCAGGTCCTGGCCCTCCGCCGAGTAGGCGTTCAACAGCGCCGTCTGGGCGCGGGTGCTGAGCAGTAGGTCGGCGCCGACCGGGTGGCGTTCGGCGTGGTAACTGTCCAGGAGTCCGGCGGGCGCGGTGCCTGCCACTGTGGCGGCCAGTTTCCAGCCGAGGTTCGTGGCGTCCTGGATGCCGACGTTGAGGCCCACGCCTCCGGCCGGGTAGTGCATGTGCGCCGCGTCGCCCGCGAGGAGGACGCGGCCCCTGCGGTACTCGGCGGCCTGGCGGGTGGCATTGCCGAACCGGGAGAGCCAGCTGGGGTCGCGCATACCGAAGTCGGTTCCGGCGATCCGAGTCACCTTCGCGCGCAGCCCGTCGAGGGTGAGTTCGCCGGGGTGGCCGGCACCGGTGCTGCCCGGGTCACCGCCGACGATCCGGTGGATGCCGCCCGGCATCGGGACGACCATGACGCCGCCGGTCGGGCCCGACACGGCGGACACCGCGCCCTGTGGCGGGTTGTCCAGGACGACGTCACCCAGGAAGCCCCAGGTGGTGGCGTCGTTGCCGGGGAAGTCGATGCCCGCCGCTTCGCGCACGGTGCTTCGGGTGCCGTCGCAGCCGACGAGGTAGTGGGCGCGCAGTGTGTAGGGGCCGTCGGGGCCGGTCGCCTCAATGCTCACCCCGTCCTCGTCCTGGGCTAGTCCAGTCACTTGGTGCCCACGTCGGATGGTGGCTCCGACCGCATGGGCGTGCTCCTCCAGCAGCTCCTCGGTGCGGGCCTGCGGCAGGGCGAGTGTGAAGGGGAAGGGGGTGTCGAGGGCCCCGAAGTCCATCCGGTCGTCGAGCCCGCCGAAGTGGCCGCTGGGGATGCGCCGCCCCTCCGCGAGGAACGGCTCAAGCGCGCCCCGGGTGGCCAGCACCTCCAGGGTGCGCGGATGGATGGTGAGGGCTTTGGAGTGGGGATCCCGCTCGCGGCGGGTTTCCAGGACGGTGACGGGTGTCCCGCCCAGCCGCAGTTCGGCGGCCAGCCACAGCCCGGTGGGGCCACCTCCTGCGATGACTACGCGCTCGTGCTCCATGGCAGCTCCTCAAGAACGTCTTGGTCAGTGACCAAGGTGGGGTGCGCCCAGTAGACTAGGTCGGTGACCAAGAAGCAAGCGGCGAATCCCACCCGGACCCGGCTCGACCCCGAAGCGGTGGTGCGAACGGCCCTGGAACTGCTGGAGGAGAAAGGCGCGGACGGGCTCTCGATCCGCGGCATCGCGGACCGGCTCGGCGTCCGCATGAACACCGTGCTCTGGCATGCGAAGACCAAGGCGCGGCTGTCGGAGTTGATGGCGGACGCGATCGTGGCCGGGGCGCCGGTGGACGGACTGCCCGAGCCCTGGGAACCACGGGTCCGCGAACTGCTCCACCGCTACCGCCGCGCCCTGCTGTCCCACCGGGACGGGGCCAGGATCGTGGCCGGTACGTACGCCGCCGAACCCGCCACACTCCGCTTCGCCGACCTGATGACCGAGGCACTGCTGGCCGGCGGCCTCACGGAACGCGAGGCGGTCTGGACCGGCTGGAGCCTTGTCTACTTCGCGTTGGGGCTGGCCCAGGAGGAACAGGCGCTTCCTGACGCGATGGGCCCGGCGTTCGCACGGCGACTGGACACGGGCGAATACCCCTCACTGTCCCGAGCCGCCGCGCATTTCGAGGACACCTCGTTCGACGAGCGCTTCGACTACGGACTCTCCCGCATCCTGGGGGTGTGAAACGGAACGGCGCCCCAGCGGCTCCGGACGTAGATTCAGGGAGCAACCAGCGAGTCCCGCAATGCGTCTTCGACCGCATGACCTACATCATTCCGGAGTCGCTCTCCAGCGCTCCACCCAGCTGGCCATACTGCGGGCAGGGCGCCACCGCGCGTGCTCCCATTGGCTGCCGTGGTGTGCGGATTGCTGGAGGCCCCACGTGTCTGTCTCACGTGGATGAAACCGGCCGCACGTCCTATCTGGCTGCCCTGTCCCCTGGCGATGACATCGACCACCGCGGGACCGTCTTTACCCAAGAGCTGCTGAGTGAGCTTCTTGACGCCTTGCTGGACCCCGCCTCCAAGAGTCCGCGTATCGGCAACGCAGATTTCGAAGAGGCGACTTTCACGGACGACAGCGGCTTCTACGGCGTGACCTTCACCGGCGACGCCAACTTCAGCGACGCCTCCTTCGCCGGCCTGGCGGACTTCGGAGGTGTCACCTTCACCGGCGACGCCGACTTCCTCGACGCGTCATTTGCCGGGGACGCCCGGTTCGGTTCGGCGTCCTTCGCTGGCAACGCCCAATTCGGCGCCGCTTTCGCCGGGGAGGCCCGTTTCGACGTGGTGACCTTCAGCCGCGCAGCGACGTTCTCCTCGGCTACTTTCGCGCGAAGTGCGTGGTTCGGCGGGGCGACCTTCACAGGGGAGGCGTCTTTTGGCGAGGCGCTCTTCGCTGGTGACGCCAGGTTCGGCGGCGCGACGTTCGTAGAGCAAGCAGAATTCATTGACGCGGTTTTCGGCGGGAAGTCCAAGTTTTCAGACGCGCGATTCACCGAAGATGTCCGGTTCGACGGATCCCGGTTTGACACATCCCGATCGCTGGGTCCGCTGGTGTGCGGCGGAACAGTACATCTGGACGGCGCGGAGTTCGGTGCGCCGGTGACCGTGGAAATCGCGTCCGTACGTGTATCACTCCGGCGGACACGATGGGAGTCCACGGCGGCATTGCGGCTGCGCTACGCCGCCGTTGACCTCGCCGGCGCGATGCTGGAGCATCCGATGACTTTGCTGACCTACCCGACGTGCTTCATCAGCCTCGTGGACGATTATCTGGCCGATGACGTGCTCACGGGCAGGGATGTAAAGGTGCAGATCACGTCTCTGGCCGGAGTGAATGCGGCGCACTTGACGCTCACGGACGTAGACCTGACCGGATGCGGCTCCGCCGGGGTGGTGCATCTGGACCAACTCCGGCTGGAGGACACCACCAACGGTGGCCAATCCGTCGGCACACAGAACGCGCCGCCGAGAAGCTGACATCCAGCCTCCCGGCAGCGCGCACCGGTCCGTGGCGTTGCCCTACTTGGAGGTCACCACGCCCTCCGGTTCCCCCTCGCGCAGCGCCTGCGCGTTCTCCTCGGAACGTACCGGGGCCGACGGCGCGAGTTCGGCCGCCGCCTCCTCCGGGGACGTCGCGCGCAAGCGGCGCAGGTAGCGCTGGTACCAGAGGAGTGAGGCGCCGAGGAAGACGACGAGGCCGCCGACGTTGTAGGCCAGCGTCAGCCACAGCGCCTGGCCCTCCGGGAACGTGGAGGCCACGAAGGCGACCGCGAACACCGCGAGGAGGAAGATCGACATGCCGAGGCCCACGGCCCGGGAGCCGAACCGGAACTCGCGCACCGCGCCCTCGAAGCGGGCCCGCAGCACCAGGTAGGCGACCAGGATGAGGGCCGGCGGAAGCAGCGCCGTGGCGGCCGTCATATTGGTGACGATCTTCAGCAGGTCGTCGATCGAACTGCCCGCGCCGAGCGTCGGGATGAACAGCAGCGGCACGACGACCGCGAACTGGATCCAGGCGCCGACGACCGGCACTCCCTGGTCGTTGAGCGCCACGACGCGCTTGTTGAACACCTTGTCGGGGATCTCGGAGAAGAAGATCTTCACCGGCGCGGAGGTCCAGATCAGCAGCCCGCCCAGAGTGGCGACGAGCATGATGAGGCCGACGCCGCGCACCACCAGGTCGCCCGGCAGTCCGAAGTATCCGGCCGCCGACTGCATGGTCACGAAGATGCCGTTGCTGTACGAGACGCTGCTCTTCTTCACGAAGACGCCCATCAACCACGTGCCGACCGAGTAGAGCAGGCCGATCGCGATGCCGGACACGACGATCGTGCGTACGAAGGCGCGCACGCCGCCCTTGAGGTCGTTCAGGTACACACCGATCGACTCGGCGCCGCCGACGCCCTGGATGATCCACGCCAGGGTGCCGAGGAACGCCCACGCGGTGATACCGGAGCCCGGGTCGAGGCGCATCCCGCCGGGCGACATGTCATTGGCCGGGGTGATGCCGCCGAGCAGCGCGCCCACCCCCGCGACGACGAACAGCAGCGCCATGACCATCATCAGGGTGGACCCGAACGAGGTGACACTGCCGATCCAGCGGGCGCCCCTCGTCGACACGTAGGTGGCGATGAAGAAGATCACCACGGACAGTACGGCGATGAGCCACGGCTGGATGGCCCACTCGTGGCCCAGAATCATGTAGCCCGCGTACACGAGCACGATCGGCAGCAGCGAGATGAAGTAGAAGAGGTTCACGAACCAGTAGCAGAACGCCGTGAAGAACGCCCAGCGGCCGCCGAGCGAGGACTTCACCCACTGGTAGACGCCGGACTCCGAGCGGCGGTTGAGACTCACCATCTCGGCGATGACGAGGGTGAAGGGCACGAAGTAGAGGATCGTGGCGATCAGGAAGATCGGGGCGGCGAGCGTCCCGATGGCGACGTAATTGTTGACCACGTTGCGGAAGTTGAAGACAGCCGCGATGACCATGCTGAACAGGATCACCGCACCGATCGACCGGCGATTCGTCATTGAATGCTCCGTTGATGTCGGGGTTGGCGGGACAGGTGCGGCTACTTGTTGTGGAAGGTGGCGCCCTCCACGGTCACGTGGACGACGACCGCCGTCGTCCCGGGTGCGGGCAGGACACGGACCGCCTCGTCGGGCCCGGCCACGAGGACGGCGCCGCGCGGGACGGTGTGCCGCTCCCCCTTCCCGCGCAAGTACTGACGGTCGGTCAAATCGCTGTATGGGGCGTCCACTTCGAGCGTGGCCACGGGGGCCGACTCGATCTCGGCGTCCCCGTCCACGGGCGACAGCACGTACAGGTACCGGCGTCGGGCGACGAGGGCTTCCGTGGCGAGCGCGTCGGTGTGCTCGCGCATCGTCGTGAGCGAGTCACCGACCGAGTACATGACGCCGAGCGGTCGTCCCTCCGCGCGCAGCGCCTGGAGCGTCCGCTCCCACTTGGTGACGCCGCCCAGGACCTCTTCGAGGTGGGCGTGGTCGCGGAAGATCCTCACGGTGCGATCCCTTCGTCGTAGTGGGGCGCGGCGGCGGACACGGAGCGCAGGTCGAGCTCGAAGCGGAACGGCTCGAAGCGGACCCGGTGGGTGTCGAGGACCTCGCTGCCCCACGAGTTGGACCCGAGGCCGAGCACGCGGTGGTTGACGTTGACGGTCACGCGGTCCTCCGGCACGAGGTCGGTACGGTGCCGCGCGGCGTCGATCGCCTCCGCGGAGTGCGGCCACGCCGAGAACGCGAAGGGGCCCGACTCCGCCGCACGCACGGCGAGGCCGTCGCCGTGCGGGTCGGTGAGGGCCGCCCAGCGCACGTCACCGCGGTTGGCGCAGTCCTGGGGCACGACGTACGGGGTGAACATGTCGTCGACCGCGCTGTGCCAGCGACCGAGAGTGGCGGCCGCGCGGGAGTCCGGGTAGTTCTCGCCGGGCCCCAGGCCGTACCAGTCGACGGAGCGCAGCTCGCGCGGGACCGCGAAGGACAGGCCGATGCGGGGCACGATGTCGCGGTAGTCGCCGACGGGTTCGCCCTCGACGGCGAGGTGTACGCCGTGGTCGGCGAGGGTCCAGGTCAGCGTGGTCCGCATGGCGATGTCGAGGGTGGGCGGCGCGATGCGCTGAGACACCTCCACGACGACCGCGCCGTCCTGCTCCCGCCACGAGACATCACGCGTCGAGGTCTGCATGACCGAGAGGAACCGGGGCGCCCACAGCTCGTCGTTCTCCTGCTGGTGGTTGTCGACGAGAGGCTTCCAGAAGCCGACGCGGGGCGGCTCCTTCAGGAGTTCGCGCCCGTGGCTGCGCCACGACAGGTCGCCGGTGAGCAGGTCGACCGTGTACCGGTCGGCGGCCGGGGTGGTGACGACGAGCGAGGTGCCGTCGACCTCGGCGGCGACGGCCGCGCGGGTCACGACCCGCTCGGTCCGGCGCGGGCGGTCGGCGACGAGTGTCTGGTACCGGCCCAACTCCCGCATGGGCTCCGCCCATTCGTGCGCGGCGGTGGACAGGACGCGTGCGGTGACATGTGTCTCGCCGTGCGCCGCGACGTCCGGGTGCACGACCTCGCTCCATGACTTGCCGGGCGGCACAGGGCCCGGGGTGAGCGTGCGGGAGCCGACGACGCGGCCGTCGTGCAGCGTTTCGAGGACGACCACCACGTCCGACAGGTCGGTGAACCAGCGCCCGTTCGTCACGGTGCACACACCGTCCGCGTAATCGACGCGCACGGGGCAGATGACGTACTTGTACTCGACGAGTCCCGGGCTCGGCTCCTGCCACGGGAAGACCAGGCCATCGACGCAGAAGCTGCCGTTGTTCGGGAAGTCCCCGTGGTCGCCGCCATACGCGTGGTACTCGCGCCCGTCGTCCGTGGTGGCGACGAGTCCGTGGTCGCACCACTCCCACAGGAAGTGCCCCTGGATGCTGTCCCATGCCTCGAAGACCCGCTGGTACTCGGCGAGTCCGCCGGGTCCGTTGCCCATGGCGTGCCCGTACTCGCAGATGATGCGCGGCTTGGGGTGCGGGTGCTCCCCCATGTCGTTCATCTGCGAGACACGCGAGTACATCGTGGAGATGACATCGACGACCTCGGCGTCCCGGTCCTCCTCGTAGTGCACCGGCCGTGTGGGGTCGAGTTCCTTGCAACGCCGGTACATGGCGGGGATGTTGCACCCGTACCCGGACTCGTTGCCCAGGGACCACATGACGATCGAGGCGTGGTTGCGCTGCGCGAGCACGTGCCGTTCGATGCGGTCGACGTACGCGGTCTGCCACGCCTCGTCGTCCGTGATCCGGGACAGGTCGCCGATGTTCGCGAAGCCGTGCGTCTCCAGGTCCGTCTCCGCGAGGACGAACAGGCCGATGCGGTCGCACAGTTCGTAGAAGCGGGGGTCGTTCGGGTAGTGCGCGGTCCGCACCGCGTTGATGTTGTGCTGCTTCATCAGGTGCAGGTCGCGCTCGACGCGGGCCATGCCCACGGCGCGCCCGTGCCGGTCGTCGTGGTCGTGCCGGTTGACGCCGTGCATCGTGAAGGGCGTGCCGTTCAGCAGGAGTCGTCCTTCGACGATGGTCACCTCCGCAAGGCCGAGGAGGTGCGGCACGTGCTCGACGGTCCCGCCGTCGCCGCGCACGGTCAGGCGCATGTCGTACAGGTACGGGTCCTCGGGGTTCCAGAACCGCGCGCCCTCGACGACCAGCGTGGCGTCGGTGCCCGGCGTGACGGCGCGCGAGGCGACGAGGCGCTCGCCGTCGTACACCTCCCAGGTGACATCCGGCTGCCCGACGGCGTTGGTGGTCAGGGTGACCTCGGCGCGGTCGTCCGCGAGGCGGTGGGTGCGCACGAAGAAGTCGGCGAGGTGGGCGGCGGGCCGGCTCAGCAGATAGCAGTCGCGGAAGATCCCGGACGCCCACCACATGTCCTGATCTTCGAGGTACGTACCGTCCGAGTACTGGAGCACCTTGACGACGAGGTGGTTGGTGCCGGGGTGTGCCACGTCGGTGACGTCGAACTCGGCGCTGAGGCGCGAGCCCTTGGTCATGCCGACGTAGGTCCCGTCCCAGTAGATCTCGGCGTAGCTCTCGACTCCGTCGAACCGGAGCACGGTTCGCTCCCCGGCCGGTGTCGCGGGCAGCACGACGGTGCGCTGGTACACGCCGGTCGGGTCGTCGGCGGGCACCCGCGGCGGGTCGACCGGGAACGGGAAGCCCTCGTCGGTGTACTGCAACTGCCCGTACCCGTCGACCTGCCACAGGTGCGGCACGCGCACGGTGTCCCAGCCCTCGGACTCCTCGGCGAGCGCGGTGGCCGGGACGCGCGCGGGGTGGTCGAAGAGCCGGAACCGCCAGGCTCCGGTGAGGTCGACGAATCCGCGTGACCGGCGGCGGTCCATGGTGCGGGCGAGCTCGGCCGAGTCGTAGCTGAAGAAGTACGCCCGCGCGGGCAGCCGGCCTCGGCCGGTGAGGGCGGGGTTCTCCCAGTCCGCCGGGTCCCGGTCGACTCGGTCCCGGTCGGCCGGGTCCGTGAGGTGGAGAGTCATGCTCCGGAATGTAACCGGTTACATTCGTCTGCCACAACAGCAGTCAAACGTGACCTGGATCACCCCACGCCCGTCCGCCCGCGACGTCCTGACAGCGAGCCGCCTGGGCGATACTGAACACCGCACTTCTCCGTTCGTCCTGGTCACGGGCTTCCGTCCCGTGCGGAAAGGTCACCGATGCCCCGAGGCAGGCCCGGCGCCCCGCGCTCCGTGACGATCGCCGATGTCGCCCGCGAGGCGGGTGTCTCCCGCGCGACCGCCTCCCGCGCGCTCAACGACTCGGACCTCGTCACGGCCGAGACGAAGCGCGTCGTGCGGGAGGCGGTGGAGCGCACCGGCTTCGTGATGAACGCGCGCGGCCGCGCCCTGGCCACCGGCCGCGCGGAGACCGTGGGCGTCCTGGTCACCGAGCCGCTGGACGAACTCTTCGACGACCCGACATACGGCAGGGTGCTGCGCGGCGTCGCGGAAGGCCTCACGGGCAGCGGCTTCCTGCCGGTGATCATCCAGGCGTCCAGCGAGTCGGAGCGCGCGCTCGCGCTGCGCAGCTTCGGCCGCCGCTCGGTCGACGCGGTGGTCCACCTCACCCCGTACCGGGGCAGTGACCTGCTGGAATCCCTCGCGGGCACCGGACTGCCCGTGGTCCTGTGCGGGCAGCTCAACGACTCGCCGTACGACGGGATCTTCTCGACGGTCTACTCCGACGACGTGCGCGGCGCCCGCCTCGCCGCGGAGCGGGTGCTCGCCGACGGGCGCGAGCGGGTGGCCGTCGTCCTCGGTCCCGCGGACAACCCGGCGACCGTCGACCGCCGGCGCGGCTACGCGGAGGCGCTCGGGTCCCGCCTCGACGAGTCGCGCGTCGTGCACACCGGCTGGGACACCGCGGCCGGGCTCGCGGCGACGGCGCGCCTCCTGGAGTCGCACCCCGACATCGACGCGGTCCTCGCGGGATCCGACCGCATCGCCGTCGGTTCGCTGGCCGCCCTGCACGCCGCCGGGCGGCGGGTCCCCGAGGACGTCGCCGTGGTCGGTTTCGACGGCCACGCCATCGCCGCGACCTCGACGCCACCGCTGACCACGGTCGCGCAGCCCCTCGTGGAGGAGGGACACGTCGCGGCGCGCCTCGCCCTCGACATGATCGGGGGCGCGGCGCCGCGTACCGAGGTGCTGGAGATGAGTTTGGTGTCACGCGTGTCGGCCTGAGCGGTCGTACGGTCCGAGGCCCGGACGCGGCCGTCATGCGCGAGGCCGGCCTCCCCGTCGAGGACTACGAGGGCCTGCTGGGGCGCGGTCTCGTGCTGCCGGACCGGGCTCGCGTCAACCCCACGGTGCGCGCCCTGGAACTCGCGGAGCGCTGCCGGAAGCGCGGCGCGGTGCTGCACGAGAACAGTCACGTCACGGGTGTCGAGGCGGGCGCGGTACACACCGGGCGGGGCGTCGTGCGGGCGGGCGTGGTGATCGTGGCGGTGGACGGCAAACTGGACGCACTGCTCCCCCAACTCTCGGACGCGGTGCACTCGGTGCGCCTCCAGATGCTCGCCACCGAGCCGCTCTCGCGCCGCGTCCTGGACGGCCCGCTCGGCCGCCGTGACGGCTTCGAGTGGATGCAGCAGGACGCCGAAGGGCGCCTGCTCATCGGGGGCGGCCGCGACCACTACGAGTCCACCGAGAACACCTTCGACGACCGCCCCACCGCCCCGGTCCAGCGCTGGATCGACCAGCAGGCCGAACGCGCCGCGGGCGAACCCGTGCGGGTCTCCCACCGCTGGGCCGCGTCGGTCGGCTACACCGCCGACCAACGCGCCCTGTGCGTATCCGTGCACGACGGTGTCATGGCGGTGGGCGGCTACTCGGGCGCGGGCAACCTGGTGGGGCCGCCGGCCGCGCGGACGGCGGTGGGGCGGCTGCTCGACGGCGCGGACGTTCCCGGCTACTTCCGCGCGCGGGTGTGAGCGCGATCGGCTGGGCCGCCGGCGGGGCCCGCCTCTGGGGCGCCAGCGGCGAATCGCGCCGGCACGACTCCTACGTGTGCGGCAGGCGGCCACCCGTGGTCGACCTGCACTTCTGCAACCAGTGCCGAGCCGAGCTGCGTACAACACCCCTGTGCGCAACCGGCAGGACCGGCACCCGCTACGCCCGGATCCGCCCCTTGCTCACCATCGCCTCCCGTACCCGCCGTTCGGCGATCCCGCGGCCTGCGGCGTGCGGTGTGATGGCGCGGCGGGCGGCCTCGTCCAGGACCGTCACCGCGTTCTCCCGCAGGCGTTTGCTGATCGTCTCGAAGATGGTGGGTGTCTCGGGGCGGAAGCCGGAGTAGCGGGCGTCCATGGCGAAGGCCGCCGCCACGACGCCGCCCGCGTTGGCCACGAAGTCGGGCAGCACGTGGATGCCCCGGTTCTCCAGGACCGTCTGGGCCTCGGGTGTGGTCGGCAGGTTGGCGCCCTCGACCACGAGTTTCGCCTTGATCCGGCGGGCGGTCGAGGCGTCGATGACATCCTGGAGGGCCGCGGGGACGAGGATGTCGCAGTCGACGGTCAGCTCCTGGCCCGGTGCGATCACGGTTCCCGCGGGGTAGCGGGTCACGAAGGCGTCGCCGTGTTCCTCGCGGGCGGCCTCAAGCGCGCGGACGTCGAGCCCCGCCGGGTCGTGCAGGGCGCCCTGCGCGGTGGACACGGCCACGATCGTGGCGCCGAGCTGCGCGAACCGCCGGGCCGCCGCGTGCCCCACGGCCCCGTAGCCCTGGAGGGCGACCCGTGACCCGGCCAGCGGCAGCTGAAGGTGGAGTGCGGCGGCGTCGGTGGCTTCCGCGACGCCGTAGCCGGTGACACCGAGCCTGTCGTAGGCGACCCCGCCGAGCTGTGTGGGAGTGCCCACCGCCGCGCCCCGGTCGCCGAGTTCGTCCTGGATGACGGCGGCGTCGTTCTCGGTCAGGCCCATGTCCAGGCCCATCACGTACTCGCGGGGCACCTCGTTGGACAGCGCGCGGGCGAAAGCGCGCAGCACCTCCTCCTTGTCGGGCGAGGTGGGGTCCGCGACGATGCCGGCCTTGGCGCCCCCGAAGAAGAGGTCGACGCTCGCCCACTTCCATGTCATCACCCGCGCCAGGCGGGCGACTTCACCGACGGAGACGCTCGGGCTCATGCGGGTGCCGCCCTTGCCCATGCCGCGCGCCGTGTTGTCGATGACCAGCACCCCCTTCATGCCGGTGCGCCGGTGCGAGACGACGACGATCTTCTCGGGGCCCCAGTCGTCGACGAGGGAGAGTGCGTCGGTCACGGTGCTGATCCTTGTCTGTCCACGGGACGGCCGGGGTGGCCGGGATCGCCGGAATGGCAGGTCCGGTTGCGCGACTTCACCCTCCGCGTCCGACGGCGCGCCTCACAAGGGTCAGCAGCACGAGACTCTTCACCTTCCAGCACCAGAGATGCTTATGCTGTCGGTGCGCGCGCCGTGGGGTCCACGTTCCGGGAGGTTCCGGGTTGTTGAAGCCGCAGCATCTGCTCACGCTGAGGACCGTCGTGCGTACGGGGTCGTTCGTCGTCGCGGCGCGTGAGCTCGGCTACACCTCGTCGGCGGTGTCCCAGCAGATCTCGGCGCTGGAGAGGGACACCGGTCTGGTTCTCTTCGAGCGGGAGGCGCACGGGATCCGCGCGACCTCGGCGGCGGACCGCCTCGTCGAACTCGGCGCCCCGCTCCTGGCCACCCTGGACGAGCTGGACCAGCAGGTGCGCCGGCTCGCCACGGGTGCGACCGGGAGGCTGCGGCTCGGGAGTTTTCCCACCGCGGGGGTGCGTCTGGTGCCTGCCGCGCTGTCGGCCCTGACCTCGGCCCATCCGCACGCCGAGATCCAGTTGCGGGAGGGCGAGCCGACGGAACTCGTCACCGCCCTGGACGCCGGTGAACTCGATGTGGCCCTGGTGTACGAGTACGGGCTCAGCCCTCAGCAGTGGCCCGCCGGCCTGACACCTCACCAGCTGCTGCGCGAGGACCTCGTGCTGCTCCGGGCGCCCGGAAGCCGCCGTGGCACGCGGCTTTCGGGCCTGTCGGAGGAGCGCTGGATCACGAGCCGGGAGGGCTCCGCCGGGGCGCTGTCGCTCGACCGGCTGTGCGCAGCGGCCGGCTTCGAGGCGAGCGTGGCCTTTCGCAGCAACAACTACGACGTCGTACGGGAGTTGGTGTCGACGGGGCAGGGCGTGGCGATCGTGCCCGGCCTCGCCCATGTGCCGAACACGTCGGTGCGGGCGAGCCGCGTCACCCAGCGTTCGGCCTTCCGCCGCGTGCTCGCACTGCACCGCCGCGGGAACACCAGCCCGCTGCTCGGGACGGCGATCTCCGCGCTGCGCGGCGCCGTGCCCACCGGTCAGCCGTACGTGCACGGGGCGGGCGACGGGGACGCCGCCCCGTAGCCGACCCGCCCCGCCTGCCGCGTCTCCGCCCGCGCCACGGCCTCGGCCTCCTTGCGCAGTACGTCGACGAGGGCCGCCACGGTCGGCCGGTGCTCGGCGAAGGAGCGGAACACCACCACGATGTGACGCTCCATCACGTCCTCCAGCGCCAGCACGTCCAGGCGGGAAGGGCGCAGCCTGAGCATCAGGCCCGTCACGACGCTCACCCCGACGCCCGCCTCGATCAGGGCCAGCGTGGCCGCCGTGTCCGTGACCTCGTGCAGGACCCGGGGCTCGAACCCGGCGCGGCGGCAGGCCGTGAGCACGGCGCGTCCGTAGTAGCTGTCGGCGAGCGGGAGAATCCAGCCCCACTCGGCCGCGTCGGCGAGGGAGACCGTCCGGCGGCCGTGCGCGGTGCCGGCCGGTACCGCGAGCGAGAAGCGTTCGCGGGCCAACCGCACCATTTTCAGGGAGGGTTCGCGCCGGATGGGCACGTCCGGGTAGTCGAGGCCGATGGCCAGATCCACGGTCCCGCCTGCCACGGCGCCGTACACCTCGTCGACGTCCATGTCGCGGCTGCGGACGGTCACCGCGGGGTGCAGTTCGCGTACGCGGCGCAGGGCGGGTGGCAGGATCTCGGCTGCCGCGGAGGCGAAGAGGCCCACCCGGAGTGTGCCGGACACCTCGTTGCGGGTGCGCTCCAGTGCCTCGACCGCCTCGCCGTGCGCGGTCAGGATGCGTTCGGCGTGCGCCGCCAACGTAGCTCCCGCGTCGGTGAGTTCGACGCGCCGCCCGGTGTGCCGCAGCAGTCGCGTGCCGGTGACCTTCTCCAGTGCGGCGAGCTGCTGCGAGACCCCTCCGGGTGTGTACCCCAGGGCGTCGGCGACGGCGGTGACGGTCCCCCGCCGGGTCAGTTCGACCAGGGACCGCAGCTGCGCACTCGTCCAGTCCATGACGGGGACCATATAGCTCCGCTGGAGGATCGTGAACAGTAACTGTTGATGGACGTCAACGGTTCGGCTGCTGCACGATGGCCATGGCCTCCAGACAGCTGATCGACATCGCCTCCGTACCTCGACTGCCCTCGCCACTGACCGCCCTCGCCGCCTCCGGACGTCCGGCCCAAGTCCACGTCCGGTGGCGGCTGTTGGAAGGGATCAGCACGTGACCTGTTCAGTCTTCCGCACGGTTCCCTCCTCCGCCGCCGTCGTGATCATCGGGGGCGGGGTGATGGGCGCCAGTACCGCCTTCCACCTGGCCGAGGCCGGTGTGCGGGACATCGTCGTCGTCGAGCGCGGCGAGCTGGCGTGCGGCAGCTCGGGCAAGCCCATCGGCGGTGTGCGTGCCCAGTTCTCCGACCCGCTCAACATCGAGCTGGGCCACCGCAGCCTGCGCGCCTACCGGGACTTCACCCGCCGCCCCGGCGCCGACATCCGGCTCGACACCGTCGGCTACCTCTTCCTCCTCAGCACACACCAACAGGCCGACGCGTTCCGTCAGTGCGTGGAGATACAGAACGGCCTCGGCGTGCCCAGCCGGATCATCGACCCCGCCGAGGCCCGGAAGCTGTGCCCGTACATCAGCACCGACGGCCTCGTCGCCGCCGCCCACTCCCCCGACGACGGGCACGCCCGCCCCGCGCTCGTCGTCCAGGGATACGCGCGGGCCGCGGCCCGCGCAGGTGTCACCATCGCCACGCACACCACCGTCACCGGGCTCGACACCACCGGGGACCGGGTCACCGCCGTGCACACCAGCGCGGGCCGGATCGCCTGCTCCACCGTCATCTGCGCCGCGGGCGCCTGGTCGGCGCGGATCGGTGACATGGCCGGAGTCGATCTCCCCGTCCGGCCGGTGCGCCGCCAGCTCGCGTTCACCGCGCCGCTCGCACCGTCCGCCCCACGCATCCCCTTCACCATCGACTTCGCCTCCACCGGGTACTTCCACAACAGCGACGACGGCCTGCTGTTCGGCCTCGCCGACCCCGACGAGGAGGACGGCTTCGACACCACCTGGACCCCCGAGTGGCTGGACCTGTTCCGCGCCGCCGTACGTCACCGGGCCCCGGCCCTCGCCGACATGGAGACGGTGAGCGGCTGGGCCGGCCTGTACGAGAACACACCGGACCACAACGCGGTCATCGGACGCTCCGGCGAGGTCCCCAACTTCTTGTACGCCGCCGGGTTCTCGGGCCACGGTTTCCTCCAGGCCCCGGCGGTGGGGGAGCTCGTGCGCGACCTGCACCTGGAGCGGGAGCCGTTCACCGACGTGTCCCCGCTCAGCGCCGACCGCTTCCGGTCCGGCGCCGCGGTCAGCCGCCCCGAGGCGCACGTGGTGTGACCGCATGAAGCACATCGAACCAAGCGAAAGGGAGCCCATGTCCACCGTTCCGCAATGGCGCCTGCGGGCCGCGTTCGCCACCCACCTCTCCGAGATGTACGGGCGCGAAGTGCCCGCCTACACCACGCTCGTGGACGTCTCGCGCGAGGTCAACGAGGGCGTCCTGGGCGCGCGCGGCGCGGACGCCGAACGCCTGGGCTCCATCGGCCGGGTCACCGCCGAGCGGCACGGTGCCATCCGCGTCGGCACACCCCGGGAACTGTCGCAGGTGGCACGGATCTTCGCCGCCGTCGGCATGCACCCGGTCGGCTTCTACGACCTGCGGGAGGCCGCCGCCAGCGCCGTGCCGGTCATCTCCACCGCGTTCCGCCCGGTCGACGGCGAGGAGCTGGCGCGCAACCCGTTCCGCGTGTTCACCTCCCTGCTCACCCCGGCCGATCCCCGCTTCTTCGACGCCGACCTGCGCTCGCGCCTGGAGAACTTCCTCGCAGCCCGCGAACTCTTCCCCCAGGAACTGCTCAAGTTGGCCGACCGCGCGGCTGCCGAGGGGGAACTGCCGAAGGCGCAGGCAGCCCGCCTCCTCGAACTTGCCGTGGGGGCATTTGAGTTGGCGCGGGAGCCGGTCGACCGGGCCTGGTACGAGGAGCTGGAGCGGGTCTCGGCCGTCGCCGCGGACATCGGCGGCGTACGCAGCACGCACATCAACCACCTCACACCCCGCGTCCTCGACATCGACGAGCTGTACCGCCGCATGACCGACCGCGGCATCGAGATGATCGACACCATCCAGGGCCCGCCGTCCTGGAAGGGGCCCGACGTGCTGCTGCGGCAGACCTCGTTCAAGGCCCTCGCCGAGCCGCGCGCGATGCGCGGCCCCGACGGCAGCGTGACCAGCGGCGCCCTGCGCGTCCGCTTCGGCGAGGTGGAGGCGCGTGGCATCGCCCTCACGCCCAAGGGCCGCTCTCTGTACGACGACCTGCTCGGGCAGGCCGACCAGCAGGCGGCGGGACATCCGCCGCAGCGGCGTGGCGACATCGCGCGCTCGGTGTGGGAGCGGCACATGCCCGCCGACGAGGCCGAACTGGCCGCGCAGGGGCTCGCCTACTTCACGTACGAGACGGTCCCCGGACAGTCGCATGAGGGACATGTCCCTTCTGAAGTGGCCGAGTTGGTGCGTGGTGGCTGGGTTCGCACCCGGCCCATCGTCTACGAGGACTTCCTGCCGCGCTCGGCCGCCGGCATCTTCCAGTCCAACCTCAGCGGCGAGGGTACCCGCGACAGTGCCCAAGAAGGTGTCGCCTACGACGCCGACTGGCTCTCCGGCGCCATCGGCCGCGAGGTACTCGACCCGTACGCCCTCTACGAGGAGCAGCAGAGTCGGTCCCTCGCGCAGGTCGCCCGGGAGCTGGGGCTCAAGGGCACCATCGACTGACGCGCCCCCTCCCCCTCCCGCGCCCTCTCCTTCCGCTTGGCACATCAACTCCCGTGTCCCACCCACTCCCTCAAGGAGCATCATGACTGGCACCTCCCTTCCCTCCACCGACGAACTGCGTGAGCGCGCGCTCGCGGCGCTGGGCCGCGTCGGCGTCACGCCCGACGAAGGCAGCGACTTCCGCGCCCGCACACCGATCACCGGCGAGGACCTCTTCGGCCTGGCGGCCGCGAGCGGGGCAGACGCCGAGGCGGCGGTCGCCGCCGCCCACGAGGCGTTCCTCACCTGGCGTACGACGCCGGCCCCGCGCCGAGGTGAACTCGTGCGCCGTCTCGGTGAGTTGTTGCGCGAGCACAAGAGCGACCTGGCCGACCTCATCACCATCGAAGCGGGCAAGATCCGCTCCGAGGCACTCGGCGAGGTCCAGGAAATGATCGACATCTGCGACTTCGCCCTCGGCCTGTCCCGCCAGCTCTACGGCCGCACCATCGCCTCCGAACGCCCCGGCCACCGCCTCGCCGAAACCTGGCACCCGCTCGGCGTCGTCGGTGTCATCTCCGCGTTCAACTTCCCCGCCGCGGTCTGGTCGTGGAACACCGCCGTCGCCCTCGCCTGCGGCGACACCGTCGTCTGGAAGCCCTCCGAACTCACCCCGCTCATCTCCCTGGCCTGTGATCGGCTTGTGGCCCGCGCCGCCGACGACGTAGGAGCGCCCCGCGATGTGCACCGGCTGCTGCTCGGGGACCGTGCCGTCGGCGAGCGGCTTGTCGACGATCCGCGCGTCGCGCTCGTCAGTGCCACCGGGTCGACCCGGATGGGGCGTGAGGTGGGTCCGCGCGTCGCCGCCCGATTCGGCCGCAGCCTCCTCGAACTCGGCGGCAACAACGCCGCCGTCGTCACCCCCTCCGCCGACCTCGACCTCACCGTCCAGGGCATCGTCTTCGCCGCCGCCGGCACCGCGGGCCAGCGCTGCACCACGCTGCGCCGCCTCATCGTCCACCGCGACATCGCCGACACTCTCGTCGAACGCCTCACGGCCGCCTACCGCAAGCTCCCGATCGGCAACCCCTTCGACGAGGCCACCCTCGTCGGGCCCCTCATCTCCCCCAAGGCCCTCGACGGCATGCGAGGCGCACTCGACCGCGTCGGGGCCCATGGCGGAAAGGTCCTCGTCGGCGGCAACCGCCGCCTCGCCGACCAGGCGCCGGAGGCCGCCTACGCCGAGCCCGTCATCGTCCGCGTCGACGAACAGAACGACGTCGTACGCGAGGAGACCTTCGCCCCGATCCTGTATGTCCTGACCTACGACACCCTCGACGAGGCCATCGCGCTGCACAACGACGTCCCCCAGGGCCTGTCGTCCAGCATCTTCACCCGTGACCAGCAGGAAGCCGAACTCTTCCTGTCCTCCGCCGGATCCGACTGCGGTATCGCCAACGTCAACATCGGCACCTCCGGCGCCGAGATCGGCGGCGCGTTCGGCGGCGAGAAGGAGACCGGTGGCGGCCGCGAATCCGGCTCCGACTCCTGGAAGGCCTACATGCGCTCCGCCACCAACACCATCAACTATTCGAGCGAACTCGCCCTCGCGCAGAACGTCAGCTTCCTCTGATCGCGGCGCACCACGCCACTCGCCCTTCACCCGGAGAGTCACCCGTGGAGGTCACCCCTGACCGTCCCGCCCACGACGGGTCGCCGGCCGAAGCCGTGGACCGGCTGCGCGCCGCGATCGGCGGCGACGACGACACGGTAGTTGGACGCGACTGCGCGCGCCGTCGCGTCCAACTACCGTGTCGTACCGGGTGTCGTGGTGCGCCCCCGAACCTCCGACGGTGTGCTCGCCGCGCTCGACATCGCCCGCGACACGGGCGTCCCGCTCACCTCGCGCGGAGGCGGCACGTCCATCGCGGGCAATGCCGCTGCTGACGCTCTGACACGACCGGTCGGCACACTGTTCAGGCGCCCCGGTTCACCAGCTCGGTGAGCAGGATCTGGGTGCGGGTGTGGGCGAATCCGGGCATCTGCTGCAACCGGAGGATCACCTGCTCAAGGTGGTCGGTGTCCCGCACCTGCACCAGGACCTGCGCGTCGGCGTTGCCCGCCGTCGTCCAGGCCCGCACGATCTCCTCCTCCTCGTTGAGTGAGGCGGTCAGCTCCGCCCGTGAGGTGCTGGGAGCGACGTAGAGCCCGATCAACGCCTGTACGCCGATGCCGAGTTGACGTTGGTCGACCCGCACGGTGTATCCGCGGATGACACCTGTCTCCTCCAGCCGCGCGATGCGCCGCTTGACCGAGGAGGAGGCGAGCCCGGAGACCCGCGCCAGATGTTCCAGCGAGGCACGGGCGTCCATCGCCAACTCACGCAAGATTCCGCGATCCGTATCGTCCATGAGTCGAATTCTTGCACCAGCACGATGAGTTGCGCAGGTTCCATCGACAATCGGCACACCCGGAACCTAGCTTCCAGCGCATGCAGACCACGATGCTGTCCGCCCTCGCCGCGGACCTGTTCGACGTCAGCGCCGAGGCCGTGCCACTCCCCGGCGAAGCCACCGACAACACACGTCTGGACGTGGAGGGCCGGCCGCGGTACCTGCTCAAGATGTACGCGGCCGGCACGAGCCCCGTGGAGATCGACCTCCAGGAGGCCCTCCTCGCCCACCTGGCGCGCACCGAATCCGCCCTGCCCACGGCCTCGTTGGTCGCCACGAGCACCACGACCGTGGCCGGGCACGAGCGCACCGCGCACCTGCTTGAGTGGATCCCGGGAACCCCGTACTCCCAGGGCGGCCCGGCGGACGCGCGCAGGCTGCACGCCCTCGGCTCCGCGGTCGCGACCCTGGACGGCGTCCTCGCCGGGTTCGAGCACTCCGCGCTGGACCGCGACTTCCGCTGGCACCCGCTGCGCGCGGGTGACCTCGCACGCGCGCTGTCCCATGTCGCCGACGACGTACGGGACTTCACCGCGAACGCCCTGGCCCGGCTCGGCGAGCTGATGCCCGAGCTGCGCGCCCTGCCGCAGCAGGCGATCCACAACGACGCCAACGACAACAACGTGCTCCTCGGCGCGGACGGACGGATCGCCGCCATCATCGACTTCGGCGACGTGGTGCGCGCCCCGCGCGTGTGCGGGCTCGCCGTGGCCGCGGCCTACGCCCAGCTCGGACAGGCCGATCCGGTGGACGCGGCCTGCGCGGTGGTCGCCGGGTACCACGCCGAGGCCCCGCTGTCGGCCGCGGAGCTGCGGCTGCTGCCGGACCTGATCAACGCCCGGTTGGCGATGAGCATCGCCAACTCCGTCGAACAGCTCGCCGCCGACCCGGACAACACCTACCTGGAAAGCAGCCAGCCACAGATCCGCGAGCTGGTGCGGGTGCTCTCCGCCGAGCCGCGCGAGGTGCTCGTCGCACGCTTCCGCGACGCCTGCGGGTACCGCCCCGTCCCGGCGGAACGGCAGATCGTGGCTTGGCTGCGCTCGGCGGCCTGCGACCCCGCGCCCATGCTGCGCACCGACCCGTCGACCGCCCGGACCCACACCATCGACTGGACCGCGCACGGCCCCGCCGAACTGCACATCCAGCACGGCGCCCAGTCGGTGGAGGCGGCCATCGACGCGCACCGCGCCGCCTGCGGCGCCACACTCAGCATCGGCCGGTACCGCGAGGACCGCGTGGTGTACCGCTCGGACGCGTTCGCCGGTGGTCCCGGAGGCGAGCGGCGCAGTGTGCACATGGCGATGGACGTGTTCGACGTCGCGGGCGCGCCCGTCTTCGCCCCGTTCGACGGGACGGTGAAGGCCGCCGAGTTCCGCGATGCGGACGACGACTACGGCGGTGTCGTCCTGCTCGAACACCGCACCACCACCAGCGATGGCGACGGGGACGGCACACCGTTCTGGCTGTTGGTCGGTCACCTCGACCGGCGCAGCGTCGAGCGGCTGCGTGCCGGGGACCCGGTGCGTCGCGGAGACACCATCGGCCGCCTTGGCACGGCGGCGGAGAACGGCGGGTGGCCCCCGCACGTGCACATCCAGCTGTTCACCACGCTGCTCGGCCGTTCCACGGATCTGCCGGGAGCGGTCCGCCCGAGCGAGGCCGACGTGTGGGAGAGCATCTGCCCCAACCCGAACCTCGCGCTGCGCGCGCCGGGCGACACGGCCGTCGCCCCGGACCGGCGTGCCGAGCAGATCGCCGCGCACCGCACCGCGAACCTCTCGCCCACCCTGTCGCTGAGCTACGCGGAACCGCTGCACATCACGGCGGGCGAGGGCGCCGAGCTGATCGACGTACATGGCAGGCGGTACCTCGACCTGGTCAACAACGTCTGCCACGTGGGCCACAGCCACCCGCACGTGGTCGGCGCGATCGCCGAGCAGGCCGCGCGGCTGAACACCAACACCCGCTACCTGCACGCGAACATCACCGAGTACGCGCGCCGGCTCGCCGCCACCTTCCCCGACCCGCTGAACGTGGTGATGCTGACGAACTCGGGCAGCGAGGCGAACGACCTCGCCCTGCGCCTCGCCCGCACCGCCACCGGCCGGGAGCACATCCTCACCCTCGACTGGGCCTACCACGGCAACCTCAGCTCACTGGTCGAGATCAGCCCGTACAAGTTCAACCGCTCCGGCGGAACCGGTCCTGGCGAGCGGGTGCGGGTGTGCGACATCCCCGACCCCTACCGCGGCGCCTTCGGGGCGGAAGGACCGCGCTACGCCGAGCACCTCCGGACGCGGTGCGCCGAGCTGTCCGCCGCGGGCACCGGGCCCGCCGCCTTCATCCACGAGTCGATTCCCGGCTGCGCCGGGCAGGTCGAGCTCGCCGACGGCTACCTTCCGGCCGCCTACGCCGAGGCGCGCGCGGCCGGCGCGCTGTGCATCGCGGACGAGGTGCAGTGCGGCTTCGGCCGGGTCGGTGAGCACATGTGGGCCTTCGAACGGCACGGTGTGGTGCCGGACATCGTCACGCTGGGCAAGCCGATCGGCAACGGCCACCCCATCGCCGCGGTGGTCACCACACCCGAGGTCGCCCGCAGGTTCCGGACCGGCATGGAGTACTTCAACACCTTCGGCGGCAACCCCGTGTCCTGCGCGGCCGCGCTGGCCGTACTCGACGTCGTCGAGGACGAGCGGCTGATGGCCAACGCCGACCGTGTCGGCGGCTACCTGCGCCGGCGGCTGACCGCGATGGCCGAGCACCACCCGTCGATCGGCGACGTTCG
The DNA here is from genome assembly GCF_042888725.1 of Streptomyces sp. NPDC002795. Lineage (NCBI taxonomy): Bacteria > Bacillati > Actinomycetota > Actinomycetes > Kitasatosporales > Streptomycetaceae > Streptomyces > Streptomyces sp. NPDC002795. The sequence continues at coordinate 269,858 of NZ_JBIAQB010000008.1, forward strand.
CGGGCGGGGCCTGTTCCTCGGCGCGGACCTCGTCGTCGACCGCGACAGCAAGGAGCCGGACCGCGCGCTGGCGAAGCGCGTGGTGGAGGCCGCGAAGCGGGACGGCGTGCTGCTGTCCACCGACGGCCCTGGCGACAACGTGTTGAAGATCAAGCCGCCCCTGGTACTGAGCATGGCGCAGGCCCACCGCGCCGCCGATGTCATCGAGCGCGCGCTCACGGAGGCGACCGCCGGTCGCTGAGCCGGTGACCGCCCACCGCACTCCCCGCAATCCGATTCGGGAAACGAAAGGGCACCACCATGACCTCAGCCCAGGGCAAGCAGGCACGAGACGACAGCCGGCCCCCGCAGGTGGACCCGTCCGACGAGGGCTATCGGCGCGGCCTCACGTCCCGTCAGATCCAGATGATGGCCATCGGCGGCGCGATCGGCACCGGCCTCTTCTACGGGTCGAGCACGGTCATCGCCCGGATCGGGCCGAGCGTGATCGCGTGTTACGCCGCCGCCGGTGTCATCATCTTCCTCATCATGCGGGCCCTGGGCGAGCTGATGACCTACCGGCTCACGTCGCGAAGTTTCGCGGACTACGCGCGCGAGTTCTGCGGCCCGTTCGCGGGTTTCACCACCGGGTGGTCGTACTGGCTCGCATGGACCGTCGGCTGCATGGCGGAGGTGACGGCGGCCGGCCACTACATCGCCTACTGGTGGCCCGCCTTCCCGGTGTGGGCCACCGCGGGGGTGGCGCTGTTGGTGCTCTTCGTCGCGAACATCGTCTCCGTCAAGCTCTTCGGTGAGCTGGAGTTCTGGTTCGCCACGGTCAAGGTCGTGGCGATCCTCGCGCTGATCGTCATCGGGATCGGCATTCTGACCTTCGGTTTCTCAACTCTCGGTCACACCGCGTCCGTTGAGCACTTGTGGGCGGACGGCGGATTCGCCCCGCACGGGGCCTGGCAGTCCATGCTCGCCATGCACGGCATCGTCTTCGCCTATCTGGGCATCGAACTCGTCGGCCTCACCGCCGGGGAGGCGAAGAACCCCAAGGAGACACTCCGCAAGGCGATCAACACCCTTCCGGTCCGCATCGCCGTGTTCTACATCGGCGCGCTCATCATCCTGCTGTCCGTTCTCAGCTGGACCAAGTACACGCCCGGTGTCAGCCCGTTCGTCCAGGTCCTGGCCGCCGTCGGCATCCCGGGCGCGGCCGGCATCATGAACTTCGTCGTCCTCACCGCCGCCCTGTCGGCCTGCAACTCCGGTATCTACTCCGCGGGTCGGATGCTGCGCGGGCTCGCCGTCAGCGGCGAGGCACCCGCGGCGATGAAGCGCCTCAGCGACCGCCGGCTCCCGCTGCCCGCCGTGGTCCTGTCCACCTTGATCATGGGGCTCGGCGTCATCGTCAACGTCGTCTCCCCGGACAAGGCGTTCGTCTACATCACCTCGGTCAACGTCTACGCGGGCATGTGGACCTGGGCCATGATCCTCGTCTCGCATCTGCGCTACCGGTCCAAGGTACGTGCCGGGCTCCTGCCCACCGTCGACTTCCGGATGCCCGGCGCTCCGGTGACCAACTGGATCGCCCTCGTCTGCCTCACCATCGTGGCGGTCCTCATGGGCACCTCCAGCGACACCCGGCTCGGCCTGTACGTGTGGGTGATCTGGTTCGCGATCCTGATCGTCGGCTACCGGCTCGCGCGGCGCCGCGCCGCGCGGTGACCGCGCGGCGGGCAGGTGCCGCGGACGCCCACCGCCTGAGTCAGTCGGCCGCCCGGTGGAGCGTGGTCCGGCCCAAGTGGGGCTCCGCTCGCGCGGCAAGCACCTCGACGCGTACGCGGCTCGCGGTGACGGGAGCGTCCAGCGGCAGAATTCGCAGATGGCCGATGGTGGTACCGGTGGCGATCCGCCGCCAGGCCCCGCCGATCTCGGCCTCTACGGCGAACTTCTCGACCCGTTGCCCGTGCTCGATGTCCTCACGGACCGCGACCCGGTCGAAGGTGGTCGTCCCGTCGCCGTTCTTGGCGGCAGGACGGCCGTACACCTTCCGCACCCGTTGCCCGAAGGCCGTCAGTTCGGCGACATCCGCGGCATCGATCGTCCCGGCCTTCGAGGGAGGCACGTTGAGCAGCAGCGTCGCGTTGCGCCCGACACTCTTCTCGTACAGGTCGAAGAGCTGGGCCGCCGTCTTCGGCTTCTCGTCCGCGTGGTGGAACCAGCCCGGCCGATTGGAGACATCGGCCTCAGCGGGGAACCAGGACAGATGGGTCACGCCGGACTCGGTGAGCCGGTTCCGGGAGCCGATGTCGTCGACGCTCGCGCCGTGCGGCAGCAGCCATTCACCGTGGTACGTCCGCGGGTCGGCGGTCGTCGGCACGACGCTCCACTCGGTCTCGCGGGCGATCCCGTCCTCGTTGCCGACCCAGCGCACGCCTGCCGGGCCGCCGAAGACCACGGTGTCCGGCGACAGCGCTCTGATCACCCGGAACCACTCCTCGAAGCGGTACTCCTGGGTGATCCCGGCGTCGGCCCACGGATTGGCGCCGTCGAGCCAGAACTCGTCCAACGGCCCGTACTCGGTGAACAGTTCGTAGACCAGGTTCAGGTAGTACGCGTCGTAGTCGTTGACGCGCACGGTGAACGTGGGCAGCTTCCCCGACCGCACCGCGTCCGCCCGGTCATCACCCTCCACGAGGGTGGGGATGGTGTGCTCTGCCACCTCACTGCCGTTGCCGAACCGGCCGAGTCCGCCGGGCGCACGGTCGCCGTCGTCGACCGCGGTCTGCTCCACCGACGTCAGCTTCCCGCCCTCGGACTGCTTCTTCCGCAGTGACTCGATCCACTCGGCGTGCCACGCATGCGGCAGCTCGCCACCGTCGGAGGGCGAGAGATAGATCCCTACGCGCATCCCCTGGGCGCGTGCCGCGTCCACGTACGTGCGGACGACATTCGGCTGCCCGGGACTCTTGAGGATCGAATGAGGCGTGTACCGACTGGGGAAGAGCGTGAACCCGTCGTGATGCTTGGCGGTGATCATCGCCAGCTCGGCGCCCATGGCCTTGTACGTACGGATCCACTGGTCGGCGTCGACAGCGGTCGGCGCGAACGTCGCCGCGTCCTCGGCACCCGACCCCCACTCGCGATCGGTGAACGTGTTCATCCCGAAGTGCGTGAACGCCGTTATCTCCCGCCGCTGCCACGCCAACTGCCCTTTCCTGGGTACGACGTTGGCGGCCTTGGCGATGATCTGCTCCGGGGTGTCACCGCCGGTGACCGGGACGATCGAGGCGGGGCGGACGCGGCCCCTGCTACCGGCCGGTGCGGCGGCGTACGCGCCGGTACTGCCGAGGGCGGCGATCGCGGGAGCGGCTCCCAGGGCACCGAGGATCTGGCGGCGAGACGTCATCAATCACTCCTAAAGGCACACTGCTCGGATCTCTCTTCGCTGCGCGTCTGCGGATCATGACGCAGTAACGGATTTTCGGTAAGTGCGCGCTGCCCTTCTGGTCGATCACCGGCGTTCCCGCGGGCGCCGACCCGGCGGACGAACGGGCAGGAGGGGCTCAGCGCACACTTCGAGTGGCACGTGTTGGTCACAGGGCACAGCAGCCTCGCCACACCGGTTCCTAGAGTCCCCCACTCATCCGCACCGTCCCCCTCTTGGAGAGGTGTTCGATGAGCACCGACGACCCGGTCCGCTCCAGTCCCGACGCACCCGCCGCCCCCTCGCCCGGCATCGAAGCACTGCCGGTGGGCGCCGTGTTCGCCCACATGTCACTGACCTCCGCGCACATCAAGGCGGGTGCAACCCTCCTCGCGGCCCTCGCCATCGAGTCGTGGGAGATGCTCAGCCTCACCTACGTAGCCGGGGACCTCGAACGCGATCTGCACATGAACAGCGCCCAACTGGGCCTGGTGATCTCTGCGTTGTTCCTCGGCATGATCCCCGGCGCGCTCGTATGGGGTCCGCTCGCCGACCGGATCGGACGCCGGCGCACCTGCCTGTGGAGTTTCACCGGGTACGGCGTGCTCGCCGTACTCAGCGCCCTCGCACCCGACTTCGGGCTCCTGATGGCAGCACGGGTCCTGTCGGGCTTCGCCTTCGCCGGAGTCTTCACGATCACGTTCCCGTACTTCGAAGAGCTGCTGCCGGTCCGCAGCCGCGGCCGGGCGGCGGTGTTCCTCGCGGCGGGCTGGCCGTTCGGCACGCTCGCGGCCGTCGGGGTCGCCGCGCTGGTCGGCGGGCACGGTTGGCGCGCGGTGGTCCTCGTCAGCGCCACGGCGAGTCTGTGGGCACTGGCGATCCGCCGCTGGGTCCCCGAGTCGCCGTACTGGCTGGCACAGCAGGGACGTTCGGACGAGGCGTACGACGTGCTGGCCCGGCTGGGCGCCACGGACCTGGACCGTACGCGACCGCTCACCGTCCCAGGACCGCCGGCGGGCTCGATCCGCGGGCTGCTCAAGGGGTCGCTCGCCCGTGTGACGGTCATCCAGGTCGCCGTCAACTTCCTTTTCTCCTGGGGGTATTGGGGACTGCAGTCCTGGCTGCCCACACTGCTCCAGGACCGGGGCCTGTCCGCTTCATCGAGTCTTGGCTTCGTCGCGGTCAGCGCCGTCTTCATGATCCCCGGGTACGTCAGCGCGGCATGGCTCACCGGCCGGTTCGGGCGCAAGAAGGTGTTCGTCGGCTACGTGCTCGCGGCGGCCGCCGGTGGCTTCTTCTTCGCCGACGCGCACACCCTGACCGGGCTCTACGCGGGCATGTTCGGCCTGTCCTTCTTCAGTCTCGGCGCCTGGGGCGTCTGGGACGCGTGGGTCGGCGAGCTGTACCCGTCGCCGGTCCGTGGCATGGGCTACAGCCTCGGTGTCGTCGGCCAGCGCGTCGCGAACACGGCTGCCCCGAGCCTGATCGGCCTGCTGCTCGCCCACTCCACCGGCTTCACCTCGACGGTGATCTTCATCGACCTGTTCCTCGTGGCCACGGCGCTGCTGGGACTGGCTCTTCCGGAAACCGAAGGAAAGGAACTGCGATGACCAGGATTCTGTGGGTCAACCCGGTGTGCTCCGACACGTACGACGAGGCACTCGCCCAGTCGTTCCGTGACGCCGTCCAGCAGGGCACGTCCGTGGACGTGGTGTCGTTCGGCGGCAAGGGGCCGCACCACCTGGAGTACAGCTGTTACGAGGCGCTCGTGGCACCCCAACTGCTGGGCACAGTGCGGTGGGCCGAGGAGTCCGGCTACGACGCCCTCGTCGTCGGCTGCTTCTACGACCCGTTCCTGCGGGCCGCCCGCGAGGTCGCTTCCCGCATGATCGTCACTGCTCCGGCCGAGGCCTGCATGGCGGTCTCCTCCGCCCTGGGGGAGAAGTTCTCCATACTGGTCGGCCGCCGCAAGTGGATCCCGGAGATGACCGAGAACGTGCGCAAGGCCGGGATGGCCGACCGGCTGGCGTCCTTCCGGGTGCTGGGCATGGGCGTCGAGGATTTCCAGGCCGACCCCGCGGTCACCGAGCGGCGCATCCTGGAGGAGGCGCATGCCGCGGTGACCGAGGACGGCGCGGACATCGTCGTGCTGGGGTGCACCATCGAGTTCGGCTTCTTCCGGCAGGTGCAGGAGAAGGTGGGTGTCCCGGTCGTCGACGCGACCGTCGCGCCGTTGAAGTACGCCGAGTTCCTCGCCGGCCTGAACACACGTTTCGGCTGGAGCCACAGCAAGAGGACCGGCTACGAGGGTCCCGCCATCACGGAACTGCAACGACTCATTCCGGCCACCGCACCCCTGCGGGTAGTGTCCGCAGGGGTCTGACGTGCAGGAACGCAAGAACGTTCGGAGTCGGCGGGAAGAGGGGCCTTGCGCATCGGGGTACATCTGACGGGCCGTGAGGCGCGGGCCGTCCTCGCCGACGGCAGCCGCGTCCACGCCTGTGGCGCGGCGATGGGCGGCCGCGCGCTCGGCACGGTGCTGCGCGAACTCGCCGGGCAGGCCACGTACTCCGTGCGCTCGGTGACGCTTGAGGTCAGCGATCTCCTCGTCGACGCGGTGTGCAGGACAGGCGCCGGTTCTGCCGGAGCCCCGGTGTCCGTCCTGCGTGTCCTGCCTCGTACGTCGCGGCATACGGCGTCGGCCGACCACCCGTCGGCGATGATGCGCTCGTTCGTCGCGCACCGTGCGGCCGTCTCCGGCGGGCACGACCTGTTCGGCACCGCGCTCGCTCCGCTGGACGTGTCGGGGGCGGTCGCCGCGGCCCTCGAGGCCCACCGGTCGGGGCTGCGGGCGATGGCGGTGGTCGCGACCGGCGCCGTGGGGGCACCCGGACACGAGAGCGCGGTGGCCCGGGCCGTTCTGGACGCCGTGCCGGAGTTGCGGCTGAGCTTGTCGCACGAAGTCGGCGGCGTGGGGCTGCTGTTGCGTGAGAGTGCTGCCGTGCTCAACGCGGTGATGCTTTCGGCCGCCGGCGACCTGGTCGACCGCTGCCGGCGTGCGGTGCGTCGGCTCGGCGACGTCTCCTGCTGGTTCGCCACTGCCGACGGCGGGCGGATCTCGGCGGAGCGGCTGCGGGCGCTGCCGGTGCTCGGGCTCGACGCGGCCGCCGCCATGAACCTGCTCGGGGCGGCCGCCCTGCACGGCCGCGGCACCGGGACGGTCGTCGTCGACGACGGGCGGAGCTGCACCATCGGCGAGCTGCGCGACGGCCTGCCGCATGTCGCGGCCGACCTGCACAGCGCCCTCGGCGTGCGTCTGGCCGCGCCCCGGCCGGTCGTCGACGTCGTCGGCACCGAGGAGTTCCGTGCCGATCCGGCCCGATGGCTGCGCGGTGCGCCGCACGAGGTGCCGGTGATCGCCACCGAGGGCCGACCGGATCTGGGTGCGCTCGGTGCGGCGCTGTGCGAACCGACGGCATGGGTCGACCTCGTCGTGCAGGCCGAGTCCGCGGACGAACTGTGCCGTCAGCGCCGGGCCGTCGAGGAGCGGGCCCTTCGGATGGTGGTCACCAGCGAGGCACCGCCCGGCTCCGAGCGGATCGTCGAGTCCGGCGCGACAGCACTCGCCTACATGCGCGCGGGCACCTACCGCGTGCGGGCGCGGGCCACGACGGGAGCACGCGCGTGAAGGTACTGACCGCCGACGACCTGCCGGCGCTCGCCGCGGGTGCGGAGCTGTTGTCGTCCGGCGCCGGCCACACGGACCTGGACGGTGTGCTGCACTGGCTGTCCGGGCTGCTCACCGAGCACGGCCCGCTTCCGCTGCCGGCGCCGTCCGAGCTCGCGTCGGACACCCGGTGCGCCGTCGTCGGGATCGTCGGATCGATCACCGCCCTGGCCGAGCTGCCCATGGTCGGGGACGAACCCCGGCGGGCGATCGACGCGCTGCAGGCCCGGCTCGGCACGACCATCGGTGCCGTAGCCGCCCTGGACGTGGCCTCCGGGAACGCACTCATGCCCGTGGCCGCGGCCGCGTCGCTGCGGCTGCCGCTCGTGGACTGCGACGGAATGGGCCGGGCGTTCCCGCTCGTCCACCAGACGACGTTCTCGCTTGCCGGGGTGGAGCTCACACCGCTGGCCGCCGTCGGTGCGACGGGCGACACCCTCGTCCTCGACGCGCCGCCGGACCGCGCCGAGCGTCTGTTGCGGGCGGCTCTGGACGTCTCGGGGGGCTGGATGCTGACCGCGACGTACCCGACCACTGCGGCGCGCCTGGCCGAGGCCGGGATCGTGGGGTCCATCAGCCGGGCGGTCGCCGTCGGCAGGGCCCTCCTCGACGGCGCGACCCACGACGATCTGGCAACCCGCCTGCGCTCCGCACTCACCGGCAGCCGTGTCCTCGGCACGGGCCGGGTCGTCGAGTCCGAGCACCGCACCCGCCCGGCCGACATCGGGCACCCGGCGTATCCGTCGAGCATCGTCGTACGGACCCAGGAGCAGCCGGTGCGCACCATCCGGTTGGAGGCGCAGAACGAGTTCCTGCTCGCGCTGGTCGACGGCGCGGTCGCGGCGGCCGTCCCGGACAGCATCTGCCTCCTCGACCCGTACGACGGCCGCGTCCTCGACGTGGAGACCGTCGCGGTGGGAGCCGAGGTGCGGATCCTCGTCGTGCCCGCCGCCGACGTGTGGCACACCCCGCGGGGCCTCGACCTGGTCGGCCCGCGCTCTTTCGGGTTCCCCGTCCGTCACCCACGGGAGGAGTCCCGCCGATGAGCACCACTCGTCTCCCAGATGTCCTCACCGTCGCGGAACTCGTGCACCACGGTCCGCTGGCCCGGCACACGATGCTGGGGGCCGCTGCCCTGGACGCCCAGGTGCGGCACGTCACGCTCGTCACCGATCTCGACCAGACGCGTGGCTGCCGGCCCGGCACGGCGCTGGTCCTGCACACCGCGGCGGCGCAGGGCGGCTGGGCGCTGGAGTCCGCGTTGCGCACGGCGTGGGAGCGCGGTGCGGCCTGCGTGCTCGCTCCGCGGGACGCGAGCATCGGCCGGTCGACGATCGACCTGGCGGACCGGCTGAACGTGCCCCTCTTCGCCCTCGCGGACGACCCCGCCCGGCACGCCCTGGACCTGGCCGCGGCGGTCGCCGCGCCCGGCGCCGCCCGCGGCCGACTCGCTGCCCGCTGCGCCACGGCGATCAGCGAGCAGAGCAGCCTGAGCGGCATCGTCGGGGTGATCAACGCGGAACTGCCGGGCACGGCCGTGGCGTTGGTGGCCGAAGGCGGCCGGGTGCTGACGGGCCGGGCCTCCGCCGTCGGCGGCCAGGTGGGTGTCGCGGTGCCGGGCGTCGACGGAAAGCCGTGGGCGCGCCTCGTCGCACGTCTGTCCGCGGAGGCGACGGAGCAGGAGACGGTCACGACGGTCCTGCGGCTCGCGCGCGCCCCGCTGGCGGCGAGCGCGGCCAAGGCGCTGCTTGCGACGGCACGCCGCACGGCCCGCGAGCGGCTGCTCCTGGAGACGCTGACGAGCGGGGTGCCGGACGCTGACACGCGGCGGGCCGCGGCCGAACTGGGCTGGTGTTTCGACGCGTTGAACACCGTCGTGTTTCTCCGCCCCTCGGCCGGTGCGCCGTCCGTGGACCCGGACGTGGCGGGCGCCGGGGTGGCCGCCGGCTGGTACGAAGCCTTCGGGCAGCGGCCGTTGATCCCCTACGGGGGCGGCTGGGTCGGCTGGTGGAGCGAGCCGGAGGACACCGCGAGCCGGGTCGCGGCCACGGTGCGCGCCCGCCTGCCGAAGATCCGGTGCGCCCTGCCGCTGAGCGCGGGCGTCGGCGAACCGGGGCGCGGCGCCGACGGGCTGCGGCGTTCATTGCACGAGGCACAGCTCGCGGCCGCGGTGGCCGCCCGGTCGGGCGCCGGGAACGTCGAGCGGTACGGCGTCCTTGGCCCTCGTGTGGTGCTGGCCGGGCTGCCGAACGAGGAGTTGGCGCCCGCCGCGCGGACGGCTCTCGCGGCCCTGCTGACCGCGGCCGACGGCGACACGCTCGTGCGCACCCTGTGTGCCGTCCTGGACTGCGGCGGCTCCACCGGTCAGGCCGCGGCGCGCCTGGGAGTGCACCGCAACACCGTGTCAGGACGCCTCGAACGCATCCGTGCCAAGGGGGTGGCGTACGACGACCCGGACCTCAGATTCGCGCTCCATGTGGCCTGCTTCGTCCTGCTGGGTGAACCGACGGTGGTGCCGCCCGGCGGGACGCCGAGCGGCACCACCTGACCCGTACGGACGGTCAGCCGGCCGCGTACACCGTGCTCGCCGTCGCCTCGGTGACATGCCCGTCGAGAACATCGGCGCGCACCGCTTCGGGGGCGCGCTCGACCGGCTCGCCGAACCCACCGCCGCCGCCGGTCCGGCACCGTACGACGTCACCCTTGCGCAGTTTGAGCCCGTTGCACTTGAGCAGCCGACGTTCGTCCTCGCGCCCGGGGTTGATGACGACCTCGGGCGGGGTGGCGTCCCGACCGCCGAACAGGCCCCAGGCGGGCGTGGCCGAACGCTCGAACCACAGGGACACCGTGCAGTCGGCCAGGGCCTCGTACTCGCGGGTCACGCCGTTGCCGCCGCGCCAGCGCCCCGCGCCACCGGAGTCCGGCCGGAAGGCGTACTCGTTGATACGGAACGGGAAGCGGGTCTCGAAGACCTCGACGGGGATGTCCTTGAGCGATCCGTTGACGTTGTTGATGAGGGCGCTCTCGCCGTCGGAGCCATCCCACGCGCCCCAACCTCCCAGTGTCGCCTCGAGGCTGACGTAGTCACGGGAGGTGCGCGGGTCGCGGCCCGCGAGCAGCACGATCATCGAGTCGCCGTGGCTGGCGCCCGCGACCTTGTCCGGCAGGGCGGGCGCGAGTGCCTTCGCCACCAGGTCGATGAGCAGGCCGAGGTGGGAGAAGTACCACTGGCAGGCGGCCGGGGCCACGGCGCCGAACACCGACCCCTCGCGCACCTTGACGTCCATCGGCCTGAACGAGCCGCCGTTGCCAGGGACATCCGGGCTGACCAGCAGCTTGTAGCCGACCCGGCAGGCCGAAACGGTCTGTGACGTACCGCAGTTGATCGGTCCGAGCGTCTGGTCGGCGGACTCGGTGACGTCGAACTCGATGTCCTCGCCGGACACCGTGATCTTCAGCTTCACCGGGATCGGGGTGTCCAGGTCGAAGCCGTCGTTGTCCAGGCAGCCCTCGGCCGTGTAGACACCGTCGGGGATGTCGCGGACGACAGCGCGCTCCAGGCGCTCGGTCTGCGCGAAGATCTCGTCGCGGGCGGCGTGCAGCGTGTCGACGCCCCATCGGCGGACGATCTCCTCCAGCCGCTGCTGACCCATCGTGATGCACGAGATCATGCCGTGCATGTCACCGAGTGTCGGGTACGGGAAGCGGACGTTGGTGGCGATGGTGTCGACGACCTGGCGGACCTCTTTGCCGCCCTCGACGAGCTTCTGCGGGCCGAGCCGCAGCCCCTCCTGGAAGATCGACGTGGAGTCCATCGAGCCGCCGGGGTCCTTGGATCCCATGTCGATCCAGTGCGCCCGGGAGGCGGTGAAGCCGACCAGCTCGTCGTCGATGAAGACGGGGCCGAAGATGGTCACGTCGTTGAGGTGGGTGCCGCCGAGGTAGCTGTCGTTGAGGATCCACACGTCGCCCGGCTGCCACACCTCGCGGCCGAACCGCTCCTCGGTCGCCTTGGTGCAGGTCTCCAGGTTCCCCAGGAAGATGGGCAGTCCCGCGGACTGGCCGAGCACCTGGTGCTGGTCGTCGAGGAGCGCGACGACGCAGTCACCGCACTCGTAGATGATCGGCGTGTACGCGGACCGGATGAGGATCGCGTTCATGTCGTCGGCGGCGGACTTCAGGGCGTTGCGGATGATCTCGACGACGACGGGGTCGATGGTGTTCTGAACTGTCATCACTGCTCCTTGCTGCACACGACGAGGGAACCGGTCTCGTCGGCCGTGACCTGATGGCCGGGCGGGACGACGGTGGTGGCGGTGGACTCCACGACGATCGCCGGGCCCGCGAAGGTGTGTCCGGGCAGGAGGTCGTCGCGCCGCACGAACAACGTCTCCTGTTCGGTGCGGTCGAAGACGACCCCCCTGACCTGGTGCGCGAACTCCTGCTGCGGCGCCGGGGCGATCCGCTCGGTCTCGGCCCGGCCGAGGTCGCCGAACGCGGTGGTGCGCAGCGTGACGAATTCAATGGGCGCGCCGAGGTTGGCGTGGCCGTAGCGGGACTCGTGCTGGGCGCCGAAGCGCTGGGCGATCACCTCGAGGAAGTCCTCGCGCAGCGGCTCGTCCGCGCTCTCCATGGGCACCGTGAGCGTGTACTCCTGCTCCACGTAGCGGACGTCGACGGCGTGGACGGCGCGCCGGCGTTCCTCGGGCACGCCCTCGCCGGACAGAGCCGCGATGGCGTCGCGGTGCAGGCTCGCGAACTGGGCGGCCATGTCGGTGCGGTCGAGGTCGGTGTCGACGAAGAAGTACGGCTCGGAGAAGTCCTTGCGGATCTCGGTCTGCAGCATGCCCCAGGCGGAGAACGCGCCGGGAAACCGTGGCACGACGACGTCGGTGATCCCCAGTTCCTCGGCGAGGAACACGGCGTGCATTGGTCCTGCGCCGCCGAAGGCGACGAGCGCGAACTCGCGGGGTTCGATGCCGCGCGACACGGTGATGGTGCGGATCGCCTGCGCCATCTTGGCGTTGGCGACGCTGCAGATGCCTTCCGCAGCCTGGACGACGTCCAGGCCGAGCTGCTCGCCGAGCGCGGCGACGGCTGTCTTGGCGCGCTCCAGGTCCAGGTTGATCTGCCCGCCGGCGAACCAGTCGGGGTCCACCCGGCCGAGCACCAGGTTGGCGTCGGTGACGGTCGGCTGCTCGCCACCGCGGCCGTAGCAGGCCGGCCCCGGGTCGGCGCCTGCCGACTGCGGCCCGACGCGCAGGCCTCCGGCCTCGACCCAGGCCACCGAACCTCCGCCCGCGCCGATGGTGTGGATGTCGACCACACTCATCAGCATCGGGAGGCCTTCGAGGGTGGCCTCGGGCGACACGACCGGCTCGCCGTCCACGACCAGGGACACGTCGAACGACGTGCCGCCCATGTCGACGCAGATCAGGTTGGGACGGTCGAGCGCCTTGGCCAGGGCTGCGCCGCCGGCCGTGCCGCCGACCGGCCCTGACAGCAGTGTCTGCAACGGGCGTTGCCGTGCCGACTCGGCGGACAGAATGCCGCCCGACGACTGCATGACGTGCAGCGGAACGGTCAACCCCTGCTCGTCCAGGCTCTGTTCGAGCCTGCTGAGGTAACGGCGCACCACCGGCCCGGTGTAGGCCTCGACGACGGCCGACGAAGTGCGCTCGTACTCGCGCCACTCCTTGGCCGCCTCGTGCGACAGCGAGATGGTGAATTCGTCGCCGAGTTCCTCGCGCAGGATCTCGCGGGTGCGCAGTTCGTGCGCCGCGTTCTTGTAGCTGAAGAGGTAGCCGACGGCGACCGCGCCGAACCCCTCGTTTCTGACCCGCTCGGCCGCGGCGCGTACGGCCGCCTCGTCGAGCGGCTGCAACTCGGAACCGTCCGCGCCGAACCGGCCGCCGACCGGCACGATGTCCCGCAGCGGCAGCAGCGGTTCCGGCTTGCGGAAGTGCAGGTCGTACAGGCGCGTCCGGGGGCCGCGCGCGATGTGGTAGACGTCCTCGGACCCGGCGCTCGCCAGCAGCAGGACCTTGACCCCGCGGCGCTCGAGCAGCGCGTTGAGGCCCTGGGTGGTCCCGTGGACCATAAACGAGATGTCACCCGGCGACTGCACGAGGGACCCGAGGGCGGCGAGCACGCCCTCCGTCAGATCCTTCGGTGTCGTCGAGGACTTTCCGGCGTGGAAGGCACCACCCTCATCGTCGTAGGCGACGACGTCGGTGAACGTGCCCCCGATATCCATGGAGACGCGGTATCGGCCCATCAGTGGGCTCCTCTCAGCACGATGTGGGCGGCACGTTAGGCCGCGAGCGGACGGCGGCCTTGTGCCGTGCGCCCACGCGAAGTCGAAGTGGGTGTGCCAGCTGCACGTCGAGGTCGCGGGCGTCGCCCGCGTCAGTCGGCGTCCGGCCCCGTCACGGCGTCCAACACCGCGGCCAGCGCCCCGCCGTCGTAGTACAGAAACGCCTGCGTGATGCGCCCGTCCCGCACCGTCACGACGGAGCAGCCGTGGACATCCAGGGGCTCGCCGTCGGCCGCCGACGGGGTGCCGCGCATCCGCCAACGGGCCACCGCCCGCTCGCCGTTCGCGACGACGTCTACGATCTCGCGGCGGTAGTCCGGGTAGCGGCGCAGCAGTTCGTCGTTGGCGGCACGGTCGTCCTCGGCCGAGGCCAGCGCCTGCCGACCGTTCACCTGGACGTCGAGGTCCGGCGCGAGCAACTGTGCCGCGGTGTCGGGGGCGTGGGCGTTCTCGGCGTCGTTGTATGCGCGGAAGATCTTCTCTGCGTCGGTCATGGCAGCCTCCTGGCGGGGCGTCGGGCGTCGGGATCCGGGAGACGCTATGCCGGGCACCGGCGGACGGAGTGTGCCTTCCGCACAGTGCGGGAGCGGCGAAGGGTGCCTTGTGAACGACCGCCCCATCCGCAGGATGTACGCCGTGCGATGGAGTGCTTCACCGGTCGACCATCAGGCACCGGCCACACTTCGGCGAGTCGGCCGACGATGAGGATGGGCGTGAGGGACTGGTGTCCCTGAAACGGACCTGCTGGAGGCCGATGGGTCTTCGCGGACGTCACACAGCGGGGAGGACATCGTCCTGTCGGCGCTCCGACGAGCACCTGACCCGGCCCTGGGAACCGGGTGTGGAGACGGCCACCACACCTGCGCAGGCGATGCCGCGCCGCCGGGCGAATGGAAGGACGTCCGCCAACGCTCCACCGACCCCCTCTGCGCCAGCGGTAAAGATCACTCCGGGCGTGGAGCGCGCCGCATCCTCCGCTCCGAGAAGACGGCCTCGGCCGACTCCCGGTCAAAGTGCTTGAGGGCCACAATGATTCACGCGAAGGTGTTGGCGTAGCCGAGGAAAGGATGTCCCACCATGGCCGCCACCACCCGGCCCCCGTTCCGCGCCGACCACGTCGGCAGCCTGCTGCGCCCGCCCGCGCTCCTCCAGGCCCGCGAGCACCATGCCGCGGGGAAGATCGACGATGCCGCGCTCGCCGCCGCCGAGGACGAGGCGGTGCGCGTGATCGTCGCGATGCAGAAGGAAGCGGGGCTGCGCAGCGCCACCGACGGCGAGTTCCGCCGTGCCTCGTGGCACATGGACTTCATCTACGCCCTCGGGGGCGTGCGGCGCGTCGAGGACGAGTCGCTGCACGTGCGGTTCCACAACGAGGACGGCGACATCGAGTTCGCGCCGCCCTCCGCGCGCATCGACGGCAAGGTGTCACTGGAACGCACCATCTTCGCCGATGCCTTCGCCTTCCTGCGTGACACCGTCGCCGACGGCGTCACCCCGAAGCTGACCATCCCCTCGCCGAGCATGGTCCACTACCGCGGCGGCCGCGCCGCGATCGACACGACCGTCTATCCCGACCTCGACGCCTTCTGGTCCGACCTCACCGACGCCTACGCCGCCCAGATCCGCGGCGTGCACGAACTGGGCTGCCGTTACCTGCAGTTGGACGACACCTCGCTCGCGTACCTGAACGATCCCGAGCAGCGTTCCTACGTCGCGTCCATCGGCGGCGACGCGGAGCACCAGCACGAGACGTACATCGCGAACATCAACCGGGCGCTCGCGGGACGCCCCGACGACCTGCGTGTCACCACCCACATGTGCCGCGGCAACTTCGCCTCCTCCTGGGCCGCTTCGGGCAGCTACGACTACATCGCCGAAGCCGTCTTCGGCGGCCTCGACGTCGACGGCTTCTTCCTGGAGTACGACGACGAGCGCTCCGGCGGGTTCGCCCCGCTGCGCTACGTCCCCAAGGGCAAGCAGGTCGTGCTCGGCCTCGTCACCACCAAGCGGCCGCAGCTGGAGGACAAGGACGCGCTCAAGCGGCGTATCGAGGAGGCCTCCCGCTACATCGACATCGATCAGCTGTGCCTGTCCCCGCAGTGCGGCTTCTCCTCCACCGTCGAGGGCAACAAGCTCACCACCGAGGACCAGATGGCCAAACTGCGCCTCATCGTGGAGACGGCGGAGGAGGTGTGGGGCGGGGTGTGACGGCACGTCCGCCGTCAACTGCGCGCCACTCCCGCGCCGCCCGGCCGGGGAAACGGAATCCATCCGCAACCGCAACCGGCACGAAACCCTCCGCCGCACCGCGCTCCGTACGCTCGCCGTACCGCTCCCGGGCACCGGGATCCGGTACGCGCCCGCACTGGACCGTCACGGGGAGAAAGGCCATGGCGCACGTCATTCCGATCCGTGAGCCCGCCGCACGCGCGCCGGAGGAGGGCAGCGCGCTCGCCTTCGCCACCGTCCACGGCTACCGCCGCGCCTACCGGATCGCGGGCGAGGGCCCGGCCGTGCTGCTCATCCACGGTGTCGGGGCGTCCAGCGCGCACTGGGAGGACTGCGTCGGCACCCTCGCGCGCCGGCACACCGTCATCGCTCCCGACCTGCTCGGGCACGGCGATTCGGCGAAGCCGCGCGCCGACTACTCGGTCGCCGCGTACGCGAACGGCCTGCGCGACC
Organism: Streptomyces sp. NPDC002795; assembly: GCF_042888725.1. NCBI lineage: Bacteria > Bacillati > Actinomycetota > Actinomycetes > Kitasatosporales > Streptomycetaceae > Streptomyces > Streptomyces sp. NPDC002795. Next base: position 285,998 of record NZ_JBIAQB010000008.1, read on the forward strand.
TGCTCGGCGTGCTCGGCATCGACCGCGTCACGCTCGTCGGGCACTCCTTCGGCGGCGGAGTCGCGATGCAGTTCGCGTACCAGTTCCCCGAGCGCGTCGACCGGCTCGCCCTGATCTCCACCGGCGGGGTCGGCCGCCAGGTCACGCCCCTCCTGCGGGCCGCGACGCTGCCCGGCGCGGGCCTCGCGCTCGGCCTGCTGAAGGTGACAGGCGCACGCTTGCCGGTCACCGCGGTCGTCCGCGCCCTCCAACTCCTGGACACCGGGCTCGGCGTGGACGCGCCCGACCTCGTCAACATGGTCGACGCCCTGCCCGACCAGAACTCCCGCGACGCCTTCATACGGACACTGCGGGCCGTCGTCGACTGGCGCGGCCAGGTGGTCACCATGCTGGACCGCTGCTATCTCGCGCGGGGCATCCCCACGCTCCTCGTCTGGGGCGACCGCGACAGCGTGCTGCCCGTGGCGCACGCCTGCGCCGCGTACCAGGCGATGCCCGGCAGCCGGCTCGAAATCTTCCCGGGCGCCGGGCACTTCCCGCACCACACCGACCCCACGCGGTTCATCCGGCTCCTGGAGGAGTTCATCGCCACCACCGCTCCCGGCGACTGGAGTGTCGAGCAGTGGCGCGAACTCCTCCGTACGGGACGCCCCGAGGAGACGTACACGCGGGCTGTCGGCGACGTAGATGTCTCCTGATGCGGTACCGAGGGAGTCTCCTGGCGCGCGGAAATATTCGCTCGCGTACGCCCCAGCGGCCTGCCTACCCTTGCCCCGTTGTTTCCGCACGCACGAACGACCGGGCCCCGCGCCCACCGAGAGGGTGTCTTGATGACCCGGACCGCGCCGAGCGCGCCTCACCGCGACGTACCACCTACGGGCACACGTACACGTACTGCACGTACACGTCGCGGATAACCGACCGATCCAGCCGTCGAGGCCGCTCGGCCTGCTCTTGCTGTCGATGACCAACTCCCCAGCAAGGAGCACCGGTGTCCGAGCACACCCCCAACCCGAGCCCGAACCCCAGCCCCACCCTCAAGATCAGTACGTTCACCTGCGCCTGGTGCGGTCTCACCGTGACCACCGCCGATCCGGACGGCCGTAGCCGTAACCACTGCCCCTCGTGTCTGCACTCGCGCCACGTCCTGGACCACGTTCAGGGCGGCCGCACCGAGTGCCACGGCCGGATGTCACCGATCGCCATCGCCGTCCTGCGGACCGGCGACTGGATGATCGTCCACCGCTGCGTGCGGTGCGACGAGCTCACCTCGAACCCGGTGAGCCCCGACGACAACCAGCTGGTGCTGATGCGGATGGCGGTACGGCCACTGGCCCAACCGCCCTTCCCCCTCGAAACGTTCGGAACACTGTGAGCGGGGAGGCCCGGCATGCCACGCCGTAACCGGACGTCGCCCGAGGTCCCCGACACCCGGCGGCGGCGCCGGCCCGACGGCCACCGCACCCGCGACTTCCGCTGCGCGGGCTGCCGCCTGGAGGTCTCCCTGGACGCCCCGGGCAGCGGCCACCGCAATCACTGCCCGAACTGCCTGACCAGTCTGCACGTGGACGACCGGATCCCCGGCGACCGCGCGTCGGACTGCCGGGGCCGGATGGACGCCTTGACGGTGTCCTGCCGCCCGGACGGCGAGTGGCTGATCGTCCACGAGTGCCTCTCGTGCGGCGAACTCTCCACCAACCGCGTCGCGGGCGACGACAACGCCGTGGTCCTGATGCGCCTCGCGGTCCTCCCGCTCCGGGCCACGGGGCGGGCGGCGCACCGCACGCTGCTGATGCTGTAGGTCACGGCCATCGGGAAGACATCGTGGGCCAGGATCGTGGGCGATGATTGTGGCCGGAACCAGGGAGGCGTCTTCGCGCGTCCCGGAGCTTGACCTGAACAGTGTCCGACCCAAGAGGAGCCCCCATGCAGCAGTCGACCAACCGACAGATCGCCGTGCGAGCAGCAGGGGCGCTGCTGGCGGTGGCGTTCGCGGCGGGTTGCTCGGCGAGCGTGGGTTCGAAGGGGGTGGACAAGGACGAGGTCGCGAAGCAGGCCTCAACGGCCCTGGGCAAACAGATCGGCCGGGAGCCCGACGACATCGCCTGCGCCGACGACCTCAAGGCCGAGGTGGGCGCGACCGTACGCTGCGAACTCACCGACGGCGGCGAGAAGCTGGGCATGACGGCCACCGCGAAGTCGGTCGACGGCGACAAGGTCAACATGGACTTCAAGGTCGACGACGCCGCGGGCGCAGGCAAGTCCGCGGATCCGGAGCCCACCGACGCGGCGAGCACCGGCATCGGCGACGGGTCGGTGAAACGGGCGGAGGTGGCCCGTCAGGGCAAGGCCGCCCTGACGGCGCAGGTCGGCAAGGAGCCCGACGCCTTCTCCTGCCCCGAGGACCTCCCGGCCAAGGTGGGTACCGTCGTCCACTGCCAACTGGCCTCGGAAGGCAAGCAGTACAGGGTGACGGTGACCGCGAAGTCGGTCGTCGACGGCCGGGTCCGCATGGGCTTCAAGGTCGACGACGCCGCGGCAGGCTGACGTGTGGCCGCCGGATCGGGCGTGCTCCGCGGATCGGATTCCTCGGTAGCGTGGCCATCTGACGCATGGGGTGTCCATGTGTCCGGCCGGTCCGTTCAAGGGCCCCGACGGAGAGCGCTGAGGCGGCCATGAGTGAACTGACGAAGCCCGAGGTCGATGTCCCGGAGGGTGACGCTCCTGCCGAGCTGACCATCCGGGACCTCATCGTCGGGGACGGAGCCGAGGTGAAACCCGGCATGGTGGTCAGGGTCCACTATGTCGGGGTCACCTTCGAGTCCGGCAAGGAGTTCGACGCTTCCTGGGACCGGGGCGAGCCGTTCAAGTTCGCCCTGGGCGGTGGCAGGGTCATCAAGGGCTGGGACCGGGGGGTGAGGGGGATGAAGGTCGGCGGTCGACGCGAGATCATCGTTCCCCCGCGTCTCGGCTACGGCAAAGAGTCTCCCTCGCCGTTGATTCCGGCGGGCTCGACCCTCGTCTTCGTGGTGGACCTGCTGGACTCGTATTCCAGGACCGCTGGGTGGAGCAACACCTAGAACGTCACCGTGCGGTGGCCTTCTCGGGGCCTCGCGCGGAGCCCGCGGCACGGCCGAAGAACAGCGCTGCCGCGAACGCCACAAGACCGATGACGCCCGCGAGGACGAACGCCGCGCTCAGGCCACTGGCGTCGGGCGCACCGGACGCGCCGTCGGACGCACTGGACGCCACGGTGACGAAGACCGCCGTACCAAACGCACCCGCCACCTGCTGCATCGTGGCGAGGATCGCGCTGCCGTGGGAGTGCTGGTGGTCCGGCAGCACGTTCAGGGACGCCGTCATCAACGGAGTCATCATCAGGCCGAGTCCGCCCATGAGCAGCAGGTGGATGGCGATGACCGCCGCCAGCGAGGAGTCCGGGCCGAGCAGCGAGAACAGCCACAGCGAGGCCGCCAGCGCGGCCGCCCCCGGGATCACGAGCGGACGGGCGCCGACGCGGTCGTAGAGCCGGCCCACGGGGCGGCCGAGGAGACCCAGGAGCAGGCCGCCGGGGAGGACGGCGAGGCCGCTGACGAAGGTGGTCGTCCCCATGACCGTCTGAAGGTAGAGCGGCAGCAGGATCGCGGCCGCGCCCAGCATGCACATGAACAGCAGCGCGGACAGCAACAGGGCTACGGAGAAGGTGGGGTTGGCCAGCGGGCGCAGGTCCAGCAGGGCGCGATCCTGGCGCTGCAGGCGCAGTTGACGCAGGACGAACAGGGTGAGGGACAGCAGGCCGACGACGATCGGTATCCATGGCGCGACGGTGTGCTCCCCGCCGCCGGACTCGCCGATGGAGGCGAGGCCGTAGAGGATGCCGCCGAAGCCGGCGGCGGAGAGCACCACCGACAGCACGTCCAGCGGCACCTTCCGTGTCTCGCTGTCCAGGCGCAGCCGTATCGCACCGATCACCAACGCCGCCAGTGCCAGCGGCAGGACGATCCAGAACATCCAGCGCCAGCCGAGCGAGGACAGCACCGCGCCGCCCACCGTCGGGCCGATGGCCGGGGCCACCGCGATGACGATCGTGATGGTGCCCATCATCGCGCCGCGGCGCTCCGCGGGGACCAGGCGCATCACTGTCGTCATCAGCATCGGGATCATCACAGCGGTGCCGAACGCCTGCACCACGCGTCCGGTGAGCAGCACGCCGAAGCCGGGCGCGAGGGCGCTGATCAGGGTGCCGGTGCTGAACGCCGTCAGCGAGGCCAGGAAGATCTGGCGCGCGGAGAAGCGCTCGAGAAGGAAGCCGGTGATCGGGATGACCACGGCCATCGTCAGCAGGAAGCCGCTGGTCAGCCACTGCACGGTCGTTGTGGAGACCCCCAGGTCGACCGTGAGGTCGCGCAGGGCGACGCTCAGGATCGTCTCGTTGAGGATCATCACGAACGCGGACGCGACGAGGACCGCGATGAGGACTCCCGCGCGTGCCGATGTCGCGTCCGCGGGCGGGGTGCCCGCACTGCCGTCGTCACCGGGCGCGTCCACGTGCTCGACGTTGGTTGGCTGGCTCATGTGGGGCTGTACCTCGCAAGAGTCGGTCGAAGTCATGGGCCGGGCCGTGCGCCGCGGGCCAGGAGAAAGGCGCGCACACGCAGCACGCACTCAACCCCCAACGACCCGTCGGTGCACGGCATTCCCGGTATGACGGCGATCACTTGGCGAAATGGCCGGTGCGTCTCAGCGGCCGGTTGCCCGGCTCCATGCCCGTTCGGCTCCTCGGCGCCGCGAGAAGCATGCCGTCACTCGGCCGAGGACAGTTCGTACGCTGCGACGCGCCCCGACAAGCGCCTGTACGCCGATGAGCACCCAGACAAAGTTCGACGTCACCGAGGGCCATGCTCCACTGGCGGCGGCGGAGACGGCCAGGAGAGCGCCACCGAGCATGTTGATCACCTGAAACATCTGGGCGTCCGGCTCGATGACACGACGCGAGACCAACAGGTAGGCGGCGGCCGTGCTCAGGGCTCCTACCCATCCTGCTGCCGTCGCCGCGGAGGTCATGATTGCCTGCATGTCCCCCATTGTTGGCACCCACCGCATACAGATCAATCGAAGTTCTCTACGCCGGGGGTTAAGCTGCACTGAATGGATGTCGACCCGCGGAAACTGGCCGTTCTGCTCGCTGTCCACCGGGCAGGCGGGATTCTCGCGGCCGCCGATGTGCTGCACCTGACGCCCTCTGCCGTATCGCAGCAGATCGCCCGCCTCGAAGCCGAGATCGGCACCCCGGTCCTGGACCGCCAGCCGCACGGCGCCGTGGTCACCGCCGCGGGCCGGGTGCTCACCGAAGCGGCCGAACGCATCGAGTCGGAACTGACGGACGTCACAAGGTCGTTGGCGGCCTTGCGGGAGGAGGTCTCCGGCACCGTGGTCATCGCCGCTTTCCAGACGGTGATCCGGGCCCTGCTCGTCCCCCTGGTGCACCAGTTGCGCTCCGAATTCCCGGGCCTGGAGCTGCGGATCCACGAGATGGACGGCGACAAGGCGCAGCAGGAGCTCCGCGCCGGGACAGTGGACCTCCTGATCGTGGAAGCCGAGACCCCCATCGGCCGCAGGTCCGCGCGGGGAACCCGCGACGTGCCGATCCTCGAGGAGCCATGGGTGGTCGTCACGCCCGCCGGAACTCCCGCTCCCACGACCCTGACGGACCTCGAACACCTCACCTGGCTCGGTGTCGACGCGGACGCCGCCGCCCACGACGCCACCGAACACGTACGCCGCGGCATGACCCTGGCCCGCACCGCCCACAGCTACTACGACTACAACGCCGCGCTGGCTCTGGTCGCGGGAGGCCTGGGCGTCGCGGTGGTGCCGTCCCTGGCCGTGCACGGCATGCCTCTTGAGGGAGTCAAGGCGGTGTCCGTGCCCGGGCTCGGCTCTCGTCGCCTGATCGCCCGGCACCGCACGAGCCGTGCCGAGCCGCGCAAGGAGGTGGCGACCGTCCTGGACGGCATCATCAGGGCCGCCGCGGAACTGCCGTCCCCGACGGCATGACCCATGCCCCCCCGCGCCTTCGGCCACTCGGCTGCCAAGGGGCCGAAGGGTGCGGCCCGCCCATTCGCTTGTCTCCCCCGGCACATCAAGCGACCACCAGGTTCACACCCGCCTGCATCAGAGCCGCGCCCAGTTCGGTGTCGGCAGCCCGGTCCGTGATGAGGGTGTCGAAGCCGTCGAGTCCGCAGACGCGGTGGGCAGCGGTGCGGCCGAATTTGCTGGAGTCACCCAGTACGCAGCTGCTCGTGGTGTTCGCGAGGATGGCGCGCCTGGTGGCGACCTCGTCGAGGTGATAGTCGGTCAGGCCGAAGTCCGAGATGCCGCCGGAGCCGATGAAGGCCACGTCGGCGCGGAGGTCGGCGAAGAACCCCACGGCCTGGGCGTTCGAGCAGGCGAGGTCCCCCGCGCGCAACCTCCCCCCGCTGACGAGCACTTCGACTCCGGGCCGCGTACTCGCCTCGGCGGCCACGAGCAGTGATGGAGTGGCGATGACACCGGTGTGGTCGGCCGGTAGGGCACGGGCCACTTCGAGCGCGGTGGTGCCGACGTCGATGATGACCGTCTGCCCAGGTTTGATCAGCGCGGCGGCCGCCCGCCCGATCGCTTCCTTCTGGGCCGCCTGGGTGCCGCTGCGCTCGGTGAACGGGGCCTCTTCCCCGACGGGGGCCTGGCGCGACGTGGCTCCCCCATGGACCCGGGCGAGTTCTCCGCGCTGTTCGAGCAGTGCGAGGTCCCGGCGTACGGTCTCGTGCGATACGCCCAGCAGTGTCGTGAGGTCGTCGGTGGTGACGAAGCCGAGCCGCGAGAGTTCGGCGGCGATCCTGCGGTGTCGTTCTGCGGCGAGCACGCTCGCACCCCCATGACTGTTTCTCATGACTGTTTCTGTGGCTCTCTGCCCGCATCCTACCGTCGTCGGCCACGATTCCGCCCGATCTCTTGACGCGATGCAGGCACAGGTCCACACTTTCGGGTGTTCACAGTCAGGTATCCACAACTTCGGTCAGAGGGCATCCGCAGCGGGGCACTCTCAACCAGGGGAACGCCAGCCATGACTCATCAGGACACACCCACGCCGGGTTCGAGACCACCTGCTCACGAGCCTCGGGAAGGGATGACCCGGGAATTGGGGTGGTACGCCTCGTTCTCGGTCGCCTTCGGGTTCGTCTCGATCGCCACCGGCATCTTCACGACCTACGGAGCGGTCCTGGCCACCTCCGGGCCGCGCGGCATCTGGGCCTGGCCGATCACGGTGATCGGCCAGCTCTCGATCGCCCTGGTCTTCGGCGCGCTCGCCGCCCGCATCCCGATCAGCGGCTACTCCTACCAGTGGGTGTCGCGCATCGTGGGCCCGGTGTGGGGCTGGATCATGGGCTGGATCTCGTTCGCGTTCCTGGGTGTCGTCCTGGTCGCTGTCGACTACACCATCGCCTCGACGATCCTGCCGGAGCTCTTCCAGTACGTCGGAACGCCGCAGAACGCGTGGGCGATCACCGCCCTGGTCGTGCTGCTGCAAGCGGTGTTGGTGGCCCTGTCGACGCGAACCACCCACAAGGTCAACAATGTCGCGGTCACGATGCAGCTCGTCGGGATGATCGCCCTGACCGTGCTGCTCTTCGTGGTAGGCGCCGCCACCGGCAAGCTCGACTTCGGTCATCTCTTCGACACGGGGACCGTCACCGCCGACGGGTACTACGCACTGGGTGGGAGCACGCACGCCGGGCCGTTCGCCCTGGCCTTCCTGCTCGGCGCCTTCACCATCGTCGGGTTCGAGTCGGCGGCTAACCTGGCGGAGGAGACCCGCGAGCCGGCCCGTGTGATCCCCAAGGCGATGGTGCAGGCCGTGCTCTCGCTGGGTGTGCTCGGGTTCTTGTTCCTGGTCGCGGTGACGGCGGCGGCGGGACGGCTGAGCACGCTGAACGAGTCGGCGACCCCGGTGGCCACGGTGATCACAGCGGTGCTCGGCTCCGTCGTCGGCAAGGTGCTGCTCGTCCTCGTCGTGGTCTCGATCTTCTCCTGCGGGCTCGTGATCACCCTCAGCGGCACCCGTCTCGTGTACGCCATGTCCCGTGACGAGCGCTTCCCTGGCTGGAAGCTGCTGCGCCGCGTGGACCGACGCACCACGACGCCCCTGAACGCCTCGGTGTTCATGATGCTCGTCGCCCAGGTGATCCTCGCCCTGTTCTCCGGCTCCACGGACGCGCTGTTCCAGCTGTTCTCGGCCGGAACGCTGCTGCCCGCTCTCATCTACGCGGGCACCGTCGCGATGTACATCGCCAAGCGCAAGTCGCTGCCGCCGTCCCAGGGGTTCTCCCTGGGACGCTGGGAAGTGCCGGTTCTGGTCATCGCCTCGGTCTGGCTCGTCTACGAGCTGTTGATCTTCCGCGACGCCTCGTTCCGTGCTCCCTGGCTGTACGTACTCGTGCTGTTCGCGATCGGTGCCGTGTACTTCGCCGGGCTCTTGTACCGCCGGGGGCGCCACGGGCTGACCATGCCCGACATGGCCGACGTCGACCGCGCGTTGGACGACGCCGACCCCGTCGTACCCCGACAGCACGGCGCTCTCACCGCGGAGGGCGACGTCAAGTGACCACGATCCTCGCCATCGACCAGGGCACCTCGGGAACCAAGGCGATCGTCGTCGACGCCGAGCAGGGCACACTCGCCATCGCCGAAGAGACGCTCCGTCCGGTCTATCTGCCTGGCGGAGGCGTCGAGCAGGACCCCCAAGAGCTGCTGGCCTCCGTCCTCGAAAGCGGACGGCGCGCGGTCCGCAAGGCAGGCCGGCCCATCGACTGCGTCGCGCTGGCCAACCAGGGCGAAACCGTCCTGGCCTGGGACCCGGCCACCGGCAACCCGCTGTCCGCCGCGATCGTGTGGCAGGACCGCCGCGCCGACGACGTCTGTCGCGAACTCACCGCGCACGCCGACGACATCGCCCGGCGCACCGGACTCGTGCTCGACCCGTACTTCTCCGCGCCGAAGATGGCCTGGCTGCGCCGCAACATGACACGCGACGGGGTGGTCACGACCACCGACACCTGGCTGGTCCACCACCTCACCGGTGAGTTCGTCACCGATGCCGCCACCGCGAGCCGTTCCCTCCTCCTGGACCTGGACTCCGGTGCCTGGGACCCCGGACTCGTCGACCTGTTCGGACTGGGGGACGAGGAGCTGCCCCGCATCGTCGCCTGTGACGAGATCGTCGGCACGACGCAGGCCTTCGGCGCCGCCGTCCCCGTCGCCGGGCTGATCGTCGACCAACAGGCGGCGCTGGTCGCCGAGAGCTGCCTGGAGGAGGGCACGGCCAAGTGCACGTACGGCACGGGGGCGTTCCTGCTGGCCAACACGGGCCTGAATGCCGTGCGTTCCAGCGCGGGGCTGACCACGTCGATCGCGTGGCGTGCTGAGGGACGTACGCCGTACTGCATAGACGGTCAGGTCTATACGGTCGCGTCGGCCGTGCGCTGGCTGCAGGACCTCGGACTCATCCGGGCCGCCACCGATCTGGACACGCTCGCCGCCGCGGACGCCCAAGGGGCGCTGTGTGTCCCCTCGTTCGCGGGGCTCGCCGCTCCCTGGTGGGCGCCCGACGCCACCGCGTCGTTCACCGGGCTCTCGCTCGCCACACACCGCGAGCACCTGGTGCTGGCACTGCTGCAGGGCATCGCCGCGCAGGTCACAGCGTTGGCCGACCTCGTGGGCAAGGATCTCGGTCGACCGCTGACCCGGCTGCGCGCCGACGGCGGACTGACCAACAGCGCGGTTCTGATGCAGGCACAGGCCGACATCGCGCAGCTGCCGGTGGACATCTACCCCTCCGCGCACGCGACGCCGCTGGGCGCCGCCGCGCTGGCCCGCTGCGCGCTGGAACCCGCGCTCGGTTTGAAGGAAGCCGTCGGGACCTGGGAACCGACGACCGTTTACGAACCCCGCTGGTCCGCACACCGGGCCGAGGAGTTCCGCACCACATGGGCGCAGGCCGCAACTGCCTGCGCCGGCAAGGGAGTACAACCATGACCGCCACCACTGCGGCGCCCCACGCCGACGTCTACGACGTCGCCGTCATCGGAGGCGGCATCGTCGGCGCGGCCATCGCGCGTGACCTGGCCGGCTACGAGCTGGACATCGCGCTGGTCGAGGCCCGTGACGACGTGGGCGACGGCACCAGCAAGGCCAACACCGCGATCCTGCACACCGGTTTCGACGCCAAGCCCGGCACCCTCGAATCCCGCCTCGTCGCCCGCGGGTACGAGCTGCTGTCCGCGTATGCCGAGGAGACCGGCATCCCCGTCGAGCACACGGGCGCCCTCCTTGTGGCCTGGGACCAGGAAGAGCTCGACGCCCTGCCCGGCCTCAAGGAGAAGGCCGAGGCCAACGGCTACGAGCACTGCGTCATCGTCGACTCCGAAGCGGTCTACCAGGCCCTTCCCGACCTGGGCGAGGGAGCCCTGGGCGGACTCTCCGTGCCGGACGAGTCCATCATCTGCACCTGGACGACGAACCTCGCCCTGGCCACGGACGCTCAGCAACGGGGCACCGAGATCCTGCTCCAGCACACCGTGACCGCCGGCCAGGACAACGGCGACCACACCACGCTGACGACCTCCGCCGGCGAGGTCCGCGCCCGTTGGGTCGTCAACGCGGCCGGTCTCGGCGCCGACCGCATCGACCGGCTCTTCGGCCACGACCGCTTCACCGTCACCCCGCGCCGAGGAGAGCTCTTCGTCTTCGACAAGCTCGCCCGCCCCATGGTCGACAAGATCGTCCTCCCGGTGCCGACCTCCCGCGGCAAGGGCGTCCTCATCTCCCCGACCATCTACGGCAACGTCATGCTCGGCCCCACCGCCGAGGACCTCGAAGACCGCACCGACACCGGCACTTCGGAAAGTGGCCACGACTTCCTGCTCAGCAAGGGGGAACGGCTCATGCCGCGCCTGCTGGCCGAGGAGGTCACAGCCGGCTACGCAGGCCTGCGCGCCGCCATCGACCACGGCGACTACCTGATCGAGGCCAGCCCCGAGCAGCGCTATCTGCTCGTCGGCGGTATCCGCTCCACCGGCCTGACCGCCGGAATCGCGATCGCCGAGCACGTCCGCGGTCTGCTGGAGGACGCAGGCCTGGTCCTCAAGCCCCGCCAGGCGCTGCCCGACCCGCCCCACATGCCCAACATCGGCGAGGCGACCACGCGTCCGTACCAGGACTCCGAGCGCATCGCCGAGGACCCGGCCTACGGGACCGTCGTCTGCTTCTGCGAGCGCGTGACCGAAGGGGAGATCCGCGACGCGTGCCACGCCGCCGTCCCCGCCCGGAACCTCGAAGGCCTGCGTCGCCGTACCCGCGCCATGAACGGCCGTTGCCAGGGCTTCTACTGCGGCGCCGCCGTCGACGCCCTCCGCACCCAGCACCACGCCCACGACGGCTGCCCCAAGGCCTGAAGGACAGAACCCATGAACCACCAGCCGACCCCTCTCATCACCCCCGACGTCCTCGTCATCGGCGCCGGGCCCGCCGGCCTGACCGCGGCCGCCGAACTCGCCCGGCTCGGCGCCGGACACGTCCTCGTCGTCGACCGCGAGGCCGAAGCGGGCGGAATCCCCCGGCACAGCGACCACACCGGCTACGGCATGCGCGACCTGCGCCGCTTCATCTCCGGCCCCGCGTACGCCCGTTACCGCGTCAAGGACGCGACCGAGGCCGGAGCGGAGATTCGGACACGCACGATGGTGACCGGGTGGGAGGACGACACCACCGTCGAGGTGACCAGCCCCGACGGCCGCTACCGGATCCGCCCCCGAGCCCTCGTGCTCGCCACAGGGGCCCGCGAACGTCCGCGCGCCGCACGCCGCATCCCCGGCGACCGCCCGCACGGGGTCTACACCACGGGACAACTCCAGAACCTCGTCCACCTCCACCACCAGCCGGTGGGCAAGCGGGCCGTGATCGTCGGCGGTGAACTCGTCAGCTGGTCCGCGGCCGTCACCCTGCGCGAAGCCGGCTGCACACCTGCCCTGATGGTCAGCCAGTACCCGAAGGCCGAGTCGTACGGAGCCTTCAACGCCGCCGGGCGCACCGTCCTGCGCGTCCCCGTCGCCACCCGCACCCGCGTCACCCGGGTCATCGGCAAAGGGCGCTGCCAGGCCGTCGAGATCGCACACCTCGACACCGGGAAGCGCCGCACCATCGAGTGCGACACCGTCGTGTTCACCGGCGACTGGATCCCCGACCACGAACTCGCCCGCAGCGCAGGCATCGAACTCGACCGGGCCACACTCGGCCCACTCACCGACACCGCCCTGCGCACCAGCCGCCCCGGCGTCTTCGCGGCAGGCAACCTGGTGCACCCCGTCGACGTCGCCGACGCCGCGGCCCTCGACGGCAAACACGTCGCCGAACAGGTCGTCCACCACCTCCACGGCCGGCCACAGCCGACCCAAGGCCTGCGCCTGCTGGCCGACGCACCGTTCCGCTGGATCGCCCCACAGATCCTGCGGCCGGGCGACCCCGCGCCCGCACGCGGCAAACTGCTGCTGTGGACCGACGAGTTCGTACGCGTCCCCAAGGTGACCGTGCACCAGGACGGGCGGGTCATCACCCGGCGCACGAGCCCGTGGCCGGCCGCTCCCGGACGCGTCTTCCGTGTGCCGTTCACCTGGCTCGATGGTGTCTCGCGCGAGGGCGGACCGGTTCACGTCTCAGTCGGCTGATCACGAGGACCTCGGCCGCACGTCTGATCAGCATGCGACTGAGCTCGATTACCTCACCGTCGAACACGCGGAAATCTGTAGCGGCTGAGGTAGACATTGGGCGGTGGTGTGGTTATGGTTTCTCTCGTAGCCGAGATCGAGCAAGAAGCCCGGCAGAGATGAACTGCCGGGAAGCAGTACCGCAGTTGCAGTTCGCAGGACGGTGCGGTGGTGGAGTTTCGAAGCCAGGTTGGTTGCAGGACGGCGACGGGACTGACGACCGGACCGGGTGGCCCGCAGTGATCAGGGGCCGCCGTGAGCAGTACCGCAGTTGCAGTACCCGTAAGTGATTGATCCCAGAGGGAAGAAACGGAGGAGCAGAGCGCCATCAGGATCGCCCGGGCGGAATGTTGAGCCCGGGTACCGCAGGACATCGATAGTGAGGTGGTCTCCGGTCAAGCAACCGCGATCCCCGCAGCCCCGACACCTTCCAGGTCGGGTCGGCGGACACAGAAGGCCGGTGCAGTATCAGGGCCGGCAGATGGTGTAGCAGTTCCTTCGGGGCCCGGGTGCCGTACGGCATCCGGGCCCCTCGACGCGTTCCACAGAGAGGTGCAAGTGACAGCTGACGATTCGTTCGGGCGTCTCGACGACGACGACTACCCCGCCTACACGATGGGCCGGGCCACCGAGATACTCGGCACCACCCAGGGATTCCTCCGCGCCATCGGCGAAGCCCGCCTGATCACCCCGCTGCGCTCCGAGGGCGGCCACCGCCGCTACTCCCGCTACCAGCTGCGCATCGCCGCACGCGCCCGCGAACTCGTCGACCAGGGCACCCCCATCGAAGCCGCCTGCCGCATCATCATCCTGGAAGACCAGCTCGAAGAAGCGCAGCGCATCAACGCCGAATACCGCGCCGCCGAATCGGCCGAAACGAAGAAACCGCCGGCCCCGGCCTGAGGCACAGTGCCTCCTCAGTGACGCTGGCTCCGTCATCTCCGTCCGATTACCGTCCGATCCGTGACGGATCCGCAGGCAGACACGGCGACGAGCCTGGCCACGGGTTGTTGCGGCGGGACGACGAGGGACGGCATCACACCGGGGAGCGGTTCGCGGTTTCCGCTCTGGCCGGGGCGGCGGAGCCGGTCCTTGAGGAGTTGCGGAGCGAGAGCGGGGAGACGGCGCAGGTGTGGGTGCGCCGGGGTACGGACCGGCTCTGCCTGCTCACCGTCGACTCGCGGGCGGAGCTGCGGGCGACCCCGCGCCTGGAGGCACGCTCAGTCCTGCTCCTCGACGATCCTCTTCAGCACGCTCGTCGCTCCCATGCCGTTGGGCCAGCCGGAGTAGAACGCCAAGTGCAGCAGGGCCTCCTTCAGCTCCTCGTCGGTGACGCCGTTCTGGCGGGCGAAGCCGAGGTGGAACTGCAGCTGGTCCATCTTCCCGAGCGCGGTCAGAGCGGCGATGGTGACGAGGCTGCGGTCGCGCTTGGACAGGCCCTCGCGCTCCCAGACCTCGTCGAAGAGGACCCGGTCGGTGTAATGGACCATCCCCGGGGCGAAGTCGCCGAAGGCGTTCTTCCCGCCGGTCCAGCCGGTGCTCGTGTTCTCGGCCATGATCTCTCCCTGTCTGCGTCGACGTCCGTCGGTCGGTCAGTCGGTCTCCGTAGGTGTAACGCCCATGACATCGCCGCACATGTCGAGCGAGGGAGTCCCCGGTGAGGGGCGTACTGGCAGGGCATCCCTCACCACGGCTTCACGTCGTAGCGTGGACCGCATGGACCCCAGGAACGATGCACGGGAGTTCCTCATGTCCCGTCGAGCGAACCTCACTCCCGAGCAGGCCGGCCTGCCGGTTTCCGGACACCGGAGGGTGGCGGGCCTGCGCCGCGGCGAGGTGGCGATGCTCGCGGACGTGAGCCCGGAGTACTACGCCAAGATCGAGCGAGGCCACCTGGCCGGTGTCTCCGACGCCGTCCTGGAATCGCTCGCCCGGGCGCTGCGGCTGGACGACGCCGAGCGCGAGCACCTCTTCGATCTCGCCCGGGCAGCCAATGGCGCGGCCCGGCCCGTACGCAGGCGCAGGTCGAAGAAGTGGGTGCCCAGGGACAGCCTGACCCGCGCGCTGGACGCCATCGCCCTCGGGCCCGCGTTCGTGCGCAACGGCCGGATGGACGTCCTCGCCACCAACGCCCTCGGGCGCGCCTTCTACGACGAGGTCTTCGACGGCCCCGGACAGGAGAACCTGGCCCGCTACTGCTTCCTCGACGACCGGGCCAAGGCGTTCTACCCCCACTGGGAGGCGGCCGCGGACATCACCGTGTCGATCCTGCGCACCGAAGCCGGCCGGGACCCCCGCGACAAGCAGCTGCACGACCTGATCGGCGAGCTGTCCACGTGCAGCGACGCGTTCCGGACCCGGTGGGGAGCACACAACGTACGCCGCCATGGATCTGGCACCAAGGAGTTCCACCACCACGAGGTCGGCGACCTCACGTTGACCTACGAGGGGATGGAGCTGACCGCCGAACCCGGGCTTTCCTTCCTCATCTACACCGCCGAGCCCGGCTCGCCCAGCCAGGAGCGCCTTCAGCTGCTCGCGAGCCTCGCCGCGACGTCCACCGCGGGGCCGCCGCCCCGCAGCGGGCACCCGACCACGATCCAGGAAGGCTGATTCATGCACACCAGAACACTCGGACAAGGCCTGGAGGTCTCCGCGATCGGGCTCGGCGCGATGGGCATGTCCCAGAGCTACGGCCCCAACCCCGGCAGCCGCGACGACATGATCGCGGTGCTGCGCTCCGCGGTCGACGAGGGCGTGACCTTCTTCGACACCGCCGAGGTCTACGGGCCGTACGTGAACGAGGAGCTGGTCGGCGAGGCGCTCGCGCCGATCCGCGACCAGGTCGTGATCGCCACCAAGTTCGGATGGGACATTCAAGGCGGCCGGAGCGTCGGCCTCGACAGCCGTCCCGAGCAGATCCGCCGCGTCGCGGAGGCGTCCCTGAAGCGGCTCCGTACCGACGCGATCGACCTGTTCTATCAGCACCGCGTCGACCCCGACGTGCCGATCGAGGACGTCGCGGGAACGGTCGGCGAGCTGATCGCCGAGGGGAAGGTCAGGCATTTCGGGCTCTCCGAGGCCTCGGCCGCCACCCTCCGCGCCGCACACGCCGTCCACCCCGTGACCGCGCTCCAGAGTGAGTACTCGCTGTGGACACGGGATCCCGAGGCCGAGGTACTGCTCACGCTCGCCGAGCTCGGCATCGGCTTCGTACCGTTCAGCCCCCTCGGCAAGGGCTTCCTCACCGGCACCGTCGACACGTCCATGACCTTCACCGACGGAGACATCCGCCAACGGGTCCCGCGCTTCGAGGCGGAGAACCTGGCCGCGAACCAGGCGCTCGTCGACCATGTCCGGCGACTCGCTGAAGGCAAGGGCGCGACGCCGGGCCAGATCGCCCTGGCATGGCTGCTCGCACAACAGCCGTGGATCGTGCCGATCCCCGGCACTCGCCGCACGGCCCGCATCCAGGAGAACAACGCCGCGACGGCCCTCGCGCTGTCCGCGGACGAGGTGGCCGATCTCGACGGCCTCGCCCAGCGGGTCGGCGTCAGCGGCGACCGCTACAACGCCGAGCACATGGGCTACGTCAACCGCTAGGCGGGACGCACCGAAACAGAAAGAAAGCACGAGAACACGCGAAAATGACTGCCAACGGATTCGACCAGATCTTCCCGCTCGGCGAGAAGAACGAGGCATACGCCCAGTACTTCATCGGCCAGAGCTTCCTGGCTCCGCTCGCCTCAGGAAGCGTTCCCGTCAGCAACGTCTCCTTCGAGCCGGGCTGCCGCAACAACTGGCACATCCACCACGGCACGGGCGGCGGCGGTGACCAGATCCTGATGTGCACGGCGGGCAGCGGCTGGTACCAGGCCGATGGCCAGGACCCCATCAGCATGGAGCCGGGAACGGTCGTCCGCGTCCCGGCGGGCACGAAGCACTGGCACGGCGCGAAGGCCGACTCGTGGTTCTCCCACGTCGCCTTCATCACCCCGGGCGAGGGTGTGAGCAACGAATGGCTCGAGCCCGTCACCGACGAGGTGTACGGCGAGCTGCCGAGGAACGGAGCAACCGCATGACCATCCTGGACGAGACCTACACGCTGTCCAACGGCGTCGAGATCCCCAAGCTGGGGCTCGGCACCTGGTTCATCGACGACGACAAGGCGGCCGAGGCGGTCCGCGCGGCCGTCGAGATCGGCTACCGCAACATCGACACCGCCCAGGCGTACGGCAACGAGCGCGGCGTCGGCGAAGGTGTGCGCACCGCCGCGGTCCCCCGCGACGAGCTCTTCGTATCGACGAAACTCGCCGCCGAGATCAAGGACCACGACGAGGCGGTCGCCTCGATCGACGAGTCACTTCACAAGCTCGGCGTCGAGTACATCGACCTGATGCTCATCCACAGCCCGCAGCCGTGGGACGACTTCCGCGGCGGCGACTACGCCGAGGGCAACCGCGCGGCGTGGCGCGCACTCGAAGAGGCACACCAAGCAGGAAAGATCCGCTCCATCGGAGTGTCCAACTTCCAGCAGCAGGACCTGGAGAACCTCCTCCAGGGCGCGGCCGTCGTGCCGCACGTGAACCAGCTGCTCGTCCACGCCGGCAACACCCCCTCTGCGCTCCTGGACTACTGCGAGGCCAAGCAGATCCTCGTCGAGGCGTACTCGCCGATCGCACACGGAGCGATCCTGGAGAACGCCGAGGTCAAGGCGATGGCCGACCAGTACGGTGTGTCCGTCCCGCAGCTGTGCATCCGCTACACCCTGCAACTGGAGACGGTGTCGCTGCCCAAGACGGCGAACCCCGAGCACATGCGTTCCAACGCCGAGGTCGACTTCGAGATCTCCGGCGATGACATGGACGCCCTGCGGGGCCTGCGCGATGTGGACTACGGCGAGCACAGCGGGTTCCCCGTCTACAGCGGCAAGTAACGCCGCAGTGGCGTCGGCCCAGGGAGGAGAGCCATTGCCTCAGCCATTGCTTCAGCCATCGCCTGCGTCTGGGTAATCCAGCAGCCCCTCCGCGATCCCCTCCCACGACGCCTTCAGCCGGCCGAGCAGCTCGGGCTCGTCCGGGGCGCGATCGGCCTGTTCGCGCTGGTCGGTGGCGAGGTTGTAGAGGTGGTCCTTGCCGTTCGCGTCCTGGTGGTACTTCCAGTCGCCGCGCCTGAGCGCCCGGTTGCCCCGTACCCGCCAGAACAGGTCCCGTTCGGGCAGCTTCTCGCCGCGCAGCAGATAGCCGGCGAGGCTCGTGCCGTCCAGGGGGTATGCCGGGTCGGGGCGGGCGCCGCCGAACTCCAGCAGGGTGGCCGTCCAGTCGGCTGAGTGGTTCGGCTCGTGGCTGACTTGCCGACCGTCGATGCGCGAAGGCCAGCGCACGATGGTCGGCACCCGGATCCCGCCCTCCAGGAGTTGGGACTTCTCACCGCTGAGCGGCCACTGGTACGACCAGCGCTCCCCGCCGTTGTCGCTGGCGAAGACGACGACGGTGTTCTCCTCCTGCCCGGACCGGCGCAGCGCCGTGAGTACCTGGCCGACGGCGGTGTCGAGGCTCTCGACCATCTGCGTGTACTTGGCGACGGAGCCACCGTCGGCGTGGTTGAACGCGGCGATGAGTTCCGCCGAGTTCTTCGCGGAGCGGACTTTCGCCTCGATCTCCGCGCCGGTCTCCTCGTCGCCCTCCGCGAGCCACGGCCAGTGCGGGGTGGTGAAGTTGAGGTTGAGCAGCCAGGGTGTGTCGTGGTCGCGGCTCACGTAGTCGACGGCCCGCTCGGTCACCACGGTCGTGTAGTAGCGCAGGTCCTTGTACTCGGCGTCGCCCTCGTAGAGGTCGTAGGTACCGAGCTGGCCGAGCTTGGAGTAGTACTCCAGGACACCACCGAAGTTGCCGAAGAACTCGTCCCACCCCGACTTGGTGGGGCTGTAGTCCGGCAGCCAGCCGCAGTGCCACTTGCCGATCAGCGCGGTGGCGTAGCCCGCCTTCTTCAACAGGGAGGGCAGAGTGGGGTGTTGGGGGTCGAGTCCCCGCGTCTTGTCCCCGAGCGGCTCGGCAAGGCCGCCGGGCGTACGCCCCGGGTACCGCCCGGTGTACCAGCTGAACCGGGTCGGCGAACAGGTCGCGGACCCCGCGTAGGCATCCGTGAACCGGACCCCCTGCCGGGCCAGCCGGTCCAGGTTGGGCGTCTTGATGTGCGGAGCGCCGTACGAGGACAGGTCGGCCCAGCCGAGGTCGTCGCCCAGGATGACGAGGAAGTTGGGGCGCTTGCCCGGGGTGGCGGGGCGGGCCTTGAACGGGCGCTCGGCGGGGGTGGCCTGGTCGGCTGTGGTCGCGGCTGCGGCGGTGGTCGTGCCGGGCGACCGCGGTCACAGCACCACCGCCGACGAGACCACCGAAGGCACGGCGGGATATCTCGGGCATGCGCAACAGTTGATCAGCGGGTCGTGCGTCAGGGACAGGGATACGGCGCGGAGTTCATGCGACTGCAATACCTCCACGACTGCTGCCCGTGGGATCAACTGACCCTCTAAACACGGGAGTTCGCACTCCTCACCAGTTTCCGGGTTGTGATCAGAGAGCCGGATCCGACGGCCCCACGATCGCCCGCAGCGCCGCGATGTGCCCCTGGTAGGCATCCCGGCCTTCCGGGGTCAGGCGGAGCCACACGCGCTGCCGGGTGTCGCGGACGGCCTTGCGCTGCCCGACGTACCCGGCGTCCATCAGCACGGTGACGTGCTTGCTCAACACGGAGGCGGATACGTCGAGTTGCTCTTGGACCAGGCCGAACTCCGCCTCGCCCGCGGTGTCCAGCAGGGCACAGATACGCAGCCGGTTCGGGGCGTGGATGGTGGTGTCGAACCCCTCCAGCAGGTCGCGGGTTTCGGCGCTCACGAGGCCTTCCGGTGCAGACGGACGAAGGCCAGATGACAGCCGACGGACACGGCGGCACCGGCCACGGAGGCGGCGATCAGCCACACGGGCCGGCCCGTGCCGCGGAACGCGAACGCCGCCCCCACCACCAGCACAGGAAGACCCGCTATGAGCGGCACCGTCACCCTCTTCGGCAACACGTCCAGCCGCAGCGCCACCCCGGTCTTGTTGCGCCACGCCTTTCCCGCGACGGCGAAGAGCACCCCGTACGCCGCGGTGACTGCCAGCATGATGCCCACCCAGGCGGGGCGCGGCAGCAGCCAGTCCGAGTCGGCCACGACGCCTCCGTAGATGATCGGGAGCGCGGCAATGTAGAGGGTGAGCGTGATGAAGAACCAGTTCGGCCATGGTGTGGCCGACAGCGCCGCGGTCGACGTCCGGATGTGCTCGGTGTCGGCCAGGGCGGAACGGGCCTGCTCCGGTGTCGGTCGTACCCCGTGGGTTTCCATGACGGAAAGAGTAGCGGCTGGTTTCCAGTACGGAAAGGGGTGAATTTCCGGTACGGCAAGTGGCCGGCGCGCCCGCCCCCGCTCGCCCCGCTTGCCCCTCACCCGCACGTCAAGAGTTAGCGTCCGGGCCTGCCCAGCAACTTCGGCTCCCGGAGGCCTCCATGCCCGCACCGTCCACCGGCCGCGAAATTCGACTGGCCGCCGTCCCCACCGGCCTGCCAGGACCGGAACACTTCACGGTCGCCGAGTCCCCCATCCCCCGCCCCACGTCGGCCAACTCCTCGTCCGCAACCGGCACTTCCTGGTCTTCCCGGGTCTGCGCACCCTGTTCTCCGCCGAGGCGAAGGACTTCCCGTTCCCGCCGTTGAAGCCCGGCGAGACCCTGTTCGGACCCGCGCTGGGCGAAGTGGTGGCGACGGGGCCGGATGTCACTGACGTACGACCCGGCGCCCTGGTCACACACATGCAGGGGTGGCGGGAGTACGCGGTGGTCGACGCGGATGCCGTACATGCCGTGCCGGACGGATACCCGGACCCGGTGGCGCTGCTGTCCACGGCATCGGCCGCGTACGGGGCGCTGACCCGGCTGGCCGAACTGCGACCCGGGGAAACGGTGTTGGTGACCGGAGCGGCCGGCGGGGTCGGTTCGCTCGCCGGGCAGATCGCGCGGCTGCTCGGCGCCTCGCGGGTCGTCGGCACCACCCGCAGCCCGGGCAAGGCCGCACGGCTGCGACAGGAACTCGGGTACGACGCCGTGGTGGTGCCCGGCGACGACGGATCGGGTTCACTCGCCGAGGCCGCCCCTGACGGCTACGACGTGATCGTCGACAACGTAGGCGGCGAACAGCTCACAGCAGCCCTGGAGTTGACGCGCCCCGGCGCACGGGTCGTCGTGGTCGGCGCCCTGTCCGGACAGTTCGATCCGGCGCTGCCGGGCGGGAGTTCGCCGACCGTGATCGACACATTCGTACTGGTGAAACGCTCGGTGTCACTGCTCGGGTATCAGACCGTGGACCATCCCGGAGTGGAGGAAGAGTGGCGCGAACGGTTCACCGACTGGCTGCGGGCCGGGCAGATCACCTTCCCGTACGCGGTGCTGCCGGGCATGGAGAAGTCTGACCGCACACGATGCGAACACGACGCGAAGAGGGAGGCCGGCATGCGGATCGGCGACGCGGCGGCAGCCGCCGGCACCACACCGCGCGCCCTGCGTTTCTACGAGGAGCGGGGGCTTCTGCCACCACCTCGGCGCACGGCGTCGAGGCAACGAGCTTACACAGAACGGGACTTGGCTCGAATCCGCGTGGTGCGCCGACTACTCTCGCTCGGCCTGACCGTAGCGGACGTCCGGGCATGTGCCGACCGTATCGACCTGCTGATCGCCGAGCCCGACCGCCGATGCTCCGCGCCCGCGCCCGGCGCCGCACAGGGTGTCGTGGACCAGCGGATCGCCGCGATCGACGCCGAGATCGCCCGCCTCACCGCGCTGCGCGCGAGCCTGGCCGGGCAGATCGCGGCGCCCGAGCCGGCGGCGTGACGGAGCCTGCGCCCGGCCATGACGGCACTCAGCTTCAAGGCCCGCCGGCGCCGGCCTGGCGGCCGTCCGGACCGGCGGACGAGGCGAGGTCACGCAGGGACGCCGAGCGGGGGGTGCTCGAGCACGCGGGGCTTGTACTCGACCAGTTGGATGCGGCCGTCGAAGGTGCGGTGCTCGGTCATTTCGAGGGCGACGTCCGGATAGCCGTCGTAGATGCGTTCGTCACCCGTGGCCCCGGTGATCACCGGGAACATCACGACCCGGAAGCGGTCGACGAGTCCGGCTCGTAGCAGGGACCGGCACAGGCTGAGGCTGCCGATCGTACTGAGCAGCCCCGAGCCACTCGACTTCATGGCCCGGACCGTCTCGACGGCATCGTCACGGATGAGCGTGGAGTTGGCCCACTTCAGTGGCTCCTTGAGTGAGGAGGAGAACACCACCTTGGACGCTTGCGTGAGCTCGTCGACGGACGCCTCCTCTTCGGGCCTGAACTCATCTTGGCCGTCCGGAACGTCGCCCGCGGCGAAGCCCGACATCAGGCGGTAGGTGTTTGCTCCCATCAGGTAGGTGACCTCGGGCTGCTCACCGAGCCACGCGAGGTACTCCGGGCCTTCGAGGCCCCAGAACCCGGGCCATCCCTCTCCTGACGCATGGCCGTCGAGGGAGGTGATGAAGTCGACGAGAAGCTCTGACATGACGGTTCCCTTCCTGTCCTGAGGTGTCACAAGCTTGGACCGGCCGCGAGCCAGAAACTCATCGGCCGCGCCGAGGGGAGGGGACGGGGTTGCTCAGGCAGGAGTGACGGCGCGAGTGGGAGCGCGGCCCATGTGGCCAGCACGGCTGCTGCCGTGCGTGCGCCTTGAACGAGGCCCACGCCTTCGGATTCTTCCAGGAGCGCGCCGAGCAGCGCCCGGTCCAGCGGTTTGTGTACGGTCCGCGAGCTCGGTGAGCTCGTCGAGGAGCGGTGCCCGGCAGGCACCGCCCGGGATACGCGTGCGCAGTGAGTTCGCGGCGATGCCGAACCCGCTGGTCGACTGGCGGAACTGGGCCGCCGCATCGTGCATTGTGACGGCGATGTGCGTCGTCGGTTATGGCACGTACGCCACGTTGTCCGGCGTCATGCGGCTCTCCGGTGCCCAGTCGTTGCTCGGGTGACCCTGACGGTGCTCGGTTGCCTGCTGGTTCGACAGACCTACCGGTCCCCTTGGGTGGTCGAGTCCGGTGGCGAACAGGGCGGAGGCCACACCGAGATCGGCTCCTACTGCGCCGTCGCCGTACTCATCGGACTCTGCTGGCGCCCCGCCGATGGGCCCGGGCGCTTCGGTGCCACGGAGATTCTGGGCATCGACGTGGCGCCGATGCTCCCCAACCTGACGGTGATCGCGCTGACGCTCGGCGGGCTGTATCTCCTTACCTACTCGTCGAGTTGGCGGACCCTGGCGCCCTGGCTTGCCCCGGTCCTCGTCCCGGTTGCCATCGGCCTGGTCCCCGGCGCCGGCGGCCTGGTGATCCGCCAGTATCTGGACGCGTTCGGCGTGGAACCGGGAGATGTCGGGGTGCCGCTGTACTGGCAGTTGAAAGCAGCTGCCTCGTGGCTGGGCGAACTGGGTGCGTTGCTGGTGGTGCCGGCTGCCTTCGGGTATCTCAGGGCCGTACACATCACGCTTGGGAACCGCGGAGCGGTCACCCTGCTGACGGTGCTTGCCGTTCTCGTCGGCTACGCCTGGTACTTCAACGGCCACTTTCTGGGCGAAGCTCGTGGCGCCGGGGAACACGCGGTCTACGTGGCGAAGAAGGGACGTACACCCGCGCCGTACTACGGAGTTGACCCGGCCTGTGTCTGATCATGGCACCACGACGTGGTGCTCGTCGATCAAGCCGTGAGCCCCGCGCCCAGGAGGCGCGGCATGTCCACATGGATGTCCACATGGACGAAAGGGCGGTCGCCGAGAGAGCCGGCCGGAATGGCCGGGCCCTTCTACCAATAGTGCTTTCGCCCACCAACGGCATGGCCGGCGGCGCCGAGGACCCACAATGCCGCACCGATGACAAGCAGTACGACGCCAATGGTCCACAGGATGGAGATACCGGCCACAAAGCCGACCACGAGGAGGATGATGCCCAGTGCGATCATTAGGTCCTCCGACCCTCGGAATGGTTTCAAGTATGCGTCTGTTTTGTGCTGTTGATGGCCCGTGGGACAGGAACCCGTCCGCAGCAGTCGCGCCCGACGGTCGCCCGCAGATCGGATAGCCGGCCCCTCGGGCACACGGGCCGAACCAGCCTGCGCGACGAGTCCCACGCCGATGGTTTTTCACACCCGGCACGCGCTGCGGGCAGCACGGCAGGTCGGACCACAGCGGGGAGCGCCTGCTCGGCGGACCGGAATCCGACGGCCTCACGTCCGCCCGGCAACCGCGCCGCAGTTGCTCCAACGTCATCTGTGTTCATCGCCGGGGCGGGGGCACCCGCCGGCCCGAGGAGCGCCGGAATCACTGGACAGGGCGCTCCAGGCCGTACATCGTCGATGAAGGAGCCGAACGTGAACGAGAACATGTGGGGCTATCCGCCGACGAGCGGCCACACCAGGGGAGCCGACCTGATCGGCTTCAAGGTGGAGGCCACCGACGGCAGTATCGGCAAGGTCGACAAGCACTCGGACGAGGTCGGCTCCGCCTACCTCGTCGTCGACACCGGTGTGTGGATCTTCGGCAAGCATGTCCTGCTGCCCGCAGGCACAGTGTCCCGGATCGACACCCAGAGCAGGGCGATTCACGTCGACCGCACCAAGGCACAGATCAAGGACGCCCCCGAATTCGACAAGGACAAGCACGTCGGAGACGTCGGGTACCACGACCAGATCGGCACCTACTACGGCAAGGGCCGCATCTGAATATCCGCACCCTCACAACCACCGGGGCCGGCCGAGCACTTCTGCCGGCCCCGGTGCCCTGACGGGGTGGAGTTCCTACTCACCGTTGCCCGGCGGCGGGCACGCCACCGCTCTTACCCGTGGGCCTGGATCTCGCCCAGAAACCAGCCGCTCACGTGCGTCAACCGGATACGGAACAGGCCGCCGCGCTCAGGGAATACAGCGCCTGCGCTGACAACCTTCCCTCCGTTCAGATGCAGATGGTCACCATCACGCTCGGGCTGCTTCCGCTCCCACGTGAAGTCGTCAGCGAATATGCTCGCCCGGCTTTCCGACTCTGCAAGCTGTTCCGCAATGTGCCCGGCCCACACGTCGTGCGGCACCACCTCGCCGGTGATGGTGGTGCCGTTCACGACCAGCGTGATCGGCAGGGCGAGGCCCTCCCGCTCCACTCGATCGGTCAGTCGCTTCAGCAGGGGATCCATGTCGCTCATCCCTGGACAGTACCGGGGAACAATGGACCGTGAGGCTGGGGGCGTTCGCCGGCCTGGTGTCTCAACAGCCAATCGGTGATCTCGTATTGATGTCGCGACTGGCCTGCATCGCCGTCCTGCGACATCGGCTCGGCAATCAGCGCCGCCCGGTTTTCAGACGGCCGACCGCATTCCGTCGAGGACGTAGGCGGTGCGCCGGTCGTAGTCCTCTCGGGGCGGGCGGGGACCGTGCTTGAGGACGAGTGCGCTGTCGTGGAGGAGCGCATGGAGGTCGCCGGCCGTGAACTCCGGCCGCAGTACGCCGGTGGCCCGGCCCGCGGCGACGAGCTCCTCGTTGATCTCGCCTCCCACCCGGCAGATCTCCATGAGGCTCGGCGCGTCTGGGTAGACCTGCAGCATGGTGTCGACGGTGGCCGGCTGACGGTACTGCAGGTCGCGGATGGCGGTGACGTAGTACGTCAGCCGTTCCCAGACATCGCCGACGGCTCGGCTGCGGTCGATGATGGCGTAGATCTCCGTGGCGACGACCTCGGCGATGACGGCTTCGATGAGGCCGATCCGGCCGCCGAACCGGTTGAAGATCGTGCCCTTGCTCACCCCCGCCGCTTTGGCGACCTCCTCCAGCGGCACGGACAGGCCGCGGCCCTGGAAGGCGCCGATCGCGGCAGCGCGGATCTGCTCGGCGTTGCGCTTGGCGTCGGCGCGCAGCCGAGGTTGCTGTTCCTGGCCCGGGGGCGTCGCTCCGGCTGCACCGGCCATCGCTGAACTCCGCCTCTCGCTGCGCTGCCGTCCGCTTAACTTGACTCTACGGGTCAGTTTACTTACGGTCGCCCTCGAAAGCGAAATTGACTGGGTGAGTCAACTTACCGAAAGGCCATGTCATGATCGTCGTGACCGGTGCCACCGGCGGGCTCGGCGGTGCCACCGTCGAGCACCTCCTCCACCGCATGCCCGCCGACCAGATCGCCGTCAGCGTCCGCGACGCCGCGAAGGCGAAGCACTTCGCGGACCGTGGTGTCCGGGTACGGCAGGGCTCCTACGAGGAGCCGACCGCGTTGCGCGACTCGTTCGCCGGCGCCGAGCAGGTGCTGGTGGTGTCCGGCAACGACCCGTCGGCCGACATGATCAGCCTGCACCGCAATGCCGTCGAAGCCGCGGTCGGGGCCGGCGTCCAACGGATCGTCTACACCAGCCAGCAGGGCGCTGTCCCGGGCAACCCGTACCTGCCCTCGGAGTTCCACATCGCCACCGAAGCGCTCCTCGCCGAGTCCGGGGTCGCTTGGACCGCGCTTCGCAACGGCGCGTACGGTCCCCTCGACCAGGTGCTCGGCCCCTGGTCGCAGACCGGCGGGATCGTCCAGCCGGAGGACGGCCCCGTCCCGTACACCGATCGCGACGACATCGCCGAGGCCACCGCGGCCCTCCTCGCCGGTGACCGCGCCGTCGACGGTCCCGCCAACCTCACGGCGCCGACAGCCATCACCTTCGACGACCTCGCCAGGATCACCTCCGGCCTCACCGGCCGCACCGTCAAGCGGGTCGTCGTGGACGACGAGCAGTGGGTTGCCGACCAGATCGCAAGCGGCGTCCCGGAACAGATGGCCCGGCTCATCCTCACCTGGCACCAGGCCGGCCGGGCCGGCTACTTCAGCGAGACCGGCCCTCTGCTGGGTGAGCTCCTGGGCCGCGAGCCGCGCAGTGCGGCGGAGCGGCTTGCGGCCCAGATCCGCATGTGAAGCGCCGCGTCGGCAGGTGCGGGGCGAATCCCCGCTGAGCCTCGCCCCGGAAGGGCCGCCAGTAAGGTCGTTGATGTGCGTGGTGTGCGTGGTGTGCGTGATGTGCGTGATGTGCGGGCGGTGCTGATCGGTGGGACATCGAACGTCGGAAAGTCGACGGTTGCCCAAGTGGCGGCGGAGAAGCTCGGGTTCGAGTACCTGAGCACCGACGGGCTGGCCCGGCACCCCGGGCGCCCCTGGAGAACCCCGGAGCGGGAGGTGCCGGCGCACGTCGCCGAGCACTACGGGTCGCTTTCGGTGGACGAGCTGATCACGTCCGTTCTCGGCCACTACGACCGGCTGTGGCCGCGCATCGAAGAGCTGGTCACGAACCGTGCGATCGCGGACCGCGGCGGGGCGGGCCTGGTACTGGAGGGGTCCGCGCTCTGGCCCGTCCGCGTCGCGCGGCTGGAGGCCCCGCGCACCGCCGCCGTGTGGCTCACCGCCGACGACTCCGTACTACGCGCACGCGTTCACGCAGCGGGCCGCTATGAAGCAGCCACAGGCGAGGAACAGGTACTGATGGACAAGTTCCTGGCCCGCACGGAGCGCTACCAGTCACTCATGCTCGCCGCCATCGACAGACTGGGCCTGGACCGCATCGACGCAGGCCGTGGACAGTCCGCCGCGGAACTGGCCGACACCGTGCTCGCGGCAGCCGACGCGCAGGTCACGGTGGGACGCTCGGCCACGGGCCCGTGACTACTCGCAGCGAATCACCTGCGGCGCCGTGGCCCGCGCGTGAGCAGGGCGAGGAGGACACCCGCGACGAGCCCGCCGCGTCCGTCACCGTCCGCCCCCAGCCGGCCACGACGACCAGCCCAGGCACCGCTCTCAGTGCCCGAGGCGGCCTCCTGTGTCACTTGCGGCTGCGTGTCCTCAGGGGCGGGCACCGTCAGCGCGCCGCGCGGACGCAGCACCTGAACCACCGTGCGGGCCACGGACCGGCAGGCGCGGCCGGCCAGCACCGGCGCCGGCGCCGCCGCCACGACCAGCTGGACAGGGCTGCACTCGGGCAGCGAAGTGTCGCAACGGTCAGCCGGCCGCCCGGCGTTGGCAAGGCACGCAGTACCGCGTGTACGGCAGGATCTCCAGGCGCTCGTCCGGGATGGTCTGCCCGCAGCCGAGGCAGGAGCCGTAGGCGCCGTCCTCGACCCGGGCGAACGCCGCACCGATCTCCTTGAGCACCTGCTCGACCGCGACCCGCTGCGCTGACATCAGTTCGTCCCCCTCCCGGCCGCTCTCTTCGAGGGCCCGCAACTGGGTCAGGCCGGTGCTGCGGGCGTGTTCGAGGCGGCGGCGCGTCTCTGGAGCGCTCGGCCGCTCGGGACGGCGTTCACTGCGGGCTGCGTCGACGGACATGGTGCGGACCCCCTGATGAGTGCGGTGTACCCCCACCATGGACGGCCCCCCGCTCCGAACCCATCGGGCCCACGCCCCATTTACCGGGGTTGCCGGACCCACCCCACCCGTTGCCCGGCCCGGCCCGGCCGAATGGGCATCCCGCGCCACCGGGAATGGGGTCTGGACCCCATCGCCCGCACAGCCACGAACGGGCAAGCTGGACGCTTGCGCTCTACGCGGTGGTGCCGAGCCTCCGGGCCCCGGGTCCGCCCACCCACCAGCACGACCAGCACAACCAGCACAACCAGCCACCACGAAACACGAATGGGGACGGTGCATGCGCCCGACACAGGCCACCGCCGCCCCCACGGCCACCACGGCCACCACTGCGACAGGCCACCGCCTGGCCCTGCTCCTCATCGCACTGCTGTCGGTACTGCTGACCACAGCCCCACCCGCGCCCGACACACCCGACACACCTGGCATCGCGGCACCTCCGGCATCGGCATCGGCACCGGCATCGGCCCACGCATCACACCCCGCCCACGCCGCCGCCTCCGCCTCCGCCCTCGACCACCACGCCGACGACGGCTGTACGCCCCTCTGCGCCAACCAGCCGAGAGCCCGGCACGAGCAGCCGTCCGAACGCACCACCCCGCCACCCGCCCACGCGCCCGTCACCCCGTACGGCGCGGGTCTCGGCCCTGACGCAGCCGCGCACCGCACCGCCGCGCCCCGACCCGACGCGCCACGCGTCTCCCCCGGCCGCTCCGGCCACGACGGCAACCGGGCCCCACCCGTCTCCTCCGGCACCTGAGACACCAACGACCCACCCCCTGCACATCACAAACATCACATCTCCCTTGCCGCGGCCGCGCTCGGCCGCCACCGCGGCATGCCTGCCGGAGGCCCGAGTTGACAAGCTCACGTCCCCAAAGCCGTCCACGCCCTCGTCCACGTCCACGCCCCCACCCACGTACGCGCAGGCGCTCACGCGCCCCGCTCATCCGCGCGCTCGTCGCACTCGCGGTGCTCGCCGCGTCCGTGGCCATCGCCCTGAGCACGCCGATCCGCCTGGGGCTCGACCTGCGCGGCGGTACCCAGATCGTGCTCGAGACCAAGTCCACCGCCACCACCAAGGCCGACCGCGAGGCGACCGACCGCACCGTCGAAGTGCTGCGCGGCCGCATCGACGCCCTCGGGGTCGCCGAGCCCACCATCGTCCGTTCCGGAGACAACCGGGTCGTCGTCGAACTGCCCGGCGTACAGGACCCGAAGAAGGCCGCCGACGTACTGGGCCGCACGGCACAACTCACCGTCCACCCGGTCCTTGGCCAAGCCGACAAGGACAGCGACGCCACCCTCAAACGCGACGATCGGGTGCTCGCGGACGAGTCCGGACAGCGTCTGCACCTCAAGGCCGCCACGCTGACCGGACAGGACGTCAAGGGCGCCGACGCCCGCATCGACCAGCAGGGCGGCGCCGGTTGGCACGTGACCGTCGACTTCAAGGACGCCGGCAGCGCCCGTTGGGCGCAGGTGACCGGCGAAGCGGCCTGCCACCCGGACGGCGACCCGCGGCGGCGGGTCGCCATCGTGCTCGACGACAAGATCATCTCCTCGCCGCAGGTCGACCCCTCCGTGTCCTGCGGGACGGGCATCACGGGCGGCTCCACCCAGATCACCGGATCCTTCGACGACACCGAGGCCCGCGAACTCGCCCTGCTCATCAAGGGCGGCGCCCTGCCCGTACCCGTCGAGACCATTGAGCAGCGCACCGTCGGCGCCACCCTCGGCGACGAGGCCATCTCGGCCGGTGCCCGGGCCGCCGTCATCGGCACCGCGCTGACGGCCCTGTTCATCACCGTCGTCTACCGGCTGATGGGCTCCCTCGCGACCGTCGCGCTGCTCTGCTACGGCCTGATCTCCTACGCCGCGCTGGCCGCGATCGGCGCCACCCTGACCCTGCCCGGCCTCGCCGGCTTCGTCCTCGCGATCGGCATGGCGGTGGACGCCAACGTCCTTGTCTTCGAACGGGCCCGCGAGGAACAGGCCGCCCGCGCCCGGCCAAGCCCCCGCTCCGCGTTGACCGCCGGATTCCGCAACGCGTTCAGCGCGATCGCCGACTCCAACATCACCACCCTCATCGCCGCGGTACTCCTGTTCTTCCTCGCGTCCGGTCCGGTGAAGGGTTTCGGCGTGACCCTCGGCATCGGCGTCCTCGCCTCCATGGTCAGCGCCCTGCTCATCACCCGGGTCCTGGCCGACTTCGCGGCGAGCCGCCCGGCGGTCCTCACCCGCCCCCACATCACCGGCATCTCGACCACCGGCCCGGTCCGCGACGCCCTGCTGCGCCGCAATCCCTTCCTGATGCGCCGACCGCGCCGCTGGCTGGCCGTCTCGCTCGTCGCCCTCGTGGTGGCGGGTTCCGGGATCCTCGTCCGCGGCCTGGACTTCGGCATCGAGTTCACGGGCGGGCGCCTCGTCGAATACTCCACCGCCACCCACGTCGACCCCGACCGGGCCCGGGACGCCCTCGCCGACGCGGGGCTGCCGCACACCGTCGTCCAGTCCTCCGGCGACGGCAACGTCACCGTACGGACTCAGGAGTTGAGCGCCGCGGAGGCCGCGACCGTCACCGACACCGTCGCGGCCCTGGGCGGCGAGGCCGACAAACAGCGCGACGAACTGATCGGCCCCAGCCTCGGCGACGAGCTGCGCCAGAGCGCCCTCATCGCCCTGGGCCTGGCCCTGGGCGCCCAACTCCTCTACCTTGCCGCCCGGTTCCGCCTCCTCTTCGGCACGGCGGCCGTCAGCGCACTGGCCCACGACGTGATCATCCTGGTCGGCGTCTTCGCCTGGCTCGGCAAGCCCATCGACGGCGTCTTCCTGGCCGCACTGCTCACCGTGATCGGCTACTCGGTCAACGACTCGGTGGTCCTCTTCGACCGCATCCGCGAGCTGTTGGGCAAGGGCCGCGGCACGCCCTTCGCCCGGCTCACCAACGACGCGATCCTGCAGACCCTCCCCCGTACGGTCAACACCGGTATGGGCGCCGTCCTCATCCTCGCGTCCCTCGCGGTCCTCGCCGACGACTCCCTCACCGACTTCGCCCTGGCCCTCCTGATCGGCGTATCCGTCGGCACGTACTCCTCGGTGTTCACGGCGTCACCCTTGGCCGTGGTCATGGCGGAGCGGAGGAGAGGGGGCCGGCGCGTGCGAAGCACCGAGGGCGCGAAGGCAGCCGCATGACACACTCTCAACTGGCAAGCATCTTCCCCGGGTTGAGGATTCCGCGCGGATCGAGGGCCGCCTTGATGTCCTGGTGGACGCGCACGCCGGTTGGTCCGAGTTCCTTGGCGAGCCAGTCGCGCTTGAGCAGGCCCACGCCGTGTTCGCCGGTGATGGTGCCGCCCAGGCGCAGGCCGAGGTCCATGATCGCGCCGAACGTCTCGTGGGCGCGGCGCACCTCGTCGGCGTCGTCGCGGTCGAAGATGACGTTGGGGTGGACGTTGCCGTCACCGGCGTGGGCGACGCACGTGACCAACAGACCGTGCCGCTCGGAGAGTTCGGCGATCCCTTCGATCATCTCGGCGAGCCGGCCGCGCGGAACGCACACGTCATCGGCCAGATAGGCCCCGAGACGCTCGGTCGCGATGCCCACCAACCGGCGTCCGGCGAGGAGGAGTTCGGCCTCGGCGGCATCCTCGGCGATTACCGTGGTGCCGCCGTGCGTCTCGGCGATGTCGGCGAAGCGGCGCAGGTCGGCCGGGGCCGCCTCGCCCCGGTCGGACTGGGCGATGAGGACGGCGCCGGCATCGTCGGGGAAACCGAGGTCGCGGTACGCGCTGACCGCGTCGATGCTGGGCCGGTCCATGAACTCAAGGAGGCTGGGCCGCGGGCCGCTGCTCATGTACGCGGGGACGACCGCGCACGCGGCGGACGTGGTCGGGAAGAACGCCACGGCGGTCAGCGGGCGTTCGGCGGCGGGCCGCAGTCCGACGGTGACCTCGGTGATGACACCGAGGGTGCCTTCGGATCCTACGAAGAGGTGGGTGAGGTCGTAGCCGGCGACGCCCTTGGCGGTGCTGCGGCCGGTGTGCAGCACATTGCCGTCGGCCAGGACTACGGTGAGCCCGCGCACGAAGTCACCGGTCACTCCGTACTTCACACAGCACAAGCCGCCCGCGTTCGTGGCCGCGTTGCCGCCGAGCGTGGAGGACTCCCAGGAGGACGGGTCCGGCGGGTAGAACAGGCCGTGCTCGGCGACGGCCCGCGACAAGTCGGCGTTGACGACGCCTGCTTCGACCCGCGCGACCTGGTCGACGACGTCGATGTCGAGGATCCGGGTCATGCGCTCCACGGACAGCAGGATGCACCCGTCGACCGCGTTGGCCCCGCCGGACAGCCCCGTGCGGGCGGCCTGTGGCACGACAGGTACGCGGTACTGGTGGGCGATGCGCAGCGTCGCCGCCACCTCGTCGGTGGTACGTGCACGCACCAGGGCGGCCGGTGTGCCACTGGGGCAGAACGGCGCATGGTCGGTGCGGTGTGCGGCCAGCACGTCGGGATCCGCGGTGACCGCCTCGGCGGGCAGCGCGGCGAGCAACGCGTCCAGGGCAGGACCGGGAGTGGCGGTGGTGGGAGCGGTCAAGGCGGCCTCCAGCGGACGAGCGGGTACGGCGCGGCAGGAACCGTCCGAGCATGCGCAAGGGAAGATCGTCTACGCAAGGCCGCGCCGCGGCCCAACCGACCAGGTCCGCGGTCTGCTCGCCACCACCCTCGACCACCGCGGCGTACAGGCGCGGTCTCCGCCACTCACCGCGCCGACGGAACTCCGGCCGTGTGGCGGGTGAGCTGCTCGTGCACAGAGCAAAGTCGGCCCGCCTTGGTCCAGCCGGGTCGGCTCAACTCCCCACCTCCACCAGCCGAACCGGCCCGAGCAGACCGGACGGCATCGGGTCCCAGCCCTGGGGCGGGGTCGAGCGCCACTGCATGTAGTGGTGCAGGGCCAGTTCACCGCGCCGCGCCAGGGCACGGACCCGGTTCGCCGCGAGGTTGGTGACGTCGAGTTCCAGGACGTTCTCCCCCTCGCGCAGCGCGCGCCCCAACGGCACGCGGAACGGGAGCGCCCAAGCCGTGGCCACGTCACGGCCGTTCAACCGCACTCGGGCGCTCTCGCGTACGTCGGCGACGGACCCTTCCGTATCGGTCGAGTCAGCTCCGGGTGAGGGTCCAGGTCGTCGGGGGCTCCTGGTCCGGCGGGTACTGCGCCAGGCCTCCGTCGGCGGTGGTGTCGAGGGTCATGCGGGTGATGGCGTTGGTGAGGGTGTAGCCGCCGGGCGACCGTGCGATCTGCCAACGCTGGAGCGTGTTCTTCGGGTCGCACGTCTCCCACGTGGCGGCGGAGCCGGGCTGCAGCGGCACGTTGAGTGTGAGTTTGCCGCTGCGGGTCTCCAGGCAGGCACCGTTGGTGTCGTCGGCGAGGGTCGCGTAGCCATCGGCGGTGCGGGTGATCCGGACGGTGCGGGCGTCGGTGCGGCCGGCGCGGTCCGCGAACGTGTACGTGCCGTCGGCGACCGGGACGCGGGTCAGGTCGCGCACGCCGGGCGCGGTGCCGGTCGCGGCGGCGCGTGCGGTGAACGCGTCGTAGGTGGCGTCGGGTTGGGCGTCACCCCAGGTGGCCTGGGCGATGTGGTCGAGGGCCGGGGTGGTGGCCCGGGTGACCTCGTTCTCGGTCTCGCCGCGTCCGTTGTCCGGCCACAGGCTGATCTTCGCGCCGGTGATCCCGCGGTCGGAGGTGAGCTTTTCGCCCTCGAAACTGCGCGGGTCCCACCGCTGGTCGTACAGCTTGCGGGTGTCGGTGTGGAAGCCGCCGCGCACCAGGTAGAGGGAGTAGGCGGCGTTCATCACGGGGTGGCCCTGCGCGATCAGGGCGCTCGGTTTCACGTCGACGTCCAGCCAGTGCTCGACGGTGGTGCCGGGGGCGACGGGCACGGTGTTGGCGCCGGTCAGGCCGTCGTTCCAGATGCGGAGCCGCTGGCCCCTGCTCGCGGCGTAGGCCTGAACACGGTTGACGAAGTCGATGAAGGCGTCCTGTGGCGTGGCGTCCGCCCCGTACTTGGCCCGGGCGTACTCCAGCACGTGCGGGTACTTCGCAAAGTCGGAGCCCAGCATGTACTCGTCCGCGCCCATGTGCCACCAGCCGGTCGGAAAGACCTCGGCGTACTCGTCGATCAGGCTCTTGTAGTACGTGAACGCCTCGGGCTTCGTCACGTCGAGGCGGGAGGGCTGGGCCTTGCCGTCCTTGTCGACGAGTTGGAGGTCGGGGCGGTTCTCGATCCACGGGTCCATGTGACCGGGCGAGTTGATCTCGGGGACGATCGTGACGTGGTACTTGGCGCCGAGCGCGACGATCCTGCGGATCTCGCTCTTGGTGTAGTAGCCCCAAGTGTTGGCCTCGGGGTGGCGGTCGCTCTTGACCTTGACCTCAAGGAGCAGCTGGTTCAGCCGGCGGTAGGACATCTCGCGCACCAGGTTCTCCAGCCAGGTGGTGGAGATGTGCACGTAGCAGGCGCAGACGCCGACCCCGCGCTCCTTGTACCGCGGTACGTCGACGGTTCGGCCCGCCGGTATCGCGTCGCCCTGGGCGAGCATCTGGAGGAGGGTACGGGTGCCGTAGAAGGCGCCGGTCTCGGCGGCGCCGGTGATCTCCAGCCGGGCGCCGGCCCGCAGTTCGTACCCCTCGGCTCCGAGCTGCCGGCGGCCGGGGGCGACGTCGATGACGACGTCGCCGGTCCGGGCGGCGCCGCCAGTGACGGGCACCGTGCCGTGGCCCGCGTCGCGCAGGTCACCGACGAGGGTGCGGGCGACGCGGCGGGATGCCGCGTCGTCGGCGACGATCCGGGTGCGGTCGCCGTACGTGTAACTGCCCGCGGCCGAGGTCCAGTTGTCGAGCGCCGGCAGGGTCCGCGGGGCGGCTTCCCGCGGCGCCTCTCCGGGCGCTGCGGAGACGGGCAGCGCCCCGGCGAGGAGGGCGAGGGCGGCACCGGCCAGACCGACGAGATACGGTCTACGGCGCCGGGCGTGCGGTGTCGTGCGCGACTCGGTCCACATGGGAACCGAGGATTCCCGGCTCCACAGGACGCGGTCCATGGACATCGCCGACGAGTACTTGGACATCCGGGCGCGCGGTTACACCGCGGGGGCGACCGGCACCGGGCGCGCCGGGGCGGGCTGCCCCGACATCCTGCCCAACGCCGGAGTACAGATGGCACGGATGTCTCCACGCCCCCGGTGACTCCCCGAACAGCGACACCACCATCGACACGACCGTGACCATGCACTACGCGAAGTGGGGTGCGGAATGCTGACGCGCACGAAGAGGACCGGACTGCTCCTCGCGGCCGGCCTGCTGACCATGGCCGGAGTCGCCACCGCCAACGCCAACTCATCCGCGGCTTCCCCGGACGACTGCCCACGGGCCAACGTATGCGTGTGGGGCAACGTCGGGGCCGCCGGCGAACCGGGTTGGAACTCGGAGGGCAACCTCACCAGGGAGCTCTACTCCGCCCAGGGCATCACGATCTTCAATAACGGGGAGCGCCACCCAGGAGCCGACCACATCCGGTACTCGTACAAGGACCTCGACACCGGAAGCAATCACAGGGGATGCCTGCACTACCCCAGGGACGAGCCGACCGCCCACCGGTCAGAAGCCCACAAGATCTCCCTCAAGTACCTGAAGTGGGGAAAGGAGTGCTGACCGGGCCCTGCCCGTAAGAGAACGAGCGCGTGGCGCACCCGCAGGGGGCGGGGTGCGCGAACAGTCCCGGCCGTGGGCGAAGGTGACGAAGCCTCCTGGAGTCGGCGCTCACCGAGCAGTTCTCGCCCCAGGAGTACTCGCACGTCGCCCTCGGCCAGGACCTGCGCGACGGGCCCTCGTGTCTCGCCGCGCCACGCCGGGGGCCCCGACGACCTGTTCCTCGCCGGCAATCCGCACCAACCGATCTACCACTGCGGGTCAGCCTCATCTCCCTGGACGTCCTCACGACAGGCCGTAGCACTCGCTTGTGTGCCAACCACCGCTCCACGAGAGAGATCCTCACCTGTTCGGCCGCCGTTCGCTGCTGCGCGGCAACCAGCCCGAAATGCCGGAGCGGCTGAGTCGGTCGGCGTCCCAGTGGCCCGAGTCAAGGGCCGGGTCCCCGACATGTCTTCCGCGGTCCTGCAAGAGGGCCGCTGGCCTCCGGGCCCGGCATGACCGTGTCCCCCTGTCCTCAACGACCTGGGGGCGCGCTCGCCAGAAGTCCCTGGCTACTGGACTCGGTACGCGCCCTTAGCGGACCGCCGTACGACGTCCGCCGAGCTGCGCGATCACCGCGTCGCGGTCAGGGGGCCGCAGAGGCGAGGTAGGTACGCGTGCGGGTGACCCCTACCTGAGCGGCTGTGAATTCGATAAGTGACCCAGGGCCACACGCAGAAAATCTCAGCCTTCCATCGTCACGACCGGACATCAGTACAGCCTTCTGTGCCGGCGCATTCCATCCAGTGACGTAAAGTTGCGACGCTGCATCGAACTGCAAGTAGAACTGGAAGGTATTGAAATCCTTGGCCTGCCATTCACGGTGTGGACGCGCCGGGAGATACGATGTTTCGAATCCCAGCGTTACGGAGCATGCACGCTCGTCGATGTGGACATAGTAGAGACCGCAGCGATTCAGTTCTGGCGGGGAGTCGTACAGGTCCATGATGGCGGACGGCTCGGAGAGGAACCGAACCCAACTGTCAGCGAGCATAGAAGATCTTTTCGTGAGGGCGAGGGACAGTCGCAAAGAGGCGGGTGTCGACCCTCCCCAGGAATCCGTGGGGGACTTCATCGGAACCATCGGGCTCGACACGAAACGCACTGATGTGGCCGATACCCACGGATTCGTGACATCTGAAGTCGAGCGAGACACCAGCGCCGCGCACTGAGACATCAAGCATACGAGGAACGTCCGTGGATGCAGCGCTGAGATGGGCTCGCGTCGGCGGCGTCCACTCTTGCAGGCTGAGCCTTTCGACTGCCGAGAACCGAATGTGACACTGCACCACATCGTAGCCAGTCGCCGCCCAGCCCTCGGGGGGAATTTCGGGAAACTCTGCGAGGTCGACACGAAGCTTCAGTGACGGCCCCCACAAGTCGATATTGATCGAGCGGAGTCGAAATTCATCGAGCCGCGGACGTTTTCCGTAGAGTCGTCGCAGCGGATCAGGGTCTATTGGAATTATTGGCACGGTCATAGTAGTAGCGCTCTTCAACTCCGGGGACTTGTCTATTTCGTGTTTCGCCGAACCGTCAAACTTGCACGTACGCGGATCCATGGGCTGGCGTTCCGAGTTTGTGGCGACCAGAATACTTCCGTGTGACGGGCCCACTCCGAGACATCGCTTTCCAGCTACGTCGACGCACCGCCGAACTCGAACTGCCCCGCATCGGCCTTCATGACCTGCGCCACTCCACCCTGTCGACCATCCTCAACACCTAGCTCACCCCTGGACCACGCCGACAACGACAGCCTCACAGCACCTTGGTCGCCTCGGGACGACAGGATTTGAACCTGCGTTTCTTGACCCCAGTTTCTGCAACTTCCCTGCTGTACCGACTAGTTCGTGACTCCGAAGGGGGACTCGAGTTGACTAACGGCAGCACTCTGTCGCCGGGAGGGGCCTGCGGCACGCTGCCGGTCAGCCCGGCACCGTGGTCACAATCTGCAAGGCGGAGGCCACCAGGGATGCCAGAATGCTTACTGATTCGACTCGCCCCTGCAACCGACGCAGGAACACCCGGGCCCCTTCCCGCCCTTCGTCAGTGGCAACGTCTGCTCCGGCCGCCTCGTCGAGATCACGCACCGCTTCGTCATAGCCCGTGACGGAGTCTCGGTGTTCCACCAACGCGCCGCGCAATTCCGCGAGTTTGGCGGACCAGGTAGCAGATTCACTTTCGACCGCCCCGGTCGTGACGACAGTTACGGCCCTCGAGTTCTTCGCGTGCGGCTGGTTGGTTACACCCGTCATGTTTCCGTGGTTGACGATGCCTGAGTTCCGGTCGTCCGGGTTACGGCGAATCATGATCAGTCGGCCTCCTTCGGCACGGGCACAGGGAGCTGGACCACAGTCGCGGCATTACCCGCTACTGTTCCCGTCGAGTTCTGGGCATGCGGCTGGTTTACGACGTTCTGCATCTCACCGGTGTTGAAGATGCCGTTGTTCTCCAGGATGTAGGTGGCCTGCTTCAGATAACTGTCCACATCGATTCCGTGCTCGTCGAGGAAGCCGTGAACGGCTTGCAGCACCCGGCGTTCCATCCAGACCACGTAGCGCCGAGCATCATCGAGCTGGAGCATGTCGTCCATGGAACGGGAGGAGTAGATCTCCCGCACACTGACCGGCCCCTTGTCCGAATCCGCTTCCGGGGTATGTCGGTTGAGGGGCGTAGCAGCTCGAACCGCGAGTTGGCAGACATCGATCAAGGCGTTGAGCGGTGCTTTCGCGTGCCACCGCCAGCCCTGCTTGCGTGCCTTGCGGATGGCCTGTCGCAGGGCAGGATGGATCGGCTTCGTGACGTGGGGGCGCAGGGTGATACGTAGAAAGTGGTGTTCGTAGGCGAAGTTGACGTAGACGGAGGACACCAACTCGCCGTCCCAGGAACGCATACGTACGCAAAGGAAGCGACGGGCCTTCTTCGTCTCCCGGCTGGCTCCGGTTGCGCCGACTCCCTGCTCTGCGAGTGTGACGAGAGATTTCCATTGCGGGTCGTCGATGTGCGGCCACCGATCAGCAGACACCGCGGCCACATCGAAGACGTCCAGTTCGTTCTCCGGGTTGAAACGCGGCTCGTGGCTCAGGAAACCGCGCAGGCGCCGAACGACCCAGTCGTGCAGTTGATCCGGAGTGAAGTCGAGGTCCGGTTCGCCTCCGCTGCCGTGGGCGTGGCCGTGTGACGCTCCTTCCAGACTGCGGAACGCGAGGCGGACGGCGCGTTCTTGTTCGGACTCCTTGGCGCGTTCCTCGTCCGAGAGCGCGGGAGTGACGTTGAAACTCACCGCGCTCTCCGGCCAGGGGTCGCCGGCTCCGAGGAAGTGATGACCGCCGAATCCGTCCTGCCCGTAGGGCGCCACCAGACCGTCGCGTATCCGCGGCTGGCGATCCACGCGGAGGCTGCGGTGACGGGGCAGGGAGATCCACCACAGCTGCCGGCCCCGCCATGCCTGGGAGCGGCGCCAGAACGCCGCGCGCAGGCGGGCACGAGCGATCACCCGGTCCGCGTAACAGGCAAACCACAGACCTGCGAACGACAACGCCGCGGTACGTGGCCATGGCAGGCCGGCCCGCACCCCCACGACGGCCAGCGCACCTGGCAAGAGCAACAGCAACGCCCTGCGGAGGTGCGTGAGCCCCTCCGCCGAGGCGGCAGTACGCAGGACGGGGGTGAGGTGGAAACCTTGCGGGGGTACTGCGTGGCCGCGGGACACCCGACGCCGAACCCACCGCGCGTAGTCGTGGCCGAGCGGCACGTACAGCTGCGCATCGGAGTCCTCTGCCACGGCCCACCAGTGGGGCTGCGGCGGCCAGCGAATGTCCAGATCGTTGCGGCGCCGACGGAACGGTCTCTTCACTGACTTCCACGTTCCGGCCACGGCAGTCGCGAGACCGGCACGCACGACGTCCTGCCCATGGTGACGGACGAAGTCGACTGCATCACCGCAGTAGTCGTACCGCGTGTATGCGGCCGCGCAGAGCCACTGGGTGACGTCGGAGAGGCCGTCTCCCGCTCCCCTCTTGTCCGAAGCCTTGCCAGCCGCACCTGGAAGTACGGAGATCGGGATCGACGCATAACCAAGCCTCGAAGCCTTTCCGGTCCCGCCCGGAATCGCGCCGTCCACCTCTGGAGCCGACTCGGGGAGCTGCTCGAATCCCTTACCCAGCACCACGAGTCCACCGCTCCCATCGTTCCCCCACCGGCGACGACAACAGTCGCCAGTCCGAACGTGACACGCAAGGGTCCCCAAGGCGATTTCAGCCATGATCATCTGCGTACACGCTCCCTCGCGCACAAGCGGGGCCAGGGCAGCGCGCCCACCGGAACCGGTGGCGAGGCAGCCCAATGCACGTGAATAATGGACAAGTTGGGTCTCAGGTGGTCGCACTTCTTTCGTTGAGGCGGGGCAGTGACCAGTGCAGCACGCACGAATCGGTATGCGGTCCTGTGCGCCCGTTGTGGCGCGCAGGTGGAGGCCGGAGCAGGCTTCCTGCTGCGCAGTGCGTGGGGGCAGTGGGTTACCTACCACCCCGCGCACGCCCCAACACCGGACCCAGACGGCACCACCTCAGACCCTTCCGCGATGCGCCCGAACCGACGGGACGGTGAATGCGAGGTCTGCGGGGAGGCCGTCGCTGCCCACGCAGGGGCACTCGTGGGCAACGCGTTCGGCGGCTGGGACGTGTATCACCGCGAACACGTCCGTGAACCCGCGCCTCCGCCTCGCCTTCCCCACCCGGGCTGGCACCGACGCCGCCTCATGGCTCTGGACATCGCGACCACGGGCAACCGCTACGACGTCGATCGCATCCTGAGTGCTGCGGTGTGCAGCACTGACGGGACACAGCGGTGCCTGCTCGTCGATCCCGGGCCCGATGCGCTGTCCGTCGCGCCCCGAAAGAGCCACGGTATCTCGGTGGAGCGGGCACGCACCGAAGGGACGCCCGCCGCTGAAGCTCTGGAGGGCCTGGCGACGGAGCTGGCCAAATACTTGGCGTCCAAAGAACCCCTGGTCGTCTGGAACGCCCCGTTCGTACTGACCGTCCTGGAGACAGAGTTGATCAGACACGGCCTCGTCCCGCTGTCCGATCGCCTGCCGGGCGGCCTGTCCCCGATCTGCGACCCACTCGTACTGGACCGGCACGCTGAGCCCTTCCGCTCCGGCGGGCGCGCCCTTGAGACTGTCTCCGAGTGGTACGGCGTCCCCCACGACCGTCCTGGTAGCCCCGCATGCGATGCGGAGACTTCTCTTGTCGTCGCGCAGGTCATCGCAGCATGCCACTCCGGCATCGGACGCCTGTCACGCCCCGCCCTCCACCGTGAACAGGTGCGCTGGCACAAGCAGTTCGTCCATGAACTCGAAGCACGCAACCCCGGCAGGCCGACGGACCGCCACTGGCCTCTGGAGACGGTCCAGGTATCGGCCTGGAAAGAACATGAGCCGACCTGACAGCTCGTCACCTCCCGGCTCGGCGCAGGTCCGTGAAGGCCGGGGCCATCCAGGACGGCTCCGACGCCGTGATCACACCAGTCACATCAAGATCATCTAACCCGTGACCAGACGTTACAGGACAGCCCTTAGCCATCGCCGCTGCTGGTGTGGCTCCGACGTCGGTCCTTCTGTGAGTGACGCACCAGCTCGCCCGCGGCGAGAGTCGCTGTCGCTACGCCGCGGACCCAGCGGGGTCCGCCGCGCGCCGCCCACACCACACATACACACCCACCGACGGTGAGAACCAAGATGCCGAGCAGCACCAGAACAATCATGTTCTTCCCCTCCGTGTTCAGTCCTACGGTCTTACTGATCGTCTCAGACCAGGCGAGACCCAGAGGATGTCCGAGCGACAGTGTTCAGTCACAAGGCTCCGGAGGCCACGGGGGATCGCCCTTCCGCCTCAACTCCGTTACGGACCCCCGGGTTCGGTCTGTACCGCCGCGCGCCGACCTAGTGTGCCGCCATGACTCCCTCCGCCGATGCGACTCCACGGCCGTCCGAGTCCGGGAACGGCTTTCCTTCCGGGTCCGGGACCGGGTCTGCGCCCGGCTTCCCGGGACGTGCCTTCCTCGCTGTCGCGGCGGCACGAACGGCGACGGCGCTATACCGCGATCGCGAGCGCTGCCCTCGCCGTGATCGGCGTGGTCGGTTGGCAGCTGTCAGTCATGGGGCCCAAGCCCGGCAGTCACGCGCCGATGGAGATATGCGCGCTGAACAACACCACCCTGCGCGCCGACGTGGACGCCGACGGACATCAGGACGAGATCTACGACAAGACCCGTGAGGGTGACCCTTTGGTGACCTTCGGGGGCGGTGACACCGTCCGGGTCGAAAAGGCGCGCTGGTTCTGGCAGAAGTTCCGAGGCGTGTGGGTCGACGACATGGAGACGCGCGGGACCTTCGGGGACTTCGACGGTGACGGGTACATCGATCTGGCCCTGTTCTACAGCCAGCACGACACCGGAGACTCTCCGGAGGACAACATGATCACCCACGAGGGCGCTGATGGAGGACGGCCGACGGGTGCGGTCCGCGGTGATCGAGGCGACGCTGGCCCTGACCCTCTTCGCCCGACTGGACACCGACGACCTGCTCAACCTGGTGAGTCTCCTGGCGAAGGCGCTCGGGCCGACGGCGGATCCGGCGTGAGATCCGCGGACTACAAGACGTAGCAGTCATCGTTCGTGATTTGCTCATGTGCTG
Source organism: Streptomyces sp. NPDC002795 (assembly GCF_042888725.1). NCBI lineage: Bacteria > Bacillati > Actinomycetota > Actinomycetes > Kitasatosporales > Streptomycetaceae > Streptomyces > Streptomyces sp. NPDC002795. The sequence goes on from NZ_JBIAQB010000008.1 coordinate 328,702, forward strand.
GCCCTATGTCGTCGGACGCGGCGCGGCCGGGACGTCCTCGAAGCGCAGGTCGTCCTCGACGAATACGGGCATTCCCCTCGGGGATCAATGGCCGGCACCCAACGTCCCGGGGCTCCCAGCCCCGGGAGGAGAAGAGGCCAAAGGACTTTGAGGGCCGAGAGTGGAAACAGCACACGCCTCAGCGCAACGCCCCAAACACCTGGGCCATTGGGCCGTGTTTCAGGAAGCGGTTGAATCGTGGGCGGCGAGTTCTTCGGCCAGTTCCATGCAGCGCAGGCGGGCTGGGGAGAAGTCGTAGGGCATCTTCCCGATAGCTTCGAATGCGCTCGTGGTCTTCTGTTCCCTGCCAGAGCCTTGGCCGGCCTCGTCCTCGTCCTCGTCCTCATTGGCGGTAGCGGGGTGCAAAGTGTCCCAGGCGTCGAAGAGGGCCTCGTCGCTCTCCGCCAGACCCGACCCCTCGATGACGGCGTGCAACGCCTTTTCGAAGGCGTGCCGTTCGGCAGCCACTTGGACCACGCGGGGGTCATCGACAGCGATCGTGCCGTCGAGTGCCTCCTCGGCGGCATCAACACGGTCAGACTCTTTCCTCAGATCCGGGTGGGTGGCCAGGGCGATGAAACGGCTGGCCTGGACGGCCGCTCCGAGCGGGCCGAAGATCCGCTCGGTGACCAGCAGGGTGTCCAGGTCCGCCTGACGCAGGGAGCCTTCGGGCAGGCCCTTGAGGCGGCTGGTGACGAAGTCGGAGAGCAGACCCATCCTGCTTCCCTCGGTCCGCATGCGCTGCACGGCAGTCCGTTGCCGCCGCAGTTCTGTCTCCTGGGCGAGAAGGGTTTCCTCCAGCCGTTCCAGGGTGCCCGCGATGCCGTCGCCGCTGTCGGTGCCGCTGTCGCTGTCGCTGTCGCTGTCGCTGTCGGTGCCGGCCGAGGCCGTGTTGGCGAAAGCGTCACGGATGTCGTCCAGCGCGATCCCGGCGTCGGCCGTCCTACGGATCCACAGCAGCCGAATCATGTCTTCGTAGCCGTAGCGGCGGCGGTCGTCGCCGCCCCGCACGGGCTCGGGGAGCAGGCCGATCTCGTGGTAGTGACGGATCGCCCGGGGTGTGGTGCCGACGAAGGCCGCCGCGTCACCGATCTTGACCTGGCGCGGCGGGATGAAGGACGAAGACATGAGTAGGGGCCTTCCTCAATTGGGCGGGGCGTGAGTACACCGGATCACATACCGCTACGGAAGCTGCAACCCAGGACACTCCGTCCGGCATCCATGCCAGGAGAAGCGCCCTTCGCCGTACCGATCGACCTGCCTGTCAGGACAACCGCAGGAGCGCAGGCGGGGTCGTCACAGCCACTGGTGTATCGCTGCGAACTGGACCGTCGCCTCAAACCGCACTGCGAGTTTGCCGAACCGGGTCGCCACGGCCCCATGCTGCTTGAGACGGCTGATCCCACATTCGACAGCGTGCCGCGCTTAGTGGACCTCACGGTCGAAAGCGGGTGGACGGCCACCGCTACGGCCCCGGCGCCTGCGATTGCAGACCTGCTCGGCCCGCTCGGGAATCGTGCACCTGCCCACACGGTGCCGGGGAGTTCCGGGCGCGTGCCATCGCGCTGGTCCATGCCGGCAAGCTGAAGCAGCGGTGGTCGCCGCAGCAGATCACCCGTCACCTCGCGCGGGGCCGCCCGGGCCGGCGACATGGACCGGCTGCTCCGCCACGCCTCAGCCGCCGCCCGCCAGCACCCGGTCCGGCGTTATCGGCAGTTCACGCTGCCGGGCGCCGGTCGCGTGGTGCACGGCGTTGCCGATGGCGGCAGCCGTTCCGACGATGCCGATCTCGCCGATGCCCTTGCTGCCCATGGGGTTGAGGTGGGGGTCGTCCTCGTCGATCCAGTGCGCCTCGATCGCGGGCACATCGGCGTGCGCCGGTACGTGGTAGCCGGCGAGGTCGCGTTCCACGAAGTCACCGAAGGCGGGGTCCAGCGTGCTGCCCTCGGTGAGGGCCATCCCCAGGCCCATCGTCATCCCGCCGATGAACTGGGAGCGTGCGGTACGGGAGTTGAGGATGCGGCCCGCCGCGTAGACACCGAGCAGGCGCCGCACGCGGACCTCGCCGGTCACCGTGTCGACACCGACCTCGGCGAAGTGTGCGCCGAAGGCGTGTCGCGCGTAGGCACTGTCGGCGTCGGCGCGGCCCGCCGTGTCGGCCGTGGCATCGAGCCCGGCGGAGGGAACCTGCCCCTGGCGGTCGGCGAGGTCCGCCGCCAGTCGCGTACAGGCCTCGTGGACGGCCCAGCCCCAGGAGGCCGTGCCGGAGGAGCCGCCCGCGAGTGAGGCGGTGGGGAGGTCACTGTTGCCGACGTCGGTACGCACGCGGTCCAACGGGACACCGAGTGCGTCGGCGGCGACCTGGGCCAGGACGGTACGCGCGCCGGTCCCGATGTCGGTCGCGTTGACCCGGACGACGAAGCTGCCGTCCGCAGCGGCGTGCGCGCTCGCGCGCGACGGCGCCACGATCACCGGGTACGTCGCCGCGGCCACGCCGGAGCCGACCATGACGGGCCCCTCGGCGCGCGAACGGGGGCGCGGGTCACGTGCGGACCAGTCGAAGCGGCGGGCTCCTTCGCGCAGGCATTCGGCGAGGTGGCGGCTGCTGAAGGGGCGGGAGCTGTCGGGTTCGCGCTGGGTGTCGTTGCGCAGCCGCAGTTCGACGGGGTCGATGCCGAGGGTTTCCGCGAGTTCGTCCATCGCCGACTTTAGGGCGTACATGCCCGGCGCCTCCCCCGGTGCGCGCATCCAGGAGGGGCTTGGCACGTCGAGCGGGAGCACCCGGTGGGTGGTGCGGCCGTGCGGCGAGGGGTACATGACGCGGGTGGCGGCGGCCGCCGTCTCGACGAACTCCTTGATGCGGGAGGTGTGCGAGGTCACCTCGTGAACCACGGAGGTGAGTGTGCCGTCGGCCTCCGCCGCGAGCCGTACCCGTTGCACGGTCGGCGAGCGGTGGCCGACGACGGTCGCCAACTCCCGTCGGTGCAGGGCGAGTTTGACCGGCCGTCCGGTGGCGCGGGAAGCCATGGCGGCGAGCACCACATGCGGCCGTGGTGTGCCCTTGGCGCCGAAGCCGCCGCCGACGTGTTCGGAGACGACCGTCACCTGGTCCTTCGGCAGCTCGAACAGGCCGGCCAGGACGTCGCGTACCGTGCTGGCGCCCTGACTGGAGTCGTACACGGTGAGCCGGCCGTCCTCCCAGTGGGCGGTTGCCGCGTGCGGTTCCATCGGGTGGTTGTGCAGCGGCGGCACCCGGTAGGTGACGTCGACCCGGGCGTCCGCGCGGGCGTACGCGGCGTCGGCGTCGCCGCGTACGTGCTCGCCCGAGGTGCCGTCGGAGTCCTCGGGAACGTAGGCGTCGGGGTGGTCGGCGGTCAGGGTGACGTCGTGGGGTTCCTCCGCGTAGGTGACACGGACGGCGGCGGCCCCTTCGCGTGCCGTCTCCAGGCTGTCGGCGACGACGAGGGCCACGTACCAGCCGCGGTGCGGGACCCGGGCGTTCTGGAGCACCCTGAGCGTCGCGTCGTCCGGTTCGGCCAGGCGCGGCGCGTTGAGGTGGGTGAGGACCGTGACGACACCGGGCAGTGCCCGCGCCGCCGTGTCGTCGACAGCGGTGACCTCACCCCGTGCCACGCCGGCCGGCACCGGCCAGGCGTAGGCACAGCCCTCGGGGGTGTGTTCGGCCGCGTAACGGGCGGACCCGGTCACCTTGGCCGGGCCTTCCCTGCGCGCGGCAGGCGACCCGAGTGCGCTGGTGGTGTCCGGCATGGTTCTTCTCCCTGGAGAGCACGTGTGAGCACGTGTGGTGAGGCGGCCTGGGGTGTCGGTCAGGAACGTGCGGGCGGCGTCAGGCGGCGCAGCATGTCGCACGCCAGATTGCGGGCGAGGCGCACCTTGAACGCGTTGTCGCGCAGCGGTTCGGCGGCCGCGAGTTCCGCGTCGACGGCCCGCTGATACGCCTCGTCGTCCGCGGCCTCGCCCGTCAGTGCTTGTTCGGCGCGCAGGGCCCGCCAGGGGCGGTGTGCCAGACCGCCGAACGCGATGCGGACCTCGCGCACCACGGCGTCCTCCACCCTCAGGACGACGGCCACCGAGGCGAGCGCGAAGGCGTACGAGGCGCGGTCGCGTGCCTTGCGGTAGGCGGAGGGCAGCCCGGCGGTGGCGGCCGGGAGCAGGACGCCGGTGACGAGTTCCCCGGGCGCGATCTCGGTGTCCAGGTCCGGACGGTCACCGGGCAGCCGGTGGAACTCGGCCGCGGGCACCGTGCGTCGACCTGCCGCGCCGTGCAGCTCCACCTGGGCGTCGAGTGCCGCGAGCGCGACCGCCATGTCCGAGGGGTGGGTGGCGATGCACTGCGGCGAGTGCCCGAGGACCGCGTGGTCGCGGTGGACGCCGTCGCGCGCCCCGCAGCCGGTGCCGGGCTCGCGTTTGTTGCAGGGTTTGCCCAGATCCTGGAAGTAGGGGCAGCGGGTGCGCTGCAGGAGGTTGCCGCCGGTCGTGGCGATGTTGCGCAGCTGCCCCGAGGCTCCCGCGAGCAGTGCCTGCGCCAGCACGGGATAGCGGGTGCGCACCGAGGGGTGGGCGGCGAGGTCGCTGTTGCGGACGGTCGCTCCGACGCGCACGGATCCGTCGGCGAGCTCCTCGACCGTGTCCAGCGGCAGCCCGCTGACGTCGACCAGCGTTCCGGGCGTCTCCACCCCCAGCTTCATCAGGTCGACGAGGTTGGTGCCACCGCCCAGGTAGCGGGAGCCGGGGTGACTCGCGTGGGCCGCGGTCGCCTCGTCGACGCTGTGGGCCCGTACGTACTGGAAGGCCTTCATCGGGTCACGTCCTCGACGGCCTCGACGATGTGCGGATAAGCCCCGCAGCGGCACAGATTGCCACTGAGCCGCTCGCGGATCTCGTCCCTGCTCAGCGCGACGGGATCACCCGGATCCGCGCCCGGATCCGTCACGTACGAGGGGTGGCCCGCCGCGGCCTCGGCGATGGCACCGACGGCCGAGCAGAGCTGGCCGGGTGTGCAGTAGCCGCATTGGAAGGCGTCCCGGGCGAGGAAGGCGCGCTGGAGCGGGTGCAGGTGGCGCAGCCGACCTTCACCGTCATCGCCCACGCCCTCGCTCTCCCCCTCGCCCTGTAGGCCATCCAGGCCATCACCACCGTCGTCTGCGCGCAGACCTTCGACCGTGGTGATGTCGCACCCCTCGTGGGCCACGGCCAGCAGCAGGCAGCTGTTGGCGCGGCGCCCATTGACGAGCACGGTGCAGGCCCCGCACTGACCGTGGTCGCACCCCTTCTTCGCGCCGGTCAGATCCAACCGCTCGCGCAGGACGTCCAGCAAGGTGACGCGGTGGTCGACCGTGAGATCACACCCCTTGCCGTTCACGGTCAGTGACACTGCCGAGTGGAAGGCACCGGTTGGCATGGGGGCTCTGCTCCCTCGTCCGACGTCCGAAGCGTGGTCTGGTCCATGACCTCGCGTATCCAGCCTGGGCCAGAACACACACTCCGGCACTCGGGGGACGGACCGGGCGTGGGACCCGCGGCGCGTCCGTGGGGCTCGCCACAGCGGCACGCCCGGAAACTCGAGGTCGGCCAGGACGAGTTGGGGCCCGCGTCCGTTGCAGGGCCGGCCGAAGACCACCTGGTTGGCTGCGCCGAAGACCGCCTGGTTGGCCGCACTGTCCGCCACATCCCAGCACGTCCCGTCCACGGCCGGCACCCGCAGCCACCACCCGATCCACCAGACCGGGCGGTCTCGATGAGCTGTTCGCCGGAGGGCATGTCTACGTAATCACTCCAGCTTGGGCGGCCGAAGCCGAGGTTCCGCCCTTCCAGCCAGACGATGGCTACGACAAGGTGACGGGAGTCCTCAACACCGACACCCGGCTGCGACGCATCCACCACCCCTACGACGGCGGCGCCGCAGGACAACCGCGTTCCTCTTCAAGCCACTTGCGCACAACCCTTCGTACGTCTCACACGTCACACAGCCGGAAGTCTTCCCCCCATTCTCGATCTCCGGGAGAACCATCGTGCGTGTACGAACCCTGGGCGCTTCAGCGGCTGTTGCGGCGCTCACCGCCGGCGGGCTGACCCTGCCCCTCGCCGGAACCGCGGCCGCCGCGACCCCGGTTCACGCCGACTTCAACGGGGACGGTTTCACCGACCTCGCGGTCGGCGTGCCCTCGGCTACCGTGAACGGCGAGGCGAAGGCCGGTTACGTCAATGTGGTCTGGGGCGGCCTGAACGGGCTCGGACCGAACAGCTCCACCGGTGTCATCAGCCAGTCCTACCGCGCCGTGCCCGGCACCCCGGAGGCCGGGGACCGTTTCGGGTCCGCGGTGGCCTCGGGCGACTTCGACGGCGACGGCATCACCGACCTCGTCATCGGCGCGAGTGGTGAAGCCCTCACCGACACGGGCCACGGCCACGAAGGCAGCGTCACCGTGCTGTACGGCTCCCCGACGGGCTTCGGCAACCACGACAGCGTCGGCTTCACCGCCGCCAAGGGCGAGGGCGAGTTCACCGAGCTCGGCGGCCGCATCTCCGTAGGCGATTACGACCACGACGGCGACCAGGACCTGGCGCTCGGCGCGGCCGGTGAGGAGAGCGGCTCGCTGCGGCTGCGGCGCGGCCCGCTCACCCCCGGCTCGCCCACCACGACCGACGTCATCGAGCGGTACGGCATGGGCGGCCGCACCCGCGACCTCGCGAGCGGCGACTTCGACGGGGACGGCAAGGACGACCTCGCGGTGACGTACAAGGAGATGGAGGGAGCGGGCACCTTCGTCCTGCGCTGGGACGCCGCGGGCCAGCCCGTCCGGCACTGGAGCAGCGGGGACTTCGGTCAGTCGCTGGCCGCCGCGGACTTCGACCGGGACGGCAGGGACGACCTGGCCATCGGCTACGTCCAGCCCGACCCCGAGTCCGAACAGACACCGATGTGCGCGGACGAGCGGGCCGGCGGCGCGGTCGCCGTCGTGTACGGCAAGGGTGCGTTCGGTTCCTCGCGCGACTGCATCACCCAGGACAGCCCCGATGTCGCAGGGGCCTCCGAGGCCGGCGACTGGTTCGGCTTCTCGGTCGCCGCGGGTGACGTGAACGACGACGACCTCCCGGAGCTCGTGGTCGGCGTGCCCGGTGAGGACGTCGGCACCGCCAAGGACGCGGGTGCGTACGTCGTCCTGCGCGGCACCGCCACGGGCCCGTCCAGCGGTGTCGCGCGCAACCAGAACACCCCCGACATGCCCGGCACCGCGGAGGCGGGCGACCAGTTCGGCGCGCAGGTGAGCACCGGCAGGTACAACCCCGACCAGCTGGACGACGTCGCCGCGAGCGCCCCCACGGAGAACGCGGGCGAGGCCCGCTCGGGTGGCGTCTGGTACGCCCAGACCACGGAGACCGCCTATCCCCTCGGGCGCTCACTGACCCCGTTCGGGCTCGCGCTGTCCACCGGCACGAAGTACGGCGAGGTCCTCGGCGAGTAGACACTGCCTGCCGGACGTACGTCCAGTGAAATAGCCGCCTCCGTAGGCGACTTGGCGTGACTGTGCGCGGAAGGACTTTCTCGGTGGTGGCCCTGTGCGCCGCCACCGTCTCCCCCGGCCCGCGAACCGGACGCCGCTGGGGGTGTATCAGCGTTGTGGTGTGTCCGCCAGTGTTTCCACGTGGTTGCAGAGCGCGCGCACGCTACGGGAAAGCAGTTGAGCCGCTTTGATCTCGGCCTGAAGCGTCTGCCCCGGCGCCAGGCCCAGGCGCCGTCTTGCCTCGCCGATTCCAGCGAGTGCCGCAACTCGTTGGGGCGCCTTCTCCGGCAAGATCGAGGGAGTAGCGCGCGGGCCCGCGCCGCCCCATGGCCGAGCGCAGGGCCTCGAGCAGCGACGCGGCCGGGGTGAGGCCTGCGCTCAGAGGGATCAGCCAGTAAGGGCCGGTTCGGCTGCGGCGGGGTCGACGGAAACGGCTCCTCAGTCGACCGTGACCACGACCGAGTGCCGGCCGGAGGCTCCGTCGGGGACGGTCGGGGTGCGCTTGGCTGTCTGGCCGCGGCCGCAGCGGTGGCGGCCAGGATGAAGCCGCGCCGGTCCCAGTCGGACGGCTCGGACACCGCACCCGAGGTTCCGGCAGGGCGCCCGAGCCGTCCGACCAGCCAGTACAGCAGTGCGGCCCCGGCCACCCCACCGGCCGCGGAGGGCAGTGCGTCGGCCACACCCGTCGAGTCGGGCCGGCCGGTGGCGGCCAGCGCGCCCACGGCGCCGAAGGCCAGGACGCCGAGCGACCCGGCAAGGCGCCATCGGGTCGCGAGCATGCCCAGGGCCAGCGCCAGGAGCGACAGCACGGCGAGGATGCCGAGTTGCAGCACCAGTTTGTCGTTCGTGCCGAACTGGCGGATCGCCCAGTCCTTCACTGCGGGCGGGGTGCGGTCGATGGCCGCCGCGCCGACCGCGACGACCGGCCCTGATTCGGGCCGCACGGCCACGGAGACCAGTTCGGCGATCGCGAGGGCCGCGTATCCGGCGAGCAGGCCGCTCAGCGCGCCGAGGGACAGCCGTTTGATGCCTCGGGGCCGGGTGTGTGTCACGTCGTCGTCCATGCCCCGGAATACGTCCTGGAGCGGGGGCGGATTGGTCGGTGCCGCCATCGTGGGTGGATCTTCACTCGTTCGGGGAATCGACCAATCCGCATTCCCGTCCACCCCGGATTACAGGTGCCGGGAGCAAAGGTGCTCCCACTGATCCGATTGTGGAGGGATTGCCATGCGCACTCGAACCCGCCGTGCCGCCGTCGCCGTCGCTGCTGCGGCGATGCTGCCGATGGTGCTGTCCGCCTGTTCCGACAGCGGCTCCAAGGACTCCGGCTCCGACAGCTCTTCCGCCTCCGCGTCGAAGGGCACCGAAAAGGACAGTCCGTCGGACGGCGCGAAGACGATGAGCGAGCCGTTCGGTCCCGGCTGTGCGTCGGTGCCCAAGGACGGTGCCGGCTCGTTCGCGGGTATGGCGAAGGACCCGGTCGCCACCGCGGCGTCGAACAATCCGGACCTGTCCACCCTGGTGACCGCGGTAAAGAAGGCCGGCCTTGTCGACACGCTCAACAACGCCAAGGACGTCACCGTGTTCGCGCCGACCAACGACGCCTTCGCGAAGATCCCGAAGGCGGACCTGGACAAGGTCCTCAACGACAAGGCGCAGCTCACCAAGATCCTCACCTACCACGTGGTGGGCCAGAAGCTCGCGCCGAAGGACCTGGAGAAGGGGTCGTTCGAGACGCTGGAGAAGTCGAAGCTGACGACCTCCGGCTCGGGCGAGTCCTACAAGGTCAACGACACGGCGAACGTGGTCTGCGGCAACGTCAAGACCGCCAACGCCAACGTCTACATCATCGACAACGTCCTGATGCCGAAGGGCTGACCGGACATTCGGCGCCGACCACATGTCCCCCTCTCCAATCCGCTGCGTAGTCGGCGCCGGATTACCCGTGAGAAAGCTTTCGCAGGACTGAGAGGAGAGGCGATGTCGATGGCGCCAGGTGGCAGCTCGGGGGCTGCCACCGCGGGGACGGTGAGTCGGCGGCGCACTGCCGTGATCGGCAGTGGCATCGCCGGGCTCACCGCCGCGCACGTGCTCGCCCGGACACATCACGTCACGCTGTACGAGGCCGACGAACGGCTCGGCGGGCACGCGCACACCCACGAAGTGGCCTCTCCCGACGGGGCGAGACACCATGTCGACTCCGGCTTCATCGTGCACAACCGTCACACCTATCCGAATCTGCTGCGACTGTTCGCCGAACTCGGCGTCGCCACGCAGGAGTCGGAGATGAGCATGTCGGTGCGGTGCGACGGCTGCGGCCTGGAGTACGCCGGTGCGCGCGGTCCCGGCGGACTGTTCGCGCGGCCCCGCAATGCCCTGCGCGCGGACTATCTGCGTCTGCTGAGGCAGGTGCCCGCGTTCCACCGAGCCGCGCTGCACCTGCTGGAACAGGAGCCCGACCAGGCCCTCACGTTGGGCGAGTTCCTGGACCGCGAGGGCCTCTCCGGCTATTTCCGTACGCACTTCGTGACCCCGCTGGTGTCGGCCGTGTGGTCCTGTGACGCGGCGACGGCGCAGCGCTACCCGGCCACGTACCTGTTCCGGTTCCTGAAACACCACGGGATGCTGTCGGTGAGCGGTTCGCCGACCTGGCGCACCGTGACCGGCGGCTCCCGCAGCTACGTCGACCAGGTCGCCAAGGGGCTGGACGCAATACGTACCCGGGCTCCGGTCCGTGCTGTGCAGCGGCATCCGGACGGCGTCACCCTCACCGCAGCCGACGGCTTCACGCGCGCGTACGACTCGGTGGTCGTCGCCACCCACCCCGACCAGGCATTGAAGCTGCTGGCCGACGCGACGCCACAGGAGAAGGAGGTTCTTGGGGCGTTCCGGTACTCCCGCAACGTCACGCTTCTGCACACCGACACCCGCCTGCTGCCGCGCGCCCGGGGTGCCCGGGCGTCCTGGAACTATCTGATGCCGTCCTGCGCGGCCGACGCCGACCGGGTGCGGGTCAGCTACGACATGAACCGGCTCCAGCGCCTGGACGCACCGGAGACGTACGTCGTCACGCTCGGCGGCGAGGACCGCGTCGATCCGGCCCTGGTCCGTGCGCGCATGGTGTACGAACACCCGGTCTACACACCGGAGTCGGTGGCTGCTCAGCGACAGCTTCCCGAACTGAGCACCGCTGCCACGGCGTTCGCCGGGGCGTATCACGGGTGGGGCTTCCACGAGGACGGCTGCGCCTCCGGTGTCGCGGCCGCCGCGGCCCTGGGGGTGCGATGGTGAGCACCACCGCCCCGGCCCTGTACCGCGTAACGGTCGCCCACGTACGGACCGCGCCGCGACGGTACGCGTTGCGCCATCGCACGTACATGTGGCTCATCGACCCCGACCGTCCGCCGGAACTGCGGGCCGCACTACGGCCGTTGGCGGGCTTCGACGCCCGTGATCACTTCGACGGCGATCGGCCGTCCATCCGCGCCGGCCTCGACGCCTTCCTGGCCGAGCGCGGAGTGGACCTCCGGGGTGGCCCGGTCGTGATGCTCACTCACGCGCGCGTGCTCGGGTACGTGTTCAACCCGCTCACCCTGTACTGGTGTCACGGGCCCGACGGCGCGCTGCGGTGTGTCGTCGCCGAGGTGCACAACACGTACGGGGGACGCCACAGCTATCTGCTGCATCCCGACTCCTCGGGTCTGGCGGTGACCGACAAGGAGTTCTACGTCTCGCCGTTCTTCCCCGTCGACGGCCGCTACCGCATGCGGCTGCCCGCCCCCGGGGACCGGGTCGACCTCACCGTGCACCTGGAGCGGGACGGCGGCAGGCCGTTCACCGCGACCGTGCGCGGCACCCGGCACGAAGTACGTACACGCACCCTGCTGGGACTGGCCCTGCGCAGGCCGTGGTCCACGCTCGCCGTGTCCGTGGCCATCCGCCTGCACGGCATCCGGCTGTATCTGCGGGGCCTGCCCGTCCAGCCCCGCCCCGACCCGCACGAACACACCACTCCGGAGCACACCTCATGAGAACCGGCGCCACCCATCCCACCACGGCGCCCCCGGCCGGGTCCTCGCACTTCCCGGTGGACCCGGTCCGGTGGCCCGATGTCGCCGCGCCACCGGCCGCCTCGCCGCCCCGGACCGCTGTCGCCGCGGCCGTCGTCCGCCGCGCCCTGCGTCAACTGCCGCTGCGCGTGCGGCTCGCTGACGGAACCGAGCTGGGCAAGGGCGGACCGGTCCTGGACATCCACCGGCCGGACGCGTTTCACCGCCGCATAGGCAAGCAGGGACTGATCGGGTTCGGTGAGGCGTACATGGCCGGTGAGTGGGACGCCCCCGATCTCGTGGCGACCCTCACCGTCCTCGCCTCCCACGCCGCCGAGCTGGTGCCCGCGTCCCTCCAGCGGCTGCGCGGTCTGTGGGCGCTGCGTCAGCCTTCGTCCCGGCGCAACACCCCGCTCGGCTCCCGGAGCAACATCAGCCACCACTACGACCTGTCCAACGACTTGTTCGCGCTCTTCCTCGACGAGACCCTCAGTTACTCCTCGGCCGTCTTCCGTGGCCTGCCCGCCGACTGGGGTCTGCTCGCCGACGCCCAGCGCCGCAAGACCGACCGGCTGCTCGACCTCGCCGAGGTGCGCGCGGACAGCCGGGTGCTGGAGATCGGCACCGGCTGGGGCGAACTCGCCATCCGCGCCGCTGCGCGCGGCGCCCGGGTCACCTCGCTCACACTCTCCAGAGAACAGCGCGACCTCGCGCTCGAACGCGTCGCGGCAGCCGGGCTCGCCGACCGTGTCACCGTCGAACTGTGCGACTACCGCGAGGCACGCGGCACCTACGACGCCGTCGTCAGCGTCGAGATGATCGAGGCGGTCGGCGCCGAGTTCTGGCCCACCTACTTCCGTACCCTCGACGAACGCCTGGCGCCGGGCGGCCGGGTCGCACTACAGGCCATCACCATGCCGCACGAGCGGATGCTGGCCAGCCGGTCCACGTACACCTGGATCCAGAAGTACATCTTCCCCGGTGGGCTGCTGCCCTCCGTCGAGGCGATCGCCGGGACCGTACGCGACCACACGCGCCTCGCGATCGCCCGCCGCGACAGTTACGGCGCGCACTACGCCGAGACGCTACGGCTGTGGCGGGAACGGTTCACCGAGCGGGCCGACGAGGTCGCCGCACTCGGCTTCGACGAGACGTTCCGCCGCATGTGGACGTTCTATCTCGCCTACTCCGAGGCCGGATTCCGCTCCGGATACCTCGACGTCCAGCAGTACTCGCTCACCAAGGAGGAGATCCCCCGATGACCGGCGCCGCCCACCGCCTCGCCGCACTCGCCGAGACCACGCTCGGCGGATCGCTTCCGGTCCGCCTGCGCACCTGGGACGGCGCCGAGACGGGCCCGGCCGACGGGCCCGTGGCCGTCGTACGGTCCCGTCGGGCGCTGCGCCGACTGCTGTGGCAGCCCGGCGAGTTGGGGCTCGCGCAGGCGTACGTGACCGGCGAGATCGACGTGGAAGGGGATCTCGCGGCCGGGCTGCGCGCCATGTGGTCGGCGACCCGCGAACGGAACCTGCACGCACCCCGCCTCTCCCTCGCCGGCCGCGCCCGTGCCGCGGGAACGGCCGCCCGGCTCGGCGCGGTGGGCCCTCCCCCGGCACCGCCCGCGTCCCAGGCACGGCTGCGCGGCGCCCTGCACACCAAGTCCCGCGACCGCGCCGCGATCAGCCACCACTACGACCTGTCCAACGACTTCTACCGGCTGCTCCTCGACGAGACGATGGCGTACTCGTGCGGCTACTGGGCGGGCGGCGGACCGGAGTTCACCGCGGCCGACGCGCAGCGCGCCAAGCTGGAGCTGATCTGCCGCAAGCTCGGCCTGGCACCCGGGGCCCGGCTGCTCGACATCGGCTGCGGCTGGGGTTCCCTGACGCTGTACGCGGCGGAGCGGTACCAGGCACGGGTCACCGCGGTGACGTTGGCGCGCGAGCAGGCGGCGTACGTGGATGAGCAGGTGCGCGAACGCGGCCTGACGGACCGGGTGAACGTGGTGTGCCAGGACTACCGGGACATCACCGGCGGCGACTTCGACGCGGTCGCCACGGTCGAGATGGGTGAGCACGTCGGGGATGCCGAGTACCCGGCGTTCGCCTCGGCGCTGCACCGGATGGTCCGGCCGTCGGGGCGGGTTCTGGTGCAGCAGATGTCACGCGGTTCGGTGGCTCCGGGCGGCGGCGCGTTCATCGAGGCGTACATCGCCCCGGACATGCACATGCGTCCGCTGGGCGAGACGGTCGGCCTGCTGGAGACGGCTGGTCTTGAGGTGCGGTCGGTGGAGTCGATGCGCGAGCACTACGTGCGTACGGTCGCGGCGTGGCATCGCACGCTGGAGGAACGCTGGTCCGACTTCGTGGCGCTCGTCGGTGAGGAGACGGCACGCGTGTGGCGCCTGTACCTGGTGGGCGGCGCCCTTGCCTTCGAGGAGCGGCGCATGGGCGTCGACCAGATCCTCGCCGTCCGCCCGACGGCCACCGGGCACAGCGGTGCGCCCGCGACGCCGCGGGACTGGTATCCCGGTCTGGACCGGCTGTGAACGGCTTCGCCTGGGGCGACTTCGCGGTGGGCCTTGCGTGGTCGGCCGCCGCCTCGCTCGCCGTCATGCTCGGCACCTTCGCCGTGGCCGTGCGCAAGGGCGTGCACCGGATCGTCGACGTGGCATGGGGGTTGGGGTTCGCCGCGGTCGCCGGGGTGAGCCTCCTGGCGTCCACGGGCGCCGGCGATCCGGGACGGCGGGCCCTGGTGACCGTACTGACGGCCGTGTGGGGGCTGCGGCTTGCCGGGCACATCGCGCGGCGCGGACGCGGGCACGGCGAGGACCCGCGCTACGAGCGGATGCTGGCCAAGGCTCGCGGGGACCGGAACCTGTACGCGCTGCGCATGGTGTACCTGCTCCAGGGTGCGCTCGTCTGGCTCGTTTCGCTGCCCGTGCAGGCGGCGCAGTACGTGCCGGGCCCGATGTCCGGCCTCGCCTGGGCCGGTACCGCACTGTGGGCCGTCGGCATGTTCTTCGAAGCCGTGGGTGACGCCCAACTGGCCCGGTTCAAGGGGGACCCGGCGAGCAAGGGCCGGATCATGGACCGGGGGCTGTGGCGCTATACCCGCCATCCCAATTACTTCGGGGACTTCTGTGTCTGGTGGGGCCTGTTCCTGATCGTGTGCGAATCGCCGGCCGCGGCGGCCGTCAGCGTCCTCTCACCACTCGTCATGAGCTTGCTGCTCACGAAGGGCAGCGGCAAACGGCTGCTGGAGCAGCACATGGCCGAGCGTGCGGGCTACGCCGAATACGCGAGCCGTACCAGCGGATTCTTCCCGCTTCCGCCCCGCCGTTGAAGCGTGTGGAGACCCCGTATGCCACCCGTACGCAGATGCGGGGCCTCCACACTCACCAAGTCCGGGCCCGCTCAGGCCGGGAAGGGCATCAACGCCACGGGCTCAGTGGTCGGCTGGTCCGAGCCGCCGCCCGGCTCGACGGTGATGCCCATGCCCGACGCCCCGTCCACGGCACCGCTCAGCAGTACGGCCTGGTCGCTGCGGGCGGTGTCCATGAGACCTGCCGAGCGCATGGTTCCGCCGTCGTCGTACCAGAGTTGGTAGACCTTGCCCTGCGGTGGGTGAGCCATCCCCGAGGCGATGAACACGGCCCGGTCCTCGCTCTTGGAGACGACGACGGTGCCGCTGGCGCCGTCCCCCAGTTTCGCCGAACCGGTCTTGGCGTCCGGTGCGGCGAGCACCGCGGCGATCCGGTCGTTGCCCTGTTCCAGCTGCCGGGCCTGTTCCTGGGCGTCCTCGGCTCGCTGGTGCTGCCACACCGCGGTGCCCCCGAGCGCGGCGGCGGCCGCGAAGCAGGCGGCGAGTGCCCACCGCGACAGCAGTCGCCGCCTGGCGCCCGCCGCGCGTCCGGCCCGGGACTGGACCGGCTCACGGGGCGCGTCCTGGCGGACCGTGGTGATCCGGCGCAGGACCGGCTCGCGCAGCTCGGGGCGGGGTGTGACGGTGGCGGCCAGGCCCAGCCGGGCCGCGGTCGCGGTCAGTTCGGCACTCTCCTGGGCGCAGGCCTCGCAGTCCGCGAGGTGCCGTTCGAAGTCGGCCCGCTCCTCGTCGGAAAGCGCGTGCAGCACATAGGCACCGGTCAGGGTATGCAGATCGGCGGCGGTCATGCGGTCACCCCCAGGCAGTCACGAAGCCGGATGAGACCGTCCCGCAGCCGGGTCTTGACCGTGCCCAGGGGCAGGGTCAGTGCCTCTGCCACCTGGCGATAGGTCAGTCCGCGGTAGTAGGCGAGTGTGACGGCCTGGCGCTGGATCTCGGTCAGGGTGCGCAGACAGCGCCGCACCTGCTCGCGTTCCAGACGCGCCTCCACCTGCTCGGTCACCTCGTCGAATTCCGGCGTGTGGTCGAGGAGTGCGGCCTTGTGGTCACGCGCCGAGGCGGCCTCAACGGAGCGGACCCGGTCGATGGCGCGCCGGTGGGCGAGGGTGAGGATCCAGTTGATCGCCGTTCCGCGGTCGGTGCGGTAGCGGGGAGCGGTACGCCACACCTCCACCATGATCTCCTGCGCGACCTCCTCCGACTGCGCCAGATCGCGCAGGACGGCACGCACGGTGCCGAGGACAGGGCCCATCACCGTGTCGTACACCGACGCGAACGCATCCTCGTCGCCGAGGGCCACGCGCCCCACCAGCGTCTCCAGGTCCGGACCGGCTGATGGATTTCTGCCGATGTGTACGGCTTCTTGCACGGGACCCTCCGTGGTCGGGAACTGTCACAGGTAATCCGGACTCCGCGAGCCCGTGGATTGGCCTGATCGACCAAACCGTGACACGTAGCGTGTCGAATGATCAGTAACGGGTGTTCCCCGTCGCGTCATGGAGCAGAGGGGGAAGGATGACCGGTCCTGAGCAGCACGCCACCGGGGCAGACACGGGTGGTGCGCTGATCGCGCGCCGCGTTCCGCCCGGAGCGCGTTCCGCGGTGCTGTTCCTGCACGGCGGGCGCGCGGACGGCCGTTCCCCGTCACGGCCCTGGCATCTCGCGGCACTGCGCATGCGGCCCTTCGTGCGCGCGGTCTCCTCGGCCCTGGCGGACGACCCGGTCCTCCTGGCGCAGGTGCGATACCGCGTGCGCGGCTGGAACGGGCCCGATGCCGACGCCCTGCACGACACCGAGCAGGCGCTCCAGGAACTGACGCGACTCGTCGGCGACGTACCGGTGGTGCTCGTGGGCCACTCGATGGGCGGCCGCGCCGCCCTGCGCGCCGCCCGAGCGCCCCAGGTCAAGGCCGTCGTGGCGCTGGCCCCCTGGTGCCCGGAGGATGAACCCGTCGCGCACCTGCGAGGCAAGGACGTCATGGTGCTCCACGGCGACCACGACCGGGTCACCGATCCGCAGGCCTCGGTGGCATTCGTCCGACGGGCGCGTGCGGCCGGCGCCAGGGCGGACGTGTCCCTCGTGCCCGGTGGCGACCATGCGATGCTGCGCCGCAGTGCGCGCTGGCATCGCACCACAGCCTCGAAGGTGGCGAACTGGGCTCTCCGCACGTACTCGCCGTAGTGGTGTATTAACGGCCACACAGTGACCTCGTCCTGAGGCTATGGCCTTCTCTCCCGGCGCCGGTGGTTCACGTTTCGCCCTCACGCTGGGCAGCGCGGACGTGTTCTCGGGTGCGCTGTCGCAGGACACCGACCTCCCTCCGGGCTCCTACCGCTTCACCACCGTCGTGCGCACGCAGGGCGGGCTGGAGTACGCCCGGGTCCGCATCACCGGCGCGGGCCGGGAGTCGTACGTCCTCGACCTCAACAACCCCACTCAGGGCTGGGAAGAGCTGTCCCTCGGCCGCCTGCGGCTGGCCTCCGGACACGCCGCTGTCAGCATCGAGGTACGCGGCCGTGGCGGCCAGTCGGTCTCGATCGACTCACTGTCCCTCATTCGCGAGACCGTCTGAGCGTTTCCCGAATGCCGCAGCGGCTCGGCCCGCAGTCTCCGCTCAAGCCTCGCGCTCCCGGCCGTACGCACCGCCACAGGTACCGCACCGGGCGCCCCGGCCCGTGCCGGCGATTCGCATGGCACCCTGCACGAACGCTGGCCGGGGTTCGACGCTGTCTCGGGGGAGCGTGGCCCGCCGGGTCTCGGCCTCGACTGATGTGCTGCCTGCCGCGGCGCCGCCCAGCAGTGCGGTGACGGTAGGTGCCGGGGGGGGACACGTGGGCCGACCACCCACGATTCCCGCGCCCCCGGACCATCGCCCGCCGCCACACATCTCGCCCCTGGAGAGCCATGGCACTGGACCCCTTTCTCGCAGCGAAGCTGCACCTGCTCGACGGCCTCGACCTGGCCGATCGGGCGACCAGCCCCGAGACGGCGCTCCGGTTCGCGGAGTTCGAGCGGGACCCCGCCGACTGGAAGATGCCCGACATCGACACCGAGGACCGCTCGATCCCCGGCCCGCACGGCCGAATCCCGCTCCGGGTGTACACGCCCAAGGTGCAGCCTCGGGGAGCAGTGATGTGGCTCCACGGGGGTGGCTTCGCCGCCGGGGATCTCGACATGCCCGAGGCGCACACCGTGGCCGCCGAACTGTGCGTACGTGCACAGCGGTTGGTGGTCTCCGTCGACTACCGCCTGGCGGCCCACGGGACCCGCTACCCCGTTCCCGTCGACGACGCCCACGCCGCCTGGCAGTGGCTCGTCCGGCAGAGCTCCGGCCCTATCGCCCTTGGTGGCGCGAGCGCCGGAGCTGCCATCGCCCTGTCCACCGCGCTCAGGCTCCGCGACCGGAAGGGCCCTCTACCGACCGCGCTGCTCCTGGCCTACCCGCTGGGACGACGAGAGCGCAGCCGCGATGCGTGAGCTGCCGCCCGCTCTGCGCTGCCGTCCCGATGCCATCGAGGCCATGGTCCGCACCTACACGGGCCGCGTGTCGCATGTGCCGCAGCAGGCCCTGCCGGGCGCCGCAGATCTCACCGACCTTCCCCCGGCCGGCATCGTGCTCTCCGAGTTCGACGACCTGCGCCCCTCTGGCGAACTACTCGCCAGGCAACTCCAGGAATCCAACGTAACGGTGAGCATCCACCTGGCCGCCGGCATGCCGCACGGACACCTCAACCGAACTCCCACACTGAAGGCGGTCGACGCCTCCCTCAGCTTTCTCGCCGGACGGGTCTGACCGACCGCGCTCGGGACGGAGGCCTCCGCGATGATCGCTCCGGCGTTCAGGCCTGGCCCTCCGGCGGAGGCTGCACAGCGCCGCCCCCCCTTGGCATACCTCAATAATTAATATTTAATGTCTATGTCGTTGCTGCCACTGGTCCCAGGAGCCCCTCATGCATCCGCACGGCCCCTCCCGCACGGGTCGCCTCAGCGGCCGGTGCGCGCTCGTCACCGGCGCCGCCTCCGGTATCGGCGCCGCTACGGCCCACCGGCTCGCCGCCGAGGGAGCACACGTCGTGCTCGCCGACATCGACGAGGAAGCCGGCGCCACCGTGGTGGCCGCCATCCGGGATGCCGGGGGCAAGGCCCTCTTCCAGTATTGCGACGTGGCCGACGAATCGTCCTGGGACCAGGCCGTGGCAGTGGCACGCGACGCCTTCGGCCCCGTGAACGTACTGGTCAGCAACGCCTACACGGTTCGTGTCGCCGCGGCCCACGAGACCAGTGCCGCCCAGTGGAACCAGCAGCTGGCCGTGAGCCTGAGCGGATCGTTCCTCGGCGTACGTGCCTGCCTGGACGATCTTGTCGCCACGCAGGGGAGCGTGGTCCTGGTCTCCTCCGTGCATGCGCTGGTGGGACTGCCGGGGCGGCCCGCCTATGCCGCGGCCAAGGCGGGGCTGACCGGCCTGGCGCGACAGTTGGCCGTCGAATACGGCGGGCAGGTCCGTGTGAACAGTGTGCTGCCCGGGCCCGTTCTGACCCGCGCGTGGGAGGACATCGACGAGGACGACCGGCGGGCCAGTGCCGCCGAGACCGCCGCCGGGCGCCTGGGCCGCCCCGAAGAAGTCGCTTCCGTCATCGCCTTCCTCGCCGGTGACGACGCCTCGTTCGTCACCGGCGCGACCCTCGTGGTCGACGGCGGGTGGAGCGTGATGAAGAACTCCTCATGACCGACACGCCGAGCCCCTCTCCGTCTCCGCAGCTTCCCTGGAGCGACACCCTTGAAAATCACCCGCGTTGAAACGTTCGCCGTCCCGCCCCGCTGGCTGTTCTGCCGCATCGAAACCGACGAAGGCGTGGTCGGCTGGGGCGAGCCTGTCGTCGAAGGACGCGCCGCCACCGTGCGCACCGCGGTGCACGAACTGGCCGAGTACCTCGTCGGCCAGGACCCCCTGCGCATCGAGGACCACTGGCAGGTGATGACGAAGGGCACCTTCTACCGAGGTGGTCCGATTCTCTCCAGCGCCGTCGCCGGCATCGACCAAGCCCTGTGGGACATCGCCGGCAAGACCCTCGGCGCTCCGGTCCACGTCCTGCTGGGCGGCCCGGTGCGGGAGCAGGTACGCGCCTACAGCTGGGTCGGGGGCGACGACCCCACCGAAATAGCCGAGGCCGTCCAGGCCCAGGTGGAAGCCGGGTTCACCGCCGTCAAGATGAACGCCAGCGGCCGGATGAACAAGATGGCCACCGCCGCCGACGTCGCCGCGGTCGTCGAGCGGGCGGCCACCGCCCGCGAGGTCCTGGGCCCCGACCGCGATTTCGCGGTCGACTTCCACGGCCGGTTCAGCGCCGCGAACGCCCGTCGGGTCCTGCCCGAACTGGCCCCGCTGCACCCGCTGTTCATCGAAGAGCCCGTGCTGCCCGAGTACGCCCACCGCCTCGACGAGATCGTCGCGGCCTCGCCGGTTCCGATCGCCACCGGCGAGCGCATCTACAACCGCACCCAGGCTCTCCCCGCACTGCAAGCCGGCATCGCCGTACTGCAGCCCGACCTCTCCCATGCGGGCGGCATCTCCGAGGTGCGACGCCTGGGCTCACTGGCCGAGACCTTCGATGTGCTGCTCGCACCGCACTGCCCGCTGGGCCCGATCTCGCTGGCCGCCAGCCTTCAAGTCGCCTTCAGCACACCGAACTTCCTCATCCAGGAACAGAGCATCGGGATCCACTACAACAAGGGCGCCGAGGTCCTGGACTACCTGGTCGATCCGACCGTGTTCCGCTTCGATCAGGGTCACATCTCTCGCCCTCTCGGCCCCGGCCTGGGCATCGAGGTCGACGAGCAGGCCGTCCGGCGCGCCGACAACAGCGCCCCGGACTGGCGCGGCCCCATTTGGCGGCACAACGACGGCTCGTTCGCCGAATGGTGACACGCCACCCATCGCCCACTTCGACGGAGAACACTCCCGTGCCGACTCACCCCGAATTCACCCAAGACCTGCACCGTCAGCGCCTGGTGGCCATCGTGCGGGGCTCCGACCCCGAGGCCGCGCTGCGCAGCGTCCTCACCCTGGCCGAAGAGGGGGTGCGGCTCATCGAGATCTCCCTGAACACTCCTGGAGCCGAAACCGTCATCGCCCGGGCAGTCGAAGAGGCGGGCGCCGACGCGGTCATCGGGGCCGGCACCGTCATCACCCGCGAGGACGCCCTGCGCGCCCGGGATGCGGGAGCCCAGTGGATGGTGACTCCGGCGTTGGACAAGGGGTTCGACCATGCCATCGCCCTCGGTGTGCCGGTCCTGGCAGGAGCGCTGACCCCGACCGAGGCCGTGGCCGCCATGCGGGCGGGCGCAGTGGCAGTGAAGCTGTTCCCCGCGTCACTGGGTGGCCCGGCATACCTGCGAGCCCTGCGTGACCCCATGCCCGATGTACCGTTCGTGCCCGTCGGCGGCGTGGACGCCGAGGCGGCGGACGCCTACTTCCGCGCCGGCGCGATCGCCGTCGGCGTGGGCTCGCCACTGCTCGGCGACGCCCCCAGCGGTGGGGACCTCGCACAGCTGCGCCGGCGGGCCAAGGCCTTCCAGACCGTGTGCGCCGTGGGAGCCGACGTATGAGCACTCCTGTGGACGCCCTGACCTTCGGTGAAGCCATGCTCTCCGTGCAGGTCGACGGCCCTCTGACGGCAGGCGGCCAGGCCCGCACCGCGGTGGCCGGAGCCGAATCCAACGTGGCCGTGGGGCTGGCCCGGCTGGGCCACCACGTGGCCTGGGCCGGCCGCGTCGGCACCGATGAACCCGGGCGCATGGTGCTGCGGGCGCTGCGCGGTGAAGGTGTGCGCGTGGACTGCGCCACGAGCGACGACCAGGCGCCCACCGGAGCGATGCTGCGCGAGCGCCGCGTCGCCGATCTGGCCCGCGTCCACTACTGGCGCACCGGGTCGGCGGCGTCCCGCCTGCGGCCCCAGCACGTGAAATCCGCCCTGGACGCCGGAGCCCGCGTCCTGCATCTGACCGGCATCACCTGCGCCCTGGGCGAAGGCCCGCTGGCCACTGTGCGGGCGGCAGCCGAGCACGCCGCCCACAACGGCTGGACCGTCTCGCTCGATGTCAACCACCGCAACCGGCTGTGGGACGCGACGGCAGCCACCACGGCGCTACGACCACTTCTGGAACTCGTCGACATCCTCATCGCCTCCGACGACGAACTGCCCCTGGTCGCCGCGAATCCTGCGGCCACCCCTGCCGAGCAGGCCGCCCAGCTACTCGCCGACGGGGCACGCGAAGTCGTGGTCAAACGGGGCAGTGACGGCGCCGACCTCTACCTCCCGGGCCGCGCTCCGCTGCACGCCGATGCCCACACCGTGCCGCTCGTCGACACCGTCGGCGCCGGGGACGCGTTCAGCGCGGGCTACCTCTCCGCCGTGCTCGACGGCCTGGCCGCCCCCGAGCGGCTCCATCGCGCCACCCGCACCGCCGCGTTCTCCGTGGCCGGCGCCGGTGACTGGGAGGGCCTGCCGCACCGGGACGAACTCCCGCTCCTCGACACGGCGCCCGGCGGCGCACTGCGCTGACGGACCACGCCCGCACAGCACCGCTTTGGACCTCGACGAAAGGCTCTGCCTGATGGCCTCGTACGCCCCACTGGAGTACGCCCCACTGGAGATCGGCTCCTTCACCGCCGTCACGGCCGACCGCCTGGAACTCGGCGAGGGCCCCCGTCTGCTGGCCGACGGCACGGTGGTGTGCGTGGACATCCTCACCGGCAGGCTGCTGCGCGTGCCCGACACCGACGGCGGCACACTGAGCGAACTGGCGCGCCTGCACGACCCGTTGGGAGCCGTCGCACCTGTGTCGCCCGTGGAAGGCAGCCGCTCTCGGTGGGCCGCGGCCACCGGCATGGCCTTCGCCGCCCTCGACTCGGACGGGCAGGTCGTCCACACGGCCGACCTGCTGGCCCGGCCAGGTGGCGCCCAGCGCACGAACGATGCGGCCTGCGATGCGACGGGCCGCATGTGGGCGGGCACCATGGCCTACGACGCCACCCCCGGCGAGGGCGCATTGCACCGGTGGGACACCGACGGATCGGTGACGTGTGTGCTCGACGGCCTCACCATCCCCAACGGCCCCGTCTTCAGCCCGGACGGTCGCACCCTCTACCTCGCCGACAGCGCCCAGGGCGTCGTCGAGGCCTTCACCGTCGACACGTCCAGTGGTGAACTGTCCGAACGGCGAGTGGTGTTCCGTGTCGACGCGGCCGAAGGCAGCCCGGACGGCATGACCGTGGACAGCGAAGGCTGCATCTGGTCAGCGATCTGGGGTGGCGGTCACATCCGCCGCTACACACCCGATGGCGAGCTGTTGCAGCGCATCGACGTGCCTGCTCGGCAGCCGTCCGCAGTGTGTCTGACCGGTCGCCACCTCATCGTGACGACCGCTGCGCACGGGATGACGACGCCTGGGCCATGGGACGGGGCCGTACTGCGGGCCACTTGCCGCACCGCGGCTCCCTCCGCAGCCCCCTACTCGCCCACGGCCTCCGAACTGCGGCACTGACCCACGTAGCCGGCATCAGCGCACCCGGAAGCCGCAGTCGTCGAACAAGGCACCCACATACGGGAGTTACTCGGCCGCGTTGAGCCGAATCGGCGGATGAGGCATGCCTGCGGTGGAGTCATTGGAGCGCTCAGAAGCCGCGATCCGGGGAGCCGCACGCTCCAGGAGAATTCCCGGCAGGTTGTCCTCGGTGGCGACGACGACCGCGGCGGAGATGGCCCCGACGAGCCGCAGCGCCTCGGGGGTGGAGAGCGGCATCCAGCATCGTCGTCGGGTGCGTCATCGGCGTGGTGATCGCCGGACGGCTCAGCGACGTGGTGGGCCGCAAGAAGGTCATGCTCGGCACGGCCCTCGTGTTCGTCGTCGGCGCCTGCGGCGAGGCCCTCGCCCCGTCCCCCGGCTGGCTGGTGTTCTTCCGCATCCTGGTCGGCATCGGGATCGGCACCGAGACCACGGTGGCCCCGCTCTACATCGCCGAGGTCGCCCCGGCCGCCGTCCGTGGACGCCTCGTCTCGTTCAACCAGCTCTTCAACACCATCGGCAACCTGGTGGTCTTCGCCGTCAGCGCGGTCATCGCGCACGTCAACAGCGAGGCGTGGAACATCGATCAGGGCTGGCGCTGGATCTTCGCCCTCGGTGTGATCCCCGCCGTCGCCTTCTTCCTCCTGCTCTTCCTGGTGCCCGAAAGCCCGCGGTGGCTGGTCCGCAAGGGCCGCAGTGACGAGGCACTGACAGTCCTGAAGCATGTCAACGCCACACCGGAGGCGGCCCGTCGCGAACTGACGGCCATCGAGGGCGTGTTGGGGCAGGAACACGGCGGGCTGCGCGAGCTGCTGGCGCCGGCGCTGCGCCGCATGCTCGTCGTCGGCGTCGGAGTGGCACTCTTCCAGCAGATCACCGGCATCAACGCGATCTTCTACTACGCCCCAGAGGTGTTCCGCACCGCCGGCTTCGGCTCCGACGGCGCCATGACCAGCACCGTGCTCATCGGTGTCGTTCTCGTCGTGGCGACCCTCGTGTCCATGCGCCTCATCGACCGCGTGGGCCGCCGCGCCCTGCTCCTGGTCGGCTCCACCGCGATGACCGTGCTCCTGGCCGGAATCGGGCTGGTCTTCCGTGCCTCCCACCCGAACGCGGCCCTCCTTCTCGTACTGATCCTCGCCTACGTCGGGTTCTTCGCCGTCTCCTTCGGCACCGTGGCCTACGTGATCATCTCGGAGATCTTCCCCACGCGGGTTCGCGGCGTCGCCGCATCCGTGGCGACCTTCGCGCTCTGGGGCGGCAACTACCTGGTCTCACAGTTCTTTCCCGTCCTCGTCGACGGCATTGGCTCCTCCGGTACCTTCTTCCTCTTCTCCGGGATCTGCCTGATCGCCCTGGTCTTCACGGCGACCCTCGTCCCCGAAACCCGGGGCCGGAGCCTGGAGGACCTGGCGCAGGCCGGGTGACTGCCTGCGGATAGGGAACCGACATCAATTCGCGCCCCGTGCCCCGACCTTGGTCGGGGCACGGGGCGCGAGTTCTCCGTGTGGGGCGTGGTCCGCGAGTTCAGGAGCAGCGCACGGATCCCACGACTGGGGCGTCGGCTCCCTCGCCGATCAGCACATCCATCTGTGTCCCCGCTTCCACTCCGGGGAGCGGTGGCAACTCGCCAAGGTCGAGGGCGGCCCCCGCGAGGACGGCCAAGTCAGTACGGTGCAGACGTTCCGGGCGGCTGCCATCCTCCGATCCGATCCGAAGGGTGAGCGTGCCGCCGCTGTCGAGGCAGGGCACGAACCGGCCACTGAGCCGAGCGCCGCCGCCGGAGCGCGGTACCTCGGCGGCCAGCGCTTGGTTCCACCACCCCCACGGGCCGACGTCGGTCACGGCTCCGCCGTGCGGGCCCAGGAGTACGGAGGTGTCCAGGTGCATGGTCTCGCCCGGGGCCACCTCGACGTAGGGGCCCAGGACTTCGCATTCCACGATGCGCTGGGTCGGCCGCAGTCCGCCCAGATGGGCGAGTGGCTCGTCCAGTGGGTACTCCAGCCAGACCTCGGCGCGTGCGCCCTCGTCGGGATAACCGGCACCCGGCGTCACGGGGAAGCGGTGTGCCCAGGTGCCGGCCGGACCTACGTGCGCGATCCAACCGGAGGCGGCGGGGAAGCCCGCCTTGCCGACCACGTCCTGGGCCGGCACATGAGCCAGGTGCGGCCCGAACTGCTCAACACCTGGGTTGCCGGTGCCTGCCACCAGGTGTGTCGCCGCCGGCCCGGAACCGTCGAGGCCGACCCACACACCGTCGCCCTCCTCGCGTGCGGGGTGTCCCGGCAGCTGCGTAACGTTCCACAACGCCCAACGCACCGGCCGGTCGCTGGTGTTGACGCCCGTCAAGCGCAGCTCGAAGTCGGTGCGCCCGGCCCCCAGGCGGATCTCCCGGCCGAGCCTCAGCCCGGTGCGCGGGTCGTCGGCACTGGTGAGCGTGACGACGGCCCACTGCCCGTCGGGGTCCGCTTCGATGTGCGGGGTGTAGGGGCCGGAGTCGAGGACAGGGTCGGGCGGCCCGGCCCACTCGTCGGGGCCCGACCAGCCCTGCGGGGCGGGCCAGGTCTTGTCGCCGCCCCAGTTGCGCCAGTTCGCCATCTCACCGTCGTGCGGGCCGACCAGCGAGGGGTCCCGGGCGCCGCACTCCTCGTCGAGGAGCGCGGCGGAGCGGTAGAGGAACTCGCGGCCGTCGAGTGTCAGGGACAGGATGCGTCCGCCGAGTTCGGGGGCGAGCACGAGGGCGAGGCGGTCGTTCGAGAGGTCGACGACAGTGTGGCCGCTGACCCTTCTGCTGTGCGCGTGGACCCGCGTTTCGTCCAGCGACGGGTTGTCGTTCATTGCGGGCGCCATCAGTTGTCGAAGACCAGGCAGACCTTGCCGGCGGCGCGGCCGGCGGCGGCCTTGTACGCGTCCTCGGCCTCGGCCTGCGGGTAGCGGTCGCTGACCAGCCGCTCGGGGTGGAGTTCCTGGCGGGCGAGCAGTTCGGCGAGCCGGGTCATGCCGGGAACGGAGGTGACCCAGGAGCCCGAGATGGTGACCTGCTTGTGCAGGACGTCGTCGGAGACATCGAGGGTCATCTGCCCGCCCTCGCCGACGAGCGCGAGGCGTCCGCGGACGCGCAGCGCCTTCAGAGCGAGGGAGCGGGCGGCCGGGTGTCCGGAGCAGTCCACGGCCGCCTCCACCCCGGTGCCGCCGGTCAGCGCGTGGATCTCCTCCAGCGGCTGGGCCGAGGAGTCGAGGACCTCGTCGAAGAGACCGAGGCCGCGGGCCCACTCCATACGCTCGGGGACCACCTCGGCGCCATACACGGTCCGCACGCCCAGCGCACGGGCCACCATGGCCGCTGCGGCGCCCACCGGGCCCAGACCAGTGACCAGGAGCCGGTCGGCGCCGCTCAGCGCGATCCGGGTCAGGGCCTCGTACACGGTGCCGATGCCGCAGGCGATGAACGCGCCGTCGACGTAGGTGAGCGGCTCGGGCAGCGGGATGCAGGTGTTCTCGTCGGCGACGAGGTAGGGCGCATGACCGCCGTCGCGTTGCCAGCCGTAGGCGGCGCGCAGCTCGGAGGTGCAGCCGATGAAGTAGCCGCGCGAGCACTCGTCGCACTGGCCGCAGCCGGAGATGTGGTAGATCGCGACGCGGTCGCCGGGGCGCAGGCGCTTGCAGCCGGGCCCGGTCGCGATGACCTCGCCGGCGGGTTCATGACCGGCCACGACGTTGCGGTAGGCGGCACCGCCCTCGCCGATGTGGCCGTTGTAGATGTAGTGGATGTCGCTGCCGCAGATGCCGGACGCCCGGGTGCGGATGAGGACTTGGCCTTCGCCGGGCTGTCCGACCGGGGTCTCGCGCAGGTCGACGGTGCCGTCGCCAGGGAGGAACGCGCCGGTCATGGTGGCGGGTACGGAGGCTGAGGTGGTGCTGGACATGGGCTTCCTTGCGCGGTTGTGCCGATGAGACGGGAGGCTGTTGAGGGGTCAGGCGACGGAGTGGGGAGCCGTGCCGGTGACTGCCGTGGTGTGTGGTGTGGCCCGGCGCTGCTCGCCGGGGTCCTCGTCGACGCGGAGGTACTTCCAGGTGAGCACGGCGCCGGCGGCGTACATGGCGGCGTAGATCAGGACCACGCCGGTGTGGCCGACCAGGGGGTCCATCACGGCGTAGGTGAGTGGGCCGACGAACGTGGACAGGCCCGCGGCGAGGCTGTAGATGCCCATGGCGTTGCCCTTGTCCTCTTCCGGGACGAGGGAGGGCAGCAGTGCGGACAGCGGGATGTAACCGGCCAGCATGATCCCGTAGAGCACGGTGGCCCCGAGCGCCACCACGTAGTTGCCGGGCGCGAGTTGGGGCAGCCAGTACAGGACGAGCACGCCGAGCGCACAGCCGATGCCTCCGGCCCAGGCGATGATGTGCCGCCAGCCGAACCGGTCGCTGAGCCGGCCGAAGACCGGGTCGGCGAGGATCCCGATGACACCCATGAAGGTCACGAGCGCCAGGTACTTCGACGTGCTGATGCCGATCTCGTCGTGGAAGAACGAGGGCAGGAAGACGAAGAAGCCGAAGTACGGCGTCGTATTGATCATGCGAACCAGGGCGGCGACACCAATGCGCGGATAGCGGCGCAGCACGCTGACGCCGCGCAGGAGTTCGGTGCGGGCGCTGCGCCCGGGGGCGCTGGTGTCCACCATCGGCTGGGCGCCGCGTGCCTCGCGCACGGCGAACGAGCCGATCAGGGCGCCGACGGCGACCAGGGCGAAGGAGAGCCAGAAGGTGGCGTACGACCCCATCAGCGGGATGCTGACGGCGGCGATCGCCGAACCGATGGTGGGAAGTCCGGCGCTGTAGGCGAACCAGAACCAGCCGGCGGCGGAGCCGCGCAGCTCCTTGCGGGTGGTCAACTGCACCCACAGCAGGAACGCGTAGGCGAACAGCGGGTAGGCGATGCCGCGCAGCCCGTAGAACACGTACACCAGAGTCTGGTTGCCGCTGGGAAGTGCGACACCGAGGAAGAGGATCTCGAAGGCCAGCCAGAGCACGGCGCCGAGGCGCATCACGCGTCGGGGGCCCCAGAGGTTGGACAGGGACCCGGAGAGCCATGAGCCGAGTGCGACGAAGGCGCCGTAGACGCTGATGACCAGGCCGGCGGAGTGCGAGCTGAAGCCCCAGTCGGTGAGGTACGGCTCGAGGTAGTTCGACTCGACACCGTCGCCAATCATGAAGATCAGGACGGCGACGTAGCCCCACATCAGAGGCCTGGGGATGCCCATGCGCTCCATCCAGGGCAGCGGGGTGCTTGTGCTCATCCGAGATCCTTCCGACCAGGACGTGTTTCACCATTGAACGCGGCTATTAAATATGAATTAACGAATGGCATCAATGGGGATGTGACTCACGCCACTGCGATCCGACCCGTGCGCAACCCACCCGACCCCCGCCATGTATTCATATTTAATCTCCGCGGCTAAGGTGGGGGCACGTGATCACCAGACCGAAGGAGTACCGCATGGCGTCCTACGCCGGCAGAGGTGTGCACGGGCAAATCGTGCACACCCTTGGCGTCCGCATCATCAGCGGCGCCCTGCCCCAGGGCGCCACCATCGACCCGCGGGCCCTCGGTGAGGAGTTGGACGTCAGCATGACCGTCGTGCGCGAGTCCTTGAAGGTCCTGGCCGGCAAAGGGCTCATCGACGCGCGGCAGAAGCGCGGCACGTTCGTGCGGGAACGCAAGTTCTGGAACCTGCTCGACGCGGACCTCATTCACTGGCAGGCCGAAGGCGGCGACGGCCGGCGACTCATGCGCGACCTGGCCGACGTGCGCTCCATCGTGGAGCCGGCGGCCGCCCATCGCGCAGCGATCCACCGCACCGATGACGACCTGCTGGCCATGCAGGCAGCTCTAGAGGCGATGGCGAACGACACGCAGTTCCCGGCTGCCGCCGCCGAGGCCGACGCGGCTTTTCACCGAGCCCTGCTCAACGCCACAGGCAACGAGATGCTGGCCCGCATGGACATGCTTTTGGAGCCGGGACTGCGCGAACGCGATCGTGTCGTGCACGCGCACGATCAGGCGGCCGACCCCGTACCGAGCCACAAGGCGGTACTCGATGCGGTCCGCGACCAGGACCCTGCCCGCGCCGAGCTGGCCATGCTCGAACTCCTCGCCCAGGCTGTGCACGACCTCGACCAGGCAACCGGCACCGTTCAACAGCAGGCGTAGCCGCGCTGACGCCGCGGCCCTTGGTGTGGAGCCCTGCTGTCCGCACATCCCTACTTCCCGTCGGGGATCAGCAGACGTCCTTCGTGGTGTTCACCAGCTCGACATTCTTGATGACGGTGTTCTCGGCGCACGGACTCTCCTTGATGGACGAGTCGGTCACGGCCGATGACCGCGCCCCACTCTCGAAGACGCAGAAGATTCCACGGCCGCCTCCCCGAGCGATGACCTTCTTCACGTGGATGTTGGTCTCGTAGCTGTCGCCGATCCGGCCCCTCCGATTGGCCATTCGGAAGGCTGCGTAGCCGGTTCCGGCGCCGACGTTCTCGGCGTCCACGGTGCCCACCTCGGCATTCGTGGTGGTGTTGACCAGCGGTCTCGACAGCATGCGAACTGGCGCCCGAGACATAGACGTTGTCGATCCGGGTGTTGGTCGCCGGGACGGAACTGCTGCCGTTGTCGATCCTTCGACGTCATGCGTGCCGGGAGTAGATGGGCCCGGAGCCGCGGACGACTAGGCACTCCTTGGCTGTGCGGCCTGGAGTCAGGCTGCTCAGGCCGGCGTTCATGGCGGCGAACATGTCGTCGCCCGTGTAGACGACGGTGTCGCCGTCGCGGGCTGTCCAGGTGTCTTCCGACTTGGCGACCTCCGCACGTCGTGCCATCGCCGAACGTCACACCGCCGGCGATGCCCGTCGAAGTCGACAGTGATGTGGCGGGTCCGGCACCTGGACAGAACGAAGTGCGTATTAATTACGAATACATCTTGACGGGCTGAGTGGCGGCGCC
This sequence comes from Streptomyces sp. NPDC002795, assembly GCF_042888725.1. NCBI lineage: Bacteria > Bacillati > Actinomycetota > Actinomycetes > Kitasatosporales > Streptomycetaceae > Streptomyces > Streptomyces sp. NPDC002795. The sequence continues at coordinate 359,263 of NZ_JBIAQB010000008.1, forward strand.
GACTATGAACACATTCGCTGAGCCGCCTACGCAGGAGCCACCTGCCATGTTGCCGTTGGATACCTGGACGTCCACCGCCCCTCGGGCCCTGTTCGCCATGAGTGCCGCGGCACTGCAACACGCCTTCCCGGCCGGCGTGACATACGGGAGGCCCTGGGTGTTCGACGACGTGAACTGCACGGCCAGGACGGCCTGTTCGCCACCAGTGATCTCGCCACCGCGCATGCCCCGGCGATCCGCTCTACGACCTGCCGAACGTGTATCTCACCCCACACCTCACCGTGGTCGTCGAGGAGTTGAAACGTCTGCGCACAGGAGCGCCGTTGGCCCACGCGGTGGACCGCGCGACCTTGCGGCGAGCCACATAGAGACCTCGTCCCGTTGCGGCGCAGCACCACTACTTGGACGGATGCGATGAACGAACGAGCACACGCCGAAGCACCCCGGCCGGGCCACGACAAGTTCGACTACACGCCCTGGAACTACTGGACCGAGGCCGACGACGACGATCGCGACCGACAACGCCAGGTCCAACAGGCTCTGAAGAAGGACAACGAGTCCTACCGGTTCGGCGAGAACAGCTTCGTGTCCCCGTTGGCCGCGGTGCAGAACGAGCACTTGGTTCTCGGAGCGCACAGTTACATCGCTGCCGGCGCCTATGTCACCGGAACTCTGAACACCGGTCGGGACTGCACGATCAATCCGTACACAACAGTGCGGGGAGACATCGAACTCGGCAACGCGGTCCGCATCGGCGCACACACCTCGCTCCTCGCCTTCAATCACGGATTCGAGGACCTGCACACCGAGGTGTTCCGTCAGCCGATCACTTCGCAGGGCATCCGGATCGGCAACGACGTGTGGATCGGCTCGCACGTGGTCGTCCTGGACGGGATCGCCATCGGTGACGGAGCCGTGATCGGCGCCGGCAGTGTCGTGACCAAGGACGTGCCGCCTGCTGCCATCGTCGGAGGCAACCCCGCGCGGATCCTGCGCCGGCGTGGCACGAGCCCCGCTGCGCCGACGGCAGGGCGGGCCGACCTCGCCGAGGCACTGGCCTCGTTCGCCGACACGGCCCGCGCGCAGGCTGGAGACATCCTCGACCGGTGCTTCGTACCTGACGTGGAGGGTGGACTCTTCGTCGACGCACCAGGCGCCGACCCCACGGTGCGCGCCCAGTGTGACGCGATCGAGATCGCGGACCTCCTGCTGGGACGCGCGCCCGACCCGATGCCCGCCGAGAGCCAACTCGAACGTCTACGGTCGTGGCAGGACCCGGACACCGGCCTGGTCGCCGCGTTGGGACCCGACGGTCGTCAGGTCACGCTCCCCGTCACGGACGGGCCCTTCAGCGGTGACACGGAGTACCACATCTTGTGCGTGGGCTACGCTCTGGACATCCTCGGCAGCCGCTTCCCGCACCCGATTCGCGGCGTCGACACGATGGACGCCGCGGACGTCATCGCCGCGCTCGACACACTCCCCTGGCGCGAAGACCCCTGGCACTGCGGCGCTTGGATCGATTCGCTCGGCACCGCCTTCCTGTGGAACCGCGGCCACGGCCGGTCAGGACAGAGCGGGGCCCTTGAGGCGCTCCTCGGCCGAATCCTCACACTGACCGACCCCCGCACCGGCCTGTGGGCTCAGCCGAACGCGGTCGACGGTCTCCTCCTGCCGGTCAACGGCTTCTACCGCGGAAGCCGGGGCACCCTCGCCCAGTTCGGCCTCCCCGTGCCCTACGCGGAGCGTGTCATCGACTCCGTTCTGGCACACGCGCGCGATGTGCGCTACACGCGCCCGGATCGCCAGACGGCCTGCAACATCCTCGACATCGCCCACCCGCTGTGGCTGACACGCACCACCGGCTACCGCACCGACGAAACCGTCGCTCTGGCCAGGCGCCTGCTGACCGACGCCCTCGGCAACTGGGTCGACGGCCGGGGGTTCGCCTTCAAGGCGCCGCACCCTACGACCAAGAGCGCCCGGGAATCCCAACCGGGCCTGCAAGGCACCGAGATGTGGTTGTCCATCGTCTGGTATCTGTCCGATCTCGCGGGCATCTCCGAGACGCTGGGGTATCGCCCCCGCGGTGTGCACCGGCCCGAGCCGGCCACATCACTGCATTGATGCGTCCACCCCTGCTTGCACGGTTCACAGGCCGTGCGCGGCCCGGAAGAACTGGTCGACCTCGCGGCGGCCGGGCGCCGGCTCCGTCAGTGGTTCACGGCCGGGGGCCCGCAGGCCGTCGAGGAGTACGCCGATGTGCCGGTCGGCCAGGTCCGCGACGGCTTCGCCGCTGTCGGGGTCGGGCAGGTGGCGAGGGGGGATGGAGTTCAGCATCAGTACGACGTCGTAGGCGTTGATGTCACCGCGCAGCACCCCCGCCTGCTGCGCTCCGGCCACCAAGTCCTCCAGCGCGCGCAGCAGTTCGGTGCGGATCGCGGCGAGTTCGGCGCCCGGCTCCTTGGCCCGTCCGCGGCTCACGGGGAAGAGCTGGCTGCTGCGCAGGCCCGTCATGTGGCGGACCACGTTCGCGAACGCGGGCCAGGAGAGGGGCTGTCCGGCCAGCGCATCGCGCACTTCGGTCAGGCTCTCCCGCATCACTTTGATCGCGATGCGCTCGACCAGGGCGGTCTTGTTGGGGAAGTGCCGGTAGATCGTGCCCATGCCCAGCCCTGAACGGCGGGCGACCTCCGCGATGGACGCCTGGTAGCCCAGGTCCGCGAAGACGGCCTGGGCGACATCGAGGATCTGCTCGACGTTCTGACGGGCGTCGGCGCGCAACGGACGGTCACCAGCGGGTCGCGGCTGGTCACTGGGGGGCATTGATGGGCTCATTTGGCTCCGATGCTAGCCTCCCCGTCACATAACCGGAAATTGAATTTCCGGTTAGCTTCACACCCCTCGACCAGGAGCCCTCATGACCGACTCGGCGGACACCCGTCCCCACCCCGACTTCCCTGCCGACTTCCGTGGCGTCGCGCTGCGGCCCGGCGACGACCGGTACGACGCGGCCCGCGTGCTGTACCAGGGCCGCGCCGCCGACGAAGGGCCTGCCCTCATCGCGCGGTGCACCGACCAGGGCGACGTGGCGGCCGCCCTGCGCTACGCCAGTGAGCAGCGCATTCCCGTCGCCGTGCGCGGCGGCGGCCACGGCTCCGACGGGCACGCCATGCCCGGCGGCGCGCTCGTCCTCGACCTGTCACCGATGAAGGCGATCACCGTCGATCCCCAGGCCCGGGTGGTGCGGGCCGAACCAGGCGTACTGCTCGGCGAGTTGGACGCGGCCGCCCAGGAACACGGCCTCACCGTGCCCGCCGGAACCGTCAGCTCGACAGGAGTCGCGGGGCTGACGCTCGGCGGCGGCATCGGTCATCTGATGCGACGCTTCGGCGCCACCGTCGACAACCTCCTGGCCTGCGAGATGGTCACCGTGGACGGGCGCAAGGTGCGTGCCGACGAGGCCGAGAACCCCGAGTTGTTCTGGGCGCTGCGCGGGGGCGGCGGCAACTTCGGGGTCGTCACCGCCTTCGAGTACCGCGCCCATCCGGTCGGCCCGGAGGTCGTGGCCGGACAGCTGATCTTCCCGTTCGAGCAGGCCGCCGACGTTCTGGCCGGGCTGCCCGGAGTCATGGCCGCGGCCCCACGCGAACTGGGTCTCCTTGCGGCGATCGCCCCGGCCCCCGCGCTGCCGATGCTGCCCGAAGAGGCCCACGGCCGACCGGTGTTGGTGCTCGTCCCGGTCTACACGGGTGAGCCCGCCACCGGCACCGAGGTCATCGCGCCGCTCGCCGCGCTGGGCCGGCCGCTGGCCGACCTCGTCACGAAGATGCCCTGGCTGCAGGCCAACAGCATGCTCGACGCCGTCGCCCCCTACGGCAAGCGCATGAACCTGCGGGGTGGTTACCTCCCCGCCCTGTCGCCCGAAGCCATCGATGCCTTGCTCTCCAGCGCCGCCTCCGCGCCCGCACACCCCGGTGGCGCCACCACGATCAACCTGTGGTGCATGGGTGGTGCGATCTCCGAGGACACCAGCGAGGACGCCATGGCCTTCTCCCGCGAGGGAGCGGCCTGGCTGTGGGAGGCGGTCGGCATGTGGGACGCGCCCGAGCAGGACGCACCGTACACACGGTGGGCGACCGACCTCGACGCGCTGGTCCGGCCCCTCTCACTGACCAACGGATACACCAACCTCACCGAGGACCTGGGCGCCCATTGGCGCCGTGGTGTGCACGGCAGCGAGGCCAAGTTCCGCCGGCTGCGTGCGGTCAAGACGGCCTGGGACCCGTACAACCTGCTCCGCTTCAACAAGAACATCGCACCCGAGCCCACTCCGTGACGCAGCTCTCCACTCCGAGCGGGGCGACCGGCCTCAGCCGGCCGACCCGCTCCGTGAACGGTCAGGTGTGCGCCTTCTCGACCATGAACAGTGCGTTGCACTCGATCTGGAGCGCGATGTCGTTCCACATCGGGTGGTGAGGGGCAGCATTGGAGCATACGAGGGTGCCCCACGCCCCGGCCTTCGCGCTGCGGGCGACGGCGTACCGGCAGAACTCCGCGCCGATGGGCCCTTCCTCGAATGAGCCGCTCAAGGGTGTGTATCCGATCCAGCCCTCGCCGAACACGAGCGGAATCCCGCGAGCTGCGCACAAGTCGGCTGCCGCGGCGATCCATGTGTCCAGCGTCCGCAGCATGGCGATGCGGTGTGCGCCGTACCCCTCGTACAGTCGCCGGTCCCACGCCTCCGCGTCGCACCAGTCGTGCACGTAGATCTCCGGCTTACCGACGATCGTGGCTTCCTGACGCCATCGCTCACTGGCCGGCGGTCGCCATTCGTCGAACGACGGAGCACCGGGCCGGAGCAGATCGGTTCGGGCGCGTTCCTCGTCAAAGCCTCCATCGGTGGAGCGCAGGCCGTATCCGACGACGATGTCGTCGAGCACGCCGTAGACGTAGGGGTGGAAGATTCCGACGTCGATGTTCTCGGGGATGCCGCGGAACGCCTCCAACGGGACGCGCGCGTAGTTCACCGTGACCGGGACGGCAGGGCAGCGCTCGTGGAAGCGGGCGAGGCCGCGTTCGAGCCGTTCGCGGAGCTCCACCACGGCCGGCTCGCGGCCTGGCAGGCCGTCGGTGAGGTAGCCGCCCTGGACCTCGTTGTGCAGCTCGACGAACGCGATGACGTCCGCCAGGCCCTCGGCTTCGGCCAGGTCACAGCAGTCGGCCAGCGCCTCGGCCAGGCGCGTCGGACGGTCCTCCGGCTCCACTGCCATCAACGCGTCGAACCACTGCCGGTCCCCCGCGAACGAGCTGCTCTGCTGGTACTCCCAGCTGGAGAGGACCACGACGACGCCGTGACGCCGGGCAGCTCGCAGGAGGTCCAGCAGATGTTGCCTGGGGTCGAGTCGGGTCCGGTGCTTCACGTCGTACCACCGCGTGCCCTGCCCGTACTCCCCGCCGAGAGGGCCGAACTCCATCTCACCGGACAGCCCGGAGCCGAAGATCAGGAACGGCATGGCGCAGATCCGGATGGTGTTGTAGCCGCGGTCGACCGCTTCGGTGAAGGCCCGGTCGAGGTCCTCGAAGGGCTCGCCCGGCCCGGTACGCGTGTACCAGGTGAAGTCCCACAAGGTGATAGTGAGTCGTTCGGGTAGATGATCGGGCAACGGAACGGGGGTGTAGGCCATCTCGCCCTCTTTCCAAGGGTGTTGGCGCCAGGAGTGTCGCGAGTCGGCGCGGGAGTCTGTCGGGATTACGGGCCGAGGGAGGTCTCTACGACCGCGTGAGGGCAAGGCCGTCCACCGACACGGTTCCGCCGTCCGCTGCCGCTGCTGCCTCGATCGTGATCGTGGCGGATCCCGACGGAAGTTTGACCCCCTCCAGCGAGGTCTTCGTCCAGCTGGAGCCGACATCACGGAGATCGAGCGTCGTCTCCCGTCCGCGCGAGTCGGTGATGCGCACGCGGGCCTTGTCCAGGCCGGTCGTCGTCTTCGCCGACAGTGTCAGTGTGTAGGTACCGCGGGGAACGGTGTTCTCCTGGGAGACACCACCGGCGAAGCCTGCGGGGTCGCCGAGCGTCAGTGCGTGACGTGTGCCGTTGCCTGCCGGCGTCGGGTTGGACACGAACCGGGTCGAGGGCGAGTCGTCATCCACGGTCGTGTTCCATCCGGTGACAGTGGTCACCGGTACGCGATCGGCCTCGAACTCCGGGTTCAGGATGAAGTTGTTGTCGATGCCCGTGGCCCAGCGACCGGAGCGGGCGTCGAGTCGCCAGGAGCTGAGGGAGTTGAAGACCGGGTCATCCTCGTCGAACGACATTGGGACCCACTGGTTGTATCCCGTTCCGTTCCACGCGAACTCTGCCCACCGGTCACCCGCGTACACCACCGTGTCGGTCTTCTTGCCCCGCACTGTGAAGAAGAATCCGGACTGAGAGACGTGACTGTAGTCCGCCTCCGTACCCTTCATGACGGTCTCCGGGCCGTAAGGGCCTTGCGGATCGTCTCCGACGGATCTGATGACGTGTGTCGCCGACGCGTTCCATCCATGCAGGTCGGAACTGGCTATGTAGTAATGGTCGTTGGCCTTGAACATCGCGTTGCCCTCGCGGCCGGCCTCGTTGTGAGCCACCTCGACAGCGGGCTCGACGCTCAGTGAGTCGGAGGGGGCGAGGCGCGATACGTAGGTGTGAGCACGGCCGCTCTGGTTGGAGAAGACGAGGTAGTCGCTGCCGTCGTCGTCGGTGAACACGGTCTGGTCGCCTGTGCCCTGGTAGAGCACGCCGGGGAGCTGTGTCTCCAGGTTGGCGTAGCTGAAGTCACCCGTGGGCGAATCGCTCTCGAGGAAGAGGACTCCCCCGTTCGTCTTTCCGTCCGTGTCCAACTTGGTGGACATCTGCGTCACGAGCACGTACTTACGTGTGGCCTCGTTGTACACCACCCCCATGCGGCCCACCCAGCTGGCATCGTCGAGGGAGCGCATACGCGAGAAGGCGTCTCCCTTCACGTCCTTCGACGGAGGAATGTTCAACTCCGTGGACCGGTTGGCGACTTCGTTCTTGAAGTCCCAGTTCACCAGGTCCTTGGAGGTGTAGACCTTGATCGAGGCGAAGGTCGACTTCGGGTGCTTCCGGGTGGGGGACTCCGCGTACGGGGCCGCCTCCTGGTACTGGACGCCGTACCAGTAGTAGGTGTCCCCGAACGTGAACACCCCGCCACCCTGGGAAGTGATCAGGTTCCCGTCGGTGTCCTTCCAGAAAGAGTCGTTCTGGATCGTCGGAACGTGACGAGACTCCCCCGGGGCCGCTGCGGCCACCGGCGAGGCCGAAGCCGAGCTGCCAGGTTCTGCCGCGACGAGCGCTGTCGCGGCGATCGCGACGACAGCCACGGCGTGAACGAGTTTTCGGATGAGATGCATTGATTCCGTCCCGTAGTTGAGGCGGGTCAGCTCTTGACCGCGCCGGCGGCCAGGCCTTCCAGGAGCTGCTTGCGCAGCAGGAAGAAGACCAGAAGGCTGGGGATGGCCGCGAGGATCGAGCCGGCCAGTACCAGGTCGTACTGTCGATTGGTCGCGCCGAACAGGGCCTGGATGCCCAGCGGGAGGGTGTAGTCGCCCGGGTCGCTCACGACCACCAGCGGCCAGATGAGGCTGTTGTAGCTGTTGAGGAACGACCACACACCCAAGGCGCCGAGGGCAGGCCGGAGCAGGGGCAGGACGATCCGACGGAACAGTCCGAACTCGGTGCAGCCATCGACACGGGCCGCGTCCAACAGCGCGTCCGGGATGGACTGTTCAGTGAACTGCCGCATCATGAAGATGCCGAATGCGGGTGCGACCCAGGGCACGACCAGCGCGAAGTAGGGCGTGGTCAGATGGGCTTTGGCGATCATGACGAACAGCGGGACGACGATCACCGCGAACGGTACGGCCAACGAGCTGAACATGATGTTGAACAGCACATTCTTGCCGCGGAAGCGGTACTTGGCGAAGGCGAACCCCGCAAGCGCACAGAGCAGTACGGCCGCGATGGTGGAGATGCCGGCCACCACCGTGCTGGTCAGCAGCCAGCTCCAGAAGGGATGGGCAGCGAGCAGCCCTCGGTAGTTGGCGAGTGTGCCGGGCGACGGCAGCAGGTCGGGCGGATAGCCGAAGATGTCACCACGGGACTTGAACGAGGAGGACAAGGCCCACAGCAGCGGGAGGGCGAACACCAGCAGCAGAGAGATCAGGAACATGTAGAGCAGAACTCGGCTCGCCCTTCGGCGGCCTTCCCGGGCAACGCGTATGCGCCGGTCGCCGGCCGTGATGTCACGTGTGGTCATCGGTCATCCCTTCCGACCCCCAGCAGGCGCATGGCCAGCTGACCGAGGGCGAACACGGCGACGAAGAGCAGCACGCCGGCAGCCGCCGCGTAGCCGAGCTGCTGGCGCTGGAATCCGGCGCGGAAGATGAACTGGGCCACGGACAGGGTGGATTCACCCGGCCCGCCCTGGGTGAGCAGGAACGGCTCCTCGAAGATCTGCACCGAACTGACGAGCACGGTGACCGCCACGAAGGCGGTGACGGGGCGCAGGCAGGGCAGAGTGACATTGCGGAATCGGCTGACCGGCCCGGCGCCGTCGATGGCCGCGGCCTCGTAGAGCTCCCTCGGGACGTTCTGCAGTCCGGCCAGGAAGAAGATGGTCAGGTAGCCGGTCCAGCGCCACAGCACGAGGATCACGACGGTGACTCGGGCCCAGCCCGGCGTACCCAGCCAGTCGATTCCCCCGAAGCCGAACACGGACTTCCCCACCGCGTTCAGTAGGCCGAACTCGTTGTCGAAGAACAGGCCGAACACCAAGGTGATGACGATCGGCGAGATGACCACCGGCATGAAGTACGTCAGCCGGAACAGATCCCGGCCGCGCAGGCCTCGGGCGTTCAGGGCTTGGGCGATGAGCAGCGCCCCGGGCATCACGACGCACATGGTGAAGACCACATACAAGGACGTGTTGCCGACGGCCGTCCAGAAACTGTGGTCGCCCAGCAGGTCCTGATAGTTGCGCAGGCCCACCCAGTGGGGTGTGCCCAGGCCTGCCCACTCGGTACAGCTGAGATACAGGCCCACCAGGACCGGGACCAGGAGGAACAGTCCGTACAGCAGGTAGAAGGGCGAGATGAACACGTAGGGAGCGAGGGCCCGTTGGTGGCGCATCCACCACGAGCGACGCTGCGTGCCACCGTTCGACGGCTCCACGGGACGGGATGTTCCGCGGGGCGCGGATCGGGTCTCGGGCGGTGCGGTCATCGCTTCACCTGCTGTCGGTAGGCTTTCAGACCGGCCCGGAGGGCTGCGGAGGGCGTGGTACGGCCCTTCAGCGCATCCAGGATCGGGCCACCCAGCACGTCGGTGAGAATGTGCATGCCTGCGGCCTGGTGGAAGACGGGGAGGTCGGCGGCTGCTGGGCCGTAGACGTCGAACGTCCGCTGCCCGCCGAGGTATTCGTCCTTGGAGGCGACGAGCTCGGGGTCCTTGTACAGCGGCTGGAGCGTGGGGAGGTAGCCGCCCACGCGGTAGCGGAGGATCTGCCCCTCCCTGCTCAGGTAGACGCGACGCAGAAGTTCCAGCGCGGCGACACTGTTGACCTTGTCCTTCAGTACGGCGAAGCCGGTGCCGCCCATGGTGGAGGCGATGTGCCCACCGCCGGCGAATCGGGGCAGGTTCGCGATCCGCCAACGTCCCTTCTGTTCGGGGACGTTGGTCTGCAACCCCGCCGAGTTGTACCAGTCGGGCATGGCGGTGGCAGCGAGCCGTCCGGACTTGAGGGCGGCGGCGCACGCACTGCTGTAGGGGTCCGGCAGGGCCAGAAGGGCACCGGAGCGCGCGCCGCGGGCCATGAACTCAAGGACATCGAGCGCCTCTGGCGAGTCCAGCGTCAGGTCGCCTTCGGCGTTGAACAGACCTCCGCCGCGCTGCAGCAGGAACTGCAGGAAGCCGTTGACGATCGAGCCGTTGTCACCGGTGGCGATCATGCCGACGCTCACCTGGTGATCGGTGTTCAACCGCTCGCCGTGCTCGAGGAACTCCTCCCAGGTGTCGACCTTCTCGGGAACCCGGTACTTCTCGAACAAGTCCTGCCGGTAGTAGAGCACTGTGATCGCGGCGCCGGATTCCAGGCCGTAGGGCACACCGTCAACGGTGTACGGATCCAGCTTGGACAAGTTGTCGCCGAACGGGCGAACCGTGTCGGTGAGGTCCACGAAGAGGTTCTGTGCGATGGACGCGTGCATCACACGGGGGAACTGGTCGACGTTCACGCCCACGAGATCCGGGGTGTTGCCGTCCGCGACGGCCTGGGCTATCAGCCGGGTGAGGATGTCGGCGGGAGCCGAACTGGTGACATCCAGACCGAAGTTGAAGCGGCTCCCGCGCATCAGGGTGTCGTCCTTGACGGCGGACTGAAAGGTCTTGATGTAGTCGGGGTCGTGTGTCCAGAACTTGATCCGCGCTCTTCCCGAACGCATCGGGGTGGCCGATGAAGTGCCGCACGCCGCGAGGGCGGGTGCGGCGAGCAGCCCGATTCCCGCACCGCCCGCGGCACGCAGAAGCCTTCTGCGACTGAGCTCAGGCATGGCCGTTCTCCTGCTGTCGCAGGGTGGTGCGAGGTACGGACACCAGCTCGGCGGATTCCACCGCGGCGCGACTGTGCGCGGCAGTGAGTCCTTCACGTACTGAACCGTCGACGTAGACGCGGGCTGCGGGGTCCAGCGGGAGGACACGGATCTCCACACCATGCCGCATCGCGGCGTCGGCGAAGCGCCGCAGTCCTATCTCCCAGTCCGGCCCGTACCAGAAGTGATCGGCGACGAGGTGTCCGTCGATGTAGGCGCGTGCCGCATCCCCGGTGTAGCGAAGACGCAGGAGGACATCACCGTCTCCGTCCAAGGCATTGGGCGGAATGGTGATGTGGTGGACGCCGGCCTTCTCGAAGTCCTCGTCCCGCGGCGCGGAGGCCCGGCCATGCGAGCCTCCGGTGCGGGCCGGCGGGGTGACCGCCTGAGCCTGTGTCACTTCAAGCCTGGGCTGCGGAAGCCGTGGTGCGGGGCTCAACGGCCATCGCGTGAAGACCCCGTCACCGTCCGCTTCCCCAACTCCGCTGCCGTACAGGCCTGTTGGTGCGGGAAGCAGGGCGATGGAGGGTGCTGGGGAGTTGATGTGCAGGCGCAGTTCGTTTCCGTCGGCGATCACCAGATCGTCACTGAGCACCAGCCGGTCCCGGCCGAAGACGTGCAGCCGGTTCAGTCGGAGCGCGTCGCTCTGGGACAACACCAGGACACGTGCGCTTCCGGCCGGTCCGGTCAGGTTCAGCAGGGCCGCGGTACCCGGCTCGTCGACGGTGACGAGCGTGGCGTCCGTGCCGTGACCGACCCGGGCCGGCCCTGTCACCTCCACGTCCGCGGGCAGGGCGATGGTGGCCGGGATCCCGTCGGTGGCCGCCAGCACGGTGAGTGTGGTGCCGTCCACGTCCAGGCGGGTCACGGGCTGGGCGGTGGCCCAGTCCAGGCTCAGTCCGCCTCCGAGGTCCAGGCCGATCGGCCACACGAAGTGCGCGCCGGAGGGTACGCGGATCGGCTGCTCCGGCAGCGTGACGGTATGGCTGCCGCCCAAGTGGACCCGGAATTGGACGCCTTCATGCTCGGGCAGTGTCTCGTGCGGCTGGTGGTTGTTGACGAAGAGGAACCCCTGGCCACCTGCCGATCGGACGGACCAGCGGAGCGTGGTGCGGTCGTCGAGCGAGGCGGGTTCCGTGTCGGGAAGCGACAGCGGCATCCGCGCCAGGTCCTGACCGTACGTGTGCAGCAGCAGATGTTGCAGTCGCAGCGCGTGGAAGGCAGGTCGGACCTGACCGTACTCCCCGAGCGGCGCCTGGAAGTCATAGGTCACCGTCGGCAGGTCGTTGGGGTAACCGGTGTCGTGGCTCTCCTGGTTGGGTTCCCTGAGGTCCAGGCGCTGTGAGGAGCCGTGGTACAGGTAGTAGCCCTGCCAGACCGATCCGCTGCCGAGCTTGGCCAGCGCCAACGAGGTGATGTCCTCGCCGGGCACGATCGGGCGGCGATGGTAGGCGATGGCCATGCCTCCGCCCACTTCGCAGGTGGCATACGGATAGCGGCGATCGTCCGGGCCGCTGCCGGTCGGCGCCGAGGAGCGCAGGTCGGCGCCGATGGCGTGATCGTCGCGGATCGGCGTGAAGAAGTAGTGGCGCCGCATCTCCCGGGTCCAGCCCTCGGACGCCTCTTCCCAGAACGCCTCCGGGTACCCGCCGTACAAGGGAAGCAGCACATCGCGAGGCAGATCGGCGGCGCCCCAGCCGGTCGCTGTCCACAACGGAGCTCGTATGCCGGCAACCTCGGCCATGCGCCGCAGGGTTGCGAGGTGTGCGGGCTGGTCGTAGAGCTCGTTCTCCACCTGGACCGCCACGATCGGCCCGCCGTCGTCGTGGAAGAGACCGCGCAATTCGTTGGAGATACGGCGGTAGTAGGGCTCGACCAATGCGAGGTAGGCCGGATCGTCGGTACGGGGCGTGCAGTCCACCCCGTCCAGCCAGTCCGGGAATCCTCCGTTGCGACACTCCCCGTGCGACCACGGGCCGATCCGCATCGCGACGGCCAGACCGACCTCACCGCACAATTTCACGAAACGACGCACGTCCAAGTCGCCGTCGAAACGGAATGTGCCCTGCTCATTCTCGTGCTGATTCCAGAACAGATAGGTGGCCAGCAGGTCGACGCCGCCTGCCTTGATCTTGAGTAGCTCCTCGCGCCACTCCCCAGCCGGGTAGCGACTGAAGTGGAATTCCCCCATCACCGGAATCCACGGTCGCCCGTTCCTGATCAGGCTCTGGCTGTCGACGGTCAACGAGGGCGGCGGAGCGGCCGGACTCCCCATGGGCAGGTGCCCCGACAGAATCACAGGAAGTTCTTGGGCATGCAGAGACAACATGACAGGCGGCTCCTGCGGCTGCGGCTCAATGAAGTGGGTTCATCGTGGGTGCACCCTGAAACCCTGTCAAGATGTATTGATAATTAATACGTGGCGCTAAAGTAGCCACCCTGGCACCTTCGTTGCTCAATCCGAGGAGAACCTGCATGGCGTCCTACACCGGCCGAGGAGTGCACGGACAGGTCGTCCACGCCCTCGGTTCCCGCATCGTCGGCGGCGACCTTTCCGAAGGCACCACTCTGGACTTGCGTGCTCTGGGCGACGAGCTCGAAGTCAGCATCACCGTCATGCGCGAGTCCATGAAGGTCCTCGCCGGAAAAGGGCTCATAGACGCACGTCAGAAGCGCGGCACCTTCGTAACGGAACGCAGGAACTGGAACCTTCTCGACCCGGACATCATCCGGTGGCAGGTCAACAGCGACGCCGGCCACCGACTCATGGGTGACCTCGCCGATGTCCGCTCCATCGTCGAGCCCGCCGCGGCCCACCGGGCAGCGCTCCACCGCACCGACGACGACCTCGACGCCCTGCAGGCCGCGCTCGACGCGATGGCCGAGGCCCACGCGCACTCCCCCGCGGACGCGGCCGCCGCCGACACGGCGTTCCACCGGGCCCTCCTCAATGCCACCGGCAATGAACTGCTTGCCCGTATGGACCTGCTCCTGGAGCCCGGACTGCGCGAACGCGATCGCGTCGTGCACTCACACCATGTCGATGACCCGGTCCCCAGCCATGGCGCCGTCCTGGACGCTGTCCGTGACCAGGACCCGGCCCGCGCCGAACTCGCCATGCTCGACCTCCTGGCGAAGGCCGTGCAGGACCTCGATCAGGTCACCCGCCACACCCCCGCACCCGGCGGAAAGTCTTGACGTAGCAGGGCGTCGCGCATCCAGGCACGCCTCAACAGAGCGCCGTACAGGCACTGTTGGGGCTCTGCGCGCTGAACCCGCGGACCGCGTCGAACGCTATGAAGCAGTCAGCCGGGTGTCAACCGATGCGGCCCGACTTCTGCGACTTGCTGAGCCAATTTGAACCGGGACATTGACGACTGCTCAGTTCTGAACCAAAGTGCATGCGCTGAGTGGAGAAGCCCCTACTCCGCCATCCCGCGCGATCCGTTGCTCGCACAGTGCACGTGAACATCGCATTCATGCAGGTCACTTGAGTCACCTCATGCATTCGAAGGGACCAGCCATGTCCGCAACACCTTCAATCCGCCGAGGCCTCCATGCCACGGCCTTGGTCAGCGTTGTCGTTGGACTGTCCACCCTTCTCACCGGCCCTGCCCATGCGGTGTCCGGCAACGGGCGGGCCCATGCCTTGCCGGACGGGTGCTCGGGCACGTCGCCCGTCGTCTGCCACTTCGACGTGCCTCCGGGCACGTACACCGTCTCCGCCCTGCTGGGCGGCAGCCAGGCGGGCAGCACGAGCGTCTCGGCGGAGACGCGGCGCAACATGCTCGCCGAGACCGCGACCGAGGCCGGCCACCCGGTGCGGCGCAGCTTCACGGTGGACGTACGCGAGCCCGAGGGCGAACCGACCGGAGCGTCCGGAAGCCCCGGCCTCGACCTGCGCTTCGAGGGAACGGCGCCACAGCTGTCCGCGCTGCAGGTCACCCCGGCCAGACGCACCCCGCAGATCCTGCTCGCCGGCGACTCCACCGTCTGCGACCAGAGCCTGTGGCCGTACACGGGCTGGGGCCAGGAGATTCCGCAGTTCCTGCGGAGCGGTGTCTCGGTGGCCAACTACGCCGATTCGGGCGAGTCTTCGCAGTCGTTCCTCGACAACCCGGTGCTCTTCGACGCGCTCGAGTCCCGCATCCGCCGGGGTGACCTCGTCCTGATCCAGCTCGCGCACAACGACAAGACCACGACCGCCGACGTGTACCGGGCCAACCTGACGGCGATGGCCAAGCGTGTCATCGCCCGGGGTGGAGAGCCGGTCTTCGTCACCCCGATCGTGCGTCGGCGCTTCAACAGCGACGGCACGCTGAACTCCGTGGCGCTCCATGTCATGACTGCGAACCTGCCGGTCGAAATGCGGGCCCTGGCCAAGGAGTTGGGCGTCCCGCTGGTGGATCTGACGGCGATGTCGAAGGACTTGGTGGAGGGGCTCGGCCCCGAGGGCTCCGCCGATCTCTACCTGACGAACGTCAACGGCGACAACACCCACACGTCCGAGTACGGCGCGACGCGCTTCGCTCGCTTGGTGCTGGACGGGTTGACCGCGCAGGGACTGGTGCCCGACCGGCTCGTACGGTGAGCGGCTGAGCGCGGGGCCGTTGGCCGGTGCGGAGAGGTTCAGCCCTCCCGCGGTGTGCCGCAGGAGGACCGGACGGTCAGTCGGGGCTGCATGAACAACTGCCGCACCGGCACCGCCGTCGGGTCCAGTGCCTCCAGGCGGTCGAGGAGCAGCCGTGCGGCCTGCTGCCCGATCTCGTGCTTGGGCGGCGCCACCGCGGTCAGCGGCACGTCGGCGAGGGCGGCGATCTCGTCGTCGTACGCGATGAGTGCCAGGTCACGCGGAGCCTCAAGGTGCTTCGACCGCATGCGCCGCATCAATTCGATCGCGTCATGGTCGGAGTGCACCAGAGCGGCTCGCACCCCGCCGACCACGCACTCCTCGATGAACCGGTCGTAGTGGCGCGCCGCCTCGTCCGAGCCGAGCGTGGGCCGCCCGCTGTCGACCACGGGCGCACCGGATTCGAGCCGCAGCCGGTCGACAGCCGCCGCATGCCCGTCGCGGATCAGGGCGGCGGTGGGACTGCCGTTGGTGAACAGACCCACCTTCGTGTGCCCGAGGTCGACGAGGTGCCGCACGGCGGTGAACGCACCCTGCCGGTGGTCCGTGGCCACGAACTCGCAGGCGGCGAAGGGGTCTTGGGGCTGCCGCTCGAGAAGGACGAACGGCAGCCCCGTGTCCTGAAGTTGGTCGAGTGTCTTCTCCGGGAGGTCGTGGCCACCCGGAGAGGCCACCAGCAGACCGGACGCACCGGAGTCGGCCAACTCCGCTATCCGCTGGGCGTCGCTCTCGCGCGTGTAGTCGGTGAGGCTGATCACGACCCGGGCGCCGCGCTCTGCTGCCACGGCCTGCACTCCGGCCACCACTCGCGGGTAGTAGTACGTCGCCGATGGGACGAGGAGACCGAGGGTCCGCTCCGGCGGGGGTTCCGCCGCGCGCGGCGCGGGCAACCGCCCTGCGCCGGCCTCGGGTTCCGGCGTGGCCAGCATCGCGCCGCCGCGCACCCGGCTCAGCTCACCCTCGTTCTCCAGGTCCAGGAGGTCCCGGCGCACCGTGGCCCGAGACACTCCGAGCCGCACGGCGAGCTCGACGACCTTCAGGCCGCCGGACGCACGCAGCTCGGTGAGAAGTCGCTCGCGTCGCTGGGCGACGAGCATGTCGGTCATGAGGTCCCCTCCGATGAACAGATCTTAACGATCCTAGAGGAGCGTGCTTCATGCTGCTCCGAGCTGGGACGTTCCGGCTGTACAACCAGCTCGTCGTCGTCCAGCTGCCGGGCCGCGTTCTCGTCGTCGACCAGGGGCACGCACTCCGTCATGACCTCGATGAGGCCGAAGACGGAGCTCAACGAGCCGACGTACAGGCTCGGTTCGGTCGGCCCCGTGAACTTTCCGTCGGCGAGGTTGTACGTGATCGATCCGCTCCGCACCCAGCCGTTGGGCAGGGCGGCGATGGTCTGGGCGCCATTGACCAGCTTCGTCCGGGCAATGGCCGCGCCGGTGGCGGCTGCTGACGTCAGCACGGATCTTCGACTGATCTGAACCACAGTTGTTCAACTCCCTTGCGACAGCGCCGAAGCGCCCAGCGAGTGACGACATGGGAAGCGTGGCGGCAGAACCGAACGGGTGGGGGCGTGCGCAACTGCGCGCGTACGTCGCCTACTTGACCGAGCAACGGTCGTCTCCCCCGACCATGCGGCCCCATGCTTACACCACGTGAAGCACCGAGACCAGAATTGAAGCAAAAGGCCGCGAACGCCGCCACCTGGCCACACTCTCCGGACCTTCAATGAATCAACTTGCTTGCCTGTGAAGAATATTGTCCAAACCGCAGGAGCCGTGCACAATGCAGATCGCCGCACAGCGGCCGCCTGAATCGTTCCACTCTCTGCTCGGACGTTCGGCCCCTCACTCGCGCACCGCGCCCCACGTACACGTCCTCCAAGAGGAGCAAAGTTGCCCGCCATACGATCCCCCCGCCCCCGTGCCGCGGTGGTGCTGGACCCCGCGCTCAAGCACGACGTCTTCGGCGCGACGACCTGGGCCGAGCTGACCGAGGCTGTCGACGTGGTGGCCGACTGCGCGGACGGACACGCGCTGAGCGTGCACCCTCGCCGCGGCGAGGTGGAGGTCCTGGTCAGTTCCTGGGGTATGCCACGCCTCACGGAAGACGTGCTGGCGGAACTTCCGGCTCTGCGCGTGGTCGCCCATGCCGCCGGGTCCATCCGCAAGCTGGTCAGCGACGCCGTCTGGTCCCGGGGCATCGTGGTCGTCTCGGCGGCCGAGGCGAACAACGAGCCGGTCGCCGAGTACGTCTACGCCCAGACCGTCCTCGCGCTCAAGAACGTCCACCGCCGCGCCCAGCGCATCAAGGCCGAGCTGGGGCTCCCTCCGCTCGACGACACCCCCGGCATCTACGGGCAGACGATCGGGCTGGTCTCCTTCGGCTCCACCGGCCGCAAGGTGGCCGAGCGCCTGCACCGCATCTCGGCAGATGTGGTGGCGTGGGACCCGCATGTGTCGGCCGAGACCTTTGCCCGGTCGAACGTCGCGATGGCCACGGACCTGAAGGACTTGTTCGCACGCTCCACCGTCCTGAGCGTCCACACGCCTTTGATACCGGGCCAGACGGAACGCCTGATCACGGGCGACCTCCTCCGACTCCTGCCGCAGGGCGCGACGCTCATCAACACGGCCCGCGGCGCCATCATCGACGAGGACGCCCTCGTGGACGTGCTGCGGGAGCGTCCGGACATGTACGCCGTGCTCGACGTGACCACCCACGAGCCGCTGCCCGCGTCCTCACCGCTGTACCCCCTCGCGAACGTCATGCTGACCGGACACGTCGCCGGGACCGTGAGCAGCGAGCGCCGCGCCATGGGGCGGCTCGTCGTCGAGGAGCTCCGCCGCGTCTCGCGAGGAGCCGCGCCCCTGCACGCCGTGTCGGCCAACGCCGCACTGCTGCGCGCCTGACCTCTGCCCCCTCAACTGCCCGCCCTGCCAGACCCATTGGCCCGTTGAAAACGTTTTAACCACCCGTTCACTCCACCCTCAGCCGAGGAGGCTCCGTGGCAGCACTGCTACGTGAGCGCCCCGGGAAAACGGCGCAACGGCGCCCTTCCCGCCAGCCGTCGGGCGCTCGGATCAAGCGAAAAGGTTTCCAGAGAAGGCGCACGTTCGCGCTGTCCCTGCTCATGTTCGTGGGCTTCTCCTACTTCCTGGTCTTCCACTACGGGGCCCTCGCCGGCAACCTCATCGCCTTCAAGGACTACGTGCCGTTCGACGGCATCTGGGGAAGCGCCTGGGTGGGCGGCGACAACTTCCAACGGATGTTCCAGGACAGCGAGTTCTGGCACGCCGTCGTCAACACCGTGGTCATCGCCGTCCTGCAGCTCGTCTTCTACTTCCCGGTGCCGCTCGCGCTGGCGCTGCTCCTGCACAGCCTGACGTCGAGTTCGATCCGCCGCTTCGTGCAGTCCGTCGCCTATCTGCCGCACTTCGTGTCGTGGGTGATCGTCGTCGCGCTGTTCCAGCAAGTCCTGGGCGACACCGGCATGTTGAACGGCTATCTGGGCGACATGGGCCTGCACACGGTCGACATCATCGGCAATCCCGAAGCCTTCAAGCCGCTCGTCGTGGCCGAGGTGATCTGGAAGGACGCGGGCTGGGGCACGATCATCTTCCTCGCCGCTCTCTCTCAGGTCGACGAGCAGCAGTACGAGGCCGCCGCCATCGACGGTGCGGGCCCCTGGCGCCGCTTCTGGCATGTCACGCTGCCCGCGATCCGTCCGGTCGTCATCCTCCTGCTGATCATGCGGCTCGGTGACATCCTCTCGGTCGGCTTCGAGCAGATGCTGCTGCAGCGTGACGCGGTCGGCCCGCAGGCCGCCGAGATCATCGACACGTTCGTCTACTTCCAGGGCATCGTCGGCGGCGACTACGGCTATGCCGCGGCGGCCGGCCTGTTCAAGGGCGTCATCGGTGCCGTGCTCGTGTACGCGGCCAACAAGGTGGCGCACCGTCTCGGCGAGCAGGGGGTCTACAAGTGAGTACGAGTACGCAGGCACGCCCGGGGTGGATGGAGAAGCCCAAGCCCCTCACCCAGGCCGGCAAGGCTGTCGCACTCGTCGTCGTAGTGGCGTTGGTGTGTGTCCCGTTCCTGACGATCCTGTCGACATCACTCGCCTCGCAACGCGAGGTGGTCGACAACGGCGGCTGGGTGCTGTGGCCGCAGCACCCGACCCTCGACGCCTACCGCGACATCCTGGACGGCGGCATCGTCACGCACGCGCTGGGGGTGAGCATCGGTGTCACCCTCGTCGGCACCCTGCTCAGTCTCGCCTGCACCATCTTCCTCGCGTACGCGCTCTCGCGTCCTCAGGTGTACGGAAGCAAGCCCGTCCTGCTCCTGGTGCTGTTCACGTTCCTGTTTCCGCCGGGCATGATCCCCAGCTTCCTCGTGGTGAAGGAACTCGGCCTGCTCGACAGCTACGCCTCGTTGGTCCTGCCCGTCCTGGTGAACGTCTTCAATCTCGTCGTCCTGCGCGGCTTCTTCCAGGGCATCCCCGAGGAACTGTTCGAGGCCGCCCGTCTCGACGGCGCCGGTGACATGCGCGTCCTGTGGTCCATCGTGCTGCCGCTGTCCAAGGCCGCGCTCGCTGTCGTCGGACTGTTCTACGCGGTGGCGTACTGGAACTCCTGGTTCTACGCCTCGCTGTACATGGAGAACGACCACTGGCCGCTCCAACAGGTGCTGCGCACCTACGTGGTGGCAGGTGAGGGCCTGACCGACACGACCACGGGCGAGGGGAACGTCACCGCGCCGCAGACGGTGCAGATGGCCGTCCTGGTGATCGCCACCGTGCCGATCCTGATCGTCTACCCCTTCCTTCAGAAGTACTTCACCAAGGGCGTCCTCACCGGCGCCATCAAGAGCTGAGCTCCGCTCCCGTTCACACGCCCGCACTCGAAAGGTCGATCAGCCATGTCCAGAGTCTCCAGGCGCACCGTGCTGCGCACCATTGCCGTGGCAGGTGCAGCCACGGCCGCCTCGCCCCTGCTGTCCGCCTGCTCCGACTCATCCGGCGGCAGCGATGTCTCCAACGCGGGCAAGAAGCTCGCCCCGTGGCCCGCCTACAAGGCGGCGTCCGGCGCCAAGCCGGACCTCGCCCCGACCGAGGCGGGCGTCCAGGCCGGCTACACCCGCTACCCCTCCGACCTGACCTCGTCGGTCAAGCGGACACCGGGGGACGGCAGCACCATCAAGGTCATGTCCGTCACCTTCGGTACGCCCCCGAAGGCAGCCGCGCAGAACCAGTACTGGCGCGCGGTGGAGAAGGCGCTCGGAATCAAGATCGAGTACACGGTCATTCCGCAGGCCGACTACCAGAAGAAGATGGCCACGGTCATGGCCGGCGAAGCCGAGGCTCTGCCGGACATCATCAACATCTTCTCCGGCTATGTCCTGCCCCGCGAGGCCCAGTTCGTGCAGAAGCGGGCCCAGGACCTCACCCCGTACCTGTCCGGGGACTCGATTCACGACTACCCGAACCTGGCGGGAATCCCCGAGCACGCCTGGCGCGACATGGGCCGCATCGGCGGGCAGATCTACGGCATCCCGCTGGAGCGTCCGCTGACCGGTTCGACCCTCTGGCTGAACCAGAGCGTCTTCGACGACGCCGGGATGAAGGCGGGCTGGTCGTCCGACGACTTCGCCGCCGTCGCCAAGAAGGCCACGCAAGGCAAGAAGTACGCGCTGGGCGCCGCCATCGGCTCGAACTTCTGCAACGCCGTCCACTCCGCGGCGCACAACGCCCCACAGGGCTGGGCCGCCGACAAGAGCGGTGACTTCCGCTCCAACTACGCCGACGACCGGTTCCGCCAGGCGATCGCCTACCAGGCGCAGCTCCGCAAGGCCGGTTCGTACCACCCGGACGCGACGTCCCTGTCCTCGCCCGACCTCAACACGCTGTTCCTCAACGGGACCGTCGCCTCCATGCAGAACGGCTTCGGGGCGTACACCACCCTGTACCCGGACTCCAAGGGACTGCTCACGCCGACTCCGGCGCTGCCCTACACCGTGGACGGCGAGCCCGGTGGCCAGGTGGCCGCCCGGCGCTCCTTCGGCTACACGATCCTCAAGAAGGCCAAGAAGGAGCGCATCCAGATGCTGCTCCGCGTCCTCGACTACCTGGCGTCGCCCTTCGGTACGAAGGAGTGGGAGCTGCTGCAGTTCGGCGTCGAGGGAGTGCACTTCGAGCGGGCGAAGGACGGCACGCCGCAGCGCAACAAGCTCGGCGAGGTGGAGAACATCACCAACCTGCCGCTGCGTTACCTGGCCGAGGGCCCGCAGGTGTTGTTCGTGCCCGGCCGCCCCGAGGCGGTCCGCGCCCTGCACGCCTGGCAGGAGAAGGTCGTCCCGGTCACCATCCGCAACGCGTCCTTCGGGCTCGTCTCCCGCACGGACGTGGCCCAGGGCGCCACGCTGCGCGCGCTGATGGACGACACCATCACCGCGGTCATCGCGGGCCGCTCTTCCCTGTCCGACTACGACGCCGCGGTGAAGAAGTGGCGCGGTCGCGGGGGCGACCGGATCGCGGAGGAGTTCGCGAAGGAACAGGCCGCCAACAGCTGAGGCGGCGTGACAACGAACCATCGAGCAAAGGGAGTCGGGCATGGCGGCAAGGGGACGGGTCACCATCCGAGAGGTGGCACAACGGGCAGGAGTGTCGCCCGCGACCGTCTCGCGGGTCCTCAGTGGCAACTACCCGGTGCCGCCTGGCACGCGCACCCGGGTGCTGCGGGCCGCGCAGTCCCTGGACTATGTCGCCGCCGCCCACGCACGCGCTCTCGTGGGCGGCGGCCGCAACACGGTCGCCGTCATCCTGCGCCAGGTGACCAACCCGTTCTACGCGCAGGTAGCCGAGGGCGTCGAGGCCGAGGCCGCGGACCACGGCCGGCTGTGCCTGGTCAGCAGCACCGGCGGGAGTGCGCACCGGGAGATGGAGCTCGTGCAGTTGATGCGCGAGGAGGGCGCGGGCCTGGTGATCCTCGTGGGCGGCATCATCGAGGACGACGCGTACCGGAAGCGGGTCGCGCGCTACGCCCAGGCGCTCGACGCGGCAGGCTCACGTCTCGCCCTGTGCGGACGCCCCTCCCCGGACCCCGAACTCCCCCTGTTTGCTGTGGAGTTCGACAACGAGGCCGGCGCCCGCGCCATCACCAGCCACCTGATATCGGCGGGCCACCGGCGGATCGTGTTCCTGGGCGGGCTGCCCGGGAACACCGCGCTCGACGCCCGGGTGGCCGGATACCGCGCCGCGCTGGCCGCACACGGCCTGGAACCCGAAGCAGCCGATGTCATCGACTGCGGTCTGGGCCGCAGCCGCGGCTATCACGCCATGTCCCAACTTCTGGGCGAGCGCGCGGACTTCACCGCCGTCGTCGCAGGAGACGACATGGTCGCCGCGGGCGCGCTGCGCGCCGTCACCGACGCGGGCCTGCGCGTGCCGGACGACCTCTCCGTCGTCGGCTACAACGACATCCCGCTCGCCCAGGACTTCAACCCGCCCCTGACCACCGTGCGCACCCCCGCGGAGGAACTGGGCCGCGCCGCCGTGCGGCTGGCCCTGCGCGCCGAGGACGACCCGGCCACCGCCACCCGCCACGTCCTGGGCACGCACATCGTCGTACGGCACAGCGTGGGTGCCCCGACACCCCACCGGTCGCCGCGCATCCCTGGAGGTCTCACCCCAGCATGACCGCACCCCAACTCCCCCTCACACGCGCGGCGTTGCTCGCGCCGGACGCAGTCCTCTCGCCGTACACGGGCTATACCCGCTCGCACTGGGAGGCCGCCGCCGACCGACTGCTCGCCGGTCTTCTCCCTTACGCCACACCGCACTTCGCCCAGTTCCGGCTGCCCGGCCGCACGGGCCACGCGGGGGCGTGGTCGGACGGTCTGGAGGGCTACGCCCGATCGTTCCTCCTGGCCGCGTGCCGCATCGCGGGTGCCGCAGGGCGCGACGCCCCCGGCAGCAGCCTGATCAGTGACCTGCTCGAACGGTACGCGTCAGGCCTGGCGGCGGGCACCGACCCGCACCACCCCGAGCACTGGCCACCGATCGCCGACGGCTCGCAGTCCATGGTCGAGGCCGCGTCCATCGCCATCGCGTTGCACGAGACCCGGCCGTGGCTGTGGGAGCACCTCGACGAACGCGTACGGCACAACACCGCGGTGTGGCTGGGCGGTTTCGTCGGTGCCAGAGCCAACGACTCCAACTGGCGACTCTTCCAGGTCGTGGTGGAGGAGTTCCTCGCCTCGGTCGACGCCCCGCACAGCCGGGCCGAGATCGACGCAGGGCTGGCGCGCCTGGAGGACTGGTACCGGGGAGACGGCTGGTACACGGACGGCGCCGGCCGGAAGTTCGACTACTACAACGCCCTGGCGCTGCACCTGTATCCGGCCCTGTGGGCGCGGATCGCCGGACCGCGCGCGGATGCCGGGCTGGTGGCCGTGCACCGTGAGCGTCTGCGCGCGTTCGTCGGCGTACACCAGCACTTCTTCGGTGCCGACGGCGCGCCGGTCCACCAGGGCAGGTCCCTGACGTACCGATATGCCACCGCGGCACCCTTGTGGGTGGCTGCCCTGGCCGACGCCAATCCCCTGTCTCCGGGCCGTACTCGACGTCTGGCGTCCGGGGCGCTCAAACACTTCGCCGACCGTGGGGTTCCTGGCGAGGACGGCCTGCTCACGTTGGGGTGGTACGGGCCCTATCTGCCTGTCACTCAGGCCTATTCGGGGCCGGCGTCCCCGTACTGGGCGAGCAAGGCCTTCCTGGGGCTGCTGTTGGCGGCCGACCACCCGGTGTGGACGGCGGAGGAGGAACCGGGACCGGTCGACAGCGAAGACCAAGTGGTGTCGCTGCCCGCCCCGGGCTGGCTGCTGCACTCCACGGCCGCCGACGGAATCGTGCGCCTGGTCAACCACGGAAGCGACCGGCAGCCGCCGCCTCCTTCGACGCTCCCCGAAAGCCCGCACTACACGCGGTTCGCCTACTCCAGCGCCACCGCCCCGCAGACCCCGCCCGACGATGTGCCCGCGGTCGCGGACAACCACATCTGGGCCGAGTCGGCCGCCGACACCGCGACGCGCCGTCGCCGGATCCACCCGCTGCACTGCCAGGGCGATCGCGCCGCATCGTGGCACAGCGCCGCCACGCTCGCCGATGACACCGATGCGGTCATCAGCACGGTCAGCGTGGTCCATGGCCCCTGGGAAATGCGCCTGCACCGCGTCGAGACCGAGCACCCTGTCACGATCCGCGAGAGCGGGTGGGCGGTGGCCGACGACCATCCCGTGGTGGCCGGAGAGACCGGTGACGGTTGGGCGCTGGCCCGCCGCTCCGACGGCCTGACCACGGTCGTAGCCGGGCTGTTGGGCTGGGAGAGCGCAGGACGGCCGGACGCGGCAGGCATCGTTCGCGGCGAGGGGCTCAACGCCTTCGGGCGGCATTCGGCAGTCCCGCTGCTCACCACGTCCGCAGTGGGCGTACGGATGCTGGTCACGCTGGTCGTCCTCACCAGTGATCCCGCCGTCCGCGACGACCCGCAGGCCCTTCACCGCGGCGCACGTGCCGAGACCGGAGAGGGGCAGGAACTGGTGCTGACGTTTCCCGACGGCGCCCAGCGTCATGTCACGCCGGACCTGCTGGTGCTCTCCGAGGGCGGCAACGCACCGCCCGCGTAAGCGGAACACCCTGACAGCGACTCCCTGACCGCGCTTCGTCCGGCAGACGGCCGGCTCCGCCCTCGCTTCGCCGGAGCCTGCTGTCGGCATGCGCGCGTCCCGGCTCTCGCCGTTCGCTCCCCCGCCCTCACCCACGTAGATCAGAACCCACCGGAGGCCGCTCATGTCCGAGGCATCCCCGCTCAACCGCCGCACCTTCCTCAGCGGCGCCTCGATCGCCGCGACCGCTCTCGCCCTCGGCCCAGGCGGCCGGGCGTCGGCAGCCGACACACCACGTTCCGCATCAGCCGCGTCGTCGAGCGATGCCGCTCAGGGGGTGGACCTGCACTGGCTGGACGGCCGGCCCGCCGCCACCACCGGTACTGCCTGGGGCGTCCCCTGGCCCCAGGGCAAGGTCGCGGCCGACACCAGGTTCGCGCTCCAGGACGACGACAACGACCAGGTGCCGGTGCAGTCCTGGCCGCTGGCGTATTGGCCGGACGGCACGCTGAAGTGGACCGGCCACGCCGTGTCCTCCACCGCCCTCGCCGACGGCTGCCACCTGGCCCCGGGGACACCGGCCGCCCCGAAGCAGCCGGTGACGGCGAAGCGCAGCGGGGACGAGATCCGGCTGGCCAACGGTGTCGTGGACATCCGCATCGCGCGCGGCGGCCCCGTGGCCATCCGGTCGATCGCCCGCGGCGGCCGGGCCACCGCGCACGACGGCCGCTTGATACTGATGTTGCAGGACGGTCCTGAGGACACGGCCAACCCACGGCACACCGCGTGGAGCGGCGTCGTCGAGGAGGCCGAGATCGAGCAGTCAGGGCCGGTGCGTGCCGTGGTCAGACTGACCGGCCGGTACCGGAAGGACTCGTCTTCGCGCCACGGCAGTGGCAGCCGGGCGATCCTGCCCTGGACGCTGCGCGTGTACCTGGGTGCCGGGGACGAGTCGCTGCGGGTGATGCACCAGTTCGTCTGGGACGGGAAGGCGTCGAGCGACTTCATCCGGGGTCTTGGGCTCCAGCTGTCCGTGCCGATGAGTGACCAGCCGTACAACCGGCACATCCGCTTCGCCGGTCCGGACAAGGGTGTGTGGAGCGAGGCGGTCCTCGGGCTGACCGGGCTGCGCCGTGACCCGGGCGAGGCGGTGCGGTCGGCCCAGATCGCGGGCACCGAGACACCGCCGGTGTCGGAATGGGCATCCACCGTGCAGGCGGGCTGGAAGGACCTTCCTCAGTGGGGCGACTTCAGTCTGGTGCAGCACTCGGCCACGCAGTGCGCGGTGTGGAAGCGCACATCGCGGAAGGCCGCCTGGCTGAAGCACGCGGGCTTCGCCGACCGCGCGCCCGGGTTCGGGTACGTCGGCGGGGTCAGCGGCGGTCTTGGCTTCGGGCTGCGGGACTTCTGGCAGCAGTTTCCGCGCGCCTTCGACATCCGTGACGCGGCCAAGGACACGGCGACGGTCACCCTGTGGTCCTGGTCGCCGCACGCCGAGCCGATGGACCTTCGTGCCTACGACGAGGCCAGCCATGGACTCGATCTCGCCTACGAGGACGACCGCTACGGCTTCGGCATGTCCACCGGTATGGCCCGCTCCACGGACATGCAGCTGTGGGCGCTCGACTCCACGCCGTCCCGCGACGACGTGGCGACCCTCGCCACCACTCTCGCCCGCCCCCAGCTGGTCGCCGACCCGAAGACGTACCACGGTGTCGACGTGTTCGGCCGGTGGAGCCTGCCCGACCGCAGCACCCCGGCCCGCAAGCAGCTAGAGGACTCGATCGCCGGCAGCGTCGAGTTCTACACCGAGCAGGTCAAGCAGCGTCAGTGGTACGGGTTCTGGGACTACGGCGACATCATGCACACCTACGACAGCGACCGGCACACCTGGCGTTACGACGTCGGCGGTTTCGCCTGGGACAACGCCGAACTCGGCTCGGACGCGGCGCTGTGGTACCAGTTCCTGAGAACGGGAGACCCGCAGACGTTCCACCTCGCGCGGGCGATGACCCGGCATGTGACCGAGACGGACACCATCCACACCGGACCGTTCGCCGGGCTCGGTTCTCGACACGACGTGCAGCACTTCGCCGACGGCGGCAAGGAACCCCGCGTCTCCGAGGCCTACACCAAGCGCTTCATGTACTACCTCACCGCCGACGAGTTCGTAGGCGACGCCATGCGCGTACCGCTGAAACTGGACTCGACCCTGCTGAAGTACCCGCCGCTGCGCGACTACCTCGACGCTCCCGCAGGTGTTCCGACCGTGATTCGGCTCGGCCCCGACTGGTACGCCCTCGTCAGCAACTGGCTCACCGAATGGGAGCGCACCGGCGACAACAAGTGGCGCGACCGCATCGTCACCGGCATGCGGGACATCGCCAAGCTCCCGGCCGGCCTGTTCACCGGCCAGCAAGGGGGCGCCGTCGGCTACGACCCCGCCACCGGCCACATCAGCGATCTCAAGCTCGGCGGCGACTGGGGCAAGGTGAACCTGTCCATGGTCTTCTGCGGCGAACAGATCATGTGGGAGACCACGGACCTGATCGACGTACCCGAGTTCCGGGCGAAGCTGGTCGAGTTCTGCCGCTACGTGCAGGCGCCGGCCTCCGAGATCACCGACCACTTCGGCTTCAAGTTCAGCACCGGCGCCCCCGGGGTCTTCTACTCGCGGATGACGGCCTGGGCGGGCGAGCAGACCAAGGAACCGGCCGTGCAGCAGCGCGGTTGGGACACGTTCCGCAACGACGGCGGGGGCAAGGCCTGGCCCGACCCCGTACACGTCGACGGGTCCGCGGTGTTCAGCAAGGTCGACGAGCTGCCCCAGGCCGACTTCGGCACCAACGGCGTCGCGCAGAACATCCTGGCGACCATCGCCCTGCTCGCCGTCGCCCCGGACCAGGCTCCGTGACCGCACACCGACAGCTCTCCGCGACACCGGGTGACCGCTGCATCACCCGGGCTTCCCTGCAACTCATCCGTACGACCAACTCATCGGTACGACCGGACGATTCGGAGTGGGCGAATGACAACATCCCATCGCGCGACGCAGGCTCTGCTCAGCACGGCCGCGATCGTGAGCGTCCTCGCGGCCGCCACCAACTCGGCTGCGGCGCAGGGAACAACGACCAATGAACCGCAATCGCAGGCCGCCGCGGTGTACTACGTCGCGCCTGGCGGCAGCGACAGCGCGACCGGCACCAAGGACGCCCCCTGGGCCTCGATCGCCCATGCCCAGAGCATCGCCGAGCCGGGCGACACCGTCTACTTCCGCGGCGGCACGTACACCTACAGCCACGCGAGCACCAGTTGCGCGAGCCAGACCGCCCGGGTCGACGCCGTCACGCTGAACAAGAGCGGCGCCTCGGGCAGTCCGATCCGCTACTGGGCCTATCCCGGAGAGAATCCGGTCTTCGACTTCTCGGACATGACCGACGACTGCCGGATCAAGGGTTTCGACGTCACCGGCAGCTGGATCCACCTCAAGGGCCTGGAAATCGCCGGGGTTCCGCAGAACAACACCCTCAACCACGAGTCCTGGGGCGTCTGGAACTCCGGAAGCAACAACACCTACGAGCACCTCGACATCCACGACATCACGGGACCGGGCCTGTTCCTGCAGGACGGCGGCGACAACCTCGTCCTCAACACGGACTCACACGACAACTACGACGCGAAGAGCTCCAGTGGCGCAGGCACCAACGCCGACGGCTTCGGGGCACACATCCCCGCGGACAATCCCGGCAACGTCTTCCGAGGAAACAGGGCCTGGAACAACTCGGACGACGGGTTCGATCTCATCAGCGCCCGCTCCTCGGTGACCATCGAGTCGTCATGGGCCTGGTCCAGCGGATACGTCCCGGGGACCGACACACGGGCCGGGGACGGCAACGGCTTCAAGGCGGGCGGCTACGGCGGCGAGTACGTCGACTACGGGGTCAAGCACACCGTGCGCCAGTCCGTCGCCTTCAACAACGGGGCAGCGGGCTTCTACGCGAACCACCACCCTGTGGCGAACGACTTCTTCAACAACACCGGATACGACAACCACCCCGACTTCAACATGCTCGGCGTCTCGCCCAGCGGCGAGTCCACCGGTCTGGGAAACCTCCGCAACAACATCGCCTACGGCGGCACCCTGACCTCGAACATGACGGGCACCGACTCCTCGCACAACACGTGGGACCTCGGTACACCGCTGTCCGACGGGCAGTTCCAGAGCACGTCGAGCACCGGGTGGGACGCCCCCCGGCAAGCAGACGGCAGCCTTCCGTCCCTACCGAACCTGCGCCCCACATCGACGGGCGACCTCATTGACGAGGGCACCGACGTCGACCTGCCCTACAAGGGCGAAGCACCCGACCTCGGTGCCTTCGAGGTCCGCTGATCCTGCCGGCTCCCCGATCGATGCCGGCGCCGGCATCGATCGGGGAGCCTCCGTCATGCGGATTCACGCCACAGCGGCTGTGGTGTGACGGTACGGATGATCGAATCGCGCGGCCCGGCATCCGGTGCCTCCAGGAGTGCGTCCACGATGTCTGCCGCGGCTTTCGCCACCGCGAGACGGTCGATGGACAGCGTGGAGAGCGAGGGAGTGGTGACGCTGCCGAGTGAGAGCCCGTCGATACCGACGACGCGCACGTCGTCGGGGATGGACACGCCGAGCGTGTGGGCACCGTGCACGGCCCCCATGGCCATCAGGTCGTTGAACACGAGCACCGCGTCCAGACCCGGGGTGGAGTCCCACAGTCGCTGGAACCCATCGGCGCCGCCTCGCATCGACTCCTCGGCGATGACGATCGCGTCGAGGGAACCGGGTCCCGCGAGCTTCTCGTACGCGCGTCGGCGCTGGGTGGGTTGATACGGATTGGGGTCGCTCGCGGCATCGGACTCGATGAGGCCGAAGCGGGAGGCGCCGCGGTCTCTGAGTTCAGCCAGGAGTGCCTCGATGCCGCGCTCGAAGTCGAGGTCGACCGAGTGAAGTCCGGGCACAGCGGCCGTCCGTTCAAACATCACCACGGGGACCCCCTGCGCAGCGGCGGCAAGGGCTGCCTGGTCAGGGGCGACGAAGTAGCCGAAGATGGCGTCGACCTGACCCGCCAGCGTCGCGATCAGTTCGAGGTCTGTGCCCTGCTCGCGCGAACACACGACGACCTGCCAGCCGCGTGCCGTGGCGACGTCCAGGACCTCCGCGGCCAGTTCGGTGTAGTACGGGTTGCGGAACGACGCGATCACCAGCCCGATCGCATGACTCCGCTGACTCGAGGCGAGGTTGCTGGCGAACCGACTCGGGCGATATCCGAGCGTCTTCGCCGCCTCAAGGACGCGCTCCCGGGTCTTGGGGCTGATCTCCGCCATGTCCTTCATGGCGCGCGTGACCGTCTGCCGGGAGACACCCGCCTCCCGGGCAACGTCCTCGATCGTGATCCGCTGCTTGGCCACTTTCTCTCCCCGCTCGTGGACGACGTTCATTATGCGGGCGCCCGGTTCGATGTCCTAGCGCCACGTATTGACGCCACCGAAGCACCGTCGTAACGTCTCCGCCATCCTACCGTGAACGTTCACGTGAGCGTTCACGGAACTGAGGAACAGGCACACGATGCCGTTGAGCTCCCTCGGTGGACAGGACATGAGCACCACGCACGGTTCCTGGAACCCCCACTCATGGAACCGATCCACCCTCGAATCGACAAAGGGACTCCCATGAGAGGTCGCATCCCCCGTCCGGCCCGCGTGAGCGTGTGGACCGCAGCCGCCGTCGCGTTCACGCTGACCGGGACACTCACCGCATGCTCATCGTCCTCGGACAACGTGGGCAGCGATGCAAAGCAGACGATCCGCTTCGTCTGGTGGGGCAACGAGGACCGCGCCGAAGCCACTGAGAAGGCGGTGGCGCTGTTCGAGAAGAAGCATCCGAACATCAAGGTCAACACCGAATTCAGCGGCTACCCCGCGTACGTTCAGAAGCTGACCACGCAGATCGCCGGCGGAGCCGCGCCCGACCTGCTGCAGCTCGACCGCCCCACCTTCGGCGAGTACCAGCAGAAGCACCAACTGGCCGACCTGTCGACGTACATGGGCAAGTCACTGAAGACCGACAAGATTCCCGCCAACCTGCTCGCAGGCGGCAAGTCCGACAAGGGTCAGTACGCGATGCCCGCCGGCCTCACCACCGAACTCGTCGTCTACGACAAGGAGTTGTTCTCCAAGGCCGGTGTCACCGTGCCGGAGAACGGGTGGACCTGGAAGCAGTTCGAAGCCGACATGGTCAAGGTGAAGAAGAAGACCGGCCGGGCCGGCATGTCCGACTTCGGCTGGTCGGCCGACCTGTTCGAGACATGGCTGCACCAGCGCGGCAAGGCGCTCTACGCCAGCAAGACAAAGCTCGGCTTCACCAAGGACGACCTCGCCGAGTACTGGAACATGCTGGGGTCCCTGCGCCAGAAGAAGGCCGTCACCTCACCCCAGGTCACCACCAAGTCGGACGGCTCGGTCCAGAACTCTCCCCTGGTCGCCAAGGAGTCCGCCTCGGAGACCTCCTACGACTCGGGTGTCACCAGCTACGCCACCACCTACCAGGGCGGCACGATCGGACTCGCCCCGCTCCCGACGGACAGCAAGACCGCGTCCGGCATGCCCGCTCTGCCGCCGGTGTACTACGGGGTCAGTCAGCACTCGTCCCACAAGGATGCCGCCGCCCTCCTGATGAACTTCCTGGTCAACGACCCGGAAGCCGGCAAGGTGTTGGGCACGACCCGCGGCACACCTGCCAACTCCGACAACATGGACGCGATCTGCGCCGACTCCACCGGCCCTGACAAGCAGACATGCGACTTCCAGAAGAAGATGGCCGACCGGCTCATGCCGTCGGACACCTGGTTCTGGCCCAGTGGCAGTGCGGCCCTCAAGTCCGACTTCCAGCGCGTCTTCGACGAAGTGATCTTCGGCAAGACCAGCGTGTCCGAGGGCGCGGCGAAGGTCGTGGAGAACGCCGAGCAGGGTCTGAGCTAGTACGGCCTGTCCCCGCGGCCCACCGTGGCCGCGGGGAGCCGCAGAAAGGATGACGCGATGCCGACCATCGCACAGGCTCGCCCAGCGGGAGAGCAAGCGGAAAAGGTGGGTCCCGAAACCGTGCGAGAGCCGCCCCCACGAGGGCGCTGGAAGCGGACCGGGGCAGCCTATGTATTCCTGTCCCCCTGGGTCATCGGTGCCTCACTGCTGACCATCGGCCCGATGTTGGCCTCGCTCTACCTGGCCTTCACCGACTACGACCTCTTCAACACGCCCAAGTGGGTGGGGCTGCAGAACTTCGAGCGGATGTTCACGGAGGACGACCGCTACTGGAACGCCGTGTGGGTGACGATCAGGTTCGCCTTCATCTCCGTTCCGCTCAAGCTCGCCGTGGCACTCGGTATCGCAATCCTTCTCAACAAGCAGCGCCGCGGCACAGGGTTCTACCGCTCGGCCTTCTACGCCCCCTCGCTGCTGGGCGCGAGTGTCAGCGTGGCGCTGGTATGGCGCTCCCTGTTCGGCGCCAACGGAACCGTCGACAGCGCACTGGGCGTCTTCGGCATCCACGTGGGCAGCATGGTCGACCAGCCGCGGTACGCCTTGCTGACCGTGATCGCCCTGGCCGTCTGGCAGTTCGGCGCCCCGATGGTCATCTTCCTGGCGGGCCTGAAGCAGGTGCCCAAGGACCTGTATGAGGCAGCCGAACTCGACGGTGCCGGCCCCATCCGCCGCTTCTTGTCCGTCACACTCCCGATGATCACACCCGTGGTGCTGTTCAACCTCGTGCTGGAGGTCATCCAGGCATTCCAGTCCTTCACGGGGGCGTTCGTCATCGGCAGCGGCCGCGGAGGTCCCAGCGACTCCACGCTTCTGTACACGCTGTACCTCTACCAACGAGGCTTCACCAACTTCGAGATGGGATACGCCTCGGCCATGGCCTGGGTCCTGCTGCTCACGATCGCCGTCATCACCGTCCTGCTCTTCCGCAGCTCGCGCAGGTGGGTCTTCTACGCCGGGGAGGGCAACCGATGAGCACTCAAGTCGCAACAACGCCCCACCTGGCCGGGAGGGGGAACCGGCCGAAGCACGGCGGTACCGCGCGCAGCGCCATCTGGTACGTGGGTGTCACCGCGCTGGTCGTGGTCCTGATGTACCCCGTGGTGTGGCTGATTTCCAGCTCGTTCAAGCCTGCCGGCGAGGTGCTGACCAACCTCTCCGTACTGCCCGACCACGCGACGACCTCCAACTACAGCGAGGTCTTCGGCGGGGTGGCCGGCTACAGCGTCTGGCAGTACTTCGGCAACTCACTGATCGTCTCCGGCCTGGCGGTGATCGGCAACGTGCTGTCCTGTGCGGTGGCCGGCTACGCCTTCGGCAGGATGCAATTCCGCGGCCGCGGGCCGCTCTTCGCCTTCATGCTCTCCACGATCATGCTGCCGCACCATGTCGTGCTGATCCCGCAGTACATCATCTTCCAGAAGCTGGACATGGTGAACACCTTCTGGCCCCTGGTCCTGCCGAAGTTCTTCGCCACAGAAGCCTTCTTCGTCTTCCTCGTGGTGCAGTTCGTGCGCGGCCTGCCCCGCGAACTCGACGAGAGCGCGACCATCGACGGCTGCGGACCCTTCCGTACCTTCTGGTACGTGATGCTGCCGCTCCTGCGGCCCGCCGTCATCACCACCTCGATCTTCACGTTCATCTGGACCTGGAACGACTTCTTCAGCCAGCTGATCTACCTGAACGACCCCTCGAAGTTCACGCTGCCACTGGCCCTGCAGATGTTCGTCGACCAAAGCAGCAAATCCGCGTTCGGGCCGATGTTCGCGATGTCCGTCCTCGCGCTGATCCCCATCGTCCTCTTCTTCATCGCGTTCCAGCGCTTCCTCGTCGACGGTGTCTCCACGTCGGGCCTGAAGGGATGACCATGCAGACGAACGCTCCGCAGGTCGCCGGCCGCAGTGCGCGCACGGGCCTGATGCGTCATCTGGAACTGCCCGCAGAAGTCCTGCTCATCGGCGTCCTGGTCAGCGTCGCCTCCGTGCCCGTGGTCACCTCGCTTGCCGCTGCGGGCGCCGGCGCCGCCCTCCTGCGCGAGCTGACCGAAACGCAGAAGACCCCCACCGTGCGGCGCTTCTTCACGCTGCTTGCCGGATCCCTGAGGCAGCCGGTGGTCCTGCTTGCCCCCGTGGTCGCGCTGGCGGTGGCGGGCGTGGACATGCTCGCGCTGGCCGCGGGGGTTCCCGGGGGGCGGCCGATCGGCCTTCTGATCGGCCTGGCCCTGATGTTCGTCGTGCTCGTCGGCATCCGCAGCGCCGCGCAATGGCGGCCGGGCAACGCGTGGCGAGCCACGCTGGCCGACGCGGTCGAGTCCGTGCCGCGCGACTTCACCGGCAGCGTGATGCTGGTCGGCGCCCTCGTGGTGCTGGGCATCGTGGCCTTTGAGGTCCCCGCGTTCACCCCGGTCCTGCCCGGTCTGCTCGTCCTGGCCGCGGTCGCCGTGGAAGGGAGAAGGACCAGGTGACCCGGACCGTCGTGCTCGCCGGGACATCGGGCTACGGCAGCACGTACCTGCGTGAGATCACCGAGCTGGAGGCCGAGGGCGCTGTTCGCCTGGTGGGGCTGTGTGACGTGCGGCCCCCCACGGCGACCGCGCACCAGCCCTTCGCGGACCGGCCGTTCGACACCAGCCTCGATCGCCTGCTCACCCTTACTCACCCGGACGTGGCGATCGTGTCCACGCCCATCCACACCCATCTGCCCCTGGGCCGGGCCGCGTTGAACGCCGGCTGCCACTTGATGCTGGAGAAGCCCCCCGCACCGAGTGCCGCGGAATGGCGCGAACTGGCCGCGCTCGCCCGTTCCGCAGGGGTGAGCTGCCAGGTCGGCTTCCAGAGCCTTGGCTCCGGCGCCTACGCGCGGCTCCGTGAGCTGATCGGCGCCGGAACCCTGGGCAGGGTCGAGGGCATCGGCTGCTACGGCGCATGGTCCCGGGATGCCGCCTACTACCGGCGTGCGTCCTGGGCCGGTCGGCGGGAGCTCAGGGGCGTTCCCGTCGCGGACGGCGCGCTGACCAACCCCTTCGCCCATGCCGTGGCCACAGCCCTGGCCCTGGACGCCAGCACTGACTGGGACGACATCACCGCACTCGACACCGAGCTCTTCCGGGTCCGGGACATCGAGACCGATGACACCTCGTGTCTGCGGATGACCAGCCGGCGCGGCACGGTCATCACCGTCGCGGTGACCCTGGCGGCGCAGACTCCGAGCGAACCAGTCATCATCGTCCACGGCAGCCGGCTCCGCGCCGAACTGCACTACACCCGGGACCTTCTGGTCCTGGACGGCCGGCCGAGTCAGCACGACCGCACCTCTCCGCTGCGCAACCTCCTCGCCCACCTCGACGACCCCCGGATCGCGCTGCAGAGCGACATCGCCGCGTGCGGTGCCTTCACCCGCGTGCTGGACACCGTCAACACCACACCTGCTCCTCGGATGGTCGACGAACGGTGGCTCGTGCACGAGGGCGTGGGAGACACAGCCCGTACGTATCTGCCCGGGGTCGAACAGGCCGTCCGCATGTCGGCCGAGCAGTTGGCGACGTTCACGGAACTCGATGAACCGTGGGCGGCCTGACCTCCACCGCCCCACACACCCGATCGCCGAATCGGCAGTACCCCCAGAGCGGCCGTGGCGCCCCGGTCCCTGAGCGGCAGTCGGCCCGACGCACTGCTTCCACCACCCACGCCCAAGTCTCCCAAACACCAACGAAGTTGGAAGGGGAACACCCCATGCCCAGCCCCATCGCCCGACGCGGTGTGCTCGGTCTCATCGGCGCAGCCGCCGGAACAGCGGCCCTCTCGCTCCCTGCGGCTCCCGCATTCGCCGCGAGCACGGAGGGAGCTCCCTCCGACGGCCCCGACGTCACTCTCGTCGACAACGGCACCAGCGTCACGCTGGCCAACGGCATCATCCAGTTCACCGTCATCAAGGCCAGCGCCAAGATCACTGACCTGCGGCTGGTCGCCAGCAGCCATGGGAACGGTGACACCAACTTGCTCTCCGGCAGGAGCGGCAACGGCTATACGACCATCAACTACTCCGGGGCGACCGTCGCCGTCGGGTTGAAGAACGCCACCTACAGAGTCGTTACCGAGTCGGCCGACCGGGTCGAGATCTCCATGCTCGACAACGACCCCTCACTGTTGGGCTTCTACCTGGACATCCGGCTGGTCCTCGAGCGCGGCCGATCAGGCCTGTACAACTACTGGATCATCAAGTATCCCGAGAACATGCCTGACGGTCTCTCGCTCGGGCAGCTGCGCTACGCCTACTCTGCCGATGACCCGGCCTTCCGCTGGTTCGTCGTCGACGACGAGCGCGGAGTCCAACAGCGCCCGACCGCGGAGGAACTGGCGAACGGGACCACTCTTCAGGACTCCGTCTACGCCCTCCCGGACGGGTCCATCTACTCCAAGTACCAGAACAAGACGAACCTCGAAGGGGACAGCCATGTCTTCATGATGTCCAACGGCCGCGTGGGTCTCTCGCTCATCCAGGCCAACAAGGACTGGTTCGGCGGGCCGACCCGGCAGGAGCTGACCACACACGACTACTACAACGGCATGATCCTGCTGTGGCACCCGGTGTCGAGCCACTACGGCATCGACGTCACGCCCCCCAAGGGCTGGGAGAAGGTCTACGGGCCCTCCTATCTGCACGTGGGCGAAGTCGCCGCCGGCAACGAAGAGTCGAACGTCGCCACTCTCTGGGAGGACGCCAAGCAGGCCGCCTCCCAGGAACAGCAGGCCTGGCCCTACCGGTGGATCACCGACCCCACCTACGCCGCCACCACGCGCTCCGACGTCACCGGCAAGCTCGTCATCGCCTCCCACGGCGCAGCCGACAACGGTTGGGCGTTGCTCTACCAGCCCGAGCCCGACCGCGAGTTCCAAAGCGCCACGCTCGACGGCAACGACTGGCAGCACAACGGCAACGGGTACGTCTACTCCGCGAAGATCGGCAAGGACGGCCGGTTCACCATCCCCGCAGTCCGGCCCGGCACCTACACACTTGCGGCCTTCTCCGACGGAGTCCTCGGCGAGTACCGCCGCCCCGGTATCAAGGTGGCGTCCGCCGCGAACGTCAACACAGGCACTCACGTGTGGGCCCCGGTCAGCCACGGCAGAACCCTCTGGCAGATCGGCACCCCCGATCGTTCCGCCCAGGAGTTCCACATCTCCGGCGGCAAGCACGGCTACCGGGACACCTTGACGTGGCTGGAGTACCCGTACGACTTCCCCGAGGGGGTCGACTTCAAAGTCGGCACCGACAACCCGGCCACCGACTGGAACTACTTCCATCCCGCCCTCAAGACCCCGGGCACGCCCACCCAGCTGGCATGGCGCGGCACCACGGCCGACACCAGCATCGAGACCTGGAAGATCCGCTTCGACTCCAACGGCTACCGCCGCGGCACCGGATACCTCGACATCTGTCTGGCAGGCGCGGTGTTCGGCACCCTCGCCGTCGCCCTCAACGGCACCGAGATCGCTTCCTTCGATCCCGCCCCCGGCGTCAATCGCGACGCCTGCAGCTACCGGCTCGCCGTCCGCGCCATGTACCGGCAGCTGAAGACCATCGCCTTCCCTGCCGGCCTCATCCACCGCGGCGAGAACATCCTCACCCTCGCACCCGCCGCCCCGCCGAAGGCACCGACGTCCGACAACTGGATGGAGGCCATGGCCGGCGTCATGTACGACACCATCCGCCTCCAGGTGCACAGCTGAACGTAGACGGCATTGCACACCCAAGCGGAAAGCCGCTTGTGATCAACTCAATGAAAGAGCACGCATGTACGACTCCATCCGTCCGGGCCAGACCTGGCTGGACACCAACGGCAACCCCATCCAGGCACACGCCGGTTCGCTGCTCTACGAGGACGGCACGTACTACTGGTACGGGGAGAACAAGGAGCACAGCAAACCGGGCACTGGAATCTGGACATGGGGGATCCGCTGTTACTCGTCGACCGATCTCTACAACTGGACGGACCTCGGGCTCATCATCCCCCCGGTTCTCGACGATCCGGCATCGCCGCTGCACCCCTCGCAGTTGATCGACCGCCCGCACATCATCCGCAACCCGCGCACCGGTCAGTACGTCTGCTGGCTCAAGATCATGGGGACGGGCGAGGAACAGCTGTGCACCGTCCTCACCGCTGACGCACTCCAGGGCCCCTACAAGATCGTCCGCACTGGGTTCAGCCCCCTGGGGATGTTCGCCGGTGACTTCGACCTCGTCGTCGACCCGGTCGACGGCAAGGGCTACTACTACTTCGAGCGGGTCCACAGCGAGCTCATCTGCGCCGACCTCACCGACGACTACACGGACGTCACCGGCTACTACTCGACGCATTTCCC
Organism: Streptomyces sp. NPDC002795; assembly: GCF_042888725.1. Taxonomy (NCBI): domain Bacteria; kingdom Bacillati; phylum Actinomycetota; class Actinomycetes; order Kitasatosporales; family Streptomycetaceae; genus Streptomyces; species Streptomyces sp. NPDC002795. The sequence continues at coordinate 397,642 of NZ_JBIAQB010000008.1, forward strand.
CCTCCGCCACCCTCCTTTGGTGCGCGAGGCTCCCGCCTACTTCCGGCGCAACGGCAAGCACTACCTGGTCACCTCAGGCACCACGTGGTACTACCCGAACCCCTCGGAGGTGGCCGTGGCAGACACCTACCACGGGCCCTACACCGTGATCGGAAATCCCCACCCCGCTGCTGCGACCCGCACGTCCTTCCGCTCCCAGATCAGCTCGGTCTTCAAGCACCCGACCCAACCCGACCTCTACATAGCCATCGCCGACCGGTGGCTCCCCCGACTGTCGGAAGAGGAGTCGGATCAGAGCGAGAGCTTCCACGAGTACTACTCCGCCAAAGAAGCCGGCCAGGTCAGCACGCCCATGCCGCTGCCGGAGGCGGACACGTCAGGGTCGGACTACGTATGGCTCCCCATCCGCTTCGACGGGGAGACACCGGTAATCGAATGGCACGACGAGTGGCGGATCGACGACGTCCACGCTCCAGCCGGCCAGAGCGTACTCATCGGATGACGAACTCCGTCCGCTACCTCGACCACCGGCAGCGGCTGGGGAGGTGTGCGTACCCGCTGCGTATTCGGCGACCCCGATTTGGTGTCGCCGACCTGAGTGTTCCGCAATGACAAGCCTTGAGTACGTCTCGATCGCACCGACGAGAGGTAACCACCGTGGACAGCATTGACAGCAAAAACACCCGAAGCCGGAGCAGGAGCAGGAGCAGGAGAGGACGATGGCGGGGCCTGGCCTGTGCATTGGCCGGCACGCTGGTGGTGACCGCATTGTCCGCAGTGCCCGCCGTGGGCAAGGAAGCGTCCCGCGGCGAGGACGGACGCAGCGGGGCGCAGTTGGAGGAGCTCGACCGCGGACTTGTCGCCGTTCCGACCGGCGAGGGGGTCTTCCTGAGCTGGCGGCTGCTCGGTTCCGAAGTGACCGGCCACACCAAGACAGGGATGGAAGGCGCCGACTTCCGTGTCTACCGGGACGGCAAGCGCGTCGCGACGGTCACGGACAGCACCAACTACCTGGACAAGAAGGCCTCGCCGGACAGCGAGTACCAGGTGGCGGCGGTCGAGGACGGCAGAGAGACCGGCCGCAGCAAGCCCGTCTCACCGTGGGCCAAGGGCTACGACGAATTCCCCCTGCGCAAGCCCGCGGACGGTGTCACACCGGCCGGGGAAAAGTACTCCTACCTGGCCACCGACATGAGTGTCGGAGACATGGACGGCGACGGGTCGTACGAGTACGTCCTGAAGTGGGAACCGTCCAACGCCAAGGACGTCTCTCAGGTCGGCTACACCGGAAGCACCTACATCGACACCTATAAGGCAGACGGCACTCTGCTGCACCGCATCGACCTCGGTGTCAACATCCGCTCCGGCGCGCACTACACGCAGTTCCCCGTCTACGACTTCGACGGCGACGGCCGCGCCGAGCTGATGATGAAGACCGCACCCGGGACCTCGATCACCCGATACGACGCGGACGGAAACGTCACGAGCCGTCGGTACGTCACGATGCCGCGCGCCGACGTCCGTGCCGGCTACTCCCATCAGGACGACTACCGGCTCAGCGCCGAGGAGTACCAGGACCACCTGGTCGAGATGTTCCAGAACTGGCGCGAGCAGCCCGAGGTCGCCGCCGGGAACTGGCCGGCAACCATCGAGAAAGCACTGGGAGCCGACGACGAACTGTCGTACGACTACCCCCTCTCCCGGGCCGACGCCGAGAAGCTCGCGGACTACTTCATCGATGTCTACGCTCCCGCCCGTTCGAGCCGCAACAAGCTGCGGAACTTCGAGGGCTTCATCCTGGACGGCCCGGAGTACCTCACCGTCTTCAACGGTGCCACCGGCGCCGAAATGGACACCGCACGCTATCCCGTCCCTCGCGGCGACGACGGGCTGACGTGGGGCGACTACGCCATGAGCAGCATCGAGCCCGGCAACCGCGTCGACCGTTTCCTGTCAGGCGTCGCCTACCTCGACGGCCGGCACCCCTCCGCTGTATTCGCCCGCGGCTACTACACACGCGCCACGCTCGCCACGTACCGCTGGGACGGCAGGAAGCTGCGCAAGCAGTGGCTTGTGGACAGCGGGCACGCCCCCATGTCGAACCCGTTCAACGACCACCCGCACGGCGTCGAGGGCACCGACCCGAAGTACGGCCGACTGACCACCCAGGGGTTCCACTCGCTCAGCGCGGCGGACGTGGACGGCGACGGCCGCCAGGAGATCGTCTACGGTTCGGCCACCATCGACGACGACGGCGACCTGCTCTACAGCTCCTACGGAAAGCTGCCAGAGGGCAGCAAGGCGCCCGGAAAACTCGCCAAACTGGGGCACGGCGACGCCATGCACGTCACCGACCTGGACCCGCGACGCCCGGGCCTGGAGATCTTCACCGTGCACGAGGACGCCGCCGCACCCTACGGCTACGCGATGCGGGACGCCGCGACGGGCGAGGTGTTGTGGGGCGGCTACGCCGGCTTCGACGTCGGCCGCGGCATGGTGGGCGACATCGACCCGAAGTCGCCCGGCTACGAGGCCTGGCCAGGCACACCGACCAACGGCTCCGGGCTCGGACTGTGGGCTGCGAACGGGAAGCGCCTCGGCGACACCGGGCCCGGCACCAACCACAACATCAAGTGGGCCGGCGACATGACGACCCAGATCATCCAGGGCGGCGCCCGCAACAACACGTACACCGTGCCGACCATCGTGGACGGGCAGGGCACTACCGTGCTGGCTGCCGACGGCGCGACAACCGTCAACGGCAAGCACCCGTCCCTGGTGGCCGACGTACTCGGCGACTGGCGCGAGGAGATGGTGCTGACGACCCGCGACAGCACCGCGATGCGGGTCTACACCAACACCGAGCTGACCGACCACAAGCTCTACACCCTCATGCACGATCCGCAGTACCGGGTCGAGGTGGCACGCCAGCAGACCACCTACAACCAGCCCTCCTACACCGGCTTCTACCTCGCCTCCGACATGGATTGGGCGCAGGTCCCGATCCCCGGGCGACGGCGCTGACCTGAAGCGGCCGGCGGGCGGAAGCTGCCCGCCGGCCCCACCGGCCGCAGAGCCTGTTCGAGGCGATCACCGACAGTAGAGACAGCAGAGACAGGAAGCAGAGAATGGCGCACGACGCAGAAATCGGAAGTCGCAGCGAGCGGCGGGAGCACTCGCCCACCAACCTCTACGTCGGCGCCAACTATCATCCGCACGACTCGGACCCACACCAGTGGGCGCGCGACATCCACCTGATGAAGGAGGCCGGGTTCACTGTCGTCCGCCTCGGCCACCTGGCCTGGGACAGCTTCGAACCCGCGGACGCCCGTTTCGAGTTCACGTGGTTCGACCACGTCATGGACCTGATGCACGATGCGGGCATCGAAGTGATCCTCGACATCGCTGTGCGGCCCGCCCCGATCTGGCTGCACCGGAAACACCCGAGCATCAGCATCACGGACTCGAACGGCAACCGGCTGTACCCCAACACCCGCTACATGGTCGACGTCGGCGACCCCGCATACCGCGAGCACGCACTGCGCTTCACCGACACACTCACCCGCCGCTACGCCGACCACCCGGCGCTCCTGGCCTTCGGCATCGACAACGAGCCGGGCGACGGACCGTACTCGTACTCCGAAACGGTCCGCTCCCGATTCGTCTCCTGGCTGCAAGGCAAGTACTCGACCACCGAAGCGCTCAACCAGGCCTGGGCAGGCCAACGTTGGTCGCGCCGCATCGGCGACTTCGACGAGGTGGGACTACCAGTCTCCGGGACGGTCGAGGGCGCCCCCGAGCGAATCCTGGATTTCCGCCGCTTCGTCTCCTGCGAGATCAACGAGTTCCTGCTCTCCGTCATCAGCCGCGTCGAAGAGAACGCTCCGGCAGCACTCCTCACAGGCAACTCCTGGTACTACACCGAAGCCGAACGCGGACGCTATTTCGACTACGCGGAGATCGCCTACTCGGGAAGGCTGAACCGGCACGGCATGGGCTTCTATCCGGGCCCATCGCTCGTGGACAACAGTGGCGTGAACGAAGCTCTCATGGGGATCGCGCGGATCAGTTTCGAGAGCGAAACCCCGTTCTGGTGCACGGAGTTCACCACCATGACAGCGGTCCCCGGCTCGGTGCGGAAGAGCGCCTACGCGTCGCTGATCCTGGGCAACCAGATGGTCTGCGGCTGGACTTGGCAGTCGATGCACGGCGGGGAGGAGCAATACCTCCAGGGCATGGTGGACTGGGACGGCGAGCCCAACCGCAAGTACGAGGAATATCGGCAGATCGCCCACGAATTCGCAAAGATCCAGGACCATGGCTTCCCCTACCGGCCGCGGGCCGACATCGGGATCGCCTTCTCCTTCCCGAGCCAGCTCGCGAGCGCTTCGCTCCCGGAGAAGCACGATATCCAGCTTCAGACGTGCTTCAACGCAGTCCTCGAACGAAACCTCGACCAGCGTGTGGTCGACGTGAGCCGCAGCAGCCTGCCCTGCCAAATCCTCTTCCTGCCCGGCGTCGCCCTCATGGACGAGGAATCAGCAGCACGCATCCGGCAGTTCGTCGCCGACGGCGGAACAGCCGTGATGACCTCCTACTCCGCTTCCGTCACCACGACCGGCCAGATCTTCACCAGCACCCGGCCGGGCCTCCTCGACGACGTGTTCGGCATTCGGCTCGGGTCGTATCAGGAGCCGCATCTGCTCAACGAGCTGACCGGCGGCAAACTGAAGGGCGACGAACTGGACATCATCTACGGCGACAAGCGTGTCCGCGTCGAGGCCCCGCGCATCGACGAGATCCACCCCCGCACGGCGCGCGTCGCCGCGTCGGCCACCGGTCTCGACCGCGACTACCCGATGGTCACGGTGAACGCCTACGGAAAGGGACGCGCCATATACATCGGTACGCCGGCGCGCCGCGGGCTGATCGACATCGTCCTGGACTCCGAGCTCGAACTGCGTGGAATCCGCCCCGACGTCACAGCGCCGCCTGGCGTCCTGGCCCGGGCCATCGACTCCACCCACCTGCTCTACGTGAACCTCGACGGCGAAACCAAGGCGATCACCGGGCCCGGGCCGTCCCGCAGCGCGCTGTACGACCGGGCCTACCCCACAGGCGACTTCACGCTTGCCCCGTTCGACTCCGACCTCGTTGAGGTCACCCCATGGTCCGACGTCTCGCAGAGGAGGGCGCCGCATACCCCCTGAACCTCAGCTGTCCGGCCAGGCCGGTCATCGATCGCTTTGGAGGAGCAGGGGCTGGGCCGAGCCGGCCCTTGGTCACGAGCGACAGTCCTGCCGTGTACAGAGGCGAGCAGAGTGACCCGTCGATCGGAGAAAGCGATGAGACCACGTGTTGCGCCCCCGGATGCCCTCGGGACCGCAGCCATGGAGATGCTGCTCTCCCTGAGCAGCCGGGAGTCATCAACCATACGCAGCAGGCGAACGGCGAGGTGGTCTGCCTCACCGCTTCGATGAACGTCTTGGGGGAATTCCGCGCGGAGCGCGGATCGTGATCTCGAACCTCGCGAGACGAGCAACAGGTGAGACGCCTACGCCCTGGAATAGCCCGTGAACTGTGAACTTTCCGGTTTTCAACCGGAAAGTCACCTGAGAGTGCTGCGCCACGCGGGAATGACGGTCGTGATCGAAGTCACCGTGAAGGTCGAGTGAACGAGAGCGCCTTCTACCTCTGCCTGATTAAGGTTTCTTTACTTTCCTGTGGACCGGAGAAGCCTGGTCCTGTCGGCGCCGCTCCGATTCACCACAACTCAAAGGGAGACCGGTGCACACCCCCGCCCCCCGAAGGATCAGCCGCCTGCTGATCGCCCCAGTAACAGCACTCCTGCTGATTCCGCTCGGCCCGGTCCCCACCGCCGCGGCTGCCGACCAGGATGAGGCACCGCGCATCGAGACGATTCTCGACGTTTCCGGATCGATGAAAGCCTCCGACGTCGGTGGCGGAACCCGCATGGACGCCGCCAAGGAGGCCATGTACACGCTGATCGACTCGACCCCGTCCGGCGTCGACATGGGAGTGCGCCTCTACGGCTCCGAGTACCCGGGCGCGAACAAGTCCACCGGCTGCAAGGACACCGAGCTGATCAGCCCGGTCGCCGCCCTGGACACCGAGGCCAAGGCGTCCGTGAAGAAGAAGGTCGCGGCCACGAAGCCGACCGGCTTCACCCCCATCGGGCACTCCCTCAAGCAGGCTGCCCGCGACCTGGGATCCGAGGGCAAGCGGCGCATCATCCTCCTCTCCGACGGCGAGGACACCTGCGCGCCGCCTGAACCCTGCGAGGTCGCCAAGGAGTTGGAGGACGCGGGCGTCGACCTCGTCGTCGACACCCTCGGCTTCAAGGTGAACGGCAAGGCCGTCCAGCAGCTCAAGTGCATCGCCGACGCCACCAACGGCACCTACCGCGAGGCGGAGGACGCCACCGAACTAGGCGCCGCCCTACAGGGGCTGCTCCGCCAGGGCATCAAGGGCTACGAGGCCACCGGCACACCCGTACAGGGCGGCGCCTCCTGCGAGAGCGCCCCTGTCATCAAGCCGGGCCAGTACGTCGACACCCTCGCCGGGGGGCAGAACCGCTACTACCGGATGACCGCACAGCCCGGCCAGGCCGTGCGCTTCGGAGCCACCTGGCTCTCCAACGACAGCAGCACCGGCATCGGCACCTGGATCAAAACCCACGTGAACGATCAATTGGGCCACGTCAACGCACCGATCACCAGCAGCTTCAGCGGTGCGGGCGGCGGCGCGGTGATCTCCAGCGGCGAGCAGAGCGACCGGATCACCTTCGAGAACCTCACCAAGGCCCGTCCCGCCCCGCGGCTTTGCGCCGAGATCGTCCCCCCTGCGGGGGCGGATGAGAACAACCAGGTCGAGGTGATCTTCAACCTGGTCGGCAACCCCCTCACCCAGGCCGATGTGAAGAAGCTGAAGAAGGACCCGGAGGCGCTCGCCGAACCGAACGACGCCGAAGTGATCGCCGGTGGCTCCGCGGAAGCGCCGGTCAAGCCCAGTGACGCGACGCCCGGTTCCGCCAACGAGAAGCAGGAACGCGCCGAACCGGCCGGCGCCTCCTCCGGCTTGACCTCGCCCTTGTGGCTCGGTTGCACGCTCGCTGTCGCCCTGCTGGTCGGCGCCGTCACCGGCCTGCTGATCAAGCGCAACCGGAGGGCCTGATGACGATCATGCGACGACACCTCGCCACCCTCGCGGCCTTCGCGCTGCCCACCGCACTGCTGTGCAGCGCCATGCCCGCCCAGGCCGCCGAACGTGCTCCCGCCGGCGGCTACTCGTTCAGCGGGGCCAGCGAGATCACCGCCGACCGGTCCACCGCCAAGCAGACGTACGCCTTCGGCGAGACCCTCTACTGGAAGATCTACGCCAAGCCGGGCCAGTCGCTGACCGCGAAGGCCTCGCTCGCGATCCCCCAGGGCATGGCGACGGAAGTCCTGCAGAGCGTGCACGTGAAAATCTTCGACCCCGCCCGCCAGGAGGCCGACTGCGGCTCCGAGCACGGCAGGGCCGACAAGGGCTACTACATGGTCAACTCGCGTGCTGTCGACGCCGGGAAGCCGATCGCCCCCTGGTGCGGCACCGGCGGCGGTGACAGCCGCGACCAGGAGGACGAGGCCCTCACCCAGGCCGGCTACTACACCGTCGCCCTCCAGGTACAGCACCTCACCGAAGCAGCCGCTGGCACCGGCGTTCCACTGACCCTCACTGTGCGGCGCGGCAAGGGTTCCGCACCAGAGCCGGAGGAGTACGCCCCCGGAACGCCGTCCCCCGGCGTAACGGTCCAGAAGCAGGGATCGGGGGCGTCCGGTGTCGAAGGGCCCGAGAGCGGTACGGAGTCCGACGGCGAAGGCGGCGCCGGAGCAGGCTCGTCGCCCTCCGACGGAGGAGACCAGGCCGCGACGGGCAGCGACAGCGCCTCCGCCACCGACTACGCGGTGATCGGCGGCGTCGCGCTCGCCGGACTCCTTGTCGGGTTTTTTGCAGTGAACCTGCTCGGCCGCCGCCGCGCCAACGCCCCGGCGGGGCCGGGATTCCCGCCCGGACCAGGACCCAACTCCGGTGCTGCGGGCCCCGCGCCAGGCGGTACATGGTCCCAGGCTCCCTCCGGTGCACCGTCGCCCCCGCCCGGCCACTACCAGCAGCCACAGTCGCCGCCGTACCAGCAGCCGCAACAGCCCCCCTGGCCCGGGAACGGCTCCTGACCGCGGGACCGGACGCTACGAGAAGCCCCGCCGAACACCCGGCGGGGCTTCTCGCGATGTTGAGTTTCCCACAAGGGAGGGTGAACAGTGCGCCTGCGGGGCGTGCCGTCCGCACAGCTCAAGCGCCTGTACCGCGCTGCGGCAGGATGGGCACGTACGTTGCTTCGTCTCGCCTACCTGACCGTCACCAACGCGTTCGCCATGCTGCGGCTGCTACCGATGAGCGACCGCGACAAATACGCGGAGATCCTTGCTCTGCGCCGTCTCCGGATCCCGGTCGCGCCCGACACCGTACTGCGCTAACGCCGTGACGTGTTCAAACGGCGCCACGCCCACACCGGCAGGCCGGAAGAACACGTCCAGCCACCTACGGTCCATTCGATCCGCGCGCTGATCTCCACGCCAGGCCCGGAAGAACCCGGCGTGGAGATACCGCAGGGTGCACGGCGAACTCACCACCCTCGGTATCCAGATCGCCGCCTCTACCGTGGCCCTGGCCCTGGCGTCCTGGCGGACACCAAAACCACCGTCACGTACCAGATCGTGCATCAGCCCCGATCAAGCCCAGAGGGACAGCATTTCGTAAGCCACGTGGGCCGCCGCGAACGCGGTGATGTCGGCATGATCGTAGGCGGGGCTCACCTCCATGACATCGCATCCCACGAGCGATGTGCCTCTCAGGCCACGAAGAATGGACAGCAGCTCCCGACTCATGAGACCGCCGGGTTCAGGGGTGCCCGTCCCGGGTGCGAAAGCCGGATCGAGGACATCGATATCGACCGAGATGTACAGCGGTCGATCGCCCACCCGGGCGCGAATGGCTTCGACAACCCCGTGGATCCCCGTCTGCTGAATCTCTTCACTGCGAGTGGTCGCGAAGCCGATGGCCTGGTCGTCGAACAGGTCCGACGTGCCGTAGACCGAGCCGCGTGTGCCGATGTGCATGCACGCCTCCGGGTCCAGCAGCCCCTCTTCGGATGCTCGACGAAAGGGGGATCCATGGTGGAGCGCCGACCCGAAATAGTCGTCCCACGTGTCCAGGTGAGCGTCGAAGTGCAGCACGGCGATAGGGCCGTGCTTCCGCTTCAGATTCCTCAGGATCGGCAGGGTGATGGTGTGGTCGCCGCCCAGTGCCAGGATCTTGTCCGACCGTTCGGCGACCGCCGCTATGCCCAACTCGGCCTGCCGGACGGCATCTTCGATGTTGAACGGCGACAGGGGGAGGTTCCCCATGTCCACGACCTGATGGGCCGCGAAGGGAGTGACACCTTGGTCCGGGTTGTAGGGACGGAGGAGTCGCGACCCGGCACGGATGTGGTCGGGCCCGAACCGTGCTCCCGGACGAAAGGTCACACCAGAGTCGAAGGGCAGTCCGGTGATGGCAACTTTGATGTCACCGACCTGATCGCTGTCACCGCTGGACAAGCCCGCGAACGTAGCCGGTCCGGCGAAGCGTGGAGTCACACTGAAATCGGCCTGCCCGCGAGGCTGGGTGCTTGCTGTCTGCCCCTGCGTGGGCCCGGTGGGGTTGGGATCCATGTCATCTCTCGTAGTCGGCCTGCGGCTCGGCGCCCTCGGGGTGACTCAGGCGCCGGCGCCGCCGGAGTGTTTTCGATGTAGTCGTGATCGATGGCGGATGCTCCCGCCACGACATGTGTCCGGCTTCGTCCCGTGAGGAGCCCTGCGAGACGGTGCCGTCAGCTGAACAGCGACGTCACCTGCTGCCAGCCGATGAGGGCCGAGAGAATGCCGAAGAACCCGACACAGAAGACGAGCACGACCGTCCGGACGGGTCCTGTCCTGATCTCCTTGGGCAGCGCACGGCGGTTCATCACAAGGAGAAGGATCGAGTAGATGAACATCGCGACGCCCGCGACGCAGGCAGAGATGACCAGGAGGACCAGGGGCTGGTCCAGGCCGAGGAACAGGATCATTCCACCGAGGATCACGAAGGCCCAGACGAGACCGAAGTAGATCTTGTTCTCCTGGACGGAGGACTTCTTCAGGTATAACGTCTTCACCACGTCAGCGGTCAACCGGCAGGCGACGTCAATGATGCCGACCGCGGCGGCGAAGAGCGAGAACATACCGATCGCCCAGAAGAGGACGGCGAACCATCCACCGGCGATGTCGCCCATGCGCTCGCCCTGGGTCTTGAGGAAGTCCGCCGTCTCAGGCAGCCCGGACGCACCGAACAGTGTGGAGTAGGCCAGCATCGAGGTGAACGTGATGGAGATGACGGTGATGGCTCCAAAGGCAAACGCCTGCTCCAGGTTCGCGAAACGCCACCACCGGCGCCAACGGGCCATGTTCTGCGCGGTCGGCTCGAAAACGAACCCCGTGGTCTGCTGAACCTGCATGACACCCGTGACCGGGCTCGCCAAGCGAGGCAGGTACCTCCCCATGCCGAAGCCCTTGTCGCGGACCCAGTTGCTCTGGCACAGGTTCTGGGAACCTCCGGCGCCGGCATAGGCGACGGCCATCATGACCACGTCGAAGCCCAGTTGGGTCGGGACATGGCCGACATGGGTGACCGCGGTGGGTAGGGCTCGCCATGTGTCCGCGTCGATGACGAAGACGATCGCCACGGCGAAGAACAAGCCGATGACGACGACCTTGAGGACGATCAGCCGTTCAAGTGCCACGTACACGACGGGAGCGAGGGTCAGGATCGCCCCGATGGCCAGGAGCATGCCGCAGGCGACGACCGTGGGGTTTCCGCCGAAGACGTACGTGAACAATGTCGCCGAACCGGTGGCCCATCCCGGCCATACCGTTTCGACGCACACCATGATGGCGAAGACCAGGCCCCAGTGCCGCCAGTGACGGCTGAAGCCTGTGAGCGCGGTCTCCCCGGTCGCCAGTGTGTACCTCTCGACCTCCATGTTGAGGAACCACTGGAGTGTGACGCCGAGCGCGGCGCCCCAGAGAAAGGTGAAGCCGAGCTGGGCCGCCATGTGCGGCCAGATGATGAATTCACCGGACGCAAGACCCACCCCTGCACCCACCACGCCGGGTCCGATGAGTCGTGCGATGCGGCGCGGCGGTTCCGGCAGGTCGCGCACTTCTGGGGCGGGAAGGATGTGTGTAGGAAGCGTCGGCTTGAACTTCCCTGTCTCCCCTACGGTCGATGCGTCGCCCGAAGCTGCCATGGCATCCAGTCCTTTCAGGGGGAGCGGGGCGGGGTGGTGCCTAAGGAGCGGTGCGCGGGGGTACATCAGCGGTCCGGGGCGAGGCTCGAAGCCTCGGGCCGGTGCGCCAAGTTTGTTTCCACAGATCCCGACCGCACAGTGTTGTGAGTACGAAGATCGGGTCCTATTTTTGGGCGATGCACACACACGTGGACCGTCCGCCGGTCACGCTCGGGGACGTACTGGCGGCGCCGGACCTGGGACTACGCCTCCTGGTCGGCCCCGACGATGCGGCGGAGCGGATGGTCGACGGGGCGCATACGACCGAAGTGCTGGACCCCGGGCGGTGGTTGGCGCCCGGATGGGTCATGATCACGACGGGCCTGCAGCTGCACCGCAGACCTGACCGGCAGCGTCTTCTGGTGCGGGAACTCGCCGGCGAGGGCATCACGGCGGTCGGCTACTGCGTCGGAGTAGTGACGTCGAAGGTCCCCGAGGCACTGATCGACGAAGCCAGGAAGCTGGACTACCCCGTGTTCACGGTGCCCTTCAACGTGCCGGCGCGCGACATCATCACACATGTGAGTCGACTGCTCCTGGCGTCGCCGCCCGAGGACCCCTTCGGCCGCGAAGTCGCCATGCAGGACTACCTGATCAACGGGTTCGATGACATCGTCCGCAGCTCACTGACCCCGGAAGTCCGGATCCTGGAGAACCTGAAGTCACTGCTCCACACTCGAGTGGAATTCGTGAATGCCGGGAGTCGCACAGCACTCCCCGGCCTGCCCCACATCGGCAACCTGGCCAAGACACTGACCGGTCTCGCGACGCAGGGCACCACGGAACTGAGGCTCGACGGCGACGAGTTCCTGGCCGTTCCGTCCAGGCTCGGCGGGCTCTTCGTGGGCTGGCTCCTGGTCCAGTTGCCGGATCCGCGGGAAGGGGGCCACCAGGCGCTGAGCATGGCCCAGGCCGCAGCCAGGATGATCGCCCTTTGCGTGGTGTCACGACAGCACAGCACAGAGAACCAGGACGCCCTGCGCCAGGAGATTCTGGCAGGCCTACTGACCCTGGGGCCCGGCTCGAACGGCATCCGTACAGAGAATCTCGCTGTGGTGTCCCAGACCCGCGCCCTGCCCCTCCTGCACACCATGGGCTTCCAGCCCGGCGAACCTGTCCGGGCCGTCGTCGCGCAGCCCAGTAGCCCCTGCTCCCGGTCGTACGGCCACCTGCACGCCAACCTCCAGGTCAGCGGTGTGCCCTACCTGCACCTCGCCCGGGACGAAGAGTTCTTCGCCGTCGTCCAAGCCGACTCCGACACTGCCGCCGCACTGGCGGACGGCTTCGACGGTGTCATGGGTGTCGGGGGGCCGGTGAGCAGCATCGCGGACATCGACCAGTCCTTCGATCAGGCCAAGTTCTGCCTGGGCAGGGGCACCAGAGAAGCCGGTGCCCCTGTCACAGGGCCGGGCACTCAGGTCGTCCAGTTCGACACACTTCCCCTGAGTGACTGGCTGTGCGAACAGGTGTCGGTCCCAGGCAAATCGGCCAAGGTCGAGGCGTTGGTCGAGCCATTGCGCCGCCAACCACTCGTCCTGCGCGCCCTGATCGAGTACCTCCGCCACGATCAGGACATCCCGGCCGCCGCGAGGGCATTGCACCTCCACCCGAACTCGCTTCGATACCGGCTGAACAAGGTCGAGGCGATCTTCGGCGCACCGTTGCGCCGCCCGAGCACCATCGCCAGTCTGTTCGCGGCACTCACCGCGGCCCGGATCTGGTGAGTCACAGCCGTGCGTCCCGTCCGCCGCCGGCTCAGTCGACGTAGTCGGGAGCGATGCGTTCGACCAGACGCAACAGCGCGGCCCAAGCCGGCTCGAACTCACCCTCGTTGCTCAGATCCGTCCGCGCATCGCCGTCGTTGAGCTGGCGGGCGGTGTACTCGCACACCTCGCGCGGCGGGATCGTGAGCGACCCCCCTGCCTGCGCGGCGAGCTGGATGTCGCAGGCCTTGTCCAGATAGTACATGCGGAGGAACGCGCGTCCTGGGGTGTCACCGACCGTGAGCAGTCCGTGGTTGCGGAGGAGGGCGGCGAACACCTCGTCGAAGTGGGCCGCCTACTCCTCCAGCGGCACCGGCGCGGGCGGACACGGAAGTCGAGAGGTCATTTCCAGCCCCCAGCACGGCAGTTGGACTCCCGCCACCACCGGTCTACGGCGAGCGCGTCACACCGCCCCCCTCTCTACCGGCGGGCTTGGCGAACTACCGGTAAACAACGAGCAGTTGGAACCCCTACCCGTCGGCAGCGGGACCGGTCGAGGCGCGGATCTTCAGATGCGAGGGAAGCGCGACGCGGCGGGCGAGGTGCGTCTCCCCCGCCAGCAGCATGCTCACCGCCGTGCGGCCGACCTCTTCGAGTGGTCCGGCGAGCGTCGTCAGCGGCGGCGCGCAGAAATCGGCGCCGAAGATGTCGTCGAAGCCGACGACGCTGATGTCCCGCGGGATCCGGATGCCCCGTTCCGTGAAGCGCTTGAGTGCGCCGATCGCCAAGAGGTCGTTGTGTGCGATGACCGCCGTGGCGTCCAGGCCCAGTGCCGCGTCCGCGGCCGCTGGACCGCCCTCGATCGATACGGGAAAGGGGCCGGCGACGGCCGCGGCCATTCCCAGGGTGTGCGCGGCCTCGCGCACCGCCCGCCAGCGCTTGGCCCCGGACCAGGACTCGCGCGGCCCGCCGAGGAAGACCAGTCTGCGGTGGCCGAGTGAGTGCAGGTGCTCCACGATCTGCCGTGGCCCCTCGACATGGTCGGTGGTGACACTGGCGATACCGGCACTCTCCCGGTTGACCAGGACCACCGGCCGACCACCCAGGGTGGGGGCCAGTTCTCGGGTCGGGAGCCGGCTCGCGGCGAGGATGAACCCGTCGACGAAGCCGGAGAAACGGCCGATGGCAGCGCGCTCGGTCTGGGGCGACTGCTGCGCGTCGCCCAGGAGCAGGGTGTAGCCGGCGGTGGCGGCCTGGTGCTCCGCGCCGCGGATGAGTCCGAAGAAGTGCGGGTTGGTGACATCGGACACCACGAGGCCCAGCGTTCGCGTGCGACCCGATTCCAGGGCCCGGGCCAGGACGTTGGGCTGGTAGCCGAGTTCCGCCGCGACGCGCTCGATGCGCTCACGGGTACGGACGTTGACCCGCCCCGGATTGGTGAAGGACCGGGACACCGTCGAGATCGCCACCCCTGCCGCCGTGGCCACATCGGCGAGCGTCGTCGGCTTCCCCTGCAGTCCACGTCCCTCGGATGCCCCCTCCTCGCTACGCCGCCCCATGTTCTGACTGCCCCCGCCCTCGAACCGCCCCGACACCTCTCTGAACGGCCTTCACGCTACGCCCGGTTGGCAAAAACTGGCAAACGATTGCCATCCGGAGGCGGCGTATTTAGCGTTCTTGCTCAACACCCCCTTCCCCTGCCCCCTGTTCTCTGACGCCACACGATGGCGACCAGGGGCCGAGCCGCACTCCGAGGAGAGCCTATGACGGTCAATGCTGTCCGTCCGGCGCAGCGCACCACAGCAGCCGGCACACCACGAAAGGCCGCCGTCGCGGCATGGGTGGGAAGCGCCCTCGAGTACTACGACTTCTTCATCTACGCCTCTGCCGCGGCCCTGATCTTCCCCACGGTCTTCTTCCCTCAGGGCAACCCCACCGTCGCGACGCTCGCCTCCCTGGCCACCTTCGGCGTCGGCTATGTTGCCCGTCCGCTCGGCTCCTTCTTCATGGGACACCTCGGGGACCGGCTCGGCCGCAAGAAGGTCCTCGTCCTCACGCTCATCATGATGGGCGCGACAACGTTCCTCGTGGGTTGTCTGCCCGGCTACGGCGAGATCGGCATGGCCGCGCCCGCACTCCTGGTCGTCCTGCGCATGCTGCAGGGCTTCTCGGCCGCGGGCGAGCAGGCCGGCGCCAATGCCATGTCCTTCGAGCACGCACCCGCGCATCGCCGCGCCTTCGTGACCAGTTGGACCCTGGGCGGCACCCAGGCCGGACAGTTGCTCGCCAGTGCCGTCTTCATCCCCATCGCCGCAGGCCTTTCGGACGAGGCTCTGTACTCCTGGGGGTGGCGCATCCCGTTCTGGATCAGTGCGCTGATGCTGGTCGTCGGATTCGCCGTCCGCCGCTCCCTCGACGAGACCCCGGCCTTCGAGAACGAGAGCGAACAGGACCGAGCAGAGGCGACACCGCTGACGGAACTGTTCCGAGCCCACCGGCTCCCGGTCCTTCGCGTGTTTCTCGCCGCCACGATCTCCAACATCGGCACCGTCTTCGCCGTCTTCGCCCTGACCTTCGCCACCGACTCCTCGTACGGCGTCGACATGGACAGGACGGTGCTCCTTTGGACCTCGGCCGCCGGCAACGCTCTCGCCGTCCTCACCATCCCACTGCTGGCTTTGCTCTCCGACCGTGTGGGCCGCAAACCGGTCTTTCTCGGCGGGATCGGCGGCTGCGCCGGCCTGGTCGCGCTGTTCCTCTGGTCGATCTCCATCGGCAGCGCCACGCTGGTCGTCGTCACCGGAGTCCTGCTGATCGGTGTGGCATTCGCGGCCACCCTCGCGGTGTGGCCCGCCTTCTACGCGGAGATGTTCCCGACCCGGGTCCGACTGTCCGGAATGGCAGTCGGCACCCAGTTCGGCTTCGCCACCGCGGGGACGGCGCCGCTCGTCGCGGCGGCCATCACCCCCCACTCGCCGTCCGGATGGATCCCCGTAGCGGTCTACGCGGTCGTCGTCTGCGCCGTCGCGGCGGCCGCTGTGCTGTGGAGCAGGGAGACGTTCCATACGCCGATGAAGGATCTCGGCCGCGTCTGAGCCGGGACCGACCCCACCAACACAAGCGGTGCCGCCCGGCCCGGTCGCCGGACGGCACCGCAGACAACGAAGAGAGCGCACCGCCATGAACAACCCCCTCGCCCGTGTCGCCGTCGTCACCGGAGCGGGCGGCGGGCTCGGATCCGCCATCGCCCAGGAACTCGGCGCGGACGGCTTCCAGGTCGTACTGGTCGACCGTGACCGCGCTGCGGCCGAGGCCGTCGCCGGCTCGATCGGCGACAAGGCAGTGCTGCAACCGTGCGTGTTGAGCGCCGACGTCACCGACGCGGAGAGCGTCCAGGCCTTGGTCAACGAGATCACCCGGAGATACGGCCGTCTCGACGCCCTGGTCAACAGCGCCGGTGTCGAACGGGTCAGCGCGCTCGAGCAGGCACCTGAAGCGGACTGGGACCTGACCATGGATGTGAACGTCAAGGGCCCTATGTTGCTGTGCCGGGCGGCGGTCCCCCTGTGGCGCGCACAGGGTTCGGGAAGCGTGGTGAACATCAGCTCACGCGCCTGGATCGGCGGCTCCGCCAACAGTTCCTACTCCGCCTCGAAGGCCGCCCTGGTCGGACTGACCAAGTCGATGGCCGTCGAACTCGGCCCGCTCGGCGTGCGCGCCAACGCCGTCGCTCCAAGCTTCGTCCGCACCCCGTTCAACGAACAGCGCAGCGACGTGACCGACATGGCGGGCATGATCGAACGCTACGAGGCGTTCACCCCGTTGCGCAGGCTCGTGGACCCCGTCGACGTCGCCAACGCGGTGACGTTCCTCGCATCCGAGCGCGCCCGCAACATCACCGGTGAGGTGCTGCACGTCTGCGCGGGCTCCCAACTCCCGCCCATTGTCTGACGACTGGCTCGCAGCCCCCTCTTCCCCGGCCCCCCACGGAAGCACAGCCCACCACCATGACGACGCTCTCGCTCTCCCCCCTGACCGTGGTCGACACACCACCCCCGGACGTGGTGACGGCAGCCGCCGCGGCGGGATTCGACGCCACCGGAATACGCGTCTGCCCGGCCGGTGACGATCCCGCCTGGCCCATGCTGGGCGACACCCCGATGCTGCGCGAGACCCGGCGGCGCCTGGACGACACCGGACTCACTGTCCTCGACGTCGAGGTGTTGCGTATCCGGCCGGACAAGGACCCGGACGAGGCGCTGCGCATCCTGGACTCCGCCGCGCTCCTTGGCGCGCGCTACGTCCTGGTCAACGGCAACGACCCTGATGAGGCCCGTCTCACTGCGCGTTTCGCCGAACTGTGCGCCGTGGCCGAACGGCTCGGTCTGCGCCTGGGCCTTGAGTTCATGGCATTCAGCGAGGTCAGGACTGTCTGGGACGCTGTACGCATCCTCCGCGCGTGCGACAGCCCCGCGGGGGCACTGGTCATCGACGCGCTCCACCTCGAACGCTCCGGCACCGACCCGGCGGAGTTGGCCTCGATCCCCACCGCACTGCGGCCGTACGCCCAGCTCTGCGACGCGGCGACGCCACCGGCCGGCCGCCGCATCAACCATGACGCGCTGATCAGCGAGGCACGTACGGGACGGCTCCTGCCGGGCGACGGCAATCTGCCGCTCAACTCTCTGGTCCGGGCGCTGGCCGAGACGGAAGCACTGTCGGTCGAGGCTCCGGTCGCCGCCCTGTCGCACCTCTCGGCGGACGAACGGGCAGGACGGGCCTACCGGTCGTTGCACCGCGCCCTGGAGGATGCACGGACAGACCTTTGAGTACTCCCGGCGGCCGACGTGCCCATTCGCGCCTACGAGCCCGCCACCGACGCACGCCCCGAACGCGGCCAGCAACACCTGCTGGAAGAGGTGTTGGGGCGGTGTGGTCCAGCCTGTGAGGCTCAAATCATGAATCGCCGTCCCGCTGTGAAGCCCTCGCCGTAAAGAACCGGGAGCACAGCACCCGGAGCAGCGGCTCCGCCGCGACACACCCGACGACGCTGGTGGCCTCTGTCGCCCTGCTGGCCCCCAGTCTGACCGTCATCCCGCTGGTGATGACCAGCCCAGCCCTGACCTGGCTCGTCGCCTCGATCTGGGCAGCAGCATTCAACGCCTTCAGCACCGCCGTGCAGGTCACCGTGTCCTCACGGGCCTACCCCGCCACCGACATCGCCGCAGCGGCCACCATCTCCGCTTTCAACGCCGGCATCGCGGGCGGCTCAGCCGCGGGCGGACTCGTCCCTCACTCTGCCGGATTTACCGGCATCGCCCTCACCGGCGCCGCACTCGTCGGCGCAGGGCTCATCGCCACACTCCTTGCGCCGTCTCTACCTGAGCGCGGCGAACACCCGGACTCGGCGTCATGACGCCCAGACATGTGACCCCAACGCCCTGAGCCCAACAGGGAGCCGTCCACGGCGTGGGCCCCCGTCAGCACCTGCCAGGAACGCGGACCCACGCACACGACGGCTCTGTCACGAGAACGGGCTCTGGCTACCTAGCCCGCCCGGGGAAGCCGTAGCGTCAGGCTGATCATCTGGGCTAGGCTCCCCGGCCATGACTACCGGGACGGCTTCGCGCCACGCACGGATCGGTGACCCGGTGCTCCGCTGAGCGCCGTACGGGCCGATGCGGGCCCCGTTGCACGAGCTCCGCCTTCGTCGTGTTGATCACAGGTTCAACCGGCAACGACGACGGGAGAGTTCATGACAGTCAAGACGCTGGAGATTCCGGCCGCGGACGGCATGGCCGACGGCTTCGCCGCATTTCCCGAGAGCGGTGGGCGCCATCCGGGCGTGCTGATGTACCCGGACGGGTTTGGGATCCGGCCCGTACTGCGGGAGATGGCCCAGGAGTTGGCGGAGCACGGGTACTACGTACTCGTGCCGAATGTCTTCTACCGGCACGGGCCCGCGCCGGTGGCCGAGCTTCCCGAGTTCGTCGGGGCGCAGGACCGGGAGCGGGTCATGGGTGCGGTGATGCCCTTGATCCAGGCGCACACCCGTGAGCGTGTTCTGCGCGACGCGGAGGGCTATCTCAGGTTTCTCGGCGCCCAGGCCGAGGTCGCCGCCGGGCCCGTCGGGGTGACCGGGTACTGCATCGGCGGGCTGTACGCCGTGCGCACCGCCGCGGCCCATCCGGGGCGGGTCGGCGCCCTCGCCGCGTTCCACGCTCCCGTCGGCGTCGACGGCCCCGGTCTCTTCGAGACCGTCACCGCGCAGGTCCATCTCGGGCACGCCGAGGGCGACCTGACGCCCGATGCACTGGGCGACCTCAACCGTGGGCTGGATGCCGCGGGGGTCGCGTACACCTCCGAGATCTACCCCGGCACCGTCCACGGGTTCACCATGGCCGACACTGAGACCTTCAGCGCGGCCGGACTGAAGCTGCACTGGGAGCGGCTGCTACCCCTGTGGAAGTGCACCCTGAACGGCGCGTAGGGATCAGAGCCTGTCTTTGGGCCACCGCCTGCGCCGGCGGATGTTCAAAGGCAGGCACCCGGCCGCTGTCGCCGCTCCTACCGCCCAGCGCCAGGTCCGGCCGTAACGGTCGACCTGGATGGCCAGCCGCTCCAACGGGCGGCTGGCCATTCCACATTCCCACCACGGTTGTCCTGTCTCAGTGGAATGGCCTGGGTAAGCCAGCCGTTGACGCTACTGAGGCCGCGATCGTTGATCTGCGCGTCGTGTATGGCGAACGCCCGCTGGGGCTTGACCGTGTTGACAA
Organism: Streptomyces sp. NPDC002795; assembly: GCF_042888725.1. Classification (NCBI taxonomy): domain Bacteria; kingdom Bacillati; phylum Actinomycetota; class Actinomycetes; order Kitasatosporales; family Streptomycetaceae; genus Streptomyces; species Streptomyces sp. NPDC002795. Next base: position 417,546 of record NZ_JBIAQB010000008.1, read on the forward strand.
AGTCGATCGCCTCCGCCGTCTCACCGCACCAACCGAGACCGACAGCGTCCGAACCAGCCCATCCCAAGCCGTCGCCTCCCGGCCAGCGCCCCACTCAGTCACTGCCGGATCTCGCATCCGCCCTGCTGTCCTGTCCGCGCTCACCGATCTCGCACACCGCCCCACACCCCACCTGCCCGACGACCCACCCTCGCGGGCTACGGAGCCCGCGTCATGGACCTCGCGCTCGCCGGCCCGCAGCCCACCACGCGCGGCGCCTACCTCGCCGCCTGGCACCAACGCATCCTGCCCACCCTCGGCACCCTCCCCATCGACCGCCTCACCCCAGGCACCATCGACCGCACCGTCCACACCTGGGCAGAGACCGGACACCACCACTCCGCCATCAAGAACACCCTGGCCATGCTCGCCCGCACCACCCGCCAGGCCACCCGCGACGGCTGGCTCACCCAACCCCCCTGTACCCCTCAACGCCCAGGACACCGACACCGGGCCACGCGGCCCGGCGCTGCCCGACTACACGACACTCTGCGAACTCGCAGACGCGCTCACCAGCGCCTCTCACCAGCGCTATCCCTGCTGGGCCCACGCCGTGATCTTCGCCGCCTGCACCGGCGCCCGCATCGGCGAAGCCTCCGGCGTCCGAGTCCGCGACATCGACACCCGCCACTGGCTCTGGCTCTGGCTCTGGCAAGCCCGACGACAGACCACACCGGCACCCGGAGGCCTCGTCGACAAGTCCACCAAGGGCCACCGCGTCCGACTCGTCCCGATCATTGCCAACCCGACCGAGAGCAACGCGCTCATGCCCTTCCAGGCCGACCCGCCCGGCCACGAGGACGACTTGCGAGCCCTGGGTGAAATCATCGACCGGCGGCAAGCTCGGTCCCCGAAACGAGCCTCGCCGCTCCGCGTCACCGAAGGGAATCGAGCCGCCTGTGAACACCAGCCTCAAGGCCGACGACATCGATCTGCGTCTGGTCCACTACGTGACGGTGCTCGCCGAGGAACTGCACTTCGGCCGTGCGGCCGCACGCCTGCACATCGCGCAGCAGACCCTTTCGGCCCAGGTCGGCAGGCTGGAACAGCGGCTCGGTGTCACGCTGTTCGCCCGCGACCGCAGACATGTGGAGCTGACTGGGGCGGGTGAGCTATTCGTGACCCGTGGGCGTCAACTGCTCGACCTCGCAGCCGTGTTGGTGAGGGAGGTGAGTGAACCGGCGCGTCCCGTCCGGGTCGATGTGGTGACGGAAGGGCTGAGCTCCGGCCTGGCCGCGCAGTACCTCCGCGCCCACCTGCCGGACGTACCGCTGGAAGTCGTCCAGGGGCATGGGCTGTCCCGAGCGCTGGAACAGCTGCGCAGGGGCGAGGTCGACCTCGCCTTCGGCCGGGTGAGCGGGCTGCCCGCCGCCAAGGAGCACGCGTTCCGCCGCATGCTGGTGAAGCTCGAACGGGTCGGAGTGGTACTGCCCGAGCATCATGTTCTCGCACACGACGACCGCGTCGCACTCTCCGGGCTGCGGGGCTACCCGATCCTCCTGCACACCGCCGTCGAGGCTGTCGACTGGGAGGACTGGAACACCTCACTGGTCTCGCACTTCGACCTCACCGTCGGACGCCGCCTGCACGGTCACGGCCGCGCGGCGGCGAACGCGGCGGCCCTCGCCTACGACATGCCGACACTGGCCCCGCTGAACGCCCCGGTCCCCGAAGGGCTGGTCGTGCGCCCGCTCCATGCCCCGATCCCGCTGTGCCCGCTGTGGCTGGTGTGGAGTGCCCCCGAAGGGGCGCTCCACGACACACGGCGGACCACGCACATCGCGGCAGTCATCGAGGACATCGACCGACTGGCCGCCGACCAGAGCTGGAGGGCCTTTCCACGCGAGCCCTGGTGGCTCCCCGATCCGGACCGGGCCGAGCTGCCGACTGCGGGCACGCGGTGATCGGCTCGGCATCAGCGAGTGCTGACAGTTCGTGGCTGTCACAGAGGGGCCAGGAACTGTTGGACCGGGGCGGGGACGCGGGAGTGGAATGAGGCATGTCCCCGGCGGTGATCGGACCGCCTTGGTGGACCCCGCACACGTGCCCCGCACACCGGAGTGAACCGTATGAAGATCACCGTGAATGTCGATGAATGCATAGGTGCCGCCATGTGCACCGGGCTCGCCCCCAAGGTGTTCGGCCTGAGCGAGGAGGGGCTCGTCGCACTACTCGACGAGGAGCCGCCGCAGGAACTGCGCGAGCGGCTGGAGCGCGCAGTCGGGGCCTGCCCCGTGTCCGCGATCCGGATGCAGGACTGACCGTGGCACACCGCACTCCGCGCCGTATCACCATCATCGGCGCGTCCCTCGCCGGCGTACGGGCCGCCGAGTCCCTGCGCAGGCGCGGCTTCGACGGGACACTCACCCTCGTCGGCGCCGAGTCCGTGCCCGCCTATCAGCGGCCCGTGCTCTCCAAGAAGTACCTGACGGGTGATCAGCAGGCATCCGACATTGCCCTGCCGCTCGGCGACCTGAACGCCGATGTCAGGCTCGGCACCCGTGCTGTCCGTCTCGACACGGCGGAGCGACGGGTCTGGCTGCGCCAGGGAACCGGGGAGCCGTATCCGCAGTCGTACGACGGCCTGCTGGTCGCTTGCGGCACGAGGGCGAGAACGCTGGCAGGACCGGCCATGGCGGGAGTCCACACACTGCGGACCGTTGGCGACGCCGATGCGCTGCGCACCGCACTGCGGACGGGCAGTCCGCACGTCGTGGTCGTCGGCGGCGGCCTGATCGGGCAGGAGGTGGCGGCCACCGCGCGCGCCCTCGGCCTGGATGTCACCCTCGTCGATCCCTTGCCGTTCCCTGGCATGCGGGCTCTGGGGCCGGGCGCGGGACAGGTCCTGGCTGCCCTGCACACCGACCACGGAACCAAGTTGAGGCTGGGGCACACGGTCGCTGCACTCGAAGGAGGTGACTGCGTCACCGGCGTGCGACTGTCCGACGGCAGCGTCATCCCAGCCGACGTGGTGGTCGTCGGCGTAGGTGTCGAGCCCGCCACCGACTGGCTGGCCGGCTCCGGCCTGGATGTCACGGACGGTGTGCGCTGCACAGGTAACCTCGCCGCCGTCGGAGCACCGGGCATCACCGCGGCCGGGGACGTCGCCCGCTGGAAACACCCCCGCAGCGGCCGCTCCGTACGCGTCGAGCACTGGGAGAACGCACTCAGGCAGGCGGACGCCGCCGCCCACACACTCCTCGAAGGGGACGCCGCTCCGGCGTTCGGCGAGACGACGATGTTCTGGTCGAACCTGTACGACTCACGTGTGCAGCTGATCGGCAGTCCCGGGCCGGACGACACCTTCGAGATCGTCGAGGGCGACCCGCAGAGCCGGCGGTTCGTCGGCAGCTACGGGAACGGGCCGCGCCGGACCGGAGTACTTCTGTTCAACATGCCGCAGCGGATGCCGCACTACCGCCAGGCGTTCGACGAGGACACCCCGCTCGACTGCGGACCGTTCGAAGCCACCATCTGAACTCGCGCCCTCTTGGCGCAGATTCCCCCCTTCACCCGTCAACTCACCACCGGAGGTCCCGTCATGCCCGGAATCACCCAGCGCTCCACTCGCGAGCCCCTCATCAAGTCCCGCTTCCTCTCCCACGGAACGCTGGAGGTGGACAACCTCCAGGCGTCCCGGCGCTTCTACGAGGAAGTGCTCGGACTCGAGGTCGTCCAGCAGGCGCTGGTCGGCCTCTTCATCCGCCTGGGCGGCAACCACGTCTACGCCTGCATCGAGAGCAACCCCGACCGTCCCGCCATGCCGCTGCTCCACCACAACGGCCTCGACGTGGCCAGTGAGGAAGAAGTGGACGAAGCGCACCGCAAGATCCAGGAGGTACGGGAGGAGTACGACGTCCTGGACCTCACCGAGCCGGTCCGCCAGCACGGCGTCTACTCCTTCTACCTCCAGGACCTCGACCGGAACTGGTGGGAGATCTGCTACCTGCCCGAAGGCGGCTACGCCTTCCGCTACACCGACGCGCGCTTCGACCTGACGGGGCGTACCGACCTGAGCCGGGCGGAGATCCTGCGGATCTCGCAGCGCCCGCTGGACGACCCCGCCAGCTGACCGAACGAGCAGAACGAAAGAGCCCGGCGCTCACCCCGTCCGCACATTCCCTTGGAGTCCTCTTGTGACCGCCTTCGGTTTCGCCACAGTCATGGCCGACGAGAGTCCGCCGCAGCTCGCTGTGACGGTCGGCAGACGCCTGGTCCCGCTGCAGGACGCCCTGCCCGCCGGCCGGGCGCCCGGTTGCGTGCCGGATGACCTGCTCGGACTGCTCGACCGGTGGGAGGAGTGGGTGGCCGCCGTCGAGACGGCCTTGGCCCGCGACTGCGCCGGACACCTGCCCTGGCGGAACGAGTCCGACGTACGCTTCCTGCCGCCCGCGACGCATCGGCCCACCATCTACTGCGCCGGCGCCAACTACCGTGACCACGTGGCCGAGATGGGTGCGACACCCCCCGACCCGGCCGTCGAGCGCCCCTTCCACTTCGTGATCCCGCCCGCCGCCCTCACCGGACACCGGTGTCACGCGCCGCGCCCGGCGGGGATGCAACGTTTGGACTGGGAGGTGGAGTTGACCGCGGTCATCGGACGGACAGCCGACCGTGTGAGCGTCGACAAGGCTCTGGAGTACGTCGCGGGGTACACCGTGGCGAACGACCTGTCCTGCCGCGACGACGCCGCTCTCGACACACCGCTGTTCGGCATCAACTGGCTGCTGCAGAAGGGCTGGCGCGGCCTCAAACCACTCGGTCCGGCCATCGTCCCGGCATCCCTTGTGCCCCACCCGGAGAATCTCGACATCCGGCTCTCGGTCAATGGTCAGGTGCGGCAGAAGAGCAACACCAGCCAGATGATCTTCTCGTTGGCCGAGCAGATCTCCGCACTCAGCACTCTGGCCCCGCTCCACCCCGGCGATCTACTGCTCAGTGGCACACCGGCCGGCACCGCCGCCGCCCACCAGAACCGCTACCTGGTACCGGGTGATCTGGTGGTGGCGGAGGTCGAGGGAGTGGGCCGCCTGGAGACACGTATCAGCGCGGGCTGAGCACCCGCCCCCCAATGGCACCACTGAACCCCCGGCCAGGATCCACGGGCGCTGACGGACACAGGGCGGGCTCTCACGCACCGACACGAACCCGGTCGCCCGGTCGCCCTCAGTCGGCGAGGCTCGTGTTGTGCTTTTGGATGAGCCGCAGCGCCTCCTCGCGGTCGCGGGCGTCGAGGGCGTCCACGAGGTCGCGGTGGAGTTCGTGGCGTTCGGCGATGTACTCGGCGAGCGGCTGCTCGCTCGCGGGCAGTACGGCGAGGGTGTGTGACTCGATCAGGTCGAGCAGGTTCTTGTAGAGGGACCGCAGCAGCGGGTTCGGGCTGATGGCGGCAATCCGGGCGTGCAGCTGCCAGTTGGCATGGACGAAGGCGACGGGGTCGGCCGCGGCGACCGCCTCAGCCATGGCCTCGATCTGTTCGCGCAGGCTCGCGATGTCGGCGGGCGAGGCGTGCCACAGGGCGTCCTCGATCAGCAGCGGGTCCAGCGCGTCGCGGATACGTACGGCGTCCGCGACGTCCGTCTCCTGAGCGTCGAGCGCGAGGACGGAGTTGCCGAGGCGCACCATGGGGGACTGCTCGGCGACGAAGATCCCGCCTCCGGGACCTGGGCGCACGGTGACCAGGCCGCGTGACTGGAGCAGCCTCAGCGACTCGTTGAAGGTCCCGACGGAGACCGCGCACTGGGTACGCAGCGACTCCTTGGTGCCGAGCCTGGCACCTGGCTGTGCGGCCTCGGCGAGCACGGCCATGCGTTGCGCCGCCTGCTCGGCCCGGCTGGACGCGCTCGTGCGTGCGGTACCGCGTGCGGTGCTCAAGGCTCTCCTTCGATGGGTTCCAGTTAATTCATTATGAAGGTTACCCCGATCCCCTCTTGACGTCATCAGAACCCCGGCCGCAACATCGACGTAATCATCATGCTGAATTGCACGCCAGCAGGGTGTCCCCATGACATCGACGAGGAGCGCCACATGCGGATCGCCAATCTCACCGGCCGACTGACCCTGATCACCGACGACCACGAGCGGGCCGTCGACGTCGAAGAGGCCAGCGGCGGGCGCTTCGGCTCCGACCCGCAGGCCGTCTACGAACGCTGGGCGGAGTTTCGCGCGTGGGCCGACACGGCCGACCTGCCGGCGGGGCGATCCTTCGAGGCCACCGACCTCGGGTCCCCCGCCCCCGCCCCACGCCAGCTGCTCGCCATCGGGCTCAACTACCGGGACCACGCGTCCGAGTCCGGCTTCGAGGCGCCCGAGGGGCTGCCGCCGGTCTTCACGAAGTTCGCCACCAGCATCTCCGGCCCGGTCACCGAGGTCGCGCTGCCGCCCGAGGGGCACACCGACTGGGAGGTGGAGCTGGTGGCGGTGATCGGCGCCCGGGCCGAGCGCATCGCCGAGGCGGAGGCCTGGTCGCACGTCGCCGGACTCGCGGCCGGTCAGGACATCTCCGAACGAGTGTCCCAACTGGCTGGTCCCGCACCGCAGTTCAGTCTCGGCAAGTCCTTGCCCGGGTTCGCGCCGATCGGGCCGTGGCTGGTCACCCCGGACGAGTTCGACAACCCGGACGACCTTGAGCTCACCTGCTCCATCAACGGCGAGGAGGTTCAGAAGGGCCGTACCCGCGACCTGATCTTCAGCGTTCCCGCGCTGATCGCAAAGCTGTCCGCCGTGCTGCCTCTGCTGCCCGGTGACGTCATCTTCACCGGCACCCCGGCCGGCGTCGGTCTGGGCCGCGAACCGCAGCGCTGGCTGGCGCCCGGCGACGTCCTGGTCTCGTCCATCGAAGGCATCGGCGAGCTGCGCCAGACCTTCAACGGCTGACCCGCCCGCCCTCGGCAATGGAACCGGACAAAGGAGTCCCGTCATGGCACTGCACCGCCTGACCTCCATCACGATGGGGGTTCCCGACGTCGCCGAAACCGCCGCCTATTACGCGGATTTCGGCCTCGCGCCCGAGAGCGACGGCTGGTTCGCGACCCGCGACGGCGGCCGGCAGCTGCGGATCGTGCACGCCGCCACCCGCCGCCTGGTCGAGGTGCGCATAGGCGTCGACGATCCGGACGACCTGGCCGCCGCGGCGTCCCGCCTGGAGCGCATCGGCGTCATCAGTGAACGGCAGGGCACCACTGTGACCGCGTACGACAAGGCCACCGCGGTCCGCGCCGTCCTCGAAGTGGCCCCGCGGCTCACCCAGCCCGCCGCATCGGCCACGCCCTACAACGGTCCCGGCCGCGTCGAGCGCACCGGATCGCGCGCCCCCGGCATCCTGCGCACCGCCGCCGTACGTCCCCGCAAGCTCGGTCACGCCGTCGTCGGCACCACCGACTTCGAGGGGACCACGGCGTTCTTCCGTGACGGCCTCGGCTTCAAAGCCAGTGACTACATCAAGGACGCGGGTGCCTTCCTGCGCTGCTCCACCGACCACCACAACATCCTCGTCCTGAACGCGCCCGTCGCCTTCCTGCATCACACGTCCTGGCAGGTCGACGACGTCGACGATGTCGGCCGCGGCGCCGCCGCGATGCTGGAGGACCACCCGGAGCGCCACGTCTGGGGCCTGGGCCGCCACCACGCCGGGTCGAACTTCTTCTGGTATCTCAAGGACCCGGCGGGCAACTTCTCCGAGTACTACTCCGACATGGACTGCGTCGTCGACGACCAGCTGTGGACGCCCGAAGTCCTCGAAGGTGCCAAGGGGTTGTTCAACTGGGGCCCACCTCCGCCCCCGTCGTTCCTGCACCCCGAGGACCTCGGCGCGCTGATGACCGGCACGCACAGCGCGGAGCGGTGACCCGGTGACCAGCGAGACACCCCGCATCCACGACGTGGCGGTGGTCGGCTTCGGGCCCGTCGGTCAGCTGCTGTCCCTGCTGCTGGCCCGCGCCGGACACGACGTCCTCGCGCTCGAACGCTGGCCCGAGCCGTACGACCTGCCGCGCGCCGTGCACTTCGACGACGAGATCGGCCGGATCTTCCAGGCCGCCGGCGTGGGCGAGCGCGTCCGGGCGGTCACCGAGCCGGTGCCGGACCATTACGAGTGGCGCAACCGCGACGGTGACGCCCTGGTCCGTATCGACTGGTCGGGCAACGGCCCCTCCGGATGGCCGGTCGCCAACTTCTTCTCCCAGCCCGACCTGGAAGCCGTACTCACGGCAGCCGCCGCGGCGCAGCCCGGCATCACCCTGCACCGCGGCCAAGAGGTCACCGACCTCCAAGAGACCGACGAGTACGTCGAGTTGACCACGGGAACGGGAACGGCGTTTCGCGCCCGCTATGTCGTCGGGGCCGACGGCGCCAACAGCTTCGTCCGCTCCCGGATGACCACGACAGTCACCGACCTGGGCTTCTTCTACGACTGGCTCATCGTCGACGTCATCCCTCAGGACACCGACACCGTCTGGTCGCCGATGAACTGGCAGCTGTGCGACCCGAAGCGCCCCACGACGATCGTCTCGGGCGGCCCCGGACGGCGCCGCTGGGAATTCATGCGCCTGCCCGACGAAAGCGTCGAGGACCTCAACTCCCTGACCACCGCGTGGGAATTGCTGAAGCCCTGGGGTCGCACGGCCGACAACACCGCCATCGAACGGCACGCCGTCTACACCTTCCAGGCCCGCTGGGCCGACACCTGGCGCGAAGGGCGGCTACTGATCGCTGGGGACGCCGCTCACCAGATGCCGCCGTTCGCCGGACAGGGCATGTGTTCCGGCCTGCGCGACGCGATGAATCTCGCCTGGAAGCTCGGCCTGGTGCTCGACGATACCGCGCCTCCCACCCTCCTGGACACCTACACCAGCGAACGCCGCGACCACGTTCAGCACGCCATCGGCATGTCGATGGCGCTGGGCCGGGTCATCTGCGTCCCCGACGAGGCCGAGGCCGCCGAGCGCGACGCCCGGATGATCGCCGCCGACGCGGATCCCGCGCGCGTACTGCCGGACACTCCCCCGCCTGTCCTGGGCGATGGGGTTCTGCAGCGCAGCCACGACGGTGCCACCCGCGCCTCGGGCGTCGGACACCTCACCCCACAGCACCGTGTCACCCACCGGGGCCGGACCGCGCTGCTTGACGACATCACCGGCGGCAGCTTCGTCGTCCTGGCCGACGGCGACGCGGCGTGCTCCGAACTCGACGCTCATGACCGGGAGTTCCTCGACCGGATCGGCGCGACGCTCCTCCCGCTGCACGCCCCGGGCACACCCGGCGCGGAATACGTCGACACCGGCAACGCCTATCGGCCGCACCTGCGCGACCACGACCACGTCGCGGCCGTCGTCCGCCCGGACTTCTACCTCTTCGGCGCGGCCGCGACACCCATCGAACTGCACCAACTCGTCGGCCAGTTGAGGGAGCAGCTACGCGCCGCCCCGCCCGGCACGGCGCGCCTGCCGCCCGTTTCGCGCAGTCCCCTCGAAGCGTCCGGAAGCTGACCCGGCCGGTCCGCGCCCTCACACCTGGACACGTACAAGCTCGTGGAACACGCACAAGGAAGACGCACATGGACAAGACAGTGGCCTCCGCCGAGGAGGCCGTGGCAGACATCGACGACGAAGTGTCTCTCGCCGTAGGGGGATTCGGCCTCTGCGGCATACCCGAGACGCTGATCCGGGCGCTGCACACCAAGGGAGCCCGCGCCCTGGAGGTCGTCTCCAACAACTGCGGCGTAGACAGCCGCGGGCTCGGCATCCTGCTCACCGCCGGACGCATCGCCCGCGTCACTGGTTCGTACGTCGGAGAGAACAAGGAGTTCGCCCGCCAGTACCTCAGCGGCGAACTGGAGGTCGAGCTCACTCCGCAGGGCACCCTCGCCGAACGCCTGCGGGCCGGCGGCTGCGGGATCCCCGCCTTCTACACCCCGGCCGGTGTCGGCACTCAGATCGCCGAGGGCGGGCTGCCCTGGCGTTACACGGCCGACGGCGACGTCGCTCTCGCCTCACCGGCCAAGGAAGTCCGCGGGTTCAACGGCTCGTCCTACGTCCTGGAACGCGGCATCACCACCGACTTCGCCCTCGTACGGGCCGTGCGCGGCGACCGGCACGGCAACCTCGTCTTCGAGAAGTCCGCCCGCAACTTCAACCCACTCGTCGCCATGGCCGGGCGCACCACGATCGCCGAGGTCGAAGAGCTCGTCGAGTCAGGTGAACTCGACCCCGCCGAGGTGCAGTTGCCGGGCATCTACGTGCAACGGGTCGTGCCCCTCACTCCCGCCCAGGCAGCGGACAAGCAGATCGAACACCTTCGCATTTCCGCGTCTTCGACACGAGGGACGGTACGCGCATGAGCTGGACCCGTGACCACATGGCCGCCCGCGCCGCCGCCGAGCTGCATGACGGCGACTACGTCAACCTCGGCATCGGCCTGCCGACCATGGTGCCCGACCACGTGCCGGTCGGCATGCATGTCGTCCTGCAGTCCGAGAACGGCATCCTCGGCGTCGGCCCGTATCCGAACGAGGCCCACGTGGACCCCGACTTGATCAACGCCGGCAAGGAGACCGTCACCGTCCTGCCGGGTGCCTCGTACTTCGACTCCGCGCTGTCCTTCGGCATGATCCGTGGCGGTCACATCGACGCCGCGATCCTCGGCGCCATGCAGGTGTCCGCAGCCGGTGACCTGGCCAATTGGATGATCCCCGGCAAGATGGTCAAGGGCATGGGCGGCGCGATGGACCTCGTGCACGGCGCCCGCCGCGTGCTCGTCCTCATGGACCACACCGCCAAGGACGGCACTCCAAAGATCGTCGAGGACTGCACACTCCCCCTCACCGGGCGTGCCTGCGTCCACCGCATCATCACCGACCTCGCCGTCATCGACGTCACCGAGGAGGGCCTCGTCCTCGTCGAGACCGCGCCCGGCGTCAGCACCGGACAGATCGTCGCCGCCACCGCCGCGCCACTGCGCGTGCCCGCACTCCCGCTCCCCGGAGGACACGATGGCCAAGCCGTCGCATGACGTGAGACGTGCCTGGACGATGACCGTCCTGCTGATGGTCGCGATGGCACTCACCTTCTGGGACAAGGCGGTTCTGGGGCTGGCCGCCGTGCCCATCATGAAGGAACTGCACCTCAGCAACTCGATGTACGGGCTCGCCAGCAGCAGCTTCTACCTCCTGTTCACGGTCGCCGCGATCCTGGTCGGGCTCCTCGTGGACAAGGTGCGCAGCAAGTGGGTGTTCGTCGCCCTCGCGCTGCTGTGGGCGGTGGCGCAGGGTTCGCTCCTTGCGACGTCGACGGTCACGGCGTTGTTCGTGAGCCGCATCATGATCGGCGCGGCGGAGGGCCCGGCGAATCCGCTGACGGTGCACACCGTGCACAGCTGGTTCCCGGTGGACAAGCGCAGCCTGCCGACCTCGCTCACCCAGATCGCCTCGGGCATCGGGGCCCTCACCTCGGCGCCGATCCTGACGTGGATCATCACGGAGTTCGGGTGGCGCTGGGGGTTCTTCACCACCGCTGTGCTCAGCGCGCTGTGGGCTCTGGTGTACGCGGTGTTCGGCAAGGACCGGCCCGCGGAGGCCCCCGCGCCCACTCCGTCGGTCACCGAGGAGGGTGCCAAGGAGCCTGCGGGCGAGTCCGTCCCCTACCGTCACATCCTGCTCAGCCGTACGTTCATCGGCGCCGTCACCATGGCGTTCGCCGCCTCTTGGAGCCTGGCCGTCGTCACGTCGTGGCTCGTGCCGTTCTTCGTGAACGTCGCCGGGTTCGGCTCGTCCGCCGCGGGCAACATGATCATCCCGCCGAACGTCCTGGGCATCGTCGCCATCCTCGCCATCGGCGCCTTTGCCGGGCGCCTGATGAACCGGGGCATCCCCGACCGTGTCCCGCTCGGCATCATCACCGGGGCGGTGGTCGCGGTCGGCGGCGCGTTCGCGGTCCTCGTCCCGCATCTCGGTACCGGCACTCTGCTGGTGTGCGGGGTGACACTCGCCGCGGGCCTGCCGCTCGTCGCCATGACGTCGGCATACAACGCGGTCGGCAGGATCTGCCCGGCCGGTCGCCGTGGCGCCGTCCTCGGCACCCTCAACGGCCTCTACTCCCTGGGCAGCATCGCGGGCCCCTACGCGATGGGCCTGATCCTCGACGCGTCCGCCGACGAGGCGAGCGGCTACGCCACCGGGTTCACGGTCACCGGACTGATCGTGATCGCCGGCGGCCTGTGCGCGGCGTTCCTCATCAATCCGCGCCGCGACCGCGGCCGCCTCGCTGCCTCCCCCACCACCCGTACCGCCCGCGCCGAACAGCGCGGCATCGCGCCCCGGCCGCTGGGCCAGTCAGGAGCCTGAACCATGAACGACATCGCTGCCGACACCGACGTAATCGTCGTCGGGGGCGGCCCCTCCGGGCTCACCGTCGCGAGCGAACTCGCCCTGGCGGGCGCCCGGGTGACCGTCCTGGAGCGGCGCACCGAACCCGTGCAGTCCCGCGCCGGAACCGTCCTGCCGCGCGTCCTGGAACTCTTCGACGCACGCGGCCTCGCGGACCGCTTCTTCGAGCGGGCCCGCTCCATCAAGGACAACCCCCTCATCCCGGTGCACATCTGGGCCGGGATGAAGCCGGTGCACTGGCACCATCTGAATTCGCGGTTCGGCTTCCGGCTGATCATGCCGCAGAACATGACGGAGGAACTCCTCCTCGATTACGCGCGGGAGGTCGGCGTCGACGTACGCCTGGGCGTGACGGTCCAGGACGTCCGGCAGGACGCCGATTCGGTCACGGTCACTGCGGTCCAGGACGGCAACCACCTTTCCCTCACGGCCCGTTACGTGATCGGAGCCGACGGCGGCCGCAGTGTGGTGCGTCGGCAGGCCGGCATCGGATTCGAGGGACACGGCGCCACCTTCACCGGCATCGTCGCGGACGTCCGTACGCGGCCACTGACGGCCGACGGACGCGCGATGACCGACAACGAGCACGGCTGGGTGACCTCGTTCCCGTTCGGTGAGGACGAGGACGGCACCCCGGTCACCCGCTTCAACATCGTGCACGCCGAGCGTCGACACACCGATCCATCCGAGCCGGTGACCGCCGAAGAGGTGCGGCAATGCCTCAGCGACGTACTCGAACAGGAAGTGCGCTTCGACGGGCTGCGCTGGGCCTCACGCTTCACCGACGCACTGCGCCTCGCGACCGCGTTCCGCGAGCGCCGGATCTTCCTGGTCGGCGAATCGGCACGCATCCACTACCCGGCGAGCGGTGTCGGCATGAATTTCTGCATCCAGGACGCCTTCAACCTGGGCTGGAAACTCGCGGCGGTCATCAACGGGCACGCCGACGACGCGCTCCTCGACACGTACGAGGCCGAACGCCGCCCGGTCGCCGAGGAGTTGATGCGCAGCGTGGAGGCGCAGTGCGCCGTGCAGTTCAACTTCACTCCGGAGGGCGTCGCGTTCAAGCGGATGTTCCAGGAGCACCTGCTGCCGCTGCCCGACGTCAATCGCCGTATCGCGCTCGAACTCAACGGCCTCACCCAGCCCTACCCGAGCCTGCCGGGCAGCCACCCACTGACCGGGCAGCGCGCCCCCGACCTCGAACTCGTCACCCCCGACGGGATCCGGCGCATCGGCGAACTCCTGCGCGAGCAGCGCTTCTTGCTCATCGACTGCACGGGCAACGGCACATACGAGGACCTCGACACGGACGCCATGCCCGTGCGCGCACTGAGCGGGGTGCCGGTGGTGACGACTCCCGAACTACGCCGCGTGAAAAGCCTGTTGGTCCGGCCGGACGCGTACGTGGCATGGGCCGACGAAGACAGTCCGGACCCGGAGGCGGCGGCGGAGCAGATCAAGCACTGGATCGGAGCACAGCGATGAGCGGCACGAAGAGCAAGACGGTGAGCGAGACGGTGAGCGAGACGGTTCTCATCCGTGGCGGGCACATTCTGAGCATGGACCCCGCCATCGGTGAACTCCCCTCGGGCGACGTACTGATCGAGGACGGAGTGGTCCGCGAGGTCGCGGCGCGCATCGACCGTCCCGACGCCGAGGTGATCGACGCCTCCGCCATGATCGTGGCGCCCGGCTTCGTGGACACACACCGGCACACCTGGCAGACGGCGGTGCGGCACTACTACGCGGACACCGACCCGTTGCAGTACTTCGCCGAGATGCTGGGCCCTGTCGGCGCCGCGTACAGCCCCGACGACGTGTACGCAGGGAACCTGCTCGGCGCCCTGTCCGCCCTCGACTCGGGGATCACCACGCTGGTCGACTGGTCGCACGTCCAGAACACACCAGACCACTCCGACGCCGCGATCCTGGCCCTGGAGGAGTCCGGCATCCGCGCCGTCTTCGCCCACGGCTGGCCGCTCGCGCCCGAGTGGACCCGCGACAGCGCGCTCGACCACCCCGACGACATCCACCGCCTGCGCGACCGCTACTTCACCTCCGAGGACCAGCTCCTCACTCTGGCCATGGCCGCACGCGGCCCGGAAATGGCGCAACGCGACGTCTGGCTGCACGACCTGTACCTGGCAAGGGAGTTGGGGATCCGGACAACGGTGCACGTGGGCGCGTACGCGCACAACGCGCCCCACCGGGCCGTCACGCAGATGCGGGAGGCGGGTGTGCTGGGCGAGGACATCACGTTCGTGCACTGCTGCCGCAGTGCCGACGACGAGTTCGCGATGATCGCGGACGCGGGGGCCTCGGTGTCGCTCGGTGTGCAGTGCGAGGCCAACTCCCCCGGCATGGGCGACATTCCACTGGACCGGCTCCTCGCCGTGGGCATCCGGCCGAGCCTGAGCGGCGACACGGAGACCAAGTGCTCCGGCGACATGTTCACGCAGATGCGCACGCTGCTCGCGTATCACCGTTCGTGGACGGGAGGTGGTCACTCGCGGCTGCCGGGGGCGCCCGCGCATCTGGCCACCCGGGACGTCCTGGAGTTCGCGACCGTCGCCGGGGCGAAGGCGGCCGGACTCGGCGACCGCACCGGTTCCCTCACACCGGGCAAACAAGCCGATGTGATCCTGATCCGGTCAGACGACCTCAACCTGGCGCCCGTGTCCGACGCGGCCGGCGCCCTCGTGCTCGCCGCGCACCCCGGCAACGTCGACACCGTCCTGGTCGCCGGCCGCATCGCGAAGCGCGACGGAAAGCTGCTCACCGCCGACTCACACCGCGCCGTGGACCTGGCACGCCGCTCGCAGGAACGCGTACTCGCGTCGATCGCGCGAACACGCTGACCGGTCGAGCCCACACGACAGCGGTCGGCGCCGACGGGACCACAGCCTCGACGCCGTCGGCTCCGACCGCCCCCATTCGCCCCAAGGACCGGACCCCCATGCCCAGCCAGCACCCCCACTCCCCTTTCCGCACCGTCAAGGGATTGCGCTACGCCTCCACCACCACCGGGGACCTCCACCTCGATCTCTACGTCCCCGACTGCCCGGCACCCGCGCTCCGGCCCGTCGTCCTGTACCTGCATGGCGGCGGCTGGCTCACCGGCAGCAGGACGGACCACCCCGACCGGCCGGCCGGGCTCGCACGGCGCGGCATCGCGGTGGCGAGCGCCGACTACCGCTTCGCACACGAGGCCGCGTACCCGGCGCAACTCCACGACGTACGGCAGGCCGTGCGCTGGCTGCGCCGCGAGGGCCCGTCCCACGGCATCGGCAACGGGCCGATCGGCGTGTGGGGAGCTTCAGCCGGAGCCCACATCGCCGCGCTCCTCGCCCTCACGACGACGGACGAGACCGATCCGGAGAGCACGGTGCAGGCATTGGTGGGCTACTTCGGCGTCTACGACCTGACGGCCCGAGCCGACTCCATCCGCCCGGACCCGTCGCGGCCGATCCCCGACGAGCTCCTCAAGACCCAATGGCCCGCACACCTCCCCCAACCACCGAGCCCCCGCCTGCGCCAGGCCCTCCTCGCAGGCACCAACGAGGAAAACCTCACCGAGGACCATCTCCGCACGCTGAGCCCCGTCACGTACGCCCACGCCGCGAGCCCGCCCACGCTGCTGCTGCACGGCACTGGTGACGCGGTGACCTCGCCCCAGCAGAGCAGCCGATTCGCCACGGCCATCCGGTCTGCGGGTGGTACCGCCCGCAGCCTCCTCCTGGACGGCGCCAACCACGAGGACCCGGCCTTCGAAGAGCCCGAAGTCATCGGCGCCGTAGCGGAGTTCTTCAACGACAACCTGTGCACGGACCTTCACCCCGGGCAGATCAGCGTCGCCTCTCCCCACACTCCCCGTCTCCCCCGACTCACAGAGGCAGACCTCGACGACGCCCAACACACCCTGCGCCGAGCCATCACCTCCGGCCCTCGCTCGACCGGCCCCCAGCACTTCCCGCTCCAGGACGAGAACGGCGCCCTCAACGGCCCGTTCGGCCTCATGCTGCACACACCGGACCTCGGCGCTCCCCTCCAGGAACTCGGCTCCGCCATCCGCTACCGCGCCACCCTCAACGACCGCACACGCGAGATCGCCATCCTGACCGTGGCGGCGGCAACCTCCAGCGAGTTCGAGACCTACGCACACGAAAGGGTCGGCCGCGCGGCAGGACTCACCGAGGCCGAACTCACCGCACTGCGCACCGGCACCTTCACGTCCACCGACCCGAGCGAAGCGGCGGCCTACGCGGCCTGTCGTCGCCTGCTCCTGGACGACACCCCCTGGAGCGACACGGAGTACGACGCCACACAGCAGCTCCTCGGCAACAACCAACTCCTGGAGCTGACCGTCCTCGTCGGTTACTACCGCACGCTGGCGCAGCTGATGAACGTATTCGACGTCGGAGCGCCCTGAACAGCCGTCGGCCGGTGCGTACTGTCAATCGGGGGCGGCCCAGCGCGATGGCACGCGCCCGGAACTCCGGAGGGTAGGGACGAGGCGCCTGTCATCTACAGCTGCAGCAGACCCGCTGGTCCTGGCAGTCGCCTGCCCGGCGGGCTGTGGAGCGGGACGAGGACGCGGTGGGACTGTGGAAGAGGAAGTGTGGCCGCACGTGGAATGACTGCGGCGGCACTCGGGGCATACGTGGTGTTCGAGGACGAGGCAGGGTTCTCGATGACACCGTCCCTCGCCCGCACCTGGAGCCGGCGGGGGCATACGCCGGTGGTGCGGGTGCGAGGACGCTCTTGGCGTCGTTTCTCGATCGCGGCTCTGTGCTGCTACAAGCCCGGCGCGACATCGCGGCTGATCTACCGCCCCTATCTTCACTGCAAGCATCCCGGTTCACGGCGCAAGAGCTTTGCCTGGAGCGACTACCGCGACCTGGTCGTGCGTGCTCACCTGCAGCTCGGCGCCCCGATCGTCTTGGTCTGGGACAATCTCAACACCCACCGGGCCGCCGGAATGCGACAGTAAGCTGCCGAACACGACTGGCACACCATCGTTCAACTTCCGCCAACGTCGCCCTCACCGATCACGAACATCTCGAACGCGTCTTACGCCGCGGACTGCGTCGCATCCAGCGTCATCCCGAACTCATCGACGGGTGCCTCGCCGGCACCGGCTTCAGCCTCACCCACCACCCGACAACACCCCGAAGAGGTCAGTAGACCGCCCGCCGCTCGAACCACTCCCGGCGCTGTTCAGTGAAGCCGCGCCATCTTGAAGTTGGCTGGTCACAGGGGCTAGTGCGGCTCCGTCCGGGGTGCTCGCGCTGATGGCGGGCGGCAGTCTGGGGTGTAGATCGTCTGGCAGGGGTGGTTTTGCGGATGCCCGTCCGGCGTTGCCGGGGCCGCTCCTACGATCCGCCGTACGGAGCGGCCGAACTACTCCGGCAAGCACCACCGTCACGGCCTGCACGTTCTCGCCCTGACCGACGAGAAAGGCCGGCTGATCTGGATATCCGCTGCCCGGCCCGGCCGCACCCACGACATCCCCGCCGCCCGCCGCGACCACCTGCTGGCCCACCTGCGCGCCGCCGGCCTCGGCGCCCTGGCTGACCTGGGCTCCCTCGGCCTGGACGACGATCCGGACAACCCCGTGGTCGTCACCGGATTCAAGGCCACCCGCGCCCGCAAACTGACCCCGGCCAGAAGGATGCCAACCGGGCACTTGCCACCGGACGTGTCCCTGTCGAGCGCGGCTTTGCCCACCTGAAGAAATGGCGGATCCTCACCAAGCTCCGTACTGACCCCGCCCGCGCCACCCACCTGTTTCGCGCGCTGCTCGTCCTGACGAACACCGAGGCCACTACCGACCATTGATCTCTACCGCAGGTAGCCCACGATCAGCACATGCCCCCGGATCAGCGTCACCGGGCCGGGGTCGGCTGAGTGAGGTTCACCGGGTTGCCGTCGGGGTCCTTGATGTGGGCGACGCGCTGTCCCCACGGCATGTCATTGGGACCTCCGCTGACCGAGCCGCCGAGCGCCTCCACCCGGGCGAGCGTCTCGTCGACGTCGTCGACACCGATGCTGAGCAGGATCCGCGGCGCCGCCCCGGCCCCCAGGTTCGCCTTGGCCACCAGCCCGAGGTCGGTGTCGCCGATGCGCAGGCCGAGGTAGAAGGCTGCGCCTTCCTCCGGCACCCGGAAGATCTCCTCAGCGCCGAACAATTTCGTATAGAAGCCGAGCAGAACGTCATGGTCCGCAGTCAGGATCACGGGCTGGATGGTGGACATGGCACTCCTGTCGAGAACGGTCGTGTCGCTGGGTAGACCGTTCGAGGACGGTGAACTCATCGGCAAAACCACCCCGCCGGACGATCTACAACACAGACTGCCGCCCACGACCAACACGAGCACCCCGAAACGAGGTCACGCCACCCCGCTGACCAGCCACTTCAAGATGACGAAGCTTCAGTGTGGCGGAAACCGGATGGACGGGAACGCCCGGCCACGTGTCCGAGCCTTAAAGTCCGCTCCCCCTGGGCCGGGCCCTGAAAGCAATACCCACGATGCATCCCCCGTTCATGCGTACGGCGGGCATCCTGCCGGATAACCGGATGCAGGGCCAGGCCACAAAGGTGACACATCGGCCAACCTCGCCTCGCCACACCAAGGTTGGCCGAATCGCGATCATCTAACGGAAATCGGAACTTGAAGCGCCCTGCTGATATCAGCGGTGACTGTGCGTCATAGCGGGAGCTGGGGTACGCGTGCGGGCGTCGAAACGCCCCCAGGGCCTGTCTTCGGCGTCGTCGCTCTGGGCCCGTGACTGAAGGGGTTGTTCCATGAGCCGCCAGCTTCTCGGCAGGACGGCATTCCGAAACGATCAGTAAGTGTCAACGGCTGCACTCCAACTCCCTGCCGGGCTCGACCAGGACGTGGTCACCTGCGAGGTGAAATGGAGATGGGTGTAGCTCTCTTCCGGGGACGGCCCCGAGGTCTGAGCTGGGAGATCGTGGTTGTGGGTGATGGCGGCGTGGTCGGGTCTCTACCGTGTGGGTGGAGGAGGCGACGCTGATGGGGTCGTTGATCGGGGAGTTGGAGGCACGGAAGGCGGCGGCCCGGGCCCGGGTGCGGTCGCCGCCGTCCTCGACGAGTGACGGAACCGCCGGGGCCGCACCGTGCCGGGGGCCGAGCGGGGCGGGCCGCCCACCGACTAGCATCGCCGAGTTCGTGCCACCCACCGGCCCGGGTATCTCGGCGCGGCGTACAGGGGAGCTGACACGGCATGAGAACGAAGAGCGCAGCGGCGTGGGCGGTAGCGGTGCTGATGCTCGGCGCAGCCGTCGGCGGCTGCGCCGAGCAATCGGACAAGGGACCGTCCGGCAGCAGCGCGAAGCACACGAAGTCCCACCGCGAACCCGAGGACAAGCCTGATTCACGGGTCGTCGAGGACGACGACGACCACACCGTCCTCGAACTGTCCGACGGCCGGCAGGTGTCGCTCCGCTTCACTCGCCGCGGCCTGGAGGCACAGCATCGCGACGCCTCTGACGACGCCTGGTCCGCCCGGAAGACGGTCTATGAGACCGGCACCAGACCGTGCGGCGGCATCAGGGCAAAGGCGTACCGGGACACCGTGTGGCTCGCGGCCGGCTTCGGCGCGTACTGCAGGGACGGCGAAGAACCGCAGGAAGTGATCGCGGCCGTCGCCACCGGGGACCTCTCCTCCTGGACCACCGACCCGACCAAAAACACCATCGTCTGGCCGAAGGCCCGCATCCGCGACGGTGGCGCCCGAGTGGACTTCGTCGCTCCCAGCTGGGTGAGAACCGCCACGCTGACCTGGCGCAAAGGCTCCGGATTCGCCAAGGTGGCCATGAAGTACAAGCCCATCCACCCCTGGTTCGTGGGCCGGTGGCGAGCCACGGACGGCAGCCAGCAGCTGACCATCCACCAGGTCGAGCCGGGCAGATGGGCACGCGCGGTCATCGAGTCGCGCACCGGCCCGCGATGCAAGGGCAGCGCCATTGTCACCGGCATCGACCAGCACGACCTGTCCATGAGCAACTTCAAGGTCGATCAGGGCACCAGGACCGTCAACTGCCCGCCGAAGGAGACCGAGTACTCCTTCGACGTGAAGTCCTCGGACGGCCCGCTGCGCCTACGCAAGATCGGCAACCACCCGAAGACCGTCCTTACCTATGAGCGGGCCGGCTGACGTACGACTGCGCAGGAGGGGCGGCGGGCGAGTCGGACGGACGCCGGAAGAGCCCTGCGGGC
Source organism: Streptomyces sp. NPDC002795 (assembly GCF_042888725.1). Taxonomy (NCBI): domain Bacteria; kingdom Bacillati; phylum Actinomycetota; class Actinomycetes; order Kitasatosporales; family Streptomycetaceae; genus Streptomyces; species Streptomyces sp. NPDC002795. The sequence continues at coordinate 438,210 of NZ_JBIAQB010000008.1, forward strand.
GATGCCCCTCACCGGTATCCGGTTGCGTCCGCCAACTTGCCGGCGCCGTCGACCTCGACCAGATAGCGCCAGCAGTCGGGGCGTGAGCCGTCCAGACGGGCCGTCAACCGGGCTAGCTCCGCTACGAGCGTCTCCACCCGGGCCCGGGCTGCCGCTCAGGGCGACCACGTGAGCGGCCAACTCCGCGCGGTCCTGGCGCCGAGCGGCGGCACGCAGCTCGCCGAGGCGGCCCAGCTTGGATGCGACGACGACAATCTGCAGAAGGCTCGGACGGTGAGTTGACTCCATGGCACGGCACGTCCTTCACGGCTTCCGAGTGTGTCAGGACCCTGTCCCGCTCGGAAATACGATTCCGGCTCTGGCCTACAGCTTCTCCACGCGAGGCAACAGCCTCAATGGCGCCTGGGATGATCCTTCGATGTCGCTGTCGATCGTCACCACGCTGGTCCGGATTCTGATCAAGGTGCCCGGCTGCCGTACTGCGCCGCCAGATTGCCCGCGAGTCCGCTACGAGCCCGCTGACCGGATCTGGCTGGCTGTCCTTTCCAGCTGGTCCCACGGGAGCACTGGCGTCAAGTCTTCACGGTCACCCCCTCCACGCTGCTGCGCTGGCACCGCCAACGCATCGCCAGGAAATGGACACTCCCCCGACACCACCGACCCAGCAGGCCCTCCACCCCATCCGCCGTCAAGCAGCTCACCCTGCGCCTGACCCGAGAGAACAACAGCTGGGCCACCGCCGGATACAGGGCGAATCACCCGCCTCTGCTACCTGATCGCCCGGTCCACAGTCTGGGAGATCCTCCACTCAGTCGGCATCGTGACCCTCGGCCAGGCCGACATCGGCCTCGGGACCGACACCGGCGGCTCGATCCGCATTCCCTCCTCCTACCAGGGCCTGTACGGAATCCGCCCGACTCACCGCGCGATGTCCAGCGAGGGACTGCTCCCGCTCGAACCGTCCTTCGACACGGTCGGCTGGATCGCCCGCGTCGCCGGCACCCTGCGCGCCGCCGGACACGCCCTGCTGCCCCGGGCCGCCCGGCCCCGCGCCGTCCGGCGTCGTGCTCAGCGAGGAGATCGTCGACGTGGCGTCGCCGGAGGTCGCCGCCTCCGTGCGGCGGGCGGTGGACGGGTGGCGCGGCGCGCATCTCCCGCACGTGCGGACCGTACGATTCGACGCCGGCGTGCCGCCCGGCTGGGTCCGCGCCTTCCAGACCAAGCAGGGCGTGGAGACCTGGCGGCAGTGGGACCCCTGGGGCACGCAGCACTGGGACGCCGTCTACCCGGATGTCCGTTCCCGCTTCGAGACCGCGTCGGCGTACACACAAAGCGACCTCGCCGCGGCCGAAGCGGTCCTGCGCGAGGCGCGCTCCCGCGTGGACGACCTGCTCGGCGACCGCATCCTGCTGCTGCCCTCCGCACCCTCGGTCGCCCCGACCTGCGAGGAGACCGCGATCGGCGGCCCGGTCATCGAACAGGCCAGGGCCCAGACCTTCCAACTCACCTGCCTGGCCGGTCTCACCGGCCGCCCCGCCATCGGCGTCCCCGTGCTCAGCCGCACCGCGCCGGTGGGGCTCTGCCTGGTGGGGCCGCAGGGCAGCGACCGGCATCTGCTGGATCTCGCGGTGCGGGTGGCGCGGGAAGGCGAGAGGTCGTGGGCGGGGTGGTCGCGCGGCTGACCTCCACGAAGGCGTGACGCGGACGGGCACCACGGACGACGATCGGCACTCCCTATAATTTGAGCCCGAACGTATGGCTGCCCGGACCGCGCGGCGGCATCGAAGGAGTGTGCTCGTGCCCGGCGAACGATCCATCAGCGCGGCCGAGAAGCTGGTCGAGGCGAAGCTCGGCGGGCTGCCGATCCGGCACGAGCAGATGGCCGTGGTGGCCAATATCCACCGCGCCGCCGCGGCCGTGCGCCAGCACCTGGAGAACTCGGTGCTGCGCGAGTCCGAACTGACCTGGACCGCCTTCGTGGTGCTGTGGGTGGTCTGGGTGTGGGGCGAGTCGGAGACCCGGCACGTGGCGGAGGAGGCCGGCATCTCCAAGGGCACGCTCACGGGTGTCGCCCGCACCCTGGAGTCCCGCGGGCTCGTGCGCCGGGCCGGCCATCCCGAGGACGGCCGACTCGTGCTGCTCAGCCTCACCGAAGAGGGCGAGGAGATGATGCAGCACCTCTTCCCCCGCTTCAACGACGAGGAGGCCTTCGTCGCCGGCCAACTCGACGACGCCGAGTGCCGCTCCGTCGCGGACGCGCTGCGCCGCGTGGTGCTGCAGGTGGAGCAGCACGGCGAGGAGCGCCGCCTCTCACTGCTCGACGGTGCGGAGCCCGCGCCGCGGCGCAGTGGGCGGCGTTCGAAGGGGTAGCCCCCCGCCGCCGGGAAGGGGGACGCCGGCGACGCTCACCCATCGGATGCCCGATGTGACGGCCGTGACGACCCAGCCAGCCCGCCGCCCGCGCGACCGCAAGGCTCAGATCCTGGCCGCCGCGATGGAGTGCTTGCAGCGTTCCGGGTACCGGACCACCGGGATGGAGGACATCGCCACGGCCGTCGGCCGTTCGGTCAGCGGGCTCTACCGGCACTCCCGGTGCACGCAGGAACTTCTCGGGCAGGCGCTGCTGAGCAGCAGTTACTGACTTCGTTGGCGTGTTGTCGTGGGGGCTGACAGATGGCGGCGATAGCCGTATGCCCGGTTTATGAGGTATCCGCAAGGTGGTGGCCTGACGGCCGAGCGGCGGGCATTTCGCGAGGGCATCCGTCTGCAGGCGACCGGGCTGTTCGCTACTGGGGTCGACAATGCTGACGTGGCCAAACGGCTGCGGGTCAGCGTCCGTTCGGTCCAGCGATGGCGCCGCGCCTGGGAAGAACACGGGGGCGCGTCCTTGCGCTCGGCGGATTCGGCGGCCCGGCCGAAGCTGACCGAGGCCCTGTTCGCCACCCTGGAGACTGGCAGGTGCATATCGCGGAGGGACTGCCGCCGGAGGTCGCCGACGAGACAACGCTGGACCTGTTCGGCCTCGTCACCGACCTGGCTGCGGGAACTGAGCGGATTCCCTGTGACGGACTGGAGGTCCGGATCGTTGAGCATCCGACGCATGCTCGGGGCCATGCGGCGTTGTTGATCGAGGAATGCGGGGTTCTCGTTGCCGTCGATACGCTGTCCGATCTGCCTATTCCGATGCTCGACGGCACCGCCGACGCGTTGGAGGACTACCTCGTCGGGCTGCGGCTGCTCGCGGACGTGGCGGACGGCTTCGATGGGCTCGTGCCCGGTCACGGGTCCGTCGCCCAGGGCGATGAGATCCGCGCACGGGTCGCCCCGGATCTGGGGTACATGCATGCCCTGCGAGACGGCCGTGCTCCCGATGACCCGCGGCTCGGGCCGTCGGCCAAGCCCGGCTGGGAGTGGGTGAGCGACATTCACGAAGGGCAGGCCCAGCGTCTCGCCGCAGGAGGCGAGGGCAACATGACGCCTGACTCGTGACGTGAGTCAGGGGTTCGGTGGCAGTAGGCGGCGGCCGGCTATGGGAGGCGCTCCGGCCCGTGGGACGCTGACGCCTCCTCCAGCGCCCCGAACACCCGCTGCTGCACCGGATCCTCAGTGGGCGGCGTTCCAAGTCCTGATCACACAACCGCCCGCGGCCTGCGAGACTGCCGGTCGTGGACTTGCGAACCCTTCTCCTCTAGTGCTGTGCGATAGCCGTCATCGTGCCCGGCACCCAGATACTGGCGGCCCCGCCGCATCGTCGCGCAGACCGTCGTTCCGGCCCTGGTCGGCGGGCTCGAGCGGGTGCCGGACGGGCCGTGGTGGCGGGTGCCGACCGCTTTGCTGGTGCAGTCGTCCGGCGGTTCCAGGTCGTCTTCAATCTGGCCGCGCTGTTCGTCGTCGCCCCGGTCGCGGAGCGTGCGTTCTGCCCTGCGCGCATGCTCGCCGTCTACGTGGTGACTGGTGTGGCGGCGCAGGCGGTGAGCGTGGCGGGCTGGGGCCCACGGGGCGGCGGTGACTCGGTCGCCAGCTGCGGTCGGGTCGGCGCGCTGGCCACGACGTACGCGCTGCGCGGCGCGCTGACCGCCGTGCGGCGCGTGGCCCCACTGGTCCCCGCGAGCGGCGTGGTCCTGTGCCTGCTCGCCAGCAACCACGGTGTGGGTGTCCTGACCGGCTGCGCGCTCGGCGCGGCCCTCACTTGGGCGGGGGCCCTCCGCCTCGCCGACCCGTCAGCGGCGCGCTGACGCCTCCACCAGCGCCCCGAACACCCGCTGCTGCACCGGATCCTCGTGGGCCGTGTCCTCGGGGTGCCACTGCACCGCCAGGAACAGGCCGTCGTGGGTGGGGAGTTCGAGGGCCTCGATGGTGCCGTCGGCGGCGCGGGCCGTGATGTGCAGGCCTTCTCCGGGGCGGTCCACGTGCTGGTGGTGGTAGCAGGAGGCCTCCACCTTGTCGGTGCGGGTGGCCCGGGCCAGGGCCGAGCCGGGGGTGAGGGCGACCGGGTGGCGGACGTGGCGGTGTTCCCTGTCGGGGCCGCCCATGTCCTGGTGGAGGGTGCCGCCGAGGGCCGTGTTGACCACTTGCAGGCCGCGACAGATGGCGAGGAGCGGGAGGCCGGACGCCAGCGCCTGGCGAGCCAACTCCAGGTCGAACGCGTCCTGTTCGTCGTCCACGTCGTAGACCGCCTCGTGTGCGTGCGTCGCTCCGTAGCGGTGCGGGGCGAGGTCGCCGCCGCCGGGGAGGAGCAGGCCGTCGAAGCGGGCGAGGCGGGAGGCGACCTCGGCGGGGTCGGCGGTGCCGCCGGGGGCGTGCGGGTGGAGGGTGGCGGGTTCGCCGCCCGCGCGCCACACGGCCTCGATGAGGGCGCGGGCGTTGACCTCGGCGGCGTAGCGCAGCGCGGAGGTCGTGGCCGAGAAGCGGGCCGGGATGGCGATCAACGGGCGTCGCACGTGCGGGAGTTCGCTCACAGTTGGATCCACGTGGTCTTGAGTTCCATGTACTTCTCCAGGGCGTGGGCCGACTTGTCGCGGCCGTTGCCGGACTGCTTCATCCCGCCGAAGGGGACGGTCAGGTCACCCTCCTCGTAGCAGTTGACCCAGACCGTGCCTGCCTTGAGGGCGCGGGAGACCTGGTGGGCTGTGGTGAGGTCGGAGGTCCACAGGCCTGCCGCCAGGCCGTACTCGGTGGCGTTGGCGAGGGTGATCGCCTCGTCGAGGTCGTCGAAGGTGAGGACCGACAGGACCGGGCCGAAGATCTCCTCGCGGGCCAGGCGGCTGTCGGGGGCGACCCGGTCGAGGACGGTGGGTTCCATGTGGATTCCGCCGGTCTCGGTGCGGGTGCGGGCCCCGCCGGTACGCAGCCGGGCGCCGTCCTCGACCCCGTCGTGTACGTGGTCGAGGACCCGGTCGAGGTGTCGTTCGCTCACCAGGGCGCCCATCTCGGTCACCGGGTCGAGCGGGTCGCCGACGCGCAGGGCGCGGGCGCGCTCCACGACGGCCTCCGTGACCCGTTCAGCGACGGAGGTGTGGACGAGCAGGCGGGAGGGCGCGGTGCACATCTCGCCCTGGTTGAAGAAGATGCCCCAGGCGGCGGTGGCGGCGGCCCGGTCCAGGTCGGGGGCGTCGGGCAGCACGATGTTGGGCGACTTGCCGCCGAGCTCCAGCCAGACCCGCTTGAGGTTGGAGTCGGCGGCGTAGTGCAGGAAGTGGCGGCCGACTGCGGTGGATCCGGTGAAGGCGAGGACGTCGACATCGGGATGCAGGCCGAGGGCCTTGCCCGCGACGGGGCCGTCGCCGTTCACCACGTTGAGGACGCCGGGCGGCAGTCCGGCCTCCAGGGCGAGGCGGCCGAGCAGCAGCGCGGACAGCGGCGAGTTCTCGGAGGGCTTGAGGACGACCGTGCAGCCGGCCGCGAGGGCGGGCGCGAGTTTCCAGCCGGCGAGGGTGAGCGGGAAGTTCCAGGGGACGACCGCGCCGACGACGCCGGCCGGCTCCCGCGTCACCAGCGCAAGCGCGTCGGGGGCGGTGTGCGGGGACTCGTCAGTGAGCTTGTCGGCCAACTGCCCGTACCAGCGGAAGGTGTTGATGACGGCGCGCAGTTCGATGTCATGGGCGTCGGAGATGGTCTTGCCCATCTCCAGGCTGACTGTGAGGGCCAGTTCGGCGCGATGCCCTTCGAGCAGGTCGGCGACGCGTGCCAGGATGCGGCCGCGTTCGGCGGGGGCCAGGCGCGGCCACGGGCCCTGGTCGAAGGCGCGGCGGGCCGCGGCGACCGCGGCGTTGACCTCGGCCTCGCCGCCGTCGGCGACCACGGCGAGGCGCTGCCCGTCGCGTGGTGACAGTGCCTCGAAGGTGGCACCGCCACCGGCTTCGTCGGCGCCGTCGACGAGGTGTGTTCCGTTCGGGGCGAGCTCCTTGGCGCGGCGCTGCCAGGTGTCGTACGTGGGCATGACGGCAGGGGTCATCGCGGGTGGTCCTCCAGACCACGGATGGTGCGAGAAGAGAGAAGGAAGCAGGGGTAGGGACGGGCGGTTCGGTGTCAGCGCCGCGCCAGGTCCGCCAGGAGTTCCCGCAGCCGGGTCAGTGCCTCTTCGGTGACCTCGCGCTCGCCGAAGACGAGCTGGTGCAGGACCAGACCTTCGAGGGCGGCGAAGACGAGCCGGTACGTGCCGCGGTCCACCGTCCCCGGCAGCATCCGGTCCAACTCCCGCCGGGTGGCCTCGAAGTACTCCTCGTACAGGCTGCGCAGCCCCGGGAGCAGTTCGGGCCTGCGGCGGGCCTCGAGCAGCAACTCGTACTGAAACGCCTGGAGTTCGGGGTCGGACTCGACCATGTCGACGAGGCTCGCGGAGAAGTCCGCCGGGTCTCCCGTGCCGACGTCGAGGGAGCTGCTGCCGAGCGAGGTGTGGATGGCGTGGCTGACCGCCTCCTCGATGAGCGCGTCGCGCGAACCGAAGTGGTGGACGACGAGCCCGTGGGTGACTCCGGCCTCCTGGGCGACGGCCCGGTAGGTGAGTCCCCGCAGCCCGCCCTTGGCCACCACGCGGACGGCGGCGTCGAGCAGGGCGGCGCGGCCGGTCCCGTAGTTCTTCACCCGCTTACGGGACCGGCTCTGCTCGCCGGGCGGCGGGGCGGAGTCGGACATGATCTCGAGCCTACCGGTCAGGGTGGCGGGCCCACCCGCCCGCACGTCGGCGCCCATGTCAGCGCTTCGGCGGCCTGATGCCGCGGAACTCCCAGTCGCCGCCGAGCGCGGTGGACAGGACCTCCTCGGACTCGGTGGGCTGGGCGCCGACGTCCGTGCGGACGGCGGTGGGGCCGGTCACGATGTGGTTGGTGAGCCGGCCGAGGCCCTCGACCTCGACCTCGACGACGTCGCCGGGCTTGACGGGGCGGGAGTTGGCGGGCGTACCGGACAGCAGGACGTCGCCGGGGTACAGGGTGATGGTGCGGGCGATGTCGGCGACGAGATAGTGCATGTCCCACTTCATCTCGTCGGTCGAGCCGTCCTGGACGACCTCGCCGTTGACGTAGGTGCGCAGGCGCTTGCCGTGGAAGTCCCAGTCGGTGGCCAGGCCCGGGCCGAGCGGGCACAGGGTGTCGGAGCCCTTGACGCGGAGCATGGAGCCGGCGTCGGTGTCCCGGAAGTCGTGCAGGCCGTAGTCGTTGGCGACGGTGTAGCCGGCGATGTACTCCCCCGCGTCTTCCGGGGCGATGTTGCGCGCGGTCTTCCCGATGACGATGGCGACCTCGCCCTCGTAGTTGAGCCACTTGCAGCCGTCGGGGCGGACGACGGCGCCCTTGTGGCTGTTCAGCGCGGAGGTCGGCTTGTGGAAGTAGGTGGGTGTGTCGGGCAGGCCGATCTGGAACTCGTCGACGCGGCTGCGGTGGTTGAGGTGCACGGCGATCACCTTGGAGGGGATCACCGGGGGCAGGTGCTGGGCCTCGTCCGTCTTGACGCGGCGGCCGTCGCCCGCGACCAGCTCGTCGCCGTCGACGGTGACCTGGACGGCGGCGCCGTCGAGGAGGATACGGCGGTACTCAGGCATGTGCGGTGTTCTCCTGTACGCGGGTGGGGGCGGGGGACGTCCAGCCGTCGGCGGGGCGGTCGAACCAGAGGTGGACCTGTCCGGTGCCGACGGAGTTCTCGTACGCGCCGTACTGGCGGGCCGGGGCGGTGCAGGCCCGCTCGCCGAGGGCGCCGGCCATCATCAGGTAGTGGAAGAACTTGGCTTCCGGCTTGAACTTGTAGAACTCGTCCATGGTGTCGAGGACGCGGTCGTGGCGGCCCTCCTTGAACCAGGCGATGCGCTCCTCGTCGGCCGCGCGGGCCTCCGGGGTGAAGATGTGCGAGGGGTCGCTGGATTCGTGGTCGCGCAGTTCGCGCAGCGGCCAGAAGGTGTGCGAGAGGGCGCCGGAGGCGATGAGCAGGACGCGGCGGCCGGGGGTGGCGGCGATGCCGTCGGCGAGCGCGCGGCCGAGCCGCAGATGGTCCTCCACGTCACCGGTCTGGCAGACCCCGATGGTGACCCACCGCTTGTCGGGCAGGCCCTCGCCGAGGAACTTCCACAGGTTGATGGTGGCGTAGTAGATCGGCAGGTACGGGTCGGCGATCGGGGTGATCCAGGTGCCGTACTTGTCGGCGAACTGGGCGATGTTCTCGGCGAGTTCGGGATCCCCGGGGAAGTCGTACGGCATGCGGCACATGCCGCGCGGCAGCTCCTCCGAGGTGAACAGGCCGGCGCGCTGGTCCTGCGCGGTGACGACGAACTCGACGGTGGTGGCCCAGTGGGAGTCGAGCACGACGACGGTGTCGTAGTCGTCGCGGTCGAAGACGTCCTTGCGGAGCTGGTGCAGGCCGGTGACGAGGGTGATCTCCTTGCCCTCGTTCAGCTCCAGGCGGTCGGCCTCCGGCAGCACGATGGTCGGGACGTGCGCGAGCAGGCCCGCGCCGACGATGTCACCCATGGTCCGCACCCTTCTGCTGCTGGAAGCCCTTCGGGGCGGTCACGGTGTTCTTGAGGTCGCAGTAGAAGTCGAAGCTCCACGTGCCGCCCTCGCGACCGACGCCCGACTGGCGGGAGCCGCCGAAGGGCGCCTGCAGGTCGCGTACGAAGAAGCAGTTGACCCAGACGGTGCCCGCGACGAGCTGTGCGGTGATGCGCTCGGCGCGCGCGTGGTCGCCGGTGGCGACGGTGGCGGCGAGGCCGAAGCGGGTGTCGTTGGCGAGGCGGACGGCCTCGTCCTCGTCCGCGAAGGTCTGGAGGGTGAGGACGGGTCCGAAGACCTCCTCCTGCACGATCTCGGAGTCCTGGGCGACGTCGGTGAGGAGCGTGGGGGCGTAGTAGTTGCCCTCGCCGCGCCGGCCCCCGATGACGGCGCGGGCGCCGGCGTCGAGCGCCCGCCGCACAAAGCCGTCGATCTTGTCGAGCTGGCGGGGGTGGATGTTGGGGCCGATGTCGGTGGCCTCGTCACGCGGGTCGCCCTGCTGCAACTGGGCCGCCTTGTCGACGAATCGACGAGTGAATTCGTCGGCGATCGTTTCGTCCACGAGGATACGGGTGGCGGCGAGGCAGACCTGCCCGGCGTTGTCGAACTGCTCGACGGCGAGGTCGACGGCCAGGTCGAGGTCGGCGTCGGCGAACACCAACAGCGGTGACTTGCCGCCGAGTTCGAGGCTGAGCGGGGTGAGGTTCGGGGCGGCCTGCGCGGCGATGTGCTGCGCGGTGGGCACCGAGCCGGTGAAGCTGACGCGGCGCACGTCGGGGTGGGAGGTGAGGGCGTCGCCGATCTCGGATCCGTAGCCCTGGACGATGTTCACCACACCCGGCGGCAGGCCCGCCTCCTCGGCGATGTCGGCGAACAGCGAGGCCGTGAGCGGGGTCCACTCGGCGGGCTTGAGGACGAGGGTGTTGCCGGCGGCGAGGGCCGGGGCGAGCTTCCAACTGGACAGCATCAGCGGAGCGTTCCACGGCGTGATCAGCACGCAGGGGCCCGCCGGGTCCCAGCTGACGTGGTTGGTGTGTCCGCGCGTGTCGAAGTCGTCGTGGCCGAGGTTTTCGGTCAGCCAGTCCGCGAAGAAGCGGAAGTTGTGCGCGACGCGCGGCATGACACCGCGGCGGTGGGAGCGAAGGAGCGCGCCGTTGTCGGTGGTCTCGACGATGGCGAGCTCTTCGATGCGCTTGTCGACGCCGTCGGCGAGGGCGTGCAGCAGCCGGGCGCGCTCGACGGGCGGCGTGGCGGCCCAGCCGGGGAAGGCGGCCTTGGCGGCGGCGACGGCGGCGTCGGCCTCGGTCTTCGTGCCGCGGGCGATCTCGCCGAGTACGGCGCCGTCGATGGGCGAGACATCGGTGAAGGTGTCGGGGGAGGCGACGCGTTCGCCGCCGATGTAGTGGCGGGTGTCGACGGGGACTCCGGCGACCGTGGTGGTGTGCGCTTGCGAGGTCATGGCGCTCGGGCTCCTGCTGGGTTGGGGGCGGGTGGGCAAAATCAGCCCCTGCGGCGTTTGAGCAGCGGGGTCCGGGGCGGAGCCCCGCGACGTGGGTACGACCGGCCGGCCGGGGACTACTCCGCCGCCGACGTCCCCGACTCCAGGAGCCGCCCTCCGTCCCACACGACCCCCACCTGCCGGTAGTACGCCGCGATCGGCTCACGGATCTCCAGGCGGGCCAACTCCTCCGTGGGCGCCTGGAAGAGCTCCAACTCGGCGTCACCGACCCACGGTTGACCGCCCTCGAAGGAGGCCGCCCCGGACTCGATCAGCTCGTCCAGCGCGAGCCCCTTACCCTTCTCGATGGAGGGCAGCCACCGGTGGTGCGCCATCGGGTGGCCGTTGACGAACCCGTTGGTCTCGGACGGTTCGCGCAGCGTCACGACGGCCTGCGCGAGGCGCCGGTCCGCCGCGGCGATCGTGGCGCCGAAGCGGGCCCCGGCCTCGATGCGCGGCGCGGGCCCGTACGGGTGCGGCCGCGTCTGGTGGATCGAGCCGAGCTTCTTCGGGTAGCCCTGGTGCAGGCCGCGGGCGATGGCGAAGTCCTTGTCGACCCAGATGTAGACGCAGCGGGTGTAGGTCTGCCCCTTGTACTTGCAGCGGACGACCGCGAAGGCCTCCTTGTACTGGGCGAGCACCGGGTCGAGCAGCTCGTGTCCGTCGGCCGAGCAGGACTGCCAGTCGGCCCAGATGAGGGCGACGGCGCCGGGGTCCTCGTCCGCCAGCTCCAGCGGTTCGGGCAGCAGTTCGCGCACACGGGACGGGTCGGTGCGGTACTCGATGGTGAGCAGGTCGCCGGAGTAGCGCCAGGGCGGTGAGGGGATCAGCGACGAGGCACCGGTCGCCGTCTTGGGGTGGAGGTATCCGCGGACGGTGGTCATGGCCAGGGTTCCTTACGCGATGAGGGCGGGCTGCTTGAGGAGTTCTGCGCGGTACCGGGCGGCGGCCGCCGCGGCCGCCTTGCCGCCGAGGGCGACGACGCCGACGAGCCGCCCGCCCTGGTGGTATCCGGCGAGTACGTCGCCGTCGGGGTCGCCGTCCAGGACGCGCACGTCGTCCTTGCCGAGGGCCGGGGCGCCGAAGGACTGGAGCCGGAAGTCGTGCTGGTCGCTCCAGAAGGTGGGCAGCGGAGCGAAGGGGTCCGCCGGGGCGTCGGCGCCGGTGAGATGCGCGGTGAGCACCTTGGCGGCGTGCTTGGCGGTGTCCGTGGGGATGGACCAGTGCTCGACGCGGCGGGGCACGGCGTCGTAGCGGGCGTTGGGGAAGCGGGCGACGTCGCCGACGGCGATGACGTCGGGGCGGCCGCCGGCGCGCAGGTGCTCGTCGGTCAGGACGCCGTCGGTGAGGTCGAGGCCGTTGCCTTCGAGCCACTCGGTGTTGGCGGCGGAGCCGACCGACTCCACGACGACGTCGGCGGGCAGGACGGTGCCGTCGCCGAGCACCACGCCGCTCACCCGGTCCTCGCCCGCGAAGCCGGTGACTCCGGCGCCGAGCGCGAAGCGCACCCCGCGTTCCTCGTGCCGCTTCAGCAGCGCCCGCGCGAGGAGTTCGCCGAGCGGCCCGACCATGGGCAGCGACAGCGGGTCGACGACGGTGACCTCGGCGGCGCCGAGCTGGAGCGCCGTCGCCGCGACCTCGCAACCGATGAACCCGGCGCCGACGACGACCACGCGAACACCCGGGCGGGTCAGGTCACTTCGCAGCGCCTGCGCGTCGTCGAGGGTGCGCACGGTGTGCCGACCGGCCTGCGGGCCCGGGCAGCGCAGGCGGCGCGGTCGCATGCCGGTGGCGACGACGAGGCCGCTGTACGTCAGGGCGGTGCCGTCGTCGAGGGCGACGGTGCGGCGGTCCAGGTCGGCGCGTACGACCTTGGTGCCCAGGCGCCAGTCGACGTCGGCCACGGCGGCCCGCGGCCGGAACGCCAGGGACTCGAACGGGGCCTTGCCGGCGAGGACTTCCTTGGACAGGGGCGGCCGGTTGTACGGCATGTGGGGCTCGTCGCCGACGAGGGTGACGGGGCCCTGCCACCCCGCGGCGCGCAGCTGCTCCGCGGCGCGCAGGCCGGCCATGGAGGCGCCGGCCACGACGACAGGCGCGTTCACCGTACTCACTGGCTCAGGCCTCGATCCGGATGGCCTGGAGCGGGCACACGTCGGCCGCTTCCTCGACGTCGTCGCGCAGCGCGTCGTCGGGGTCGGGGACGTAGGCGAGGCGCCCGGCGTCGTCGAAGCTGAAGACGTCCGGGGCGGCGAAGACGCACTGGCCGTGGTCCTGGCACTTGTTCATGTCGACGGCGACCTTCATGGCCGGTCCTCCTGATGCTGAGGGGGCGTCACCCCGGGTGCCGAGAGACGTCACCCGAGCTCGTTTGGCTTCAAACAACATAAGAAGCGACCGGAGCCTGGTCAATAGCTATCCGCCTGGATAAATTTCTTCGAGGCAACCCTTGCGGGAAGCGACCCGGCCTCCATACCGTTTGCAACCAAACGAGCGAACGGCCCGCCGCAGCAGCGCAGTTCGAGGCCGCCACTCCCCCTCCCTCCCACTCCCGCAGAGGAGAAACCGGTGAGCGCAGCACAATCCGACACGCCTCCCGTCCGCGACCACATGACCCGGCTCGCCTCCGAGGGCATCGACGTGGTCCGCGTGACCTATCCCGACCTCATCGGCACCGACCGGGCCCGGGACGTCCTCCTCGACCACCTGCCGGCGGCCTGCGAGCACGGCCTCGCGTTCTGCCGCGCCGTCTACCACACCAGCCCGCAGGGCGATGTCGTCGACGTGTCCGGCGGCCTGGACGCGGGCCTGCCCGACATCAGCGTCCGTCCCGACCTCGACACCCTGACCGCCCTGCCGTGGGAGCCGGGCGTCGCGGCCTGCCTCGGCGACGTCACCGACCCGGCGACCGGCCGGCCCGCGCCCGAGTCGCCGCGCGACCTGCTGCGCGCCGTCGTGGACCGGTGCGCGCAGCACGGCCTGCACCCGGTCGTCGGCCCCGAACTCGAATACTTCCTGTGCGAAGCGGCCCCCGACAGCCCGCAGGGCTGGCGGCGCTACAGCGAGGCGGACGGCGTCGTCTACACCGCGGGCCTGCGCGCGGACGGCGACAACCACCTGCTGCGCACCCTGCGCCTGCTGCGCGACCTGAAGATCGGCGTCAGCAACGGCAACCACGAATTCGACGGCGGCCAGTTCGAGATCAATCTGACCCACTCCGACGCCATGGACGCCGCCGACCGCTCCTTCCGGTTCAAGTCGGCCATCAAGGAACTGGCGCGCAGGGAAGGCCGGCTGGCGACCTTCATGGCCAAGCCGTTCAACGGCGTCGGCGGCTCCGGCTTCCACCTGCACATGTCCTGCACGGACGCCGAGGGCGGCAACATCTTCGACGACCCGGCCGCCCCGCACGGCCTGTCCACCACGGCGCGGCACGCGGTCGCGGGCATCCTCGCGCATGCCCCGGCGCTCACCGCTCTCGCCAACCCGACGATCAACTCCTACAAGCGGTTCGGGCCCGACACCCTCGCGCCGTGGCTGATCGACTGGGGCATGGACAACCGCAGCGCCATGGTCCGCATCCCGCCCGAGCGCGGCAGCGGCTCGCGCCTGGAGCTGCGGCTCGGCGACGCGAGCGCCAACCCGTACCTGCTGATCGCCGGCACCCTCGCGGCGGCCCTGCTCGGCGTGCTGGCCGCCGCGGAACCGCCCGCGCCGCTGGAGGGCTACGGCTACGACACCGCCAGGTCCGCCCTGCTGCCGTCGACGCTGCCCGCGGCCCTCGACGCGCTGGAGGCCGACTCCGCGCTCGCCGAGCTCCTCGGCAAGGACTTCACCGCTTCCTACCTCTCGTACAAGCGCGACGAGATCGCGCGCTTCCAACGGCACATCACCGACTGGGAGTTCACCGAGTACGCCTATCACCTGTGATGCCACGGAGGCCGCACATCATGACCATCACCCCCGACCGGATCGCCGGCGCCGCCACCGAGCCGCTGCCGCTCGCCGACGTGAACCTCGCCGACCTGGACAACTTCACGGACGGCAGCACACCGTGGCGGATGTTCCACACCCTGCGCCACGAGGACCCCGTCCACTGGCAGGAGGAGGAGGCCCCCAACTCCGGCTTCTGGGCCGTCACCCGGCACGCCGACATCGCCCGCGTGGACCGGGACGCCGAGACGTTCACCTCCACCAAGTTCACCAACCTCGAAGAGGTCGACGAGGACCAGATCAAGAAGCGCGCCTCGATCCTGGAGCTCGACGGGGTGCGCCACCGGGCGATGCGCAGCCTGCTGCAGCGCCAGTTCGGCGCGAAGGTCATCAACAGCTACACCGACTTCCTGCGCGGACTGACCGCGAAGACGCTGGACACCGCGCTCGCCAAGGGCAGCTTCGACTTCGTCAAGGAGGTCTCCGCCGACTTCCCCATCAACGTCCTCGCCCGCCTCCTCGACGTGCCGCCGGAGGACAACCAGCAGCTCATCGACTGGGGCAACCGGATCATCGGCAACACCGACCCGGACTACGCCGACGTCCTCCTGGAGAGCGCGGAGAGCGAGAAGTACCGCGACCTGCCCTTCCGCTCCCCCGCATCCCTCGAAGTCTTCGAGTACGGACGGGAGCTGGCACGCCAGCGGCGCGGCGGCGAGGGCACGGACCTGGTCTCCCGGCTCGTCAACCAGACCCCGCGCGACGGCGTCCCGCTCTCCGCCCAGGACTTCGACAACTACTTCCTGCTCCTGGTCGTGGCCGGCAACGAGACGACCCGGCACACCATCACCCACTCGATGCTGGCCCTGATCCAGCACCCCGAGCAGCTGGCCCGCCTCCAGGAGGACCCCTCCCTCATCCCCACCGCGGTGGAGGAGTTCCTGCGCTGGGCCTCGCCCGTCTACCACTTCCGCCGCACCGCGACCCGCGACGTCGAGCTCGGCGGGAAGCAGGTCAAGGAGGGCGACAAGGTGGTGATGTGGTACGCGTCCGGCAACCGCGACGAGGACGTGTTCACCAACCCGTACGACTTCGATGTCACGCGCGCCGACAACGACCACGTCACCTTCGGCAAGGGCAGCCCGCACCTGTGCCTGGGCAATCTGCTGGCCCGCACCGAGGTCCGGATCATGTTCGAGGAGCTGATCCCGCGCCTGTCCTCGATCCGACTGGCCGGCGACGTGCCGCGGGTGCGCTCCAACTTCGTCAACGGCATCAAGAAGCTGCCGGTGGAGGTCTCCCTTGTCTGACCTTGTTACGCGGACACGCCCACGCCTGACCCTCGTCCTGTCCGAGAACTGGACGATGACCGGCGGGCGTTGCGACCTGGACGCCCTGGTGCGCTGGGCGCGCGAGGCGGAGGACGCCGGGTTCGACGCGGTGATGCTCAGCGAGCACATCGTGCTGGGCCCGGACGCGGGGGCGAACGGTGTGATGCCGAACCCGCGCGAGTACGCGCTGCCCGGCAACCAGCCGCCGGACACCCCCTGGCCCAACTCGCTGGTCCTGCTCTCGGCGATCGCGGCGGTCACGGAACGCATCCGCCTGGCGGCGGCCGCCATCCTC
Organism: Streptomyces sp. NPDC002795; assembly: GCF_042888725.1. Taxonomy (NCBI): domain Bacteria; kingdom Bacillati; phylum Actinomycetota; class Actinomycetes; order Kitasatosporales; family Streptomycetaceae; genus Streptomyces; species Streptomyces sp. NPDC002795. The sequence continues at coordinate 454,245 of NZ_JBIAQB010000008.1, forward strand.
GCCCCGCTGCGCCACCCGCTCCTGCTTGCCAAGGAGATGGCGACCCTCGACCTGCTCTCGCACGGCCGCCTGGTCGTGCTGCCGACGGTGAGCTGGAGCCGCGACGAGTACGCGGCGCTCCAGGTCCCGTTCGAGCACCGCGGCAAGCTCCTCGACGAGCACCTGGCGGCCTGGGCGGAACTGTGGAAGCCGGGCCCGACCACCTTCCACGGCGACCACTACCGCTTCGACGACGCCTACCTGGAGCCGAGCCCGTACCGGGAGGGCGGCCCCCAACTGTGGTTCGGCGGCTCGAAGTTGCACGACGCGCTGGTGCGTCGCCTCGTCCGCTACGGGCACGGCTTCAACCCGCTGGGCCGGCCGGCCCCCGGCGAGATGGAGAAGCTGGCGGCGGCGATGTCCGAAGCGGGCCGCGACGTCAGCGAGTTGGAGATGATCGGCGGCACCCGCGCGGTGTTCCCCTCCCCCCACGCGACCGCCGACCTGGACCAGGCGCTCGCCGCCGTGCCCGAGCAGTGGGCGGAGGGCTTCACCAACTTCTGCATCAAGCCGTCCCAGTTCACGGACGACCCGCAGGCCGTGGGGGCGTTCTGCCGGGATGTGGTGCGCAAGGTGGACCGGCTCGTCGGATGACTGCGGTCGTCGTGGCCCCGGTGCGCCGGGGCCACGACCGCGGTTCACACCGCCGGCCAGGTGTCCCGGTCGGGGCGGGCCAGGAAGAGCATCGCCACGGCGCCGACCAGAAGCAGCGCTCCGGTGAGGGCGAACGCCGCGTACAGGCCGGTGTTGCCGTCGGGCGCCGCGTCGACGAGGACGCCGACCAGCCACGGCCCGATGAGCGCGGACAGCTGGCCGAGCCCGAAGCCCGTGAGCAGCGCCGCCGATCGCTGCCGCACCGGCGCCACCTCCGCGATGGAGGCGAGGCCGAAGGGGATGAAGACGCCATAGAGCGGGAACCCGAGGACGACCACGCCGAGCGCGAGGGCCCCGTCGCCGAGCAGGGGCAGCGCCAGCATGCACACGGCGCTGCCGAGCAGCAGCAGCCCGCCGGGCAGCGAGCGGGCTTTACGCGCCGAACGCTTCTTGCGGTACGCGCGGTCGGCGAGGAAGCAGAAGGTCAGCGTGCAGCACAGGTCGGTGGTCCAGGCCGCGCCGTTGACGAAGCCCATCGCGGTGCCTTCCACGTGCAGCACCCGGCTGATCAGCGTCGGCAGCCAGTTGGTGACGACGGCCGCCGTCCACGACGCCCCGAACAGGCCGATCACACAGGCGATCCAGGTGCGCGAGCGGAACATGGCCCGGTAGTCCGGCTTCTCCCGCCGCTCCCCCGGCGCCGCCCCGTCCTCGGCCACCGAGAAGGGGCCCTCCCGGCCGACCGCGAGCCACACCACGGCCCAGCCGGCGGAGGCGACGGCCAGGACGGCGAACACGGTGCGCCAGCCGTGCTCGACCATCACCCAGGCGAGGACCGGGCTGGACACCGCGACGCCCAGGCTGGTGCCCGCCATCACGATGCCGCCGGGGAAGGCGCGCCGCTCCAGCGGGAACCAGCTGTAGGCGACGTCGCTGGCGAGCGCGGGCCCCGGGCCGAGCGCCGCGCCGAGCAGCACCCGGCAGGCCATGAGCCCGCCGAGGCCGAGCGGCAGCGTCATCGGCGCCTGCGTGACGACCCAGCCGATGACGCAGGCGACCAGCAGCCACCTGGTACGGACCCGGGATCCCAGGACACCCGCGGCGAGCGTGCCGGCGCCGAACAGGAAGTACGTGCTGCCGACGATGAGGCCGAACTCGGCGTTGGAGAGCCCGAGTTCACGGGTGAAGGGCTCCGCGACCAGGCCGAGGGAGGCCTTGTTCGCGAAGTTGAGGAACAGGAACAGCGTGACGAGCAGGGTCATCGCCCAGGCACGGGCGCGGGACGGCACGGCCGTGCGGCCGGGGCCGGGTTGGGATTCGGATTTCGGGGTGAGGACGGTCACGACGGACTCCACGGGGAGGGGCGGGAGGTGCGGTTCGGGTCATCCGGTGGCGCTCGGCACACGCCCACTGTCGTTCGCGGCGACGAGTTCGTGGGCGAGCCGTTCGGTCAGCTCGGCGCGCAGCGCGGGCGCCTTGCCGTCGTGCAGGTTGACGGTCTCGTCGGGGTCGTCGGCCAGGTCGTACAGCTCGCCGCCGGCGACGGTGTCGTACACGGTGAGCCGGGCCGACTCGGTGAGCAGGCTGCGCATCCGCAGCGGGCCCGGCAGACCCTCCAGGCCGAAGGGTTCGTCCTCCTCGATCAACAGCTGCTCGCGCAGCCGGAGTCCGGGGTCGTGGACCACGGGCAGCAGGCTCTGCCCCTGCATGCCGTGATGGCGCGGCAGACCCGCAAGGTCGAGCGCGGTCGCGGCGAGGTCGAGCGAGGAGACGAGCCCGGGCCGCTCGCCGCGCGGGGCGTCGGAGCCGGGCAGCGCCAGCGTCAGCGGAACGCGGACACACCCCTCGTAGTGCGTGAACTGCTTCAGCATCAGGCCGTGGTCGCCGAACATGTCGCCGTGGTCGCTGGTGAAGGCGACGGCAGTGTCATCGGCGAGGCCGAGCCCGTCGAGGGTGGCCAGCACGTCGCCGACGCTCTCGTCGAGCAGCGAGATCATGCCGAACTCGGCGGCCATCGCGTGCCGCAGCTGCTCCTCGGTGATCGCCCAGGTCACCGTCGAGTCGCGGTCGGGGGTGCCGCGGCGCTCCGCCATGGCGGCGAAGTGCGGCATGGCGCCCCCGGCGGCGTGCTCGAAGGTGTGCGGCAGCGGCATGTCGGCCGCCGCGTACCGCTCGAACCAGCGGCGCGGCGGGGTGAACGGGTGGTGCGGATCCGGATACGACACGAACAGCAGAAACGGCGCGTCGTCGCCACCCGCGCGGGCCGCGGCGAACTCCTTGAGCCGGGTCGTGGCGTGCTCGGTCACGAAGCGGGTCGGGTAGAGCTCCTCGGGCAGCGCGGAGGCGTACACCTGCTCCCACCCCTCGTACGTGGACGGGGAGTTGGCGCGGCCCCGGGCGCTGCGCGGGTCGACACCCCGGTCGGCGAGCCAGTGCGCGTAGTGGCCGCTCGCGAAGTCGGAGTGGCCCACGACCAGGTCGACGGAGTCGAAGCCGTAGTAGTCGTCCGGCAGGGTGACCCGTTCGGCGAGGTGTCGGTGGAGGTCCTCGTACGCGTACCAGTCGCGGTCACCGGTCCGCTCCAGCCAGCCGGCGCCGCGGAACCCGGCCGCCTCGAAGTCGGCGAGCTGGTGGTCCTCCCAGCCCCAGCCCATGTTCTGGAAGTGCAGCTTGCCGACGGCGGCCGTGCGCCAGCCGGCGTCCTTCAGCAGCCGCGGGAAGGTCTGTACATCACGGTGCAGCGGGATGCCGTTGTGCCGGGTGCCGTGGGCGGAGGGCATCCGGCCCGTCACGATCGAGGCACGGTTCGGCATGCAGACCGGGCAGGTGACGTACGCGCGGTCGAAGCGGGCCGAGCGGGCGGCGAGCGCGTCGAGGTGCGGGGTGTGGACGACGGGGTTCCCGCCGAAGCCGAGGTGGTCGGCGCGGAGTTGGTCGGCGACGAAGACGACCAGGTTGGGGCGGCGTGCGGGGGTGTCGGTGTGGTGCGGCATGCTGTGCATGGTCGTGGGGCGCAGGGTGCACGGCGTCCTCCGCGACGGGTGATGTGTGGGGTGAAATGCGAGTGAACAGGTTCGTGACGACGCAGGTGACACCGCCGCACCCGCCGGCGCTGTGCGTGCCGCGCCCCGGTGTCCACACCCGCCTCGAGGCGGCCCACGGCCCGGTGCTCCTCGTCACGGCACCGGCCGGGTACGGCAAGACGGTGGCGGTGGCCGAGTGGGCGCGCGCGGAGATGGCGCGAGGCCGGCGGGTGGCGTGGTGCGCGCTGGATCCGGCGGACCGGGAGCCGGAGGAGCTGTGGGCTCGGGTGGGGGCGGCGGCGACACCTTCCGGTTCCGCTGCGGAAGCTGCCTGCGCCGTACGGGAGTTGGTCGGGGTGGTCGACGTGCTGGCGGCGATGGGGGCGGAGGGGGCCGGGGGCGTAGAGGGCGACGACACACTGCTCGTCGTCGACGGGCTGTTGCCGACACACCCGACGGCCCTGCGCTGCGCGCTCGCCGCGCTCGCGCGGTGGCTGCCGCCGGGTGTGCGGCTCCTTGTCACCGTGCGCGGGGAGTTTCCCGAGCTGCCGGGCGGCGTGCTGACCGCGGGGGCCCGGGCGCGGGTGGACGCGGGGGTGTTGCGGCTGACCGAGGACGAGGCACACGCGGTCGCCGCCGCCGCGCATCCCACGTGCCCGCCGGGCGTGGTCCGTGCGCTGGCCGCGCGGGCCGCCGGCTGGGTGAGCGGGCTGCGGCTCGCCCTGGACGCGTGGGCGGACGGGACGCCGGTCGAGGACATCGGGGGTGCCTCGCCCGCGCTGCGGCACTATCTGCGCGAGGAGGTCGTCGACCGTCTCCCGGGGCCCGACCTGGATGTCCTCGCCCTGTGCGCGGCCGCGCCCCGCCTCGATCCGGTGGCCGCCGAGGAGTTGATCGGGCCGGAGGCGACGGGCTCGGCGCAGCGCCTCGCCGACGCGGGTGCGTTCCTCGGCGCCGACAACGCCGTCCACCCGCTGCTGCGGGAGGCGCTGCGCGCGGCGGGCCACGCGCTGCGTGCCACGTCCGACCCACGTCGTCTCGTGCCGCGGCTGTGCGCCCTGCTGGAGGCGGAGGGCGAGATCGCCGCGGCGGTCGACTGCGCCGTCGCGGCGGGCGCCACCGAGGACGCGGCCCGGCTCCTGGAACGGCACAGCGACTGGCTGTTGCGCACCGGCCGTGCGGAGCAGGCACACCGCTGGCTGCTCGCGCTCGGCGCCCGGCACGGCGGCCCCACCGGGCGGCACGAGCTCAGCCCCTTCCTGGCCAGCGAACTGGCCTGGAATATCGCGCTGCGGGGCGCCCCCGACGAGGCGGAGGCGTGGGGGGGGGGGCCGCCCCCCCCCCCCCCCCGCCGGGGGGGCCGGGGGGGGGGGGCCGGGCGGGGGGGGGGGGGGCCCCGCCGGGGCGGGCTGGGGGGGGGCCCGCACCACGCGCAAGCCGGGGGCCCCCCCGGGGGGCCCCGCCCACGCCCCCGCGGGGGCCACCGCACCGCGCCGCTATACGGGGGGGGGGGCGCCCCCCGCCGGGGGGGGGGGGGGGGGGGGCCCCCCCCCCCCCCCCCCCGCCGCTCCTGGTGCGGATGCGGGCGACGGCCATCCGGGCGTTCGCCGCGCGCACCGTCGGCGACCTGGAGCGCTCCCTCGAACTCGCCGACGAGGCAGAGCGGTTGGCGGTGCTCGCGGGCGACGCGGGGCACGCGGAGGACGCCGTGGGCGAGCGCATCTCGCTGGGGGTGCAGCGCACCGTCGCACTGACGTTGCTGGGGCGCGCCGAGGAGGCCGAGGACGCGGCCCGTGAGGCGCTGGGCCTGCTGCCGGAGTCGGACCACCCGGCGGGTGCGATCCGGCTGCACGGCCTGCGGGCCCAACTGGCCGCCCGAGCAGGCCGGTTGCGGGAGGCCGAGGCGGACTACGAGACCGGGGAGCGGCTCGCGGACCGGCACGGCCTCACGGACTTCGCGGGCCGCGCCGAACTCCTCCTCGCGCGCGGCCTCGTGCACCACGAGCGGGACGAGGCGGACCAGGCGGAGGCCGCCCTGCGCGGCGCGCTGCGGCTGTGCCACGGCGCGGCCTGGCCGCAGACACTGGCCCGGATCTCCCTCGACCTCGCGCTGCTGCTACACGGACAGGGCCGGACCCAGGAGGCGGAGCGGCACTTCGAGACCGCGGCCCGCGCCAACCCGCACCGCTCCCACGACCCGGTGCTCGCCCGCGCGGTGGACGCCGCACGCACCCTCGCGCTCCTGCGTACCGGCGACCCCTCGGCGGCGCACCCCTGGTACACGGAGGCCGACACCTCCCCCGCCGAGCCGTCGGCCTGGGGCGAGGAGACCGTCCTCGCCGGGTACGCGGCGGCAGACGACCGGCAGCCGCTGCACGCCGGCGCAGATCCCGACCCGCACCGCTCCCCCCGCCCCGCTGTCCAGGCCCTCCTCGCGCAGGCCCGCACCGCCGCCGCGCGGGCCGTCGACGCCGCGCCCGCACTACGCCGGGCCGCAGCCCTCGCCGCGCGGCACGGCCTGCTCCGGTCGGTCCTGGACGACGTACAGGATCTGCACCCGCAGCTGTCCGAGGCGGCCGAGCGCTATGCCCGCACCCCGGAAGGCGAGTACCTGCACCGCCTGCTGCGGTCGGCGCTCGCCGAGCGGGACAGGCAGGCATGCGGGAACGCGCCTGCGTCACTGCGCCTGTTGACCACGCAGGAGCGCGCCGTGGGGGCACTCCTCACACAGGGGGCGTCGAACGAACGCATCGCCGCGAGCCTGTTCGTGTCGGTGAACACCGTGAAGACGCATCTGCGGCACATCTACCGGAAGCTCGGCGTGACCTGCCGCGCCGAAGCCGTCGAACGCCTCGCCCACCTGGGGTGAGCCCAGACATCACCCTCGCCGGATGACGTCCGCCGGCGCGGCCGCTGCGAGGGTGCGGAGCACTCGTCCCGACCTGCCCGACCTGCCGCGCGCTGTCGAGCCCGTGGCTCCCGTGGAGGCACTCCGTGTTCCCTCACTCGCGTTCGGTCCGCGCCTGGACCGTCACCGGGGTCCTGCTGCTCTTCGTCTTCGTCAACTTCGCCGACAAGGCCGCCCTCGGGCTCGTGGCGGAGCCGCTCACCCGTGAACTGGGGCTGAGCAACAGCGAGTTCGGCCTGCTGTCCAGCGCGTTCTACTTTCTGTTCAGTGCGTCGTCGATCGCCGTGGGCCTCTTTGGGACCCGGCTGAGAGCCGGGTGGCTGCTCGTCGGCTGCGCCGTGCTGTGGTCCCTGGCGCAGCTGCCGTTCGTCTTCTCCGCCGGCCTCGCCGTGCTGCTGCTTGCGCGGGTGGTCCTGGGCGCGGCCGAGGGGCCTGGTGTGCCGCTGGCGATGGCGACGGCGTTCTCCTGGTTCCCCGCGTCGCGGCGGACGCTGCCGAGCGGACTGCTGCTGACCGGCACCGGGCTCGGCGTGATGGTCGCGAGCCCCGCGCTCACCTGGGTCGCCGGGCACTACGGCTGGCGCAGTGTGTTCACGGTGCTCGCCGTGGCCGGTGCGGTGTGGCTGGCGCTGTGGCTGGCGTTCGGCGGGGTGGGCCCGTACGCGACGGCGCCCGCCCCGCGCACCGGCCCCGGCGCCACGCGCGCGGACCTGCGCGCGATGCTGCGCAGCCGCACCTGGTGGGCGTGTGTGGTGGGCATGTTCGCGATGGCATGGGGCACCGCCGTGATGACGAGCTGGCTGCCCCTGTTCATGATCCGGGCGCTCGGCTACTCCTCCGCGCAGATGGGGCTCGCCAACAGTGCGTTCTGGGCGGTGTTCACGGTCGGCTGCCTGGGGGTCGGCGTGCTCGCCGACCGGCTGCTGCGGCGCGGGGCCGGGCCGCGGCGGGCCCGTCTGGTGCCGGGGGCGGTCGTGCTGTTGCTGAGCGCGGTGGCGATGGCCGTGCTGCCGGTGATGGGCGGCGGCCTGCCCGCGCTGCTCGTGATCCTGGTGCTGCTGCCCTGGTACGGCCTGTTCATGCCGCTCGCCCAGGCGGCCATCGCCGACATCGCGCCGGACGCGCAGCGCACCCGGGCCCTGCTCATCGGCACCGGCCTCGGCCAGCTCTCCGCGCTCGCCGGGCCCTACGTGGTGGGCGTCCTGCTGGACGCTGCCCCGGACGCGACCACGGGATACCGGCACGCCCTGTGGCTGTCCGCCGCACTGCTCGTCGCCGGCGCGGTGGGCGTGCTCGCGCTCGGCCATCCGGAGCGCGAGCGGTGGCGGACGGTCGCCGCGCCTTCCGCGGACAGCTCCCCGAACAACAACACGACGCAAGGAGTGGTGGCATGAGGGCCCCCGAGCACACGACCTCCGGACCCACTGCATCCGGGCACACGGCCTCCGGACCCGCGGACCTGCTCTTCACCGGAGGTGAAGTGGTCACGGCCGACGGGCACTTCACCGTCGCCGAAGCACTCGCGGTGCGCGACGGACACATCGCCGCGGTGGGCAGCGCCGACCGCCTGCGCGACCTGATCGGACCGCGCACCGAAGTGGTCGACCTGGCCGGGCGCACCCTGCTGCCGGGCATCAACGACGCCCACTGCCACGCTGCCGCCCACGGCGGCTCCCGGCCCCCGTTCTGCCTGGACCTCGGCCCGGCCACCACCACCGATCTCGGCGCGCTGCTCGACACGGTGCGTGCGGCCGCCGCCGAGACACCACGTGGACGGTGGATACGGGGCGCGGGCTGGGACCCGGTGAGCCTGGGCGGGCGGACCCCGGACCGTTCCTTGCTCGACACCGTGGCCCCCGACCGCCCGGTCGCCCTGCAGGACTTCTCCGGCCACCGGCTGTGCGCCAACTCGGCCGCGCTGCGCGCCGCGGGCCTCGACCCGGCCGCGTACCCGGACGGCATGCTCCACGAGGGCGCGCAGGGACTGATCCAGGAGCGCATCCCCGAGCCGACGCCCGACCAGGCACGGCAGGCGGTGCGGGCGGCCGTCGCCGACCTCAACGCGCGTGGCATCACCAGTTTCACCGAGCCGGGTCTCGGCCCCGGCGGCGCCCATGACTTCGGCGGCTTCCTCGGCCCTTCCGTCCTCGGCGCGTACGCCGATCTGGCCGCGCGCAGCGAACTCACCGCGCGGGTCAGTGCGTTGCTGCTGTTCTCACCGATCGGCTCCGGTTCGGCGGCCCGCATCACGGACGGCCTCGCCCGCGTCCGGGTTCCCGAGACTGCCGACCCCCGGCGGCTGCGCGTACTCGGCGTCAAGATCTTCGCCGACGGAGTGCCGGCGCACGGCACCGCGTGGATGAACCAGGGCTACGCCGACGGCAGCGGGCACGGCGGCCTGTGCCTGCACGGCGACAGCACGGCCGAACAGGCGGCGGAGCTCGCCGCGATGGTGCGTACGGTGCACGCGGCGGGCCTCCAGGCCGGCATCCACGTCACGGGTGACCGGGCGATCGACGCGGCCGTCGAGGCACTGGCCGCGGCGCTGCGGGAGCTGCCGCGCGAGGAGGCACGCCACTACCTGATCCACTGCAACTTCCCGTCGGCGTCCGCGCTGCGCACCATGGCCGACCTCGGCATCGGCGCCAGCATGAACCCCGGACTGCGCTGGCTCGCCTCCGACATGATCACCAAGATCCTCGACGCGGACCACGCCGAGCGGGCCTTCCCGCTGCGCTCGGCGCTCGCGGCCGGTGTGCGGACGACGACCGGCTCGGACGCGCCGTGCGTCGCGCCGGACTGGCTGCGCGGCCTGTCCTCCGCCATGCTGCGCGACACCCGGAGCGGCCCGTCCCCGGTCGGCCCCGCCGAACGCGTCACACTGACCCAGGCGGTCCGCAGTTGCACCGCGACCGCGGCCTGGCAGGACCACGCGGAGGACTGGAAAGGCACTCTCGAACCCGGCAAGGTCGCCGACCTGTGCCTGCTCGGCGGCTCCCTACTCCGCACGGATCCCGCCGAACTTCCTTTCCTGCCTGTCGACTTGACGGTGGTGGAGGGCGAAGTGGTGCACGCCGCCGGGTGACGGCGGGGGCGGCGGGGCGGGTCAGGCCACCTCGTCCGCTCCGCCCCGCGCGAGCACCGCGTACACCTCGGGCCGCCGTACCTTGAGCACGAGTCCGTATGCGACGCCCACCACCAGGCACAGGATGACAAGCCCCGGCAGGATCCACGACAGCGGGGAGCCGCCCTCCGTGCCGAGCAGCACCGGGAAGTTGCCCCAGATCATCACGAACACGGCGGCGAGCACCACACCGGACACCAGCGGGGCCAGCGCCCGCGACCAGAAAGTGGTGCCGCTCGCGTCGTGGCGCCGGAAGTAGGCGATCACGGAGAAGGAGGTGGCGGCGAGCAGCAGGATGACACCCATCGCGCCGACGTTGGTCAGCCACGTGAAGAGGGTGGCCACCGGGTCGAGGCCAAGGGCCGCGAAGACGATCACGACTACGGCGGCGAGCGCGCTCTGCGCGAGGGAGCCCATGTACGGGGAGCCGAAGCGCGGGTGGGTGCGGCCGAGGCGGGCGGGCAGGACGCGGTCCTGGCCGAGCACCTGGAAGTAGCGGGCGACGGCGTTGTGGAAGGAGATCAGCGCGGCCAGCATGCTGGTGATCAGGAACAGGTGGGCGAAGTCCGCGAAGAGGCCGCCGAGGCTGTCCCGGGACAGTACGAACAGCAGGTCGGGGCCGTACTTGGCGGACATCGGCACGGCGTTGTCGGTGCCGGTTCCCACGACCATCGCCCAGCTGGTGAAGGCGTAGAAGACACCGATCAGCGCGACCGCGAGGTACGTGGCCCGGGGCACGGTGCGCCGTGGGTCGCGGCACTCCTGGCCGTAGATGGCGCCGGACTCGAAGCCCATGAAGCCGGCGATGGCGAAGCAGGCCGCCGATCCCACCCCGCCGGTGGTGACGGCGTCCCAGGTGAACGGCTCGGTGCTGAGCGGGTGGTGGGTGGTGACGATCTCGGCGATGTTGAACACCAGGACGGTGAGGGTCTCGATGCTGAGCAGGGTGACCAGGACGCGCGCGTTGAGGTCGATGCGCAGGAAGCCGAGCACACCGACGACGACCACGGTGACCAGAAGGATCGCCCACCACGGGACGTCGACGCCGGCCTTGGCGCGGATGAAGTCCGCCGTGGTGAAGCCGAAGAGGCCCGCGATGCCGACCTGCATGGCGTTGTACGCGAGGAGGGCGACGAAGGCCGCGCCGGTGCCGGTGGCGCGGCCGAGGCCGGCGGCGATGTAGGCGTAGAACGCGCCCGCTCCGCTGATGCGTCGGCTCATCGCGGCGTACCCGGAGCCGAACACCATCAGGACGGCCGCGAGGCCGAGATAGATGAGTGGCTGGCCGAGCACACCGGTCACGGCGAGGGACTGCGGGAGTCCGCCGGCCGCGACAGTGAGGGGCGCGGACGCGGCCACGACGAAGAACACGATCGACGCGGTGCCCAGGCGACCCCCTTCCGCTGGGGTCGTGCGGGGTGGGGCGGTGTCGGTTGGTTCGGCGAGTCGACCGGCGGCCATGTCGCGCTCCTCACGTGCGGAAGTCCCGGGGTGCCGGAGGGAGTTCGGGGCGGAGCGGGGCATGCCGCAGTGCGGCGGCACCAGGGGGGACGAGCAACTCCGCCGGGACCGGCAGGGAGATCATGCGGGCCCAAACGACTTTCCGGCAAGGGTCCGCCACCGAAAACTCTCGCCACCCCGGCCGCCGGCCCTACCCGCGGCCGTCGAGCGACACCCACAGACTGCTCGGCGCCCTGAACTCCCAGCCACGGAAGTCCACCGGCCGCTCCGGTCGCAGCCGCAGCTGGGGGAAGCGCTGGAGCAGGCGGGTCAGCGCGATCCGCATCTGCGAGCGCGCGAAGGCGTGGCCGACACAGAAGTGCAGGCCGAACCCGAAGGGCATGCTCCTGCGCGAACTGCGGTCCAAGCGGAACAGTTCGGGCTCCTCGAACACCGCCTCGTCCCGGTTGGCGGACGCGAGGACGGCGCTCAGCTTGGCACCCTCGGGCAGCCGCACACCACCCAGCTCGGTCGGCCGGGTCACCAAACGGGCCTGGGTGCCGATCGGGGACACCCAGCGGATACCCTCCTCCACGGCCGTCCCGCACTGCCCCTCCGGATCGGCCAGCACAGTGGCCAGTTGCTCCGGTTCGGAGAGCAGACCGTAGAGCGTGGACGCGGCGCCGTGCCCCGGCTCCTGCATGCCACCGAGGATGATCACCCTCAGCGAAGGCAGCACCGCCGACCGGTCGCGCGGACCGCGCTCCCCCTCCTCGGCATCCCGCCCCGACCAGAGCATGTGCGCGAGGGTGCTGTCGTCGGGCTCGCGCTCCATCCGGGTGAGGAGCGGGTCCATCGCGGTCAGCATCTCCTGCACGGTGGCGTCCGAGACGGCCTGCCGGGCCGGGTCGTGCTCGAAGTTGATGGCACCTTCGGCGAGCCCCCGGAACCAGCGGCGCAGCGTGTCCGAGTCGAACTCCCCGATGCCCAGCACCTCGGCGAGGCTGCGCACCGAGATCGGCTCGAAGTACTCGGCCAGCAGGTCGACTTCAGTCCGCCCGTCGAGCGCCTTCAGCCGCTCGGCCACGATCGGCTCCACCAACTGGTCTATGTAGCGGGCGACTTCGCGCGGCTTGTACTTCCCCTCCAGGCTGCCCCGCAGCTCGCGGTGGGTGTCCCCGGTGGCGGTGAGGATGTTGGGCTCGCCGAAGGCGCGGTTGACCGGGGCGTCGGGCAGGGCGGCGGTGAAGGTGTCCGGGTCGTTGCCGACCGCGGCCACGTCCGCCCTGCGGGTCACCAGCCACAGATCCACCGCGGGCACGTAGCAGACCGGCGCCTCCGCGCGCAGCCGCCGGTAGATCGGATAGGGATCGGTCTCCAGGTCGGCGACGGTCACGGCGTCCGCGAAATCCTGAATGACGGTCATGCCGAACTCCCGTTCTCACGAGGTGCGTTGCATTGGTATGTTGCGCTGACACGTTGAGTTGGTCGCTTGACTATGTCGAGCGACCAACTCGACCGTCAAGAGGTTGGATCAAGAGGGGTGAGGGGATTCCCATGGCGCACACACCGGTGGCCGAGCGCCGCCGCCAGTTCGTCCGGGCGACGACGAAGGTCGTGACGAAGCACGGCGTGACCGGCGCGACGACCCGGCGCATCGCCGAGGAGGCGGGGGCCCCGCTGGCCAGCCTGCACTACTGCTTCAAGAACAAGGACGAGCTCATGGAAGCCGTCTACGACTACGTGGTCGGCGACTTCATCGGCGCCGTCAGGGCCGCGACGGCGGACAGCGTCGGCGTCGCGGACGCCGTGGCCGCGGCCTGCGGTGCGGCCTGGGCCCGCATGGGCGAGGACCCCGAGGAGCAGGTCGCCACGTGGGAGCTCGTCCTCCACTGGCTGCGGTTGCCGGGCGAGGCGGGCAGGAGCGGCGCCGCGTACGAGGCGTACGCGGCGGCGATGACGGAGATCCTCACGGCCGCGGCCGAGCGCGCCGACGAGGGCCCGCTCCCGGAGGCGGAGACCCTGGCGCGGCTCGTCGTCGCGGGCATGGAGGGCATCACGCTGCAGTACGTCGCCGGCTGCGACCGGAACCGCGCCGACGAGCTCGTGACCACCCTCGTACGCGCAGTGGGCCTGCTACGGGAGGCTCCCGCGTCGTCGGCTACGCCGAGGTGACCGCGAACGCCACGAACGCGCCGAACGCGTCCGCGCCGACCTGGAGGTGGCCGCGGGCCGGGTCCTTGGAGTCGCGGATGGCGATGGTGCGTGGGGGGGGGGGGCGGAGGGTTCGGCGACTTCTACGCAGTCGCCGGCGGTGTCACTGCTGTAGGTCGACTTACGCCACTGTGCGTCGGCCAGGTTGCCTGGGCTCGGGCCCATACTGTTCCTCCACCGGGAGGGCGCTGGCCCTGCAAGTGATCGAAACGGAGTGAACCCTCCCTGAGCGCCTGCGGGTTGGCGGTCATGTGGCCCTGCACGAAATCCTCGGTGTAGACGAGGTCCGGGTCGTCGTCGAAACGCAGCAGGTTGAACGCACCCCTCAGCCCCGCATGCGCCCCCGCCTCGAACAGCAACACCTGGACCTTCACCCACTCCCGGCCCTCCAGGTCCAACAGGTGCTGAAGTTGAGCCCGCATGACGTCGCGTCCGCCGATCTCCTGGTGCAGCAACGCCTCACTCAACACCGCCCACAGCAACGGCGGTTCATCGCGCTCCAGAATGCGCTGGCGGTCCATCCGTGCCGCCACCTTGCCGTCGAGGTCGCCGTCCGCGCGCACACCGAGTACGGCGCGGGCGTAGTCCGGTGTCTGGAGCAGCTCGTACACCAACTGGGCCTGGAACGTGGACAGATACGTCGCCCGCGCCTCCATCTCCGCGTACGCCTGAAACCAGTGCGGCAGTTGCGACCGCAGCACCAGCCCCACCAGGCCCGAGAAGAACCTCTCCGCCCCCAGCGCCGCATCCACCCGCTCGCGGAACTCCCGCGTCGGGACCTTCTTCGCGCACTCGACCTGACCGACGAGCGAGCCGGTGCAGAAGATGATGTCGCCGAGCTGTCCGAGCGTCACCTCGGCCTCTCCCCGGCGGCGGCGCAACTCATAGCCGTAGTAATCGAGGGGCGAGGCCCCGGGGTCCAGATCGCGGCGGATGTTGGGCACGGCGACCACCCCTCGCTTGCAACACCTCCCGGCGTTCCGTTCGCTCCGTAGCCGAGCGTAACCGGCGCGCTCCACGCTGGTGACATGGATCACGTAACTGACCGGCCCGACACGGGACTTGGGGCCCGCCATGGGTTCGGCCTCACCGTGGGTGAGCACAGCGCGCGGCCCCTGCGGTGCATTCTGCGGGCGCATCTGGCCGCTTGGGTGCTGCCCAAGCTCGTCGACGACGCCTGCCTGGCGCTCACCGAGCTGATCGCGAACGTCGTGCGGCATGTGCCGCGCCGCCGCTGCACGGGCCAGATGCTGCGCACCGAGGACGGCATCCGGGTGGAGGTGTCCGACGACCACCCGAAGCCGCGCCCGCACCCGCCCCGCCCGATCAACTGGCGGAAGGCGGGCACGGGTTGACCAGAGTGGCAGCATTCACGTCCCGCTGGGGCGTCACCCCGAACCGGCCGCCCGCCACCGGCAACGCAGTCTGGTTCGAGTGTGACGCCCCGAAGTGAGCCGCTACGAGCCGTTCCCCTGGGCCAACCCGGCGTCGAACGCGTCGACGACGAGCTTTCCGGACTTCAGCTCGAACCTCGCCGTGTGCGCGTGCAGCTGCTCCCACAGCTCCTCTTCGGGGTGAAAGCGGATACCGCCGCAGGCAGTGACGATCTGCTTCTCGTCCTGATTGCCGGCGCAGCTCTTGGATTCCCTAACCGTCACCAACGAGCCGGAGCAGCGCGCCTAGTCCTTGTCGGAAGGTTCGCTCTCAGTCTCTCCCCTGACTCGGGTTGGCCACAGGTCGCCCCCTTCATACGTGCTCCGGAGCAGGGGGATCACCGCGCTGGGAATGCGGAATCCCTTCGCCCAGGAAGGGTCGGCGGCATGGCCGTAGACGGTGGTGAGCAAGAACGGTTCCCCACCTGTCAGCACTCCTATCGCCTGCAGATCCCTCGACAGAGTGCCGATCGGTTGGGTGAAGCCGCGGAGCCTTCGTGTCTCGTCGTAGCCGGCAAGCTTGTACACCGTCTCACGGTCCACGAACCCGCCGTTCGCCGCAGCCGCAACGATCGCTTTGACTCGGGATGGGTAGCGCCTCATCAGCTCGTCCATGAACGCCGCCAGCGAATCCAACGTCCAGGCTCCCTCTTCCGAGTCTTCGCCGGCTGACGTCTCGCCCAGTTGCTCCAGGTCGCGGACCGAGCCCTCGTCCACGTTCAATTCGAGGAGTTCCTTGGCCCAGCGGAGCAATTCGCTTGGCGTGAGCATGTAGAGCCCTACCCCGACCTGCTCCCGTAGTTCCATGAGAAGTTCCGCACGGGGGCGAGGCGGGATGTCGTATCCACGGCTGGTCCACCAGTCTTTCTTCACGTCCCCCGTGACCAGCAGAACATCGCACCCGCGATGCCGAGCCTCCGCCTTGAGCTGTACCCACAGGAGGTAGTCACCGGCAGCCAGCTCGGGTTCCTTGGTACGGAAGTCCTCGTGCCCCGGCGGTATCCCCTCGTCGGCGCGCTGCTGCGCGTCTTTCACGGCCCTGTCGTACTCGTCCGGCGCCAGCGGCTCGCCGATCCGGCCGTGCAGAAGCGGTTCGAGGGCCTTGAGTACCGGGTCTGTGTCAGTAGTGGCAGTCTCCTTGAGTGCGTCGCACTCGGCCTGCGCCCGGATGAACATCTTGAGACTGTCGGCCGCTTTGGTGAGCTCGGTCAGGTCTCCGTCAGCCCGTTCTGCAGCCTCTTCGTTGTCCTTGAGCTGGACAGCGGTCAGCCAGGTGGTCACTGCTGTCCGGGCTGTGCTGACCGCCTTATCGAGCAAGGCGCTCGCCTCGTTCGCCTTGGTCGCATGGTGATGGCGTACGGTCGGCGACTCGCGGTTGCGCCAGAACTCCGTGAGCACCTGGTGTGGGATCCAGAGTCGCTCGCGGAGCCGGGCGAGGGCGGCAAGGGTGTCCCGGCGAGTGCTCTCATTCGAGCGGTAGAGGTTGAGCAGCACATTGGTGTCGAGCACGACCAGCCCGGAATCGAAGATCCGCTCGTAGTCGGAACGGAGTGGGCTGCGATGGGCCTCGTCACAGTCGAAGATGCCCCGGTCCTGCGGCTGGTCGGACGTGGCGTGCGGTGCTGCCATGAGACGCTCCCCTGGAATCGCAGTGCGCATCAGCCCCGCCCCCGGCTCGGTGCGCGAGGGCAAGTCTTACAGGACGGCTCGATGGGGCGCAGGTGCTTGCCGAAGCCGTTAGGACTTAAGTCATCACTGCGGGTGGAAGTCGGACGAAAGAACCCGGCAGGGACCGAGAAGCCGCACTGGTAATCCCTGTCCTGCCGTACCGAGCTACCCGGGCCTTGCTGTGAGCACCTCCGTCCCGCTGCGCGGGGACACGACCAAGGGCGCTGAACCCCTGGTGCTACAGCACGAGAACACCGTGCTGCGACCACAACTCGGCGGCCCGACCCGCTAAGAGCCCACAGGCTGGCTTTGGCCAGCCGCACCGTGTCCTCACTGACACCGCGCCGACACTGAAGCAGAATCTTCCCGGCCACCCCAGGGACACTCCTGGCCCACCAGTACAGGACACAGCCCGATTCGCATTTTCGAGCCCACGCTCTGCGCCGGAATGCCCCGACCGTCAGGCCCGGGCGATCGAGCCTGTCGGCTACGGAGTCGAGCAGGTCGCGCATCAAAACATGGCCGCCGATGTTCGTCTGCTGGTCAGTCATGGTTTGGCCGCTTAAATCCTCTCAACAAGGATCCATCCCACGCGCCCGCGATTCACTCACATGGCCTAGCCGCAGGGGTGTCGGACGCGGGGCGGTCCTACCGTCAAATGAGATCTTCATCGTCCATTGAATTCGGTGATCTTATGCGCCTGACCAGGGCCTGTGCGGTGTCTGCAAGCTGTATCGCACTAGTGGCGATGACTGCGTGCACCTCGGACAGTGGAGATTCCCCCGAATCCAGCCCATCGACGAAGTCAAGCTCGCCGAGCGAGAAGAGCCCGTCACCGAGCACCGAAGAGTCGGAAAAGTCGGACAGCGAGACTGCCGTCTTCAAGGTGTCGGGCACCGCGCCGTCCGGAGTCGACATCACCTACGGCAGCGACGGCACGAACCTCGGCGGCAATACACTGCCGTTCTCCAAGACCATGAAGGTCAAGGAAGATGCCCTCTACTACCAGATCACTGCTCAGCTCCAGGGCGGTGGTGACATCAAGTGCTCGGTGACCATTGGCGATCACACCAAGTCCGGGCGTGCACAGGGTGGGTACAACATCTGTAGTGCTCAGCTGAACTCTGGCTTCTCGGGAGGGTTCAGCTGACCACGGGGTACCATCTTCGTGGCCTTAGACCCGCGGTCAGGCACGCTGGAACAGGTAGATTCCTGTGATCTTTCCGCGAATGGCGGTGCGCTGCCCGGAGGAGAAGGCCTTGTCTCGCGACTCCTCTCCGAGCTGTACATGTACGTACTGAGCCGTATGCAGCCGCCAGCCCTCCGCCTCGATTCTCGAGAGGGCATCCAGTCGGCCGTGGGCCGGCCGATTCTCCGACGCTATGGGGTTGAACCCGCCAGCCGACGCGGCGTTCACATCACTGCCCGTGTTCCCATAAGGGTTCAGACTGCCGGTGCCACGGAAGTCGATCTCAGCCTCGAACCAACCGTCTCCGCTCTCGTGGGCATCGTGCGCGATCTCGAGAGCGGCTTGAGCGGCCGTCTCTTGCTCCCGGGTCAGTCGCGACTCTTCACGGGCCTTCGCCCGATCCTTGAAACTCACGGCCGCGGTCCCATCTCAAGCGCCTCCCCCTTCAAAACTACGACCTCCCTTGGCTCCGACACGCCCAGCCTTCAACCCACGCACTTTCTGTTTGCCCTCGCTCTCGCCACCGCCGGTCAGACGGTTGACGGTGAACACGAGCGCCGCGAACACCAGGGTGACGACGGCGAGGACGACGCCCCTCCCCAAACTTCAGACCATTCCAGAGGCATGCAGTCAATCTCACCCACACCGACGCATGCGGGAAGAGACCAAGCTGTTCATAATTCAACCCTCAGCGTCCGTCATGCCGGGCCGGAACTGTCGCCTTGGTTCTGGCCATCGGATGTCGGCGAATGTTCCGGCCCCTCGAACTCGACACCCTCCACGGGCGCCACGTGCGGCACACTCCAAGGACCGGCCGAAACGGCACTGACCTGCGCCCTCGGGACTCGCGCGCAATGTCGACGCAAGAGGAGGAGACTGGAAGACAGAAGGTGCAAGGGAGCAGCCGCCCCTTTGCCCGGCACATGAGTGTCCGGAAGCCGAGAGCACCGATGTCCACCACAGCCGCCCAGCGGACCGTCTCCTCGCTCCGCCATCGACATCGCGTGCGGGTCGCGGTCACGGCCGTCGCCGCCAGCGGGGTGCTGATCCTGGCGGGCTGCGGCAGCAACAGCTCGCAAGACGAGCCCGCGAACGCTGTGGGAGCGGCCCAGGAGCAGGAAAGCACCGAAGAGTCGGAACAGGACACGCTCGCAGAGTGGGGATCCACGGTGTCGTCGGACTGGGATGACCTCAGCCAGGCGTTCTCGGACATCGCCGATTCGTCCAACGACGACGAGATGACCGCAGCGTGCCAGGACGGTCTCGACGCTGCCGTGGCACTCCAGCAAGCCCCGCCTTATCCGCGTAACCCGAAGCTGTGGAACTCGATGCTGGACCATGTCAGCTCGGGGTTTGCGCTGTGCGTCTCGGGCGACCTCACGGCAGCGAATAGCCAGATGGCCCTGGGGGTGGCGGAGTTGAAGCAGTTGAGCACCGACATGGACGAGTACACGAGCTAGTGCGCCCTGTGTACGGGACCCGCTGGCACGCGCATGCATCACGCCTTATCGGCTTCCACGGCGCTACGGCCATCACTCGCGCACCGAGGCCAAACTGCACCGCAATGCCGGTGACGCCGCACACAACGAGGCTCTGCGTGCCATCGTGATCGCCTTCACCAACCCCTGCCTCGCCGACGAGCGGGGCTGCATGCTCGCCAAGCCGACCGTGGGCGCAGACGACGTGGTCGACGCGGAGCTCGTCGGGGACTCCAGCAATGCCTGACCCTCGTGGTTGAGCGGGACGTTCCAATTTGGAACGTCCCGCTCAACCACGGGGGGGCGGCGGGTTAACCGGTTTCGGCACAAACCCGCCCCCCAAAACG
>NZ_JBIAQB010000008.1:473711-515928 GCF_042888725.1 Streptomyces sp. NPDC002795
CAACGGCCTCCCCCGCGTGTTGGGGCGGGCGGTCCAAATTTGCACCGCCCCGCACAACCACGAGGGTCAGGCGTTTACAGCGGATCCGACACAACCACTCCCCATAGAACGGCACGGTGGGGAACGTCAGGCTGCAGCTCGGGACTGTCGGGGACAGGACCTGCAAAGGGGGCCCCGCACAGCGAGACCCCCTGCATGATGTTCGGCCGGGCCTGCTGCCACAGACGACCGGCATGTTGTTCGTTGTTCCCTCGGACCATCAGAAGGAACTGCTCAGAGCGCGAGCTTTCCCTCCTTCGAGGAGCCCACACTCACGTTGGCCATGCTGCCCACGCGGATGCTCGTTGAAGCCTGCGTCCAGGAACAATGCGCACGATGCCGGAGAGCGCCTACAACAGGATATCGGTTGTTACCGACGAGTTGTATCAACGTCCCTGGCTGGGGGCATCGCAGTGGAACGGGAGGCCGTCCTGCCAGGCGGCCCCGGACCATCAGGAGCTGTCTATGCGAGTACACCCTCCTCGGGCGCGCGGACACACCCCAGCGCCGCGGCCACCCCGATCGGGCTGGAACACAGCCATCGCAGGGTTCTTCATCGTCACTGCGGCGCTGACCGCTTCCGTCCTCACTCTGGTGCTAGCACCAAGTGAGCCGACGGTTGTTGCGGTGGCCGGCGCAATCGCGACCGCAGGCATCA
Source organism: Streptomyces sp. NPDC002795 (assembly GCF_042888725.1). Taxonomy (NCBI): domain Bacteria; kingdom Bacillati; phylum Actinomycetota; class Actinomycetes; order Kitasatosporales; family Streptomycetaceae; genus Streptomyces; species Streptomyces sp. NPDC002795. The sequence continues at coordinate 474,409 of NZ_JBIAQB010000008.1, forward strand.
CAGCGGGCGCGGGCATCTTCAACCGAGAGTGACAACAGCCGACTCGGCACTGTCACCTCGAGAGACCGGAGCATCAAGAGCAGGTCCTGCCTTCGCGGCAGGACCTGCATTCATTTGCCATACCTCCAACTCTCCCGACCGGTTCCCAACCAGATGCCTCCGGCTCCGCGGCCACTGCTACCAGAGGGAGGTACCTGAGCCGAAGCTCAGGAGTTGTCACCAGCGGGGCCGGCTGAGCTGGTGAATGGGGACGACCGAGGCAGCCTGGTTGTCACACGCGAGGGATCCGACTTGTCACAGGCGCTCATTCGGCAGTCTTTCTGTCACCAGAAAGAGCTGTCGGGCCGTGCAGCGGAAACCGGGAACCGCGAGTTCGGCTCGGGACCTACGCTGGCGCTACCTTCCATCTTGTCTAGGAGTAGCGTGCCGCCTGCCTTCGTTCACCGGATCACGAAGTATGCCCCCGCCGACCGTGACGAGCACGGCAGCTACCGGGGCGCGGAGGAGGCGGTCAGCGACCACGGGCCGGTCGAGGCCGCTTACCTGGAGGCGATCTCCGCGTTCGCGGAAGCTGCGGGCATCGACCGACTGGAGATCCGTGAGCCCTCCGTCACCGGGCTCGTCCACTTCGGTGCCCAGCCGGCGGTCGAGGGACACGATCTCAGCGGGCTCTTCCCGGCTGACCTCGCCGGTTACCACGACGGGGCCGAGGTTTCCCTGGCGATGGCGCTGGAGCTGATCCGCGTCATGCTCCGTGAACAGGGCGCCTGGTGCCGGCTGGAGGCAGAGGACGTTTTCGCCGTGCACGTCGGATGGGACCAGTACGTGTACGTGGGCAGCGACAAGCCCTGCACAGACGCCGTGGCCCGTACACGAGAACTCGGCCTCTTCGCGGAACGGCTGTCGGCGTCACCTTACGCCGCGGAACCAGAGGTGACAGAAGCCGCCGACGAAGGGTTCTGGGCGTCGGTGTGTACCGAGCTGGTAGCGCGGCAAGGTCTGCTCCTGGAGGAAACCCACATCGTCAACGCCACCCGCTGGCACCGTCTCACCACGAATAACCTCAACGCGGTGCGAGCCCGTCTCGGCCCACGCGCCCTGCTGACCGTCTGGCCCGACCTGCAACCCGATGTCGTCGCGGTCCTGACCGCGCTGCCGTCCGAATGGCACATCGAGTTCGTCTGGGAGACGAAGGACGGAACGATCAGAGACATGATCGTCGATGAGACCCAGTACGAGGAGCTCGCTGCCTTGGTAGCCGACGCGCGAGCGGCCCGCGCTCTTTCCTTCTACGCCGACGAACGCAGTCCACTGCTCCAAGCCGTTCTACCCGATAGCGACGGCGTGTTGCGCGCACGATGGTGACCCGGTTCATGAGCCGAAGCTAAGAAGTTGTCCCGGCACCGGCTGAGCTGGCGAAGGGGACGTCGAGGCAGCCTGGTTGCCACATTCAAGGCATCCGACTTGTCACAGACGCTCATTCAGCAGTCTTTCTGCCAGCAGAAACGAAGATCGGGAGCCTGAGGTTCTCTACGGCGCTTCCATGGGCCCATGGCCGCTACACGTGCTGGGTCGGGAAGGGTAGTCAAAACAGCTGCCACCGGGTCTGTCTGGTCGCATCGGTGCAGGTGGGAGGACCTTTTCGTGGCGACGGACGTCGACGCGGGAAGGTCCGGTCTGAACATGGGCGACGGCTGGACGAGACGGTGGGCGGTCTCGTGGCGGGCCGGCGGGGACGATGCGTCTCGCTCGGTGCACGATCTCGCGCAGGAGCCGGTGCTCACAAGCGGCCCGATGCGGCACTTCACCTGGCGCCGGGACCAACGGCACCGTCCTGGCCTGCAGTTCCTGACCAGTACCGGCCAGCACCACGGCGCGGAGAGCCTGGAGGAGAGCCGGGTTCTGCTGGCCCTGACCTTCGCCGGCGACGTGGTCGACGTCGTCTCGCAGCCACTGAAGATCTCCTTCGCCACCTGCGGGAAGCGCCGCGCCCACACCCCTGACTACCTCACGGTGACCCGCCGCGCCGTCTGGCTGATCGACGTACGCCCCGAGCCGTTGATCAAGGAGGCGGACCGGGAGTCGTTCGCCGCGGCCGCCGAGGTCGCCTGCGGCTGGCGCTACGCGGTGGCTGCTCGCTGGCGGAAGCACACCTTCGCAGGGCTGGACGCGATGGCGTCGCAACGCCGGTTGAGGTCCGATCCGCTGGGGCTTCGGCCGGTGCTGCTCGCCGAGGCCGCGGGCGGGCGAAGGTTCGGTGAGCTCGTGGCGGCGACGGGCTGCGAGCCGGTGGCCCGGGCCCATCCGCTGTACCTGCTGTGGTCGAGGCAGTTGGGCGTCGACCTGGCCGCCCCGCTGCAGGACCGCTCGCTCGTCATGCGCTCCGGTGTGAGGTCCGGGGAGATGCTTGACGGTTTGGTCCTGAGACTTGCTTGACGGTGTCTCGCGTGATGCTTGACGGTTCCAGGTGATGGTTGACGGTCAGCGAGAGTCAGCGACGTAGCGGGTGACGCGGCCACCTTTGCGTGGGTGAGTGGAGATCTCGACCTCGCCATCGAGGACGCGGAAGCAGGTCTCTTCGATGATCACGGTGACGGTCTTGCCCGCGTGCGCGATGCCGGGACGGAGCTTCTGGCGGGCAACGGCGAAGGTGCCGTCGGCTCCGACACGTCGGATTGCCCGCAGCGGCTGAGACGGGGGCGGCGGCAGTGGGGCCGTGGCGATCCGCGCGCCGGTGAGTTTCGCGCGACGCTGGTGCGGGATCGGTGGGGCTCCTGGTCAAGACCCTGCCTGCGTTCTTCGACGCCTTCGGCGGCGCGAGCTTCGACGACTTCCTTCACGCGTACCGCGCGGGCGCCGTGAACCCGCACCTGGACCTGGACCTGGTCACGCAAACCCTCCAGGCACGCGACACCATGCGTGCCGCACGCCCCCACATCCAGCAGCTCCTCGATGAACGCGACTCCTCGCCGGAGCAGCTCATCCGCTGGGGCGGCACCGACAACGCCGACCTGTGCTTCCTCGTCCCCCAGCCCGAACCACAGAACTGGTCCGTCCTGACTGTGATCAGCCGCAGCCAGGAATCCGACTTCCACGAGGACCCATCGAGGGGTACCTGCTGCGGGTGCCGCGCGTCGAACTGGTCAGGGACGTCTTCCCCGATGAAGAGTCCGGCTACGTACCTGACCCCACGGCGTGAGCGGAGGCTCCGCCTCACGCCGACGCACCCCCTGCCCGGTCATCTCGATGCTTCCGCCCCGGCGACAGGTGAGCCGGGGCGAAGGCTCAGGGAGCTGACGCGATGGGTGGCCAGTGCTGTTGAGGCTGCCTCGTACTGGCCTCGTCCCAGACGCCCGGCGTGGGCTGTACAACTGCCAGCGGTGTGCCGGGCGTTGAGACAGACGGTTGCGGCGTCGGGGTGCCTCCTGCGAGGGAGACTTCGGCCCCGTTCTGCCGGGTGCCCCAGCCCGTCTTGGCGCAGGTGACGATCCCATACCAGCGGAGCCAGCGGAACCATGTCCAGGCCATGATGATCGCCAGGGGCATCATCAGCCAGGTCAGCAGGCGGGAGCGGATGCGTTCGTCGGTGCGGATGATGCCGAGGTAGCGCAGTCCCTGGGCCCAGCCGAGCAGGAAGGGGATCCAGAGCATGCTCAGCGGCGGCCTGTTGTCGTAGGCGACGGGCTCCACCACCAGCAGCCAGATGGTGACCAGCTGGGTGAGGACCATCTGGGTCCAGCGCATGGCGTGGAGCCAGAAGGCGGGTCGGGCCATCGACAGGTAGCGCATCCGCCAGATCGAGCGGATCGTCGATCCGCGCATCCAGCGCAGGTACATACGGCCGAAGTGGTTCCAGCGCTCCGGCATGGCCGTGAACACGATGGCGGTGCTCTGCTGGACCGTGAGTCCTCGCTCCTGGGCGTACAGGGTGAGCATGCTGTCGTCGCTGAATGCGACGCCGCGACCCATGAACGTCTCGTTGAGGTAGGAGCCGAGGTTGTCGCGGACCACGGCGGCCCGATAGGCCGCGAGCGGACCGGAGTTGACCATGACGGCGCCGACGGCGGACTGGCCGGAGCGGTCCACCATTTGCGAGGTCACGAACCACAGGTCGGTCGTGCGGGCCAGCAGCTGACTGCTGCGCCAGTACAGAACCGCCCTACGGTGCTCGCGCTTGGCGCGACGGATCGCCTTGCGCGAGCCGCGGCTCCGCGGCGGGGTGAAGACAGGGCGGCTGGGGCCCTTGTTGTTGGTGGCGATGACGATGCCGGCGACCGACTGCACGCGCCGTTTCGAGAACGGTTTGAGGATCTCCTCGACCGCTCGGGGGTCAAGGTAGGAGTCGGAGTCCACGGTGATGTAGACGTCGGCGTGCGGGCTGGCTTCGACTCCGTGGCCCTGGGCGTGGCGCTTGCCTCCGTTGGGCATGCGCTGCCATGTCGTCTCGACGCCGGCCTGGTGGGCGGCCTGGAGCCACCAGTCGCGGACGTCGGCGTAGTCGGTGGTGGTGGAGCCGTCGTCGACCACGTGGACGCTGTCGGGGCGGCGGGTCTGCTGCAGGAAGGACTCGAGGCCGAGTTTCAGGTAGCCGGGGTCCTCGTTGTAGGTGGGCATCAGGATGGACACGTGCAGCCGGTCCAGGCGCTCGCGTGCCTTGGCGGGCACGCGCATGGGACGGTCCAGGTGGTAGAGCGTGACCTGGATGGCGAAGAGTAGGAAGGTGCCGAGCCAGACGAAGGACAGGCGGCCGGTGGTCTTGGAGTCCCAGGTGGAGACCGTGAGGGCGTGGTGGGCGGTCCAGACGGTCAGCAGGGCGAGGCCGCAGATGGCGATCAGGACCGTGCCGGACCGGTGCTGCCTGGCGGACAGCACCGGCACCTGGCTACGGCGGCGTCTGCGGCTCATTCCTCGCCCACGGTCTGACGCCTCCGGAAGCCCACGCGGGTGACGAGGATCCCCGCGAGAACAAGGCCGGCAGCGGCGGCGAACATCCACCAGCCGGTGTAGATGGTGACGCCTGCGACCGTGAGACCACCGGCGCCGGTTGCGGCAAGCTGCTGTCCATCGGACATGACGGAACTCCCCCCAGGAGTACGAGACTGTCTCGGTACGTCGAACAATTGGATGCGGGTGCTGCAGGGTTCTATGCGCGTTGCTCTGCGACGAGGCTCTGCACATAGAGCACCCCGGGGGCAACACAACTACTGGTCGCCCTCGGGAAGTTGGGTTCAGGATTCGCCGGGCTCAGGGGCGGCCGAGAGCGCGGTACTCCCAGCCGGCTTCGCGCCACCGCACCGGGTCCAGCGCGTGACGACCGTCGACCACGCGCCGGTGCGCGACCACGGCCCCCAGGACCTGCGGATCGATGAGCCGGAACTCGTTCCACTCGGTGAGCAGGGCGACGACGTCCGCTCCCGCCGCTGCCGTGAGGGCGTCGGCGCAGTAGGCGAGTTCGGGGTGGCTGCGCCGGGCGTTGTCGAGGGCGGCCGGGTCCACCACGGTCACCTGCGCTCCGAGCCGGTGCAGGCTACTCGCGACATCGAGGGCCGGAGCGTCGCGGATGTCGTCGGAGTTGGGCTTGAAGGACGCGCCCAGCACCGTGATCCGCGCCCCGCGCAGCTCCCCGCCCACCAGCTCGGCGATCAGATCCACAGTGCGCGAGCGCCGCCGCTTGTTGATGTCGTCGACTTCCCGGAGGAAGGAGACGGCCTGGCCGACGCCGAGTTCCTCGGCCCGGTGCGCGAACGCACGGATGTCCTTGGGCAGGCACCCACCGCCGAATCCCAGGCCCGGCTTGAGGAAGCGACCGCCAATCCGTTCGTCGTGGGCCAACGCCTCGGCCAGCCGCGCGACATCGCCGCCTGCCGCCTCGCAGACCTCAGCCATGGCGTTGATGTAGGAAATCTTGGTGGCGAGGAAGGAGTTGGCGGCGACCTTGACCAGCTCGGCGGTCGCCAGGTCGGTGACCACCACCGGTACCCCCTGGGCAATCACCGGCGCGAACGCGGCGCGCAGCCGCGTCTCGGCCCAGTCGGAGGCCACGCCGAAGACGAGCCGGTCGGGACGCAGCGTGTCGTCCACGGCGAATCCCTCGCGAAGAAACTCGGGATTCCAGGCCAGTTCGACGTCGGTGCCGGCGGGGGCAACGCGCTGGACGATCTCGGTGAGCCGTGCAGCGGTGCCTACCGGCACGGTGGACTTGCCGACCACGAGCGCGGGCTGGCGCAGGTGCGCCGCCAGTTCAGTCACGGCACTTTCGACGTAGCGCAGGTCCGCGGCGTCCGACCCCTGCTGCTGGGGCGTGCCGACGCAGATGAAGTGGATGTCACCGAACTCACCGGCCTCATGAAAGCTGGTGGAGAAGCGCAGGCGCCCGGAGTCCAGCGCCTTGCTCAACAGTTCGGGAAGGCCCGGCTCGAAGAAAGGCACCTGGCCCGAGTTCAGCTTGGCGACCTTGACCGCATCCGTGTCCACGCCGAGGACGTCGAAGCCCAAGGCGGCCATGCACACGGCATGAGTTGCGCCAAGGTAACCGGTCCCCACGACCGTGATACGCGGAACCGGATCACTCCGCTCCAACGTCCCCGCTGCCCTCACAGGGCTCAATGCAGCACCGACCTGCACGTGTAACTCCCCCGCCGTCTCCACTGTTTGCAGGAGGGGCCCGGCGACACGACGCCGCGACCACCGTGTAGCACCCAAGCTCCGCGAGCGGATCGGATACCCCGGCAGCCACCCCGTGCGACGCACCCCTATGCGTCGCACGGAAGCCAGACAGCTGCATGCCCGAAACCCGGTAGTCACCCCGGCAGGCAGCACTTGCCCCCCATTGTTGAACGAGTAACAAGGTAGCCCACTCCAGCCTCTTGTGAAGAATTTGCGAACATGCGTGATCAAAATGTAACCATGGAGGTGTGGGCTGCCTCGATCTGCGTTGCCCTGGGTACGGAGGCTTCAGAGCCAGATCGCGATGCCGCCCACCTCTGCAGGTGCGAGCGGGCCATTACCGCTCTTGCCGCAGGCCGAACCGGACTCTTCGAGCATGCGGTAGCACACCCGCCCCCGTTCCAAGCCGACCCAGGTCGAGCTTGCTGGGGAGCGGCGAGCCCTTCGTGCGCCCCCTCCCCCATGCTCGCGGTACTCCAGCAGAACATTCCAGCCCATCAGGCCGTGACGTTTGCGAGGGCACCCCGCGATGCATCCGATCATCCACCCCTACGGGCACGTGGTCTTCCAGGCCGGCCGGGGGACGTGCACACCGCCATGGTGAACGGAAGGGTCGTCAAGTACGACGGCACCCTGCTCGGAGAGCGGCTCGCCGCCGCCCGTACCGCCACCACCGCGACGGTCGAACACTTCCGTTCCGCGATGGGCGAGGAGGAGTGGCGGCAGGTATGGGAGCCCCAGCTCCCGGCCGCCGAGCGGACCCCGAACCCCTACCTCGACGAGGTCTGGGACTGACACCGCCCGGCGCCCGGCAGAGCCTCACCTCAATGGTCGCGCCCGGTACGTCACCCGGCTCTGATCCATTGCAGACAGCCGACGCCAGTGCAAGGGTCCATTCATTCTCAAATGCCAGATATCGACCTCCTGAGCCCCCGGAAAGGAAGGGAAAGCTGACATGTCATCGAACCCGGCCGGAACAGCCGACACCGCCACCGACCCGCACCCCCGCAAGACCATCACGGCTGACGGCGTGAGCATGAGCTACGTCGACACCGACTCCGGTGATCGCGCCGTGGTGTTCCTGCACGGCAATCCGACCTCGTCGTACCTGTGGCGCAACGTCATCTCCAGCCTCGCCCCCACCCACCGCTACCTGGCCCCGGACCTGGCCGGGATGGGAGCCTCCGGTCCCACGCCGAACGGCGCCTACCGGTTCACCGATCATGTCCGCTACCTCGACGCCTGGTTCGACGCGGTCCTGCCCGAGGGGAACGTCACCCTCGTCATGCACGACTGGGGCGCCGCCCTGGGCCTGGACTGGGCGCGGCGCAACCCGGCGCGGGTCGACGGCCTGGCCTACATGGAAGGCGTCATCCAGGGACGCCGCTGGGCGGACTTCCCGCCGGGCGGCGACGCGACGTTTCGTGCCGTGCGCAGCGACCAGGGCGAGGAGATCGTCCTGGACAACAACCTCTTCGTCGAGAAGATGCTCCCGATGGGCACCATGCGTGAACTCGACGAGCGGGAAATGGCCGCCTACCGGGCGCCGTTCACCACTCGCGAGTCGCGGATGCCCATGCTCACCTGGGCGCGGGAAATGCCCTTCGACGGAGAGCCGCAGGACGTCGCGGCGATCGTCAAGGACAACGGGGCATGGGCTTCGCAGAGTCCGGTGCCCAAACTGCTGATCGCAGGAGACCCCGGCGCGGTCATGACCGGGCCCGCCCTGGAGTACGCACGTACCTGGCCCAACCAGCAAGCGGTCAGCGTCAGGGGAGCCCACTTCCTCCCAGAAGACTCCCCCCAGGACATCGGCAAGGCTCTCCAGGAGTTCCTCGACCGGCTGTAGACCGGGATCCCACGGGCGGCCAGGTACGCATGTGCCGCCCTGCGCCTGCACAGCCGTAGCGGCCCGCCGGACAAACCGGCGGGCCGCTACGGCGATTCGGGGGTCACACAGCGGGGCCGTAGTTGGCGCAGACGGGCTTGAAGTCGGGGTCGTTCGGGCCCAGGACGTTCTCGATGTTCTCGAGTGTCGGCCCGTCGAGTGCCACTCCCATATGGCCGACGCTGTTATCGGGGCACTGGTCCTGGAGCAGGATGTTGGTCACGTTGTCGCCGCGCAGGAAGGAGTTCGTGTGCGGCGTGACGACCGTGTCGTGCTTGGTCTGGATCACGACATAGTTGACGCCGCGCACGGTGTCCCCGTCCTTCCACAGCTCTTTCTGGAAGTCCGACTCGACTTCCTGCTGCTTGAGTCCGGCCAGTCCGGCGAAGTCGAGGAAGTTGTTGACGAGCCCGAGCCCGTTCAGACCCTTGAAGAGGGTGACGAGGCCGGAGAGGGTGGTGCCGTGGTTGCTGGGCGCCATGCCCACCAGGGTGTGCACCTTGGCGCCGCCGCCCAGCCGCTTGATGTAGTAGTTCGGCATCATGCCGCCCTCCGAGTGGCCGACCACATCGACCTTCTTGGCATCGGTCGACGCGAGGACCCTGTCGACGAAGGCGCTCATGCTCTTCGCCGACTCACCGATGTCGGTCATCCCGCCACTGCGGCCCAACGACAGAGCGTGCATGCCGTAGTTGAACGCGTAGACGCAGTAGCCCTCGTTGGCGAGCCGGGGGGCCAACGCCGCCCAGTTCGCACCCATGTTGGCGCCGGCCCCGTGGGAGAGCACCACCGGGTAGGGGTGCTTTGCGCTCGGCTTGCAGGTCCAGTCGTTGGCGCCGGCCACGGCGTTCGGGCTGAACAGGTGGTTGTGCACCACTGTGCCGAGGTCGCCCACGGGGTACTTGGTGTCGGCCGACGCTGAGGCCTTTGTCGATGTCTCGTCCGGGGCGGGGGCGGCCTGGGCCGTTGCGGCCGTGGCGAGAGAGCCTGCCCCCAGACACAGCGCCGTGAGGGCTGCCGCGGCCCCGCGATGCGCGGAGGTACGGGACTGGCGGGGGACGCGCTGAATCTTCATTCTCTTCTCCAAGGCAAGTGAGCAGGCCGATCCGGGGGGGATGGCGATCCGTGCCGGGCCGCCTGGTGACGGAGGGGGCGGGTGTGCCTGGTTGGGGTGGTTTACGGGGTGAGTTCCGGTGAGCGGAGGGTGCTCCGGTGGCGCCCTCACCGGGGCCGTCGCGCTGCGGTGTGACAGGGCCCCGGGGCCTGTCCGCCCGTCAGCTCTACGACGGGTTGAGTCACCTGCGAAAGGTGGTGTCGCAGCGCACCGGGCCTTGCTTCCTGGCGGCCGGAGCCGCGCCACCGACCACGCGTCTCCGGCCCTTCGCCCTCGCGGCCTGTTGCGTCCGAGGCATCCCCTGCCGCCTCGGCGCCTCGGCGCCACGAGCGCGAAGTCGCATGCGCTCAGCAGATTCCCGGTTCAGCGCACGGAGCCGCTGACCACCGGGATGCTCAGGACGCCGGTGTCGTTGGGCGTGCTGGTGACGGTGACCGGCTTGACACCCCTGTTGCCGTAGTAGGCGTTGTCGCTCGCCGCGATCACGAAGCTCAGCCGATGGCCCTTCTCGTAGCGGTGGGCGATGCCCGGCAGCTTCACGGTGAAGGGCTTGGTGACGTCGGGGATCCTGGCCGGGGCGACGAGCCGCTGGACCAGCGTCCGGGTGCCGTCCGGCGCCACATCGTAGATCTTGGCGAAGAGGACGAGTTTGTCGGCGCTGTTCCCGGAGTTCTGTACCTTCTCGGTCGCCGGCGAGGTCACCTTCAGGGTGGCCTCGGGCGCCCCGACCACCTCGGCGGGGCCGCTCAGGGGGCGTGAGGTCCAGGCCAGATGGGTTCCGGCGGCGTCGTGGGGCGCACGGTCGGGCAGGCCGATGGCACGGGTCAGCGGGCTCTCGGAGTGACTCGTGGAAAGGAACGGCCGGTTGCGGTACTCCCGGCTGCCGCTCTTGACCGCGGAGCGGCTCCCGACCAGGGCCCCGTCGCCGGACAGGTAGAGCTTCTGGGCCGCGCCTACGGGGAAGGCGCTGGAAGTTCCGTACGTGGAACTGGGCTTGGCCCAGTCGCGGTAGTAGGCGAAGGCCGGGCCTGTGTCGGTGCCGGGGCGGTTTTGGAGGTAGCGGTCGAACCAGGACAGGATGCGCCGGCCGACGTAACTCGTCTCCAGGTTCCCCTTGCCGATGTTCAGCTCACCGGAGGCAGGGTTGCTGATGCCGCCGCTGTGCCCCCAGGACTGCCAGATCATCTTGGTGGGCGTGCCCTGCTTGCGCAGCATCTCGTAGTTCGCGGACGCCTCGTTGAGGTTGAAGAGGCTGTCCGCCTGCCCCTGGACGAACAGCGTCGGCGCCTTGACCCCGGACATGTAGGACGCGGGCGACACGCTGCGGGCGTAGTTGACGGCCGTCTTGGTCTCTGCGGCGGGGTAGCGGTTGGAGGTGAGCAGCCGCATGGTCTGGCAGGGCTTCGCGGCGAAGTGCAGGCAGCCGGCACCACCGATGCGGCTCAGATCGAAGCTGGGGTTGAGGAGCCCCCCGGCCTCGCCCATGAGGAAGAAGCCGCCCGCCCACTGGTACTTGAAGGCGCCCACCGTGTCGGAGCTGACGCCCTGACCGTGGCCGTCCTGCCGCGCCGCGTTGGGGGCCAGTGAGTACGACAGGTCGTTCCAGGTGATGAAGGGCACCAGCGCGTCGACACGGTGGTCGTGGGCAGCCGTGGCCATCTGGATGGATCCGCCGTACGAGGCGCCGATCATGCCCACGCGGGGGTCGTCGCTTCCGTCCTTGGTGACGTAGTCGATCGTCGTGCCGTCGCGGGCGGCCCGGTCGCCGGCCAGGAAGTCGATGAGCTGGCTCGCGGCCTTTCCGTCGACAGCCGGGTCGTTGAGTGAGATCGGGCAGCCCGATCTGCCGAATCCGAGTCCGGAATAGGCCAGAGCGACGTAGCCGCGCGCTGCGAACGCTTTGGCGATCGCGTTGGTGGCGCCGTCGGACTTGCTGCCGCCGAAGCCGTTGGTGGTCAGGACGGCCGGGGCCGGGTTCTTGGCATCGGTTCCGGCGGGCCGGTAGAGATCGGCATCAACGGTGCAGCTGTGGCCGCCCGCGTCGACGGTGAAGGTCAGTGGCGTGACGCTGAAGTCCGGCTGCGTCCCCGATGCGCTCGCGGGACTGGCGAAGAGCAGCGGCGCCAGCAGGGCGGTTCCGGCGGCCAGCGTGCCGGCCTTCCGGTATGGGGGCATCTCGAACTCCGATTCGTGCGCGGTCGCCAGGGCGGTGGATGTCCTCTCCCGCCAGGGCATCCACCGAGCCGCGCGACACGATCGCCGCACGGCCGGATCAGAGAATGTCCGTCGGAGCGGCACGGCGTCGTTGGAACGGCCAACACGACAGCGCCGCGATCTTTGTTCCCTGGCACAAACGGCTAGGGGCTGTCTACGCTCCCGTCATGCCCCCCCCACTTCCCCCAGCCCACTCGAAGCGCCGCTGCCCCCGGAGCTGCGCGAGCCGAGTCTGCGTCTGCTCAAGCGGCTTGATGAGCTCGCGGCGGCGCTCACCGCCCGGGCCAGGGCAGCGGTGAAGGAGTTCGCGGCGCTGGCGGAACTCCCGCTGGAGAATCTGTGCGCGATGTGCACGGCACACCTGTCAGGCATCTACCGCTACCTCGCTGGTCTTGCCCCCTTGGACCTGGAGACCGCGCGGGCCGACGGGCGCCGTCGAGCCGAGCAAGGGATGCCGCTGCCGGTGGTGTTGCATGGCTACCGGATCGGCGCCTTGTTCATCTGGGAGTCGCTGCGTGATGAGGCAGATCTCTAGGAGCCCGGCACCGCCTCGGCGTTGCTCGAACACGTCACCACCATCTGGCTGGCGCTGGACCGGTACGCCGAAGCGGTCCAGAACAGCTATCGCGAGACGGTTGCCGAGCGGGCCCGGGCTCAGGGGCGTGAGCGCGAGCGGTTGCTGGCCATCCTGTTCGGCGAGCATGTCCAGAATCCCGCCCTGCTGCTCGACAGCGCCGACGCCTTGGACCTCCCGCGGCGCGCCACCTTCTGCGTCGTCGCGTCCGACGGCGCTGAGGAAGCCGCCGGAAGCGACGGACGGTACGACCCGCCCAGCGTGCAACTGCGTCTGCGCGAGCAGGGCATCGACTCGGTGTGGCGCAGATCCTCACAGGAATGCCTGGGGATCATCCCGCTGGGACCGGACCGGCTGGCCACCGGCAGCATGGCGGACTGCCTGCAGTCCGCGCTGCTCGGCCGCATCGGCATCAGCCCCGCCTTCGGAGAGATCGTGCACACCGGGCGCGCGGTCCTCAAGGCCCGCCTGGCACGAGCCTGCCTGCCCGCCGATGAGAGCGGGCCGTCCCACTACGGCGACCGGCCACTCGGGCTGCTCATCGCCAACGCACCCGAGACCGCCGACGAGATCGCCACCCGGATCCTGGCGCCCGTCCTGGCCCAGCCACCAGAGGACTGCGCGCTGCTCCTGGACACCGCGCGCGCCTGGTACGGCGCGCGCGGTTCGATCAGGGATGCGGCGCAGACCTTGTACTGCCACCCCAACACTGTGCGCTATCGCCTGAAGCGCCTGGAGTCGCTCACCGGCCTGGCCCTCGACGACCCCCACGCCACCACCAACCTCCTCGTCGCCCTGGAGGCCTTCAGCCTCCGCCCGCCGACGTCAGGCGATGCATAGCGGGCTGGAGCGACGAGGCGTAGGTGGTCGATGCCGAGTCCTGCCCGCAGGACGGCAGGATGACGATCGCCGTGGCCCACCAGTACTGCGACACGTTGGGCGGACAGGACAACTGCCAGGTCCCTGTGAGCGTCCAGGCGGTCACCGGCGCCGCATCCTGTCGGCTGCAGTGGCGGCTGTTCCTCAATGAGGAGTGGGCCCCAGGATGCTGGGCGGCGTCACCGGAGCAAGGTGCCCGAGGAGTTCCGAAATGGGAGAAGTGTCTTCTTGCGCTGGACATCCTGGACGACTGTCGGGATGGGGTCTGGCGCCGGAGCTCCCGCGGGCCGTGAACTCTCACTTTCTGGTCCTACTGGCCACTGGCTCTCCGCCCTGCCCGCAGGCACCTCGATCACCGAACTCGTCCGGCTGGCAAAGATCTGCCGGCGGATGGACTCTTCCTGACCGAGCAGCGACTCTCCGAAAGCCCGTACGTCGGCCTGTCGCTCCAGAAGGTCCAGGACGCCATCCGGGACCTGCTGAACTGCTGGAGGGTCCGATGCACCACCTGTCACCGCCCCTCCCCGCAGCCCTACACCGCCACAAACGCTATCGATCCGGAACGGTGTCCTACGGGGCGAGTTTCCCGATGACCTCCCGGGCGGCGCGCTCCCCTTCGGTCGCGCCGCCCTCCATGAAGCCCTGGAAGTCGTAGCTGCAGTGCTCGCCGCCGATGTGGAGGTTGCCTTGTGGGGTGCCTTCGTAGCCGGCGTAGCGGTGCAGGTAGCCGACGGGCCAGTACGAGTAGGCGCCGAGGGCGTAGGGGTTCTTGTGCCAAGCGGAGAGCTGGGCTCGGCCGGTCCAGGCTGCCTTGGTGCCGGGGAAGACCTGGTCGACCTGTTGCAGGTAACGGCTGGAGAGGTCGCGCACGTAGGGGTCCGTCTCGAAGCCGAACGGGCCTGCGGGGCTGAGGGACTTGGCGAGGGTGCCGCCGCCGTACTGGATGAGGATGCCGCCGGTGCCCGGCTGGATCTTGGTGGTGTCCCACGTCTGCTGGAAGTCGGCGTCGGTGAAGCAGTCGCCCGCGCTCACGCCTGGCCAGGCGCCGGTGCCGCGCCAGGGGCGGCTGCTGAACTGCATGTTGAGCTTGGTGCAGTGGCCCATGCGGGCGTCGCGCAGGAGGTTGGTCATGCGGGGGTCGAGGCCTGCCCTGCTGAGGTCGAGCCGCTGGAGGACCGACAGCGGGACACACAGGATTGTGTGGTCGGCGGTGGCGGTGCGGGTGGCGCCGGCTTCGGTGTAGGTGAGGGTCTGGGTGCCGTCCGCGTTGGCGCGTACGGCGGTCAGGGCACAGCCGTGGCGCAGGGTGCCGTCGGGCAGGAAGTCGGCGATGGTGTGCGGGAGTTGGTCGTTGCCGCCGGTGATGTGGTAGCGCTCGTTGGACAGGCCCCAGATGTTGAAGTGCCCGGGATTGGTCTGGTAGCCCATGAGCAGGACGAGGGCGAGCGCGGACTGGTCGGTGGTGTCGGCGCCGTACTCGACGTTGTAGGCGACGTCGAACCAGCGGCCGAGCGGTGAGCCGTGCCCGCCGGGGACGCGTGATTCGATCCATTCATGGATCGACATGTTGTCGAGCGCTGTGCCGGTGGGGGTGGTCTGGTTCCAGAAGACCTCGCCCGCCTCCGACAGGTCGCGGCGCAGGAGTTGGTAGACGGCCTTGAAGTCGTCGTCGGCCTGGGCGCGCGGGTAGTAGGCGCCGTTGAACCAGAGGATCTCCTGCGCGCCGTTCGGGCCGCCGCCGAGGAAGTCCTCGACGGGGAGGTCGAAGCGGCGGCACAGCTCCAGGATCTTCTTGTGGCTGGTGTCGATCAGCTCGCCGCCGATCTCGGAGCTCTGGCCGTACGCCCAGTGGCCGCGCTGGGTGTACATGCGGCCGCCGACCCGGTCCGGGCTGGCCTCGTAGAGCGTGCAGTTCAGGCCCGCGTCGTGGAGCGTGAGGGCGGCGGTGAGGCCAGAGATGCCGGCTCCTACGACGGCTATGCGGGGTGCGCCCTTGCTGGTCGCTGCGCGGGCGCGGGGCGCGGCAGACAGACCGGCGCCGATCGTGAGGCTCGCGGCGGCCGCCCCTTTGAGTACCGCTCTTCGGCCCGGTGCCGCTGCGGCGGCGCCCAGGAGTTCGGCGACAGGGACTCCGCGTCGCTGGGCCTCGCCATGCTCTGCGGCCAATCGTTGTAAGGCGTGCATGGGATGCGTACGAGACATGGGAGATCCCCTCAGACGGTTGCGGACGATGGCTCGGTTTCGGTCGTGCGCTCGGCCGCGTCCTCCAGGACGATCCGGCCGATGATCGCGTAGCGGTCGGGCCGCCTGCCCTTCAAGTACAGGCCGAGGCCGAGCCCTCCGAAGAAGACCAGGCCGACGATCCAGGGAATGGCCTTGAAGAAGAGGGAGCCCGCTGCCGTGCCCGCCGCGGTGTCCATGTTGATAACGAGCAGGACGACGACGGCGATCATGCCGATGCCGCCGAGCAGCGGTGCGAGGAAGGTCGTGAACCAGTGCCGGTCCTCGGGGTGGTTCTTGCGGAAGTAGCCGATGACGGCGAACGAGCAGAGGGTCTGCACGATGAGGATCGCCATCGTGCCCAGGATCGCGAGCAGCGTGTAGAGGTGGATGTACGGGTCCTGACCCGTCAGCCAGAAGGAGGCGACCAGCGCGACGGCGATCGCGGACTGGACGTAGGAGGCGATGTACGGGGAGCCGTGCCTGGGGTGCGTACGGCCCAGGCCTCGGTGGAGGAATCCCTCGCGCCCGATCGCGTACAGATAACGCGACGCGCACTGGTGGAAGGCCATGCCGCAGGCGAACGAGCCGGTGATCAACAGCCATTGGAAGGTGTCGACCGCCCAGGCGCCGATGAAGCTGTGGGCCGGGTCGAAGAACAGGTCGAGCGGACTCGTGGACTGCGAGACCTTCACCGACCCGGCCAGGCCGTTGCCCGCAATCGTCATCCAGGAGACGTAGATGTAGAACAGGCCGACGCCGACGACCGAGACGAGGGTCGCGCGCGGGATGACCTTCTTCGGGTTACGGGATTCCTCCCCGTACATGGCGGTGGACTCGAAGCCGACCCAGGACCAGAAGGCGAAGAAGAGGCCCAGCCCGGCCGAGGTGCCGGTGAAGGCGTTCCTCGGGTCGATCGGCTCGACGGGAATGCCGTCGGGGCCGCCGCCGTGGATCAGTACGGCGGTGGCGACGGCGAAGAGGACCGCGATCTCGGCAATCAGCATCACGCCGAGCGCCTTCGCGGTGAGGTTGATGTCGAAGTACGACAGGACGGCGGTGGCGGCGAGCATCGCGGCCGCGTAGAGGATCCAGGGCAGGTCGGCACCGAGCTGGTCATGGACGGTGGTCTTCGCGAAGTACGCGAAGACGCCCACGATCGAGGCTTCGAAGACGACATAGGCGAGCACAGCGAGCATTCCCGATGCCATGCCCGCGATGCGGCCCAGACCGTGCGAGATGTAACCGTAGAAGGCGCCCGCGGCAGTGATCCGCTTGGCCATGGCGACGTACCCGACCGAGAACACGGTCAGGACGAGCGTGGCGAACAGATACCCCGCGGGCGCTCCGGTGCCGTTGCCCGCGCCCACGGCAATGGGGAGGTTACCGGTCATCGCCGTGATGGGCGCCGCGGTGGCGACCGCCATGAAGACGACGCCGACGAGGCCGACGGAGTTCGCCTTGAGGCGGTGGACCTCGGGTGTGGTTCGTTGCTCTGGCATGGCGGGCACCCTGCCGCGGAGTGACGCACGCCACAACCCGGCAGAAAGTCGCGCAATTGGTGGGCGGGCACGACGAGTTGTCGGGCCACAGGCAGATGAGATCGTTCCCGTCACCGATTGGAGATGGCTCCGGCACATGTGCGCAAGCAGCGTCCGCCCCATGGAAAGTCAGGGCATGCAGGCGGCATCCACGACGCGACCGGCGAAGCCGACTCGGTGCGCCGATAGATCGGCGGCACCCAACAGTTCGCCGCCGTTGTCAGGCTACTGACCACCGGGGAGGACCTGAGCAAGCACGAGGGCCAGCCCCGAGCTGGCGATCTCCTGCAGCGGTTCGAGCTGACCTCGGCGGTCCGCAAGCACGTCGCTACCTTCTCCGGTGGCATGCGCCGCAAGCTCAGCCGTGCGACGTCCCCTTCGAAGTGCATCCGGATCGCAGCGAGCGGAGCCCCGGGGCGAGTGCCCCAGAGCTCCTTGCTGGTGCTGCTCCCGCCGTGCCGGTGCCCTCAGTCGTGAGTCAGGCACCCGTGGGCAGCCGTCAGGAGCCGAATGACAGCAACTGGGTCTGGTCTGCTCCCTGTGGTGTGGTCATCGGGTTCGCGGAACCCTTGCCTTCGAAGCTCAGCGCGAGGCCGCTGTGGCGATTGACCAGGCGGTACTTGCCGGTGGGCTGGGAGGCGCCGCCCTTGGCAGGGCACTTCACGACCTTCTGGAAGTACCACTGCGCGGCCGGTGAGGGCTTTCCGTGCGCCGGGCCCAGCGTCGCCTGTGCGCCCCAGGCGCGGCCCTTCTTGCCGTCCGCGACGTGCAGCCGCTGCCCGGTCTTGACGGCGGTGCCGTTGCCGGTGTCGCCGCCGGCGACCTCCAGGCACTTGTCTCCGATCGTGACCTTCCCGGCCGCGGGTGCTTCGGCGCCGTTGGCGGTCGGCAGGACCACAAGGCCCGCCGCCGCCACGGTGAGTGCGGACGCGACCGCGCGGCCCGCCCTTCTGCCCGTTCTGCTGCCTGTTCTTCGCTTCACCGTTCCTCCAGGGAAACTCGTGAAATGGGGGGGTGCGTCGAACTGCCCTGCGCGCTCTCGTGTGTGGGGTGGGGGGCGCTCAGATCTTGATGTGGGTCACGAGTCCGTCGATGAACTCGGCCCAGTCAGCGCGGGTCGCCGGCTTGCCGGCGACTCCGGGCCGCGTCTGCCACGGCAACGTACCGCTCTCTCGCCGGTACTCGACGCCGAGAGCGTCGAGCCTGGCCAGGTGCGGGCGCAGCCGAGTAAGGAAGTCGTCGAAGTCCCGTTCGCCCTCGCACCACAGCGCCTCCGCGATCGCGCACAGGCGTGGGAAGACGTAGTAGTCGACGGTGCGGGGCGAGTCCATGTGCTCGGTCCAGACGTTGGCCTGTCCGGCCAGGGCCCCGGCTTCACCCCCGGCACCACCCGCCACGACATCGACATCACGGACATCGCCGCCACCGCCCTCAAGCACGAGGGCGTAGCCGTACCGGACGACCTCGACGGCACCCCGTCGACGAGAATTAGGACGGGTCCGGCCTCCTGACTCGGCGGCGCACCGCCAGGCCCGGATGGGGATCGGTCAGCCGCGTGCAGTCCGGATCTGTGCCGGGACGCGACGCCAGGAGGTCGGGCTACCGCAGGTGCCCGACTCCCGGTGCGGTACGCGGCGGATCTCGGGTCCGGGACGGCATCGTCACCAGGGCGATGCCCACCAACGCGCCGCACAGCAGGGCCAGTTCGGCAAGGCTCGGCGCGTCCCGGTTGCCGAGTGCCCAGTCGCCGAGCCGTACCAGGAACGGCACGGCCAGCTGCACTGCCGCCGTGAACACGGGACCGCGCCGCAGGATCAGCCGGTGCTGGACCACGTAGGCGGGCGCGTACACGACCCCGCCGAGCAGGGCGATGCCCGCCCACTGGCCGGGAGTTGCGGCGGGCACGGTCAGCGCGAAGGGCACGAGCAGCACCGTCGCCGCGCCGAGCAGCGCGGGCAGCGTCACGGCGGGCGGCACCTCGCCGAGCCGCGCGCGGTAGACGAACCCGTACCCGGCGAAGGCCAGCGTCGCCGCCAGTGCCAGGCCGATGCCGAGCGCGTCCGGCCGACCGCCGCCCGTGCCCAGCGCGTAGCCGGCCGCGGCGGCCGTCGCCAGGGCCGCTCCGGCCGCCTGCCGGAGCGTGGCGCGCTGCCCGAACAGCAGCGCGCCGAGCGCCAGTGACAGGCAGGGCAGCAGCGCGACCACGAGGTTGGTCAGCGAGGTGCCGATCCGCTCGATGGCCGTCAGGGTGCCGAGCGCGTACGCGGCGAACCCGAGCAGGGCGAGCACCACCACCAGGGCGATACTCCCCGGAGTGCGGGCGAGCGCGCACAGGCCCGCCCGGTGCGCGGGCCGCAGCGCCGCGCACCCGGCGAGCACCACGGCGCACACCCCCATGCGGCCCGCCGCCACGAGCAGCGGGTCGCTGTGCGTCACCAGCGCCCCGGAGAGCAGCCAGCTGCCGGCGAGCAATACGACGAGCGCCGCCGACAGCAGCACGGGCTTCATGAGTCAGCCGACGCTGAGGCGGTAGTCGCGCTCCGCGTCAGGCTGCCCTTCGGCGCTGTGCGCGGTCACGGTGAAGGAGGACGTGCCGGGACGCTTCGGCGTGCCGGTGATGCCACCGGTGTCCCGGTTCAGGCGCAGCCCGTCCGGCAGGGCGCCCGCCGTGACCTCGTAGCGGACGGTGGCCGGGGTGTTGGTGGTCAGCCGTGTCTCGTACAACTCGCGGACCTGTGCAGTGGGCAGCGCGGTGTCCGAAAGGGCGGGGGTGGGGACGGCGACGCGCTGCGGCACGCCGACCGGGGCGCCGCTCGCGTCGAGCCGCTGCAGGGACCACTCCTTGCCCTCGGTGACCACGCCCAGGTGCCAGTTGGTGGTCTTGTCCCGCAGCAGCGCCCTCTGCTCCTCGGTGAACGCGCCCAGGTTGCGGGCGCTCTCCCACTGCTTGATGGCATCGAGGATCTTCAGGCTCGCTTCGCCGCCGCGGTTCAAGTCGCCGTACGAGGCCTGGAAGCCGACTCCCGCGTTGAGTCCCGCGCCACGGGCGAGCTTGCCCTCGATGCTCATCAGGCCCTCGGTTGACTTGAGACTGACCCAACCGAGCATCCCCGGAAGGAAGTTGTCCTTGTAGAACTGGTTGTTGATGAAGACCTGGTCCATGCTGGTGACGCCGACCTCGCCCCAGCTGGCGCGGGTCAGCGCGTCCCAGGTGTTGGACGTCATGCGGCTGGTCTCGGTGATGAAGCCGTCCTTGCGCCTGGTCTGCTCGTACGTGCCGTTGACTAGGCGGGCCTGCCCGTACGAGCCCCAGCCGGACTGCGATGCGGACTCCACACCGTCGTAGGAGTTGGCGCGCATACTGGTGTTGTTCCAGGCGTCGGCCAGGCGACCGCTGATCTCGTCGATGATGCCGATGCCGCCGATGGCCCCGCCGTAGCCGTTGGCGATGACGCGGGCCGCGCTGTCACCGGAGGTGTGCGCGGCGGCCTTGGAGCCCCACTGCGCGCGGCGCAGGCCGGTCAGCTGCCACTCGTCGCCGACCTTGACGGCGTCGGTGTAGCCGATGAACTCGTCGTCGATCCGCAGGAGTTTGTTGTACAGGCCGGCCGCGAGCAGTGTGTCGTCGTCCAGATACAAGGTGGTGTCGGCGGCGCCGAGCGGGCGGGTCAGGCGGGCCCGGCCGCCGAGGGCGATGCGCCGGTCGGCGGGGGCGGTGACGTAGGCGTCGTCGGTGGAGACGAAGTCGGAGATGGTGTGCACGCCGAGGTGGACGCCGTTGTCCTCGGCCAGCTTCACGGCCGCCGCGGCTCCCGCGTCGCTGCCGCCGAGGCTCCCGTTGAACTGGTAGTGGCCGGTGGTCTTCCAGGGCCCCACCGCGTTCGGCAGGCTGTAGAGGTGGTCGATGCCCGCGGTCTTGGCGAGGCGGGCGGACTGCGGGATGTTGCCGGTGTTCAGGTCGCTCAGGACCAGGAACGACTGACTGCTGGCCTGCGCCGTCTTCTGCCACTGGCCGTTCTGCGTCGGGTACGGCAGCCCTTCGCCCGCGGCGATGTCGGAGAGCACCGTCGGGGTGAGCGCGGGCGCGGCGCCGAACAGGGCGATCCTCGATCCGGTGATCTTCCCCCGGCCGTCGGGGAGCGGGCCGACGGGGATGCGGTAGCCGTCCAGGTTCTGCCGCGTCCGCTCCTTGGTGTAGTCGTAGGTGAAGGCGCGCAGCACCGACCCCCAGGGCGTCTTGCCCGCGGCGCTCCACTCCTCGTGCGGGGCGACCTGGAGGCGGCTGGGGTTGTCGGCGACCTCGCTCTCCCATCCGAAGTCCTGGTACTCCTGGGGCCAGGCGCCCTCGGTACGGTCGGTCAGCGGGCGTAGCCCGATCGCGAAGTCGTCGTCGCGGACCACGCCGACGCTCTCGCCGATGGTCTGCTTCACGTCCGTGGCGAGCGGGCCCCAGAGCAGGGTCTGGACGTCGCCGCCGTCCGGGCCTTTGACGCGGACCGCCTCCAGGGTCGTGTATCCGCCCTTCGCGACCGCCTTGACGTCGACCGCCGTACCGGCATCGGTATTGGTGAAGCGCAGCACGGACTTGTCGGCGCCGACCGCCGCGACGCGGGTGGGACGTATCTGCTGGCCGTCCACGACCAGGCTTACCAGGGAGGCCGCCTTGCCGTCGGCGGCGTGGTCGCGCCCGGTGCGGGCGTCGGTGAGCGAGACGACGGTGCCGGTGCGGTCGAGGCCGATGACGAGATAGCCGGCGTTCAGTACATACGCGGCGTCGGCGGCCTTGTGGGCTGGGTGCACGGCGGTATCGCCGGACGGCACAAGGGTCTTGGCCGGCGTCTCGTCGGCGGCCTGTGCTGGTGCCGTGGCGGTGACTGTCAGGCCAAGAGCGAGCGCGCCGGCGCCGAGGGCGGTGAGGCGGGTGTGGTCGAGTCTCATGGAATGGCTCCCTGATGCACGGGTCGGTGGCGGGACGCCCGTCCGGGCGGGCGGGCGATGGTGCGGGGAGGTACAGGTGGCGGGGTCCGGGGGTGGGGCCTTACAGCCGTACGACCTGTCCCGTGAGCCGGGCCCGTTCCGCCGCGAAGACGACGCGGTGGGTGTCCCGGCTCTCCTCGGCGCCGGTAAGGAGCAGTTCGGGGCGGCCCTCGTGGAGCGCGCGCAGGAACGCGGCGATCAGGCCGTCGTCGCCGCCGCCGTGGCCCTCGGCGGCCGAGGCCCCGCCGTTGTCGGTGTCGATGACGGTGCGTTCGTCGGTGGCGAAGTCGTGGATCTCGATGGTGCGTCCATCGCCGGTGAGCTGGCCGCGGGTGCCGAAGATCTTGGTGTGCCGGTTCTCCTGGGGCGTGAACGCGGTCAGGGTGAACGAGGCGGTGACGCCGCCCGCGTACTCGAGGTTGACCACTTGGTGGTCGACGACGTCGTTGTCGCTGCGGTACACGCACCGCCCGTACGGCCCGTGGGTCAGCGCGTCGACCACGGCTTCCTCGGTCAGTTCGTCGGCGGCGATCCGCGTGAAGTAGCGCTTGACGCCGCCCTCGCGCAGCCCGGTCCGGTAAAGTTTCTGCGCCGCGTACGGGCAGCTGCCAGAGGCGGCGAGCGGGCAGGTGACGCAGCGGTCGGTGGCACCGGCCGGCGCGTTCTCGGGGCGGAAGTGGCTGAGCGAGCCGAAGGAGGAGACGGCTCGCACGGGCCTCCCCACGATGTGGCTGAGCCAGTCGATGTCGTGGCAGGACTTGGTGAGCAGGGTGAACGACGACTCGTCGGTGCGCCGCCAGTTACCGCGGACGAAGGAGTGGGCGAAGTGCCAGTAGCCGATCGGCTCCAGGTGCTGCACGGAGACGATGCCGCCGATCCGTCCGGCGTCGAGCAGCTGCTTGAGGCGGACGGTGTACGGCGTGTAGCGCATCACGTGGCAGACGGTCAGCGTCACGCCCGCCGCCTCGGCTACGGCGGCGATCCGGTCGACGTCCTTGACGGAGGTGGCCATCGGCTTCTCCAGGAGGATGTCGTAGCCGCGTGCGGCGAACGCCTCGGCGGCAGCCAGGTGTTCGGCGTCCTGGACGGCGATGACGACGGCGTCGGCGAGCCGCGGCCGGGCTGCCATCTCCCGCCAGTCGGCGAAAAGACCACCCTCGGGGACCTGGTGCCCTTCGGCCAGGGCCTGGCGGGGGCGCGGGCGAGGCTCGGCGACGGCGGTGATCCGTACAGGGATGTCACCGGCCGCGGCGAGGTCCGCGTATCCGGTACCGCGCGCGCCCGCACCGGCGAGGGCGAGGGTGACGGGGCGGTCGAGCGGACGGCCGACGTGCGTGCGCAGGTTGCTGAACTCGGCAGCACCTACGGGTACTTGAGTCATGGTACGGGTCACGGTCATCCCTTGACGGCACCTCCGGTGAGGCCCTTGACGAAGTGCTTCTGGAGGGCGAGGTAGAAGATCAGGACGGGCAGAGCTGCGAGGAACATCAGGCCGAAGACCTGGCCGTAGTCGGACTGGTGCTCACCGATGGCCCGGTAGACGCCGACGGTCACGGTGGTGCCGCCTGCCGGGCCGAGGATGATCAGCGGGTTGAGGAAGTCGTTCCAGATCCACACGCCGAGGAAGATCAGTACGGAGGCGGTGGCGGGCCGCAGGAGCGGGAAGACCACCTGCCAGAACGTGCGCCAGCGCCCGGCGCCGTCGAGCTGCGCGCTCTCCTCGAGCTCCAGCGGGATGGTGCGGATGAACCCGGAGAAGACGAAGACGCCGAAGGGGACGTAATAGCCCACGTTGAAGGCGACGATTCCCTGAATGGTCGTCATCATCCCGGTCAGCCGCAGCACTTCGGTGACCGGGACGAGGATCACCTGCGGCGGGATCATCAGTCCGGCGAGCAGCACCAGCAGGCAGACGCGGGCGAAGCGGTTGCGGGAACGGGCCAGGTAGTGGCCGAGCAGCGCGGAGACGACGGTCAGTACGACGATCGACAGGAACGTGATGGTGACGGAGTTGATCAGACCGTTCCAGAACAGCTGGTCCGGCCGGTCAAGGGCGGCGGCGAGATTGTCCAGGGTGGGCGGCCACGGCGGCGCCGCCGGGCTGCCGTCGATCTTGTCGCCGGGCTTGAAGACATTGGTGAGGACCAGGTAGAGCGGCAGGAAGAACGCGGCGGTGACGGCGAGCGCCACCACTGGACGTATCCAAGGAGCCCGTTCCGCACGGGAGTTGGCGGTGTCGGACATCAGAAGTCGACCTCCCGGCGCTGCAGGAACTTCAGGGCGAAGCTGGAGATGGCGGCGACGAACACCAGCATGAGCAGGGCCATCGCTGAGGCCTCGCCGGTGCGGTTGGCGGTGAAGCCGGTCTGGATCACGTCGAAGGCGAGGGTGGCGGTGGTGCCGGTGCCGGGTCCGCCGTTGGTGAGGACCTGGATGTGGTCGTACGCCTTGAAACCGGTGATCAGCAGCATGACGGTGTTGATGGTGAGGGCGGGCGCGAGCATCGGCCAGGTGACCTTGCGGAAACGCAGCCAGGCCCCGGCCCCGTCGATCTGCGCGGCCTCGTGCAGCTCCTGCGGCACGCCCTGGAGCCCCGCGAGGTAGACGACCGCGCAGAAGCCGAGCATCTGCCAGCTGATGATGAAGCCCACCGAATACAGGGCGAGGTCGGGGTCGGAGAGCCAGCCGGGCGGCGAGGCGACGCCCAGGGACCGCAGCAGTGTGTTGACGAGCCCGTCGTCGGTGAGCATGGCCTGCCATACGACGGAGACGACGACCGAGGAGAGCACCACCGGCACGAAGAACACGCCCCGCAGCGCCGTGTAGAGGCGCCCGCGCTTGTCGAGGAGCACGGCGACGGCGAGCCCCGCCGCGTTGGGAACGATCACGATGATCAAGGTGAGGACCGTGGTGACCTCGAGCGCGGTCAGGAACGTGTCGTCGGTGAGCAGCCGCGTGTAGTTGTCGAGGCCGACGAAGTCGGTGCCGGGGGCGAACTGGTTGGCGTTGGTGAGGCTGTAGCCGAGGCTGAGCAGCACGGGGGCCGCGACGAAGCAGGCGTAGAACAGCAGGCCGGGCGCGCCGAAGCCGAGGAAGTGGCGCACGGCGGGCCAGGAGGAGCGGCGGGTGGGCGCCGCCCCGGCCGAGGCGCGGTGGGAGGCCGTTCCCGAACCGGCCGCAGGTGCGGGGGACTTGGTGACCGTACTCACTTGGTGTCGGCCTTCGCCCACTCGTCGTCCAGGTCCTTGATGACCTCGGCAGCGCCCTTGCGTCCGGCGATGATGTCCTGGGCGAACGCGTAGGACTTGTCGACCATGCCCGGCAGCAGGGAGTCGTCGCCGGTCTCCACGAGGAAGGCGTTGACGATCCCGTCGGCCTTCACCGCGTCCTCGTAGACCTTGGCGGTGGCCTGGTAGACGGGGCCCATACCGGCGGGGGGTGTGTAGCCCTTCTCCGCGATGATCGCGCCGTCGGCCTTCACCACGGCGTCCAGATTCTTCTTGTCCGCGTTGAAGGCGAGCGCGAACTTCTTGGCCAGGTACACGTGTCGGGACTTGGCGCTCACCGACATGCCGCCGCCGGTGTACGAGGGCACGGCGAGCGAGCCGTCGTCGGTCGGGAACGGGAAGACGCCGATGTCGTCCTTCATGTCGCTCTTGTCGGCGGCCGTGGCGAACCAGGTGCCCATCGGGTACATGGCGCCCTTGCCGGACAGGAACGCCTTCTCCGTGGCGGCGTAGTCCCGCGACAGGCCGCCCTTGTCGACGTAGCCCTTGTCGACGAGCCCGGCGAACTTGGCGGTGGCGTTCTTGAACAGCGGGTCGGAGAACTTCACCTTGCCCGCGCGCCGCTGCGCCATCCAGTCGGGGGTCTTTTTGTAGACGTCGGTTCCCACGAGCGCGGTCCACAGGTACGAGGCCGCGAACGCGTCCTTGCCGCCGCCACCGACGGCGAACGGGTCGATACCGGCCTTCTTCAATCGGGCGGAATCGGCGAGGAGTTCCTTGTAGGTGCGGGGCGGGGCGTCGATGCCCGCCTTCTTGAACTTCGCCTTGCTGTAGTACACGAGGGGCGTCGGCTGCGTGTTGTACGGCAGTTGGTAGACCTTCCCGCCGATGGGGTTGGAGCGCGGGAACGTGTAGTCCTTCAACTCGGCGGCGTTGAACGGGGCGAGCTGCCCGGACTCGGCGAACCCGGAGGGCGACACGGCGATCATCACGTCGGGGAACTGGCCGGATGCGAGCAGCTGCTTGGCGTATCCGGTGCGGTCCGCGCTCGGCGCCACCAGCTTCTTGACGTGGACGCCGGGCACCTTCTTCTCGGCGCGTGCGATCGCGGCGTCCCAGTACGCGGCGTCGAGGTTCGGGGTCTCGAAGGTGAGGAACGTGAGGGTGGCCTTGCCGTCCTTGCCCTCGTCGGAGGAGGAGGCGCTGCCCGCAGGGCTGCACGCCGTGGCGGCGAGCCCAACTACCAGCAAAGGCAGGGTGGTTCGGAAGATACGGTTCACGGCGATGCACGCTCGATTCGGCGGACGTCAAACGACAGGCGGAACACAGCGAGTTATTTTTGCTACCTTCTGAAATAACGCGGCTCGATAGTCCACCCGGGCCACCACCACGTCAAGGGGGTCGTTCACCATCGCTGCGACATCCGGGGGCGACTCGTCCCTGCTCCGGCGCTACAACCAGGCCGCGGTGCTGCGCGCCCTGCACACCGCCGGAGCGCCGGGTCTGACCCTGACCGAGCTGGTCAGGACCACCAAGGTTGCCCGCGCCACCGTCGAGAACGCGCTGGCAGGACTCGTCGAGCAGAACCTGGCAGCGGAGGTCCTGCCCGATGCGGACGCCTCGCGCCAGGTCGGCCGCCCCGCCAAGCGCTACCGCTTCCACGCCGCGGCTGCCCGCGTCCTGGGCCTGGACGTCGGCGTCCACAAGGTCCTGGCCGTGGTGGCCGACCTCAGCGGCACCGTGCTCGGCGTGCGGCGCACCGCGGTCAGCCCGGAACTCTCCCCCGAGCACCGCATCGCCGCCGCCCGCGCCCTGGGTCACCGTGCCCTGCGCGGCGCGGGCGAAGGACCGTTGCGCGCGGTCGGTGTCGGCACCACGGGCATCGTCGCCGCCGACCACACCGTCGCCATCAGCTCACAGTTGCCGGGCTGGGCGGGCACCGATCTGGCCGCACCCTTCCAAGAGGGCTTCGGCGTACCGGTCGTGGCCGGCAACGACTCGAAACTCGCCGCCCTCGGCGAGCGTTGGCGCGGCAGCGCCCGGACCATGCGCGACGTGGTCTACGTCCATGTGGGGCGCCGGATCTCCACCGGGATCGTGCTCGGCGGCACGGTGCTGCACGGCACGCACGGCGCAGCGGGCGAGATCGGCCAGCTGCCAGGCTCCGGCTGGCACAGCGCCCATGAGCGGCTGCTGGCGCGCTGGGGCACGCCGGAGGCGCTGTTCGCGGCGGTCCGGGCGCGCGACACGTCCGCGGCGCAGGCCCTGGACGCGTTCACCGCGGACCTCGTGCAGGGCATCGCGCCGGTGGTGCTCACCGTGGACCCGGAGGCCGTGGTGATCGGTGGCGGCCTGTCCCGTGCGGGCGACCTGCTGCTCGAGCCGCTGCGTGCGCGCCTGGCCGAAGTGTGCCTGTTCCCCGTCGCGGTCGTCGGCTCCGAACTGGGCGACGAGGCGGTGGCTCACGGCGCGGTCCGGCTCGCCCTGGACACCGTCGAGGCGCGGCTGTTCAGGGTGGTGGACTGACGGGCCCGAAGGGGCATCGCCGGGCCCCTTTTCGCGGTCGGGCCGTTGGCCGAGCAGGACGAATGCCCGTCAGAATCCATGACCGGCGCGGACCACGCCCTCCAGTTCTGCTGTCGGCCGCCCCTCGGCCAGCAGCGTCACGTTCGCCGTGACGCGCTCGGCGAGACCGCGCCAGTAGGAGGAGCGCGGGTTGGCGCAGTGGGGGGTGATCAGAACGTTCTCCATGTCCCACAGGGGGTGCCCCGCCGGGAGCGGTTCCGGGTCGGTGACGTCGAGGGCGGCGCCGCCGATCGTGCCGGTCTTCACCGCCTGCACCAGATCGTCGGTTGCCACCAGGCTGCCGCGTGCGACATTGACCAGCCACGCGTCCTGGCGCATCAGCGCGAACTCGTGCGCGCCGAACATGCCGCGTGTGCTGGGCGTCGCCGGGGCAGCTACCACCACGAAGTCCGCCTCGGGCAGCACGTCCCGGAAAGCGGCGCGCGGCACGGTGCGTTCGGCGCCGGTGACCGGGCCGCTGTCGGAGACCGCGAGAATCCGGCAGCCGAACGGCTCAAGCAGCCGGATCAGTGACCGCCCGATGCCGCCGCAGCCGACCAGCGCGACCGTCGAACCAGTGAACTCCTGTGTGAGGTTGGGGCTCCAGGCCCGCGCCCGCGCAAGCCGGTGCAGCCCGCGCGCGGCTGCCAGCATCAGGGCGAGGGCGTGCTCGGCGACTGCCTCGCCGTACGAGCCGGTGGCCGCGGTGAAGACGGCCGGCTCATGGATGACGCCCGCGTCCGCCCAGCGCTCGACGCCCGCGTGCGGCAACTGCACCCACCGGATGCCGTCATGGATCATGTTCCTCACCTCGTCCGGCTCATCGCTGCCGTAGTAGACGATCGCCTCGGCCTGCGCCAGCGGTACGGCATGGCCGCCCCCGCGGCGTACCGCCTCCAGCAGGACGGGAACAGGTTCCGGGCCGACATGCACGGCGACGGGGGTGGTGCGGCTGGTCATGGTGGTTCCTCCGGTGCGTGGATCGCGGATTACGACGTGTAGCCCAGGTCGGCCGAGATCAGCCGGGCGCAATGCCGCACCTCCGGCAGCAGGGCGTGCAGCGTGTCGCGGTCGGCCTGGGCGCGCAGTGCGGTGAGCGAGACGGCGGCGGTCACTTCGCCGAAGGCGTTCCGTACGGGCACGGCGACGCAGTGCACGAAATCCTCGAACTCGCCGTCGTCGGCGGCCCAGCCGCGCTGCCGCACGGCCGCCAGCTCCTGAGCGAGGGCGGCCGGGGTGGTCAGGGTGGTGGCGGTGTGCCGGGTGAACTCCCAGCCGTCCAGCAGCTGCCCGGCGTGTTCCGGAGCCAGGTGGGCCAGGATCGCCTTGCTGACGCCTGCGGTGTGCAGCGGGACGGGCCTGCCGACCCGGGCGTACAGACGGACCGGGCCCGGTGGCGAGATCTTGTCGACGTACACGATCGACGCGTCGGCGTCGCGCAGCGCGGCCAGGTGGACGGTGTGGCCGGTCCTTTCCTGGAGTGCGGCGAGGTGAGTGCGGGCCGTCTCGCGTAGTTCGAACTGGCCGGCCGCGCGAGTCGCGAGTGCGGCAAGGCGCGGGCCCGCGCCCCAGCTTCCGTCGGGCAGGCGGCGTACGAGACCGCCGTCGCGGAGGGTGTGCAGCAGGCGGAGTGCGGTGGTGCGGTGGACGCCGATGTGGTCGGCGATCTCGGCGAGGGGGCGGGGCGACGTGCTCGCGCATTCCAGGATCGCCATGGCACGCTCCACCGTTTGGGACATCCCGAACTCCCGTCGTCGTAAGCGCTCTTGAGCCGGACCGTTGACATGGCCGGTTCCCCTCCCCACCATTGGGCAGATCATAGCACCATTGAGTTGAGGTGTGCGCATGTTGCACACCCCTGGGGAACGGAGGGCCGATGAGCCCTGAGCGAGACACCGCGGTCGGCCGGGACGACGGCGGGCTGGAGCGGGACACCATGGGCCGGGTGGCCCGGCGGCTGATGCCACTGATCATCGTCTGCTACCTCGTCGCGTACATCGACCGCTCCAACGTCTCGGTCGCCGCACTGACGATGAACGAGGCCATCGGGCTGACGAGTGCTCAATTCGGCCTCGGCGCCAGCCTGTTCTTCGTCACGTACGTGATCTTCGAGGTGCCCAGCAATGTGGTCCTTGCCCGGATGGGCGCACGGCGCTGGATCGCCCGCATCATGATCACGTGGGGGCTGGTCTCCGCCTGTATGGCCCTCGTCCAGGGCGAGAAGTCCTTCTATCTGGTGCGGCTGCTGCTCGGCGCCGCCGAGGCCGGCTTCACGCCCGGCATCATCTGGTACCTCTCCCGCTGGTTCCCTGCCAGCCACCGGGGCCGCGCCATGGGCCGGTTCTACGTGGGTGCGGCACTCGCCACGGTCATCGGCGCCCCGATCAGCGGCCTCATCCTGAAGTTGGACGGCATCGCCGGCATCGCGGGCTGGAAGTGGCTGTTCGTGGTCGAGGCGATCCCGGCCGTGCTGCTCGGCATCGTCGTCCTCAAGTACTTCACCGACGACCCGAAGGACGCCGCCTGGCTGCCGGAGCGCAACCGGCAGTGGCTCATCGGCCGCCTCGCGAAGGAGCGCGCCGAGATCGAGGGCCAGCGCGCCATCTCGGTACGGCAGGCACTCACCAGCCCCGGTGTACTGCTGCTCGCACTGTTCTTCTTCCTCTACTCCTTCAACAGCATCGGCCTGACGCTGTGGATGCCGCAGGTCATCCAGGGGGGCTTCGGGGATCCGAGCGACTTCGTGACGACGCTGCTGACCGCCGTGCCGTACGCACTCGCCGTGATAGCGATGGTGATCGTCTCGCGCAGCATCGACCGACGCGGCAAACACGCAGTGCACATGGCGGTGCCGATGGCCCTCTCGGCGGTCCTGCTGACCGCCAGCGTCCTGGCCGGTCCCGATGTCCTCGGCTTCGCCCTGCTCGCCCTGTCCACGGGGGCGGCCTGGTCGGCCGTACCGGCGCTGTGGGGCACCGCGACAGCCTTCATGTCGGGCATCGCGGCGGCGGCAGGTGTCGCCTTCATCAACGCCTTCGCGAACGTGGCCGGCCTGGCGGTCACGCCGCTGATCGGCGTCATCGAGGAGGCCACGGGCTCCTTCGACGCCCCGCTCCTTGTCATCGCGGCGGCGATGCTCCTGGCCGCGGCCGTCGCCCTGCTGGCGGGCCGCTACACGACTCCGGGACGCCTGGCGGCTGAGACGGCGAGGGGCCAGGAGCCCGCAAAGGCGGCGAGCTAGCCGGGGGCGCGGCCTGGAAGGGCGCAGGAGCTGGATCCGGCGGTGTCGGCGGTACGACGGGCGGGGCGGTCCGGGGCGCGGGGCTGTACGGCCCCGCGCCCCGGACCGCAGCGGCCCGCCCCTGCGGTCCGCTGTCCCAGCCGTGTCGGCCTCGCGGCCTGCTGCCTGCTGCCTGCTGCCTGCCGCCTGCCGCCTGCCGCCTGCCGCCTGCCGCCCGAGCCGTACCGGTCCGCCCTTCAGGCAGTTGACCTGGCTCGCTTCAGCCTCCCAGCGTGCAGTGCGGGACGCCCTCCAGGAGGCGCTCCACCTCGCTGCGGGCCGCGTCGACGATCGCACGGACACACTCGGCCGCGTCTGACGGGCGCCCCTCGGCCACCGCCGCCGCCACCTCCAGATGGCGTTGCACCGCAGCCGTGTCGATCTGGTCCGGCATCAGCCGCAGATCCCGCCGCGCCGCCAGCAACTCCTCCGTCACCTCGGAGAGTTGCCCGAACATGCCGTTCCCCGACGCGCTCAGCAGGGCCCGGTGGAACGCCGAGTCCGCCGCGATGAAGCCCTGGCTGTCGCGCTCACGCGCCGCGCTCGCCATCGCCTGCGCGTGGGCGGTCAGGGCCCGGCGGGCCGCTGTGTCCGCGCCCGCCGCCGCAAGCGCCGCCGCCGACGGCTCCACCGCGGCCCGCAGCTCCGCCAGTTCACGCAGCTGCGCCTCGCGGCATGGAGAGGCCAGGCGCCACCGGATGACCTGCGGGTCGTACAGATTCCATGCGGTCATCGGCCGTACGGTGATGCCGATCCGCGGGCGGCTGGTGACCACCTGCTTCGACTCCAGTACGCGTACGGCTTCCCGCGCGACGGTTCGGGAGACGCCGTACCGCTCCTGGACGTCCTCCAGGCGCAGGACTTCACCCGCGCGGATCTCGTCCGCGGCGAGCGACTGGCCGATCCGGTCGACCACCTGCCCATGCAGGCCCTGAAGTTCCACGCCGGCCCTCGTCTTCCGCTCGTCCGAACTGTTCCATTCAATGACCGGCCGCCTGAGCGAGACGGCTCAGCAGTACGGTCACCCGCTCGCCCGCCGCACGCGCTCCGCCCGACGTCAGTGCCGAGCCCATTCCGCAGGCCACGGCACCGGCAGCGATCCACTCCGGTGCATTGTCGATTGTCACACCTCCCGTGGGGATCACGGGCGCCTGCGGCAGCGCGGCCCGCACGTCCCGCAGCCAGGACGGCGAGACGGTCGACGCGGGGAACAGCTTC
The DNA here is from genome assembly GCF_042888725.1 of Streptomyces sp. NPDC002795. Lineage (NCBI taxonomy): Bacteria > Bacillati > Actinomycetota > Actinomycetes > Kitasatosporales > Streptomycetaceae > Streptomyces > Streptomyces sp. NPDC002795. Next base: position 506,772 of record NZ_JBIAQB010000008.1, read on the forward strand.
AGGCCGTCCGCACCCTCCTCCAGGGCCCGCACCATCTCGGTCGGCGTGACGACCCCCGGAAACACCGGTACGCCGTAGCGGTGACCGGTGCGGATCACCTCGGGGTGCAGGCTCGGCGACACGAGGAACCGTGCCCCCGCCTCGACCGCCGCCCGCGCCGCCGCAGCGTCGATGACCGTGCCCGCGCCCACCAGGGCGTCCGGGCGGGTCTCGGTGAGCCGGGCCACGGCGGTGAGGGCGCGCGGCGTGGTCAGCGCGACCTCCACCGCGTTCAGCCCGGCGTCCAGTACGGCCTCGGCGGCCTCGACGGCCGCCTCGGGCCCCGCGGTCCTTACGATGCCGAACACCCGCTGTGCGGTGACGGCCCGGACGATTTCCCATCGGTACATGGCTGCTGTGCTCCTCTGCTTCAGTGGTCAGCGCTGCTTCACTGGTCAGCGGTGGACGGATTCGGCGTCACCCGTGAACGCCTCCAGTGCGCGCTCAAGACCGCGCCGGTCCGGCAGCCCGTCCGTGTCCGTGGCGCATTGCACCACCAGCGCCGCGACAGCCGCCGCCTCCCGCAGGCAGATGTCGTACGGCGCATCCCTCAGCAAGGCGGACAAGAAGCCCGCCGCGAAGGCGTCCCCCGCCCCCACCGGGTCCGTCACCGGCACGCGGAAGGCGGGCTGATGCCAGTTGCTGTCGCCGGTCAGGCAACTGGCCGACTTGTCGCGGTGCTTGACGACGACCGTGTCCACGCCCGCCGCCAGCAACCCTGCCCCCGTCACTCCCAGCACCTGGAGTTCGTCCTCACCCGCCAGGATCAGGTCCGCGCGTTCCAGCAGGGGTGTCACCAGCGAGCGCCACCGCTCCGGCGTGCCCAGCTTCAGCCGGAGATTCGGGTCGAAGGACACCAGGGCACCGGCCTCTCGCGCCAGTTCCAGCAGCCGCAGCGTCGCCCGGTGCGCGGAGTCCGACAGCATGGGGGTGATTCCGGTGACGTGAACCAGCCGCGCCCCGCCGAGCATCTCGGGCTTCAGCTCATCGGGCGTCAGCAGCGATGCCGCCGAGCCCGCCCGGTGGTACTGCACATCGATGGCACGGGCGGGATGACTGTCGCGCATCAGCAGCCCGGTCGGCGCGGACGCGTCCACGGCGGCGTACGAGGTGTCGATGCCGTCCGCGCGCAGCTGGGCCAGGACGGCCCGCCCCGACGGGTCGTCGCCGACCCTGCCCAGCCAGCGCACGCCGTGACCGAGGCGGGCGAGCCCCGCCGCCATGTTGGACTCCGCGCCCGCCACCGAGCGGCGGAACGTCACCGCCCGCTCCAGTGGCACACCCGGCTCGGCCAGCATCAGCAGCATCGCCTCACCGCAGGTGACCACGTCGGAGGTCATCGGGCGAGCTCCGGGATCAGCTCCGCGAACTCCGTGCAGAACCGGTCGATCATGCGTATCTCCTCCTCGTCAAGGCGGTGGCCCGGCGCTCGGCAGTGTGCGGAGCCGAACCAGCCGCGCCGGACCGAGATCTCCTTCTCCGCCGCGACGATCAGCTCGACGCCCTGCATCCAGTACGAGAGGTACGGCACCATCCGTGTGTGCAGAGCGACCGCACCCGCCTCGTCGCCCTGTTCCCAGCGGCGCCACAGCTCGATGTACAGCTCGGTGAAGGAGCAGCCGGGCTGGACCCCGACCGCGCCGCGCCGCAGCGCGTCGGGCAGCTGCAGGCCCGCGTAGCCGACGAGGGCGGGCAACGGCCGCTCGCCCGCAGCCAGCGCCGCGATCAGCCGTCCGGGCGGGGCCGATTCGACCTTCACCCAGCGGAGGTTGGGGTGCTCGGCGGCGAGCTGGTGCAGCGTGGGCGCGTCCAGCGCGGTGCCGGTCTGGGCGGGGGCGTACTGCACGATGACCGGCAGCGGATCGACCGCTGCCAGCACGGCCCGTACATGGGTGAGTACGGCGTCCCGGGACGGGCCGAGGAAGTACGGCGGCAGCAGGTTGAGTGCGTCGGCGCCGCGCTCGGCGGCCAGAGTGGCCTGAGCGACGGCATGGCGCGTCGCGTGGTCGGGGACGGAGACGATCGCGGCCACGTCGGCCCGGTCCCGGGTGCGCTCCAGCAGCAGCCCGGTGAGCAACTGCCGCTCCCCGCCGTCGAGTTTGTGGAACTCGCTCGCGAAGCCGGGGAACATCACGGAGCTCACCCCGGTGGCAAGTACCCGGTCCACGACGACTCCGAAGCCGTCCGGGTCCAGGTCTCCGTTCTCCCGGAAGGGCACCTCCAGGACGGGCGAGACACCCCGCACCAGGGCGCCGGTGCTGTAGTGCGGATGGGACATGTCAGCTCCTCAGAAGGCCTGGCGCGGCGGGGCGGAGTCGGTCGAGCCGACCAGGAAGTCCAGGTCGGCGCCGGTGTCGGCCTGCGTGACGTGTTCGGTGTAGAGGTAGGTCCAGCCGCGCGTCGTGGGCGGCTTCGGCGCCTGCCATTCGGCCCGCCGCCGCTCCAGTTCCGCGTCATCGACCAGCACGTCAAGCCGCCGCCCGGGGACGTCGAGGCAGACGGGATCCCCGGTGCGGACGAACGCCAGCGGGCCGCCGACCGCGGCCTCCGGGGCGACGTGCAGCACACACGTACCGAAGGCCGTCCCGGACATCCGGGCGTCCGAGATCCGCACCAGGTCGCGTACGCCGGCGTCAAGGAGCTTCTTCGGCAGCGGAAGGTTGCCGACCTCCGGCATGCCCGGATAGCCCTTCGGCCCGGTGTTCCGTACGACAAGGACGGTCTCGGCGGTGACGTCGAGCTCCGGGTCCTCGGCGACGGCGAGGTAGTCCTCCAGCGAGTCGAAGACCAGGGCAGGGCCTGTGTGGCTGAGCAGCCGTGGTTCGGCGGCGGACTGCTTGATGACGGCACCGCTCGGGGCGAGGTTGCCGCGCAGCACGGCGGTGCCGGTGCCGGCCGGCTGCACCGGGTTGTCCAGCGGCCGGATCACCTCGCGGTCGTACACCTCGGCGCCCTCGCAGTTGTCGAGGAGCGAGCGGCCGGTGACGGTCACCGTGTCCCGGTGCAGCCGGTCGCGCAGATCATGGATGAGGGCGGGCAGACCGCCCGCGTACGCGAACTCCTCCATCAGGAAGCGGCCCGACGGCATCAGGTCGATCAGCAGCGGGAGTTCGGCGCCCAGCACGTCGAAGTCGTCGAGGGCCAGCGGCACACCGAGGCGTCCGGCGATGGCGAGCAGATGGACGACGGCATTGGTGGAGCCGCCGATCGCCGCGTTGATCCGGATGGCGTTCTCGAAGGCCTTCCGGGTCATGATCCGCCCCGGAGTCAGGTCGCTGCCGGCCAGCTCCACGGCTCGTGCGCCCGTCTCCTCGGCGAGGGTGGTGCGCCGGGCGTCGACGGCGGGCAGTCCGGAGCCGCCCGGCAGCATCATGCCGAGCGCCTCGGTCAGACAGGCCATGGTCGAGGCGGTGCCCATGGTCATGCAGTGACCGGCCGAGCGGTTCAGCGACGACTCGAACTCGGTGAACTCCTCCTGGGTGATCGTTCCGGCCCGCAGTTCCTCGGTCATCCGCCAGATGTCCGTGCCCGAGCCGACATTGCGGCCTCGGAAGCGGCCGTTGAGCATCGGCCCGCCGGTGAAGACCACCGCGGGCACACCCGCGCTGGCCGCGCCCATCAGGGCGGCCGGGGTCGTTTTGTCGCAGCCGGTCAGCAGCACCACGGCATCGATCGGGTTGGCCCGGATCTGCTCCTCGATCTCCATCGCGGCGAGATTGCGGTAGAGCATCGAGGTCGGCCGGAGGAAGGGCTCGCCCAGCGACATCGCGGGGAACTCCAGCGGGAAGCCACCCGCCTGCAGCACCCCGCGCTTGACCGCCTCCGCGATGATCTGGAGGTGGCCGTTGCACGGGGTGAGCTCCGAGAAGGTGTTGCAGATACCGATCACGGGACGGCCGTCGAAGTTGTGGCCGCCGCGTCCCATGGCCCGCAGGTGGTGGCGGGAGATGAAGCCGTTCTTGCCGCCGTCGCCGAACCAGGCGCGGCTGCGCAGTAGCGCGCCTTCCGGGGCGGGGGCGTCAAGCGGCGGGTCGATCGCGGCCATGGTGGTCCTTCCGGTGCGGTGCCGTGGACGGCGCGGAGGCGCAGCAGCGTCGTAACCAAGTCGTGCCTTGCCCTCCAGTTAATGGTGCTATCAAATCACGTTACTGTCTGCTCCTGTCCAGAGGGAGCCGGAGGCAGCGGTCGGGGCCGCCGCCTCCGCCCAGCAGCATCAAGCGCCGCCGTACGGTGGCGCGCATGAGGAGGGCCGCATGGAAACCAAGGTGATGAAAGCGGTGACGTGGCGGCTGATGCCGTTTCTCGTCCTGCTCTATCTCGTCGCCTACATCGACCGGTCCAACGTCGGCTTCGCGAAGCTGACACTCCAGCACGAGCTGGGCCTGTCCAACGCCGCCTTCACCCTCGGGCAGGTGGCGTTCTTCGTCGCGTACGCGATCTTCGAGATCCCCAGCAACATCCTCCTGGAGCGCTACGGCGCGCGACGCTGGTTCACCCGCATCATGATCAGCTGGGGTCTTGTCACCGCGCTCACCGCACTGGTGAGCACCAGCTGGCAGTTCTACGCGGCCCGCTTCCTGCTCGGCGTCGCTGAGGCGGGCTTCTATCCGGGCGTCCTCTACTACATGACGAAGTGGTACCCCTACCGTTACCGGGCCCGCATGGTCGGCTGGTTCATGATGTCGGCGCCGCTGGCGTTCATCATCGGCAACCCGGTCATGGGGGCCTTGAACGGTCTGCACGGTACGTTCGGCCTCGAGGGCTGGAAGTGGATCTTCATCGCCACAGGCCTTCCCGCCGTGCTGCTCGGTCTGGTCACCCTGAAGCTGCTCCCGGACGGACCGGACAACGTGCGCTGGCTGGACGCGGACCAGCGGGGCTGGATCGCCTCCGAGCTCGCCACCGAGGCTGACTCGGTGGGCACCGCACACCCCAGGCCGCTGCGCACCCTCCGTGACCGGCGGGTGGTTCTCATGTCGCTGTACTTCCTGTGCTTCCCGCTGGGCGCTTACGGGCTGAGCTTCTGGTTGCCGACGATCGTCGACGGTTTCGGTGGCCTGAGCGCTCTGGACACCGGCTTCATCACGGCGATCCCGTACGTCTTCGTCGCGCTGGGCCTGTACGTGGTGCCGAAGCTCGCCGACCGCAGTGGCTCGCGCTACCCGTGGATCGCGGGCAGCGCCGCACTCGGTGCGCTCGGCTTGGCCGGCAGTGCCCTCGTCAGCAACCACGTGCTGCAGATGGCGCTCATAAGCCTGGCTGCGATGGGGATCTTTGCAGGTCAGCCGGTCCTCTGGTCACTGCCCTCGCGCTTCCTCACCGGCGTGGAGGCGGCATCGGGGATCGCCATGATCAATGCGGTGGGCAACCTGGGTGGCGGCTTCGGGCCCCTGGGAATCGGGGTGATCGTGGACCGCACCGGATCTCCGACAGCAGGCCTGTGGTTTCTCGTCGCCGCCATGGCCGTGGCGGTCGTCGCCACGTACGGGGTCAAACGGCTGATCGAGAAGGGGCCCGTGGTGGAGCACTCGCCCCGGGACCTGGCAGGGTCCCGCTAGTGACGTGAGTCAGAGGTTCGTCGTCGGTTTGGTGTGAATCGTCGTGGACCGAAGATCCCGCCTGTGTCGTTAACTGATGCCCAGCGGGCCGTACTTGAGGGATGGGTACGGCGCCGCTCGACGGCTCAGGCCCTTCGATCCCGGATCGTGCTGGAGTGCGCCGAGGGACACTCCATCAGGGAAGTGTCACGACGTCTGACCGTCGCGCCTGACACGGTCCGCACCTGGCGCAGGCGTTTCCTCGACCGTGGGCTGGACGGTTTTTCCGACGAGCCCAGGCCGGGCGTCCCCAGGAAGATCTCCGATGCCGATGTGGAAGCTGGTGACCGGCCTCGCGGCCGCCCTACGAGCCGGCGCCCTGACCGCGGACGCGGTCGCGCTGGAAGCCCGCAAGGCCGCCGAGGCCGACGACGCCCCGCCCTCCACAACTGGATCGGAGCCGGACCGGGCGAGGGTGACCTTCCTGACTGAACGGCGGCTGGCCCACCTGCCGCCCGACAACCGGCCACTGCCGTCGGTCGCCGCCTACGACCAGTTGCTGCGACCGCGGCGGCCAAACCGGTCTGCCGCCTCGCCCTCACCCAAGCCAGGGCCGCCGCTCAGGGCACTACCGCAGGCTGACCCGTATGCCTCGCCCTACTGGTGGAGCTCCAGCAAGGGCTACCGACGGTCGACGGAGAGGCTCTTGATCATCTCGCCGTTGACCAGGATGACGAGACAGCCGCAGCCGCCGATGCAGTACTCGACCTCACCTTCAGATGTGCGGTGGTGGGACCTTAGCGTCCACAACTGCGTTTCCGTCGGAGTCGGCTCGTGGCAGACAGGGCAGCGGTCGTCCGACGGCGTGACCTCGGATGCGGGAGTCATGCCACCAACATGGCGTCACTGTCTAAGACACTTCAACCATTACATCGGGTGGGGCTCACACGGGACGAGCACCGGGGCTATCCGCAGGTCCGACACGCCGAGCGGCGCGGCGCACCGACCAGGCGCCCGCCAGGACGACCAGCGCCATGGCACACAGTTGACGTGCCGTGAGCTGCTCGTGCAGCAAAACGAAACCGACCCCCGCCGCCACGGCGGGGCTCAGTGCAAGCAGCACGCCGAAGGCGCGCACATCGATGCGCCGCAGGACCGTCATATCCAGCGAGTACGGGACCAGGGAGGACAGCAGGGCCACCATGAGCCCGGTGCCGAGGACGGCAGGGTGGGCCGCCACCGTGCCACCGTCCGTGACGGCGGTGACCGGAGTCAGCACACAGGCGCCGCAGGCCAGCGCCAGAGTCAGGCCCGTCCAGTCGGGGAACAGGCGCCCGACCCGCTGACTCAGGACCACATACCCGGCCCGGCACAGCGCGGCGGCGCCCCCCAGCAGCAGCCCGGCGGCGGAGAGCGAGGCTCCCGGGGCGGTCAGCAGGAGCACACCCACAAGCGCCAGCAACGCCACCGCGAGGTGCTCAAGCCGACGGGACAGAACGATCGACAAGGTGAGCGGCCCGAGCAGCTCCAAGGTCGCGGCCACCCCGATCGGCAGGCGGCTGATGGCCTGGAAGTACGCCAAGTTCATGGCCGCGAGGACCAGACCAAGTGAGACCGCCGCCCGCCACTGCACAGCGGTGACCTCCCGCAGTCGAGGCCGGACCAGTATCCACAGGATCGTGGCCGAGAAAAACAGCCGCATACCGGCCAGCGCCGTGGGACCGACGGTCCCATAGGTATCCTTCGCCACGGCCGAACCCGCTTGAAGACTGACGATCTGAGCCAGCATCAACGCCGGAGCCGTCGCGGCGCCCTGCCACGGCGCGCGGGGGGTCTTCACCGTCGTGCCCCTCCGGGTCCTCTCCGTGATCAGCGCCGCCAGGCTCTGCCGTGACGGCCACCCGACCTGCCACTGCGCGCCACTACGGCTCGGACCCACACGATGATGTAATCGCCTTATGCATTTCAACCATTACGGCGGGGAGGCCGCCCGGCTGGCCGCAGACCTGGTCAACCTGACCGCGCCACCACCCCCCGAACACCTGGAACCACTACTCGCCACGCACGGCGTGGTGCACCACACCCTCACCGCCGCGCAGACCGAGACGATCTGGACATGGAGCCGGCGCCTGGCCGCGTGCTTCGGGCAGCAGGACCTCGAAGAGCGATGCCAGGCAGTCAATACACTTCTCGCCGACGCCTCCAGTAGTCCCCGGATCTCCCTGCACGACGGCCGACCCCACCTGCACTACAGCGCCACCGGCGCCGACGCAGCCGCACACATCCGCGCCGTCACCGCCGCCGGACTCGCCTACGTCGTGTGCTCGGCCGACGCCGAACGGCTGGGGCGCTGCGCGCGCCACGCCTGCGGTCTGGCATTCGTCGACACCTCCCGCAACGGCCGACGCACCTACTGCTCCGTGCGCTGCGCCAACAACGACGCCGTGGCGCGTCACCGCGAGCGGCGCCAGGGTGACATCCGGCCGTCAACTACACGGAAGACAAGACGAACGTGACTGTCCGTGGCGCCGCCATTTACTTCCCACGGAAACGGGCACCGCTGGCCTCGCTCACCGACAACACACCCCTTCTCGGGCCGGTGGTGTCAGTTCTCATCAACATTTTGTGCTCCGGTGATCGACAAGTGCTGCCCGAAGTCGTCGACAATCGGTGTCGGCTGCCACCTCCAAAGCCACCCACCGGATGCGCGGCGCCGGGCAGGGGAAAGCCACCCATGCCACCTTCACCGCTTCCCGCACGGTGAAGCCCCAGGCTCCGCAGGTCAGTTCATCGACGATGTGCAATCCTCGCCCCCTTTCGCCGAGCAACGCCAGCAACGCGTCGAGGCCGCCGCCCCGCCCGTCAGGATCAGGCTCGTAGGGCGCGGCGGCAGGGAAGTCGGGGAGTTGGGGAACGTGTGGGTCGGTGTCCTCGACCTCGCAGACATACTCGCCAGCCGTGCGGCGCAGCCGGAGGATGTAGGGTCCCGGCGCGTGTTCGGTGGCGTTCGCGACGAGTTCGGAGACGGCGAGTACGACATCGTCGACCTGCCCCTCGCTGAACCGCAGAGGAACCAGAATCCGTCGAAGAGCCGCCCGGGCCAGGGCAGTTGCATCGGCAGTACGGTCGGTCCACTGGCATACGGTCACCGGGCGGCGTCCCACACGGCGCGGCAGTTGCGGCTTGTCGTTCATCGCCGGCCTCCCCGCGCCGCGTGGCGGGCGCCGCCCCTGCGATGACGACCGCTGCCCGGCGTGAAGCACAGCCGCACGTCGGCCAGGGCATACGGCCCGGCCTTGGCGAGCGCGGTGCAGAGCATGAGTGTGGTGAATACGAGTGGTGCCATGAGCAGGCCGCCCCTCCGGCTGATCGCGAATGGAACGCGACCACGACACCGTGGAGCCCGGGAAGAGCGGAACCGTCCTCTTTCAAGAGCTTTGAGGACATGGGTTGTTGGGCTACGAACAGCGGCTGCCCGGTCCCTTAAGACGATGTCTTGATTGGCGCTGGTTCGTTGTCCTGGCATGGAGATAGTTGAACGGCTGGTGCCGGACGAGTTGTGGGAGATCTTCCAGAATGTG
>NZ_JBIAQB010000009.1:0-81807 GCF_042888725.1 Streptomyces sp. NPDC002795
CAGCACCCCCCGGATCATCAACGACAGGGGCAACAAGTCCTACCGGCCCTGGAGGCCACGAACCCGAACCGGGCTCCACGAAAACGGTAATGGGCGTCACGGCTGGGGAGCCGTGGTGGGCGGGGTGAGTTTGCGGTCTGTCGTCGGGAGTTCCGCGCGGACCTCGAAGCCGCCCGCAGGGGACTCGCCCGCCTCCAGGGACCCGCCCGCCGCCGCGAGGCGTTCGGTCAGGCCCTTGAGGCCGGTGCCGCCGACGGCGGGTGCGGGGCCCGCCCCGTTGTCCGTGACCCGGAGCCGGACCAGGTCGTCCGCACCCTCGATGGTGATCGTGCAGGTCGTGGCCGCGCTGTGCCGGATCGCGTTCGTCACCGCCTCCCGCACCACCCACCCCAGCAACGCCTCCGTCCGCGCCGACAACGGCGGCCCCGACTGACGTACGACGGGCTCGATGGCCGCCGCTGTGAGGGCCGAGCGTGCCCGGTCCAGCTCCATGGCGAGGCTCCCCTCCCGGTAGCCGCTCACCGCCTCGCGGATCTCGGTGAGCGCCTGCCGGCCCACCGCCTCGATGTCGCTGACCTGATCGAGCGCCGCGTCGATGTCGCGCGGCGCGATACGGCGCGCGGCCTCCGACTTCACCACGATCACCGAAAGCGTGTGGCCGAGCAGATCGTGCAGGTCACGGGAGAAGCGCAGCCGTTCCTCGGCCACCGCGTTGCGCGCCAGCTCCTCCCGGGTCGCGCGCAGCTCCCGTACGGTCTCGCCGAGCGAGAGGATCGCCGCGGTCACCATCGTCGAAAGGAACGTGGCGTAGCCGACGGTCGCCCCCGTGCTCGGGTTCTGCGCACCGGCGACGGCGCCGCCGAGCGCGGAGAGAACGATGGCGACCTTGACGAGGTGCCGCCCCCGCATCGCCGCCCCGGCCGCGAGCCCGAGCAGCGGGAAGAACGCCACCCAGCTGCCGCCGTACAGACCCGCGAGCGTGCACGTCACGACGGCCATCGCGAGCAGCGCGAGGCGGGTGGAGAGGGCGTCGCGGGTGACCGGGACGAAGGACCGGAACGCCACGTAGATGTAGAGGGAGTTGAAGGTCAGGAGGCCGATGCCGCCGACCCAGGGGTTCGGGGTCTCGCCCTGGAGGAGGTTCGAGAGCGCTCCGAGGCCGAGGACCAGCCAGGGCAGCATCGTGTACCCGTTCACCCGTGCGCCGCCGATGCCGGCGACGGGCCAGTCCTGCTTGCCCGCCCCGTCCCGCCTGTCGCACTCCCGGCCGGCCGCCTTCGTCTTCGATGTCATGCCGGAAGCGTACGAACGGGTACCCAGGGGAGGGCAGATCCGCTTGTCCCCGGTTCGGCAGTACAAATGTCACGGCCGTCGCCCGGCCGCCCGTATCTGACGTAGTGTCAGAAAACCCGTTCGCGACTCTTCCCAAGCCAACCGCACTTGGCTATACATGGGGATCGCCGGAGGAATGAAACAGGTTCTAGAACCGATCCGGCCCGTGACGACCTCGGTGCGGCCGACGGTGCGGACGGTCGCACCGAGGTCTTCGACCAGCCTTAGGAGCGTTTGCCTCAATGCCCATCGACGCCGCGAAGGCCGTAGCCGCAGAGCCCAGGTCCGCCGAGATCACCTGGGACCATAAGGACATCCAGCTCTACCACCTGGGTCTCGGCGCGGGCCGCCCCGCCACCGACCCCGACGAGCTGCGCTACACGCTCGAGTCGAAGCTGCACGTCCTGCCGAGCTTCGCGACCGTCGCGGGCGCCGGCATGGGCGTCGTCGGCGGCCTCTCCGCGCCCGGCGTCGACGTGAACCTCGCGCACGTGCTGCACGGCGGCCAGACCATCGAGCTGCACCGCCCCATCCCGGTCAAGGGCAGGGCCACGACCACCTCGCGCGTCGCCGCCGTCTACGACAAGACCAAGGCCGCCGTGCTCGTGCTGCGCAGCGAAGTCGCCGACGCGGACGGCCCGTTGTGGACCAGCGACTCCCAGATCTTCGTACGAGGAGAGGGCGGGTTCGGCGGCGAGCGCGGCCCCTCCGAGCGCCTCGACGTCCCCGAGCGCGCGCCCGACCGCACCGTCGAGCGCGCCATCCGCGAGGACCAGGCCCTCCTCTACCGCCTCTCCGGCGACTGGAACCCGCTGCACGCCGACCCGGAGTTCGCCAAGCTGGCCGGCTTCGACAAGCCGATCCTGCACGGCCTGTGCAGCTACGGCATGACGCTGAAGGCGGTCGCGGACACGGCTCTCGGCGGCGACGTCTCCCGCATCACCCGGTACAGCACACGCTTCGCCGGGATCGTCCTCCCCGGCGAGACGCTGCGCATCCGTATGTGGGAGCAGCCGGGCCGGGTGCAGGTCACGGTCACCGCGGTGGAACGCGAGGACACGCCGGTGCTCGCGGACACGCTCGTCGACCACAACTGAGCCCCGCAGGAAGCAGATCACACCCGAAGGAGCCGCACGCCATGCGAGCAGCCGTACTGCACGAGATAGGCCAGGACAAACTCGAGGTACTGGACGACGTCGAGACGGTCGGCTTCGGCCCGGGCAAGGTACGGGTCCGGCTGCGCGCCACCGGCCTGTGCCACTCCGACGTCTCCGCGATGAACGGGGTGCTGCCGCAGCCGGCCCCGTTCATCCCGGGACACGAGGGCGCGGGCGAGATCATCGAGGTCGGCGACGGCGTCACGAACCTGGCCCCGGGCCAGCGGGTCCTGATGTGCTGGCTGCCCGCCTGCGGCACCTGCCCCGCCTGCAAGCGCGGCCAGACCGAGCTCTGTCTCGCCGGATTCATGAACGCCGGCACCCCCAACTTCAAGCGCCCCGGCGGCGACGTCTTCGGCTTCGCGGGAACCGGCACCTTCACCGAGGAGGTCGTGGTCGACGCGGCGTGCGCCGTACCGATCCCCGACGACGTGCCCTTCGACATCGCGGCGCTCATCGGCTGCGGCGTCACCACCGGGCTCGGCGCCGCGATCAACACCGCTGACGTGCAGGCCGGCTCGTCCGTCGCCGTCATCGGCTGCGGCGGCGTCGGCATCTCCGCGATCCAGGGCGCGCGGCTCAAGGGCGCGGCGCAGATCGTCGCCGTGGACCCGGTGGAGTCGCGGCGCGAGTCGGCCCTCAAGTTCGGCGCGACGCAGGCGATCTCACCGGACGAACTGGCCGACGCCAAGCAGAACATCACCGGCGGCGAGGGCTTCGACTACGTCTTCGAGGTCGTCGGCAAGTCCGCCACCGCCCGCACGGCGTACGAGACGACGCGCCGCGGCGGCACGCTCTGCGTCGTCGGCGCGGGCGCGATGGACGACTTCCTCCAACTCAACATGTTCGAGCTGTTCTTCGACGAGAAGAAGATCCTGCCGTCGATGTACGGCGGCGGTGACGTCCTCCAGTCCTACGAGCGGGCGATCGCCCTGTGGCGGGCGGGACGCATCGACCTGGAGTCCCTGATCACCCACCGGGTGCCCCTGTCGGAGATCAACGAGGCCATCGACCAGATGCGAACGGGCGTCGCGCTGCGAACGTGCATCGAGCTGTAGGCGATCAAGCCCCTGCGGTGATTGAGCAGCGGGGTCCGGGGCAGAGCCCCGCGCCCGCAACGCCGTCGCAGCAACACATCTCGGAGAGGAACCGCAACCGTATGTCTACGCCGCTCACCGGCCGCACGGCCATCGTCACGGGTGCCGGCCGCGGCCTCGGCCGTGCCGAAGCCCTCGAACTCGCCCGCCTCGGCGCCAACGTCGTCGTCAACGACTTCGGCCAACCCGGCAGGGACGGCTCCGGCGAGGCCACGACAGGCCCCGCGGAGCAGGTCGTCGCGGAGATCGAGGCCGCGGGCGGTACAGCCACCGCGCACACCGGTGACGTAGCCGACCACCAACAGGCCGGGGAACTCGTCCAGTTGGCGATCGACACCTACGGTCAACTGGACATCCTGGTCAACAACGCCGGTATCCTCCGCGACCGCATGATCTTCTCGATGACCGAGCAGGAGTGGGACTCGGTCATCCACGTCCACCTCAAGGGCCACTACAACACCAGCCACTTCGCGGCCCGCCACTGGCGCGAGGCCTCGAAGGCGGCCGGCGGCCCGGTCTACGGGCGCGTCATCAACACCTCGTCCGAGGCGTTCCTCGCGGGCTCGGCAGGTCAGCCCAACTACGCCGCGGCGAAGGGCGGCATCGTGGGGCTGACCACGTCCACGGCGCTCGCGCTCGCCAAGTACGGGGTGACCGCCAACGTCATTTGCCCCAGGGCCCGCACCCGTATGACGGAGGACGTCTTCGCCGGGTTCGCCGAGCCGGAGGACGGGCTCGACCCGCTCGCGCCCGAGCACGTCGCCCCGCTCGTCGGCTACCTCGCCGCACCCGCCGCGGGCAACGTCAACGGCCAACTGCTCGTGGTGCACGGCGGCATGGTCGCCGTCGTCGACCGGCCCAGGGTGCAGGCGAAGTTCGACACGGCCAAGGACGCGTTCACGTACGACGAACTCGACGCGCTGCTCACCCCGCACTACAAGGACCGGCCCCCGAACGAGACGTTCGCGGCCGCGGAGGTGCTCGGCCTCAAACACGGCTGAGACCGGCCGAGGACATGACTGTCTGGACATGACTGAGGGGCCCGGCTCGCGCCGGGCCCCTCAGAGATACGTTTCCTCACATCGAGTGTCGAGCGTTACGCCTCGTCGGCACGCGGCCCACGGTGCCGCCCGCGCGGCCTCGATTCCTGGTCGCCGCCCACCATGGACGGCGAGGACACCTCGCCGCGGTGCCGACCCGAGCCGGCCCGCGCGCGGTGCGCCGTCTCCGTGTCGAACTCGACATCTGTGCCGTTGCCTTGCGCCATCGGAACATTCACCCCGTAAACACGTACAAGATCTTTCAGTTGCAGCCGGGAAAGTCTAACGGTCCGTGGCTCGGCCACCGAGGGGTGCCTGGGCCAGGGGGACGGGACGCGCCGCGGCGGGTTCCGGCGGTCCGGACTCCTCCCTCGGCTCCCGCCGCGCGGGGCCGGGCTCGGGCGCGGGGAGCCTCGCGAGCCCGCACGGCACCTCCTCGGTGACGTATGGGAGGGAGAGCACCCCGTCGCGCGAGAAGAAGCCGCTGCCCGCGAGCCATCCGCCGGGCGCCGCGACCTGATGCATCCGGCCGTCCGCGGGCCGCCACAGGCCGAGCCACGGGGCGCCGCCCTCCGCGCTCGCCACGTGCAGCGCCACCGCGCAGCCCTCCGGCATCAGCGACTGTCCCGGCTGGATGGCGAAGGGCGTCAGCTCGCAGTCGGTGAGGCGCAGCGACTCAGGGAAGCGGATCGGCAGCGTACTGCCCAACACGCCCCAGCCGAGCCGGAGTTCACCCGGCGTCGGAGCGTCCGAGCGGAGCAGGATCAGGCCGCTGTCGAGATCGGCGAGAAGCAGCCGGTCCTCGCTGTCCTCGGCGATCTGGAGGAGTGGGGAGACCTCGCCGCCCCGGTCCAGATCCACCACCACCGTCTTCACCGGGCCGCCGTCGCCCGCGCCGCCCGCGTCCGCCGGTGCGCGGTCGAGGGCGAGCAGCCGGGCCTCGCGGGACAGCCAGACCCCGCCCGAGCAGTGCCCCGGCACCTCGGCGAGCAGTTCGGGCCCGGAGCCGGTGCCGGCCACCTGCCACACCGCGGTCGACTTCTCGCCGGCCGCCAGCGCGTAGCCACACCGCCCGTCGGGCGCGGGCGGCAGCAGGGTGAGCTCCTCGCACTCCACGGACCCGAGCGGCACCTCGCCCGTGCCGGGGCCCGTCGGGTAGAGCAGCGAGAACATCTGGCGCCCCGCCGCGGCGCGCTGGATCAGCACCCGGCCGTCGGTGAGGGGCAGCACGGCGGTGCCGGGCTCCTCCGGCTGGGGTCCCGGCAGCGGGACCGCGTACGGCTCGGGTCCGTCCAGGGTCCAGCGCTCGGGGAACCACGAGTCGGGGCTCGTGCCGTGCCGTGCGAGGCGCGCCGCGTACGACGCGTCCATCGTGAGCACACATCCGGTGTGCGGCGGTCGTGCCCGAGTCTCCGGCGTGGGTTCCGTGGCCAGAGCCGTCATGGATCAGTCACCTCCGCTTGTTCGGGCCGACGCTAGTTTTCGCACGAACCTCCGTGGCACCTCGCGCCCGCCGTTTCACACGAAAGGTGGGCCATGCCCCGAATTGGCTGTGAACGATGGGTCCCGTGTGCTCTCCTGCTCACCCCTTCCGGGCCGGGGCGGGACGGGCCGGGCTTGGGGGTGGGGCGGGCGGCGCAGGTAACCTGTCTGCGTGCCCCGTCTGTCTGAAGTAACCGCCGCTCTCGAAGCCCTCTGGCCCCCGGCCCTCGCCGAGGGATGGGACGCGGTCGGCACGGTCGCCGGCGACCCGGACGCCGAGGTGGGCCGGGTGCTCTTCGCCGTCGACCCCGTCCAGGAGATCGTCGACGAGGCGGTGAAGCTCGGCGCGGACCTGCTGGTCACCCACCACCCCCTCTACCTGCGCGGTACGACGACGGTGGCGGCCTCGCACTTCAAGGGCCGCGCCGTCCACACGCTGATCAAGAACGACATCGCGCTGCACGTCGCGCACACCAACGCCGACAAGGCCGACCCCGGCGTCTCCGACGCACTCGCGGGCGCGCTCGACGTCCGCGTCGTACGCCCGCTGGTCCCGGACCCCACCGACCCCACGGGCCGCCGCGGCCTCGGCCGGGTCTGCGAGCTGGAGCACCCGCTGACGCTGCGCGAGCTCGCGGGCCGCGCCGCCGACTGGCTGCCGGCCACCGCGCAGGGCATCCGGGTCGCGGGGGACCTCGACGCGAGGGTGCGTACGATCGCTGTGAGCGGTGGCTCCGGCGACAGCCTCTTCGACGAGGTGCGTGCGGCGGGCGTCGACGCTTTCCTCACCGCGGACCTGCGCCACCACCCGGTGAGCGAGGCCCGCGAGACCACGCCTCTGGCGCTGCTCGACGCGGCGCACTGGGCCACCGAGTGGCCCTGGTGCGAGCTGGCCGCAGCTCAGCTCGACGAGATCTCCGACCGCGAGGGATGGGACCTGCGGGTCCACGTCTCGAACACGGTCACCGATCCCTGGACCGCCCACGCGGCGTCCTCCCCTCAGTCTGTATCTACTTTTGGAGCCCCCAACTGAACGCCGCGCCCGCCGACCAGATCCGTCTTCTCGACGTCCAGGCCCTGGACACCCGTCTCCAGCAACTCGCTCACAAGGAGCGGTCGCTGCCCGAGCACGCCGAGGTCGAGTCGCTGACCAAGGACCTCACGCAGCTGCGCGACCTGCACGTCGCCGCGACGACCGAGGAGAGCGACTGCGCCCGCGAGCAGACCAAGGCCGAGCAGGACGTCGACCAGGTCCGCCAGCGCGCCGCCCGCGACCAGAAGCGCCTCGACTCCGGCGCGGTCACGTCCCCCAAGGACCTGGAGAACCTGCAGCGCGAGATCGTCTCGCTGGCCAAGCGCCAGGGTGACCTGGAGGACGTCGTCCTTGAGGTCATGGAGCGCCGCGAGTCCGCGCAGGAGCGCGCGGGTGAGCTGTCCGAGCGGCTCTCCTCGGTGCAGGCCAAGGCCGACGACGCGGTCTCGCGGCGTGACGGGGCGGCTGCCGCCATCGAGGCCGACATCTCCTCCGCCACCAAGGAGCGCGAGGTCGTCGCCGGGTCGATCCCGGCGGAGTTGCTGAAGCTGTACGACAAGCTTCGCGTGAAGGAGGGCGGGGTCGGCGCGGCCAAGCTGTTCCAGCGGCGCTGTGAGGGGTGCCGGCTCGAGCTGAACATCACGGAGCTGAACGAGGTCCGGGCGGCTGCGGCGGATGCCGTGGTGCGGTGCGAGAACTGTCGGCGGATCCTGGTGCGGACGTCCGAGTCGGGGCTGTAGGCGGATGGCGTCGCGGTCGCGGGGCTCTGCCCCGGACCCCGCTGCTCAAACGCCGCAGGGGCTTGATTTGACCGGCTCCACCTTCCTCCTGCTTCGGCACGGGGAGACCGCCCTCACGCCCGAGAAGAGGTTTTCCGGGAGTGGGGGCGGGGACCCCGAGTTGTCCGAGGTCGGGCGGTCGCAGGCCGCGGCCGCCGCCG
Source organism: Streptomyces sp. NPDC002795 (assembly GCF_042888725.1). NCBI lineage: Bacteria > Bacillati > Actinomycetota > Actinomycetes > Kitasatosporales > Streptomycetaceae > Streptomyces > Streptomyces sp. NPDC002795. The sequence continues at coordinate 8,082 of NZ_JBIAQB010000009.1, forward strand.
ATGCCCTGGCCGCGCGTGGCGGCGTCGAGGCGATCGTCGCCTCGCCCCTCACGCGCTGCCGGGAGACCGCCGCCGTCGTCGCCGCGCGCCTCGGACTCGACGTACACGTCGACGAAGGGCTGCGCGAGACGCACTTCGGCGCGTGGGAGGGGCTCACGTTCAAGGAGGCGGGCGCCCGCTACCCGGACGACCTGAGCGCCTGGCTCGCCTCGTCCGACGCCGCCCCGACCGGCGGGGGCGAGAGCTTCGCCGAGGTCGCCGAGCGGGTCGCAGAGGCGCGGGACCGGCTGACCGTCGCGTACCGGGGGCGCACCGCGCTGCTGGTCAGCCACGTGACGCCGATCAAGACGCTGGTGCGGCTCGCGCTCGGCGCCCCCGCGGAGGCGATGTTCCGCATGGAGCTCGCGGCGGCGTCCCTGACCACGGTCGCGTACTACGCGGACGGGAACGCGAGCGTGCGCTGCCTCAACGAGACAGCGCACCTGGCGTAGGGACCGCTCAGCGCAGCGAGGACGCCTCGCGGGCCAGGGCCTCGACCCGGTCCCAGTCCTTCGCCGCGATCGCGTCGGCGGGGAGCATCCAACTGCCGCCCACGCAGCCGACGTTCTTCAGCGCGAGATAGCCGGGCGCGTTGGCCGGCGAGACGCCGCCCGTGGGGCAGAACCGGGCCTGCGGCAGCGGGCCCGCCAGCGACTTCAGGTACGCGGTGCCGCCCGCGGCCTCCGCCGGGAAGAACTTCATCTCGTGCACGCCGCGTTCGAGCAGCGCCACGACCTCCGACGTCGTGGAGACGCCCGGCAGGAACGGCACGCCCGACCCCTTCATCGCGTCGAGCAGCGTGTCCGTCCAGCCGGGGCTGACCAGGAAGCGGGCGCCCGCGGCCACCGAGTCGGCGACGTTCGCGGGCGAGATCACGGTGCCCGCGCCGACGACGGCGTCCGGGACCTCGGCGGCGATCGCCCGGATCGCGTCGAGCGCGGCGGGCGTGCGCAGGGTCACCTCGATGGCGGGGAGGCCGCCCGCGACGAGCGCCCGCGCGAGCGGCACCGCGTCAGCGACATCCTCCACCACGACGACGGGGACGACGGGGGCGAGATCCAGCACGGAGGCGGAGCCGGCAGAGGCGGCGGCAGTCGAGGTCATGGCCCCATCCTGCCCCGCCCGCAGCAGCATGCGCAAAGGGCGTTGCGCATGCTGCAATCGATGGTGTCGCGGGTCAGTGGACCTCGTCCACCAGCACGTCCAGGTTCCACGGCCGCCCGGCCTTCGCGGGCTCCTCGACCTCCACGACGTACCCGAGGCCCCGCAGTACGTCGACGAGCTCGGCGGGCCCGGCCGGCGCGGATCCCGCCATCAGCAGCGACCGGACGATCCGCCCCTTGGTCGCCTTGTTGAAGTGAGAGACGACCTTGCGGGTCGGCGCGTGCAGCACGCGCACCGTCGCCGTCCGATCCGCCACCTCGCCCTTCGGCTTCCACGCGCTCGCGTACGCGGAGGACCGCAGGTCCAGTACGAGCCCGTCACCGGCGGCCGCCGGCATCACCTCGGCCATAGGCCCGCGCCAGTACGCCCCGAGCGCGCCGAGCCCCGGCAGCTTCACGCCCATCGAGCACCGGTAGGAGGGGATCCTGTCGGTCACGCCGACCGCGCCCCACAGCCCGGAGAACACGAGCAGTGACTTCGCCGCCCGCTTCTTCGCGGCGGCGTCGAGGGAGGCCAGGTCCAGGGCGTCGTACAGGACGCCGGTGTAGATCTCGCCCGCCGGGCGCGCGCCCGCCGTGCGCAGCTCCACGTTCTTGGCGATCTCGCCGCGCAGCCCCTCGCTCAGGCCGAGCACCTCGCGCGCCTTCTCCTCGTCGGCCGCGCACAGCTCCACCAGCTCGTCCAGGACGGCCGCCCGCGCCTCGGCGAGCCCCGGCAGCGCGAGCCCTTCCGGCTTCAGCGGCGCCCCGCGTCCGGAAGCGGCCTTACCCTCCGACGGCGGCAACAGCACAAGCACGGGGCACTCCTCAAGCACGTACGGGAACACAAGGGGATTCGACGCCCCAGCCTACGGCGTGCCGTCCCCGCTGCCCGCGCCTACGCTCGTGCCATGCCCCGCCGCCACCTCCGTGTGACCGGCGCCGCGCGGGAGCCGCTCGGCGCCGTGCTGCGCGAACTGCGTACGAAGCTGGACGTGCCCGAGGAGTTCCCGGCCGACGTGCTCGCGGAAGCGGAGCGCGTCGCCGCCGCGCCGCCCTGGCTCCCGGACCGCGACGAGACGGCGGTCCCCTTCTTCACGATCGACCCGCCCACGTCGACCGACCTCGACCAGGCCATGCACCTGTCCCGGCGCCCGGGCGGCGGCTACCGCGTGCGGTACGCGATCGCCGACGTCGCCGCGTACGTCACACCCGGCGGCGCCCTCGACGTCGAGGCGCACCGCCGCGTCACCACCCTCTACTTCCCCGACGAGAAGGTCCCGCTGCACCCCACCGCGCTCAGCGAGGGCGCCGCCAGCCTGCTGCCCGACCAGACCTGCCCGGCCGTCCTGTGGACGATCGACCTGGACGCCGACGGGCGCGCCGAGACCACCGACGTCGTCCGCGCCCTCGTCCGCAGCCGCGCCAAGCTCGACTACGCGGGCGTGCAGAAGGCCATCGACGACGGGAGCGCCGAGGAGCCGGTCGCCCTGCTCAAGGACATCGGGCTGCTGCGCGAACAGCTGGAGGTCGAACGCGGCGGCATCTCGCTCGATGTGCCCGAGCAGGAGATCGTCGCGAGCGACACCGCGTACGAACTCGCCTACCGTGCCCCGCTGCCCGCCGATTCATGGAACGCCCAGATCTCGCTGCTCACCGGCATGGCGGCCGCCGATCTGATGCTCGCCTCGGGCACCGGCATCCTGCGTACGCTGCCGACCGCCCCCGACGGCGCGGTCGGCCGTCTTCGCCGCACCGCGAAGGCCCTGCACATCGAGTGGCCGCACCACGTCCCGTACTCCGACCTCGTCCGCTCCCTCGACCCGCGCATCCCGCACCACGCCGCGTTCCTCCAGGAGTGCACGACGCTGCTGCGCGGCGCGGGCTACACGGCCTTCCGCGGCGGCGAGGCCCCGGCGCTCGCCACACACGCCGCCGTCGCCGCGCCCTACACCCACTGCACGGCCCCGCTGCGCCGCCTCGTCGACCGCTACGCGTCCGAGCTGTGCCTCGCCGCTTGCGCCGGGCGGGGCGTTCCCGAATGGGTGTTGACGGCTCTGGACGAGCTCCCGAAGGAAATGGCGGAAGGCACCCGCCGCGCGAACACCGTGGAGCGCGAGTGCGTCGACATCGTCGAGGCGGCGCTCCTGGGGCACCGGGTCGGCGAGATCTTCGACGCGGTGGTCGTGGACGTGAAGGACCGTGAACCGGCCGCCGGGACCGTGCAGTTGACCGACCCCGCCGTCGTCGCCCGGGTCGAGGGCGGCACGTCCGCGCTGCCGCTGGGGGAGCGGCTGCGGGTCCGGCTCACGCAGGCGGACCCGGGGTCGATGAAGGTGCTGTTCACGCCGGCGTGAGCCGCTGCTCCAGGGCGCGCGCGAGCCGCTCGGGATCCTCCGCGTGCAGGCGCACCAGGTGGATGTCCTGCGGGCGGCCGAGGAACGTGAAGTGCCGTACGGGGTCGGTGAGTTCGAGGGTGATGCTGGTCTGGGCGCCGACGTCCAGATTCAGTTCGCCCTCGCGCGGCGTGTGCGTGTACTTGTTCTCTCGGCGCACCGACGCGATCCGCTCCAGCGGTATCCGCAGATCCACATGGGCGGCGCGGCGCACCCGCAGCGCGTCATCGGTGACGACGTGCGGCCGGGTGACGGACGCCGCGTGCAGGCCGAGCACCATCAGCACCGTGTAGACGTCGAGGAAAAGGACGATGTGATGGAGCGTGGGCCAGTCGCGCAGCAACGCCCACATCCCGAAGGACTCGACGACGCACACGAACGTGATGCCGTACATCATCACGGCCTGGCCCCGCGCGTACGGGAACGCGCTCGCCCCGGCCGGAACCCCGTGCCGCCGCCGCGCCGCCCACCGCACGAGGCTCGCGAACACCCGCAGCTCGTGCCCGGCGATCCGGCGGACCTTGTCGGGAACGACCTCCCGCACGGCGTCCCGGCCGCCGCGCCGGTACAGCACGGCGAGCCCGCAGACCTCGACGACGAGCACCGCGACGACCGCGGCCTCGACGGCGCGGGGCGGCCGCGTGCCCGCCAACAGACATACGGTGACGACCAGTTCGGCGGCCAGGGCCGCGTAGGCGAGGACGCGCAGCGACGTCCGCAGGGCCGTCACGGCGCACCGCCCTCGGCGGCCATGTGCAGCGCACGCCGTACGGCCTCGGCCTGGGCGGGGGAGAAGTCGGCGAGGAAGGTGTCGAGCAGGGTGTTCCCCTCCGCGAGCGCCTCGCCGGTCGGCAGGTCGGGCGGTACGCACGCGGCCAGCGCCCGCGCCGCCTCGGCCACCCGGGGGTCGTCCACCGGGGCGTCGGCGAGCGCGTCGAGCCGCGCGTACACGTCCCGGGCGGCAGCGAGGGCGTCGGGACCGGAAAGGGCGGGCAGCAGCACCGACATCAGCTGCTCGCGGTCCTCGGGCGGCGCCGCCGTGTCGATGAGGGCGAGCACCTCGCGGTCCTTCGCGGCCATCGGCGACTCGCGCAGCTCGTCCCCCAGCTCGCCGAAGAACGCGCTCAGTTCGGGGGACAAAGGCCCATCGGCGGGCAGTCGCCCCCGCTCGGCGTCGGACAGCAGATCCCGCAGCCGCGCCCGCCGCTCGTGGATGGCGGCCTCCTGGCGGGCCAGATCGGCGTCCAGCTCGGCGAGCACCTCGACGAGGTCGCGCCCCGCGTCCTCCGCGAGCACGTCCCGCACCTCGGGCAGCCCGAGCCCCAGCTCGGTCAACCGCCGGATCCGGGCGAGCTCGATGGCATGCCGCAGCCCGTACTCCCGGTACCCATTGGCGAGGCGTTCGGGCTCGGGCAGCAGCCCGAGGTGGTGATAGTGCCTGATGGCGCGTGTGGTGACACCGACGATCCGGGCCAGCTCTCCGATCCGCATGCCCTCAGTAGAAACGTTGACGCTACGGCAGGGTCAAGCGGACGGGTGCCGCCACGCCGCCAGGTAGGATGGCCGCACGGCAGACGAGCCGGGCGGGCGGCCGCGTGGGATCCCTTCGGGGGTTTCCCGAGGAACGTCCGGGCTCCACAGGGCAAGGTGGTGGCTAACGGCCACCCGGGGTGACCCGCGGGACAGTGCCACAGAAAACAGACCGCCGGGGACCGCAAGGCCCTCGGTAAGGGTGAAACGGTGGTGTAAGAGACCACCAGCGCCTGAGGTGACTCAGGCGGCTAGGTAAACCCCACCTGGAGCAAGGTCAAGAGGGACCGCCTCTTCGGAGACGGTTCTGCGCGGACGATCGAGGGCTGCCCGCCCGATGTTCGCGGGTAGACCGCAGGAGGCCGGTGGCAACGCCGGTCGTAGATGGATGGCCGTCGCCCCGACGACCGCGAGGTCCCGGGGCACAGAACCCGGCGTACAGCCCGACTCGTCTGCCTTCGCACCCCGGCCCTAGGGCGTGTCCTGCTCAGGCGCCCTGGCCCAGCAGCAGCTCCGGCTGTCCGCCGAAGCCCGCGTCGCGGGCGCGGATCGCGGCCGAGGCGCGGTCGTGGACCTCCAGCTTGGCGAAGATGCGGGTGACGTAGTTACGGACCGTCTTTTCGGCGAGGAAGAGCCGGCGGGCGATCTGCTGGTTTCTCAGGCCGTCCGCGAGAAGTTCGAGGATTTCCAGTTCGCGCGCGGTCAGATCCGCGAATCCTGTCAGCTCCGGAATGCTCGGCATCGTGGAGAAGTATCTGCTGAATCTGGCCGCGATCGTACGGCTGAATACAGCCCCGCCCTGGGCCACGATGCGAATGGAGTGGAGTAGTTCTTCCGGTGAACCGATGCGCGAGATATAGCCGTTGACACCGACGCGCAGAGCCGCCACTATCACGTCGTCGTCATCGTTCCGCGACACGACGAGAGTTTTCGGTCGGCTCGTCGCGTGTCCGTACGTGGAAAGAGTCGCTTGTACGTTCTCGCAGATGAACCGCTTCGACGGCGGCTCGCCGAGGATGATGACGTGGGGCCGTGCCGTCGTGCTCGGCTGACATCGGCGGCCGTCCGTGCTGTCGCCGGGGTGACATATGAGAGTCATCGAGGCGTCCTCGTCGACGATCGCCCTGATGCCGGCGAGCGCCACGGGGTCGTCGCTGCGAATCAGCAGGTTTATTTCGACGGCTGATGTCATTTCCCGAAGACTCCTTCTAGTCATCATCCGCCCGCGTGGGAGATGAGAGAGGTGGGGGAGGAGGGGGCATGGCGCTACGCGTGTTGAGTATGTGGAGGTGATTTAGGGGAACGCAAGTTCTCCTTTCAAGTGGGGTGGTTACCTTCCGGTTAGGGGCGGCCCAGCGATGGTTCTCGGTCAGTGCGGGTGGCGTTGGACGTGTGACCGGTCGAACGAATACTTTCGCCGCATGGTCGTTAGCCGCGTGGTCGATATCCGTGCCCGGCGCCTGGTCCTGCTCGACGTGCCGGCCGCGCTCGGGTTCGCGCTGCTGGTGCAACTGGCGCCGCTGCGGCCCGCGCTGGAGGGCGCGGCGGCGGGCGCGGGTGGCTGGCCGCTCTCCCTCGCCGCCGCGCTGCCCCTGGTCGCACGACGCCTGTGGCCGCTTCCGGTCTTTGGATTCGTGCTGGTCGTGGCCTGTGCGGCACTCACGTACGGGCTCGGCCCGATCCCCTTTCTCGCCGCCGCCTACGCCCTGTACCCGGTGGCCGTGACGCGGCGCGGGACCGGCCGCACCGCGGTCGTCGTCGGCGGGATCTGCGTGGCCGGCGCGGGCCTGCTGACCATGAGCGGCGGCCGCCACTACGAGGGCGGGACCGGCGCCGTGCAGGGGGTGTTCGGGGTGCTGGTCCTCGGCGCGACCTGGACGGCGGGGGCGGCCGTGGGGGAGCGGCGGGAGAGCCTGCGGCGCGTCATCGAGCAGACCGCCGAGCGGGCCAAGGTCGAGGAACGCCTGCGCATCGCCCGCGACATCCACGACGTGGTCACGCACAGCGTGGGCCTCATCGCGGTCAAGGCCGGCGTCGCCAACCACGTCGTCGACATCCGCCCCGACGAAGCGCGGGAGGCCCTCGTCGTGATCGAGGACGTCAGCCGTAAGGCACTGCGTGACATGCGGTCCACCCTCACGTTGCTGCGCAGGGACGAGGAGGCTCCCGACCGGGCCGACCCCGGCGACCTGCGGCCTCTGCCCGGGCTCGGCGCCCTGTCCGAGCTCGCGGCGACGGCCGAGGCCGCGGGCGTCCGCGTCGACCTGCGCGCGCACTGGCCGCAGCAGCCCCCGGACGGCGTCGCCACCTCCGCGTACCGCATCGTGCAGGAAGCCCTGACCAACGCCGTGAAGCACGCCGCCCCGACGAGTTGCCGGGTCCGGGTGGCGGCGGAGGAAGGCCTGTTGGCCATCGACGTCGTCGACGAGGGGCCGGCGCCGGGGGCGCCGCACCGGCCCGCCGTGCCCGGCGGCGGCCTCGGCCTGGTCGGGATGCGGGAGCGGGCCGCCGCCCACGGCGGCACCCTCACGGCGGGGCCGCGCGCGGGCGGCGGCTTCCGGGTCGAGGCGACCCTGCCGTATTGAGGGGCCGCGACGCCGTACCCGGATCGAGCTGCGACGGATGGCCGGAACCGGCCTCATTCTCAAGTATGGGTTCGCGGCGCCGGGCCCGTGCGGTCTTCCCGTCCCGGGACCGATGTGGTCGCGGGAGGCGTCCCGGGAGACTCGTCGTGTGATCGAAGCCTTGAACCTGACCAAGCGCTACGGGGAGCACACCGTCGTCGGCGGGCTCACCTTCACGGTGCGGCCCGGGACCGTCACGGGGTTCCTGGGACCCAACGGAGCCGGCAAGTCCACGACCCTGCGGATGATGCTCGGCCTGACCCGCCCCGACGAGGGATCCGCGCGGATCGGCGGGCACCCCTACCAGCAGCTGCGCCACCCCGCCCGGCACGTGGGCGCCCTCCTGGAGACCTCGGCCGCGCACCGGAGCCTGACCGCGGTCGACCATCTGCGCTGGCTGGCCCGGAGCAACGGGATCCCGCGCCGGCGCGTCGACGAGGTCCTCGACGCGGTGGGGCTCACCGACGCCGCCCGGCGCCGCGTGGGAACCTTCTCGCTCGGCATGGGCCAGCGGCTCGGGCTCGCCGCCGCGCTGCTCGGCGACCCGCCCGTCCTGATGCTCGACGAACCCGTCAACGGTCTCGACGCGGAAGGCATCCGCTGGCTGCGGGAACTGCTGCGAGCGAAGGCGGCCGAGGGCCGCACCGTCCTCGTCTCCAGCCATCTGATGGCAGAGATGTCGATGGTCGCCGACCACCTCGTCGTCATCGACCGCGGCCGGCTCCTCGCCGACACGGGGATGCAGGACTTCATCCAGCGCCACGGACGCTCGTACGTACGCGTCCGCACACCTGAACCCGGCCCCCTGGGAAGGGAGTTGGAGCGCAAGGGCGCCGTCCTCGGCGTCGGCTCCGACGGCAGCACGGAGGTGTCGGGACTGACCGCCGCCGAGGTCAGCGGCGTCGCCGCCGCGGCCGGTCTCGTGCTCGACGAACTCAGCACGCACACCGCCTCGTTGGAGGAGACCTTCCTCACCATGGTCGGCAAGCAGGAGCAGCCCGGAAGGAACTCCCGTGTCTGAGGTCATCGCGGCGGTCAGGGCCGAGTTCATCAAGGTGCGCGCGATCCGCGCCACCTTCCTCGCGCTGCTCCTGTTCGTGCCGCTCAGTATCGCGATCGGCGCCCTCGGCGGCTGGTCCGCGAAGTCGGCGATCGAGTCCGACAACGGCATGCTGCGCGACGACTTCACCGCCCAACAGGCGGGCCTGGACGGCATTCTGTACGGGCAGCTCGCGCTGATCGTGTTCGGGGTGCTCGTGGTCAGCTCCGAGTACAGCTCCGGCATGATGCGCGTCTCGCTGCTCGCCGTGCCCCGGCGCGGCCGCCTCTACGCGGCGAAACTCACCGTCACCGCGGCCGCCGCGCTGCTCGTCGCGATCCCCGTCACCGTCGTCGGCTACCTGGCCACGCAGGCCGCGCTCGGCCCGCACGGCGCGTCCATCAGTGACGACGGCGTGCCCGGCGCGCTGGCCGGAGCGGTGCTCTATCTGACGCTGATGAGCCTGTTCGCCGCCGGGGTGGCAGCCGCCGCACGCAGCGCCGTCCTGCCCCTCGCGATCATGCTGCCGATGGTGCTCGCCGGGTCGCAGATCCTCTCCGTCATCGGGGCGACGAAGGAACTCGCCCGCTACTTCCCCGACCGGGCCGGCACCCAGATGCTCACCGTCGACGCGGACCACGCCGTACGCGGCTGCGTCGTCCTGCTCGTATGGACCGCGGCGGCGCTCGCCCTCGGCTACGTACGGCACCGGCGGTGGGACGCGTGACGGGACCTGGGTGAGGCACTTGTCCCACGACTTTGGGACATGCCATGCCATAGCTTCCTCTCTGTCAGTCGCTTCCGGGCCGTACAGGTCGGCCCGGACGACCGGCTCAACCGGGAGGAAATCCATGTCTGTTGAGATCTACGAGCCCCCGATGCTCCAGGAAGTCGGCGACTTCGACGAGCTCACCAAGTGCCTCGGCGTCGGCAGCTGCAACGACTTCGCCGGCTGTGGTTACGCCGTCGTCTGCTTCTGGTGAACACCTGCGGTGCCGGTGTGTCCACTCGGACACACCGGCACCGCCCGGGGGAACGGGACGACATGGAATTCGCAGTTCTGCCGGACTGCCCGGCGGCGGCCGCGCCCGCCGCGGACCTGCCGGCGAGGCGCAGGATCGACCACGCGTCGGGACGGCCCTGGATCCTGGGCGACTGGCCCGAGGGCGAGGCCGTCGTGATCGAGGCCGGGCCGCGCCGGATGGTGGTCATCGGGCACACCGACCTCGACGAGAACACCGCGGCCGACCGGCTCGGCCGACTGCGCACCCCGCGCGACGCCGACCGGATCGCCACTCAACTCACCGGAAACTTCCACCTGTTGGTGTCGATGGACGGGCAGACCCGCGTCCAGGGTTCCGTCGTCGGCGTCCGACAGATCTACGCGGCCGCCGTCGACGGCGTCACCGTGGCGGCGAGCGGCGTGGCACCGCTCCAGCGGCTCACCGGCGCCGGCCTCGACGAGACCGTCCTCGCCGCCCGGCTGCTCGCGCCGGGCGGAGCCCCCTGGCCCCTCGCCCAGCGGCCCGTCCGCCGCGGCATCGAGGCGCTCAGGACCGGACACTGGCTGCACCTCGACGCGGACGGCCGCGCCCGGCAGGTGCGCTGGTGGCGGCTGCCCGAGGCGACGCTGTCGCTGGCCGAGGGCGCGGGCGCCGTCCGCTCGGCCCTGACCGACGCGCTCGCCGCCCGCGTACGCCCCGACCGGACGATCAGCGCCGACCTGTCCGGCGGCATGGACTCCACCTCGCTGTGCTTCCTCGCCGACGTGGCGGGCGCCGACCTCGTCACGTACCACGTGGCCCCCCTCGACAGCGCGAACGAGGACACCGCGTGGGCACACAAGGCGTCCGCCCTGCTGCCGCGGGCCCGCCACCACACGCTCACCTCTGACCGCGCCGAGAACCTCTTCGACGTCGGCTACACCGCCGACCACGCGGACGCCGCACCCGAAGGCCCGTCGACCTGGGCCTCCGGACTCACCCACATCCGCGACCTCGCCCGGCGCGCCCACGGCGAGGGCTCCGCACTGCACCTGAGCGGCTTCGGCGGCGACGAACTCTTCGGCCGGATGCCCACCTCCGCCTGGTCGTTGGCGCGCGCCCGGCCCGTCAGCGGCCTGCGCCTGGTCAACCGCTACCGGCTCGCCAACCGCTGGTCGTGGGGCGGCACCGTACGGGCCCTCGCCGACCGGTCGACGTTTTCGCGCGGCCTCGCCCGGGTCGCCGCCCGGATCGGCGACCCGCCCCCGCCGCTCGACGAACCCGACTTCGGCTGGGTGTTCGCGCCCCGGATGCCCGCCTGGGCGACGCCGGAAGCGGTGGCCGAGGTCCGACGACTGCTCACCAGGGCCGCCGCCGAGCAGCCCGAACCGCTGGACGCGGACCGGGCCCGGCACCAGGCGCTCGCCTCCCTCGTCTTCGAGGGCTCCACGATCCGCCAGGTCAACACGGCCCTCGCGGGCACCGGCATCGTCTGGGACGCACCGTTCCTCGACGACCGGGTGATCGAGGCCGCACTCGCCACCCGTGTCGAGGAACGCCTGGCGAGCGGCCGGTTCAAGCCGCTGCTGACCGACGCGGTGCGCGGCGCCGTGCCCGACGGCATCCTCGACCGCCGCGACAAGGGCGAGTTCAGCGCCGAGGCGTTCCGCGGCCTCGCCCGCAACCGGGCCCGGATCCTGGAACTCGCCGAGGACTCGCGCCTCGCCGGACTCGGCCTCATCGACCCGGAGAAGTTCCGGGCCGCGGTCCTCAACCCGGGCCCGATGTCCCACCATCTCCAGCCGATCGACACCACCGTGGCGTGCGAGAGCTGGCTCCGTACGCACACGAGCCCCCAGCGGGACGCGGATGTCCAGGACACAGGAGTACGCAGATGAAGCTGAGCCTCGCCCGCGACGTCACGCTCACCGACGTCGAGTCGGGGGCCGTCCTGCTCGACGGACGGCACGGCCGGTACTGGCAGTTGAACGCCTCGGGATCCGCCGTCCTGCGCAGGCTGCTCGACGGGCACGCCCCCGACGAGGTCGCCGCGAGCATGTCCGAGGTGGCGCCGGTCGCCGAGGACCGGGCGCGCAAGGACGTGCAGGCGCTCATCGACTCGCTCAGCGCGGCGCACCTGCTGGAGGTCACCCCGTGACCACCCCCGCCGTCGCCGAACACGCGGCCCGCCTCCCCCTGCGCCACCAGCTCGCGCCCCGCTGCGCGGCCGGCGCCGCCCGCCTCCTGGTCCGGCTGCCACCGGCCCGCCTGCACCGCGTCCTCGGCGTGCTCAGCCGCGGCGCCCGGCCCGCCGCGTACGCCGACGTCGCCCGCGCCCGCCGCTCCGTCGTCTCCGTCAGCACCCGGTGCGCGGGCCTCGGCTGCCTCCAACGCTCCGTCGCCACCGCCCTGTTGTGCCGGTCGAAGGGCCGCTGGGCCGACTGGTGCACCGGCTTTCGCACTCAGCCGTTCGGGGCGCACGCCTGGGTCGAGGTCGAGGGGCGCCCGGTCGACGAACCCGGCGAACTCAGCGCGTTCCGCACCGTCCTCGCCGCACGCCTGCCGGAAGGAGGCCGCACATGACAGCCACCGCGATCAGGGCCGAGGCCCTCTACGCGTACTACGGCACCCACGCGGCCGTGAACGGACTCGAACTGGCCGTGCCGGAAGGCTCGACGTTCGGCTTCCTCGGCCCGAACGGCGCCGGCAAGACGACCACCATCAGCATGCTCACCACCTTGCTCAAGCCCACCGCGGGCCGCGCGGAGGTGGCCGGCTTCGACGTGGCGACCCAGGCCGCCGAGGTCCGCCGCAGCATCGGCATCGTCTTCCAGGAGTCCACTCTGGACCAGGAGTTGACGGCGACCGAGAACCTCCGCTTCCAGGCCGATCTGTGCGGGATGCCGCGCCACGAATCGCGCACGGCGATCGCGGCGATGCTCGACCTGATGGAGCTCTCCGAGCGCAGCAGGGTTCCCGTACGGCAGTTCTCCACCGGCCTGCGACGCCGTCTGGAGATCGCCCGCGGGCTGCTCGGCTCGCCCCGCGTCCTCTTCCTCGACGAACCGACGACAGGCCTCGACGCGCAGACCCGCGCCGCCGTCTGGGAGCACCTCGACCGGCTGCGGCGAGAGCAGGGCATCACCCTGTTCTTCACCACGCACCAGCTGGAGGAGGCCGAGCACTGCGACGAGGTCGCGATCGTCGACCGCGGCAAGGTGATCACGCAGGGAACGCCCGCCGAGCTGAAGTCCGTGATCGGCTCCGACCTCGTGATGCTGTCCACCGAGGACGACGCGCGCGCCGTCGACACGCTCGCCGAACGGTTCGGGATCGCGGCCGAACTCAACCCGGACGGAGTGCTGTTGAGGGTCGCGAACGGCGCCGCGCTCGTGCCCCGGCTGTGCACCGGCCTCGGCCTCACCGTCAAGGCGGTGTCCATCGCGCCGCCCACCCTCGACGACGTCTTCCTGCACCACACCGGGTCCGAGATCCGGGAGAGCGCGGCGAACGCGCACACTCTCGGCACGATAGGGGAGGGACTGCGGTGAGCCGCACCGACACCATCGCCCAGACGCCCGTCGAAGAGCGGCCCCGCGCCGCCCCCGACCGGCGGCCGGGCGCCCTGCGCCCCTATCTCCTGCTGTGGCGGCGGGAGATGATCCGCCTGCGCCACAACCCCGTACGCCTCGCCATGGGCCTGGTCACACCGCTGCTGTTCCTCGTCGTGCTCGGCACCGGGCTCGACGCGGCGTCCGGCAACCTCGGCAAGGCCCAGCTCAACGACTACCGCGCCTTCCTGTTCCCCGGCGTGCTCGTCATGTCGGTGCAGGCACCGGCGATCGCCGTGGGCATCTCACTCGTCTGGGACCGCAGGCTCGGCGTGCTGCGGCAGATGCTCGTCGCCCCGTTCCCGCGCCCCAGCATCGTCCTCGGGCTCGCCCTCGGCGGCGCCACCACCGGCGGCATCTACGGCCTGCTCGTGCTCTGTGTCGGCGGCATCGCGAGCATCCGCTACGAGCCCGTACTCCTGCTCGTCCTCGTCGAGGTCTTCCTGGTCTCCCTGCTGTTCACGGCGCTCGGTCTGCTCGCGGCGGTGACGATCCGGCAGGTCGACACCTTCCAGGTCGTCGTGAACCTGAGCCTGATGCCGCTCATGTTCTTCTCCGGCGCGATGTTCCCGCCGAACGGTCTGCCCGGCTGGCTCGCCGTCGTCGTCAAACTCAACCCCCTGACGTACGGGGTCGACGCCGTCCGCAGGACACTGCCGGGCCCCGACGTGCTCAGCTCCGACCAGACACGACTGATGATCGGCGACTGGCAGCCGCCCGTCGCCGCCGAACTCGGGCTCCTCGTCGCGATCATCGCGCTCGCGCTCGGCGTGGCCACGTACCGGTTCTCCCGGACGAAATGAGCGCCGCACTGATGGTCGGCGCGCGGCTGCTGCTCGCCGGCGTCCTGGGCTACGCGGGCCTGGTGAAGATCGGCGACCTCGCGAACGCCGAACGCTCGGTCGCCGTCTACCAGATCGTCACCGGCGACACGGCCCAACTCGTGGGCGGCGCACTGCCGTTCGTCGAGATCGCGGTGGCGCTGCTGCTCGTGGCCGGGCTCGCCACCCGGGCGGCGGCAGTCGTCACGGCCGCACTCCTCGCCGTCTACATCGCGGCCATCGCCTCGGTGTGGGCACGCGGCCTGTCCATCGACTGCGGCTGCTTCGGCGGCGGAGGCACCCTCACGGAAGGTGCCGAGAGCGGCTACGTCATCGACATCGCCCGCGATCTGCTCCTGCTCGCCGCGGCCGTCCTTCTTGTCCGCAACCCACGCACGCGCTACGCCCTGGACCGCCTGGTCCTCGACATCCCCGACGCACGAGATGCCAGAGACGCAAGAGGTGACTAGCCCCATGGAGCCCACGAACACCACGAGCACCACGGACGCATCTGTACGGGACATGGTCCGCAAGCGGCACCGCAGGCGGCGCACCGTCGTCGTGTCGACCGTCGCCGCAGTCGTCGTCACCGCGGCCGCGCTCGTCGGCGCGGGCCTGGTGAAGGCGAACGACTCCGACCCGGGCAAGGCCCCCGACCGGGCACCCGCGGGGGTGGCCGGCGACAAGGCGGGGATCACGGCGTCGAAGGGGGAGGTCCGCGTCGACCTCTACCTCGACTACCTCTGCCCCGAGTGCCGCAACACCGAGCGCTCCATGGCCCGCACGCTGAAGACCCTGACGGCGAAGGGAGACATCCGTCTCGTCTACCACCCCGTCGCGTTCCTCGACGACTACAGCAGTCCCGGCGGCTACTCGACGAGGGCGGCGTCCGCCGCGGCCTGCGCGGCGGACGCGGGCAAGTTCGAGGAGTACACGGCCGTCCTCTTCGAGAAGCAGCCCCCCGAGCGGGGCCCCGGCCTGAGCGACACCCAGCTCATCAAGTCCGCCGCCGACGCGGGGATCACCGACGCCTCCTTCGCGCGCTGCGTCCGCGACGCCCCGCACAAGCCGTGGGTGCGCTACGTGTCCGACGTGGCAGCCTCCCGCAAGGTGTCCCTGACCCCGACCGTCATGGTCGCCGGGGAACGGATCGACGTCACCGGCGGGAAGGCCGCCGGCGAGCTCACCCGCGCCGTCGCGAAGGCCCGCCGATGAGCCGCCTCACCGTGGCGCTCTCCGGCGACGCCATGGCCACCAGGGGTGCGCCGATCACCGACGGGCCGGCCGCGCGGGACCTGCGCGAGCTGTTGCGCGGCGCCGACTTCGCGTTCACCAACCTGGAGGTCGTGCCCAGCGTGGGGCGCGGCCACCCGGTCCACAACGCCGCGGGCGGCGGCGCCCTCGTCGCCGACGCGGGCGTGCTCGACGGGCTCACCGACGCGGGCTTCACCGTGTTCGGCTGCGCCAACAACCACGCCCTCGACATGGGCGTGGAAGGGCTGCTCGGCACGGTCGACCTGATGACCGCGCGAGGCCTCCCGTTCGCCGGGATCGGCGCCGACCTGACGGCCGCGCGACGCCCCGTCTACGTCGACCGTCCCGGCGGCAGCCTGGCCCTGATCGCGTGCAGCGCCACGTTCCTGCCGGGGCAGGAGGCGGCCCCACCCTCGCCCGACCTGCCCGGCCGGCCGGGCGTGAGCGCGCTGCGGCACAGTGCCACCCTCGACGTGACCGCCGCGCAGCTCGACGTCCTGCGCGCGATCGACGCGGAGACGGGCCTGCGGGCGCGCCGGGCGGAGGCGCGCACCCTGCTCGGCATCGACCCCGCGCTGCCAGGACCCGGCCGGTACACGCTGTACGGGGCGCGGTTCCGGGAGGCGGACGAGCCCGGCATGACGACCGCCTGCGACCCGGGGGACCTCGCCGACATCGGGCGGTGGATCGCCGAGGCGCGCACCCGGGCCGACCTCGTCCTGGTCAGCGTGCACTCCCACGAGCCGGGCCCGACACCCGAGGAACCCGGCGAGTTCCTCCGCACGTTCGCCCACCGGGCGATCGACGCGGGCGCGGACATGGTCGCCGGGCACGGGCCGCACTTCCTGCGCGGCATCGAGCTGTACCGGGGCCGCCCGATCTTCTACAGCCTGGGGAACATCGTCAGTCAGATCGAGCTCGCCGACCGGCTCCCCGCCGAGGACTACGCGAACCTCCCGAACCTCCAACAGCCCACCCCCGGGAGGTACTTCGACGAACTGAGCGGCCACGGCCGCCGTCTGTTCGCCCCGCACCGCCGCTACTGGCGCTCGCTCGTACCGGTCCTCACCTTCGACGACGGCGAGCTGACCGAGGCCCGTCTGCACCCCGTCGACCTGGGCTTCGGCGAACCCGTCCACCGCCGCGGCCGTCCGCGTCTGGCCGGGCAGACCGAGGCCAAGGAGATTCTCACGGACGTCGCCGAACTCTCAGCGCCTTACGGCACGCAGGCGACGGACAGGGGCGACGGCATCGGCGAACTGGCCCTGCCGGGCAACGGATAATGTTCCCCTCATGACTGGAGCCGTGCGGGTACTGATCGCCGACGACCAGACGCTGCTGCGCGGAAGCTTCCGTGTCCTCGTCGACTCGACGCCCGGCATGGCCGCCGTCGGCGAGGCGGGCGACGGCGCGACCGCGGTGCGGCTCGCCCGCGAACTGCGACCCGACGTCGTCCTGATGGACCTGCGGATGCCCGTCATGGACGGCATCGCGGCCACCCGGCAGATCTGCGCCGACGCGACCCTCTCCGGCGTGCGGGTCCTGGCCCTCACCATGTTCGACATGGACGAGTACGTGTACCCGGCGCTCCAGGCGGGCGCGAGCGGCTTCCTCCTCAAGGACGCCTCACCGACCGAACTCGTCCAGGGGATCCGGGTGATCGCCACCGGCGAGAGCGTCCTCGCCCCGACGGTCACCCGCCGCCTCATCGCGAACTTCTCCCGCCCGCCCGCCGCCCCGACTCCCGCGCCCCGACTCGTCGGCCTCACCCCGCGGGAGCAGGAGGCGCTCGTCCTCGTCGCCAACGGCCTGTCGAACGCGGAGATCGGCGAGCGCCTGGTGATCAGCCTGCCGACCGTGAAGACCCACGTCAGCAGCCTCCTCGCGAAACTTCACGCCCGGGATCGCGCGCAGCTGGTCATCATCGCGTACGAGAGCGGGCTCGCGGAGCCGGGGATGCCGGGCTGAGACGGCTTACTGCCGCGCGTCCATTACGCCAGGCCAGAAGCGGAATCAAGGCCTTCATTTAGCTGCCGCTTACAGCTAACGTCTGTGCCCATGAGTGAGCAGGGCGTCACGGGGGCTGCCGCCACCCCGGACATGAACGACACGACGGACCCGGTCGGCAGGCTCGACCGGCTGCCCGTCGGTCCGTGGCACCGGCGGCTGACCGCGATCGTCGGCATCGGAGCCTTCTTCGACCTCTACGAGGTGTTCCTCGGCGGCGTGCTCGCCGCCGCGCTCGCCGAGTCCTGGCAGCTGTCGGGCACCGAGAAGTCGTGGCTGATCGCCTCCGGGTTCCTGGGCATGTTCGTCGGCGCCAATGTGCTGTCCGTGCTCGCCGACCGGTTCGGGCGACGGAAGATGTTCCTGGTCAACCTGGGGCTCTACTCGCTGTTCTCGCTGGCCTGCGCCTTCGCCCAGGACGCGACCCAGCTCTCCGCGCTCCGCTTCCTCGCCGGCCTCGGCCTCGGAGCCGAACTGGTGCTGGTCGACACGTACTTGGCGGAATTCCTGCCGCGCAAG
Organism: Streptomyces sp. NPDC002795; assembly: GCF_042888725.1. Classification (NCBI taxonomy): domain Bacteria; kingdom Bacillati; phylum Actinomycetota; class Actinomycetes; order Kitasatosporales; family Streptomycetaceae; genus Streptomyces; species Streptomyces sp. NPDC002795. The sequence goes on from NZ_JBIAQB010000009.1 coordinate 26,047, forward strand.
GTGCGCGGGCGCTACATCGCCTGGGCCTACACCCTCGGCTTCGTCGGTGTGCCCGTCGCGGCACTGCTCGGCGCACGGCTCGTCGCCAAGCACGAGCTGTTCGGGGTCGACGGCTGGCGCTGGCTGCTCGTCGGGGGCGCGCTCGGCGCCGCGTTCATCCAGCTCCTGCGGACCCGGCTGCCGGAATCTCCGCGCTGGCTGGCCTCGCGGGGACGGACGGCCGAAGCGGATGCGGTCGTGCGGGCCATCACCTCTCAAGCCCCTGCGGCGATTGAGCAGCGGGGCCCGGGGCAGAGCCCCGCGACCGCAACCCCGGTACAGCGAGCCGAAGCCGCGGACACCCAAAAGGTGCCGCTGGGCCAGATGTTCAAGGCCCCGTACCGACGCCGCACCATCATGTGGTGGATCTTCCAGATCCTGCAGACCGTCGGCTACTACGGCTTCGGCTCGCTCGCGCCCGTCGTCCTCCAGGCCAAGGGACACACCGTCACGGAGTCCCTCTCGTACGCGGCCCTCAGCTACCTCGGCTACCCGGTGGGATCGGCGCTGTCCGTGCCGCTGATCGACCGGATCGAGCGGCGCACGCTCATCATCCTGTCGGCGCTCGGGATCGCCGCGTTCGGCCTGGTCTTCGGGTTCGCGGAGGCGTCCTGGCTGATCGTCGGGGCGGGCTTCCTGCTCACCGTGTGCTCCAACGTCTTCTCGAACGCCTTCCACGTCTACCAGACGGAGATCTTCCCGACGGGCATGCGCTCCAGCGCCATCGGCATCGCGTACTCGCTGTCCCGGCTGACCTCGGTCGTGCTGCCGTTCATCGCGATCGACGTGCTCGAAGACCTGGGCGCGGACGCGGTGTTCATCGGGTCGGGTGTGTTGATGCTGATCCTGTGCCTGAACGTACGGCTGCTCGGGCCGCGGACCACCGGGCGGAGCCTGGAGTCGATCTGACGAGGGCCGTCACGCCACTCGCACGTGCGGGCGCGACGCCGCGATGAAGTCGTGGATCAGGCCCCGCGACTCGTCCCGTACGAGACGGAGTTCCTCGCGGTCGTCGGCCGTCATGATGCGGTCGACGGACGCCATCGCCTCGCGGGCGAGCGTGGTCAGGGCCGGGTCCGCGGTGAGGAGGTCGACGCGGAACATGGCCTCCATGGCCGCCGTCCTCAACCGCTGTGCCTCGCGGCGCAGTTCGTGGACGTCGACCGTCTCGCCCGGCCGGTCGACGTGCGTGGGGAACCAGCGGTCCAGCTGTCCCCGCCGGTAGTTGTCGAGCGCCCCACCGAACGCGCAGTAGGCGGCGATGCGTTCCTGGCGGAGCTGTTCGGCGCGCGCGAAGTTCTGGCCGCGGGCCGCCGTACGGCTCTGCAGTATGTGGCTCAGGGTGGCGCCCAGCAGGGTGCCGAGGACCGCGATGACACTGGTGGCGACGACAATCATGGGGCCAGCGAAGCACCTGAGGGCGGGTGCTGACCCCCGTACGGTCAGATCAGCGGCGGGCGCCCGAGCCGCGTCATCCGCCACACCGTCCGCCACCGCATCGGCCGCCGCTCACCGGCGGACGCGCGCAGGCCCTCGGCGAAGCCGCCCGCCCAGGCGCGCAGGCCGCCGAGGGAGCGAGTACGCAGCAGGGTGATGCCCGTCCACACCGCCAGGTACAGGGGGATCAGCGGGAGGGGGAGGCGGCGGCGGGCCAGCCAGACCCGGTTACGGGCGGTCATCCGGTAGTAGACGGCGTGCCGGGCCGGGGACGTCTTGGGGTGCTGGAGCAGCAGCGCCGGCTCGTACAGCACCTTCCAGCCCGCATCCAGGGCCCGCCACGCGAGGTCGGTCTCCTCGTGCGTGAAGAAGAAGTCGGCGGGCCAGTCACCGGTCTCTTCGAGCATCTTCATAGAGAAACCGTGCGCGCCACCGAGGAACGCGGTCACGAGGCCCCGCTTCATCGGGTCCTTCGCGCGCAGCCTCGGCACATGGCGGCGCTGGGTCTCGCCGAGCTCGTCGGCGATGCGGAAGCCGACGATGCCGAGCCCGGGGTCCTCGGCGAACAGGTGCTGAATGGTGGAGAACACATCGGCGTCGACGAGCAGCCCGTCGTCGTCGAGCTCCACGGCCACGTCCACGTCGCCGAACTCGCGCAGCCGGGCGAGGGCGACGTTGCGGCCGCCGGGGCAGCCGAGGTTGTCGTCCAGCTCGACCGTCGTGACCTCGAACGGGTAGCCGGGGTACGCGGGCAGCGGCGTTCCGTTGCCGATCATGACGACGCGGGTCGGCACCGCATCCTGCTTGGCCACCGATTCCAGGAGGGCGTCCACGTCCTTGGGGCGGTTGCCCATGGTGACGATGGCCACACCCAGGCGCGGGAGTTCGGTGCTGTGGTGCCTGTCAGTCATGGCGGCGATGGTAGCCGTTCACCTGACGTCCCCTACCCGTGTGGGGTTCAGACCTTCTCCAGCGGCCGGAACGGTTCGGCGGGCAGCTCCACCCGGATCGTGTCACCGGCCCTGACCTCGCCGCCGTCCCGTACGACGCTCATGACTCCGGCCTTCCGCACGAGCTCGCCGGTCTCCGGGTCCCGCCCCACGACCTGCTTGAGGAGCCCGTCCTGGAACGCCTCGATCTGAACGCACGGGTTGCGCAGCCCCGTGACCTCGACGACGGCGCCGCCCTCGCCGAGGTGCAGCAGCGTCCCGGTGGGCAGGGCCAGCAGGTCGATGCCGCGCGTGGTGACGTTCTCACCGAGCTCGCCGGGCCGCACCGCGTGCCCCGCCCCGGCGACCTCCCCGAACAACTCCTCGTGCATCAGGTGCACTTGGCGGAGATTCGGCTGCGTCGGGTCCTTGGCGACGCGGGAGCGGTGCTTGACGGTGACACCCGCGTGCACATCGCCCTCGACGCCGAGCCCCGCGAGCAGCGTGATGCTCTGCCGGTTCGGCTTGGTGAAGGAGTACGTCCCGTTACTGCTGACCGCCGTGACGATGCCGCTGTCCACTCCGTGCCCCCTGTGACCATGGCCAATGATCCCCGCCAGCGTAACCGGGAGGGGGTCCGGTCAGGGGCCTGATCGGCCCAGGGAGCGCTCCGCCACCTTCGCCACGTGCGCGCTGAGCGCACCCCGCGGGTCCGGCGTCAGCGTGCCGAGGGCGACCAGAGCCGTCACGACCACGTCGCACAGCTCCGACTCGACGTCACCCCAGGAGTGGCTGACGCCCTTGCGCGGGTTCTGGCCGACCGCGCCGATCACCGCCTCGGAGACCTCGCCGACCTCCTCCGAGAGCTTCAGCATCCGTAGGAGGAGGGCCTCTTGGGGCGGGCGGGCGTTGTTGGCGTCGAGCCAGGCGCGCAGCTGGTCGATCGTGGTCCACAGGGCGTCGTCGTTCGTCGTCACGGGCGACGAGACTAGAGGCTTATTCCTCTTCCTTGGCGTCCTGCGCCGCGGCCACCTGCTTGTTGCGCGTCGCCACCACGGCCAGCGCCGCAGCGCCCGCCCCGACGAGCGCCGCCGGCACCATCCAGTGCCGGTCCAGGGCGTGGCCGAGCGCGTGGTCGAGGGAGTAGCGGCCCGCGCCGGTCACCGCGAGGCCCGCCGCGACGAAGCCGAGGAACGCCGGGTACTCGTAGCCGCCGCCCTGCGCGAAGAACCCGTTCGGCGCGTGCACCGCGGCCGCGCCCGCCATGGTCCCGGCGGCGGCCGCCCCGCCCACCGGCGTCGCGAGCCCGAGCACGAGCAGCGCCCCGCCGCCCGCCTCCCCGAGCCCGGCCGCGACGGCGCTGGCCTTGGGCGGGTGGTACCCCATGGCCTCCATGCCGGCGGCCGTGCCGGACAGCCCGCCGCCCCCGAACCAGCCGAGGAGTTTCTGCGCGCCGTGCACGGCGAGCACCCCGCCGGTGCCGACGCGCAGCGCGAGCAGCCCGAGGTCGCGGCGCCCGGGGCAGGAATTACGAGACGTACGAAAACGTGAGCAGGTCATGACTTCACCGTCCGTCAGTCGTCCGGCCCGCACGCGGTGCGCGGGCCCGTTCGAGTGACAGTAGTTCAGTGGATCAAGACCGCACGCCGGGGCTCGGGGGCAGTCGGGGATCAGCCCCGGCCGATGTACGGCATGTTCGTCGCCAGGACCGTCGCGAACTGGACGTTCGCCTCCAGTGGCAGTTCCGCCATGTGCCGCACCGTGCGGCCCACGTCCGCGACGTCCATCACCGGCTCCGCCGCCAGCTCACCGTTCGCCTGCGGGATGCCGCGCTGCATGACCTCGGTCATGTCGGTCGCCGCGTTGCCGATGTCGATCTGGCCGCAGGCGATCCGGTAGGGGCGGCCGTCCAGGGAGAGCGACTTCGTCAGGCCGGTCAGGGCGTGCTTCGTCGTCGTGTACGCGATCGAGCGCGGGCGCGGCGCGTGCGCCGAGATGGAGCCGTTGTTGATGATCCGGCCGCCCCGCGGGTCCTGCTCCTTCATCTGCCGGAACGCCGCCTGGGCGCACAGGAACGCCCCGTTGAGGTTGACGTCGACGACGTGGCGCCACGCGTCGTACTCCAGGTCCTCGATGCCCACGCCGCCGGGGCCGAACGTGCCCGCGTTGTTGAAGAGCAGGTCGAGGCGGCCGAAGTGGTCGCGGACGGTGGCGAAGAGGGCCGCCACGGCCGCCGGGTCCGACACGTCAGCGCGGACCGCGAGGGAGTCGGCGTCCGGGGCGAGCGCCGCGGTCGCCTCCAGGGTCTCGGTGCGGCGGCCCGCGAGGGCCACGCGCCAGCCCGCGCGCAGCAGTTCCAGGGCGACGGCCCGGCCGATGCCGGAGCCTGCCCCGGTGACGACGGCGGTGCGCGAAGCGGGGTCCGTTTGCGAAGCGTTCATGAGGCCGCAGCGTACGGGTCGCGCGGCCACGCGGAGATCATCGATCCGACATGTGGCTGTTGTGTACGTGACAGTCCACGGTCGTCCCCGGCCACTGCAATAACGCTTCATGCCTCACATACCGCAGCACGCAGCCGAACTTCGCGTCGCCGCCCAGCACTTGGGCCGCAGAAGATTCCTCACCGTCACCGGAGCCGCCGCCGCGCTCGCCTTCGCGACCAACCTGCCGACCGCCGGCACCGCGGCCGCCGCCGAACTCGACGCCCGGAAGATCAAGAGCGACCCCTTCACGCTCGGCATCGCCTCCGGCGACCCGCTCCCCGACTCCGTACTGCTGTGGACGCGGCTCGCCCCGTCCCCGTACGAGACCGGCGGCGGGCTGCCCGCCGCCCGCGTCGACGTGGCCTGGGAGCTGGCGCTCGACGAGAGGTTCCGGCGGGTCATCAGGCGCGGCACCACCACCGCGCACCCCGAGTACAACCACTCCGTGCACGTCGAGGTCGCGGGGCTCGCCGCGGGCCGCGTGTACTACTACCGCTTCCGCGCGGGGAGTTGGGTGAGTCCGGCCGGCCGCACCCGCACCGCGCCCGCCGCCGGCGCGAAGACCTCCGCGCTCACCCTCGCCGCCGTGTCCTGCCAGGCGTACCACGACGGATACTTCACCGCGTACAAGCACCTGGCGCAGGAGGACGTCGACGTCGTCTTCCACCTCGGCGACTACCTCTACGAGTACGCCGTCACCTCCGTCGGCGGCGCCCGGAACTACACCGACCGCGTCCTGCCCGACGTCTTCAACCGGGAGACCACGACGCTGGCGGACTACCGGCTGCGGTACGCCCTCTACAAGACCGACGAGAACCTGCGCGCCGCGCACGCCGCGCACCCCTTCGTCGTCACCTGGGACGACCACGAGACCGAGAACAACTACGCGGGCGACACCGACGAGAACGGCAATCCGCCCGAGGAGTTCCTGCTGCGCCGCGCCTCCGCGTACCGCGCGTACTGGGAGAACCAGCCGCTGCGCCGCCCCCAGGTCCCCAGCGGCCCGGACATGAAGGTCTACCGGCGGCTGCACTGGGGCCGGCTCGCCCAGTTCGACATCCTCGACACCCGCCAGTACCGCACCGACCAGGCCAACGGCGACGGCTGGAAGACCCCGACGCCCGAGTCCGAGGCCACCTCGCAGACGCTGCCCGGCTTCACCCAGGAGCGCTGGCTGACCGACGGCTGGCGCGACTCGCGGGCACTGTGGAACGTCGTGCCGCAGCAGGTCACGTTCTCCCGCCGGAACAACGCCGCCGCGGGCAACACGACGCTCTCCATGGACTCCTGGGACGGCTACCCGGCCTCCCGCGAGCGGATCCTCAAGGGCGCCGAGGCGGCCCGCGTCGAGAACCTGATGGTCCTCACCGGCGACGTGCACGTCTCGTACGCCATGGACATCAAGCGGGACGCCGACGACCAGGACTCGCGCACGGTCGGCACCGAGATCGTCACGACGTCCGTCGCCAGCGGCAAGGACGGCTCCGCCAAGCCGTCCAACTGGGCCGGGTACCTCGCCCGTAACCCGCACATGAAGCACTACAACGGTCAGCGCGGCTACACGACCGTGGAGCTGGGGCAGGACGCGGCGCGGGCCGACTTCAAGACGGTGTCCGCGGTGACCACGCCGGGGGCGGCCCTCACCACGGCGGCCTCGTTCGTGACGGCCGTGGGAGAGCCCGGACTCAAGCCCGCGTAACGCCGGGCGTCACTCGCCGGGATAGCGGACGCCGACCCGTTCCCTGACGGCGTCGAGCGTCCGCATCACGGCGAGCGAACCCTCCAGCGGCACCAGCGGCGACTCCGTGTCGCCCGCCCGGATCCGCCGCATCACCTCGATCGCCTCGTGCCGCATGGAGTCGTGCGGCCCGTCCTCCGGCGCCGCCACGAACTCCTCCGGGTCCCGCCCGTCCCGGTGCAGCACGAACCGCTCCGGGGAGAAGAACGCGCCCGGCACGTCGATCCGCCCGGCCGACCCGGTGACCGACGCGGTCACGCCCGTACCGGCGTTGAGCGCGCAGTGCAGCAGCGCCCGCGCCCCGCTGTCCCACGAGAGCAGCATCCCGGTCTGGAGGTCGACGCCCTCGTCGGAGAGCTGCGCGGACGCCGTCACGGCGGAGGGCTCCCCGAGCAGCAGATGCGCGAACGACACCGGGTACACCCCGAGGTCCAGGAGCGCGCCGCCGCCCTGTGCGGGATCACGCAGCCGGTGCGCGGGCGGGAAAGGCCCGGCGAGACCGAAGTCGGCCTGCACCGTGCGGACTTCACCGATCGCCCCTTCGTCGACGAGCGTCTTCATCCGCCGCACCAGCGGATGGCAGTACATCCACATGGCCTCCATCAGGAACACGCCCCGCGAGCGCGCGAGCGTCACCAGCTCCGCCGCCTCCCGCGCGTTCAGCGTGAACGCCTTCTCGCACAGCACCGGGCGGCCCGCCTCCAGGCAGAGCCCGGCGGCCTCCCGGTGCGCGGCGTGCGGTGTCGCGACGTACACGACATCCACATCCTCGTCCGCCGCGAGCGAGGCCCAGTCGCCGTACGCCCGCTCGATGCCGAACCGTTCGGCGAACGCCTTCGCGGAGGCATCCTTGCGCGAGGCCACCGCCACCACCTCGGCATCCGGCAGATCCAGCAGATCGGCCGTGAACGACGCGGCGATCCCACCCGTCGCGAGGATTCCCCAGCGCACCCGCTCTGTCATCGTGCCCACCCGCTTCACATATTGGTCTCAACCGCACCGCCGAGCTGAGAGCATAGGGAATCGCACAGATGGCCGGGAGAGACGAAGGGAAACGAGGGGCAACGGGATGAAGGACAGCGGATGTTCCACCGGGAGCACCACGGGGGAGGACGCGACCGGTGAGGTCCGCACCGGGACCCCAACACCCGTTCCCAAGGCGGTCGTCGGGGCCGGCGCGAGCCTCCTCGTCACCTTCATCCTCGGCGGGCTGACCGCCGTACCGCCGCTCTCCATGGACATGTACCTCCCGGCCCTGCCGGAGGTCACCGAGGTGCTGCACACCTCGGCCGCCACCGCCCAGCTCACCCTCACCGCCTGCCTGACCGGCATGGCGCTCGGGCAGCTCGTGGTCGGCCCGATGAGCGACAAGTGGGGCCGCCGCAGGCCGCTGATCGTCAGCCTGCTGATCTACATCGTGGCCACCGCGATCTGCGCCTTCGCGCCGAACGCCACGCTGCTCATCGCCTTCCGGCTGATGCAGGGGCTCGCCGGCTCGGCGGGCATCGTGATCGCCCGCGCCGTGGTCCGCGACCTCTACGACGGCGTCGCGATGGCCCGGTTCTTCTCCTCGCTGATGCTGATCTCCGGCATCGCCCCGATCCTCGCGCCGCTGATCGGCGGCCAGGTCCTGCGGTTCACCGACTGGCGCGGCGTCTTCGTCGTGCTCACCGGCATCGGCATCGCGCTCACCGCCGTCGTGTGGAAGTTCCTGCCGGAGACCCTCGCGCCCGAGCGGCGGCACAGCGGCGGCACCGGGGAGGCGCTGCGCACGATGCGCGGCCTGCTCGCCGACCGCGTCTTCCTCGGCTACACCCTCGTCGGCGGCTTCGCCTTCGCGGCGCTCTTCGCGTACGTGAGCGCCAGCCCGTTCGTGATCCAGGAGATCTACGGGGCGTCCCCGCAGACCTTCAGCCTCCTCTTCGGGCTCAACTCGATCGGCCTGATCGCCGTCGGCCAGCTCAACGGCAAGGTGCTCGTCGGCCGGGTCGACCTCAACAAGGTGCTCGGCATCGGCCTCACCCTGGTCGTCCTCGCCGCCGCCTTCCTCCTCCTGGCCGCCAGCGGCGTCTTCGGCACGCCCGAGGAACTCGGCCTCGCCCCCGTCGCCGCGGGCCTCTTCGTCCTTATGGCCTGCATGGCCCTGACCACGCCCAACACCAACGCCCTCGCCCTCATGCGCACCCCGCACGCGGCGGGCTCCGCGTCCGCGCTGCTCGGCACGTCCTCGTTCCTGATCGGCGCCATCGCCTCCCCGCTCGTCGGCATCGCGGGCGAGCACACGGCGGTCCCGATGGCGCTGGTCCAGCTCGTCTGCGGAATCGTCGCGGCGCTCGCCTTCGTGACCCTGTGCCGCCCCTGGCAACAGCGCGCGGCGGGTGAGCAGCGCTGAACACGCCAAGACTGCGGCACGGCACCCCCGAGCGGGCGGGGCTCGACGGGGAGCAGCTCGCCGGGCTCGTCTCCGATGTGCGCCGGCTGCCCGAGGGGGCGCGGCCCTGGTGCGCCGGGGTCGTCGCGCTCGCCGGGCGCGGACCGGTGATCGCGGTGGAGGCGGCGCACGGCTGGGCGGCGCGCTACGCGTCGTACGACGAGGCGACGGACACGGGAATCGAGCTGCCGCCCGAGGCCCGCGTCCCGATGACGGCGGACACCCCCTTCGACCTGGCCTCACTCACCAAGCTCTTCACCTCGATCGCCGCCGTGCAGCAGATCGAGCGCGGCAGACTCGGCATCGACGCGAAGGTCGCCGCCTACGTCCCCGAGTTCACGGCCGCGGCCAGGGGCGCCATCACGGTCCGCCAGCTCCTCACCCACACCTCGGGCCTGCGCCCCGAACTCCCGCTGTACGACGCCCCGGACGCCGCCGCGCGGGCGGCGCTGCTGCACGCGGAGGCGCCGTCCTCGCCCCCGGGCGACTACCTCTACTCCGACCTGAACATGCTGCTCCTCCAGCACGTCCTCGAACGGATCACGGACCGCCCCCTCGACGTCCTCATCCACGAGGGCATCACCCGCCCCCTCGGCATGACCGCCACGTCGTACGGGCCGCGCCCCGACGCCGCCGCCACCGAGGACCAGCGCCGCCCCTGGGCGAAGGCCGACCGGGGCATGCTGCGCGGCGAGGTGCACGACGAGAACGCCTGGGCGCTCGGCGGCGTGGCCGGCCACGCGGGCCTCTTCTCCACGGCGTACGACCTCGCGGTCCTGTGCCGCACGCTCCTCACCGGCGGCTCCTACGGCACGGCCCGCATTCTCGGCCCCGACTTCGTCGACCTGATGCTGACGCCGCCCGGCCTCGGCTTCCGCCTCGACCAGTCGTGGTTCATGGGCGAACTGGCGGGCCGCGGCGCGGCGGGCCACACCGGCTTCACGGGTACGTCCCTGGTCATCGACCCGGCGACCGACACCTTCCTGATCCTCCTCGCCAACACCGTGCACCCCCGCCGCCGCGGCCCCGCCAACGCGCCGCGGGTGGCGGCGGGGAACCGGGTGGCGCGGGCGGTGGTGTGACGCGGACCCGTGGCCACCGCCACCACTCCGTAGAATCGCGGGGTGAACGCCCCGCTCCAGTCGGCCTCCGACACCCTCCGGTCCACCCTCGCCGCGCTCCTCGACGGCCTCCCGCCCACGCAGGCGGCGAAGGCCGTCGAGCGGCTCATCGCGAACTACCGGGGGACGACTCCGACCGACGCCCCGATCCTGCGCGAGCGGGCGGACGTCGTGGCGTACGCGGCGTACCGGATGCCGGCCACGTTCGAGGCGGTGCGCTCCGCGTTCGACGCGCTGGACGCCGCGGCCGACTGGCGGCCCGCCGGGCACCTGGACATCGGGGGCGGCACGGGCGCGGCCGTGTGGGCGGCGCAGGACGTGTGGCCGGGGGAGCGGGCCACGACGGTCGTCGACTGGTCGCAGCCCGCGCTCGACCTCGGCCGTGAACTGGCCGTGACGCAGGGCGAGTTGGCGGACTCCGTACGCTGGGAGCGGGGGCGGATCGGCGCGCACGACACCCCCGAGGCCGACCTCGTCACCGTCTCGTACGTGCTCAAGGAGCTGACCGAGGGCGACCGCGCGGTCGTCGTCGACGCCGCCGCGCGGGCCGCCACCGGCGCCGTCGTGATCATCGAGCCCGGCACCCCGGACGGCTACACCCGCGTCATCGAGGCCCGGGACCGGCTCATCGCCGCCGGGTTCCACATCGCCGCGCCCTGCCCGCACAGCGCCGCCTGCCCCATCGTGCCCGGCACGGACTGGTGCCACTTCTCGGCGCGGGTCGCCCGCTCCTCGCTGCACCGCCAGATCAAGGGCGGCTCCCTCGCGTACGAGGACGAGAAGTTCGCCTACGTCGCCGCGACCCGCTTCGCTCCGACCCCGGCGCCGGCCCGGGTGATCCGCAAACCCCAGACCCGCAAGGGCCAGGTCCTCCTCGACCTGTGCGAGCCGGAAGGGGCCTTGCGGCGGATCACGGTAACGAAGAAGCACGGCGAGGCGTACAAGACCGCACGAAACGCGCAGTGGGGCGACGGCTGGGCCTTTTAAGCCCCTCCGGCGATTGAGGAGCGGGGTCCGGGGCGGAGCCCCGCGCCCCCAACCACGGTGCGGGCCGACGGGGCTTCCGGTCAGCGAAGCTCAAGCGTGCAGCACTTCACACTCCCGCCCCCCTTCAACAACTCACCCAGATCCATCCCCACCGGCACGAACCCCCGCTCCCGGAGCGGCCCGAACAACCCCACCGCCCCCTGCGGCAGCACCACGTTCCGGCCGTCCGACACCGCGTTGAGGCCGAAGGCCACCGCATCCTCCTCGGAGGCGATCAGCGCGCCGGGGAACATCCGCCGCAGCACCGCCCGGCTCCCGGGCGAGAACGCCGCCGGGTAGTACATGACGGAGTCCTCCGCGTCGTCCAGGACCGCGAGCGCCGTGTCCAAGTGGTAGAAGCGCGGGTCGATCAGATCGAGCCCGATCACCGGCCGCCCGAACACCTCCTGCGCCTCCCCGTGGGACAGCGGCGAGGCCCGGAAGCCGCGCCCCGCGAGCACGTACGAGGCGGTGACGGCGAAGTCCCCCTCGCCCTCGTTGACATGGACGGGCTCGTGGACCTCGGCGTAGCCGTGCGCCCGGAACCACTCCAGGTGCGCGGCGGCCTCGGCCTCCCGCTCCCGGTGCGCGAACCGGGCACCGAGCACCCGGCCGTCCACCACGGTCGCGCCGTTCGCCGCGAACACCATGTCCGGGAGGCCGGGGCGCGGGTCGAGCACCTCGACGGTGTGGCCGAGCCCGCGGTAGCGATCCCGCAGGTCCTCCCACTGGGCGACCGCGAGCGGGACGTCGACGGGTTTCGTCGGGTCCATCCACGGGTTGATCGAGTACGTGACCTTGAAGTGTGCCGGTGGGCACATGAGATAGCGCCGGGGTGTGGCGCGACGTTCGACAAGGCGCGGATTACGCAATGAGGGCTCCTCACGACCGCAGTGCTGGGTGGAAGCCCATGGTGCGGTCGGAGGAGCCCTCGGGGCTGTGAACCGAACGGGTGGTTCACGGCTGGCCCTGATCACGAAGCGTCGTGCGTGCCGCGCTTCTCCTGGAGTTTGCGCAGAAGCTCACGCTTCTGCGCCACGGGGTCGGGGCCCCCGCCACCCACGCGTCCACCGCGGCCGCCGCCGCGCATCGCCTTGCGGGACATGTTGCTGCGGCCGCCGCCGACGCCCAGCATGCCGCCTGCTCCACCTCGGGTCATGGTCGTACTCCTTCACTCGTTGCGACGATACGTATCGTCTCGTTGCGTTGACGTGCTCCACTGTGGGCGAGACGATGCGTCTTGTCAAGAGCTTACGAGACGGTACGTCTCGGCTCGCTCGCTGCTACATTCGAACCATGTCAGCCACGAAGAGCCAGTCGGCGAAGAAGGCCGTCCCCGACGCCACCCGCCGCAGCGAACGCTCCCGCCGCGCGATCTACGACGCCGCCCTCTCCCTCGTCGGGGAGATCGGCTACCCGCGCACCACCATCGAGGGCATCGCCGCCCGCGCCGGTGTCGGCAAGCAGACGATCTACCGGTGGTGGGGCTCGAAGGCCGAGGTCCTCATGGAGGCCTTCGTCGACCTCAACGAACGCAACACCGAGGTCGCCGCCGAGCGGCACCCCGGCTACCCGGGCGACCCGGCCGCCCTCCCCGACTCCGGCGACATCGAGGCCGACTTCAAGCTGCTGCTGCACGCCACCGTCGACGTCCTCAAGGACCCCGTGTTCGAGGCCCCGGCCCGCGCGCTCGCCGCCGAGGGCCTGGCCGACCGCGCGTTCTCCGAGGAGTTCGTCGCCCGGCTGCTGATGCCGGGCCTCGACCTGTACGCCGACCGGCTGCGCACCGCGCAGGACGCGGGCCAGGTCCGCGCCGAGGTCGACCCGCTGATCGCCCGCGACCTGTTCTCCGGACCGCTCGCCCAGCGCTGGCTGCAGAACACCGGCCCGCTCGACCACGCGTACGCGGACACGATCGTCGAGTACGCCCTCTATGGCATCGGCCCCCGTAGCTAGTCGCAGCCCCCCTCACCCACCCCGGATGTGGACTGTGGCCACCCGAAGCGCAGGATGGTGGGACACTTTTGGTCCAAGGTTCATCCGGACTCGGCACGACAGCAGTGGCTCGACGGCGATGGTGAGGGGATTGATGGGCGCGGAGCAGGGCCGCCGATTCGGCGGGCGGAGCGGTACGGCGGGGCGTACGACGGGCGGCCTGATCTCCCGCTGGCTGAGGGCCGCGCGCGGCCCCAAGGACACCGCGGCCGCCGACGCGGCCCGTGAGGACCTGCTCTTCGCCGCTGCCGCCGCCGGACTGCCGCTGGCCCCGGCCGCGTACCCCTCCGACTACCGATGTTCGTGCAACCGCGTCGGCTGTCCGACCCCCGGCAGGCACCCCGTCTCCTTCGCCTGGCAGACCCAGTCCACGACGGACCGCGCGCAGATCGAGCGCTGGGCGAAACACCAGCCGCAGGCCAACTTCATCACCGCGACGGGCATGGTCCACGACGTCCTCGACGTACCGCTGGACGCGGGGACCGAAGCGCTGGAGCGGCTGCTCGCCGCCGGGATCGACGTCGGGCCCGTCGCCGAGTCGGGCGGTGACCGCCTGCTCTTCTTCACGGCGACGCGGGGGACGCCGGACGAGGAGGACGAGTGGTGGCCCTGCGAACTGGACTGCCATCCCGAGACCATGGACGAGCATCCCGGGCTGCGGTGGCACTGCCGTGGGTCGTACGTTCTGGTGCCGCCGGCGAGGTTGCCCGGTGAGCGGGAGGTGTTCTGGGTGCGGGGGCTTGAGCATCCGCTGCCTGATCCGTTGACGTTGCTGGAAACGTTGACGGATGCGTGTGCGCGGTATGTGGGGGCGGAGGAGCCGGACTATACGTCGGCGTGGCCGTAGGCCGTCCGGCGTTGCGGTCGCGGGGCTCTGCCCCGGACCCCGCGCCTCAATCGCCGGCGGGGCTTGTTCTTGTTGATTTGGTCAGCTGCCTTCGGCGGTCGTGATGCCCTCCACGCGGGAGACCACGTTCACCTTGCCCGACGTACCCGGAGGGTCGATCGCCGCCTGGCCGGAGACGTAGCCGTACATCGCCGACTGCTTGGGCTCGCCCTTCATCAGCGCCTTCACGTCCGGGCCGATCGCGGGAAGGTTGCTGCCGGGGAACGCGGTCAGCTTCTCGTAGCGGCGGGTCGTGAAGAAGACGAGCGCGCCGCCGTTCTCGGTGCGCAGGGCCACGGGCGCGAAGTTGCCCGAGGTGAGGGACTCGTCGATGAACTGCGTGGTGAGGCCGGGCCGCGTGCCGATCTTGTCGCGGGTCTGGCGCCAGCGCGTCGTGTGCGGGCCCGGGGCGTAGCCGTCCCCGCCCTTCTTGAGGTACTGGATGTACTGCTTGCCCATGTCCTTCGGGCGCTGCGCGAGACCCGAGGCGTCCGGGGCGACGGACTCGCCCCAACCGTCCTTGTCCTGCTTGAACTTGGGGACCGTACCGTCGCGGAACAGGGAGAGGTACGAGACCGCCCACGGTGCGCTCTCGGCGTTGCGGGTGAAGACCATCACCCAGCGGTAGCCGTTCACCCGGTTGTTGTCCGAGTTCGTCACGAACCAGCGCGGCCAGCCCGCCTTCTTCGGCACCGTGATCTGCGTGTCGCTGAGCTGCAACGGGGAGTGCTTCGGGTTGCCGGTCGGGTTGAGCGTGCGGCCCGCCTTCAGCTTCGCCGCGTCGATCGCGCCGAGCGCCCCGGTGACGTGCTTCGCGTCGGCGTCGGCGTCGTACGTCTTGTCCGCCTCGTTGTACGCGTCCACGAACGTGTCGACGGCGCGCGCCGCCTGCCCCTTCGTGGTCGTCGGGACGATCTCCAGCTCGCCGTGCACGGTCACACAGCCGCTCGCGGTGAGGGACAGCACGACCGCGGCAGCGGCCGCTGCGGCCGGTCGGCCGATCCTGTTCCTGGCCTCGCTCATGACGTTCGATTCACCTTCCGCTCCCCAGCCCCTGCCACGGGCCCGAACCCTACCGGGAAGAGGAGGCCCGCACTGCCGCGACCCTGCGGGAAAGCAGTCCGGGAGGCGCGAAGAACAGGGCGAGAGTGGGGACAAGGTAGACGAACCAGACGGTGACCTGGACAACCGTCGGGTCGGGCTGGAAGTTGAAGACGCCCTTCAGGAGCGTGCCGAGCCAGCCGTCCGGGGAGATCGTGGAACTGATGTCGAAGGCCAGGTTGTTCAGGCCGCCGACGAAATCGGCCTCCTGGAGGTCGTGGACGCCGTACGCGAGGACGCCCGCCGCCACGACGACCAGCATGGCGCCGGTCCACGTGAAGAACTTCGCCAGGTTGATGCGCAGCGCGCCCCGGTAGAACAGCCAGCCGAGGACCACCGCCGTGGCGAGCCCGAGCAGCGCGCCGATCACCGGGTCCGTCGTGCCGTTGCTGGTGGCGTGCACCGCCGTCCACACGAAGAGCGACGTCTCCAGGCCCTCACGGCCCACCGCGAGGAACGCCGTCACGACCAGCGCCGCGGTGCCCGTCCGCAAGGCGCTGTCCAGCTTGCCGTGCAGCTCCGTCTTCAGGTGCCGGGCGGTGCGCCGCATCCAGAACACCATCCACGTCACCAGGCCCACGGCGATGATCGACAGCGAACCGCCGAGCGCCTCCTGCGCCTGGAACGTCAGTTCCTGCGAGCCGAATTCCAGTGCCGCGCCGAAGCCGAGCGACACGAGGACGGCGACCCCGACCCCCGCCCACACCGGCTTCAGGGCGTCCCCGCGCTCCGTCTTCACCAGGTACGCGACGAGGATGCAGACGATCAGGCTGGCCTCAAGCCCCTCACGCAGCCCGATCAGATAGTTCGCGAACATCGCGTCTCACGCCTCCTTCTGCTTCTGCTCGAAGAGGCCGCGGCCCCACCAGTCCTGGCCGTCCCGCACTCCCGGCGGCACCGCGAACACCGCCGAACCGACGTGCTGGATGTACTCGTTGAGCGCGTCCGTCGCCAGGCTGCGCTGCACCGGGATGAACCCCTTGCGCACGTCCTTCTGGTACGCGAGGAAGAACAGGCCCGCGTCGAGCCGGCCGAGCCCGTCCGTGCCGTCGGTGAACGAGTAGCCGCGGCGCAGCAGCGTCGCCCCGTGGTTGGTGTCGGGGTGTGCGAGCCGCACGTGCGCGTCCGGCTTCATCGCCTTCAGGAACGGCTCGTCGCGCTCCTTCGCCTTGCCGACAGGGGCGCCCTCGCCCTTGTCCCGGCCGAACACGTCCTCCTGCTCCTGCAACGACGTACGGTCCCAGGTCTCGACGTTCATCCGGATCCGGCGGGCGACCAGATACGAGCCGCCCTCCATCCAGTCGGCACCGGCGCCCGGAGAGTCCACCCACACATGCTTGGCGAGCCGGTCCTTCTCGGTGCCCGCGATATTGCGGGTGCCGTCCTTGAAGCCCAGCAGGTTACGAGGGGTCTGCGCGTCCGGTGTCGTCGACGACGTCTTGCCGAAGCCGAGCTGCGACCAGCGGATGGCGACCTTGCCCATGCCGATCCGGGCGAGATTGCGGATGGCGTGCACGGCGACCTGCGGGTCGTCGGCGCAGGCCTGGACGCACAGATCGCCGCCGCTGCGGGTCTTCTCCAGGTTCTCGCCGGGGAACTTCGGCAGGTCGACGAGCGCCTCGGGCCGCTTGTCGGCGATGCCGAGGGCCTTCCCGTGCTTGGCGAAGAGGGAGGGTCCGAAGCCGATCGTCAGCGTGAGCCGGGACGGCTGGAGCCCCAGCGCCTCGCCCGTGTCGTCCGGCGGCGCCTCGGCGAGCCCGCCGTAAGCGCCCTCGCCGACGGTGTGCCCCTCGGTCATCCGCACGGCGGCCCTCGTCCAGTCCTTCAGGAGCCGCACGAACTCCTCGCGGTCGGCCGTCTTCACGTCGAACGCCGCGAAGTGCAGCCGGTCCTGGACCGCCGTGGCGATCCCCGCCTGGTGCGCGCCGTGGAACGGCACCGCGCCGCCCGCCTCACCGGCGGGCCGCATGTCCGAGCCTTCGTCGGACCGGGCCAGGGCGACGGCGCCGCCCGCGGCCGCGGCGCCGAGCGCGAGCCCGGCGCCACCGGCGGCGAGCAGCGAACGCCGGGAAGGGGAAGGGGAGTTGGAGGTCTCGTCGTGCGCCATGGCGACCCTCTCCTCGTGGTGCGCGTGCATGTCTTCGGCTACTTGACGACCGCTGCGGCCAGCTGCGACAGCGGCTCAGCCAGCGCGTTGACCGCGTCGGACAGCACCTTCTGCTCCGCCTTGTCGACCTTGTCGTAGGAGACGAACTCGTAGCCCTGCTTGCCCTCGCGGTACGTGTCGAGCGACTTGTCCAGGGCGGCGAACTGCTTGTCCAGCTCCTTGGTCAGCGCGGCGTCGTTCTTCGACGCGACCGGCTTCAGCAGCTCGTACGCCTTCTCGGCGCCCTCAAGGTTGGCCTTGAAGTCGACGAGGTCGGTGTGCGAGTAGCGCTCCTCCTCGCCGGTGACCTTGCCGGTGGCGACCTCGTCGAGCAGTTCCTTGGCGCCGTTGGCCATGGAGGTGGGCGTGATCTCCGCCTTGCCGACGCGCTGCTGCCAGTCCTTGAGGTCCTTGTCGAGCCGGTCGGCGAGCCCCTTCTCCGCCTTGCCGATCTTCTTGTCCTTCCACAGCGCCTTCTCCAGGCGGTGCCAGCCGGTCCACTTCTGGCCCTCTTCGAGGCCGTCGGCCCGCACGTCGACCTTCGGGTCGATGTCACCGAAGGACTCGGCGACCGGTTCGGTGCGCTCCCAGCCGATACGGGAGGGTGCGTACGCCTTCTTGGCGGCCGCCAGGTCGCCGTCGCGGACGGCGTCGGTGAACGTCTTCACCTTCGGCAGCGTCTCGTCGGCCTGCGCCTGGGTGTACTGGCGGTAGGCGGCGACGGCGTCGTCGAGCCGCGGGTCCCGCTTCGCCGTGCTCTTCCCACCGGTCACCTGTACGTCCTGGCGGTGGCCCTTGCCCTTCATGCCGGGGATGCAGGCGATGCGGTAGTCGCCGCTCTTCACCTCGGCGGTGAGGCTGTGCCTGGTGCCGGGGCCGATGTTCTCGCGCTCGGAGACGATCCGGTCGTCCGGGAAGAGGATCTCGACCTCGGTGACCCGGGACCCCTTGTTCTCGACCGCCAACTCCACGTGCCCCGCCGGGAATCGCTTCTTCGAGACCTTGCAGCTGTCGTCGTCGGCGATCACCTTGACCGCACCGGAACCGGCGCTCTTGGCGTCGCTCTTCTGAGTGCAGCCCGTGGCGGCGGCCAGGACGGCCACCGCGGCGAGGGCAGTGGAAACAACGGTGGGTCGGGCGGCGCGCATGCGGGCTCCAAGGCGTACAGCAGCGGTACAGGGGGTGCACAGGAACTGGGGCAACTAAGGCCGACCTAACTTATATGAGGCTTACCTCAGTGCCGCCCATGGAGAAGTCAGGGAAGGGTCAAGGCGCGGTCAAGCGCCGGAGGTCGCGTGGTTGACTGCCCGCCATGAACGAGTGCGGCATCGAGTACGACGTGGTGCGCGTCTTCTGCGCCCCCGGCGGCCGGGAGGGCAACGCGCTGGGCGTCGTCCGTGACGGCTCCCGCCTGCCCGGCCTGGACGACCGGCAGGCCTACGCCGCCCAACTGGGCTTCAGCGAGACGGTCTTCGTCGACGACCCCGAGCGCGGCGTCATCGACATCTACACGCCGACCGCGCGCCTGCCGTTCGCCGGACACCCCTGCGTCGGCACGGCCTGGCTGCTCGACGTGCCGGAACTCGTCGTGCCCGCGGGTGTCGTCGGGGCGCGCCAGGACGGCGAGTTCAGCTGGATCGAGGCGCGTGCGGAGTGGGCGCCCGGACGTACGTTGCGGCAGTACGACTCGGTCGCCGAGGTGGACGCGCTGCCGGTTCCTCCGGAGGGGGAGTGGATCTACGCGTGGGCCTGGGAGGACGAGGCGGCGGGCCGGGTCAGGACCCGTGGCTTCCCCGGCCGCGGCGACGGCGTCGTGGAGGACGAGGCGACGGGAGCGGCCGCGCTCGCACTGACCGCCCACCTCGACCGGTCCCTGAACATCCGCCAGGGCCGCGGCTCCCAGATCCTCACGGCTCCCCTGCCGGGGGGTCTGGTGGAGGTGGGCGGCCGGGTCCGCCTGTGACGCCCACCCGCACGGGGCTCCGCCCCGGACCCCGCTGCTCAATCGCCGCAGGGGCTTGATAAATCAAGCCCCTGCGGCGATTGAGCTATCAAGCCCCGCCGGCGATTGAGGCGCGGGGTCCGGGGCGGAGCCCCGCGGCCGCAACGCCGGTACGGGTCACACGATCACGCGGCCGACCGAAACTCCTCGCCCAGCCCACGGAACACCCCGGTATTCAAGGCGAACGCCGCCTTGCACTCGGCCACCACCCGCTGCTTCTCCAACTCGTCCACCCCGATGGCATCGAGCAGCTCCCGGTACCGCCGCTTGAACGCCGCAGGGTTCGCGACCCCCTCGAAAACATAGAACCGCACCCCGTCCCCCTTGCGCGCGAAGCCCCACGTCTTCTCCGCCTTGTCGCGGATGATCTGCCCGCCCGAGAGGTCGCCCAGGTAGCGCGTGTAGTGGTGCGCCACATACCCGGCCGGCCAGGACGCCGCGCACTCCGCGACCCGCTCCGCGTACGCCCGCGTCTGCGGCAGCGCGGAGACGGTCTCCCGCCAGTCCGCGCCCCGCAGATGCGCGAGGTCGCGCTCCAGCTCGGGTGCGCGCAGCAGCTCCGGCTGGATGAAGGGCCCGGTCACCGGATCGTCGGCAAGGCGCCGCACGCCGTCCTCAAGTGCCCGGTACACGAACCACAGTTGCTCCGTGTACCGCGCGTACGCGTCCACGCCGAGCCGCCCGCCGAGCAGGTCACCCATGAACGTCGACGTCTCCGCCTCCGTGTGCTGCTCGTGCGAAGCGGTGCGGATCAGGGTGGAGAACGGGGTGTCCATCGAGCGGCCTCCGGTTTTCCGACAAGCTGTCGGTAAAAGCGTACCCAGTGATCCGGTCAAGGGAACGTAAAAGCAAAAATCCGGAGTCCGGAGCTCGCTACGGCAGCGTGAGGATCTCCGTGCCGCTCTCCGTGACGACGAGCGTGTGCTCGAACTGGGCGGTCCGCTTGCGGTCCCTCGTGACGACGGTCCAGCCGTCCTCCCACATGTCGTACTCGTACGTGCCGAGCGTGAGCATCGGCTCGATCGTGAACGTCATGCCAGGCCGGATCACGGTCGTGGCCTGCGGGGAGTCGTAATGCGGGATGATCAGGCCGCTGTGGAAGGACGAGTTGATGCCGTGGCCCGTGAAGTCACGCACCACGCCGTAGCCGAAGCGCTTGGCGTACGACTCGATGACCCGGCCGATGATGTTGATCTGGCGCCCCGGCTTGACGGCCTTGATGGCGCGGTCGAGGGACTCCCGGGTCCGCTCGACGAGCAGCCTCGACTCCTCGTCGACGTCGCCCACCAGGTACGTGGCGTTGTTGTCGCCGTGCACGCCGCCGATGTACGCGGTGACGTCGAGGTTGACGATGTCGCCGTCCTTGAGGACGGTCGAGTCGGGGATGCCGTGGCAGATGACCTCGTTGACGCTGGTGCACAGCGACTTCTGGAAGCCGCGGTAGCCGAGCGTGGAGGGGTACGCGCCGTGGTCGCACATGTACTCGTGCGCGATCCGGTCCAGCTCGTCCGTGGTGACACCCGGGGCGATCGCCTTCGCCGCCTCCGCCATGGCCCGCGCCGCGATCCGTCCGGCGATCCGCATCGCCTCGACGGTCTCCGGTGTCTGCACCTCGGGTCCCGTGTACGGGGTCGGCGCGGGCTTGCCGACGTACTCGGGGCGCCGGATGTTCCCGGGCACGGAGCGGACAGGGGAGATCTCCCCCGGAACGAGCAGGGCGGGCGAAGCTTGCGACTGGCCAGACATGCCAGCGAGTGTAACGAGCGCGCGTAGGGGAGCATGACGGAGACGAGAGGAGCCGCCGTGGCGCTGTTCAAGAAGCGAACCGTCGGAAAGCCGGGCGAGTGGTACTACTGCCTGGAGCACAAGAAGGTCGAGGAGGGGCCGGAGTGCCCCAACAAGGACCGCTTCGGCCCCTACGCCTCCCGCGAGGAGGCCCAGCACGCGATGGACACCGCCAGGGAACGGAACCTGGAATGGGACAACGACCCCAAGTGGAACAAGGAGAGCCCCGCCGGCGATTGAGGCGCGGGGTCCGGGGCAGAGCCCCGCGCGGGTGACCGCAACCTCACCACCGCGCGGGCGGCGGCGCCGTCAGATGATCGGCGAGCCGGGACAGCCGGTCCCGGAACCCCCGCCGCCCCCGCGGCGCGGCCGCCGCGTTCTCACCGGCCGCCGCACTCACCAGATGCTGCACCGTATCCAGGTCCAGATCGGTGTCACCGGGAACACTCAGCCCGTCGTGGGCCATGGCATGCAGATCCCCACCGCCGGAGGCCTCCGCGTCGAGCGCCAGGATCGTCGCCCCCGCGCGGCGCGCGTCACGCACCCGCTCAAGCAGCGGAGCGCCCGCCTCGGTCGGCGTGACCACGAGGAGCGTCTCGCCGCGCCGCGCCGCTTCGAGCCGCCCGAGGCCGACGGCTAGGTGCGCGGGGTCGTCCGGACGCGCCGCGTGCCGCACGAGGGTGGGGGCCAGCTCGGGCGTGCCGGACCAGGCCGCCTCGTCGACCAGGTGGGCCGCCAGATGCCAGGGCTCGTACGCCGGGGTGCCCACGAGGAGGAGCCCGCCGCCGTGCGCGGCGACCGAGGAGCGCAGCGCCCCGGCGAAGCGGCGGGTGGCGGAGGGCCACTCGGTTCCGGCGAGTACCTCGCGCAGCAGTGCTACTCGTACGGCGTCCATGGGGGTGCATGGTGCCTCAAGTGGCCCCCGTGTTCGCCTCGTTCGAGGGAAGTACGCCCGTACGGGAACGAACGACCGTCGGGTCAACGGGAGTTCACCGAGAGTTGTCCTCTGCGGGAAGCATGGGGGTATGCCTTCCACCCCTGAGCCGTATGCCCTGCCAGAAGCGTCCGTTCCCTTCCGCGCGGGCGACTCCGGCTACGCCAGTTTCCGTATCCCCGCCGTCGTGGCGGCGCACGACGGCACGCTGCTCGCCTTCTGCGAGGGCCGGTTGGCCTCCAGCGTCGATCACGGCGACATCGACATCGTGCTGCGCCGCTCCGCCGACGGCGGCCGCACCTGGGGGCCGCTCCAGGTCGCCGCCGCCCATGGACGGGGCCTCGCGGGCAACCCGGCCCCCGTGGTGCTCGCCTCCGGCCGGGTCCTGCTCGTCCACGTCCGCAACGCGGCCGCCGCGACCGAGGACGCCATCCGTCGCGGGCAGGTCTCCGCGGCCGACGGGCGGCGCGTCTGGGTCACGTACAGCGACGACGCCGGGCTGACGTGGTCGTCCGCGCGCGAGATCACCGGGCAGGTGAAGAAGGCGGGCTGGCGGTGGTACGCGACCACGCCGGGGCACGCCCTCCTCACCCGCGAGGGCCGCGTCGTCGTCCCCGCCAACCACTCCCTCCCGCCCACCGGCACGGACAATGGGACCGAGGGGAAGTACAACGGCGGCCACTGCCTGCTCAGCGACGACGACGGCGCGACCTGGCGGATCGGCTATGTCGACGACGGGACGACGGCGCCGGACGGCTACATCAACGTGAACGAGACCACCGCCGCCCAGCTCCCCGACGGCCGCGTCTACTTCAACACCCGCAACGACTCCCCGGCCCCCGGCACCCGGGCCGACGCGTACTCCTCGGACGGCGGCGACCGCCTCGACGTGGCCTTCCGACCACAGGCGGGCCTCACAGGACCCGTCGTCGAGGGAAGCCTCCTGCACCTCGGCAGGCCCGATCTGCTGCTGTACTCGGGCCCCGCGGATCCTGGCTTCCGCGCCCTGATGACGGTTCGCCGCAGCCTCGACGGCGGCGTGACCTGGCAGTCCGCCCACACCGTCGACGGGCTGCCCGCCGCGTACAGCGATCTCGTCCGCGTCGACGAGGAAACCGTCGGACTGCTCTACGAGACAGGGGACTTCTCCGCCTACGGGACGATCACGTTCCGGCGGATCCCGGTAGCGGCGCTCACCAGCCCGTACGCCTGAGTAAGGTCGGCTGCATGACCTCTACGACCTCTTCCGAAAGCACCCAGAAGGCCCCGGCCAAGGACCCCTGGGACCTGCCCGACGTGTCCGGCCTCGTCGTCGGCGTCCTCGGCGGGACGGGCCCGCAGGGCAAGGGACTCGCCTACCGCTTCGCCCGTGCGGGCCAGAAGGTGATCCTCGGCTCCCGCGCCGCCGAGCGCGCGCGGTCCGCCGCCGAAGAGCTCGGCCTCGGCATCGAGGGCGCCGACAACGCCGAGTGCGCCCGCCGCAGCGACATCGTGATCGTCGCCGTGCCGTGGGACGGCCACGGCGCCACCCTCGAAGCCCTGCGCGAGGACCTCGCGGGCAAGCTCGTCGTCGACTGCGTCAACCCGCTCGGCTTCGACAAGAAGGGCGCGTACGCCCTGAAGCCGGAGGAGGGGAGCGCGGCGGAACAGGCCGCGGCGCTGCTGCCGGACTCGCGGGTCACGGCCGCCTTCCACCACCTGTCGGCCGTCCTGCTCATCGACCCGGAGGTCGAGGAGATCGACACCGACGTCATGGTCCTCGGCGAGGAGCGCGCCGACGTGGAGCTCGTCCAGGCGCTCGCCGGGCGAGTGGCCGGCATGCGCGGCATCTTCTCGGGCCGGCTGCGCAACGCCCACCAGGTCGAGTCCCTGGTCGCGAACCTCATCTCGGTGAACCGCCGCTACAAGGCGCACGCGGGGCTGCGCGTAACCGACGTATAGCCACGTACGGGGTGCCTTCCGGCGCTCACGGGGCATGGGGGACACTGGTCGGCGTACTACCCGTCGCGCCGCCTGTCTGGAGCCGAGCCCCATGCCCCGCATCGCACTGTTCGCCCTCGTCGTCTGCGCCCTCGCGGTCGTGGCGGCCGTGGTCTCCTTCGTCGAGGGCAGCTTCCTCGGGATCGTCTGGGTGCTGATCGCGGGTGTGACGTCGAACATGTCGTGGTTCTACCTGCGCAAGGCGAAGGCAGAGAAGCAGGCGGCGCGGGCCCAGGCCGCGCCTACTGCGTGAACGTCGGGATCTCCGGGGTGCCCTGCCAGAACTGGTAGAACTCGCGACCCCAGTACGTGTCCCACTCGTGCACCCCGAGCGCGGCAAGGACCCAGTCGACCGCCTCGAAGAACCACTGGTTGATCTCCGGGATCCACAGCAAGGCGAACACGGCGATCAGACCGAACGGCGCGAACGGCTCGACCTGCCGCCTGATCTTGTGCGACAGCCAGGGCTCGATCACCCCGTACCCGTCCAGGCCCGGTACGGGAAGGAAGTTCAGGATCGCCGCGGTCACCTGGAGCAGGGCGAGGAACCCGAGCGCGTAACGGAACGTGTCCGGCACCCCGTCCAGCGCGTCCAGCCAGAACGGCGCCGTGCACACGATCGCGAACAGGACGTTCGTCAGCGGCCCGGCCGCCGAGATCAGGCTGTGCCTCCAGCGCCCCCGGATCCGGCCCCGCTCGATGAAGACGGCGCCGCCGGGCAGGCCGATCCCGCCCATGATCACGAAGAGCACGGGGAGGACGATGCTGAGCAGGGCGTGGGTGTACTTCAGCGGGTTCAGGGTCAAGTACCCCTTCGCGCCGATCGAGATGTCGCCGCTGTGCAGGGCCGTGCGCGCGTGCGCGTACTCGTGCAGACACAGCGAGACGACCCAGGCGCCCGTCACGAACAAGAACACCGCGAAGCCCGGCTGGGACGCGAAGTCCGTCCAAACCGCCCAGCCGGCCACCGCCGTGATCGCGGCGATGCCGAGGAAGACGGGGCTGATCCTGTTGTCGCCGCGACGTGCGGTGGCGGTGGTCATGGGGTGGAACTCCCGGGGCAGGCTGGTCGGCTGGCTCACCGAACGTACTCGCTGTATGCGGGAAACGTGTCGCGGTATCGCGGGAGTTCCGGACAAGGTAGGGGCATGACGAGATCCAGGCGGGTACCAGGCGCGGCGGTCCTACGGCAGCGGGGACAATAGGTCAGTGCGCTACCGCATCCTCGGCACCACGCAGGCGCTCCGCGACGACGGCACGGCCGTCCCCGTCGGCGGGGCGCGGCTGCGTGCCCTGCTCACGGTGCTCGCCCTGCGGCCCGGCCGCGCCGTGCCCGCCGCGTTCCTCGTCGACGAGGTGTGGGGCGACGAGCCGCCCGCGGACGCGGCGGGCGCGCTGCAGGCGCTGGTCGGGCGGCTGCGCAGGGCCCTGGGGGCGGAGGCGATCACCTCGTCCGAGGGCGGCTACCGGCTCGCCGCCGCCGCGGACGACGTCGACCTGTTCCGCTTCGAGCGGCTGACAGGGGACGGGGTGCGGGCCTTCGCGGACGGGGACCCGGCCAAGGCGCTCGACGTCCTCGACGACGCGCTCGCGCTGTGGCGGGGGCCCGCCCTCGCCGATCTCCCGGACCGGTCCGTCGAGGCCACGCGCCTGGACACCCGGCGCCTCGACGCCCGGCGCACCCGGCTCGCCGCGTGTCTGGACCTCGGCCGTGCGGACGAGGTCCTGCCGGAGGTGACCTCGCTCGGTGACGCGCACCCGTTGGACGAGTCGTTGCAGGTGTTGCGGCTCCGGGCGTTGCGCTCCGCGGGGCGGGCGGCGGAGGCGTTGGCGGCGTACGAGGGGGTGCGGCGGGGGCTCTCCGAGAGCCTGGGTACGGACCCGGGGCCGGAACTGCGTGCGCTGCACGGAGAGTTGCTGGCCCCCGTGGCCCCCACGCCACGGGGCTCCGCCCCGGACCCCGCTGCTCAAACGCCGCAGGGGCTTGGTGTGCCTGGCAATCTCCGTGCCCGGCTCACCTCCTTCGTCGGGCGGGACGGGGATCTCGGTGCCATCCGGGCCGACCTGGGGCGCGTACGGCTGGTGACTCTGCTCGGGCCCGGTGGGGCCGGGAAGACGCGGCTTTCGCAGGAGGCCGCCGAAGGGCTCGGTGCCGCTCCGGACGGGGTGTGGCTCGCGGAGCTGGCTCCGGTGAGCGACCCGGCCGCCGTGCCGGAGGCGGTCGTCGGCGCGCTCGGGGCCCGCGAGACGGTGCTGCGCGGCGCCGGCGCCGAAGAGCTGCGTGTCGCGGGTGAGCGCCAGGGCGACGACCCCCTCGTGCGCCTCGTGGAGCACTGCGAGGACCGCCGACTCCTGCTGATCCTCGACAACTGCGAGCACGTCATCGGCGCGGCCGCCGCCCTCGCCGAGCACCTCCTCGCCCACTGCCCCGGCGTCACGATCCTGGCGACGAGCCGTGAACCCCTCGGCGTACCGGGCGAGTTGCTGTACCCGGTGGAACCGCTCCCGGAGCCGTACGCGCTGCGCCTGTTCGGTGAGCGTGCCGCCGCGGTGCGTCCCGGCTTCACGGTGGACGAGGCGCCGGAAGCGGTGGGCGAGATCTGCCGCCGCCTCGACGGTCTGCCGCTCGCCATCGAACTCGCCGCGGCGCGGCTTCGTATGCTCACGCCCCGCCAGATCGCCGACCGCCTCGACGACCGTTTCCGTCTCCTCACCTCCGGCGCCCGCACCGCCCTGCCCCGCCAGCAGACGCTCCGCGCGGTCGTCGACTGGTCGTGGGACCTGCTCGACGCGTCCGAACGGGCCACCCTCGCCCGCCTCTCCGTGTTCAGCGGCGGCTGCGACCTGTCCGCCGCGGAGGCGGTCTGCGGCCCGGACGCGCTCGACACCCTGGCCTCCCTCGTCGACAAGTCGCTCGTGGTCGCCGCCCCGGAGGAGGTCAGCCCGGGTGAGGGCAGCGGCGACATGCGCTACCGCCTCCTCGAAACCGTCTCCGAGTACGCGGGCGACCGCCTCGACGAGTCGGGCGAGCGCGCCGCGGCCGAGCGCGCCCACCTCACGTACTACCGCGAACTCGCCCGCACCACCGACCCGTTGCTCCGCGGCAGCGGCCAGCGCGCGGCCATCGCCCGGATCGAGCGGGACTACGAGAACCTGCGCACGGCCCTGCGGCACGCGGTCGCGGCCCGTGACGAGCAGGAGGCGTTCAGCCTCGTGCTGTCGCTGTCCTGGTTCTGGCAGATGCGGGACCTGCGCGTCGACGCCCGTACGTGGACGGGGGAGGCCGCGGCGCTCGGCCCCGACCCGTTCGCCGGGCCCGTGCGCCCCGCCCCGCCGATCTTCGAGCGCTGCACCGACACCCCGCCCCCGCTGACCGGCGAACTCTTCGAAGAGGCGCGCCGCCAGGTCCATCTGTGCCGGCTCGGCTACATGGACATGGAGATGGACCACTGGCAGTCGGACGAGGGCCAGGCCAGGCTCCGCGCCGTCATCGACACCTACCGCGCCGACCTCCCGCAGGCCTGCCGCCCGCCCGGCAACATCTGGTACTTCGCCGTCCTGATGACCGGTGATATGGGCCGGCTGCAGGAGCTCGCCTCGGTGTCCGCGCGGACCTGCCGCGAGCTGGGCTACGACTGGGAGCTGGCGCTCGTCCTCCAGATGCGGGCCAACGTGTTCGCCAACCGCAGCGACTGGGCCGAGAAGGGACTCGCGTACGCCGACGAGTCGCTGGAACTGTTCAGCCGCCTCGGCGACGAGTGGGGGACGGCGGAGGCGCTGTCCGCGCGCGGCGAGGCGCGCGAGAAGCTCGGAGACTTCGAGGGCGCCGCCGCCGACTACACGCGCGCCCGTGAGGTCGCGCACAGCATGGGCGCGCACTCGCAGGCCGCGATCCTCCAGGTCAGGCTCGGTCAGGCGCGGATCGAGCAGGGGGACATGGAGGAGGGTGAGGCGCTGCTGTGGGAGTCGCTGAGGGACGGGCGCCGGCACACCAACGAGTCCCGGCCCGCCGCCCGCCTCTTCCTCGTCTCCCATCTCGCGTTCACCGGCCGCACCGTCGAGGCGCGCGAGCAACTCGCCGCGCTGCGCAGTGAGTTCAAGGTGACTCAGGTCGGGTTCTTCGACGGCATGACCGTCGGCATGGAGGCGATGATCGACGCCGTCGACGGGCGCAGCGATGTCGCCCTCGCGCATGTGCGGCGCTGCCTCGACATCGCGCGGGACCCGCTGTCCGCGCTCGTCATGCCGCAACTGGTGGGGATACACCTGTGCACGGCGGCCAAGGCCCTCGCGCAGCGGGGCGGGGAGGGCGACGCGGTGGGCGCCGCGCGGCTGCTGGGCGCCGCCGACGTGGCGACGCCCGAGGGCCACAAGCCGGCGCTCCTCGAACGCAATTGGCGGGCGGACGCGGAGGCGGAGATCCGCGCGCTGCTCGACGCGGAGACGTACGAGCGGGCATACGCGGAGGGCGGCGGCCTCTCCGTGGAGGAGGCCGCCGCCCTGTTGGACGACTGAAGAGCGACGCGAATCGACCCGGTCGCCCGGACTCGTTCCGCGTCGGGTCAGCTCTTCGTGGTGAACTTGCGGATCGCGATCGGGGCCATGACGGCCGTGATCAGCGCCGTCCACCCGAGGGTCACCCACAGGTCGTGGGCGACCGGACCGCCGACCATCATCCCGCGGCAGGCGTCCGCGAGGGACGAGATCGGGTTCCAGTCGGTGAAGGCCTGCAGCCAGCCCGGCATCGACTCGGTCGGTGCGAAGATCGACGAGCCGAACTGCAGCGGCATCATCACCAGGAAGCCCATGGCCTGCACGGCCTGCGCGCTCTTCATGGTCACGCCGAGTGTCAGGAAGATCCACATGAGGGCGGAGCCGAACAGCGCGGTCAGGCCGATGGCGCCGAGCAGTCCGGCCCAGCTGGTGATGTCGAAGCCGACGAGCAGCGCGACGATCATCAGGACCGTGGTGGCGACGAGGAGTCGCAGCATCTCCACGGCCACCTTGGCCATGAGCACCGAGCCGCGGCCGATGGGCAGGGACCGGAAGCGGTCCATGATGCCCTTCTGGAAGTCCTCGTTGAAGCCGGTGCCGACGCCCTGCGCGATGTTCATGCTCATCATCGCGACCATGCCGGGGATCACGTACTGCACGTACGCGTCCTGGCCGCCGCCCATCGCGGAGCCGATCGAGCCGCCGAAGACGAACACGAACAGGAGCGTGAAGACGATCGGCATCAGGATCGCGTCGAACATCGACTCCGGGTCGTTGCGGATCCACAGCAGGTTGCGGCGGATCAGCGCGCCCGTGTGACGCAGATGGCCACTCAGGCCGATCTTGGGGTCGGCCTCGACGGTGATCGTGGGGGCCGCTGGGGGAGCAAGGGTGGTGGCACTCATACGGCGGCCTCCTCGAGTTCGGGCCTGGCGTCCTGCGGGGCGGAGGCCTTGTGGCCGGTGATGGAGAGGAACACCTCGTCCAGGCTGGGCAGTTCGGTGGTGATGGAGCCGATCGTGATGCCCCGCGCGGTGACCGCGCCGACCACGGCGGTGAGCTGCTCGTCGCTGAGCACGGGGACCAGGACGGACCCGGACCGGGCGTCCGCGGTGGTGGTGGCGAGGCCCGTGAGCCCCATGTCGTCTATCGCGTGCGACAGCGGGCCGAGCTCCAGCTCGTCGGCCGGGCGGATCCGCAGGGTGCGGCCGCCGACCTTGGCCTTGAGCTCCTCGATGCCGCCCCGCGCGATGACCTTGCCGTGGTCGACGACGGTGAGCTCGGAGGCCAGCTGCTCGGCCTCCTCCATGTACTGGGTGGTGAGCAGGACGGTGACGCCGTCCCGCACCATGCTCTGCACCTCGTCCCACACCTCGTTACGGGTACGGGGGTCGAGGCCGGTCGTCGGCTCGTCCAGGTACAGGACGTGCGGGCGGCCGATCATGGACGCCGCGAGGTCGAGGCGGCGGCGCATACCGCCGGAGTACGTCTTCGCGGGCCGGGTCGCGGCGTCGGTCAGCGAGAACCGCTCCAGCAGGGCGTCGGCACGGGCCTTCGCGTCCTTCCTGGACAGGTCGAGCAGCCGGCCGATCATGTACAGGTTCTCGCGGCCGGAGATCTTCTCGTCGACCGAGGCGTACTGGCCGGTGAGGCCGATCACGCGGCGCAGCTGGCGGGGCTGGCGCACGGCGTCGTAGCCCGCCACGATCGCCGTGCCGGCGTCGGGGGTGATCAGGGTGGAGAGGCAGCGGACGAGGGTGGTCTTCCCCGCGCCGTTCGGCCCGAGGACGCCCATCACGGTGCCCTCGTGCACATCGAGGTCCACGCCGTCCAGGGCCTTGGTCTCGCCGTAGTGCTTGACCAGTCCCCTCACGGATACGGCGACCGGCCGGTCGCTCACGGAGTTCTTGTCGATTCGCGTCATGCCAACAAGGTGCCAGCCGCCACTGACAATCCACCGACACCCACCCGACAACCCCCCGACACGCTCTTCAAGCCCCGCCGACGTTTGGCGGTCGGCCCGGTCGAATCAAGCCCCGCCGACGCTCGGCGGACGGCCCGGTCGATTCAAGCCCCGCCGGCGTTTGGCGGGCGGCCCGGTCGAATCAAGCCGCGCCGGCGTTTGGCGGTCGGCCCGGTCGAATCAAGCCCCGCCGACGTTTGGCGGTCGGCCCGGTCGAATCAAGCCGCGCCGACGCTCGGCGGTCGGCCCGGTCGATTCAAGCCGCGCCGACGCTCGGCGGTCGGCCCGGTCGAATCAAGCCCCACCGGCGCTTGGCGGTCGGCCCGGTCGAATCAAGCCGCGCCGGCGATTGAGGCGCGGGGTGCGGGGCAGAGCCCCGAGCCGGTGCCGCGCAACACACCCCCCGATCCACCCGCGGAGCGCAGCGCGGCCCGCCGACGGGGGAAGATCGGCGGGCCGCGGTCGTACCGGGTTGGTTCAGTGGACGGAGTGCTCCTCCTGAGGGAACGTTCCGCCGATGACGTCCTCCGCAAACGCCTTCGCCGCGTCCGACATCACACCGCGCAGATTCGCGTAACTCTTCACGAAGCGCGGCATCTTGCCCCCGGTCAGGCCGAGCGCGTCCGTCCAGACCAGGACCTGCGCGTCCGTGCCGGCCCCGGCGCCGATGCCGACCGTCGGGATCTGCAGCGTGCGCGTGACCTCGGCCGCCAGTTCCGCCGGGACCAGCTCAAGGACGACCGCGAACGCGCCCGCGTCCTGGACGGCCTTGGCATCGCGCAGCAACTGCTGCGCCGCCTCCTCGCCCCGCCCCTGGACGCGATACCCCTGCGTATGGACGGACTGCGGGGTCAGGCCGATGTGCGCCATGACCGGGATCCCGGCGTCGACGAGCAGCTTGATCTGGGCGTGCGAACGCTCGCCGCCCTCCAGCTTCACCGCCGTGACGCCCGCCTCCTTCACCAGCCGCATCGCCGAGCGCAGCGCCTGCGTGGGGCCTTCCTGGTAGGACCCGAAGGGCAGGTCGCCGACGATCAGGGCGCGGGACGTGCCGCGTACGACGGCCGCCGAGAGGAGCACCATCTGGTCGAGGGTGACCGGCACCGTCGTGTCGTACCCGAGGTGGCAGTTGCCCGCCGAGTCGCCGACCAGCATCACGGGGATGCCCGCCTCGTCGAAGACCGACGCCGTCATCGCGTCGTAGGCGGTGAGCATGGGCCACTTCTCGCCCCGCTGCTTGGCGAGGCCGATGTCCCGCACCGAGACCCGCCGCGAGCCCTTGCCCCCGTACAACACGGTGGGCTGCTGGGCCTGTGTGTTCTGTGTGTTCTGGGCAGCCGAAAGCTCTGTGGGTTGCGTCATCGCAACGGCTCCTTCATGTCGTCTCGAGGCACCCTGACGGCGTCCCCGGATCGCTTCCATGGTGGCACCGCGTGCCGCTCCCGCGCCAGGCCACGCCCGCGTAAAGCCTCGGCAAGGCTTTCCCCGGGACTTTCAATACGAGACGGTCCCGTATCGAAATGGGTCTAGGGTCGTCCGCATGACCACTCCCGAGTCCGTGCACCGCCGTCGATGGGTGATCCTCGGCGTGCTCATGCTGAGCCTGCTGATCGTCGTCCTCGACAACTCGATCCTGAACGTCGCGATCAAGACGATCTCGACCCCCGAGCCCGTAGGCATCGGCGCCTCGCAGAGCGAGCTCGAGTGGGCCATCAACGCCTACACGCTCGTCTTCGCGGGCCTGCTGTTCACGGCCGGACTGCTCGGCGACCGGATCGGGCGCAAGAAGGTCCTCATCGGCGGCCTCGTCGTCTTCGGCATCGGCTCGGCGCTCGCCGCGGAGTCCGGCACGCCGGTCCAGCTCATCGCGTTCCGCGCGGTGATGGGCCTCGGCGCCGCCTTCGTCATGCCGGCCACGCTCGCCGTCCTGATGAACGTCTTCGAGCGGGACGAGCAGCCGAAGGCCATCGGCATCTGGGCCGGCGGCGTGGGGCTCGCCATCGCGATCGGGCCGATCACCGGAGGACTGCTCCTCGACCACTTCTGGTGGGGCTCGGTCTTCCTCGTGAACGTGCCGATCGTGATCGTCGCCATCGTCCTGATGCTCGCGCTCGTCCCCGACTCCAAGGACCCGAAGCCCGGCAGGATCGACCTCGTCGGCGTCGCGCTGTCCATCGTCGGCCTCGTGCTGCTGGTCTACGGGATCATCAAGGGCGGCGACGAGGGCGACTTCACCGACGCCAAGGTGCTCGCCACCATCGCCGCCGGCCTCGTCTTCCTGGTCGCCTTCGTGCTGTACGAGAAGCGCAGCGACCACCCGTCGTTCGACATCAACTACTTCAAGGACAAGGTGTTCTCGGCCGCCATGGCCGGCATCGCGCTCGTCTTCTTCGCGATGATGGGCGTCACGTTCTTCGCGTCCTTCTACATCCAGAGTGTGCGCGGCTACTCGCCGTTGCAGACCGGCGCGTTCCTGCTGCCGCTCGCCGCCGCCCAGCTGATCTTCGCGCCGCGTGCCCGGCTCGTCGTCGACAGGCTCGGCGTGCGCACCACGACGACCGGGGGACTCGTGCTGCTCGCGGTCACGCTCGCCGCGTTCACCCTGCTCGACCAGGACAGCCCGATGTGGGTCATGGAGATCATCTTCTTCTTGATGGGCACGGGCATGGCCCACGTCATGACGCCGACCAGCGTCGTCATCATGCAGTCGCTGCCGCGCGAGAAGGCGGGTTCGGCCTCCGCGCTCAGCAATACGTTCCGTCAGGTCGGCGGCGCGCTCGGCATCGCCGTGCTCGGCTCGGTGCTGTCCACGGCGTACAAGAACGGGCTCGAAAACAACACGGACCAGCTGCTGCCGCTGCCCGCCGGGCTCCGGGACGCCGCGGGCGCGTCCATCGAGGCCACGCTCGGCGTCGCCGAGAAGCTCGGGCCGCGGGGCGAGGCGCTGGTCGGGGCGGCGCACGAGTCCTTCGTGCACGCCATGCACATCACCGCGCTGTGCGGTGCGGGCGTCGCCGTGCTCAGTGCCGTCGTCACCGGCCTGTTCCTGCCGCGCAAGCCCAAGGACCCGCCGGCCGAGCACAGCGGCGAGGCGTCGGAGAAGGTCGGCGCGGGCCACTGACCTGCTGGTTGAGACAATGCGCCGGGTCGTGGCACAAGAGCAGCAGGCGAAGGGCGGAGCGCGGTGGACGCGGGCACGGAACGGGCCGAGCGGCAGACGCGGCGGCGGACGGCCTCCGGGTCCCCGGCACCTGCCGCCCCCGCGCGCGGCCGCCCACGTAGCGAGGCCGTCGAGCAGGCGATCATCGAGGGCGTCATCGAACTCCTTGAGCAGGGCGTGCCGCTCACCGAGCTGTCCATCGAGCGGATCGCCCGCACCGCCGGCGTCGGCAAGGCCACCATCTACCGGCGCTGGAGCGGCAAGGAGGCGCTCTTCGTCGACGTCGTCGCCTCCATCGAGGAACCCGACCCGGCCGATCTGCCCGGCACCTCGATGCGTGACGATCTCGTCCGGCTCCTGGAGCACATGCGCAGGCGCGGCCTCAGCATGCGCACCTCCGCGCTGCTGCACAACGTCCTCGCGCAGATGAAGACCCTGCCCAGGCTCTGGGACGCGTACCAGGAACTCGTCGTGGACCCCCGGCGGCGCGTGACGCACGACGTGGTGCGGCGCGGGGTCGCCGAAGGGGAGCTGCCGGCCGGCACGGACGTCGAGTTCGCCGCGGATCTGTTCACCGGGCCGATGCTGCTGCGCACCGTGATGCGGTCCGACGCGCCGCTGGCGGAGGACCTGGCCGAGCGGATCGTCGATACGGTGCTCGCGGGGCTGCGGTCGGCCGGTTCCTGAATGTGTGCAGGTTTCGTCACAGCCCCGCTTCCGCGACGGTCGTACGGAACTCAGGGCCCCGCCGCGTACGTCCTCGTGACGTACAGACGTGACGGAACGGAAAGTCGCTGCTCATCGCCTACTGTTCTGGGCGAGGGCAGTGGGCACGGCAGGCAGTGAGGCGACGAGGGCATGGCGCAGGCGTACAACGGTGGCGGGGGCAACGGGTCCGGGGGCGGCCGCGGTTACTGGCGGCGCGGCATCGTCCTCGCGGTGCTCGCGATCCTGCTCGCGCTCGTCATGGTGCTGCACGCGCAGATCCCCAACACCGTCGGCAACCTCGGCTCCCTGACCGAGACGTTCCTGCCGTGGCTGGGCGTCTTCATTCCGGTGCTGCTGGTCCTGGGCCTCGTACGGAGGTCGGCGACCGCGGTGATCGCGGTGCTGGCCCCGGCGATCGTCTGGTTCAACCTCTTCGGCGGGCTGCTCACCGACAAGACGGACAGCGGCGGCGACCTGACCGTCGTCACGCACAACGTCAACGCGGAGAACTCCGACCCAGCCGCCACCGCGAAGGCCGTCGCCGCGTCCGGCGCACAGGTCATCGCCCTGGAAGAGGTGACGGCGCAGGCGCTGCCGACGTACCGCGAGACGCTCGCGAAGGCCTACCCGTACCACGCGGTCAAGGGCACGGTCGGGCTGTGGAGCAAGTACCCGCTCTCCGACACCCGGCCCGTCGACATCAAGCTGGGCTGGACGCGTGCGCTGCGCACGACCGCCGCGACGCCCCAGGGCAAGGTCGCGGTGTACGTCGCCCATCTGCCGTCGGTGCGCGTGAAGCTCGACTCCGGGTTCACCGCCAGCCAGCGCGACAAGAGCGCGGACGCGCTCGGCGAGGCGATCGCCGACGAGCCGCTGGGCAAGGTCGTCCTGCTCGGCGACCTGAACGGCACGATGAACGACCGCGCCCTGAACGGCGTCACCGCGCAGATGCGCTCCACGCAGGGCGCGGCGGGCAGCGGTTTCGGGTTCAGCTGGCCGGCCGCGTTCCCGATGGCGCGCATCGACCAGATCATGGTCAAGGGTGTGGAGCCGGTCACGTCGTGGACGCTGCCGCGGACCGGGAGCGACCATCTGCCGATCGCGGCGCGGGTCGACGTGTGACGTCCAGCGGTCCATCGCTCGTCACGCCGCTTTAACCTCACGGAATAGTCGATGGGCGAGGCTTTGTTCCGTACGTAAACTTACGTATTTCGTACCTACGCCGTCGCTACCCGAAAGTTCCTTCATGCCCCTCGCCCTGCTCGCGCTCGCCGTGGGCGCCTTCGGCATCGGCACGACCGAGTTCGTCATCATGGGCCTGCTGCCCAACGTCGCCGACGACCTGCACATATCGATCCCGGCCGCCGGACACCTCGTCTCCGCGTACGCGATCGGTGTGGTCATCGGCGCGCCGCTGCTCGCCGCGGTCACCGCGCGGATGCCGCGCCGCCGCGTCCTCATCGGCCTGATGGCGCTGTTCGTCGTCGGCAACGCGGTCTCCGCGGCGGCCCCCGACTACCACTCGCTCATGCTCGCCCGCTTCGTCAGCGGGCTGCCGCACGGAGCGTTCTTCGGCGTCGGCGCGGTGGTGGCGACGTCCCTCGTCGCGCCGGAGCGCAAGGCCCGCTCGGTCTCGCTCATGTTCCTCGGCCTGACCATCGCCAACGTCGTCGGCGTGCCCGCCGCGACCGCGATGGGGCAGCAGCTGGGCTGGCGCGCCACGTTCCTCGCGGTCAGCGCGATCGGGCTCGTCGCGATCGCGGCGCTGCTCGCGCTGGTCCCCGCGGACCACGGCCACGGTGCGTCCGCCGCCGGTCTGCGCGGAGAACTGCGCGCCCTGAAGTCCCTCCCGGTCTGGCTCGCGCTCGGTACGACCGTCGCCGGCTTCGGTGCGCTCTTCGCGGCGTACAGCTACATCACGCCGATGCTCACGGACGCGGCGGGCTACGCGGACGCGTCCGTGACGCTGCTGCTCGCGCTCTTCGGCGTCGGCGCCACGATCGGCAACCTCATGGGCGGCCGCCTCGCGGACCACTCCCTGCGCCGCACGCTCTTCGGCGGCCTGATCTCGCTCGTCGTGGTCCTGTCCCTCTTCCCGCTCCTGATGCGTACGGAGTGGAGTGCGGCGCTCGCGGTCTTCCTCCTCGGCATGGCGGCGTTCACGACGGGTTCCCCGCTCCAGCTGATCGTGATGGAGAAGGCCTCCGCGGCCCCCTCCCTCGCCTCGTCCGCGAACCAGGCCGCCTTCAACCTGGCGAACGCCGGCGGCGCCTGGATCGGCGGCCTCGCGCTCGCCGCGGGCTTCGGGGTGACGTCCCCGGCGCTCACGGGCGCGGCCCTCGCGGTTCTCGGCGTGGGCGTCGCGGTCGTCGCGTACGCGGTGGACCGGGGGCGGGGTACGGCGGCGCCGGGGCGGTTGGTGGCCTCGCATGTTCCGGAGCCGGACGAGGCTTCCGTGCGTGGCTGACAGAGCGCTCGCCACCCTCGCGACGTCAAGGACAAGCACGAGCCCGCTCCGTGCGGGGCGCCGCCCCCGGCACCCCGCACGGACCGACGTCAGTCCCGGTACCCCAGGACCGTCATCATGCCCGCCTCCGAGTGGTACACGTTGTGGCAGTGGACCATCCACAGGCCCGGGTTGTCCGCGGCGAAGTCGACCGTGAGCGTCGCGTTCGGGAGGACGATCGCCGTGTCCTTGCGTGGGCCGCCGGCGACGTTCGCCAGGGAGAACGTGTGGCCGTGCAGGTGGACCGGGTGCCACATCGACGTCGAGTTGGCGAACACCAGGCGGACCCGCTCACCCGCGCGCACCGGATAACGCTCGTCCGGGTCGTACGGCTTCTTGTTGAACGCCCAGTCGTACTTGGCCATCCCGCCGGTCAGTTGGAGCCTGATCGTGCGGTCCGGCTTGCGGGAGGGCAGTGCCACGGAGTCGTCCGCGCGGAGCTTGTCCGCGGTGAGGAGGCGGCCGGTCAGCTCCTCGGGGCGTACGGAAGCGGCCGGCGCCGCACCCGGGCCCGTCCGCAGCACCGCCATCCCCGACGCCTTCTTGCCCTCCGCGAGCGCCGTCAGCGGGAACACCCCGTCGCCCGCCGTGACCAGCACGTCGTACCGCTCGCCCATCCCGAGCAGCAACGCGTCCGTCTTCGCGCGGCGCACCGGGAAGCCGTCCGTGTGCGTCACCGTCATCTCGTGGCCGCCGAGCGCGACGCGGAACGCCGTGTCGCCGCCGGCGTTGATGAACCGGATCCGGATGCGGTCGCCGGGGCGGGCCTTGAAGGATGAAGGGGCCTGCGGGGTCCGGCCGTTGACCAGATAGTGCGGGTACTTCACGTCACCCGCGTCGCCGCCGAGCAGGTCGCTCTTCGCGCCCATCATCATCCGCGAGGGGCTGTCCCCGTCGGTCGACGACGTCATCGACATGTTGTTCATGCCCGGCATGTCGTGGCCCGAGTGGCCGCCCCCGTGGTCCATCCCCGCGCGGAGCTCCTTGAGCACCGCGTCCGGCGTCGAACCGTCCACCCCGTCGACCCAGTCGTCGAGGACGACCACCCACTCCTTGTCGTAGGAGAGCGGCTCCTTCGGGTCCTCCACGATCAGCGGTGCGTACAGTCCGCGGTCCTGCTGTGTGCCGGAGTGCGGGTGGAACCAGTACGTGCCGGGGTGCGAGACCTTGAAGCGGTACGTGAAGTCGGCGCCCGGCGCGACGGGCTTCTGCGTCAGGCCCGGTACGCCGTCCATGTCGTTGCGCAGCGCGAGGCCGTGCCAGTGCATCGACGTGGGCTCGGGGAGGTGGTTGGCGAGGGTGAGGTCGAGCGTGTCGCCGGCCGTGACCCTGACCTCCTTGCCGGGCAGATCGCCGCCGTACGACCAGGACTTGACGGTGCGGTCGCCCAGGTCGAGCCGGGTCGCGGCGGCCGTGAGCCGGACCTCTCGGACCCGCCCTTCGGAGCCGCGCCTCTTCTCGGCGGCGGCGACCTCCTTGCCCGCCGGGTCGACGTAGCCGCCGGACGCGGATCCGGCCGAGCCGTGGCCGCCGTGGCCCGACGACGCATCGGAGCAGGCCGCCAGGGCGCCCGTCCCGGCCACGGCGATCGCCGCGCCGAGCAGAGTGCGTCGGGTGGGGGTGCGCGGAGTGTTTTCGCGCATGCGTGTGTACCTCGCTGTCGATAGAGGTGATCAAGGTGAATTCAGGCGTGCGAAAGCGGGCGCAGGCCTAAATACGCAGTACCGACAGCTGGGACAGAAGGGTTCGGGGCGGGGGAGGGTTCGGGCGCTGGGCGAGGGTCAGGCCGCGGGCGCGCGGCCCCGGCGCCACCGCCACGAGCAGCGGGCGCAGCACCGCCGCCGTCAGCAACAGCAGCGTGAACGAGGCGAGCACCGCGAGGCACACGTTCAGCGGGTCCATGCCGCCGTGACCGGGGGAGTCGGGGTGGTGCTCGTGAACGGTGATGGCGGCGTGCGCCGTGTCGTGGGCCGCCGCCGTCATCGTCGAGACGGGCGCCGACATCGACTCGCCGTGCCCGGCGTCGTGCCCCGACGGGTGCCCCAGCGTGTGCATCCCCACGATGCCGAAGAGCAGCGCGGCGAACAGCAGCGACCGCTGCCACCGCCCGGTGCCGCTCCGCTTCCTCGCCATGCCCCGAACCCTACCCCTGCCGGGTATGGCCCCGACCCCGAGCCCCGGCGGCGGGTGAGCGCCCACCCGCCGCCGGGGCGTCCACTGGTCAGCGGCGGTACGAGCGCACGTAACCCGGAGCCGGCGAGCCGACCCCCGTCACGTCGTCGTAGCCCCTGACGGCCTTGAGGGAGGCGTCCTTGCCGAGGCTGCGCACCGACGTGAGCAGGCCCTCCGACGCGTCGTAGCTGTTGGCGTAGTCGACGCGGACCACGGCGAGGTCCTTGCCCGTCGGCCTGTCCACCACGTCGTGGTACTTCGCCGAACCGTACCGGTCGTAGATCGCCGGGTTCGCGAAGCCGAGCGGCTTGCCGCCGCCCGTCTGCTGCGCGAGCGCCTGCACACCGGCGACCACCGGCGCGGCGAGCGAGGTGCCGCCGATGCGGTACTCGTCGTAGCCGAGCGAGCCGTCGGGCAGGGTCTGCGTCTGGCCCACCAGGAAGCCGGTGTTCGGGTCGGCGATGGCGGAGATGTCCGGCACGACGCGGTTGGCGCCACCGTTCGCCTTCGCCAGCGCGTCCGGCACGACGCCCTTCTGGTAGCCGGGCTGTGCGACGGTCTTGCTGGTGCCGCCGCCCGCGCCGGAGGTGTACGCGCCGGGGAAATCGGTCCAACTCTTGCTGTCCGCAGCCAAGTTGGACTTCAGCGTGCCCCAGCCGGTCTCCCACTGGTAGGTGTCGCCCTTGCCGACGGCGAGCGAGGTGCCGCCGACCGCCGTCACCCACGCCGAGTTGGCGGGCGTGTCGACCTGCTTCGTACCCGTCGACGCGACGTTGTCGCCGTTGTCGCCGGACGAGAAGTAGAAGCCGATGCCCTCGACGGCGCCCAGCTGGAACACCTGGTCGTACGCGGTGGCCAGTTCGGGTGTCTGGTTGGCCTCGATGTCGCCCCAGGAGTTGGAGACGATGTCGGCGAGGTGATCGTCGACGACCTTGCCGAGCGAGTCGAGGAGGTCGTCGTCGTAGCAGGAGGCCGCGCCCACGTACGTGATGTCGGCGGCCGGGGCCATCGCGTGCACGGCCTCGACGTCGAGGGTCTCCTCGCCGTACCAGCCGGCCGCGTCGCATTCCTTGGTCTTCGTGTACGTCTTCGGCAGCACCTGCTTCAACTGCCTTGTGCTGTACGCCGCGTCACCGTGCTTCTTCGCGTACGTCGCCGCGTCCTTGGCGATGGTCGGCGAGGCGTACGCGTCGGTGATCGCGACCTTCACGCCCTTGCCGGTCGCCCTGCCCGCCCCGTACGCGGCACGCAGCTGCTTGCCGGTGTA
Organism: Streptomyces sp. NPDC002795; assembly: GCF_042888725.1. Classification (NCBI taxonomy): domain Bacteria; kingdom Bacillati; phylum Actinomycetota; class Actinomycetes; order Kitasatosporales; family Streptomycetaceae; genus Streptomyces; species Streptomyces sp. NPDC002795. The sequence continues at coordinate 66,350 of NZ_JBIAQB010000009.1, forward strand.
GCCCTTCGGGGCGTACGGGACCTTGGTGCCGTACGCGTCCGGGAGCGTGCTCGCGATCCTGGAGCCGTAGTACGTGGAGGACGGGCCCGCGTTGCGGAACACGGCGCTCGGCGGCGGCAGTTGGTCCTGCTTCGTCGCCTTGTGGGGGGCGCTGTCCAGGCCGGTCACCGTGAGTACGGCGCCGTCGAGGGAGGCGGGCACGGAGGCGGCGCCGGACGGGGCGCGGTAGGTGTGGCCGCCCTTGGTGTAGTCGTGCAGCTGTGTGCCGAAGGCCTTCTCGGTGGCGGCCACGTCGCCCGACACGGAGAGGTAGTGCGCGGTGGATCCGGTCACGGTCAGGCCTGCGGACTTCAGCCAGGCCGTGACCTCGGCTATCTGCCCCTTCGTCGCCCCGAAGCGGCCGCGCGCCTCCGTGGCGCTCAGATACTTCTGGTACCGCCCGGACGACGGGTCGGACACGGCCTGTGCGTACGCCGCGAGGCCCTTGGCGTCCCGGCCGGCGAGGTAGACGCGCGCGGTGACCTTTCCGCCGTCCGCCGTGCCGCCCTTGTCGGCGGCGCCGGTGGCCCACAACGGCTTGGTGCCGGAGAGCGTGTCGCGGCTCGCGTCGGCGTGGGCGGGCGAGGCGAGGGCGAGGGCGCCGGCGAGCAGCGGAAGGGTGGCCGCGATGCTCAGGGCTGCCCGGGTGCGGCGTGAGCCGCGGTTGGATCTCATGTGGAACCCCCTGGATAGAGGTGCTGGAGATGCTGAGGCATGTGTAATGCACACGCAGAATGGGGCCACTCTTGCCAACAACCGTTCACGCGGGGGAAATGGGACGATCAAGAAGGCGTCAAGTCGGCTCAACTCCGGTCGGGATAGGTCGATTTGGGGGCATCGGGGACCGGCTCGCCGCCCACTCCGCAGTGCCGCTGCCGACTGTCCGGCGGTGGGGCCGGAAGGTGAGCACTATGACCCTGAGGCGTTCGGCAGGCACTATGAACACATCACCGGCCGATCAGTGACGATCAAGGTCGGCAACGCGCCGGAAACCGGCGTGTGGTGGGATGTGACCAGGCCCTCTGGGCGGCGTGGGAGCAGTAGGCCTGACCAGCAAGGATGGGTGGAAGCGAAAGATGGACAAGCAGCAGGAGTTCGTGCTCCGCACCCTGGAGGAGCGCGACATCCGGTTCGTACGTCTGTGGTTCACGGACGTGCTGGGCTTCCTCAAGTCGGTGGCCGTGGCCCCGGCCGAGCTGGAACAGGCGTTCGATGAGGGGATCGGCTTCGACGGCTCCGCGATCGAGGGCTTCGCCCGCGTCTACGAGTCCGACATGATCGCCAAGCCGGACCCCGGCACCTTCCAGGTCCTGCCGTGGCGCGCGGAGGCCCCCGGCACGGCGCGCATGTTCTGCGACATCCTGATGCCCGACGGCTCGCCGTCCTTCGCCGACCCGCGCTACGTCCTGAAGCGGGCCCTGGCCAAGACCTCCGACCTCGGCTTCACCTTCTACACCCACCCCGAGATCGAGTTCTTCCTGCTCAAGGACAAGCCGCTGGACGGCACCCGCCCGGTGCCCGCCGACACCTCCGGCTACTTCGACCACACCCCGCAGAACGTGGGCATGGACTTCCGCCGCCAGGCGATCACGATGCTCGAGTCGATGGGCATCTCGGTCGAGTTCAGCCACCACGAGGGCGCGCCGGGCCAGCAGGAGATCGACCTCCGCTACGCCGACGCGCTCTCCACGGCGGACAACATCATGACGTTCCGCCTGGTCATGAAGCAGGTGGCGCTGGAGCAGGGCGTCCAGGCCACCTTCATGCCGAAGCCGTTCTCGGAACACCCGGGCAGCGGAATGCACACGCACCTGTCCCTCTTCGAGGGCGACCGGAACGCGTTCTACGAGTCGGGCGCCGAGTACCAGCTCTCCAAGGTCGGCCGCTCCTTCATCGCGGGCCTGCTGAAGCACGCCGCCGAGATCTCCGCGGTCACCAACCAGTGGGTCAACTCCTACAAGCGCATCTGGGGCGGCTCGGAGCGCACGGCGGGCGCGGGCGGCGAGGCCCCGTCCTACATCTGCTGGGGCCACAACAACCGCTCGGCCCTCATCCGCGTCCCGATGTACAAGCCCGGCAAGACGGGCTCGGCCCGCGTCGAGGTCCGCTCCATCGACTCGGGCGCCAACCCGTACCTCACGTACGCGGTCCTCCTCGCGGCCGGCCTCAAGGGCGTCGAAGAGGGCTACGAACTCCCTCCGGGCGCCGACGACGACGTCTGGGCCCTCTCCGACGCGGAACGCCGCGCGATGGGCATCGAGCCGCTCCCGCAGAACCTCGGCGAGGCGATCGCCCTGATGGAACGCTCGGAACTGGTCGCGGAAACGCTCGGCGAGCACGTCTACGACTTCTTCCTGCGCAACAAGAAGCAGGAGTGGGAGGAGTACCGCTCGGAGGTCACGGCGTTCGAGCTGAGGAAGAACCTGCCGGTGCTGTAGCGACCGGTGAGGGGCGCGCACTGGTGTGGCGCGCCCCTTCGGTCACAACGTGTCCCGCAGCGGCACAGCGGAGCGCTTGCGGTATTCCTGGATCGCCCAGCCGTTGCCGTCCGGGTCCGTGAAGTGCATGAACGTGCCGCCGTCGTCGGGGGCGTACTGGATGGGTTCCGAGACGTCCAGGCCGCGGGCGCGGAGCTCCTCGTGGGCCGCCTTGATGTCGGCGACGCAGAGTTGCAGGCCGTGGTACGTGCCGGGGGCCGCCGTGCCCGTCGGGCTCGGGAGGCCGGAGGCGAGGGCGATCGAGCAGCCGGATCCCGGTGGCGTGAGCTGGACGACGCGGGCGCCCGGCATCACCTCGGTATCGATGTCGCAGTGAAAGCCGACCTTGTCGACGTAGAAGGTCTTGGCCCGGTCGATGTCCGAGACCGGGACGGTGATTACTTCCAGGGTCATGTCCATGGAGGTAAAGGTAGGGGCGAATTGTCGGTTCCGGCCTGTCGGCGCCGTGCGGTCACCCGAAGTGCCAGCGCGTCTGTGTGAACTCCTCGCCCTTGCCGAAGCCGAAGACCGTGCGCGGCGCGACCGCGTAGACCAGGGACGGGCCCTCCTGGCCCTGGAACGCGCCGTCGGCGCGGACCTCGAAGTGCCAGGCCGGGCCGTACTTCTCCTCCCAGGCCTTGGCGAGCGTGTGCAGGCGTGCCGCGTCCGTGACGCGTTCCGCCCGGCCCTCCACCACCACGTCGAAGCCCGCCGCCCAGGTGTTCGTGCCGGTGGTGAGGACGACCTCCGGGTTCTCCGCGAGGTTGAGCGACTTGCGTTCGCGCGCGCCGGAGGTGAAGTGCAGGGCCCCGTCCTGCCAGACGGCGAGGAGCGGTGTGACATGGGGGCGGCCGTCGGGGCGCACCGTGGAGACCCAGAACAGTTCGGCGCCGGTCAGCAGCCGTTCGGCCGCCGCCCACGAGGTGGGACCGGCGCCCGGGGAGCTGTAGCGCGGGTCGATCGATGTGTGCGGGGTGTCGCTGTCGTGTGGCATCGCGGTGGTTCCTTTCCGCGTACGAGGCCTCTCGCTCACGGGTAGTGACTCCGCGGGCCGACACAACTCATCGGTGCGGCCCGCGGCGCAGTAGGCTCAAGTCCACCGTTGATCGAACAGGAGGCCGGGCGATGATGTCGGTGCCGCACGAAGGGGGACGGTGGACGGGCGGCCGCAGGAGCAGCACCTTCACCCGGCTGCTGCGACTCGGCTTCACCGATCCGTCCACCGCCGAGCGACTGCTCGACGCCCCCGCCCTGTCCACCGTGCGCTCCGACCCGCTGCTCCTGGACGCGTTCGCCACCGCCGCCGACCCGGATCTGGCGCTGCTCGGACTCGTCAGGCTGGTCGAGGCGCAGGAGGACGAGACGGCGCGGCGCGAGCTGCTCGACACGCTCGTCGCGGCGAAGCCGCTGCGCGACCGGCTGCTCGGCGTGCTCGGCTCCTCCGAGGCGCTCGCCGACCACCTGGCCCGGCACTCCAAGGACTGGCGGGCCCTGGTCACGTACGAGTCGGGCGATCTGCACCCCGGCGTGGAGGAGTTCGAGCAGGGGCTCGCCGACGCCACCGACCCGGACGCGCTGCGCGTCGCCTACCGGCGCTGCCTGCTGTCCATCGCCGCCCGCGACGTGTGCGGAACGACCGACATCACCGAGACCGCGGCCGAACTCGCCGACCTGGCGACGGCGACGCTGCGCGCGGCCCTCGCCATCGCCCGCACGGAGTCTCCCGCCGACGCCTCGCTGTGCCGGCTCTCCGTGATCGCGATGGGCAAGTGCGGTGGCCATGAGCTGAATTACGTGTCCGACGTCGACGTCATCTTCGTCGGGGAGCCCGCCGACGGGTCCGCCGACGAGGGCAAGGCGATCCAGGCCGCCACCCGGCTCGCCTCGCACATGATGCGGATCTGCTCCGACACCACCGTCGAGGGCACCATCTGGCCCGTCGACGCCAACCTGCGGCCCGAGGGGCGCAACGGCCCGCTCGTGCGCACCCTCTCCTCGCACCTCGCCTACTACCAGCGCTGGGCCAAGACCTGGGAGTTCCAGGCGCTGCTCAAGGCCCGCCCGGTCGCGGGCGACCTGGACCTCGGCGAGGAGTACGTCGCGGCCGTGTCGCCGATGGTGTGGCAGGTGTCCGAGCGGGAGAACTTCGTGCCCGACGTGCAGAAGATGCGCAAGCGGGTCGTGGCGAACATTCCGCTGGGCGAGAAGGACCGCGAGCTGAAGCTCGGGCCCGGTGGCCTGCGCGACGTCGAATTCGCCGTGCAGCTGCTGCAGTTGGTGCACGGACGCGCGGACGCCGCGCTGCGCAGCGGGACGACCCTGAACGCGCTCGCCGCGCTCGCCGACCGCGGCTACGTGGGCCGGGTCGACGCCGTGCAGCTCGACGACGCCTACCGGTTCCTGCGCACGCTCGAACACCGCATCCAGCTCTACAAGTTGCGGCGCACCCACCTGGTGCCCGAGGGCGATGCCGACCTGCGCCGCATCGGCCGCTCGATGGGCATGCGCACGGAACCCATCACGGACCTCAAGCGGGCCTGGCGGCGGCACACGTCCGTCGTCCGCCGGCTGCACGAGAAGCTGTTCTACCGGCCGCTGCTCGACGCCGTCGCCGGGCTCGGCCCCGGCGAGGCCAGGCTGCGCGCCGACGCGGCCCGCGAGCGCCTCGTCGCGCTCGGCTACGCCGACCCGAGCGCCGCGATGCGCCACCTGGAGGCGCTGGCCTCCGGGGTCAGCCGCAAGGCCGCCATCCAGCGGACGCTGCTCCCGGTGCTGCTCGGCTGGTTCGCGGACTCCGCCGACCCGGACGCGGGGCTCCTCAACTTCCGCAAGGTGTCGGACGCGTTGGGCAAGACGCCCTGGTATCTGCGGCTGCTGCGCGACGAGGGCGCGGCCGCCGAGAACCTGGCGCGGATCCTGTCCGCGGGGCGCCTCGCCCCCGACCTCCTGATGCGCGCCCCCGAATCGGTGGCGCTGCTCGGCGACGAGCGGGGCCTGGAGCCGCGCGGGCGCGCCCAGTTGGAGCAGGAGGCGCTCGCCGCGGTGCGGCGCTCGGAGGGCGGGGCGCAGGCGGTCACGTCGGCGCGCGCGGTACGCCGCCGCGAGCTGCTGCGCACGGCGGCCGCCGACATCATCGCCTCGTACGGCACCGAGGACACGCCCGCCGTCGCCGACCAGGGCGCTCTGGTGGACCAAGTGGGCGCCGCCGTATCGGACTTGACGGCCGCCACGCTCGCCGGGACGCTGCGCGCCGTGGTCCGTGACGGCTGGGGCGACACCCTGCCCACCCGCTTCGCCGTCATCGCCATGGGCCGCTTCGGCGGGCACGAGCTGAGCTACGGATCCGACGCCGACGTGCTGTTCGTGCACGAGCCCCGCGAGGGCGTCGACGACCACGAGGCCGCGCAGGCCGCCAACAAGGTCGTCTCCGAGATGCGCCGTCTCCTCGCCCTGCCGAGCGCCGACCCGCCGCTGCTCATCGACGCGGACCTGCGTCCCGAGGGCAAGTCGGGCCCGCTGGTGCGCACGCTCAAGTCCTACGAGGCGTACTACCGTCGCTGGTCCCTGGTCTGGGAGTCGCAGGCACTGCTGCGGGCCCAACCCGTCGCGGGCGACGAGGAGTTGAGCCGCGCCTTCATCGATCTGATCGACCCGCTGCGCTACCCCGTCGAAGGCCTCGGCGACGATGCCGTACTGGAGATCCGCCGCCTCAAGGCCCGCATGGAGTCGGAGCGGATGCCGCGCGGCTCCGACCCCACGCTCCACACGAAGCTGGGCCGCGGGGGTCTCTCCGACGTCGAATGGACGGTGCAGCTGCTCCAGCTGAGGCACGGCTGGGCGGAGCCGGGCCTGCGCACCCCCCACACCCGCGAGGCCCTCGCCGCCGCGTGCGCCGCCGAGCTGATCCCCGCAGAGGAGGCGGCGATCCTCGACGAGGCGTGGGTGCTTGCCGCGCGTGTGCGCAACGCGGTGATGCTGGTGCGCGGCAGGCCCGGTGACACGTTCCCGTCGGACGGGCGTGAACTCGGCGCCGTGGGCCGGTACTTGGGGTACGACCCGGGTCACGTGGGGGACATGCTGGACGACTACCGGCGCACTACGCGGCGCGCGCGGGCCGTGATGGAGGAGCGGTTCTACGGCGGGTGAGCAGATCAAGCCCCGCCGGCGATTGAGGCGCGGGGTCCGGGGCGGAGCCCCGTGGCGTGGGGTCGGCGCCGGTGTCAGGCGATCTTCACCGAGTGGGTCGCCGACAGCCACGGCAATCCCGAAGGTCCTCGGTGGGCACGCGCCGTCGCCGCGGCCGTCCGCTCGTCGTCGGGGGCGTGCTTGCGCTGGAGTGCGCCGAAGGGGTGGGACTCGTCGCCCGGAGCCGCCACCTTCGCGTCTGCCGTGCCCTTGCGTACCGTTGCCGTGGCCGTTGCCATGAAACCGGCCCTCCGTCCGTACCGTCGAGGTCTGGACCTTCGACGATCCCCTGGGGCGGGCCCTGGCGGCAGATGCCATCGGTCGTGAGCACGCGGGACGAAGGTCCCGGCGCCCTACGCGGGCCCTACGCGTCGAGCAGCACCTGGCAGCGCGCGACGAACCCGGTGAGGGCCAGCTCGAACGCCGCGTCCGTGCGGCCCTCGGGTCCCGCGCCCAGGGCCCGTTCGAGCAGCGGGGTCACGCCCTCCTCCGTCGGCTCCCACATGGTGTCGGGCGCCGCCATGTCGAGCGCCGAGCCGAGCACCATGTTGTCCAGGGCGATGATCACCGGCATCACGTCCGGCAGCGCGAACCCGGCGTCGAGCAGCAGCGCCACCCCCAGCTCGTACTGCGCGAGGACCCGGGGTGCCCGCACCGGGTGGGTCGTCAGGAGCGGGATGGCCTTGGGGTGCGCGGCGAACGCGGCGCGGTAGGAGCGGGCCCACCCGGCGATCGCCTCGTCCCACGGGAGGCCCGAGGTGAGCGGCGTCTCGTCGATCGCGGAGCAGATCCGCTCGCGCAGCAGCTCCACGATGCCGTCGCGACCCTCCACGTGGTGGTAGAGCGAGCCCGTCTGCACGCCCAGCCTGCGCGCCACCTGCGGGACGCTGAACTCGCCGTTCTCGTCGACGATGTGGAGCGCCGCCGTCGTGATCCGCTCCCGGTCCAGGAGGGGTGTGCGCGGCCGCCCCATCGAGGTTCCTCCTTCGTGACTCCACAAAACCGGGTCTTCCCGTATGCCCAACGGGAGGCTACATTGCGGAAACCAAAAGCCTTTAGATTAATGCGCCCGTCCACAATGCGGGCCGTCCGCCAGAGGGGCTTCCTGCCGCATGCCCGTGACCTCCCCGAAGACGAAGACCGCACCGCCGAGCCCGCCGACCGGCCTGCGCACCGGCACCCTCGGCACCTCCGACATCGCGTTCTTCGTGATCTCCGCCGCCGCTCCGCTCACCGTCATGGCGGGCGTCGCGCCCATCGCCATCTCCCTCGGCGGCGTCGGAGCGCCCGCCGGATACCTGCTCGCCGGCATCACGCTCGCCGTCTTCGCCGTCGGCTTCACCGCCATGAGCCGCCACGTCACCGGCGGCGGCGCCTTCTACTCGTACATCGCGCAGGGCCTCGGCAAACCGGCCGGAATCGGGGCGGCGCTGCTCGCGATGGTCGGCTACAACGGCATGGAGATCGGCGTCTACGGACTCCTCGGCTCCGCCACCCAGGACACCGTCCACTCCCTGTTCGGCGCGGACGTCCCCTGGCTGCCGGTCTCCCTCGTCGGCCTCGCCCTGATCTGGTACGGCGGCTTCCGCTCGATCGACTTCGGCGCCAAGCTGCTCGGCGTCCTGCTGGTCGCGGAGACGGGCATCCTGATCCTGCTCGCGGGCGGGGTGCTCCTCAAGGGCGGCGCGCACGGCCTGTCCCTGGCCTCCTTCGCACCCGGCAACGTCCTCGTGCCCGGCACGGCCGCCGTCCTCGCCTTCGCGTTCGCCGCGTTCACCGGCTTCGAGTCGACCGTCATCTACCGGCGCGAGGCCCGCGACCCGGACCGCACCGTGCCCCGCGCCACGTACATCGCGGTCGCCTTCCTCGGCCTCTTCTACGCCTTCACCGTCTGGATCGCCATCCAGTCCTTCGGCGACGCGGCCGTCGTGAAGGCCGCGGGTGACGACCCGGCGAACCTCTTCTTCACCGCGATCACCACCTTCGTCGGCGGCTGGGCGGCCGACCTGATGCACGTCTTCATCGTCACCAGCGTCATCGCCTCGCTCCTCGCCTTCCACAACGCGATCAATCGGTACGCCCTCGCCCTCGCCGACGAGGGCGTCCTGCCGCGCGCCGTCGCCCGCATCCACCCCAAGCACCGCTCCCCGTACGTCGCCGGGCTCGCGCAGACGGTTCTCGGCGCGGTCGTCGTGCTCGGGTTCTGGGCGGCCGGGGCGGACCCGTACGACCAGCTGCTGCTGTGGGTCAACACCCCGGGAATGCTGGGCCTGATGGCCCTCCAGCTCCTCGCGGCGCTCTCCGTCCCGTTCTTCTTCCGGCGGATCACGCACCAGGAGGGTGTGCTGCGGACGGTCGTCGCGCCGGTCGCGGCGACGGTTCTCCTGGCCGTCGCGATCGGCCTGGTGGCCACGCACATCGACCTCTTCACGGGTGCGTCTCCCCTGGTCAACTGGGTTCTGCTGGCGGTTGCGCCCGCGGTCTTCGTGCTGGGCCTCGCCTTGGCGTGGCGCCTACGGCGGTCCCGCCCGGAGGTGTACGCACGGTTCGGCCAGTGACGGGGTCGCGCCCACGGGGCTCCGCCCCGGACCCCGCGCCTCAATCGCCGGCGGGGCTGGAAAGATCGGGGCCCCGCCCCTGGACCCCGCTGCTCAATCGCCGCAGGGGCTTGATATGCCCGGCCTCGCTTGTGATCAGGGGCGCGGGGAACTGCGCGAACCCGGCCACAGACAGAACCGCACCCGTCGACGCGAATCTCGAAACGGAGTCACCCGCACCATGCCATCCGCCGACCTCCTCCTCACCAGCACCCACATCCGCACACTCGACCCGGCCCAGCCGGAGGCAACCGCCCTGGCCGTGGCCGGAGGCCGCATCGTCGCCGTCGGTGACACCGACGACCTCGTACGAGACTGGCAGGGCCCCCGCACCGAACGGATCGACCTCGCCGGCGCCCACGTTCTCCCCGGCCTCGTCGACTCGCACAGCCACCCCGTCTGGGGCCTGGAGATGGCGACCGGTGTCGATCTCAGCGGAGTGACCGACCTGGAAGGACTCCGGGGCGCCCTGCGCACAGCGGACCGGCTCGGCGGGTGGGTCGTCGGGTGGGGGCTCGACCACAACGCCTTCGAGGGGCGGCCCATCCACCGCGAGCTCATCGAGGACGTGCTCGGCGGCGCACCCGCCTTCCTGCGGCTGTACGACGGCCACTCCGCGCTGGTCAGCGGCGCCGCCCTGGACGCCGCGAGGATCACGGGACCGCGCTCCTTCGACCAGCGGGCCGAGGTCGTCTGCGACGGCGAGGGGCGGCCCACCGGGTACCTCGTCGAGCACGCCGCCATGGACCTGGTCTACGAGGTCGCGCCCCGGGCCTCGGACCAGGACCGCCGCACCGGACTCGTCGAGCTGCTGAGCACCATGGCCGCCACCGGTCTCACCGGAGCCCACGTCATGGACGGCTCAGGGCTCGACCTGCTCGCCGCCGTGGAGGAGGACGCCGATCTGCCGATGCGGCTCACCGTCTCGCCCTGGTGCATGCCGGGAGTGGACCGGGCAGGGCTCGACGAGCTGGTCGCGCTCCAGAAGCTCGGCGGACGCCGCTGGCGGGTCGGCGGCGTCAAGTTCTTCATGGACGGCACCGTCGAGGGCGGCACCGCCTGGCTGGAGCACGCCGACTGCCACGGGCAGGGCACCGACGCCTTCTGGCCGGACCCGGCCGCGTACAGCGAAGCCGTGCGTCATCTGCACGCGGCCGGTGTGCGCACCGCGACGCACGCCATCGGCGACGCCGCCGTCAGGCACGCCCTCGACACCATCGAGGCGCTCGGAACCAGTGGGCGCAACGCGCACCGGATCGAGCACATCGAGTCCGTGCCCGACGACACGATCCCGCGGTTCGCCGCGCTCGGCGTCGCCGCGTCGATGCAGCCGCCGCACACCGCGTACACGAAGCACGACCACAGCGACGAGTGGTCCAAGCGGCTCGGCGACGCGCGCGCCGCCCGCGCCTGGCGCACCCGTGACCTGCGGGACGCGGGCGCCGTGCTCGCGCTCGGCTCCGACTGGCCGATCGCCCACTACGACGCCCGCAAGGTGCTCGCCATGGCGCGGGTGCCGGAGGGCGCGGCCGGGCCCGCACAGGGGCTCACCGGCCTCGAAGCGCTGGAGGGCGTCACCTCGCACGCGGCGCTCGCCGCGGGACAGGCGGCGGAAGGCGGCCGGATCGCGGTCGGCCTGCGCGCGGACCTCACCGTGCTCGGCCTCGACCCGGTCACGGCCCCCGTGGCCGAGGTCGCCGAGGCCCCCGTCGTCCTCACCGTGACGGACGGCCGGATCACGCACCGCGGCGAGTGACGGCGAAAGAGGCGGCGCCCGCCGGGCGCCGCCCCTTTCGCTCACACCTTCGCGGGCATCAGTGGTGGCGTCACCAGACGCGGCAGCGCGTACGGCAGCGCCCCGTACCAGACCCGCGCCACCGCGAAGCCGAACGCCAGGCACAGCGTGCCGCCCACCGCGTCCAGCCAGAAGTGGTTCGCGGTCGCCACGATGACCACCAGGGTCAGCGCCGGATACAGGAGCCCGAGGACCCGCACCCACGGCACCGAGGCGAGCGCGAAGATCGTCATGCCGCACCACAGCGACCAGCCGATGTGCATCGACGGCATCGCCGCGTACTGGTTCGACATGTTCTTCAGGTTGCCCGAGGCCATCGAGCCCCAGGTCTGGTGCACCGCGACGGTGTCGATGAAGCCGCTGCCGGTCATCAGGCGCGGTGGCGCCAGCGGATAGAAGTAGTAACCGACGAGGGCGACCGCCGTCGTCGCGAACAGCGCGAGACGGGTCGCCGCGTAGCGGCCGGGATGGCGGCGGAACAGCCACACCAGCACGCTCAACGTGATGACGAAGTGCAGTGTCGCGTAGTAGTAGTTCATGCTCACGATGAGCCAACTCACCGAATTCGCAGCATGGTTGACTGCCTGCTCGACGGCGATACCGAGACTGTGCTCAGCCTGCCAGATCCAGTCGGCATTGCGCAGCGCCTGCGCCTTCTGCTCCGGGACCGCGTTGCGGATCAGGGAGTACGTGTAGTAACTCACCGCGATCAGCAGGATCTCGAACCAGAGGCGCGGGCGCCGCGGCGCCCGAAGGCGACGCCCGACGCGGTCTTCCGCGATGGGTGAGGGTGCGGCCCCTTTTCGGCCTTCACGTGTCGTCACGGTCATTTCACCCATAGGCACAGAGTCTGCCAGATCACGGCCCCACGACCGATCATCCCTCGGGCGGGTCATGGGCGCACCCGCTACGCCCTACGGACGAGGCCGAACCCCTACGGATACCGCTGCTGACGCGGCAGTCGACCCCCGCACCACGAGCTCCGGCATGAACACGAATTCGCTCGGCGGCGCGGGCGTGCCGCCGACCTCCTCAAGGAGCGTGTGCACCGCCGCCTGACCCATCGCGTGCACCGGCTTGCGGATCGTGGTCAGTGGCGGATCGGTGAAGGCGATCAGCGGAGAGTCGTCGAAACCGACCACGGAGACGTCCTCCGGCACGTCCATGCCGCGCTCGCGCACCGCTCTGATCGCGCCGAGCGCCATCATGTCGCTCGCGCAGACCACCGCGGTGCAGCCCCGGTCGAGCAGCGCGGAGGTCGCGGCCTGCCCGCCCTCCAAGGTGTAGAGGGAGTGCTGGACGAGGTCGTGCTCGATCTCGTCTCCCGGCAGGCCGAGCCGCTCCGCCAGCGTGCGTACGAAGCCCTCGATCTTTCGCTGTACGGGGACGAAGCGGCGCGGCCCTACCGCCAGGCCGATCCGGGTGTGGCCGAGCGAGAGCAGATGCGTCACCGCGAGCCGGGACGCGGCCCGGTCGTCCGGAGAGATGAAGGGCGCCGCGACCGCCGGCGCGTACCCGTCGACGAGCACGAAGGGGACGCCCTGGCCGCGGAGGCGTTCGTAGCGCTGCGTGTCGGCGGTGGTGTCGGCGTGCAGCCCGGAGACGTAGATGATGCCGCTGACATCGCGGTCGACGAGCATCTCCGTGAGCTCGTCCTCGGTGGAGCCGCCGGGGGTCTGGGTGGCCAGGACCGGGGTGTAACCCTGCCTGGTCAGGGCCTGCACCACGACCTGGGCGAGCGCCGGGAAGATCGGGTTCTCGAGCTCCGGGGTGATCAGGCCGACAAGCCCCGCGCTGCGCTGCCTGAGGCGCACGGGGCGCTCGTAGCCGAGCACGTCGAGGGCGGCGAGGACGGACTGGCGGGTGGCCGCGGCGACCCCCGCCTTCCCATTGAGCACGCGGCTGACGGTCGCTTCGCTGACCCCCGCTTGGCTTGCGATGTCGGCAAGGCGTGCGGTCACGGGACGCGACCTTACCCGTCACCCGCCGCATTGCCCACCGAACGGGAAGTACCGGGCGGGAAGTACCGGGCGGGTAAGCCGGGTTGGGCCGCCACCACCCGGAACGGTGAACCGGTCGAAGGGCAGGCCACTGCACGGGTGTCCGGCGGTACTTTGGTGCGGCGAGCCGAGGGGGCCCGCGCCGCTCCGTTTCACCGAGGGGCCTTCTCGTGGAAGCCATGGTTCAGAGGTCCGGGACCGACGTCGGATGCACCGTCCTGGTGGTCGACGACAGCGCCGCCAGCCGGTATGCCCTCGGCGCCGTCCTGAGCCGGGCGGGACATGTCGTCGTCCCGGTCGGCTCCGCGGGCGAGGCCCTCGTCGAGCTCGACGTGCGGCTGCGCTCGGGGGCGCTGCCCGATGTGGCGCTCGTGGACGTGGGGCTTCCCGACCTCAGCGGGTTCGAACTGTGCCGCAGGGTCAAGGCGCTGCCCTCACTCGCCGGGATCCCCGTCGTGCACTTCTCCGCCCGCCCCTCCGTGCCCGCCGACCGCTGCCGGGCGCTCGACGCGGGCGGCGAGGCCTATCTGACGGTGCCCGCCGAACCGGAGGAGATCCGCGCCGTGGTCCGCGCCGCCCTGCGCGGGGCCCGCGAACTCACCGACAGCCAGGCTCAGTTCGACCACCTCACCCTGCTGTCCCGGGCCGTCGTCGACGTGCAGGGCGCCCGGGACCTCGCCGAACTCGCCCGGGTGGCGGCCGCCGCGACGGCCCGGCTCACCGGGGGCGCCGCCGCCGTCTTCATCCTCGGCGACCACGGCGCGGTGCACACGGGCCTGTCCGGGAGAGCGGCGCCCGCGGCGCCGGACGCCGCCGCGCGCGAGCGGGCCGTCGAGCTGGTGCGGCAGATCAGCTGCGGGCCCGGCGGCGTGCGCACCACGCTGCGGCCCGGGGCCGCGTGGCCGCAGGCGTACTTCGGGCCCGGCGGCGCCCGGCTCACCCTCTCCCGCACCCGCGACGGCCGGCTCCCCGTGTGCCTGGCCACACCCGACTTCGCCGACCCGGACGGCAGGACGGCGCCGCTCGTCGCCCAGCTCGCCCGCGCGACCGCGCTCGCCGCGGAACCCCTCGTCCTGTACGAGCAGGAACGTCATGTCGCCCACACGCTGCAACACAGCTTCCTGCCCTCCGTGTTGCCCGCCTTCACCGGCGTGGACGTCGACTTCCGCTACGAGCCCGCCTCCCAGGAGGTCGAGATGGGCGGCGACTTCTACGCGGCGCTGCCCACCCCCGAGGGCGTACTCGTCGGCGTCGGCGACGTCGTGGGGCACTCGCTCGACGCGGCCACGGTGATGGTCGAGCTCCGGCACGCGCTGCGCGCCTACTGCCTGGAGGACCCGCGCCCCGCCCACCTGGTGACCCGCCTCGACCGGCTGCTCCAGCACTACCACCCGCAGCTGACCGCCACGCTGTGCCTGGCCCTCGTCGACCCCGCGACGGGCCGTACGCGGGTGGCCAACGCGGGGCACATCCCGCCGCTGATCGTGCCGGTCGGCGGCGCGGCCCGGTACGCGAGGGCGGCGGGGCCGCTGCTCGGGCTCGGCCTGCCGCATCCCGAACCCACCGTGCTGGACCTCGCGCCCGGTGCCCGCCTCCTCATGGTCACCGACGGGCTCGTCGAGACCCGCGGCATCGATCTGGCCGTGTCCTTGGAGGAGCTGCGCCGCGCCGCCGCGGGGGCGCCTGCCGCGCCCGGTGAGCTGTGCGACGCGCTTCTCGCGCGGTTCGGTCGTGACCGGGCCGATGACATCGCGCTGCTGGCGTTGCGGCGCGCTCCGCGGTGACCGGGTGCCCGGGTGTCCGCTGTACGGGATGTGATTGTGCGGTCGGGCGTTGCCGGGTGAAGGTTGGCGCCGACACGCGTGCGTGCGCACGCATTACGACACCTCGGAGGGCCCCATGCCGCAGATCACCGTCGACCACTCCGCGGACCTCGACGACCGCCTCGACCGGGCCGGGCTCGCGGGGGCCGTGCACCAGGCGGCCGTCGACATCGTGGCCGCGCGCGTTCCCGCGTGCAAGACGCGGTTCCGTGAGGTCGGGACCACGGTGGTGGGGGACGGGGCCGGGTCCCTCGTGCACGTGGAGATCGCGTTGCTCGCGGGGCGTACCGAGGAGGCGAAGACGGCGCTTGCCGAGGCGGTCCTGGCGGTGCTGCCGGCTCACGTCAAGGAGCCGGCTGGTGTGCATTTCTCTGCCGAGGTACGGGACTTGGCCCCGACGTACCGCTCCGCGGTCGGCGCCTGACCGGTCGGCCGCCCCCACGCCACGGGGCTCTGCCCCGGACCCCGCGCCTCAATCGCCGGCGGGGCTTGAAAGGTCGGTCGCTGTGCCTTGCTTGTCGGCGGGGTTTGAAGGATCGGCG
>NZ_JBIAQB010000009.1:81904-135639 GCF_042888725.1 Streptomyces sp. NPDC002795
GGGCTTTGCCCCGGACCTCGCGTCTCAAGTGCTGGCGGGGCTTGGAAGGTCGGCCTCTGTGCCTTGCTTGTCGTGCGGGCTGGAAGGATCGGGGCTTTGCCCCGGACCTCGCGTCTCAAGTGCTGGCGGGGCTTGGAAGGTCGGCCTCTGTGCCTTGCTTGTCGTGCGGGCTGGAAGGATCGGGGCTCTGCCCCGGACCCCGCGCCTCAATCGCCGGCGGGGCTGGAAGAGAAGATCGGACCCTGCGCCTCGCTCGTCGGCGGGGCTGGAAAGGCGGGGCTCCGCCCCGGGCCCCGCTGGCTCTCGTCCAAGAGCGGGGCTTGATGTGCCCGCCTGCCCGTAGGGGCGTGAAATGCCCGCCCGTCCGCAGGCGTTTGATGTGCCCGCCCACCCGCAGGGGCTAGATGTGCCCACCCACCCGCAGGGGATTGGTGTGGCCCGCCTGCCCGTAGGCAGCCGTTCGCCGCCGGCTATCTCCCACCACCCGCCCCCTCCGGGGGCGTCGGCCTCGCGGGGGGACGCAGTCGCCTTGGGCAATCTGCCGCCTTGGGCGGCAGGGTGGGCAAGGCGGCGCCCCGGTGCGGCGGGTCCGTGAATGGGGGCTCAGCCCGCTGCGGCGGGGACGCCGGGGGGCGGAGCCAGTGCTGCGAGGCGGGTGATCAGGGTCGCGAAGGGGCCGTCCGCCGGTTCGTCCGTGAGGAGGTGGCGAAGGAGGGCCGCCGTCTCCTCGTCGTACGCCGCGCTCACCGCGGCGAGCGCCGCGAAGTCGTGGACGAGCTGGAGCTGGAGCTCCGCCCGGGGGATACGACGCCCGTCCAACCAGATCAACGCCGTCGACTCGGCGAGCGAGATCCAGGTGCGGACGACGAGTTCGAGTCGGGCGGAGGGCGCCGCCACCCCCAGATGCGCGAGGATCTGGACGTACGCCGCCTGCCGGACGGAGTCGATCAACGCGTTCGTCGCCGACGAGCCCACCGCCGGGCCACCCCGCATCAGCGCCGAGAAACCCGGCCCGTGCTCGTCCACGAAGTCGAAGAACCGGCCCATCACCCGCAGCAGCCGCGCCCCGAGCGGCCCCTCCTGCGGCTCCTCGAACCGCCCCGCCAGATCCTGCGCCGCCCGCCTCAACGCGGCCTCGTACAGGCTGAGTTTGCCCGGGAAGTAGTGGTAGACCAGCGGCCGCGAGATGCCCGCGGCGGCCGCTATCTCGTCGATGGAGACCTCGTCGGGGGATCGGTGGCTGAACAGGTCGAGCGCGACCCCGATCAACTGCCGCCGCCGCTCCTCGACTCCCATCCTGCGCCGCACCCCGGTAGTCATGCCGAACACTCTACCGAGCGAATCCGGCCTGCCAACCGGCCCCCGCGCGCCGCCCCCGCACGGCTTGGCTAAAGGTCGAGAACCAGACGCCCGCCCCGGGCCCGCGAAACACAGATCAGCATCGACTCGGCGCGCTCCGCATCCGTGAGCAACTCGTCGCGATGCTCGATCTCCCCTTCCAGGACGCGCTGTTGGCACGTTCCGCAGAACCCCTGCTCGCAGGAGTACGCGATCGAGGGCACCTCGGAACGCACCGCCGCGAGCACCGTCGTGTCGGCGGGTACGTCCACGATCCTGCCGCTGCGTCGCAGCTCGACCTCGAACGGGCCGTTGCCCTCCGCCGAATTGCGTGGCGTGAACCGTTCGCTGTGCAGAGTGCAGTGCTCGGGCAGAACCGCCTCCACGGCCGCCAGCAGACCCTCGGGCCCGCAGCAGTACACGGCCGTACCGGGCACGGTGTCCGCGAGCGCGGCGGCGAGGTCGGGCCGTCCGTCCTCGTCCTCCGCCACGACCGTGACACGGCCCGCGGCCCCGCCGCCCAGCTTCTCCACGTCCTCCACGAACGGCATCGAGGCCCGCGACCTGCCCCCGTACAGCAGCTTCCAGTCGGCGCCCCGCGCCGCGGCCTCCCGCAGCATGGGCAAGATCGGTGTCACACCGATGCCGCCCGCGACGAACACGTACGCGGGCGCCTCCCCGTCGAGCGGGAAGCGGTTGCGCGGCCCGCGCACCTCGACCTCCATGCCCTCCCGCACCTGCTCGTGCACCTCGCGCGACCCGCCGCGCCCGCCCTCTTCCGCCGGGATGAGCCGCGTGGCGACGGTGTACGACGACGTGTCCTCGGGGTCGCCGCACAGCGAGTACTGCCGTATGAGCCCCGAGGGGAGTACGAGATCGAGGTGGGCGCCCGGCCGCCAGGCAGGCAAGTCGCGCCCCTCCAGGCGGAGTTGCACCACCCCATCGGCGGTCTGCTCGTGCCGCGTGACGAGCAGGTTCAGCGCGCGGGCCCGCGGCCGCCCCGACGTCGGCTCCTCCAGCGCGGGCAGCGGCCACAGGGGCGAGCCCTGCACACGCCGCCGCATCGCGCGCCGCACGACGTACGCGGCGCCGGCGACGACCACGGCCTTGCGCAGCGTACGGACGTTCATCGGGCGGCTCCCGTACGGGCTTCGGCGGCGATGGCCGCGGGTGACGAGGCGAGATAGGCGACGGCCTGCTCGGTGTCGCCCTCCTGGTCGGGGTGGTAACTCCGGCTCAGATAGCGGGGGATGGACCGCGCCATGGCTCCGGACGTCGGCAGCACGC
This sequence comes from Streptomyces sp. NPDC002795, assembly GCF_042888725.1. Lineage (NCBI taxonomy): Bacteria > Bacillati > Actinomycetota > Actinomycetes > Kitasatosporales > Streptomycetaceae > Streptomyces > Streptomyces sp. NPDC002795. The sequence continues at coordinate 84,530 of NZ_JBIAQB010000009.1, forward strand.
CCCGCTTGCCGCTCCGGTAGAAGTCCTTCCAGGTGGCCTTGCCGTCGAGCAGCGTCGGGTCGTTCTCCATGAAGAACCGCGCGCCGCGCTGCCAGAAGAAGACGAGCGCGGTGAAGGCGGTGGCCCAGGTGCGCACCCGGCGCCGGTAGCTGCCGTCGAGGTGCTCGAACAACTCGAAGGCCACCGCCCGGTGCTCGACCTCCTCCGCGCCGTGCCAGCGCAGCAGGTCCAGCATCGTCGGGTCGGCGCCGCGCCGGTCCAGTTCCTCGGCGTTCAGCACCCAGTTGCCGAGGAACGCCGTGTAGTGCTCGATCGCCGCGATCAGCGCGACCCGCTCCATCAGCCACCACTGCCGCGCCTTGCCCGGCGGCAGTGTCTTGTCGCCCAGCAACTTCTCGAAGAACCAGTCGAGTTGGGCGGTGTACGGCGTCGGGTCCAGGCCCTGCTCCCGCAGATGCGGCAACACCTCGTCGTGCGCCTGCGAGTGCATGGCCTCCTGGCCGATGAACCCGATCACGTCCTCGCGCAGCCGCTCGTCCGTGATGTACGGCAGCACCTGCTTGTAGACGTGCACGAACCAGCGTTCGCCTGCCGGCAGCAGCAGGTGCAGGACGTTGATGGTGTGCGTGCTGAACGGGTCGTCCGGCAACCAGTGCAGGGGTGTCCTGTCCCAGGCGAAGGACACCTGGCGTGCCTTCAACGGGACGCGCGTATTAGACATGGCGTCAATGTACTGACGGGTAGGCAAACAGAACACCCCCCGTGCACCACTTTTGCCTTCCAAGTCCCGGGGCGGAGCCCCGCGACCGGGCTCACTTCAGGGGCCGAATCTTGGCGCCCTGGGCCGTCCGACCGGACAGCGAAACCTCCGCGTCCCGCGCAACCCGAACCGCCAGCACATTCCCCTCAGCCGACCGCCCAGAGGCGGTCACCGAATTCACCCCCTCGCTGCCCGCGGCAACCAGGTACCACGCCCCCTCCCGCGACTTCCACCGCACACCCGCCAACACCTGCGGCCGACGCGAGCCACACGCCGGTGACGACTGCGACTTCGCCGCGACGACCGCCGCATCCGCCCCCGGCGCCCGGAACAGCGCGAGGGACCGCGGCCCGTCACCCCGCCACGTGTCGGCCCGCGTGCACCACCACTCCGCCGTCCCGTTCGCCTCGGGCAGCGACTGGCGGGCGTACGCCCAGGAGTTGACGGAGCGCACCCCGTGCGAGCGCGCCGCCGTGAGCGAGCACGCGGTCGTCGCCCAGTCCGCGGGCCGCGCCTCGCGGGGCGCGGCGGGGCTGCCGGACGTGAGGTGCGCGGGAACGAGCTCGCCGAGGTCGGTGGTGAGCCGGGTGCCGGTCGAGTCGGTCAGCGCGAGCGCGTTCCAGGACGTGCAGGTCGTCGCGAGCGCCGGGCTCGGGAACGGCGCCGTCACTCCGTCCTTCGTACGCGACAGCGCCCGCGCCCCCGCCGACGGCTTCAGGAGGTCGCGGGTGGCCGCCTTGGCCACCCAAGGGGCTGTCAGATAGCGGACGTTGCCGTCGGCCCGGTCCATCACCACGGCGCTCGACTGCGCGTCCGCCGCACCGTCGACCCGCGCGAAGTCGAGCGCGGCGCCGCTCGTGCCGCTCCTCGGCTCGGCGTAGCGCACGATGCGCAACCCGTCGTAGAGCAGCACGACGCGGGCCTGGTCGAGCTCGCCCGCGTACAGCAGCTGCGGCGGTCCGGGCGGCGCGCCCGCCGGGGTGCCCGGTGTCGCCGAGACCTTCACGGAGCCGCCGGGCCGCGCCCACACGGCGAGCGCCCTCCGCAGCAGATCCTTGTCCCCGGTGAGCGAGCCGCGCGCGGGCCACACCGAGAAGTCGGTGCGGGCCGACGTCTTCCACGTGTCCGGCGCGACCTTCCGCAGCTCGGCCGGATTCAGGGCGGCCTGGCCCGCCGGGTTCTTCGCGTACGGCGGGGCCGCCGCGCCGTCCGGCGCCCAGCCCTCGCCCGGAAGACCGAGCAGCGCGCCGCACACGAGGGTCGCCGCGACCGCCGCGATCGCCGCCTTCAGGTGCTGGCGGCGGCGCATCAGGTCGGTGGGCCGCGCGTGCAGGGAGCACGGGTCGAACTCGGGGGACTCCAAGAGCTCCGTGCAGGACCCGGCGTCGGCCGCCAGGCCGCGCGCCTCGGCGAGGGCCGCGGCCGCGTCCTCCTGCGTGCAGCCCGCATCGGTGAGGACCGCGCGGACGGCGGCGTCGTCGAGGCGCTCCAGGCCGCGCAGCACGTACGCGGCGCGCGCCGGTCCGCTCAGCGCGGAAAGCTGCTGGTCCAGGGTGAGTTCATCGGCGCCGCCCGACTTCGGGAACAGCCGAAGACCCCACACCTGCGGCAGCAGCGGCGGCAGCTGCGCCCGCTTGGGCCAGGCCGCGCGCCGCAGCGGAAGCCCCGCCTCCAGGGCGCTGCGCAGCACCTTCAGGCGTACGTAGGCGAAGCCCGGGTCGCCGGTGCGGCCCGCCGAGTCGCGCTGGGCCGGGACCGGCGCGGGCGCGTCCGCGGTGCGGCCGCGGGGGAGCGCCCGCTGGACCACCGAGTGGGCGGTCAGCACACGGCGGTTGCGGCCGAGGCCCGGCGGTAGCACGAGATAGGCGAGCCGGACCAGTCGTGGATAGTGCTCGACCAGGGCGGCCTCGGCCTGCTCGACGTCGATGACGGCGGCCGGCGCTGCGGACGGGGGCGTGGATTGCTGCTGCACCTTTGACTGCACGTTCAGCTGAACGAGCGAATCGTGGGATGGTCACAGCCGTCACTCTCCGCACGGGCCCCGCACGGGCCTATTCGGACACGGCCAGCGCCTTCGCGTAATTGGCCATGGACCGCTGGTATCGGGGCAGATGGGGCGCCAGCGCGCCGAGCACCAGGGCGAGCCCCTCCCTGTCACGGCCGAGACTCGACAGGCAGAGGGCCAGGCAGGCCCGCACCGCGTCGTCCAACTCGTCGCCAGGAGCGGTCAATTCCGGTTCGAGCAGCGCGACGCCCTCCTCCGGGCGCCCCATGTTCCGCAGTGAGCTGGCCAGTTGAATCTTCGTACGACGGGCCCGGTAGCCGCTCAGGCCGAGCCGCAGCGCCTCCCGGTACAGCGGGGCCGCCTTGTCGGAGTGGCCGGTCGAGTCGAAGGCGCAGGCACGCTCGAACGGGGCGACGGGGCTGTCGGCGGGCAGCTCCGCCGCGAGTCCGTCGATGAGCGCGCGGAAGGCGCCCGCGTCGGCCTCGGCATAGTCGTCGATGGTCGCCCACGCGGCCGCGGTCCGCTCTTCCCAGTCACTGCTCTCGGTGCTCACCGGGGCACTCTCACACAGCGGCGCCCCGGTGTCACCGGAGTTGCGGGTACCGGATCAGCTCAGCTTCCACCCGCTGAACTCCACCGTGCCCCGCGTCCCGTTCCCGCCGTTCGTCGCGCTCATGAACAGGCCCACGCCCTGCGCGGAGGCGAGCCTCGGCGACGGCACGGTCGCGACGGTCCGCCACGTCGCGCCGTCGTCCGTCGAGCACTCCCCGGTGTACGAGTCGCCGGCCCGGGACAGCCGCAGCAGCACCGGCGCCTTGATCCCGGTGATCCGCTTGTACGTGTCGAGGGTGCCGTCCCCGTTGCTGTCGTAGGAGAGGACGACGCCGTTGGCGGGCGTGACCGACAGGTTCGCGAAGCCCGCGGACCCCGAGCCGCCGATGGAGTTGCTCACCATGATCCCGGCGCGCGCCCACGGGCCCGTCACCGCCTGCGCGTCCACCCGCACCACCGCCACCGAACCGTCCCGGAACGCGTTCGCGCGGTACATCGCGCCGAACTCCGTGGTGCCCTTCCACAGGTCCGCGCCGCCGCCGTCGATCGCGAACCGCTCGTCGAGCTGCCCGAAGACCGCCCCGTTGTTGCTGTACGTCCGCCAGACGTCGGCCAACGGCCCGGCCTCGAACAGCGTGCCCCTGTGGACGTAGGTGACCCGCCGCTCGCCGGCCGGACCGTACTGGACGTCGATCGTGTACGGCAGTGGGCGCAGCGGCTTGTCGAGCGGGGTGCCGGGCGCGCTCGCCTGCCAGGCCACCGTGCCTTCCCCGGCCGCCTGCACGCGCGGCAGTGATGTGGCGCCCTCCGGCTCGGCGGTGATCCCCTTGAGTTCGAAGTCGACACGGCCCGTCGCGCGCAGCCCGTTGACATTGCGGAACGTGGCCGTCACGCGCGCGTGCCCGCCCGGCGGGAAGGCGGGCGGCTCGGCGGTGACCGCCACCGAGCCCTGGTACGGGGCGCGCGCGAGGACGTCGCGGACCTTCGAGGCCGTCCGGTACGGGTCGCCGTACGCCCGCAGCGGGTAGTCCTTGCGCTCACGCGTCCAGGGCTCCTCGAACGCGAACCAGTCGACCTTCGCGGGCTCCCGGCCCGCGGCCAGCGCGTCGGACAGCTCGTCGAGCCACTTCTGCCAGCGCGGCAGGTAGAAGTCGGCGATCAGGCCGTGCCAGTCACGGTTGCCGTACTCGTGGAGGTTGCCCGGATCGGACGTGGCCCGGTCGCCCCACACCGTGATCAGCGCCTTCGCGCAGCGCTCGAACTCGGCGCGCTCGGCGTCGCTCGTGGCGAGGTTGCGGGCGTCCCGGATCCACGGGCCGAGCAGGAACGCCCCGTGGGTGCCCGTCACGTCGTCCGAGAGCCGCATCAGCTTCAGCCACAGCGTCGACAGCGCCTTGAAAGCGGCCCGGTCCTTGTCGGCGTAGGCCGACTTCAGCTGCGGCAGGAGCTGGCGGCTGCGGTGCGCGAGGGCCTGGCGCGCCACGTCCACGAGGTCGTACTTGTAGGCCGCGCTGCCCCTCGACTTCCCGTCGACGCCCAGGAGTCCGGCGAGCGCCGCGTCGAAGCGGCCGGGGTCGTAGGAGAGGGCGCGCGGCCCGTAGTAGGCGGCGCGGTCGGCGGACAGGTCGGGGCGGGCCGCGAAGAGCGAGTCGTGCGGGTCCGAGCGCTCGGCCGCCTTGTGCTGGTACGCCGTCTCGTGCAGCGCCTGCCAGGCGGCGCGGGCGTCCTTGTCGCGGCGCCCGTAGCGGAAGTCGGCGTACGAGGCGAACCAGGCCGCCCGGTCCACCTTCGTGTCCATCCACGCGAGTTCGGACCACAGCTCGAACGCCGCCGGGTCCCGGTCGGTGGCCTCCGGCATGTACGCCGTACCGGCCAGCGCGCTGTCCGGCTTGTCGCGCCAGGCGAAGAACTTCTGCTCCCAGATGTGCGCGCGGGCCCCGATCGTCGTCCGCCCGCCGAAGTTGGGGATGGTCCCGAACGCGTACGGGGTGCCGCCCCAGTCCTTCTCGCGGTCCGTGACGGAGGTGAACCGGTCGGACACCCCGTCCACGATCAGCATCTTCTTCTTGTCGATCGCGTCGATCAGCTCGGGCAGCGGGTTCGCCTCCCAGCCGAGGATGACCCACGTCGCCCCAGGACGGTTCTTCTGGAGCGCCGCCTCCACGCCGCGCGCCGCGGCCGGGACCGGCACGTCACCGGCCGTGCCGCCCTCGTGCAGCAGGTCCATCTTGAAGGCGCCGATCTCGCCGAACAGGTCCTTCTGGTGCTTGTAGAACGACTCGGCCACCCGCGCGAAGGCCGTGGTGCGCGGGTCGAGCCAGTCGGGGCGCTCGAAGCCGTGCCACACGCCCTGCGGCACGACGTGCGCGTCCCCGCCGGCCCGCTCCACGAACTCCTTCGGCACGTGCCCGTAGTAGCCGGGCATGACGGGTCTCATGCCGAGCGCACGCAGCCGGTCGACGATTCTTCTCCCCAACTCGGCGCGCCGCCCGATCAGTTCGGGCGACAGCGGCCCTCCGTACGAGGAGAGGTTCTGCAGGAGCCACCACGGCTGGTGGGACGGGGCGGGCAGCCAGGACCGCGCCTCCTCGTCGCTGTAGCCGAAGTCCTTCAGTACGCGGTGGTAGACGGCCTCCATGCCCGCGATGACCAGCACCTCGTTGCAGCCGTGCAGCGCCAGGATGTCGATCTCGCGCTCCCAGTACGACCAGTCGGCGAAGGGCGCCGTATAGCCGTCGTTGGTGTCGTTGAGCGCGAAGCGGTGGGGGAGCGGGGTGCTGCGCTCCAGCGTTTTCGAGGGGGCCGGGAGGCGGTCCGGCAGGTCCAGCTGGGAGCCGTTCCAGGCGATGTGCGCCCCGCACTCGTACTTCAGGAAACAGTGGACCCCGGCGAGCAGCGTCGCCGGGGTCGTCCCGTACACCGTGATGCGGCCCTGCGTCCCGGTCACCCGGAAACGGTCCTCCGTGCCGCTCGCGGTCAGCAGTCTGAGTCTGAACTGGTCCGCGTGATGCGGCAGTTGACGGTTGAGTGCCGCGCGGGCCTCAGCCGTATCAAGAACGGGCACCTCCCTCGCGCCGATCGACCGCGGAGCTGCCTGAGCCGCCTGAGCGGCCGGGGCGCCGGCCCCCAGGGCCGTGCCGAGGCCGACGGCGGCCGTCGTGCCGAGAACAGTGCGTCGCGATGGTGCGGACATACGTGTACCCCCCTTGCGTCGCGGTTGGTGCGGCGCACGGTAGCAACGGAACGTACGGGACAGGAGAGCGCAATGAGGAAAATACTGGTGGCGGCGGCCGTGCTGCTCGCGGCCCCGGCCGCGACCGGATGCGGCTCGGGCGGCTCCGGCGGGGCCCCGGAGGACGACACGCCGAAGATCCCCCGTACGGCCTCCGGAAGCCTGGAACACCTCGCTGAGGAGGCGGGCTGCCGCCCCGACATCCAGACCGACGCCGCCGAGATCCGGCAGGCCAACTGCGGTGCGGGGAAGGGGCGTTACATCCTCGCCACCTTCAGCACCGACAAGGGCCAGGCCCAGTGGTTCGACGAGGCCAACGACTACGGCGGCGTCTACCTCGTCGGACCCAAGTGGATCGCGGTCGGCGGCGCCGCACAGCTCACGAAGCTGCGCGGCCGGCTCGGCGGGACCCTGGAGAAGCCCGCCTCGCACCACACGGGGAGCAGTGGTGGTGGGGGTCACGAGGCGGGGCGGCTCTCCGGGTACGAGGGTCGCCGCTGAGCCGGCCGCGCAGCGGCCGGGGTGGGGCGATCGCTCAGTCGCAGCGATCGCCCTTGTTGATGCAGTCCACGACCGTCCGCATGGTCTGGTCGTCGAAGACGTTGATGAAGTCGTCATGATCCGTGATCGGCTTGTGCAGCTGCTCGGGGAAGCCGTCCAACGCGAACGGGTTCTTCACCTGCCCGTCCTCGATCGTCGGCGTCTGCACGTCGTACACCAGGCGCATCTTCAGCTGCGGGATGGCCTTGAAATTCTGCGGGCAGTTGCCGGCCTGGTCGGCGAATGCCACGTGTGTGCGATGGTTGGCGCTGTCGATGTTCTGCCCGTCCCAGCAGCTCTGGAACGCGAAGCTGCGCACCACCTTCGAGCCGTCGGGGCACAGCGGGTACTTGTCCGTCAGCTGACGGTCCTCGAAGCCGGTGCAGCTCCAGTGCGCGTTCGCGTTCGCCGTGCCGTTGGTGAACGCCTTGGCGTCGCCGGTGATGATGCGCAGGAACCTCGGCATCGCGGTGACCTCGCCCTGCGGGCTCCCGACGAACTTGATGCTCGCCTTCTGGGCCTGAAGGATCGTGCCGACGTTGCCTTCCTTGCCGCCGCCGTCCTTGTCGGCGTCGAAGTCCTCCGAGCCGTCCTGCACGCGCAGCACCGGCCAGTAGTACGTCGACTTGTCGCCCTGGTTCTGGCAGCTGGTGTCGGCGTTCGCCAGGTCGTCGTTGCTGGAGAAGGCGTCGTTGTCCTGGTTGCCCACGTAGTCGTGCAGGTGGTGCGCGCCGTTGGACACGCCGGGCGCCGCGATGAGGTTGTCGGTGTTGAACTTCTTGTTGTCGTTCACTCCGCAGCGGGTGGTGAAGCTGCCGGTCGAGGCGTTGTCGCCGTTCTGGGGCTTCTGGACGTTCGGCTGGACCTTGGTGATGTCGGCGAAGTCGGCGGCGACGGGCCCGTTGCCCGCCTGCCCGCCGTTGCCCTGCTGCTGGTCGCCGTCGCCGTCGCCGCCGCCGTCGCCGCCGTCGCCCTGGTCCGAGCCGTCGCCCTGCCCGTCCGGTGGCTGCTGTTCGCCCTCCTTCGGCTGGGCCGTGCACTCGGCCATGTCGTTCATGCCGCCCGGGGCCTGTCCGCCGCGGCGCTCCATCTCCAGGCGGATGCGCTCAAGGACGGCGCCGCGTTTCTTCTTCAGCGGATCCATGATGCTGTTCCGCACGAACTGCGGGTCCCGGGCTGCCGCATCCCGCGTCGAGGCGAGCCGCTGGTAGGCCTGTGTGATCTGGGTGTCCAGGGTGGCGAGTTCACCGTCGACCTCGTCGCGGGCGCCGCCCGGTACGTCGGACAGCTGTGTGCCGACGTCCGGACAGTCGATGGTGGCCACTTGTTGCGTCTGCTGTGTCTGTTGCGTCCCGCTGCCCGCGTCCTGCCCGCCGGCGGAGTCCTCGTGGGCCGACGCGTATACGTTGACCGCGACCAGCCCACCTCCGCCCAGGAGCAGTGCGGCCGACGCGATGGTCATGCGCGTCGCCAGCGATGAGCGCCGTTTCCGTGAGGTGCGTCCCATGGGACTACGTACGCAACGGGGGCCGACCCTGTTCAATCGGCCCCCGGAATTCACCTCAACTGCCGGTGGGTGGCGTGTACTTGTAGCCGACGCGGCGCACCGTACGGATGGTGTCCCGGTACTCGGCGCCCAGCTTCCGCCGCAGGCGGGCGACATGGACGTCGACGGTGCGGCCGTCGCCCACATGCCCGTATCCCCACACGGTGTGGACGAGGGTGTCGCGGGTGTGCACGCGGTGCGGGTGCCCGACGAGATGGGCGAGCAGCTCGAACTCCAGGTAGGTGAGGTCGAGTTGGCGGCCCGCGACGTGCACCGTGCGGCAGGCGGTGTCGACGGAGATGAGCGGGTCGGTCAGCAGGGCAGGAGCCATGGGGATTCAACTCTTTCGCGCGAGGAGACGTCGGGGAGAAGGACGTACGTCGTGCGCGCGGACCGAAGGCCGTGATGGTCGTGCCAACGGCTTTAGAGGGCCCGCGCGTTCCTCACGCTGCGACACACACGGTCGAAATCGTGGTGCTGTCGGGACGGCCAGAACGGCTCGAGGTCGTGGGAGCGACCCCACGAGCTGCTGTTCCGACAGAGACTGGCCATGCCTCTCATTGAAACAGATGAGTCACGCGGACGAGAGGGCGCCCACACAATGTGGACACCCTCCCGAAGCGGATGGCCGGATCAGGACCCGGCCGGCGCCCTCAGACCTGGCCGGCCTTCTCCAGGGCGGCGCAGCAGGTGTCGACGAGCAGTCGCGTCACGACGTACGGGTCGACGTTGGCGTTCGGACGGCGGTCCTCGATGTAGCCCTTGCGGTCCCGCTCGACCTGCCAGGGGATGCGGACCGAGGCGCCGCGGTCGGAGACGCCGTACTTGTACTCGTCCCACGGGGCGGTCTCGTGCAGACCGGTGAGGCGGTCGTCGATGCCGGCGCCGTAGTTCTTCACGTGGTCGAGCGGCTTGGAGCCCTCGCCGAGCGACTCGCACGCGGTGATGATCGCGTCGTAGCCCTCGCGCATCGCCTTCGTGGAGAAGTTGGTGTGCGCGCCCGCGCCGTTCCAGTCGCCCTTGACCGGCTTCGGGTCGAGGGTCGCGGAGACGTTGAAGTCCTCGGCGGTGCGGTAGAGCAGCCAGCGGGCGATCCACAGCTGGTCGGAGACCTCCAGCGGAGCCACGGGGCCGACCTGGAACTCCCACTGCCCCGGCATGACCTCGGCGTTGATGCCGGAGATGGCGAGACCGGCGGTCAGGCAGTGCTCAAGGTGCTTCTCGACGATGTCACGGCCGAAGATCTCGTCCGCGCCGACGCCGCAGTAGTAGCCGCCCTGCGCGGCGGGGAAGCCGCCGACCGGGAAGCCGAGCGGGCGCTCGCCCTCGAAGAAGGTGTACTCCTGCTCGATGCCGAAGATCGGCTCCTGGGAGCCGAACCGCTCCTCGACCTCGGCGAGCGCGGCACGCGTGTTGGAGTAGTGCGGCGTCATGTCGATGTTCAGGACCTCGCACATGACGAGGATGTCGTCGCCGCCGCGGATCGGGTCCGGGTACTGGGCGACAGGGCGCAGCGCGAGGTCGGAGGCGTGCCCCTCGGCCTGGTTGGTGGAGGACCCGTCGAAGCCCCAGACGGGAAGCGTCTCCAGGCCCTGCGGGGAGCCCGCGATTATCTTCGTCTTCGAACGGAGCTTGGCCGTCGGCTGGGTGCCGTCGATCCAGATGTACTCAGCCTTGAAGGTCACGGGGGCCACATCCTCATTCACGCGGGTCTCGAACTTCCGGGAGCGTGTCACCAGGGGGTTTCCCGGCCGTTGCCCGTTTGTGAACCCCGTGTTACCTGAGTGCCTCGCGTACCGACTCCTCGCTGCGGCCCACGACCGCCGTGCCGTCGTCGGCCGTGATGATCGGGCGCTGGATCAGCTTCGGGTGGGCGGAGAGCGCCTCGATCCACTGCTCGCGGCTGTCCGCGTCGCGCGCCCAGTCCTTCAGGCCGAGCGCCTTCGCGTCGGCCTCCTGGGTGCGGGTGATGTCCCACGGTTCGAGGCCGAGCCGGCCGAGCACGGCGCGGATCTCGTCGGGGGAGGGCACGTCCTCCAGGTAGCGGCGCACCGTGTAGTCGGCGCCCTCCGCGTCGAGCAGGCTGAGCGCGCTGCGGCACTTCGAACAGGCCGGGTTGATCCAGATCTCCATGGGGGCAACGGTACGCGAGTGAAGCCGTGCGACGCCCTCAAGTCGCCTCTGGCCAGCGGCTTTTGTCAGTGCCCTGCCGTAGAATAGAAGCAGTGTTCGAGGGCTACGGGGGCTCTCGGACGACTCGCGACAGGAGGATGCCTGTGCCCGCTGCCGCCGCTCCGATGCTGATCGATCTGCCGTATACGCCACTCGCGAAGAGGCCGCTCCCCGCGGGGCGCCCGCGCGACTGGTACATCACCCACAACCGCCGCCTGAAGGCCATGCGCCTGGCGATAGCCCTGCTCGACTCCGGCGTCTACCTCCCCACCCAGGCCCACAACCACAAGATCCGCGCCACGGCCGACAAGGTCGGGATCCATCCGCCGTCCGACACGACGTGCCACATGGTGCGGGCGCTGATGCGGTATAGCCGATAACTCGTCGCTCCCGGCGTCCGGGGCGTTCCCTACGCCACGGGGCTCCGCCCCGGACCCCGCTGCTCAATCGCCGCAGGGGCTTGCTGTGCTCAACTCCTTCTCCAACGGCGTACGAAACCGCGGCGTGACCCGGGTCGCCCCCAACCACGCCCGGAGGCGATCCGCCTCCGCGGAAACCGCCCGCTCCGCATCGCGCCCACCCGAGGTGTCAAGCAACCGCCACACCACCTCGCCACCCGCCCCCTGCGACCAGCCGCCCACGATCCGCCCGCCCCACCACACCGTGGGCCCGATGTTCCCGCTCCCGTCGAAGAGCGCCGGGCGCAGCTCCGGCGGGCAGTACCAGTCACGCTCCTGCCAGCCCATCGACGTAGGGTCAAGGCCGGGAAGCAGCGCCGCCCACGGCTCCAAGTCGCCCTCCGGCGCGTCCACTTGGTCCGCCGACACGTACCCCGTGCCACCGCCGTCCAGCGACACCGCCACCGCCCCCACCGCGGCGAGCGCCCTGCGTACGTCCGTGACCTTCCAGCCCGTCCACCACTTGAGGTCCCCCTCCGTGGCGGGCCCGCACGCCCCCAGCCACAGCCCGAGCAGCTCCGCCTGCGCATCGGCGACCGGCAGCTCCGGATGCGGCGGCGCGACCGCCCACCGGAACCGCGTCGAGGTCCACGAGCCGAGCGGCCGGCCCCGTACGACCCGCCCCTCCACCCCGAGCACCCGCATGAGCCGCGACGACACCGTGTGCGCGGCCTCGTAACTCTTGCCCCTGCCGTACGTGAACTGCTCCCGCAACCGCGGCTCGTCCGCCACGAGTTCGGTCACCGTCGCCTCCCCGCGCCGCTCAAGGGCGGCCAGCGCCGACGCCTCCACCTCCGCCAGCCACTGAGGAGTGAGGCGCCCGTCGCTCCCGCCCACCATGTCCTTGAGCAGCCCCGCCCGCGCCTTCGCCGCCACCGCGAGCCCGGTCGACGCGTGCACCGTCGCCGCGAGCCCGGAAGGGAACGTGAACACCGTGTGCCGCATCCCGTGCATCCGCACCAGCGTCCGGTCCTCGTACAGCGCCCGCTCGACGTCCGCGACCGTCCCGGAGGCATCCGCGAGCCGCGCCCCCACCGCCAGGTACACGGTCGCCGGATCCGTGCCGTGCAGCGCCACGAGCGAACGCGCGACGTCCTCGGCGCGGCCGGCGCGTACCGAGGGGGCGAGGCGGTGCGCGCGGGCCAGCCGCACGCGTCGCTCGTCGTCGCCGATGTGCCGCACCGTCCCTGTGCTCTTCGTGGTCATGCGGCACATCCTGCCCGCAGCCCGGCCCCGCCGCGTAGGTCACCTGTTCGGCCTCCTTGGCATGCGTCCCGCCCCCGCCCACCGTTGACTGGGGCGACCAGCTGTGATGGTCGAGCGGAGGTGTCGGCAGTGGCGGACGTACGACGAGGTGCCCGAGGCGTACGAGCGGTGGGCGCGGCCCTGTGCGCGGCGGCCCTGACCGTGGCGGCGGCCGGCTGCTCCGAGGACGGCGACGGCCCCTCCGGCGCCGCGTCGAAGGCCGCGTCCAGGGCCTCGGACGTGGTGGCGTCGGCGACCGCGGAGGCGCAGAAGAAGTTCGACGACTTCAAGGACGGCGTCGACGCCAAGGGAGACGTGAAGCTCGGCGACGTGAACTCCGACGGCGATCGCAGCACGGTCCCGGTGACCGTCAGCAACGGCGCGTCGGACACCCAGTCGTACGTCGTCGAGGTCGACTTCAAGAACGGCGACGGCAAGCTGGTGGACACCGTCGTGCTCAAGGTGAACGACGTGAAGGGCGGTGGCTCCAAGGACGCCACCGCCCGCAGCACCCACTCTCTCGACGGTGACATCACCGCCGAGGTCTCCCGCGCCCTGCGCCATTGACCGCCGGCCGCCACGCACCCGTAGCCGCGGACCCGCCGGGCGCCTAGGGTCGATGCTGTGCCGTCACCGATCAGTGCCGACCGTCCGGACGACAGCTTCGGCGTCGTGGCCGTCGCCGCGTCCGCGGGCGGCCTCCATGCCCTTGTCACCGTCCTCGGCGGGCTCGAAGCCGACCTGCCCGTGCCCGTCCTCGTCGTCCAGCACCTGGACCCGCGCCACCGCACCGTCCTCGCCGACATCCTCGACCGCCGCGCCGTCCTGCACGTCAAACTCGCCGAAGAGGGCGAGCCGGCCCTGCCCGGCACCGTCTACATCGCGCCGCCCGACCGCCATCTCCTCGTGCGGCCGGACGGCAGCCTCGGCCTCTCCCAGAGCGAACTGGTCCACTTCCTGCGCCCCTCCGCCGACCTGCTCTTCGAGTCCGTCGCGGGCGCCTACGGACGCCGCGCCATCGCCGTCGTCCTGACCGGCACGGGCAGCGACGGGACCATGGGTGTCGACGCCGTGAAGTCCCGCGGCGGTACCGTGATCGCCCAGGATCCGCACACCGCGGAGTTCCGGGGCATGCCGGAGGCGGCGGTGGGTACGGGCACAGTGGACTTCGTGCTGCCGCTGAATGAAATCCCCACGGTGATCCGCGGACTGGTCGACACCAAGAAGCAGTAGGTAGGACAGCGATGAGCGAGGCACAGCGCGACGCGGAGACGGACGAGGAGCTGGAGGAGCTGCTCGGCTTCCTGCGGGACTCTCGCGGCTTCGACTTCACCGGCTACAAGCGCTCGTCCCTGGGACGCCGAATCCGCAAGCGGATGAGCGACGTCGGCATCGACTCGTACGCCGACTACCGCGACCAGCTGGAGACGAACGCCGACGAATTCAGCGCCCTCTTCAACACCATCCTGATCAACGTCACCTCCGTCTTCCGCGACGCGGACGCCTGGACGTACCTGCAACGGGAGGTGATCCCCGAGGTCCTGTCCGAGCACGGCCCGGAGGACGAGATCAGGGTGTGGAGCGCGGGCTGCTCCAGCGGCGAGGAGGCGTACTCGCTGGCCATCATGTTCGCCGAGGCCCTCGGCGTCGAGGAGGCCGTCAACCGCGTCAAGATCTACGGCACCGACGTCGACGACGAGGCCCTGCGCGACGCCCGCTCCGGCCTCTACCCGGCCAAGTCCCTGGAACCGCTCTCCGACACCCTGCGCGAGAAGTACTTCGAGCAGAACGGGGCCCGCTATCTCTTCCGCTCCGACCTGCGCCGCCGCGTCATCTTCGGCCGCCACGACATCACCCGCGACGCCCCCATCTCCCGCCTCGACCTGCTCGTCTGCCGCAACGCGCTGATGTACTTCAACGTCGAGGCGCAGACCCAGATCATCGACCGGTTCCACTTCGCGCTGCGCGAGGGCGGGTTCCTGTTCCTCGGCAAGGCCGAGATGCTGCTCAACGACGCCGAGCGCTTCGACGTCGTGAACATGCGCCAGCGCGTCTTCCGCCGCCGCGCGGGCGAGTCCGCGGCCCCCTACCAGCCCACGCCGGTGAAGCTGCGCGCGAACCTGGGCGGGGAGATGCAGCACATGGCCCGCAACCGCCAATTGCGCGACCTGATCCTCGACGCCTCGCCCGGCGCCGCCATCGCCGTGGACGCCGAGGGCGCCGTCGTCCTCATCAACAACCACGCGCGCACGCAGTTCGCCCTCACCACGAACGACATCGGCCGCCCCTTCCGGGACCTCGAGATCTCCTACCGGCCCGTCGAGCTGCGCTCACTCATCGAACAGACCACGCATGAGCGCCGCACGCTGCGGGTGAACGGCGCGGAGCGCCGGGTCGGCGAGGACATCCAGTTCTTCGACATCGTCGTCCAGCCGCTGGTCGGCGCCGGCGGAATGGCGGCGGCCACCCACATCACGTTCACCGACGTCACCGTGGCCACCCAGCTCAAGGCCGAGGTCAAGCAGGTACGCGAGGACCTGGAGACCGCCTACGAGGAACTCCAGTCCACGAACGAGGAGTTGGAGACCACGAACGAGGAACTCCAGTCCTCCATCGAGGAGCTGGAGACGACCAACGAGGAACTCCAGTCCACGAACGAGGAGTTGGAGACGACCAACGAGGAACTCCAGTCCGGCAACGAGGAACTGGAGACGATGAACGAGGAGATGCGGATCCGCAGCGACGAGCTCGACGAGACCCGCGCCTTCCTGGAGGGGGTGCTCACCTCCATCGCGGCCGCCATCGTCGTCCTCGACAAGGACCTCAAGGTCAAGAGCTGGAACCGGGGCGCGAGCGACCTGTGGGGGCTGCGCCAGGACGAGACGGCCGACAAGCCCTTCTTCGGCCTCGACCTCGGGCTGCCCACGCAGCCGCTGCGGGAGGGCGTGGAGGAGTGCGTCAGGTCCCGCAAGCGCGCCGACCCCGTGGTGATCGCCTCCGTCAACCGCCTCGGCCGCAGCATCAACTGCACTGTGCACTGCAGCCCCTTCGACGGGCACCGCGGTGGCGTCGTGCTGCTGATGGAGGAGGGCGGCCGGGGCAACGGAGCCTCCTGATCCGCTCCCCGGGCGTACGCTGAAGGGCATGACCCTCGGGGGGAGCTCGGTGGAGCTGGCGGCGGCCGTCTGGCAGCGAGCGGCCCGCGCTCGTGAGCGCGCGGACCGCACGCTGGACCTCGTGCGCGAGTGCGAGCGCTTTGCCCGGGAGGGCGGCGGCGACCTGCATGTCCGCCTGGCGCACATCCACCGGACGAGCGCGAAGCGGCACGAGGTGGCCGCGCAGCTCCTCGAATCCCATGCCCGCCGCGCCGCCCGCTGGGCGGACACGGGAGGGCGGCCCCCGCTGTTCATGACGGGGGTCGCGGAGGCCTGCGGGGCCGACAGCGCCGCCGTCACCCTCGTCGACATCGACCGGAACCAGATCGCGACCGCCGCGTCCGACGAGCACGCGCGCGCCGCGCAGGACCTGGAGTACATCCTCGGCGAGGGCCCGGCGCGCGACGCGGTGCGGGACCGCTGCGCGGTCGCCGCCTCGGGGCCCGTGCTGACGGACCGCTGGCCCGGCTACGGTGCCGCCGCCGAGGGGCTTGGAATCGGCGGTGTCCTCGCCGTGCCCCTGCGGTCCGCCGACAGCTGCATCGGCGCCCTGGCCGCGTTCGGCGTGCGCGCGGACGCCGCGTCCACCACGACCGTCACTCAGGTCGCCGATTCCCTGACCGGCAACGTTTTCCTCGGCACGGACGCGGTACCCGGTTTGTTCGGAGGCATCGACTACCGCGCCGAGGTCCACCAGGCCGCGGGTATGGTGGCCGTCCAGCTCGGCTGCCGCATACCGGATGCACTGGAACTGGTCAAAGTGCGCGCCTTCGCGGACAGCCGTCCCCTCGGCGAGATCGCTCAGGATATCGTCCAGGGACGACTCCGACTCGGCTGAGAGGTCAGCACCGTGACACTGCGAGAGCAGGAAGTCGCCGCGGTATTCGCCGAGTTGACCGGCGGAGCCGCCCGCGACCCCATGAATACACAGACCTTGCTGGCCACCCTCGCCGAAGGGGGCAGGCGGCTGTTCCACGCGCGCGGGGCAAAGGTGGGGTACGTGCCCGGCGGCCGCTCGCCGGCCCTCACCGACGGCACCGATCCCTCCCTCGGCTCCCTCGCGGCCGACGCCGCCCGCTGGGAGGAGGGCGCGGGCCACGACGCCCGTACGACGGGCTGCGCCCTCGTGGACGTCGATGTGACGGCGCGCCCCGCCCAGCTGCGCTGGCCGCGCTGGTCCGCGCGCGCCAGGGCCCTCGGCTTCGGCCGGGTCACCGCCCTGCCGCTGCACGGCAGGGACGGGGAGATCGGTGCGCTGGTGCTGTTCTCCGCCCCCGGGAAGCCGCTGGACGAGGAGGCCCTCGCCCTGGTCCGGAGCTTCGCCGACGTCGCGGGGCACACGCTCACCCTGCAGCGTGAGCTGAACGAAAGCCAGGTCCTCACGGGCCAGTTGGAGCACGCGCTGTCCAGCCGGGTCGTCGTGGAGCAGGCCAAGGGCATCCTCGCCGCCCGCCACGGACTGTCACTGGACGAGGCCTTCGCGGGACTGCGCGGCTACGCGCGCTCCCACCAGCGCAAGCTGGCCGACGTGGCCCGTGAGGTCACCGAGGGCCAGCTGCTCGAACTCCTCGCCCAGTGAGCCCGTCAGGCCCAGTGACCGGCGGCTACGCCGACGCCTGAGCCTTGGCCTGCGCGTCCTCCAGGATCCCGCGCAGCACCTCCTCCTCGTCGTTGCTCAGCGAGGTCTGCACGAGCTGACCGCCGTACGTGGCGATCTCGGGCACGACCTTGTCCTTGGCGGCCTGCTTGACGAGGACGAACAGCGCGGCGGCGCCGGGCCGCAGGTTCTGGCTGAGTTCCTTCATGAAGTTGTCGTTGATCCCGGTGTCCGTGACGGCCCCGCCCGCGGCACCCGCGGCGGCGCCCACGGCGGCCCCCAGGAACGGCACGAGGAACAGCATGCCGATGACACCGCCCCACAGCGCACCACCCGTGGCGCCCGTCGTGGTGTGGTTCACGGCCTGGTTCAGCTTGATCTTCCCGTCGGACTCCCGGCGCTCGACGACGACGATGTCCTCGAGCTCGACGAGGTGCTCCTTCGACATCTGCAGGAGCCGTTCGCGGACCTGGTTGGCGGTGGCGAGGTCGTTATAGGCGACGACGAACAGATTGCTCATGACGGCACTCCTCCGAGGCTTGTCAGCGTGTGCGACTTGCCCGAGTTTAAGGCGCTTGCCCGGTTTTCGCCTGGCGAGGTTCACACACCCCTGACACGGCCGAGGGCCCGGCCTCCCTGGTGGGGGAGACCGGGCCCTCGGCGCCGAGCGCGTCCGGAGTTACGGGACGGCTTAGAGGTCGAAGTAGAGCTCGAACTCGTGCGGGTGCGGGCGCAGCTGGATCGGGGCGATCTCGTTCGTGCGCTTGTAGTCGATCCACGTCTCGATCAGGTCGGCCGTGAAGACGCCGCCGGCCAGGAGGTACTCGTGGTCCGCCTCAAGGGCGTCGAGGACCGCGGGGAGCGAGGTCGGGACCTGCTGGACGTTGGCGTGCTCCTCAGGAGCCAGCTCGTACAGGTCCTTGTCGATCGGCTCGGCCGGCTCGATCTTGTTCTTGACGCCGTCGAGGCCCGCCATGAGCAGCGCCGAGAAGGCGAGGTACGGGTTCGAGGACGGGTCGGGCGCGCGGAACTCGACGCGCTTGGCCTTCGGGTTCGAGCCCGTGATCGGGATGCGCATCGCGGCGGAGCGGTTGCGCTGCGAGTACACCATGTTGACCGGCGCCTCGAAGCCCGGGACCAGGCGGTGGTACGAGTTCACGGTCGGGTTCGTGAAGGCGAGCAGCGACGGGGCGTGCTTGAGGATGCCGCCGATGTAGTAGCGGGCGGTGTCCGAGAGGCCCGCGTAGCCCTGCTCGTCGTAGAAGAGGGGCTCGCCACCGGCCCACAGGGACTGGTGGACGTGCATGCCCGAGCCGTTGTCACCGAAGATCGGCTTCGGCATGAAGGTCGCGGTCTTGCCGTTGCGCCAGGCGACGTTCTTCACGATGTACTTGAAGAGCATCAGGTCGTCGGCCGCGGCGAGCAGCGTGTTGAACTTGTAGTTGATCTCCGCCTGGCCGGCCGTGCCCACCTCGTGGTGCTGGCGCTCGACCTTCATGCCCTGGCGGTCGAGCTCCAGCGAGATCTCGGCGCGCAGGTCGGCGAAGTGGTCGACCGGCGGGGTCGGGAAGTAGCCGCCCTTGTAGCGCACCTTGTAACCGCGGTTGTTCTCGACGGCGCCGGTGTTCCAGGCGCCCGCCTCGGAGTCGATCTCGTAGATCGAGCGGTTGGCCGTCGTCTCGAAGCGCACCGAGTCGAAGACGTAGAACTCGGCCTCGGGGCCGAAGAACGCGGTGTCGGCGATGCCGGTGGAGGCCAGGTAGGCCTCGGCCTTCTTCGCCACGTTGCGCGGGTCACGGCTGTACTGCTCGCCCGTGATCGGGTCGTGGATGAAGAAGTTGACGTTCAGCGTCTTGTCACGGCGGAAGGGGTCCACGCGGGCGGTGGTCAGGTCCGCGCGCAGCGCCATGTCGGACTCGTGGATGGCCTGGAAGCCGCGGATCGACGAGCCGTCGAAGGCCAGCTCCTCCGTGGGGTCGAACGCCTCGGCCGGCACCGTGAAGTGCTGCATCACACCCGGCAGGTCGCAGAAGCGAACGTCGACGAACTTGACGTCCTCGTCCGCGATGAATTTCTTGGCGTCATCGGCGTTCTGGAACATCCAACTCCTCCTACTCCCACCCAGGGAGGGGCGGGGTTGCAGCTCTTGGCAGCTCGATCGCGCGACCGGTGCGGTGGCACACGCTGGGGCCTGACGATATGCAGGCGTGATTTCTCAAGCATGACCCATTTGTTTCGCCCAAGTTAACCGGAGCGGGGGTCAGAGCCGCATCAGGAGAGCGGCGCAGTACCGTTGACGCGTGGACAACAGGGAAGCAATGGGATCGTGGCTGTCCGGGCCTCGTGAGGCCATGGAACAGGCGGGCGCCGACTTCGGCTACCGCGGTGAACAGCTCGGTCTGCCCGAGCACGGACCCGGCTCCATCGCGCGCCCCGGCCGCCGCATCGGAGCCCTCGTCGTCGACTGGGCGCTGTGCATGCTGATCGCATACGGCCTGGTCACGGACGGCTACAACCAGGCGACGGGGAACTGGGCGCTGCTCATCTTCTTCGTACTGAGCGTGCTCACGGTCGGCACCATCGGCTGCACGCCCGGAAAGCGGCTCTTCGGTCTGCGGGTCGTCTCCGAGGCCGGCGGCCGCGTCGGTATCGGCCGGGTCCTCGCCCGCTCGGTGCTGCTGTGCGTCGCCATCCCGGCGCTGATCTGGGACCGCGACGGCCGCGGCCTGCACGACCGCGTCGCGAAGGCGGTGCAGGTCCGCATCTAGGGGCGCGGGGAGCCGCGGGAACGTAGGAGAGGCGGGCCGGAACCATCAGGTTCCGGCCCGCCTCGTTCACGTAGAAGCAGCGGAGCGTGTCAGCGGGTCCGGCCGCCGCCACCCTTGGGCATCTTCATCCCCTTGGGCATCGGACCCTTCGGCAGCGGCATGTTCGACATGAGGTCGCCCATTGCCTTCAGCCGGTCGTTGGTCGCGGTCACCTGGGGACCGGTCAGCACGCGCGGCAGCTTGAGCATCGTCGTGCGGAGCTTCTTCAGCGGAACCGTTCCCTCCGGTCCCTGGCTCGTGCCCACCACGAAGTCGTGGACCGGGACGTCGGAGACGATGCGGGCCATCTTCTTCTTCTCGGCCGCGAGGAGCGACTTCACCCGGTTCGGGTTGCCCTCCGCGACGAGCACGATGCCGGCCTTGCCGACCGCGCGGTGCACGACGTCCTGGCTGCGGTTCATGGAGACCGCAGGAGTCGTCGTCCAGCCACGGCCGATGTTGTCGAGCACTGCCGCGGCCGCGCCGGGCTGTCCCTCCATCTGCCCGAAGGCCGCCTTCTCGGCCCGGCGCCCGAAGATGATCGCCATCGCGAGGAAAGCGAGCAGGAGGCCGAGAATTCCGAGATAGATGGGGTGACCGAGCAAGAAGCCGATCGCGAGGAAGACACCGAAGGTGACGATTCCCACAGCCGCGAGTACAAGACCGATCTTCGGATCGACCTTGCGAGTCATCTTGTAGGTCTGAGCGATCTGCTTGAGCCGCCCGGTGTTAGCAGCGTCCGCTGCAGTTTCCTTCCTCGCCATGTCCTGAAGTCTACGTGGCCGGGGAGGCGGGCAGAACCCGCACCTGGTCCGGGTTCGCTCAGCCCCGCGAGGCGGCGGCCTCCAGGACGCGCTGCGCCTCGAACCGGTCCTTGGCGCGGCGGCGGTCCTCCAGGACCGAGGTCCAGGCGTTGCGGCGTGCGGTGCGCTGGCCGCTGCTCATGAGCAGCGACTCCACGGCGCGCAGGGCGTCGGTGACGGTCGGGATGGCGGTGGCGCGGACGGGCGCGGCCTGCATGGGTGAGGTCCCCCCTCGAAGAGTGATCACGGCAGTGGCACGGGATGTACGGGGCGTGATTCCAGAGTCACTGATTGGTGTTACCAGGGCGTGACCGGACGGTCAAACACCAATGAAGCCTTGACGCTCGCGCCGCAAACGCAGACGCGGCCCTGACGGTGCCCCCCAACTGCGGGGATCGTCAGGACCGCGCCTTACCGGCCACTACTGGCTAGTAGCCTCTTGTGCGTGAATTCACACGGCCTGCGAGGCGGTGAAGGAGCCGCGCCTCTCCTTGGCCATCTGGAACAGTCGGCCCGCGCGGTACGAGGAGCGGACCAGCGGGCCCGACATGACGCCGGAGAAACCGATCTGCTCGGCCTCGTCCTTCAGCTCCACGAACTCCTGCGGCTTGACCCAGCGCTCCACGGGGTGGTGCCGCACGGAGGGGCGCAGGTACTGCGTGATGGTGACCAGTTCGCAGCCGGCGTCGTGCAGCTGGCGCAGCGCGTCGCTGATCTCCTCGCGGGTCTCGCCCATGCCGAGGATCAGGTTCGACTTGGTGACCAGGCCGAAGTCGCGGGCCTCGGTGATGACCTTCAGCGAACGCTCGTAGCGGAAGCCCGGACGGATCCGCTTGAAGATCCGCGGGACCGTCTCGACGTTGTGCGCGAAGACCTCGGGGCGGGAGGAGAAGACCTCGGCCAGCTGCTCCGGGTTCGCGTTGAAGTCCGGGGCGAGGAGCTCGACCTTGGTGCGGCCCTCGGCGCGGTTGGTGGTCTGGCGGTGGATCTGGCGGACCGTCTCCGCGTACAGCCAGGCGCCGCCGTCCTCCAGGTCGTCGCGGGCGACGCCGGTGATCGTCGCGTAGTTCAGGTCCATCGTGACGACGGACTCGCCGACGCGGCGCGGCTCGTCACGGTCGAGCGGCTCCGGCTTGCCGGTGTCGATCTGACAGAAGTCGCAACGCCGGGTGCACTGGTCACCGCCGATGAGGAAGGTGGCCTCGCGGTCCTCCCAGCACTCGTAGATGTTGGGACAGCCCGCCTCCTGGCAGACCGTGTGCAGACCCTCGGACTTCACGAGGTTCTGCATCTTCGTGTACTCGGGACCCATTTTCGCCCGGGTCTTGATCCACTCGGGCTTGCGCTCGATGGGGGTCTGAGCGTTACGGACCTCCAGGCGCAGCATCTTGCGTCCGTCGGGTGCGACTGCGGACACGACCGGCTCCCTAAAGCTTTGATTCCTCGGCGTACATCAGGGTACGCCCGTGATGTTCATGGCCCTTACGGGTGGCCAACCGGCGGCCTGCGGGGTGCATTCCCCGTATGGGCTAGACCGAGGCCTTCTCCGGTTTCTCGACGGCGCGGGGCCTGAGGTCCGCGTTCCCCAGCACGGTCTGCAGATGCCTCTCCGCGATCGGCAGCACTTCGTCCATCGTGACCTCGCGCCCGAGTTCGTACGAGAGGGAGGTCACGCCCGCGTCGCGGATGCCGCAGGGGATGATCTTGTCGAAGTTCGAGGTGTCCGGGTTCACGTTCAGCGCGAAGCCGTGCATCGTGACGCCCTTGGCGACGCGGATGCCCATGGCGCAGATCTTGCGGTCCTCGTGCCGCTGGCCCGCGTTCGAGGGCGCGTACTCGGCGCCGACGAGGCGGTGGTCGAACTCCTCGTCCTCGCCGCTGAGGCGGGGGTCGAAGTCCAGCGACAGACCGCCGAGCTTCGTACGCTGCTCGATCGGGTCGCCGAGCACCCACACCCCGGCCCGGCCCTCCACGCGCGCGGCCTCGATGCCGAACTCGGCGCAGACCGCGATCATCGCGTCCTCCAGGCGGCGCAGATGCGCGACCACGTCCACGGGGCGCGGGAGCTTCTGGATCGGGTAGCCGACGAGCTGTCCCGGACCGTGCCAGGTGATCTTGCCGCCGCGGTCGACGTCGATGACCGGGGTGCCGTCGAGCGGGCGCTCCTCGGGGGCGGTGCGACGACCGGCCGTATAGACGGGCGGGTGCTCAAGGAGCAGACAGGTGTCGGGCGTCTCGTCGGCGAAGCGAGCGGCGTGCACACGGCGCTGCTCGTCCCAGGCGACCTGGTAATCGACCATGTCCGCACCGAAACCCATGCGGACGAACCGGAACTCACTCACGGCAAGTGCCTCCCTAAGAACCTTCACCGTGCATATAACGCGCCCGGAGCAACTGTACGGCTCCCGGTTCGCGGCTCAGCCGTCCACCCCTCGCGCGGTTTGTCACACGATCGGATGAAGGAGGGGTTCGGCTCGGCTGATTGGGGGACGCCGTGTGCGCTGCGTGATAATTTCGGCGCCGTCCGTGAGCGGGAGCCGGTCACGGCGTACGCCGTTCCATGAGGGAGCAGCGACCAGAGGGGGGCACTCGATGGCCCCCCTTTACCGCTTCCAAGGGCCCGGAAGGCAAACGCACAGCATGACGGAACGACCTCCGCAGCGCATTCCGAACCGCCAGCTCGCCGCGCTCATCGCGGAGGCCGGTTTCTCCAACGCGGGCCTCGCGCGCCGCGTGGACCAGCTCGGGCTCGAACACGGGCTTGACCTGCGGTACGACAAGACGTCCGTGACGCGGTGGCTGCGCGGGCAGCAGCCCAGAGGGACGACGCCTGCGCTCATCGCGGAAGTGTTCACGCGCCGCCTCGGCCGCCGACTCTCCGCGCAGGACCTCGGGCTCGACGCGTGTGCGCCCGTGTACGCGGGTCTTGAGTTCGCGGGATCGCCCGAGGAGGCCGTCGACATCGTCAGCGGTCTGTGGCGCAAGGACTCCGGCAGCCATGCCGAGCTCCGGAAGATCGCGTTCACCCCGGCCGGGCTCGTCGTGCCCAGCCGCGACTGGCTGATCGGCCGCGCCGACGACCGGGTGGCCCACGGCGAGCAGCTGCCGCGGGTGCCGGTGCAGGGACGGCCCGGCGCGGCGCCCACCGCCGTGCCGCGGCAGCGGGGGCAGACCGAGCGCGGGCCGGGGCACCGGGTGACGAGCGGGGACATCGCGGCACTGCGCTCGGTGGGCGAGCTGTTCCGCGCACTCGACCACGCGTACGGGGGTGGGCACGCGCGCCAGGCCCTCGTGCGGTACCTGGAGCACGAGGCCGAGCCGATGCTGCGCGGCGCGTACGGGGAGCAGCACGGGCGGCGGCTCTTCTGCGCGGTCGCCGATCTGACCCGGCTCGCGGGCTGGACCTCGTACGACATCGCGGCGCACGGGCTCGCCCAGCGGTACTTCGTGCAGGCGCTGCGGCTCACGCAGGCGGCGGGGGACCGGATGTACGGCTCCTACGTGCTGGTCACCATGAGCCGGCAGGCCGTCTACCTCGGGCACGGGCGGGAGGCGGTGCAGCTCGCGCGGGTCGCACAGCAGGGCGTGGGGGCTTCGGCGCCGCCCGCGGTGCAGGCGCTGCTGCATGCCGTGGAGGCGCGCGGGCACGGGGTGCTGGGTGAGGTGCGGGCGTGCACGGCGTCGCTGGTGCGGGCCGAGCGGGCGCTCGGGGCGGTGCGGCCGGGGGACGAGGTGCCGCCGTGGGCGCGGTTCTTCGACGAGGCGCAGTTGGCGGACGAGTTCGGGCACTGTCACCGGGATCTTCAGCAGTACCGGGCCGCCGCGCAGCATGCGGAGCGGTCGCTCCAGTTGCGGGCGCCGGGCTTCGCGCGCAGCCGGTTGTTCTGCCGGGTGGTGCTGGCGTCGGCACGCCTCGGGCTCGGGGAGCTGGACTCGGCGTGCACGCTCGGGGCGGAGGCGGCGTCGGCCGCGGCGGAGATGCGGTCGGTGCGGGCGCACGAGTATGTGCGGGAGTTCGAGCGGAGGCTGGAGCCGTACCGCGACGCGGGGCCCGTCCGGGGATACCGGGAGAGGGTCGCGGCGTTGGGGTGAGAGTGGGGCGCCCGCCCCCGGAGTAGGGCCACGGAGGCGGGCGCGGTCTGGAGGGGCACTGTCCCTAGGCGGCGTGGGTGATCGGGGGCGCCGCGGGTTCGGGGATGCCCAGGTCGGTCAGGAGCGCGTGGGTCGCTCGGCGGGCCGAGTGGAGGGCGCCCTGCACCGTGCCGGCGTCCCGGTGGTCCCCGCATACGTACAGGCCGTCGAGGAGGCGGACCGGGCGGCGCGGGTCGTGCGGGGGTGGCATCGCGGGAACGGCGTGGGTGTCGTGGTGCACAGCCAGGGTTTCCCAGTCGGCGGTCGACGTGCCGTAGAGGGCGCCGAGTTGAGTGCGGAGTTCGCGGTCCGTGGGGGGTGGGCCGAGGACCGTGGAGGAGACCAGGGCGCGGCCCGCAGGGGCTCTCGTGGGGTCGACCTGGCTGATCACCGACGAGTGTGCGACCGGGCCGAGCCGGTCCGCGTCGAGCAGCAGCGCGGGTTCGGCGAGCGGCGGCTCGGGCATGGCGTGGTGCACGACCGTGACCTCGTGGAAGGCGGGGACGCGCAGGCCGGGGAGGAGTTCGGCGGCGTCGTGCGCGCCGGTGGCCAACACCACGGCGCGGCACGGGAGTTGGCCCAATTCGGTGGTCGTGACCGAGGTCGTGGCGACCGCCGTGGCCCGTACACCGGTGTGCACCGTGCCGGGCGGCAGGCCCGCCGCGAGCAGCTCGGGCAGTGCGTCGGCGCCGCCCTCCGGTACGGCGAGCCGGCCCGCCGCGTACGCGTGCAGGGCGAGGTCGGCGCACCGGCTGGAGGTGTGGAGGTCCGGGTCGCAGAGCAGGGCCGAGAGCAGGGGGCGTACGAAGCCGTGGAGGGTCGAGGGTGGCAGGCCTCGGGTCAAGAGGGCCTGGGCGGTGGGGAGTTCGGGGCGGGCGAGGAGGCGGGACGGCTCCGTCGCCGCGAGCCGGGACAGGCTCGCGCCCAGGCGTGCGTGGTCGAGCGGGCCGCCGAGGGCGGGGCGGGTGCCGCGCGGACTCCGGGGGGCGCTTGCCAGGGCGCGTGCCGCGTTGAGTGCGCCCCTTGTGCGCCGGGGGCCGGTGGGTTCGCCCGCCCGGTGCCGCAGTCCCTCGCTGTGCACGAGCGCGCCGGGGGAGAAGCGGCGCAGGGCGAGGGGAGCGAGGGCGGGGTCGCGGCGCAGTTCGGGGTACGAGGTGCACAGTGGCCGGCCGGTCCGGTCGAGGCGGAAGCCGTCGACCTTCTCTGTGGACATGCGGCCGCCGATGCCCGTGGCGGCCTCCAGGACCAGCGGGTGCAGGCCCGCCCTGGTCAGGTGCCGGGCCGCCGCGAGTCCCGCGATCCCGGCGCCCACGACGACGATGGCTCCCGGGCTTACGTCTGCAGGGTCGAGCACGGTGTGCCTCCGCGGGTCGGGTGGCTGACGTCCGGGGGCTCATGCCCTCAACGCTCCCTCGGGATACCTGAGTTCGAGGCCCAGGGAACTTGAGGGTAGGCGCGCCGCGCACGCCGGGCAGTCGCGCGCGGGGGCGGCACGGGGGCACGACGGCGCACGACCACGCGTCTGCGTGCGGGACGGGTCCCGCGGCGTACGGCCCGGCCCCGCATCGGGCGCCGCGGCTCCGAGCCGGACTCCGCGGTCCCGCCGTCCGATGCCCGGCGGTCCCGCCATCGGTCACCCGGCAGTCCCCGCCGCCAGATGGCGCAGGCCGCGGATCGCCAGTGACGCGGGGGAGTTCGGGCCGGAGGTGGGTGCGTCCGTCGTGGCCCAGAGTTCAAGTGCCACCCGGATCGCGTCGGTCGCCGCGGCGGCTGTCAGGCGGGTCTCCAGGGGGTCCGTGCCGGGGGCCGCGAGGCGGGTCACCACCGCGAGCAGTTTCTCCTCCGACTCCTGGTTGACCCGGTACCAGACGGCGCGCAGGGCCGGGTCGTCCTGGGCCGCGCGCAGCAGGGTCCGGGTGCCCTGCAGTGCCTCCTCCGCCGCCTCGTCCGGGGGTGAGAGCGTCGCCGCCGCGGCGGATTCGAGGGCCTGCGGCAGCGGCGTGCCCGGCTCCGTCGCGGCCAGCAGCTCGCGCCAGCGGTCGCCGCCGGACGCGAGCAGCGGGCCCACGGCGTCCTGCTTGTTGCGGAAGTAGCGGTAAAAGGTGCGCAGCGCGACCCCGGCGCCGCGCGCGATCTCCTCGGCCGTGGTGCCGTCGGGGCCCTTCTCCGTGAACAGCTCCATCGCCGCGCGGGCGATGTCGAGCTGGGTCGCCGCCTTGCGGCGTTCGGTCAGTGAGGGCTGTGCGGGTGGCGAAGACGGCGAAGAGGGCGTTCTGGGCTCGTTCACCTGACGAAGCGTAACCGCACCGGGAATGGAATGGCACGAAACGCCGTTATGGCAAAACGTGCCACCGAAGCGTACGGTGAGCAGCGTGCGAGGACGCACACAGGAACGTAAGGGAGTCGCCATGAACAGCCAGAACGGCCTCAACCGCTACGAAGGGCGCCGTGCGCTCGTGACCGGTGGCGGGTCCGGCATCGGCCAGGCCACCGTGCTGCGCATGCTGGCGGAGGGTGGCCGGGTCGTCGCCGCCGACGTCAGCGAGGCCGGCCTCGAAGACACCGTGAGCAGGGCCGGCGCCGACGCCGAGCGCCTCACCACCGTCGTCGTGAACATCGCCGACGAGGAGTCCGTGCGCGACGCCGTGGCCGGGGCCGTACGGACGCTCGGCGGCCTGGACGTACTCGTCAACGCCGCCGGCATCCTGCGCTCCTCGCACACCGAGAAGACCAGCCTCGCCGAGTTCAACCAGGTGCTCGCGGTCAACCTCACCGGCACCTTCCTGATGATCCGCGAGGCGATACCGGCACTGCTCCAGGGCGAGGGCCCCGCCGTCGTCAACTTCAGCTCCACGTCCGCGATGTTCGCCCACCCGTACATGGCGGCGTACGCGGCGAGCAAGGGCGGCATCCAGTCCATGACGCACGCGCTGGCCGCCGAGTACAGCAAGCAGGGCATCCGGTTCACCGCCGTGCAGCCCGGCTCCATCGCGTCCGGCATGACCGACGGCTCCGGTCAGAGCAAGCAGAGCCAGGGCCCCGGCCTGCCCGAGGACACCGACTGGAGCCTCTTCGCGAAGCTGTCGCCCTCGCTCGGTGACGGCTTCGCAGGGCCCGAGTCCGTGGCCGGTGTCGTCGCGATGCTCGCGTCGCAGGACGGGAAGTTCATCACCGGTACGGAGATCCGTATCGACGGCGGCACCCACTACTGAGCCGACTCCAGCCGCTGACGGGCACGCTCGACGCGCGCCGACTCGACGTACGGGCCCGTGCCGTTGCACTCGACGGTGTCGTCCCGACGGGGAAGTCGCTCTCGGCCTAAGAGGACACCAGCGCCCCGGTGTCCACCGCCGTCGTCGCTGACGCCGCCCGCCGCGCGTCGGGCGACACCTCGTCGGCCGTCAGCACGTAGCCCGTCCCGTCGTCGGTCGTGGACCGGGCGAACACCACGCCGTACACCTCGCCGTCCGTGTCGAGGAGCGGGCCGCCGGAGTTGCCGGGGAGGACCGTGGAGCGGATCGAGTAGATGTCGCGCGAGACGTTCCCGGAGCCGTAGATGTCCTGGCCCGCAGCCTTGATCGTGTCGTCGACCGTGGCGGCCTGGAGGTCGAGGCTGCCGTTCTGCGGATAGCCCGCGACCACGGCGGCGTCCCCGCGCTCGGCCGAGTCGTCGAAGCGGAGCGCGGGCGCGTCGAGCCCGGGGACGTAGAGGACCGCCACGTCCTTGTCGGGGTCGAACAGGACGACCTTCGCCTCGTACGCCTGGCCCGTGCCGCCCACCCGCACCGTCGGGTCGTCGATGCCCGCGACCACGTGCGCGTTGGTCATGACGTGCTCGGAGCTGTACACGAAGCCACTGCCCTCGCGGCCCTGGGTGCCGGACGCGCCCTGCACCTTGACGCTGCTGCGCTGGGCCGCGCCGGTCGCCTTCGCCGTCACGCTGTCCCCGGAGGGCTTCGCGACCTTGGCGGGCGGCTCGCTCGCGAACGGGTCGAAGACCTGGGGGAAGCCCGCCGAGGTGAGCGCCCCCGTGGCCTGCGAGAACCAGGACGGCGTCGTCGACGGCATGGTGTGCTGCACCGCGCCGAGCACCGAGGAGTTCCGGATCGTCTGGTTGAGGACCGTGGAGGAGGAGGCGACGAGGACGCTGCCCGCCACCCACGCCACCACCAGGACGGCCACCGCGGTCGCCGCGCCGCCGCCCACCCCGTCGGCCACGCGCAGCGGACCCGGCGCGTGCGACATCCCGCCGCGCACCCGCGTCGCGAGCAGCCCGGCGAGACCGTGCCCGGCGACCGCGGGCACCAGCACCGTCAGGACGGCGACGACGGTGGCCGACGTGGTGCCCGGCGTGACCGTCTCCATCAGGTACGGCAGCAGCCAGACGCCGACGGCCGCACCGCCCACGAACCCGGCCAGCGAGACACAGCCCGCGAGCAGTCCGCGCCGATAGCCGGACACGGCGTAGGCGAGGGCCACCACGAGCAGCAGCACGTCGAGTATGTGGAGGTCCATACCGGTAAGAAACGCCCGGGCGCCCCCGATGGTTCCACCACCTGGCCCACTGTGGCTGACCGCACAGGGCGCGCAGGGCCCAGGGTGAGAAGCGTGCGTGTCATACGGAGAAGGTTGCGCTGGCTGCCCGGGGCCCTGGTCCTCGGGCTGTTTCTGCTGTGTGCCGCGGCGGTCGACCGGCCCGGTCCCGAGCGCCTCGCGACCACGGCCCGCGGCGAGCCGCAGGCCTCCGCGGGATCGGCGAAGCGGGTCGCGGCCGTGGGCGGGCGCGTACCGGCCGCGCGCCCCCGGATCGTGCCGCGCTCGCGGTGGCTCGCGGGAGCGGAGACGTACCACCGCGACCCGATCCGCTACGGCGACCGCGTCAAGGCCGTCTTCCTGCACCACACCGACTCGCCGAACGACTACGACTGCGCGGACTCGCCGCGCATCATCCGCTACCTGTACGCGGGTCAGGCGGGCGGCGGCGCATCGGGCGGCAAGGAGTGGGACGACATCGGCTACAACTTCCTCGTCGACCGCTGCGGAACGGTCTACGAGGGGCGCGCGGGCGGCATCGCCCGGCCCGTCGTCGGCGCCCACGCGCAGGGCTTCAACCGGAACACGGCGGGGATCGCCGCGATCGGCACGTTCACCGAGGGCACCCCGGTGCCGAAGGCGATGACCGAGGCGATCGCCGCCCTCTCCGCCTGGAAGCTGGACCTGTCCAGGATCGACCCGCGCTCGCACGTGCGCCTGGTGTCCAGCAACGACCTGGCCCGCTTCAGGTCGGGCAAGGCGCACAACTTCTTCGCGGTGTCCGGGCACCGCGACGGCTACGAGACGTTCTGCCCCGGCCTCGCCCTGATGGGAAAGCTGCCCGAGATCAGGGAACGGGCCGCGGCGCTCCAGAACCGCCTGTAGGGCTTGCTCACCGGCCCTACGCGGGCTTGAGCTGGCCGCCGCCCTCCAGCTGGTACTTCTTCCCGTGCAGGTCCGGGCTGGACGCCTTGTCGTACGTCACCGTGTGACCGTTGCCCACGATCACGTCGGAGACCTTCGCCCCGCCGGCCAGCTTCAGGCCCTTCAGCGCCGAGTCCCCGGACACGGACCACTGCGTCCTGGGGCCGAGCGTCAGCGACGCCGCTCCCACGATCTTTCCGTCCAGATCGGCGGAGCCGGTCAGGTCGAGGGTGGCGGAGGAACCCTTCGTCACGGCGACGCTGCCCTTCAGCTTCTCGCCGTCCGCCGTGAACTTCGCGGTGCCCTTGTCCGTGACCCGCAGCAGCTTGCCGTCCTTCGTCTGCACGTCGGCGCCGCCGCTCAACTCGATCTCGGCGTCGGCCTGTTGGACCGCGAAGATGTCGCCGTCGGAAGCCTGGAGCGCCCCGCCGGTCATCCGGTACGAGGTCTCGCCGTCGCCGCGCAGCACCACACCGCCCGCCGCGGCGGACGCCCGGACGTCCTTCAGGGTCAGCGAACCCCCGGCCTCCACGGTGAACGCCTCCGAGTTGGCCAGGTCGAACAGCGTCTGCGACAACGACACGTCACCCGCCGTCTGCACACCGGGCGACCCGCAGCCCGCCGAGGTCATCGTGCCGCCGGACACCGTGACCTTCCCGCCGCCCGGCCCGACCGCCACCGGAGCCGCCTGCGCGGCCGCCGTGTCGATCTCCACGTACGTCAGGTCGAGCGCGCCGCCGTGCGCGGCCGCCACACCGTGCGAGGAGGCGCCGTGAGTGCGGATACCGGCCGAGCTGAGCGTGGCCTTCGTGCCCTCGCCCGAGGCGAAGACCGCGATCGCGCCCTTGTTCTGGGTGGACATCCGGCCGCCGGACATCGTGAGCGTGCCCCCGTCGCGGGCGAGCGCGGCGGCGTTGAGGCCGTGCCCGTCGGACGCGGTGACGGACGAGGTGCCGCCGTGCTTGATGAACTTCCCGTCGCGCGTCGTCAGCTTCCCCGAACCGGACACGAGCAGCGCGGACTCGTCCGGCTTCGTCGTCTTGAACTCCTTCTGGGCCTTCGCCTTCACGGTCTTGTCGGTGACCGTGTACGCGGCCTTCGCGCGCGGCTCCGCGTCCGGGCCGTGGTCATCGGCCGAGCGGTCCGTGACACAGCGGGCGCCGCTCGCCGTCGCGGCGGGCGAGGCCGTGGGCGGCGGATTGGTCGCCCCGTCGTCGTCGGAACAGGCGGACAGCGTGGACACGGCGAGCGGCAGCAGCAGTACGGAGGCGGTGGCCGCGGCTCGGCGGTGTCCCTGGCGGCGCGGGAGTCCCGGGTTCTTCATGCGCCTACGTTCACACCTCACGCCTCGCGAGGCACGTCCGGGGTCCGCGTGGCGCCGGGAGCGGACACGAGAGGGGCGAAGACGAGCAGTGTCAGATCGTCCCTGACCGCTCCCGCGAACCGGATGACGTCCCGCCACACCGCGTCCGTGAGCCCGGCCGGATCCTCGCCCGCGAACTGCGGGAGCCGGTCGGCGAGCGGATAGAACTCCCCGTCCCGGTTCCGCGCCTCCGTCACCCCGTCCGTCGGCGCGATCAGCCGGTCCCCGGGCCGCAGCTCGACCGTCAGCCGCTCGGGCGGCGCGGCCTCCGCGAGGCCGAGACCGAGCGGCGCCCCCGACGGCACGTCCAGCTCGGTCACCCGCCCGTCGCGCAGCAGTAGCGGGGGCGGATGGCCGCAACTGATGACGCGTACGACGGGCGCTTCGCCGGGGGAGGGGTCGGGGAATTCGAGCAGCACCGCCGTCGCGAACAGCTCCGCGTGCTCGTCCTCCGCCGTGTCCACCACGAGCCGCCGGTCGAGCCGCGCCGCCACGCCCTCCAGGTCCGGCTGGTCGAGCACCGCCTCCCGGAACGCGCCGAGCAGCCCCGCCACCGTGCCCACCGCCGACAGACCATGGCCCTGTACGTCGCCGACGACCGCCCGCACGCCGGTCGGGCTCTTGCGCACGTCGAAGAGGTCGCCGCCGACCAGGGCACCGCGGTGCGCCGCCCGGTACAGGCCCGCGCAGCACACGGCGCCGACCCGCTCGGGCAGCGGCGGCAGCACCGCGAACTGGGCGGCCTCCGCGACCGTGCGCACCGAGACCAACTGCTCGTCCCTGCGCCTGCGTACGAGGGCGATCGCCGTGCTCAGTACGGCGACAAGACCCACCGTCAGGATGTCGCTGTCGCCGGGGCGCCCGAAGCCGGTGCGGGGCAGTTCGAGGAGCAGGACGACGAAGCCGCCGTAGAGGGCCGTGGCCGCGGGACCGTACGACAGCGCCGCGAGCGGCGGGATGGCCGCGAGCGGGAACGCGAGCTCGAACCGGTATCCCGTGGGGGCCTGCAACGCGTACAGGACCACCAGCAGCCCGATCGGCAGCCATCGCACCCAGCGCGGCGGCGGCGCACCGCGCAGCCAGGCGCGCTCCGCCTCGTCTCTGCGGCGCGCCACGGGCCAGGTCATGCGGGCTACGGCTCCCTTCGCGACGGAGACGTTGGACGGGGTGTCGGAGACAAGGGGGTGTTGGAGGTGTCACCTCACCCTGCTACGAGTCGCCGCCCGTCGCACGCCGTGACCGCGCCGCGCCGGGCGGCCTACAAGGCCTGTCCCATCAGGACGTCGTCCACGTACGCCCCGTCGAGCAGGAACTCCTCGGGCAGCACGCCCTCGACGACGAAGCCCTCCGCCTCGTACAGCTTCCGTGCCGGGGTGTTGTGGCCGAGGACGCGCAGCGTGATCCGGCGCGCGCCCTGCCGTCGCGCCAGCGCGACCGCGCCCCGCACCAGGGCCCGGCCCGCGCCGCGCCCGCGGGCCGCGTCGCCGACCGCGAGCCCCATGATCTGCCGTACGTGCGCGTTCGTCTCCAGGGGTGTGGGCCGGCCCAGGCGGACATAGCCCACGAGCCGGGCGTCGAGCTCGGCGACGAGGTGGTCGCGCGGCCCGAAGCGCTCGTTGAAGAACGGCGAGGGGGCCGGGTCGAGCGGCTTCACCGCGTGCAGATACGACCAGGTCTCCCGGTCGAGACGGTCGAGCGCCGCCTCGTCCTCGGGGACGGCGAAACGTATGTGGGCCTCGGAGCCCTCGGGGGCTGACATGCGGCCGACTGTACGACGGGCAGGATGGGCCCATGACACGTTTCGCGGTGGCGGGCGCCTCCGGACTCATCGGCTCCGCCCTGGTCCGGTCCCTGACGGACGACGGGCACGACGTGGTGCGCCTGGTGAGGCGCGCCCCACGGGTTGCGGACGAGGCCCGCTGGGATCCGAAGGAGGGTTACGTCGACACGTCGCGGCTCGCCGGCTGCGAGGCGATCGTCAACCTCGCGGGGGCCGGGGTCGGCGACCACCGGTGGACGGCCGCGTACAAGCGGGAGATCCGCGACAGCCGGGTCCTCGGCACGCAGACGCTCGCGCGGGCGGCGGCCGAGCTGGACACGCCGCCGCGCGTCTTCCTCAACGGCAGCGCGGTGGGCTACTACGGCGACACGGGCAGCCGGACCGTCGACGAGTCGGCCCCCGCGGGCGACGGCT
Source organism: Streptomyces sp. NPDC002795 (assembly GCF_042888725.1). Classification (NCBI taxonomy): domain Bacteria; kingdom Bacillati; phylum Actinomycetota; class Actinomycetes; order Kitasatosporales; family Streptomycetaceae; genus Streptomyces; species Streptomyces sp. NPDC002795. The sequence continues at coordinate 118,547 of NZ_JBIAQB010000009.1, forward strand.
TCCTGCCCTCGCTCAGCGTCGAGTGGGAGGCGGCGGCCGCGCCCGCGCACCAGGCGGGCATCCGTACGGTGTTCGCCCGTACCGGCCTCGTCGTCGCGCGGGGCGGAGGCGCCTGGGCCAAGCTCTTCCCGCTGTTCAAGGCGGGGCTCGGCGGGCGCATGGGAGACGGCCGGCAGTACTGGTCGTACATCGCGCTCGCCGACCATGTGGCGGCGCTGCGGTACCTCTTGGACACGGACGACCTGGCCGGTCCTGTGAACCTGACGGCGCCGCAGCCCGCGACGAACCGTGAGGTGACGGCGGCGATGGGGCGGGTCCTGCGGAGGCCTGCGGCGCTGCCGGTTCCGTCCTTCGCCCTCCGTGCGGTCCTCGGCGAGATGGCGGGGGACGTCCTGGGGTCTACGCGGGCGGTGCCCACGCGGTTGCTGGAGTCGGGGTTCGAGTTCGCGCACCCGGGGGTGGATCAGGCGATCCGGGCGGCACAATCAAGCCCCTGCGGCGATTGAGCAGGCCCGTCCGGCAGGACTGTCGGGAATGGCCCCGCCCCGCTGCCGCGGCTACCCGAACCGTGCCGTCAGTCGCGGGTACGTCCGGGACATCACCCCGTCGTCCTCGAAGTCCAGAGGGGTGCCCTCCGGTTCCGGGGGCGCGGGGGAGAGGCCCAGGTCGGGGGCGACCACCCCGGTCAGCTGCTCGTACGCCTCGTCCGCCGCGTAGCCGATCTCCTCGCCGTCCCCGTCGACCTCCTCGTCGAAGTCGTCCAGGAGTTCCGCCAGCGAGTCCGGGTCGTGCAGCGCCCCCTCGAACATCTCCCGGCCCTGGCCGATCAGCCAGCACCGGAAGTAGTCGAAGGCGTCGTCGCTCACCCCGTCGAGCAGCACCCACGCCGCGCCCCAGAGGTCCCAGCGGTACGCCCGGTTGTACCGGGACTCGAAGTGCCGGGCGAAGTCGAGCACGAAGTCCGGATCGGACCGCAGCAGCCGCTCGACGAGCAGCTCGGCGTGGTCCTCGGGGTCGCCACCCGCGGCCTCACGCGTACTGTCCACGATCTCCCAGAACTCGGTCTCGTCCATCACGGGACCAGCATCGGCCCTGTACCGATGGGGCGCACGCCGAGCGCGGGAGCTGCTCCACTTCGTTATGCATGCACATGCCCACGGCACGCCCCGGAGCGCCGCCCGGCGCCGCCCGGCACGCACCGTCAGCCGTACCACCCCCACATCCGCCGCGCGGCCAGCGCGAACCGCTCCCGCAGCGCCTCGGGAGCCACCACCTCCGCCTCCGGCCCGAGCGCCATGAGCTGCGTGTACGCCACGTCCTCCGACTCGACCGGCAGTGTCACCGTCACCCGCCCCTCCGCGTCCGCGGCCTCCGCCGACCCCACGGCCTCGCGCGCGGACGCCGGATCGGTGGCGTACGGCAGCTGACGTACCCCCGAGGGCGTGAGCCGCACGACGACCTCCGACCGCAGCAGTGCCCGCACGAACTGCGCCGACCGCTCCTCCCAGAACGCGGGCAGGTCGAACGCGTCCTCCCCCTCGGACCGCCCGAACCGCTCCTCGCCCGGCTCCACGGCCGTGAACCGGTCGACCCGGTACACCCGGAAGGCGTCCGCCCCGCGCACCGACGCCGCCAGGTACCAGACCCCCGCCTTGAGCACGAGCCCGTACGGCTCCAACTCCCGCTCCACGTCCTCCTCCCGCCCGAGCGAAGTGCGGTGGTAGCGGACCCGCACCACCCGGTCCTCCCACACCGCCTCCGCGAGCGCGGGCAGCAGCTCCGGCGTCTGCGGCTCCTGGAACCAGCCCGGCGCGTCCAGATGGAAGCGCTGCGCCGCCGCCCGCGGCGCGTCCCGCAAGGAGGGCAGCAGGGCCGCCGACACCTTCAGATGCGCCGCCGACGCCGCGTCCTGAAGGCCCATCTCGCGCAGCGCCCCCGGCACCCCCGACAGGAACAGCGCCTCCGCCTCGCCGCGCGCCAGCCCCGTGAGCCGCGTCCGGTACCCGCCGATCAGCCGGTACCCACCGGCCCGCCCCCGGTCCGCGTACACCGGAACCCCGGCCTCGATGAGCGCCTGCGCGTCCCGCGTCACCGTCCGCTCGGACACCTCGAGCTCGCGCGCCAGCTCGGCCGCGGTCATGGACGGCCGGGACTGGAGCAACAGCACCATCTTGATCAGGCGGGCAGCACGCATACCGTCATCATGAAACGCTCCACTGACAACGGGCCCCGCTCATACCGCCGGGGCCGCGAATCGCATCACCGAGAACGCCGCGCCCTGCGGATCCGCGAGCATCGCGAACCGGCCCGGCGCGGTCACCGTCGGCTCCACCAGGACCTGCCCCGACAGCTCCGTACAGCGCTCGGCCACCGCGTCCGGATCGTCCACGGACACGTACAGATTCCAGTGCGAGGGCACCTCGGGCGGGAACTGGCCGGTCGACATGTCGACCATGCCGCCGAAGGGCTCGTCGGCGACGGACCACTGCGTGTAGCCGCCGTCCGCGCTCGCGCCCCAGCCGAGCACCGACTGGTAGAAGTCCACCGAGCCCGCCCCGTCCCGCGTGTGGAGTTCGAACCAGCAGAAGCTGCTCGGCACGTTCACCGCCTCGAACCCGGCGTGCTCCCGCGGCTCCCACAGCCCGAAGGCCGCGCCCGCCGGATCCTGGCAGACCGCGAGCCTGCCCTGGCTCCGCACGCCCCTCGGACCCACGACGCCCCGGCCGCCGTTGCCGCCCACGCGCGCGGTGACCGCGTCGATACCGCTGGACTGGAAGTACGGCAGCCACGCGGCGGGCTGATGCCGGTTCATCACCGGGCCGACCCCGGCGACCTGCGGCCCGTCCGGGCTGTCCAGGGCGAACAGGCCGTACCCGCCGTCCTCGTCCTCGGGATCGTCGACCGCCCGCGAACTCCAGCCGAACAGCGCCTCGTAGAAGAGGCGCGCCGCGGGCGGATCGGGGGTGGACAGATCCGCCCAGCAGGGCGCGGAGGGGGTCTTGGAGATCTTCATGGAGGTATGCCTCCCAAGACGGTGAACGGGCCCCCGGAGCGGACGCGTCCATTCACGCACGCGTGCCCCGCCCCGGCAATCGGGACGGGGCACGCACGCGTACCTCTCAGCAGGCCTTACAGGCCGTAGCGCTCGCGCGCCTCCTTCACGGCCGTCGCCTTGACCTCGCCGCGGCGGGCGAGCTGGGCGAGGGACGCGACGACGATCGACTCGGCGTCGACACCGAAGTGGCGGCGGGCGTCCTCGCGGGTGTCGGAGAGGCCGAAGCCGTCCGCGCCGAGCGAGGTGTAGTCCTGCTCGATCCACTGCGCGATCTGGTCGGGGACCTGGCGCATGTAGTCGGAGACGGCCAGGACCGGGCCCTCGGCGCCGGCCAGCGCCTGGCGGACGAACGGCACCCGCTCCTCGCCGTTCAGCAGCGCCTCGTCGGCCTCCAGGGCGTCGCGACGCAGCTCGGTCCAGGAGGTCGCGGACCACACGTCGGCGGCCACGCCGAAGTCCTCGGCGAGCAGCTGCTGCGCCTTGAGCGTCCAGTGGATCGCCGTACCGGAGCCGATGAGGTTGATCCGCGGGGCGTTCGCCGCCGCCACGTCCACACCGGCGGTCTCCGCCGTGTTGAAGCGGTAGAGGCCCTTGATGATCGCCTCGTCGAGACCGTCCACGGCCGGCTTGGCCGGCTGCGGCATCGGCTCGTTGTAGACCGTCAGGTAGTAGAAGACGTCCTGGTCCTCGCCCGGCTTGGCCTCGCCGTACATGCGGCGCAGACCGTCCTTCATGATCGCGCCGATCTCGTACGCGAACGCCGGGTCGTACGTCACGGCCGCCGGGTTGGTGGCCGCGATCATCGGCGAGTGGCCGTCCGCGTGCTGCAGGCCCTCACCGGTGAGCGTCGTGCGGCCCGCCGTGGCGCCGATGACGAAGCCGCGGCCCATCTGGTCGCCGAGCTGCCAGAACTGGTCGCCGGTGCGCTGCCAGCCGAACATCGAGTAGAAGATGTACAGCGGGATCATCTGCTCGCCGTGCGTCGAGTACGACGTGGCGGCGGCGATGAAGTCCGCGAGCGAACCGGCCTCGTTGATCCCCTCGTTGAGGATCTGGCCGGACTCGGACTCCTTGTAGTACATGAGCTGGTCGCGGTCGACCGGGTCGTACGTCTGGCCCTTGGGCGAGTACAGACCGAGCGACGGGAACAGCGACTCCATGCCGAACGTGCGCGCCTCGTCGGGAATGATCGGCACCCAGCGCTTGCCGGACGTCTTGTCCCGTACGAGGTCCTTCAGCAGGCGTACGAGCGCCATCGTCGAGGCGACGGTCTGCGTGCCGGAGCCCTTGTCGAACGAGGCGAAGGCCTTGTCCGCGGGCGCGGGCAGCGGCGCGAGCGGCTGCGTACGGCGGGCCGGGGCGGGGCCGCCGAGGGCGGCGCGACGCTCGGTGAGGTAGCGCAGCTCGGGGGAGCCCTCGGCGGGACGCGCGTACGGGACGACGCCGTCCTCGAAGTGGCTGTCCGGGATCGGCAGGTCAAGGAGGTCACGCATCCCCTTGAACTCGTCGATCGTCAGCTTCTTCATCTGGTGGTTGGCGTTCTTGGACTCGAAGCCCTTGCCGAGCGTGAAGCCCTTCACCGTCTGGGTGAGGATCACGGTCGGCTTGCCCTTGTGCTCGACGGCCGCCTTGTACGCCGCGTACACCTTGCGGGGCTCGTGGCCGCCGCGGGAGGTGTGGAAGCACTCGGAGATCTTGTCGTCGGACAGGACCTTGGCGAGCTCGATGAGCGCCGGGTCGGTGCCGAAGAAGTTCTCTCGGATGTAGGCGACGTCGCGGGTCTGGTACGTCTGGAACTGGGCGTCCGGGACCTCGCGCAGGCGGCGCAGCAGGGCGCCGGTGGTGTCGAGCTGGAAGAGCTCGTCCCAGGCGTTGCCCCACATGGACTTGATGACGTTCCAGCCGGAGCCGAGGAACTGGGCTTCGAGCTCCTGCACCACGCGGAAGTTCGGACGGACCGGGCCGTCAAGGCGCTGCAGGTTGCAGTTGATGACGAAGGTCAGGTTGTCCAGACCCTCGCGGGCGGCGAGCGTGAGCGCCGAGGTCGACTCGGGCTCGTCCATCTCGCCGTCGCCGAGGAACGCCCAGACGTGCGAGTTCGACGTGTCCTTGATGTTCCGCGCGGTCAGGTAGCGGTTGAACCGCGCCTGGTAGATCGCGGACAGCGGGCCGAGGCCCATGGACACCGTCGGGAACTCCCACAGCCAGGGCAGGCGCCGCGGGTGCGGATACGACGGCAGGCCGTTGCCACCCGCCTCGCGGCGGAAGTTGTCGAGCTGCTGCTCGCTGAGGCGGCCGTCGAGGAACGCGCGGGCGTAGATGCCGGGCGACGCGTGGCCCTGGATGTAGAGCTGGTCGCCCGAGCCGTCGCCCTCCTTGCCGCGGAAGAAGTGGTTGAAGCCGGTCTCGTACAGCCAGGCGGCCGAGGCGAAGGTGGCGATGTGGCCACCGACGCCGTGCTTCGAGCCACGGGTCACCATCGCGGCCGCGTTCCAGCGGTTGTACGCGGTGATCTTGGCTTCCATCTCCTCGTCGCCCGGGAACTCCGGCTCGGCGGCGGTGGGGATGGAGTTGACGTAGTCCGTCTCAAGAAGCTTCGGCAGCGCCAGGCCGCCCGCTTCGGCGCCTTCCAGGGTGCGCCGCATCAGGTACGCGGCACGGTGTGGCCCGGCCGCCTTGGTGACGGCGTCCAGGGAGGCCCGCCATTCGGCGGTCTCCTCGGGGTCACGGTCCGGGAGCTGGTCGAGCTCGCTCGGCTGGATGCGCATGGGGTCGGTCATAGTCGCCGCACGCCTTCCTGAGTCGAAGGGGGTGGGGTGGGGGTGCCCTTTGTCTTTGGCAGGACAGGGCGAGGTCCCGGTAGGGACCCATCCGGGACTGTAACTCCCTGATCGATGATCGATCAAAGGATTCACCCGCAAAATCTCTTCAGATCGAGAAAGTCGGCACAGGGTGTCGCCGGTTTTCCCGGTTCAGGGCACGGAGTGCCTGGTCAGAGCTGCGGACCGTGACGCCTCATGCGCGGGGCGCACACCCCAGGACGTGGGCCTTCACGAGGGCCGCGATCTCCGGGTCACGCCGCCGGAACGCGGCGACGAGATCGGCGTGCTCCTCCGCGTACGACTGCTGCACGGTGCCCAGCCAGCGGATGGACAGCGCGGTGAAGACCTCGATGCCGAGCCCCTCCCACGTGTGCAGAAGCACCGAATTGTCCGCCGCCCGCACCAGCGCCCGGTGGAACGCGACCGTGTGCCGCACCTGGGCGGTCCCGTCCGCCTCCTGGTCGGCCCTGTACAGCGCTTCTACGTGGGGTTCCAGGGCCGAGCAGTCGTCGGCGAGGCGGGCGGCCGCCAGCTCCGCCGCGATGGCCTCCAGGCCCGCCCTGACGGGGTAGGACTCCTCCAGGTCCGCCGCCGAGAGGTTCCGGACCCGCACGCCCTTGTTCGGCGCCGACTCGATGAGCCGCAGCGACTCCAGCTCCCGCAGCGCCTCCCGCACCGGGGTCTGGGAGACCTCCAGCTCGGTCGCGATCCGGCGCTCCACGATGCGCTCGCCCGGCTTCCAGCGGCCGCTGACGATCCCCTCGACGATGTGCTCGCGAATCTGATCGCGAAGCGAGTGGACGACGGGCGCGGTCATGGGGGCTCCTTGGCAGGGTGGACCCGGTGGGTCGGCGGGGACCCTTAGACAATACGGCCGCTGCCCTGGCCAGACGGGGTACGGCCGCGCATGCGACGGGTGATGCCGGTTACAGAGAGCGTTTGTCGCGGCGGGCTACAGAAGGGGGTGCCCGCCGGAGCGTGCGGCTACGCACGCGCGCGTACGACGGCGCCCCCGACCGGAAGCTTCCGGTCGGGGGCGCCGTCGTACACCTGCTGTCTTTACCTGCCCTTACAGACCGAGCTCGGCGGTGAACTCGCCGGCCTCGAGGATCTGCTTGACCGTCGTCAGGTAGCGGGCGGCGTCGGCGCCGTCCACCAGGCGGTGGTCGTAGGAGAGCGTCACGTAGGTCATGTCGCGCACGGCGATGGTGTCGCCGAGCTCCGCGTCGGAGATGACGACGGGGCGCTTGACCGTGGCGCCGATGCCCAGGATGGCGACCTGGTTCGGCGGGACGATGACGGTGTCGAAGAGGGCGCCGCGCGATCCCGTGTTGGAGATCGTGAAGGTCGCGCCGGACAGGTCGTCCGGGGCGATCTTGTTGGTGCGGACCTTGTCGGCCAGCTCGGCGGTCTTCTTGGCGATGCCCGCGATGTTGAGGTCACCGGCGCCCTTGATGACCGGGGTCATCAGGCCCTTCTCCGAGTCGACGGCGATGCCGACGTTCTCGGAGTCGAAGTAGGTGATGGTGCCCTCGTCGTAGTTCAGGCGGGCGTTGATGACCGGGTGGGCCTTCAGCGCCTGGACGGCGGCCTTGACGAAGAACGGCATCGGGGACAGCTTGACGCCTTCGCGGGCGGCGAAGCCGGTCTTGGCCTTGTTGCGCAGCTTCATCAGCTTGGTGATGTCGACCTCGATGACCGAGGACAGCTGGGCCTGGTCGTGCAGCGCCTTGTGCATGTTGTCCGCGATGGCCTTGCGGATGCGGGGCAGCTTGACCGTCTGGCCGCGCAGGGGGGAGGCCTCGATCGACGGGGCCTTCGGCGCGGCAGCGGCGGCCGGGGCGGCTGCGGCGGGGGCCTGGGCCTTGGCGGCTTCGGCGGCGGCGGTGACGTCCTGCTTGCGGATGCGGCCGCCGACGCCGGTGCCCTTGACGGTGGACAGGTCGACGCCGTGCTCGGAGGCGAGCTTGCGCACGAGCGGGGTGACGTAGGCGCCCTCGTCGGCCGGGGTGACCGGCGCGGCGGGGGTGGCCGGCGCGGCCGGGGCGACCGGAGCCGCGGGGGCGGCCGGCGCGGGGGCCGGAGCGGCCGGGGCGGCGGGAGCCGCGGGGGCGGCCGGAGCCGGGGCCGGGGTGGGCTCGGGGGCCGGAGCGGCGGCCGGAGCGGCCGGGGCCGGGGTCTCGGCGGCGGCCGGGGCGGTGCCCGCGGCGCCGACGACGGCGAGCTTGGCGCCGACCTCGGCGGTCTCGTCCTCGGCGACGGTGATCTCCAGGAGAACGCCGGCGACGGGGGAGGGGATCTCGGTGTCGACCTTGTCGGTGGAGACCTCGAGCAGCGGCTCGTCCTCCGCGACCTCCTCGCCGACCTCCTTGAGCCAGCGGGTGACGGTGCCCTCGGTGACCGACTCGCCCAGCGCGGGCAGCACGACGTCGGTACCGGAGGCGCTGCCACCAGAAGGTGCGGGCGCGGGCGCGGCGGGGGCCTCGGGAGCCGGGGCCGGAGCGGCCTCGGCGGCGGGGGCGGCCGGAGCCGGGGCCTCGGCGGCGGCCGGGGCGGGCTCGGCGGCGGCCGGGGCGCCCGAGCCGTCGTCGATGACGGCCAGCTCGGCGCCGACCTCGACGGTCTCGTCCTCGGCGACCTTGATGGACGCGAGTACACCGGCGGCGGGCGAGGGGATCTCGGTGTCGACCTTGTCGGTCGAGACCTCGAGCAGCGGCTCGTCGACCTCGACGCGCTCGCCCTCGGCCTTCAGCCAGCGGGTGACAGTGCCCTCGGTGACGCTCTCACCGAGCGCCGGAAGGGATACGGAAACCGGCATGGTTTCGGTTGCTCCTTAACGGTGTGCAATGCGCGGCAACGCAGTGCGGAAGTCTGTGGTGGTCGGTCGTCGCGCCCAGGTGCGACAGGGGCGTGGCTCAGTCGTGCGCGTGCAGCGGCTTGCCCGCGAGGGCCAGGTGGGCCTCGCCGAGCGCCTCGTTCTGCGTCGGGTGCGCGTGCACGAGCTGGGCGACCTCGGCGGGCAGCGCTTCCCAGTTGTAGATCAGCTGGGCCTCGCCGACCTGCTCGCCCATGCGGTCGCCGACCATGTGGACGCCGACCACGGCACCGTCCTTCACCTGCACGAGCTTGATCTCGCCCGCGGTCTTCAGGATCTTGGACTTGCCGTTGCCCGCAAGGCTGTACTTCAGCGCGACGACCTTGTCCGCACCGTAGATCTCCTTGGCCTTGGCCTCGGTGATGCCGACGGAGGCGACCTCAGGGTGGCAGTAGGTCACGCGCGGGACGCCGTCGTAGTCGACCGGAACCGGGTTCAGGCCGGCCAGGCGCTCCGCCACCAGGATGCCCTCGGCGAAGCCGACGTGCGCGAGCTGGAGGGTCGGGACCAGGTCACCGACGGCCGAGATGGTGGGGACGTTGGTCTGCATGTACTCGTCGGCGAGCACGTAGCCACGGTCCATGGCCACGCCCTGCTCCTCGTAGCCGAGGCCCTGCGAGACCGGGCCGCGGCCGATGGCGACCAGGAGGACCTCGGCCTCGAAGGTCTTGCCGTCGGCGAGGGTCACGCGGACGCCGTCCTGCGTGTACTCGGCCTTCTCGAAGAACGTGCCGAGGTTGAACTTGATGCCGCGCTTGCGGAAGGCGCGCTCCAGGAGCTTGGAGCTGTTCTCGTCCTCGACGGGGACGAGGTGCTTGAGGCCCTCGACGACCGTGACGTCGGTGCCGAAGGACTTCCACGCCGAGGCGAACTCGACGCCGATGACGCCGCCGCCCAGGACGATCGCGGACTGCGGCACGCGGTCCAGCTTCAGCGCGTGGTCCGAGGAGATGATGCGGTTGCCGTCGATCTCCAGGCCCGGCAGCGACTTCGGCACGGAGCCGGTCGCGAGGAGGATGTGACGGCCCTGGATCCGCTGGCCACCCACGTCCACGGACGTCGGGGAGGAGAGCTTGCCCTCGCCCTCGATGTACGTCACCTTGCGCGAGGCCACGAGGCCCTGCAGGCCCTTGTACAGGCCGGAGATCACGTCGTCCTTGTACTTGTGGACGGCGTTGATGTCGATGCCCTCGAAGGTGGCCTTGACACCGAACTGGCCGGCCTCGCGTGCCTGGTCGGCGATCTCGCCGGCGTGCAGCAGGGCCTTCGTCGGGATGCAGCCGTTGTGCAGGCACGTGCCGCCGAGCTTGTTCTTCTCGATCAGGGCGACGTCCAGGCCCAGCTGCGCTCCACGCAGGGCCGCGGCGTAACCGCCACTGCCACCGCCGAGGATCACTAGGTCGAAAACAGTGCTGGCGTCGTTCGCCACGTCACGTCCTCCATGCATGTGCGCCGTACGCCGGTCTCCGACGACCGGGCGGCGGGGTGTGCGGCCGCTCGTTCTTCGGCCCTGGGTGAGGGCCCTGTCCTGCCGTACCCCATCCTCGCACTTGTCGGCGGCAGTCGGGACGTCGGGCTGGGGGGTGAGACGGCCGTTACACCGGAAACAGCCGTGACAAGCGAGGACAAACCCGAAGATTTCGTTCAAAGCGAACAGCCCCCGGTGCTGTGCACCGGGGGCTGAACAGTGACTTTCCGGGGTCAGCCGAGGTCGCCCGCCGCCGTCCGCTCCGCGAGACGGACCAGCGTGCGCACCGCGGAACCCGTGCCGCCCTTCGGCGTGTAGCCGAACGGGGCCGACTCGTTGAAGGCCGGGCCCGCGATGTCGAGGTGGGCCCACGTGATGCCCTCGCCGACGAACTCCTGAAGGAACAGGCCCGCGACCAGGCCGCCGCCCATCCGCTCGCCCATGTTCGCGATGTCGGCGGTCGACGAGTCCATGCCCTTGCGCAGGTCGGCCAGGAGCGGCATCGGCCAGGCCGGCTCGCCGACCTCCTCGGCGGCCTCGTGGATCGAGCCGCGGAAGGCGTCGTCGTTGGCCATGATGCCGAAGGTGCGGGCGCCGAGCGCCAGCATCATCGCGCCGGTGAGCGTCGCGACGTCGACGATCGCGTCCGGCGTCTCCTCGGAGGCCTTGGCGATGGCGTCGGCGAGCACGAGGCGGCCCTCGGCGTCGGTGTTCAGCACCTCGACCGTCTTGCCCGAGTACATGCGCAGCACGTCGCCGGGGCGGGTGGCCGAGCCCGACGGCATGTTCTCGGCGAGCGCCAGCCATCCGGTGACGTTCACCTCAAGGCCCAGGCGCGCGGCGGAGACGACGGCGGCGAACACGGCGGCGGCGCCGGCCATGTCGCACTTCATCGTCTCGTTGTGACCGGCCGGCTTCAGCGAGATGCCGCCCGAGTCGTACGTGATGCCCTTGCCGACGAAGGCGAGGTGCTTGTCCGCCTTGGCGCTCTTGTACGAGAGCTTCACCAGGCGCGGCGCCGAGGCGGAGCCCGCGCCGACGCCGAGGATGCCGCCGAAGCCGCCCTTCTCCAGGGCCTTCTCGTCGAGCACCTGCACCTTGATGCCGTGCTCCTTGGCCGCGGCCTGGGCGACGGCGGCGAAGGACTCCGGGTTCAGGTCGTTCGGCGGGGTGTTGACCAGGTCGCGGGCGCGGTTGAGCTCCTCGGCCACCGCGAGGGCGCGCTCGATCGCGGCCTTGTGCGCCTTGTCCCGGGGCTTGGCGCCGAGGATCGCGACCTCGGCGAGCGGCTCCTTGCCGTTCTTCTTCGGGTCCTTCGGGGACTCCTTGTAGGCGTCGAAGGAGTACGCGCCGAGCAGGGCGCCCTCCGCGATCGCGCCGACGTCCTCGGCGTCGTCGACCGGCAGCGCGAACGCGGCCTTCTTCGAGCCGGTCAGGGCGCGGGCCGCGACACCGGCGGCGCGGCGCAGCGTCTCGCCCTCGTAGGAGCCGTTCTTCTCGGGCTCGCCGCCGAGACCGACCGCCAGCACGACCGGCGCCTTGAGGCCGGACGGCGCGGGGAGCTTCGTCACCTCGCCCTCGCCGCCACTGGCGCCGAGGGCCTCCAGGACGGAACCGAGCTTTCCGTCGTACGCCTTGTCCACGGCTTCCGCGCCGTGCGCGACGACGGGGCCCTTGTCGCCCTTGACGACGCCGACGACGATCGCGTCGGCGCGCAGGCCGGTCGCCGCGGCGGTGCTGAGAGTCAGAGCAGTCACGGTGGTGAGGTCCCTCTTTCGTACGGGTGAGTCCGGCTTCTTCGCCGGGGTCGGGGGGAGTTGGCCCGCCCGTGGCTGAGCCTACGCCCGTCGTTCTTGGGGTGCTTCGTCCAGGTGCGGCCCGCCGCTGGGGCTTGAATGGTTCACCCGAGCGTGAGGATCACCAGGGACGTCGTGGCCGCCGTCTCGGCGAGTGCGCCGAAGACGTCGCCGGTCACGCCGCCGAAGCGGGCTACGCAGCGGCGGGACAGGAGTTCGGCCGCCGCGCAGCCGAGGACGACGGCGAGCGCGGCCTGGAGCGAGAGGGCGGCGCACAGTGCGACGACCACCGCCCCCGCGATCAGCGCCGCCCGGCGCGACACCGTCTCCGCGACCGCCGCGCCGAGGCCCTCCGGGCGGGCGGCCGGTACCCCGGTGCGGGAGGCGAAGGTCAGGGCGAGGCGCGCGGTCACCGCGGAGACGGTCGCGGCGAGGGCGCCGCGCCACCACGACTGCCCGAACTGGTCGGCCAGTACGGCGACTTGGGCGAGCAGCGCCAGGACGAGGGTGACCACACCGAAGGGGCCGATGTCGGACTGCTTCATGATCCGCAGCGCGTCCTCGGCGGGTTTCCCGCTGCCCAGGCCGTCCGCGACGTCCGCGAGCCCGTCGAGGTGCAGTCCGCGGGTCAGCGCCGCGGGCACCGCGACGGCGGCGACGGCGGCGAGCGGCGCGTCCGCCCCGAGGAAGGTCAGCGCCACGCCGACAGTGGCCGCGGCGAGGCCGACGACCAGCCCGGCGAGCGGCGCGCAGAGCATCCCGGTCCGGGCGGCCGCACGGTCCCAGCGGGTGACCTTCACCCGCAGAACGGTGAGGGTCCCGAAGGCGAAACGTATGCCGTCCGGCACGGAGGCGGGGGAGGAGTCGGTAGCGGACACCGGGGGAGGTTACCCGGCGCCATCAGGACGGATCTTTCCAGCCCCGCCGGCGCTTGAGGCGCGGGGACGTCCGGCCTCCCCCTACGCCTCCTGGTCGGCCGGCTCCGCCGAGTCCGCCTCCGGCAGCTCCGCCGCCAAGGACGCCGCCGCCTGCACCAACGGAAGCGCGAGAAGCGCGCCCGCGGCGCCGCCCACCCGGACGTCCTGGTCGAGGAGTACGTCCATGGCCATCCGGTCGAGCGCCTTCGCCTGGGCCGGTTCGCCGCTGGCGTGGGCGGCCAGCCACCAGTCGGGGGCGCGGAACGCGACGCGCTGGCCGACGAGCGCGCAGGCCGCGGAGACCACGCCGTCCAGGAGCACGGGCGTGCGCCGCACCGCGCACTGGAGCAGGAAGCCGGTCGCCGCCGCGAGGTCCGCGCCGCCCACCGTGGCGAGGAGCTGGAGCTGGTCGCCGAGGACGGGGCGGGCCCGGCGCAGCGCGTCCCTGATCGCCGCGCACTTGCGCATCCAGGCGAGGTCGTCGATGGGGTCGCCGCCGCGCCCGGTGACGACGGACGCGTCCGTGCCGCACAGCGCCGCGATCAGCGTGGCCGCCGCCGTCGTGCCGCCGACGCTGATGTCGCCGAGGACGACGAGATCCGTACCGGAGTCGGCCTCCTCGTCGGCGACCGCCATGCCCGCGCGGAACGCGGCCTCCGCCTCTTCGAGGGTGAGCGCGTCCTCGGTGTCGATGCGCCCCGAGCCGCGCCGCACGCGCCGGTCGTCGACGGACTTGGGCAGCTCGTCGGGCTCACAGTCGAGGGAGACGTCGACGACCCGTACGCCGACACCGAGCCGGCGCGCGAGCACCGCGCCTGCGGAGGCGCCCTCGACGACATCCCGTACGAGTTCCGTTGCGCTGCCCGCCGCCCGCTTCGACACGTCGAGTCCGGCCACGCCGTGGTCGCCCGCGAAGAGGACCACGCGCGGCCGGGCGACCGGTCGTACGGGCACCGCGCCCTGGGCGGCGCTCAGCCACTCGCCCAGTTCATCGAGGCGGCCGAGGGCGCCCGGAGGCACGGCGAAGCGGGCCCTGCGCTCCTCCGCGTCGCGGCGGGTCCCGCCGTCGGGGCGCTCGATCAGATCGGTGAAGTCGTCGAGGTTCAGCGAGCTCATTCGCCGAACAGTACCGGCCGTCGCGGACGTCTGGCCCCAGCCGCACCCTCCGTCACGGGACACCGATGGGTGCGTCCTTACGGCGGACGGTGGAGACGGGCGGTGAGTCGCCTCCGGCCTGTCATGAACTGCACGGAGATGATCGGTTGCGTTCGTATTCGCGTCGAATTGTCATATCTGGCGCGCTTGTTTAGGCACCGCAGACCACGGCAGCGCAGACCATGACTGGAGGCATCACCCTTGACCGCCCCCGCCACCCCCCAGGCCGTCGCCGAGCGCCGCCCCGCCTATCTCACCGAACTCGCCCAGGGCACCGAACGCTTCCACGAGCCGCGCCGCCCCGACTGCCCCTGGTGCGGCAGCACCCGGCTGCGCACGCGCCTGCGCACCACCGACCTCCTCCAGCACAAGCCCGGCAGCTTCACCCTGGTCCAGTGCGGGTCCTGCGCCCACTCGTTCCAGAACCCCCGCCTCACCCCCGAGGGCCTGGACTTCTACTACCGGGACTTCTGCGAGGGCCGCTACGCCGACCAGGCCGAGTGGATCTTCCGCGCGCGCACCTCCGCCCAGCGCGACCGGTCCCGCGCCCGCGCCCTCGCCGCGTTCCTCGAACCGGAGAGCTGGCTCGACATCGGCACCGGCCAGGGCCACTTCCCCGCGGCCGCCCAGGAGATCCTGCCGTACACGTCCTTCGACGGGCTCGACAGCGGAGACTGCGTCGAGGAGGGCCGCAGGGCGGGCCGCGTCGAGCGGGCCCACCAGGGCCTGCTCACCGAGCTCGCCCCCGGACTCCAGGGCGGCTACGACGCGCTGAGCATGTTCCATTACCTGGACCGCTCCCGCGATCCGCGCGAGGAACTGAAGGCGGCGCACCGCGTGCTGCGCCCCGGCGGGCATCTGATGATCGAGCTCCCCGACCCCGAGAGCCGCTTCGCGAAGCTCCTCGGCAAATGGTGGATCTCGTACTTCCAGCCGCAGCACCTGCACCTGATCCCGCTCGCCAACCTCCGCGCCGAACTGCGCGCCCTCGGCTACACGGTCGTCGCCGTCGACCGCCGCGCCGCGCACGTCCCGCTGGATCTCGCGGCCGGCCTCGCCCTGTTCGCGGGCCGGCACCTGCCCGATGCCGACGACCCGTGGCGCACCAAGGCCCCCGGCGAGGCCAAGCGCGTCCTGCGCAAGGCACTGATGTACGCCGTCGCGCCCGCGTTCCTCGCCGCCTGCGCGGCCGACCGGCTCCTCGCGCCACTGGCCCGCCGCACCCGCTTCTCCAACGCCTACCGGGTGATCGCGCGCCGCGACCCGGACGCGTAGCAGCGGATCGGGGTCAGCCGCGCAGCGCGAGCGGCTGACCCGCGACGACGAGCAGCACATGCTCGCACTCGGCCGCGAACGCCGCGTTCAGACGGCCGAGTTCGTCCCGGTAGCGGCGCCCCGACGCGGTCGCGGGCACGATCCCCGAACCCACCTCGTTCGAGACGGCGACGACGGTACGCCGCGCGCGCCGCACCGCGTCGACGAGCCCGGCCACCTTCTCCCGCAGCGCCTTCTCGCCACCGCCCGCCCACTCGGCGTCGTCCCAGGCCCCCACCTCGTCCATCGCGTACGTCAGCCACAGCGACAGACAGTCGACGAGCAACGGAGCCGTGTCCTCGCGATCCTCAAGCAGCGGCACGAGGTCGCAGGTCTCCGCCGTCCGCCACGAACCGGGCCGCCGCTCCCGGTGCGCGGCCACCCGCTGCGCCCACTCAGGGTCCTTGGCGGCTCCGCCGCGCGTCCCGCCGGTCGCCACGTACAGCACGTCGGGGAACGCCTCCAGGCGCCGCTCGGCCTCCACCGACTTCCCGGACCGCGCCCCGCCGAGCACCAGCGTCCTGCGCGGCACATCGGGCACGTCCTCGTACGTGCCGACGTCCAGGGTCGTGCCATCGGGCACGGCCCGCGCGCCCGCCGCCGCGAGCCGCCGCACGAGTTCCGGGCCCGGGAAGACGTCGTGGTCCAGATGGACGGCGAGGACATCGGTGGTCGGGCCGATCGCGCCCGCGGCGCGCAGCCGGGCCAGCGCGTCGGGGCGGCCGACGACATCGGCGAGCACCATCTCGTACGGCGCCCGCGGCTCGTCGAGGCCCGCGGGCGCGGTGCCCGGCGGCAGATACAGCAGCCGCTCGCCCTCGGGCCCCGTCACCTCGTAGCCGGTGCCCGGCGCGTCCAGCGCCAGCGCCCGCACCCGGTGCCCGCTCATGAGCGCCAGCTCCCGGCCGTCCGGCACCCGGCCGGGCTGCGGAAGCCCCGCGGGCACCTCGACCGCGGGCCCGTCGTGCGGATGCGAGAGCAGCACCTGCCGCACGCCGCCGAGGCTGTGGCCCGAACGGGCCGCGGCGAACGCGGCCCCGGGCGTCAGGTCGAGCAGCAGCGTCCCGTCGATCAGGACCGCCGTCGCGGCACGGGCGTCGCGGCCGAGCGCGGTGGCGCATGCGGCGCAAGGGCAGTCGGGGCGGGGCAGCCCGTCGGGGCCGCCGGTGCCGAGCAGTGTCAGTTCCACAGGAAGATCCTCCCGCGCCCCCTTCATCGACGCGCGCCCGGATAGGCTTCCGGGGACAGCGGCACAGCGGACGTCCGAGACCGGGAGGCTGACATGGCGGCGTGGACGTGGCGGTTCGAGAAGTCCGACGGGACGGAGGTGGCTCCCGCGGTACAGCCCGAGGAGTTCACCACACAGGGGGACGCCGAGTCCTGGGTCGGCGAGTACTGGAAACAACTCGCGGACGGAGGAGCCGACCAGGTCACTCTCCGCGAGGACGACAAGGTCATCTACGGCCCGATGAGCCTGCACCCGGAGGACACATCGACTCCGTCAGGCTCTTCAAGCCCCGCCGAGGGCTGAGCCTCTTAAGCCCCGCCGGCGATTGAGGCGCGGGGTGCGGGGGGGGGCCCCCCGGCCCCCCCCCCCGGGGGGGGGGGGGGGGGGGGGGGGGGGGCCCCCCGGCCGCCGGGGGGCGACGCCCGCGGGGGGGGGTGGGGTGGACGCCGCGCGCGAGGGCCCG
>NZ_JBIAQB010000009.1:135649-405377 GCF_042888725.1 Streptomyces sp. NPDC002795
GCCGGGCCGCCCTCACCCCCCCCGCCGCGCTGCGGGGCGCGGGGCGGCGGCCCCCGCCCCCCCGGGCACCACCCACCCCGGGGGGCCCCCGCCCCGGGGCTCCGCCCCGGACCCCGCCGCTCAATCGCCGCGGGGGCTCAATTGCTACCCCCGCACCCCGCAAAGGTGCAGCAACGCCGCAACCCGGCGGTACGGATCCGACCGACCCGCCCGCTCCTCCGCGGCGAGCAACGTCTGCAGCTCCCCGTGCTCCGGCACACCCGCCCCGTCCGCGGCCTGATCGGTGAAGACCCGCACCCCGTACCAGGAGTGCAGCGGCGCCCCGATCCCGGCGAGCGTCTCCGTCAGCGGGCCGAGCCGGTCGGCCCTGACGTCGAGCCCGAGCCGGTTCGTGTACTTCGTCGACTCGAAGGCGCCGAGCGCACCGATCCAGTCACCGGCGAGCCCGGGACGCATCGCGAGCGCGTCCCCGTTGCGTACGACGAGGGAGAGCAGGCCGCCCGGCGCCAGCATCCGGGCCAGGCCCGCGAGCAGCGCGTCGGGATCCTCGACGTACATCAGGACGCCGTGACAGAGCACGACGTCGAAACTGCCCGGCAGGAAATGCACACCGGTGTCCATGCCGTTGCCCTGCACGAGACGGACCCGGTCGCGTACCCCGGAGGGCTCCGCGGCGAGCGTGCGGCCCGCCACGGCGACCATCTCCGGATCCTGCTCCACACCGGTCACCTTGTGCCCGGCGCGGGCGAGGCGCAGGGCCTGCGTGCCCTGGCCCATCCCCACGTCGAGCACCCGCAGCCGCTGACCGACGGGGAACCGCGCGGCCAGCTGCTCGTCGAGCTGCCTGGCCACGAGCTCCTGCCGTACGACGTTGCGCAGCCCGCCGAGCTTGTCCAGCCAGGAGTGCACGGCGTCGCCGGCGAAAGCCTCTGTGCTGTCCGTGCTCAGGGCCGCTCTCCGCGCTTGACCTGCGGCTTCGGCAGGCGCAGTCGCTTCATCTGGAGCGTGCGCATGAGCGCGTACGCGACGGCGCCCTTGCGGCGCTCGTCCGGGAACTTCTCCGCGAGGATCTTCTTCAGGCGGAAACCGGTCACGGCCGAGTCGACCACGATCGCGACGATCACGAACAGCCACAGCAGCAGCGCGATGTTCTGCAGCGAACCGACGCGGATCATGCTCAGGACGAGGATGACCACCGCCATCGGCAGGAAGTACTCGGCGATCGCGAAGCGCGAGTCGACGAAGTCGCGCGCGTACTTGCGCACCGGGCCCTTGTCACGGGCCGGCAGGTAACGCTCGTCGCCGTTGGCCAGCGCCTCTCGCTGGCGCTGCATCGCGGTGCGGCGCTCGTCGCGAGTGCGGGTACGGGCCTCCTTCGGCGACATCTTGGTGTTGGCCACGCTGCGGCGCTGCGTCTGGGCCTCGCTGCGCTTCGGCGTGGGGCGGCCCTTGGGCGCCTCGGGGTCTCTGGGCTGCTTGGACATGGTCACCTTGGCCTGCGCGGCCTGGGCCTTGTCGTCCTTGGATCGGCTACGGAACACAATCGCCAGGGTACGTGGTGGTCATGCATCGACCACAGGGCCGTGGGGAACGATCCGGCAACGTCCCGCGTCCCTCCGTCAGGGGTCATCTACTCCTTGCGCCGGAGCGGGGCCGGAAGCAGTCGTCCTCGGGGATGAGCGCATCCGTACCTGAACAGTGCGGTAATAGAGGCAGGACCCGTACTGTGGTTTCTGTCGCAGTGCTGGAGCTGGACCAACGCTGGATCTGTCAGAAGGGGGCGCGCGAAGCCCATGAGCGGTGTCATGAAGCGTATGGGGATGATCTTCCGCGCGAAGGCGAACAAGGCCCTTGACCGGGCCGAGGACCCGCGCGAGACCCTCGATTACTCGTACCAGAAGCAGCTTGAGCTGCTCCAGAAGGTACGCAGGGGAGTCGCCGACGTGGCGACGTCCCGCAAGCGTCTGGAGCTGCAGCTCGGTCAGCTCCAGTCCCAGTCGTCCAAGCTCGAGGACCAGGGCCGCAAGGCGCTCGCGCTCGGCCGGGAGGATCTGGCCCGCGAGGCGCTGTCCCGCCGTGCCGCGCTCCAGCAGCAGGTCACGGACCTGGAGACGCAGCACCAGACGCTTCAGGGTGAGGAGGAGAAGCTCACTCTCGCGGCCCAGCGGCTGCAGGCGAAGGTGGACGCCTTCCGCACCAAGAAGGAAACGATCAAGGCCACGTACACCGCGGCGCAGGCGCAGACCCGGATCGGCGAGGCGTTCTCCGGCATCTCCGAGGAGATGGGCGACGTCGGCATGGCGATCGAGCGTGCCGAGGACAAGACCGCGCAGATGCAGGCGCGGGCCGGTGCCATCGACGAACTGCTCGCCTCCGGCGCGCTCGACGACTCGTCCGGCCTCGCCAAGGACGACATCCAGAGCGAGCTGGACCGGCTTTCCGGTGGTACGGATGTAGAGCTGGAGCTGCAGCGCATGAAGGCGGAGCTGTCCGGTGGCCCGTCCTCTTCGCAGCAGGAGCTCGAAGGCGGACAGGACCAGAGTCAGCCTTCGCAGGCGCAGCCCCAGGACACCCCGCGCTTCGACAAGCAGTAGCGCCTGTAGAGCTGTAGCGCCTTGAGGAGGCCGACATGATCGTCCGGATCATGGGGGAGGGCCAGGTGGAGTTGGCGGACGACCACTTCACCGAACTCAACAAGCTCGACGACGAACTCCTCGCGGAGATGGAGAGCGGCGACGAGGCGGGTTTCCGCCGCACGCTCGCCGCTCTCCTGGACGCGGTCCGCCGCCTGGGCACTCCGCTGCCGGACGACGCCCTGGAGCCGTCGGAGCTGATCCTGCCGGCGCAGGACGCCACCTTGGCGGAGGTCCGCGACATGCTCAGCGACGACGGCCTGATCCCGGGATAGCGGCTCCCCGGAGCCAGCGGGTGCGGGCGCGCTACCGTGAACCCGGTGAACCGCTTCGTACGGTGGGCCAGGACGCATCCGCTGGCCCTGGACGCCACCCTCGCGCTCGGCGTCCTCCTCTGCATGGTCGCCGGCTCCTTCGTCGACCCGCACGGCCCGGAGGGAACGTACGCCTGGGGCGCCAGAACGCCGAACGTGCTCAGCCTCGTCCTGATGCTGCTCGGCGCCGCCGCTCTCGTGTTCCGCCGCCGCGCCCCCCTCTGCGTACTCGCGGCGACCTCCGCCGTCTCCGTCGTCGAACTGGCCACCGGGGACCCCCGCGCCCCCGTCGTGATGGCCGCGGTCGTGGCCCTCTTCACGGTCGCCGCGTCCACGGACCGCCCCACCACCTGGCGCGTCGGCCTCGCCTCGATGGCGGTGCTGACCGGCGTCGCCATGTTCGCGGGCCCGCTGCCCTGGTACTCCCAGGAGAACCTCGCCATCTTCGCGTGGACCGGCATGGCCGCGGCGGCGGGCGACGCGGTCCGCTCGCGGCGCGCCTTCGTCACCGCGATCAGGGAGCGCGCCGAACGCGCCGAACGCACCCGCGAGGAGGAGGCACGGCGCCGCGTCGCGGAGGAGCGGCTGCGGATCGCCCGCGATCTGCACGACGTCGTCGCCCACCACATCGCGCTCGTCAACGTGCAGGCCGGAGTCGCCGCACACGTCATGGACCGGCGGCCCGACCAGGCCAAGGAGGCCCTCGGTCACGTCCGCGAGGCCAGCCGCTCCGCGCTGGGTGAACTCCGTGCCACGGTCGGCCTGTTGAGGCAGACCGGGGATCCGGAGGCGCCCACCGAGCCCGCCCCGGGACTCGACCGGCTCGACGACCTCGTCGACACCTTCCGGCACGCCGGCCTGCCCGTCGAGGTGGCCCGCGCGAAGGACGCCCCCGCCCTGCCCGCAGCCGTCGACCTCGCCGCCTTCCGCGTCGTACAGGAAGCGCTGACGAACGTACAGAAGCACGCGGGCCCCGATGCCAAGGCCGAGGTCAGCGTCGTGCGCGTGGGACCGAACGTGGAGATCACCGTCCTCGACAACGGGCCCGGGGCCACCGCCGCGTACGGCGACCACCCCAGCGAACCGGACGAGCCCGGAGCGAACGGCGGCCATGGCCTCCTCGGCATGCGCGAACGCGTCACCGCGCTCAGCGGCGCCCTCACCGCGGGACCGCGCTACGGCGGCGGTTTCCGCGTCCATGCGATCCTTCCGACCAAGGCCCGCACCGGCGGCGCCCGCCCCGCCGAAGGCACCAACACCTCCGAGGACGCCACCACATGACCAGCGCGACGATCAGGGTCCTTCTGGCCGACGACCAGGCCCTGCTGCGCAGCGCCTTCCGCGTGCTCGTCGACTCCGAACCCGACATGGAGGTCGTGGCGGAGGCGTCCGACGGCGCGGAGGCCGTCCGGCTCGCCCGCTCCGAGCGCCCCGACGTCGTGCTCATGGACATCCGGATGCCCGGCACCGACGGGCTCGCCGCCACCCGCGAGATCACCGCGGACCCGGAGCTCGGCCACGTACACGTCGTGATGCTGACGACGTTCGAGGTCGACGAGTACGTGGTGCAGTCGCTGCGGGCCGGTGCCTCCGGCTTCCTCGGCAAGGGCGCCGAGCCCGACGAGCTGCTCGGCGCCGTGCGGATCGCGGCCGCGGGCGACGCCCTGCTCTCGCCCGTCGCGACCAAAGGGCTGATCGCCAAGTTCCTCGCGCAGGGCGACGGTTACGAGGAGGGGGCCCGCCCCACGGACGGCAGCGCCGAGCGGCTCGCCGCGCTCACCGTGCGCGAGCGCGAGGTCCTCGTCCAGGTCGCTGGCGGCCACTCCAACGACGAGATCGCCGAGCGTCTGGAGGTCAGCCCGCTCACCGTGAAGACCCACGTCAACCGCGCCATGGCCAAGCTGGGCGCCCGCGACCGCGCCCAACTCGTCGTCATCGCGTACGAATCGGGCCTGGTACGCCCAAGGGTGGAGTGACCCTTACGGGGCGCGTACTCCGGGCGCAGTAGGCGGCGGACGAGAACAGGACCTGGGAGCGACGAATCGGGTCGCACGCATGACCGAGGGTGGACCGTGGGCCCACGCGTGACACCGCACCGGTTGTCATGGTCCGGCCCTCATCTTCCGCTCACGTCCCACGGAGACCCGATCCATGTCCTGGCTGTCGAGATTCAGCCTCGCCCAACGCGCCCTCATCGGGCTGATTTCGATCATCGCGATCGTCTTCGGCGCGATCGCGATCCCGCAACTCAAGCAGCAGCTGCTGCCCTCGATCGAACTGCCCATGGTCTCCGTCATCGCCCCCTACCAGGGCGCGGCCCCGGACGTGGTGGAGAAGCAGGTCGTCGAGCCTCTTGAGAACTCCATCGACGCGGTCGACGGAATCACCGGCGTCACGTCGACGGCCAGCGAGGGCAGCGCCCTGGTGATGGCCCAGTTCGACTACGGCACCGACGGCAGCAAGCAGCTCGTCGCCGACGTCCAGCAGGCGGTCAACCGGGCCCGCGCCCAGCTGCCCGAGGACGTCGACCCGCAGGTCGTCGCCGGCTCGACCGACGACATCCCGACCGTCGTCCTCGCCGTCACCTCCGACAAGGACCAGCAGGCGCTCGCCGACCAGCTCGACAAGTCCGTCGTGCCGACGCTGAAGGACATCGACGGCGTCTCCCAGGTCACCGTCGACGGCGTCCGCGACCTCCAGGTCGACATCACGCCCAGCGACCGGAAGATGGCCGCGGCCGGGGTGAACCCGCAGGCCCTCGCCGAGTCCCTGAAGGCCGGCGGCGCCACCATGCCCGCGGGCTCGCTCGACGAGGCGGGCAAGAACCGCACGGTCCAGGTCGGCGGCGGCTTCACGTCCCTGAAGCAGATCCAGGACCTGATGGTCACGGGTGAGGGCGTCAAGAAGCCCGTACGCCTCGGCGACCTCGCCACGGTGAAGCAGCAGCCGTCCACGGCCGACTCGATCACCCGCACCGACGGCGAGCCCAGCCTGTCGCTCGCGGTCACCATGGACCAGGACGGCTCCGCGGTCGCCATCTCCGACGCCGTCAAGGACAAGCTGCCGCAGCTCCGTGACGACCTCGGCTCCGGCGCCGAGGTCACCGTCGTCAGCGACCAGGGCCCGGCCGTCTCGAAGTCCATCTCGGGCCTGACCACGGAGGGCGCCCTCGGCCTGCTCTTCGCGGTCGTCATCATCCTGATCTTCCTGGCGTCGCTGCGCTCCACGCTCGTGACGGCGGTCTCCATCCCGCTGTCCGTGGTCCTCGCACTGATCGTCCTGTGGACCGGCGACCTGTCGCTCAACATGCTCACGCTCGGCGCGCTGACCATCGCGATCGGCCGCGTCGTCGACGACTCGATCGTCGTCCTGGAGAACATCAAGCGCCATCTCGGCTACGGCGAGGAACGCAGGGAGGCCATCCTCAAGGCGGTCCGCGAGGTCTCGGGCGCGGTGACCTCCTCGACCCTCACGACCGTGGCGGTCTTCCTCCCGATCGGCCTGGTCGGCGGCATGGTGGGCGAGCTGTTCGGCTCGTTCTCCATCACGGTGACGGCGGCGCTCCTCGCGTCCCTGCTCGTGTCGCTGACGGTCGTGCCCGTCCTGTCCTACTGGTTCCTGCGCCCGCCCAAGGCGGCCCGCGGCGTCGACCCGGAGGAGGCCCGGCGCCTCGCCGAGGAGAAGGAGGCGCGCTCCTGGCTGCAGCGGATCTACGTTCCCGTGCTGCGCTTCGCGACGCGTCGCCGGTTCACCAGCCTGATGATCGCGGTGGTCGTGCTCGTCGGCACGTTCGGCATGGCGCCGATGCTCAAGACGAACTTCTTCGACCAGGGTGACCAGGAAGTCCTCTCCATCAAGCAGGAGTTGCAGCCCGGCAGCAGCCTGTCGGCGACCGACGCGTCCGTGAAGAAGATCGAGAAGGTGCTCGCGGGCATCGACGAGATCGAGGACTACCAGGTCACCATCGGCTCCTCGGGCTTCATGGCGGCCTTCGGCGGCGGCACCGACACCAACCAGGCGTCGTACCAGCTGAAGCTGAAGGACAGCTCGACGTACGAGGCCACGCAGAAGCGCATCGAGCGTGAGCTCGGACAGCTCTCCGGCGTGGGTACGACGACGCTCGGGGCCGGTGGCGGCTTCGGCAGCCAGGACCTGTCCGTGGTCGTGAAGGCCGCCGACGGCGACGTACTGGAGAAGGCCTCCGGCCAGGTCCAGGACGCGGTCTCCTCGCTCGACGACGTCACCGACGTCACCAGCGACCTGTCGCAGTCGGTGCCGCGGATCGAGGTGAAGGCCAACGCGAAGGCGGCCGCCGCCGGGTTCAACGACACCACGCTCGGCGCAGCCGTCACCCAGGCGGTGCGCGGCACCACCAGCGGCAAGGTGACGATCGACGACACCGAGCGCGACGTCGTCGTGAAGTCGGCGAAGCCGGCCACCACGATGGCCGAGCTGAAGAAGCTGCCGATGGGCCCCGGCGGTGTCACCCTCGGCGACATCGCCACGGTGAAGACCGTCGACGGTCCCGTGTCGATGACCCGGATCGACGGCGCCCGCGCCGCGACGATCACGGCGAAGCCGGACGGCGACAACACGGGCGCGGTCAGCACCGACCTCCAGTCGAAGCTCGCCTCGCTGGACCTGCCGAAGGGCGCCACGGCGACCATCGGCGGCGTCAGCGAGGACCAGGACGACGCGTTCAAGAACCTGGGCCTGGCGATGCTCGCGGCGATCGCGATCGTCTTCATGCTCCTGGTGGCGACGTTCCGTTCGCTGGCCCAGCCGCTGATCCTGCTGGTCTCGATCCCGTTCGCGGCCACGGGCGCGATCGGCCTGCTGATCGCCACCGGCACGGCCATGGGCGTCCCGGCGATGATCGGCATGCTGATGCTCATCGGCATCGTGGTCACCAACGCGATCGTCCTGATCGACCTGATCAACCAGTACCGGGCCCAGGGCCTGGGCGTGGTGGAGGCGGTCGTCGAGGGCGGCAGGCACCGGCTGCGCCCGATCCTGATGACGGCCCTGGCGACGATCTTCGCCCTGCTCCCGATGGCGCTCGGCGTCACCGGCGAGGGCGGCTTCATCGCCCAGCCGCTCGCGGTGGTCGTGATCGG
The DNA here is from genome assembly GCF_042888725.1 of Streptomyces sp. NPDC002795. NCBI lineage: Bacteria > Bacillati > Actinomycetota > Actinomycetes > Kitasatosporales > Streptomycetaceae > Streptomyces > Streptomyces sp. NPDC002795. The sequence continues at coordinate 143,714 of NZ_JBIAQB010000009.1, forward strand.
CGGTCTGATCTCGTCGACGCTGCTGACGCTGCTTCTCGTCCCGACGCTCTACGCGATGCTGGAGCTCCGCAAGGAGCGGCGGGCGGCGAAGCGCTCCGCGAAGCGGGACGGCGGCTCCGGGGTTCCGCCCCAGTCCTCGTCCGAGGACGCGGAGCCGGAGCCGGCGAACGTGTAGTTCAAGCCCCTGCGGCGTTTGAGCAGCGGGGTCCGGGGCGGAGCCCCGAAACCGGAAGCGGGGCGGGCGCCTGATGAAGCGCTCGCCCCGCACCGGGGTGCCGCCTACGGCAGCGCCAGCATGCGCTCGAGGGCGAGCTTGGCGAACTGTTCCGTTTCGCGGTCGACCTCGATCCGGTTGACGAGTTGGCCGTCCGCCAAGGACTCCAGCGTCCAGACCAGGTGCGGCAGATCGATCCGGTTCATGGTCGAGCAGAAGCAGACCGTCTTGTCGAGGAAGACGATCTCCTTGTCCTCCGCGGCGAACCGGTTCGCGAGACGGCGTACAAGGTTCAGCTCCGTGCCGATGGCCCACTTCGACCCGGCGGGCGCCGCCTCCAGGGCCTTGATGATGTATTCGGTCGAGCCGACGTAGTCCGCCGCGGCCACGACCTCGTTCTTGCACTCCGGGTGCACGAGCACATTGACACCCGGTATCCGCGCACGTACGTCTTCGACCGACTCCAGCGAGAAGCGCCCGTGCACCGAGCAGTGCCCGCGCCACAGGATCATCTTCGCGGCCCGCAGCTCCTCGACGCTCAGGCCGCCGTTCGGCTTGTGCGGGTTGTAGACGACGCAGTCGTCGAGCGACATGCCGAGATCGCGCACCGCGGTGTTCCGGCCGAGGTGCTGGTCGGGCAGGAAGAGCACCTTCTCGCCCTGCTCGAACGCCCAGTTGAGGGCCCGCTCGGCATTGGAGGACGTACAGATCGTGCCGCCGTGCGTGCCCGTGAACGCCTTGATGTCCGCGGAGGAGTTCATGTACGAGACGGGGACCACGGACTCGGCGATGCCGGCCTCGGTCAGCGCGTCCCAGCACTCGGCGACCTGCTCGGCCGTCGCCATGTCCGCCATGGAGCAGCCGGCGGCGAGGTCCGGAAGGACCACCTTCTGGTCGTCCCCGGTCAGGATGTCGGCCGACTCGGCCATGAAGTGCACACCGCAGAACACGATGTACTCGGCCTCGGGCCGGGCCGCCGCGTCCCGCGCCAGCTTGAAGGAGTCCCCGGTGACGTCGGCGAACTGGATGACCTCGTCGCGCTGGTAGTGGTGCCCGAGGACGAACACCTTGTCTCCGAGCTTTTCCTTTGCCGCGCGCGCCCGCTCCACCAGGTCCGGGTCGGACGGCGAGGGCAGGTCGCCGGGGCACTCCACACCGCGCTCGCTGCGCGGATCGGCCTCGCGGCCGAGCAGCAGGAGCGCCAGAGGCGTGGGAGAAACATCCAGGTCAACAGGGGCCTGGGGGGACTGGGCCGTGGTCACGTCACGCACCCTTTCTTCGCTCTGCTCGACTTTTCGTCGATTTGACGCTATCTATCATACGTGCTTCACGTCAGTTTGACGATGGCAATGTCGTCGATGTGACGCAATCCGAGGCCCGCGCACCGTGCCCCGCCCGCGCACGGTGTGCGAGCATGAAGAGAAGAAGTGCGAAACCCGGAATGGATCCGGGCCCTTGTCGGTTGCAATGGTCGGCAAGCAGTCTCCGAACAACCCGGGAGAGATGTAGATGTCCGTATCGGACGAGACCACCACCGTCAGCGACGGCATCCAGCTCAGCGACGAAGCGGCCGGCAAGGTCAAGGCCCTGCTCGACCAGGAAGGCCGTGACGATCTGGCCCTGCGTGTGGCTGTTCAGCCCGGCGGCTGCTCCGGCCTGCGCTACCAGCTCTTCTTCGACGAGCGCTCGCTCGACGGTGACGTCGTGAAGGACTTCGGTGGCGTGAAGGTCGTCACCGACCGCATGTCGGCCCCGTACCTGGGCGGTGCCTCCATCGACTTCGTCGACACCATCGAGAAGCAGGGCTTCACGATCGACAACCCGAACGCGACGGGCTCCTGCGCCTGTGGCGACTCGTTCAGCTAAGCCGTACAGCTGTGAAGCGCGAAGGGGCGGCCCCGCTGGGGCCGCCCCTTCGGCATTGCTCCCCGGCCGCTCAGTCCCGGGGCGCGGGCTCGACCCCGCCGGGCGCGTTCTTCTGCGCGGGCCGCACGGTGTCCCCGTCGGCCGCCACCACCTTCCGCCCATCCAGCGGAGCGTCCAGCGTCACCGGCAACGTATAGAACTTCGCCACCTTGATGCAGACGGTGCCCTTCTTCTGCGTCTCGGTGACCTTCACGCTCACCCGGCCCCCGGACTCGTCCGCCGACGCCGCGTACTTCGCGCACACGCCGCCCGTGAAGTGCAGGGTCAGGGTCCTGCCCTTGGCGCTGTAGCCCTGGACGTGCACGCTGCGGGTGTCGCCGCCCGCCTTGTCCGAGGACTCGGAGGGTTCGGAGGGCTCGGAGGGCTTCGGTTTCGGCTGTGAACTCTTCGGCGCCGCCAGGTACTTGGGCTCCACCGCCGGATACGTCACCGTGAACGCGGCGTCCGACCCGCTGGGCCGCACCTCGAACAGCCACGACGGCACCAGCGCCTGCCGCCCCGCGACGGTGTGCGCGGCGAGCCCGAACGTCGCCTTCGTGACGGCGACCGCGGCCGGCTCCGGCGGCGCCGAGGCGCAGTCCGCGGCCTTGCCCCCGTCCAGCGGCACCGCACTCGCGCACCCGCCGACGGACACCCGGCCCCCGCCCGCCGCCCCGTTCATCCGCTCAAGCGCTTCGCGCGCCCCCACCGTCGGATACGTGTCACCCTTCGCCGGCGCCTTCAACTGGCCGCTGCCACCCACCACTTGACCGTCCGATCCGACCTGGATCCCGGTCGACCAGCCGTACGTCGGCAGCCCGCCGATCACCGGGTCGGCGTTCACCACGCGGGTGGCGCCCATGAGTTGCCCGGCATCCAGCTTGGCGTCGTCCTGGCCGAACGCCTTCAGGAGCGGCGCCGCGGCCCGCTTCGCGGCGGCCTCGCTCACCGCGTCCTTGGCATCGCCCCCACCCGCCGGGTCCGCGCACTTCGTCCCGTCGCCGCACTTGCCGCCGGTGGACGGCGCGTACCTGGAGTACGTCCAGGTCCCAGGCGCCACCCGGCTCATCTGCAACGAGGGCCCCGAACCGTCCTTCGCCGGACCCACCTTCCAGGCGTCACCGGACCGCTGCGGCTTCCCCTCTACGTCGAGGGCCTCGGCGAGCGTCGTGGCCTCGGCGGCCGTCACCTCGCCGCGGGCCCGGTAGACGGGCGCCTTCCCGGGGCCCGCCGGGAGGTCGCCGGTCGCCTTGTAGCGGGTGCCGTTCGGGTCGGGCTCGCCGGGCGCGATGCCGGGCGGCGCCGTGCCGGAGGAGGGGGAGGTGTCGGAGTGGCCGTCCAGGGCGAGCGGCGGGGGAGTGCCCGTGCCGGTGCCGCCCGGCCGGGCCGAACCCTCGTCGCCGGACCCGCTCATCGCGTTCGTCGCCAGATACGCGCCGCCGCCACCGGCCAGCAGGACGGCCGCCGCGACCGACACGACAGCCGCCGTCCGCCGTCGCCGGAGCCGGTCCCGCGTCCGCTCTTCGCCGCTCACCGCATCGCTCCTTCGCACCGGGGACACCGATGGGACGGGGAGAGCGGACGCGCGGTTCCCTTCCGGAAGCCGTCAGTCGCCGAAACCGGCCATGGAGTCGATCATCCGCGCGGACGACTCGGGCACCACGACCCCGTGAATCCCAAAGGGCCTGGGCGCGGGGCCGTACCGCTCGACCTCCCACGGTGCCGGCGGTGTCACCCAGTGCGGGAGCATTCGGACGCAGTCGCCGCGCAGCGCCGCGAGATCGTCCTGGACCATGCCTGACACGTCATAGGTCATGACGGCACGGTAGCCCTGAGGTGACATCTGAGGAAAGGGCCGCTATCAGGCATTTCGCATACTTCAGCCCGCGCGCTCCGAACGGGTAGCGTGAAGCGTCAACTCCTCCCCTTATTCAGGAAGCGTGCTCACGCCGTGCGAATCGCAGTCACCGGCTCCATCGCCACTGACCACCTGATGACCTTCCCCGGCCGTTTCGCCGACCAGCTGGTCGCGGACCAGCTGCACACGGTCTCCCTCTCGTTCCTCGTCGACGCCCTCGACGTACGCCGTGGAGGTGTCGGTCCCAACATCGCCTTCGGCATGGGGCAGCTCGGCACGAGCCCGATCCTGGTGGGCGCCGCGGGATCGGACTTCGAGGACTACCGCGCGTGGCTGGACCGCCACGGCGTGGACACGGAGTCCGTCCGGATCTCCGAGACCCTTCAGACGGCCCGCTTCGTGTGCACCACGGACGCCGACCACAACCAGATCGGCTCCTTCTACACGGGAGCCATGAGCGAGGCCCGGCTCATCGAGCTCAAGACCGTCTCGGACCGCGTCGACGGCCTCGACCTGGTCCTCATCGGCGCGGACGACCCGGAGGCGATGCTCCGCCACACGGAGGAGTGCCGCAGCCGGTCGATCCCCTTCGCCGCCGACTTCTCGCAGCAGATCGCGCGCATGGACGGCGAGGAGATCCGGACGCTCCTCGAAGGCGCCACGTACCTCTTCTCGAACGAGTACGAGAAGGGGCTCATCGAGTCCAAGACCGGCTGGACCGACGAGGAGATCCTCGGCAAGGTCGGCCACCGGGTCACCACGCTCGGCGCGCGCGGCGTGCGCATCGAGAAGGCCGGCGAGGACCCGCTGGAGGTCGGCGTCCCGGAGGAGGAGGCCAAGGTCGACCCGACGGGTGTCGGCGACGCGTTCCGCGCGGGCTTCCTGTCCGGTCTCGCCTGGGGCGTCTCGCACGAGCGGGCGGCGCAGGTCGGGTGCATGCTCGCGACGCTGGTCATCGAGACGCTCGGCACGCAGGAGTACGAGTTGCGGCGCGCGCCGTTCATGGACCGGTTCCGCAAGCAGTACGGGGACGCTGCCGCTGAGGAGGTGGAGGGGCACCTCGGCTGACCGGCTCCGCCGGGTGAGCGTGTGGTGAAAGGCCGCGGCCTCGTCTTCTCTCAGTGAGTCGGCGCGGCCGCGGCTTCTTTTGTGGTCGCGCCTGCGCAGTTCTTGCGCACCACGTATGTCATGCCCCCATCGGGGCGTGGTTCTGCCCCTACGTACTCGTGGCCCTGCGTGAAGCACCACGCCGGGATGTCGACCGCGGCCACCTCGTCGTCGGCGAGGACGGTCACCGTGCCGCCGACCCGTACTCCGCCGATCGCCCTGCCGAGGTCGATCACCGGCTGGGGGCAGGTCATGCCCAGCGCGTCGACGGTCACCGCCTCGGCCGTGCCCTCAGCCCCGGCGACCGGCGCGCCCAGCTTCTCCCGTACCTGGCCCACCACGCCCGGCAGCACCTCCAGGAACCGTTCGACCTCGGCGGCCTCCGTGCCCAGCGGCAGCGACACCCGTACGTTCCCCTCGCTCACCACGCCCATCGCGCGCAGCACATGGCTGGGCGTCAGCGTGCTGCTCGTACAGGACGATCCGGATGAAACGGAGAAACCGGCACGGTCGAGCCCGTGCAGCAGGCTCTCCCCGTCGACGTACAGACAGGAGAACGTCACCAGGTGCGGCAGCCGTCGCACCGGATCCCCGACGACCTCCATGTCCGGCACCAGCTCCGGCACTCGCGCCCGGATCCGCTCCGTCAACTCCTTGAGCCGCGCCGCCTCCTCGGCGGCCTGCGCCCGTACGGCCCGGAGTGACGCGGCCGCGGCCACGATGCCCGGAATGTTCTCGAACCCGGCGGCCCGCCCCGACTCCCGCTCGTCGGCGGCCCCTTGAGGAGCGAACCGCGTCCCCTTCCGTACGACGAGCAGACCGACCCCGGCCGGGCCGCCCCACTTATGCGCACTCCCGGCGAGCATCGACCACTCACCCGCCACCGGCCCCCAGGCCAGGGACTGCGCGGCATCCACGAACAACGGCACTCCGGCGGCCCGGCACACCTCGGCCACCTCGGCGACGGGCTGTTCGGTCCCCACCTCGTGGTTGGCGGACTGCAAGCAGGCGAGCGCGGTGTCCTCCCGGAGCGCGGCACGGAACGCCTCGGCGCGGACGCCTCCTTCGCGCCCCACCCCGACCTGCGTCACCGAACCGCCGAGACTCTCGTGTGCCGCGGCCGAATGGAGTACGGAGGAATGTTCGACAGCTGACACGACCAGGTGCTTTCCGGCGCGCCGCCGTCCGGCGAGCGCCCCCGCGATCCCGTCGTGCACGGCACGCGTCCCGGACGAGGTGAACACGAGCTCGTCGGCCCGACACCCCACCGCCTCGGCGGCCGCCTCCCGCGCGGCGTCAAGCAACAGCCGCGCCCGTCGCCCTTCCCGGTACAAACGGGACGGATCGGCCCACCCTTCATCAAGCGAGGCCTGCAACGCCTGGCGGGCGACGGGATGGAGAGGAGCAGCTGACGCCACATCGAAGTACGACACGCCGCAACGTTAAGGGTGCGCGAGGGGGTAGTCCCCCCAGGGCCACGAAACCGCGACCCGCCGTGCGAGCCAAGCCCCGCCTCCCTCCAGGGGCGCGGGACTGCAACATCAGCGGCTCCGCCGCGGAGCGCACCCCAGCCACACCCGACCGCCACGGCCGGGTAGGCCGAACCCCGCCTCCTTCAGGGGCGCGGGGAACTGCGCACCCCAGCCACGGCCGACCGCGACCGCCGGGTGAGCCAAACCCCGCCTCCCTTCAGGGGCGCGGGACTGCAACATCAGCGGCTCCGCCGCGGAGCGCACCCCAGCCACGCCCGACCGCCACGGCCGGGTAGGCCGAACCCCGCCTCCTTCAGGGGCGCGGGGAACTGCGCACCCCAGCCACGCCCGACCGCCACCGCCGGGTGGGCCAAGCTCCGCCTCCCTCCGGGGGCGCGGGCCTGCGCCATCAGCGGCTCCGCCTCAGGGCGCACCCCAGCCACGCCCGACCGCCACCCGCCGACAACCACCCCCCGCCCACCCAAGGCGCCCCCCCCACCCCCGACCCCCCGTCAGAAACCCTCAAACGCGACCCGATCCCACCCTTCGGAGTGACCCGCGGCGCGTTAGGCACCCTCCCCGCGCAACCCCAAATAGCGTCCAGTAGGGTTTGGTCCGCATAAACATCCAAACCCCTGCCCGTGTGCCAGGGCGGCGAGCGACCAGCGAGATGGCGGCCGTAGCCAACCAAAGAGCGCGGGCGAGACTCTCGGGAAGGCGCTACGTGAGTCCCAACGGCTCCGACCGCTCGTCGCGGCGCCCGATGCGGCGGAAGCTGCCGCAGGTGCTGACTGCGGGCCTGATCCTGGTAACCGCTACCGGTTGCACATACAAGGACTTCCCTCGTCTTGGTATGCCCACTCCGGTGACGGAGGAGGCCCCTAGGATCCTCTCCCTCTGGCAGGGCTCGTGGGCGGCAGCGCTCGCCACGGGCGTGCTGGTGTGGGGTCTGATCCTGTGGAGTGTCATCTTCCACCGGCGCAGCCGCACCAAGATCGAGGTTCCAACTCAGACGCGGTACAACATGCCGCTCGAGGCGCTGTACACGGTTGTTCCGCTGATCATCGTGTCGGTCCTCTTCTACTTCACCGCGCGCGACGAGTCGAAGCTTCTGAAGCTCGAAGACAAGCCCGCGCACACCGTCAACGTGGTCGGCTACCAGTGGAGCTGGGGCTTCAACTACGTCGAGAACGTGCCGGGTGTCGACGGTGACGCCAAGACCTCCAAGGAGCTCTCGGCGATCCCGAAGCGCTTCAAGGAGGACTTCCCGGCGAACGCCGGTGGTGTCTACGAGGTCGGTACTCCTGGCGAGCGGAACCCGCAGACCAACAACCCCGGTCCGACCCTCTGGCTCCCCAAGGGCGAGAAGGTCCGCTTCGTCCTCACTTCGCGTGACGTCATCCACTCCTTCTGGGTGGTGCCGTTCCTGATGAAGCAGGACGTCATTCCGGGCCACACCAACTCCTTCGAGGTGACCCCCAACAAGGAGGGGACCTTCCTGGGCAAGTGCGCCGAGCTCTGCGGCGTGGACCACTCCAGGATGCTGTTCAACGTGAAGGTCGTCTCTCCTGAGCGTTACCAGCAGCACCTCAAGGACCTGGCCAAGAAGGGGCAGACCGGTTACGTCCCGGCTGGCATCGCCCAGACGGACCACGAGAAGGACCGGGAGACGAAGAACCTGTGAGCATCCTCAACGAACCTCAGGGTGCCGCGGCAGCAAGCGACTCGTACGAGAACGAGCTGCCGGCCCGGCCCAAGAGCCCCGGCGCGACGGTGATCAAGTGGCTCACCACCACTGACCACAAGACCATCGGCACGCTGTATCTGGTCACGTCGTTCGCGTTCTTCTGCATCGGCGGGGTCATGGCGCTCTTCATGCGCGCCGAACTGGCCCGTCCCGGCACGCAGATCATGTCGAACGAGCAGTTCAACCAGGCGTTCACGATGCACGGCACGATCATGCTGCTGATGTTCGCGACGCCGCTGTTCTCCGGCTTCGCGAACTGGATCATGCCGCTCCAGATCGGTGCCCCCGACGTCGCGTTCCCGCGCCTGAACATGTTCGCCTACTGGCTGTACCTGTTCGGCTCGCTGATCGCGGTGGGTGGCTTCCTCACCCCGCAGGGCGCGGCCGACTTCGGCTGGTTCGCCTACAGCCCGCTGTCGGACGCGGTCCGCTCGCCGGGCATCGGCGCCGACATGTGGATCATGGGTCTGGCCTTCTCCGGCTTCGGCACGATCCTCGGCTCGGTCAACTTCATCACCACCATCATCTGCATGCGCGCTCCTGGCATGACGATGTTCCGCATGCCGATCTTCGTGTGGAACGTGCTGCTGACCGGTGTGCTGGTCCTGCTGGCCTTCCCGGTGCTCGCCGCCGCGCTGTTCGCCCTGGAGGCGGACCGCAAGTTCGGTGCCCATGTATTCGACGCCAGTAATGGCGGCGCATTGCTATGGCAACACCTCTTCTGGTTCTTCGGACACCCAGAGGTGTACATCATCGCCCTGCCATTCTTCGGAATTATTTCCGAAGTGATCCCGGTCTTCTCGCGCAAGCCGATGTTCGGCTACTCCGGCCTCATCGGTGCGACGATCGCGATCGCCGGTCTCTCCGTGACGGTGTGGGCGCACCACATGTACGTCACCGGCGGCGTGTTGCTACCGTTCTTCTCCTTCATGACGTTCCTCATCGCCGTGCCAACAGGCGTGAAGTTCTTCAACTGGATCGGAACGATGTGGAAGGGCTCGTTGTCGTTCGAGACACCGATGCTCTGGACGATCGGCTTCCTGATCACCTTCACCTTCGGTGGTCTGACCGGCGTCATCCTGGCGGCCCCGCCGCTGGACTTCCACGTCTCGGACTCGTACTTCGTGGTGGCGCACTTCCACTACGTGGTGTTCGGCACCGTCGTCTTCGCGATGTTCGCCGGCTTCCACTTCTGGTGGCCGAAGATGACCGGCAAGATGCTCGACGAGCGTCTCGGCAAGATCACCTTCTGGACGCTGTTCATCGGCTTCCACGGCACGTTCCTGGTGCAGCACTGGCTGGGCGTCGAGGGCATGCCGCGTCGTTACGCGGACTACCTCGCGGCCGACGGCTTCACCGCGCTGAACACGATCTCGACGATCTCCTCGTTCCTGCTCGGCCTGTCGATCCTGCCGTTCTTCTACAACGTGTGGAAGACCGCCAAGTACGGCAAGAAGGTCGAGGTCGACGACCCGTGGGGCTACGGCCGTTCGCTGGAGTGGGCGACGTCCTGCCCGCCGCCGCGGCACAACTTCCTCACGCTGCCGCGCATCCGTTCGGAATCCCCGGCGTTCGATCTGCACCACCCGGAGATCGCCGCCCTGGACCAGCTGGAGAACGCCGGACACGGCGACAAGGCTCTTGCTAAGGAGGCCGGCAAGTGAAGGTCCAAGGCAAGATGTTCATCTGGCTGAGCCTCTTCGTCCTGATCATGGCCGCGGTGTACGGCGTGTGGTCGAAGGAGCCGGCCGGTACGACGGCACTCTTCCTGGCGTTCGGCCTGTGCATCATGATCGGCTACTACCTGGCCTTCACGGCCCGGCGTGCCGACACCGGTGCCCAGGACAACAAGGAGGCCGACGTCGCGGACGACGCCGGCGAAGTGGGCTTCTTCAGCCCGCACTCCTGGCAGCCGCTCTCGCTGGCGGTCGGTGGCGCGCTCGCGTTCCTGGCCGTGGCGCTCGGCTGGTGGCTGCTGTACTTCTCGGCCCCGATCATCCTGTTCGGCCTGTGGGGCTGGGTCTTCGAGTACTACCGCGGAGCGGACCAGAACCAGTGAGCCACGGCTGACCGGTACTGAACTTCCGTACCCGAAGGGCCCGGACACTCCTGACGGAGCGTCCGGGCCCTTCCGCGTGCCCCGTGCGGCTCACTCGCCGCGCTGGACCGGGTGTTCCTTCTTACGGTGAGTTCATGAACCACTCACCGCGTATCCGTACGGTTCTGGGCTGCACCGTGCTGGTGGCCGCACTCGGTGCGGGCACAGCGGCATGCGGCAGTTCCTCCCACCCGCTCACCGCCAAGCCGTACGACGCGGCGAGCCAGATCTCCTTCAACGGCGCCGCGGACAGAGCCAAGAAGGCGGACCCGGACAAGCCGCTGGAGGTCACCGCCCAGGGCGACGAGTCCCGCATCACCGACGTCACCGCCCAGGACGCCATGGGCCGCTACGTCGCGGGCGAACTCTCCGCCGACGGCACGAGGTGGCACACCACGGCCCCGCTGACCGCGGACACCCGCTACACGGTCCGGGTGAGCACCGAGGACGAGGACGGCGGGCCCGGCCGCAAGGTCCTCGGCTTCGACACCGGCCACCCGGCCAAGGAGAAGGCCCTCAAGGTCACGTTCGGCCCGCAGAAGGGCACATACGGCGTCGGACAGCCCATCACCGCCGAACTCAACCAGCCCGTCCGGGACCAGAAGTCCCGCGCGCTGGTGGAGCGCTCCCTGAAGGTCGACTCCAAGCCGGCCGTCAACGGCTCCTGGTACTGGGTGGACAGCACCGAACTGCACTACCGCCCCAAGGGGTACTGGCCCACCCAGGCGAAGATCACCGCCTCCAGCAGGCTGGAGGGCGTGAAGATCCGGGACGGGCTGTGGGGCGGCAGCTCCAAGCCGCTCACCATCAGTACGGGTGACCGCATCGTCGCCGTCACCGACGCCTCCTCGCACTCCATGACGGTCTACCGCAACGGCGAGGAGATCAACTCCATGCCGGTCACCACCGGCAAGGCCGGGTACGAGACCCGCAACGGCGTCAAGGTGGTGCTCGGCAAGGAGTACTACGTACGGATGCGGGGCGAGACGATCGGCATCTCCGAGGGCTCATCGGACTCGTACGACCTGCCGGTGTACTACGCGACCCGCGTCACCTGGAGCGGCGAGTACGTGCACGCCGCGCCCTGGTCCGTCGGCTCGCAGGGCTCCGCGAACGTCAGCCACGGCTGCACCGGCATGAGCACCAACAACGCCGCCTGGTTCTACGACACTGTGCGCCAGGGCGACATCGTGAAGGTCGTCAACAGCTACGGCTCGGAGATGGACCCGTTCGGCAACGGGTTCGGCGACTGGAACGTCAGCTGGAAGAAGTGGAAGGCGGGCAGCGCCCTCACGAAGAAGGCCGACAAGCCCGACCCGGCCCTCCAGGCACGGCTCAGCCCCCAGGTCTGAGGCCGTCCGGCAGGATCAGCGGTGTGACTTCCGACTCCCGTACGCCATCGGTGTACGGGAGTCGGCGCGTGTGGAAGCAGGTTCCGTGCGGGCGTGTCAGGCGTCGACAGCGAGCCGGGAGCGCAGCAGGGAGGCCAGCGCCTCGGCGAACTCCACGGGCTCCACAGGGAGCGTCACAGCCGCCTCGGCGCGGCTCCACGTCGCCAGCCACGCGTCCTGCGGGCGGCCCATCAGGAGCAGCACAGGCGGGCAGTGGAAGATCTCGTCCTTGATCTGCCGGCACACGCCCATACCGCCCGCGGGAGCGGCCTCGCCGTCCAGGACGCAGGCGTCGATGCCGCCCCGGTCCAGCTCCTTCAGGACGGCCGGGAGTGTCGCGCATTCGATGAACTGAACCTCGGGGGCGTCGGACGCGGGCCGTCGGCCTGTCGCGAGGCGCACCTGCTCGCGCGTGTTGGCGTCGTCGCTGTAGACCAGAACCGTCGCGGTCGACTGCATCGTTCCTCCGAGGCGTTGTCGGTCGGTGGAGCCCAAGAACGTAACTGCCGCGGAGCCTACTCCTCCCGACACCCCGTCAACACCGGTTCGCACGCGGCTCCGATGGGCCATATGGGCTGGACACACCACCCAGACACTCCGAACGGCACCCCCCGGAGTGAGGGCGAGATAAGCGACCGACATAATGTCGGTCGTGGCGACAGCAACGACAGTAGAAACCGGGCACGCGCACCCGTCGGTCAATCGACCGAACCTCACCAGCGTCGGAACCATCATCTGGCTGAGTTCCGAGCTGATGTTCTTCGCGGCCCTCTTCGCGATGTACTTCACCCTGCGATCGGTGACCGGACCGGATCACTGGAAGGAAATGGCGCATGCGCTGAATCTTCCGTTCTCCGCGACGAACACCACGATCCTGGTGCTCTCCTCACTCACGTGCCAGATGGGCGTGTTCGCCGCTGAGCGCGGCGACGTGAAGAAGCTCCGATCGTGGTTCATCGTCACCTTCATCATGGGTGCGATCTTCATCGGCGGTCAGGTCTACGAGTACACCGAGCTGGTCAAGAAGGATGGGCTCTCGCTCTCCTCCGACCCGTACGGCTCGGTGTTCTACCTGACCACCGGCTTCCACGGCATGCATGTGACAGGTGGCCTCATCGCCTTCCTGTTCGTCCTCGGCAGGACGTACGCGGCCCGGAGGTTCACCCACCATCAGGCAACGGCCGCCATCGTCGTGTCCTATTACTGGCACTTCGTGGACGTCGTCTGGATCGGCCTCTTCGCCACGATCTACCTGATCAAGTAGTTCGACGATCACAGCATCGGGCGTAGTACCCGACACATTTCCGCAGCACCGACGCAGAAGATCCTGACACCGGGGTAATCCGTGAAAAAGCTCTCCGCACGACGACGCCATCCGCTGGCGGCGGTCGTCGTCCTACTCCTCGCGCTGGCGGCCACCGGGGGGCTGTACGCCGCGTTCGCACCCGCGGACAAGGCGCAGGCCGATGAAACCGCCCAGTCCCTCGCCATCGACGAGGGCAAGAAGCTCTACTCCGTCGGCTGCGCCAGCTGCCACGGAACCGGCGGTCAGGGCACCTCCGACGGGCCGAGCCTCGTGGGCGTCGGCTCAGCCGCCGTCGACTTCCAGGTCGGTACCGGCCGTATGCCTGCCCAGCAGCCGGGCGCGCAGGTCCCGAAGAAGAAGGTCATCTACACGCAGGCCGAGATCGACCAGCTCGCGGCGTACGTCGCGTCCCTGGGCGCCGGTCCGGTCACGCCGACCGACAAGGACTACAGCGCCAACGGCGCGGACATCGCCAAGGGTGGCGACCTGTTCCGCACCAACTGCGCCCAGTGCCACAACTTCACTGGTGAGGGTGGCGCGCTGACACACGGCAAGTTCGCACCGAGCCTTGAGGGTGTCGCCCCGAAGCACATCTACGAGGCCATGCAGACCGGCCCGCAGAACATGCCGTCGTTCCCGGACACGACGATGACCAAGCAGAACAAGAAGGACATCATCGCGTACCTCGACGCGGTCAACGGTGACGAGACCGAGAGCCCTGGTGGACTCAAGCTTGGCGGGCTCGGCCCGGTCAGTGAGGGCCTGTTCGCCTGGATCTTCGGTCTTGGCGGTCTGATCGCCGTCGCCATCTGGGTTGCCGCTCGGACCGCAAAGGCCAAGAAGTCATGAGTAGCCAAGACATTCCAGAAGAGAACCTGCCCGATGAGCGGGCCACCGACGAGGGCGCGGAGCACGGCTCGGTCGCGGTGAAGGAAGAGCCCTTCACCGACCCGGGTCTGCCGCCCCACGAGCACCGGATCCAGGACCTCGACGAGCGGGCCGCCAAGCGGTCCGAGCGCGCCGTTGCCTTCCTGTTCATGGTGTCGATGCTGGCCACCATCGGCTTCATCGCCTCGTACGTCACCATCGACGTCGACACGAGCGTCTACATCTTCCCGCTGGGTCACATCAGCGCGCTGAACTTCGCGCTGGGCATGACCCTCGGTGTGGCGCTGTTCTGCATCGGCGCGGGCGCGGTCCACTGGGCCCGCACCCTGATGTCCGACGAAGAGGTCGTCCAGGAGCGCCACCCGATCGAGGCGGAGCCCGAGGTCAAGGCGAAGGTCCTGCAGGACTTCGCCGACGGTGCCCGCGAGTCGCAGTTCGGCCGTCGCAAGCTGATCCGCAACACGATGTTCGGTGCGCTGGCGCTGGTGCCCCTTTCCGGTGTGGTCCTGCTTCGTGACCTCGGGCCGCTGCCCGAGAAGAAGCTGCGCACCACGTCGTGGAAGAAGGGCGTGACCCTCGTCAACATGAACACGGACGAGCCGCTGCTGCCTTCGGACATCGCGGTCGGCTCGCTCACCTTCGCCAAGCCCGAGGGCCTGGAGGAGCACGACGAGGACTTCCAGAAGAACATCGCCAAGGACGCCCTGATGCTTGTCCGGATCCAGCCGGAGAACATCAAGGACAAGCAGGAACTCGAGTGGTCCCACGAGGGCATCGTGGCCTACTCGAAGATCTGCACCCACGTCGGTTGTCCGATCTCGCTGTACGAGCAGCAGACGCACCACGCGCTGTGCCCGTGCCACCAGTCCACCTTCGACCTCTCCGACGGCGCCCGGGTGATCTTCGGTCCTGCCGGTCACGCGCTGCCGCAGCTGCGCATCGGCGTCAACGAAGAGGGTCACCTCGAGGCGTTGAGCGAATTCGCTGAGCCCGTCGGTCCTGCCTTCTGGGAGCGCGGATGAGTACTACGACCACGAACGACGCGCCTGCGCGCGAGAAGGCACCGGCCGGCGAGCGCGTAGCCGACTGGGCCGACGGACGTCTGGGGATCTACTCCCTGGCCAAGTCCAACATGCGCAAGATCTTTCCGGACCACTGGTCCTTCATGCTCGGCGAGATCTGCATGTACAGCTTCATCATCATCATCCTCACGGGTGTGTATCTGACGCTGTTCTTCCACCCGTCGATGAACGAGGTGGAGTACCACGGCAGCTACGTCCCGCTGCAGGGACAGCTGATGTCCGAGGCGTTCAACTCGACCATGCACATCTCCTTCGATGTGCGCGGTGGCCTGCTGATCCGTCAGATCCACCACTGGGCCGCGCTGATCTTCCTCGCGGGCATGTTCGTGCACATGATGCGCGTGTTCTTCACGGGTGCGTTCCGCAAGCCGCGTGAGGTCAACTGGCTGTTCGGCTTCCTGCTGTTCGTCCTGGGCATGTTCACCGGCTTCACCGGTTACTCGCTCCCGGACGACCTGCTCTCCGGCACGGGTGTCCGCTTCATGGAGGGCGCGGTCCTGTCCGTGCCGATCGTCGGCACGTACCTGTCGTTCTTCCTGTTCGGCGGAGAGTTCCCCGGCGGCGACTTCGTGGCCCGGTTCTACTCGGTGCACATCCTGCTGCTGCCGGGCATCATGCTCGGCCTGATGGCGGCGCACCTGATCCTGGTCTTCTACCACAAGCACACGCAGTTCGCGGGTGCCGGAAAGACCAACAAGAACGTCGTCGGCATGCCGCTGCTCCCGGTCTACATGGCCAAGGCGGGTGGCTTCTTCTTCCTGGTCTTCGGTGTCATCTCGGTGGTCGCGGCGATCGCCACGATCAACCCGATCTGGGCCATCGGCCCGTACCGGCCGGACCAGGTGGGCACCGGCGCCCAGCCCGACTGGTACATGGGCTTCTCCGAAGGCCTGATCCGTGTGATGCCGGGCTGGGAGATCGACATCTGGGGTCACACGCTCGTCCTGGGTGTGTTCGTCCCGCTGATGATCTTCCCGCTGGTCCTGGTCGCGATCGCGGTCTACCCGTTCATCGAGTCCTGGGTCACCGGCGACAAGCGCGAGCACCACATCCTGGACCGCCCGCGCAACGTCCCGACGCGTACGGCCTTCGGCGTCGCGTGGACCACCTGGTACATGGTGCTGCTCATCGGTGGCGGCAACGACCTCTGGGCCACGCACTTCCACCTGTCGATCAATGCGATCACCTGGTTCGTCCGGATCGCGTTCTTCGTCGGGCCGGTCGTCGCCTTCATCGTCACCAAGCGGATCTGCCTCGGCCTCCAGCGTCGCGACAAGGACAAGGTGCTGCACGGACGCGAGTCCGGCATCATCAAGCGCCTGCCGCACGGTGAGTTCATCGAGGTGCACGAGCCGCTCGACCAGGAGGCGCTGCACACGCTCACGGCGCACGAGCAGTACGCGCCGGCCGAGATCGGCCCGTCGGTCGACGAGAACGGTGTCGAGCGCAAGGTCACGCGGCTGCAGAAGCTGCGGACCAAGCTCTCGCGCGGTTACTACGGGGAGAACAACCAGATCCCGAAGCCGACCGCCGAGGAGTACAAGGAGATCACCAGCGGCCACGGCCACCACTGATCTCTGATCCGTCGCTGTAAGCCACCGCGGGAGCCCTCGTCCATTGCCTGGACGGGGGCTCTTTGCGGTCCAGGGACCTGGATAGGGTAGGGCCGCAGCACCTTTCAACCCACAGATGCACACGGGAGCGGCCATGAGCGCTTTGAACCCCGCTGGAGGCGACACCGCGGCGGGCCGTTCCTGGCCCGCCGTCCTGAACGGCCTGCTGGAAGGCCGCGACCAGAGCGCCGACGACACCGCGTGGGCGATGGACCGCATCATGCGGGGCGAGGCGACCGACGCGCAGATCGCCGGGTTCGCGGTGGCGCTGCGCGCCAAGGGCGAGACCGTGCAGGAGATCTCCGGTCTCGTACGCGGCATGTACGAGCACGCCAACGTGATCGAGGTGCCCGGCGAGACCGTCGACATCGTCGGTACGGGCGGGGACGGCGCGAAGACGGTCAACATCTCCACGATGTCGGCGATCGTCATCGCGGGGACCGGCGCCAAGGTCGTCAAGCACGGCAACCGCGCGGCCTCCTCGGCCTCGGGCTCCTCCGACGTACTGGAGAAGCTCGGCGTCAATCTCGACCTGTCGCCGAAGCGGGTGCCCGAGGTCGCCGAGGAAGCCGGCATCACGTTCTGCTTCGCCATCAAGTTCCACCCCGCGCTGCGTTACGCAGGCGCCGCGCGCGGCCAGCTCGGCATCCGTACCGTCTTCAACCTGCTGGGCCCGCTGACCAACCCGGCCAAGGTGAGGGCGCAGGCCGTCGGCGTCGCCGATGCCCGGATGGCGCCGATCGTGGCCGGGGTCTTCGCCGAGCGCGGCAACTCGTCCCTGGTGTTCCGCGGCGACGACGGGCTCGACGAGCTGACCACCACCGGGACTTCGCGCGTGTGGGTGGTGCGCGACGGCGCCGTGCGCGAGGAGTCCTTCGACCCGCGCGACGTCGGCATCGGCGTCGTGCCCATCGAGGCGCTGCGCGGCGGCGACCCCTCGTACAACGCGGAGGTCGCGCTGCGCCTCCTCGACGGCGAGCAGGGGCCCGTGCGCGACGCGGTGCTGCTGAACGCGGCGGCGGCCCTGGTGGCCGTGCGGCCCGGCGAGGGCACGCTCGTCGAGCAGATCCGGGCCGGCATGGACCGGGCCGCCGAGTCGATCGACTCCGGCGCGGCGAAGGCCGCCCTGGAGCGGTGGGTGGCGGCCAGCAACCGGTAGCCACGTACGTGGTGTGACGCAGGGCGCAGTCCAGATTTTGGACTGCGCCCTTGCCATGTCGGAGACGTGTGGCAGGATGCTTTTCAAGGTCATGAGTGACAGCGCTGTGATTATTCACTGCAGAAGGCCCCAGCCCGCTGTCCGGCAACCCTCCGTCCGTGGCGGGGTGCCCTGGGTGAAGACCAGGTCGTACGCAGCAAGGCGTATGGCAAGCGCGGACCCCTCGCAACCCTGGGGTCCTGGTCCTCAAGGGAGCAGTCTCGTGAGCAAGCGAATGCGATAGGGCGTATCGGCCCCGCCTCCGCGTACCCGTTCCATCTTCTTTCCATGCTGTAGAGCTCTGTCCCGTCGCGCTCCCGCATGGTCAATTCGCTTACCTCGCCAGGGAGTTCACGCATGTCTGTTTCCGTCGACGCCGCCGCCTGTACCGAGACCATCGCCCCGCTGGCCGTCCTCGGCCGGGACGTCACCGTGCCGCTCGTCACCGGTGGCGAGGTCACGTACGCCGCCCTCGACTACGCGGCCAGCGCGCCCGCCCTGCAGCGGGTGTGGGACGACGTCGCCGCCTACGCGCCGTACTACGGGAGCGTGCACCGCGGCGCCGGGTACCTGTCGCAGCTGTCCACCGACCTGTTCGAGAACTCCCGGGTCGCCGTCGCCGAGTTCCTCGGCTGCCGCGAGGACGACCAGGTCGTCTTCACCCGGTCGACCACCGACTCGCTCAACCTGCTCGCCGCCGCGCTGCCCGCCGACTGCGAGGTGTTCGTCTTCGAGACCGAGCACCACGCCTCGCTGCTGCCGTGGCGCGACGCGCGGGTCACGTACCTCAACGCCCCTCGTACGCCCGGCGAGGCCGTCGCCACCCTGGAGCGTGCCCTCGCCGACCGTGACCCGTACGGCCCCGCCCTCGTCTGTGTCACCGGTGCCTCCAACGTCACCGGTGAGCTCTGGCCGGTGCGCGAGCTCGCGGCGGCCGCTCACGCGCACGGTGCCCGCATCGTGCTCGACGCCGCGCAGCTCGCGCCCCATCACCCGGTCTCCGTCCAGGAGTTGGACGTCGACTGGGTCGCCTTCTCCGGGCACAAGCTGTACGCCCCGTTCGGCTCCGGTGTGCTCGCGGGCCGCTCCGACTGGCTGACGCGGGCCGAGCCGTACCTCGCGGGCGGCGGCGCGTCCAAGAAGGTCGCGCGGCGCGCGGACGGCGGCGTGGACGTCGAGTGGCACGCCACCGCCGCCCGCCACGAGGCCGGTTCGCCGAACGTCATCGGTGTGTACTCCATCGCCTCCGCCTGCAAGGCGCTGACCGAGGCCGGGTTCGACCAGCTCGTCGCCCGCGAGCAGCACCTGATCCGCGAGGTCCAGGAGGGGCTCGCCGAGGTGCCCGAGGTGAAGGTGCTGTCGCTGTTCGGGGACGACGCGCCGCGCGTGGGCGTGCTGTCGTTCGTCGTCGACGGCTGGAACTCCTCGCACTTCGCCGCCGCGCTCTCCGCCGAGTACGGCATCGGGGTGCGCGACGGCCTGTTCTGCGCCCACCCGCTGGTGCGCACGCTGCTCGGCTCCGACCCGCAGCAGCAGGGCGAGTGCGGCGCGCCGGAGGCCGCGCCGGGCGAGAAGTCGCTCAACGCCATCCGCGTCAGCTTCGGCGCCGGGACGCCCGACGAGCACGTGGAGCGGTTCGTGTCCGCCGTGAAGGAGCTCGTGCGGGAGGGCGCGCGCTGGAACTACCGCACGGAGGACGGGCGCTGCGTGCCGGACACCACCAACGTCTGAGGCGATGACCGAGGCAGCCGGCTGCCCAGCAGGATCATGCGCAGGGCCCGCTCGGTGGCGTCCGTGAGGAACTCGCCGCCCCGGCCCAGCGCTTCGGCGAGCGTCACCGGGGCGGGCAGGATCGAGCTGTAGGCGTCGACGCCGGTGGCCGTCACCGTGTGCGCGCCCTCTCCGATGGTGCCCGCGAGGGCGAGCACCGGGCGCCCGAACCGCTTGGCGCGGCGGGCCACTTCGGCGGGGACCTTGCCGCGCGGTGTCTGGTGGTCGAGGGCGCCCTCGGCGGTGACGACCAGGTCGGCGCGGGCCAGGCGGGCGTCGAGGTCGAGGTGGTCGAGGAGGACGTCGAAGCGGGGGAGGAGCTGGGCGCCGAGTGCGGCGAGGCCGGCGCCGAGCCCGCCGGAGGCGCCGGTGCCCCGGCCGGTGAACAGGTCGGTACGTACGTCCAGATCGCGTGTCAGGACGTGCGCCCAGTGCTCCAGGCCGGCCGCCAGCTGTTCGACCTGCGTGGGCGTCGCGCCCTTCTGCGGGCCGAAGACGCGGGCGACGCCGCGTTCGCCGCACAGCACGTTGAACGGATTGCACGCCACCCGGATCTCGGTGTCCTTCAGACGGGGATCGAGGCCGGCCGGGTCGATGCGGTGCAGGTGCGCCAACTCCCTTCCACCCAGCGGGAGTTGCATGTCGTACGCGTCGAGAAGGCGGGCGCCTAGCGCTTGCAGCGCGCCCGCGCCGCCGTCCGACGTGCCGGAGTCGCCGCAGCCCACCAGAATGCGGTGGGCGCCCGCGTCGAGCGCCGCGCGGATCAGCTCGCCGACGCCGTACGTCGTCGTGGTGCCCGGGTCGCGCAGCTCGCGCGGGACGAGGGAGAGCCCGGCGACGGCCGCCATCTCGACGACCGCGGTGCCGTCGGGGAGCAGCGCGAAGTGGGTGCCGACGCGCTGGCCGACCGGGCCCGTGGCCGGGAGCGCGACCAGACGGCCCCCGGCCTGTGCGGCCAGCGCGCGGGCCGTGCCCTCGCCGCCGTCCACGAGGGGGATGAGGTCGGTCTCGGCGTCCGGGACCACGCGGCGTACGCCCGCGGCGATGGCCTCGGCGGCGGCGCCCGCGGACAGGGACTCCTTGAAGCCGCTGGGGGCGATGGTGAAATGGCTCAACACGTGGGTCTCCAGGGTGGGTTCGGCTTCAACGGACGGGTACGCCGAGCAGCGGCCACAGCGTGAGCGCGCACAGCAGGACGACCGCGGCCGTCATCGGGGCGAGGACGGCGGACAGGCGGAGCAGGTCGCGCGGGGTGTAGGTGGGTACGCCGGGTATCTGGGCGAACAGCGTCACCGGCTTCGCGGACGCGGGCAGCGTGTGGCAGAAGCCCGCGGCGGCGGTGGAGGCGAGGGCGGCGGCGACCGGGTTGACACCCGCGCCGACGGCCGCCGCCACGACGAGCGGTACGAGCACGGAGGAGCGGGCCGAGCGGGACTGGAGGATCAGGTGGGCGGCCGTGCTCACCGCGATCACCACGGCCAGGAACAGCCACGGCGGCACGTCCAGCGGCACCCCGCCGACCAGCCACTTCGCCGCGCCGGACTCGGCGAGCGCGACACCCATCGCCATCGTCGCCGCCATGAACAGGAGCAGCGACCACGGGACCGTACCGAGCGCGTCCTTCAGCCGTACGGTGCCCAGCGCGGGCGAGGCCGCGACCACCGCGCCGATCAGCGCGACGACGGCGGGCGGGACCTGGTGCAGCGGCTCGCTGCACCACAGGGCGACGACCGTGGCGAGGAGCAGCGCGCAGCGGGTCTCGGCCGGCTCCCAGGGTCCTGTGACCGGCTGCTCGCTGTGCTCCTGGAGGTCGTCGAGCGTGATCCGCACCGGGCCCTTGCGGTCCTCGCGCCGCGTCGTCGTCAACAGGACGGCCTCCGCCGCCAGATGGGACGAGGCGACCGCGAGGGGGAGCCCGAGCAGCAGCCACTGCGTGAAGCCGATCCGCTCGCCCGTCGCCTCCCACAGCACGGACACCGTGATGAGGTGCGCGCCCGCGCCGATCAGCGTCGCGACGGCGGAGAGCAGGATGACCGTGGGGAAGAGGAGGGCCAGCATCACGACGAGCCGGCGCCGGTCGGCCAGCACCTTCGCGAGGGCCAGGAAGACGGGCAGCGCGAGCGCCGCGCGCCCCGACGTGGCCGGGACCGCGAAGGCGGTGACGACGAGCGCCGCCGTCGTCAGATGCGTCAACTGCCGTACGCCGCGCGCCCCGCTGACCAGGAACGCCGCCGCCCGGCCCGCGAGCCCGCTGCGGGCCACGGCGGCGGCGAGCACGAACGCGCAGATCAGCAGCCACACCGTCTCGTCGCCCAGCGTGCTGAACAGGGTCTCGCTGCTGATCACGCCCGTGGCCGTGAGCGCCAGACCCGCGCCGAGCGCGATGTACGTGTCGTCGATCGACGTGCCGACCCACGCGCAGGTCGCCAGGGCGAACACGGCGAGCGTCAGCCGGGCGTCGCCGGTCAGGCCGGGGAAGTTGCCGGGGACCACGAGCAGCGCGCAGATGCTGAGGGCGATGCACAGGGTCGTGGCGTTGCGGAGGTTCAGGGTCACGCCGTTCAGCGTGGTGCGGCGCCGTGAGCCTCCAATGAGCGGTAAATGAAAGGAACTTCACCCGCCGGGCCGCAGGTCATCCCGGCAACCGGTACCCCATCCCGCGCACCGTCTCCACGTGCCGCGCGCCCAGCTTCTTGCGCAGCGCCCGCACGTATACGTCGACGATGTTGGAGCCCGGATCGAAGTCGTATCCCCATACGTGGGAGAGGATCTGCTCGCGCGAGAGGACCTGTCCGGGGTGGCGCAGGAACAGTTCCAGGAGTACGAACTCACGGGCCGTCAGGTCCACCGTCCGCCCCTCCGCACGGGCCCGGCGCGTGCGCAGGTCCAGCGTGAGGTCGCCGCCGCCGAGCATCGTCACCTCAGGCGTGCCGGAGGCGGTGCGCAGGCGGAGCCTGACCCGCGCGAGGAGTTCCTCGAAGCGGAACGGCTTGGTCATCCAGTCGTCGGCGCCGCCCTCCAGGCCCGCCACCGTGTCCCGCACCGAGTCGCGCGCGGTCAGCACGATCACGGGCGTCGTGACGCGTGCCTCGCGCAGTTGGCGCAGGACCGTGAAACCGTCCCGGCCCGGCAGCCCGATGTCCAGGACGATCAGGTCGAAGCCGCCGGTCAGGGCGTAGTCGTGGGCGGAGTCGCCGTCCCCGACGACCGTCGTCGTGAAGCCGCCGGCGCGCAGCCCCTTCTCCACGAAGGAGGCGATGCGTTCCTCGTCCTCCACGATCAGGATGCGGTTCATCTCTGTTCCGTCCGGTTGAGTACGAGGGTGAAGGTGGCCCCGCCGCCTTCGGTGCGGCCCAGTTCGGCGTGGCCGCCGTGTCCCTGGGCGATGGCCTGGACGATGGCGAGGCCGAGCCCGGCGCCGGTGCCGCGCGAGCCGCGCCGCGCGGTGCCGCGCCGGAACCGCTCGAAGATCACCGCGGCGTCCTGGTCCGTGACACCGGGCCCGGCATCGGCGACGTACAGCTCGACGCGCTCGCGCTCGACCCGGTCGCGCACGAGCCGCGAGCCGATGCCTATGCGCTGGCCGGGGACCGTGTGCTGCACCGCGTTCTGCGCGAGCTGGACCATCGCCTGAGTGATCCTCTGCGAATCCAACTCGGCCTCGGTGTCCGCGACTTCAGCCAGCTTCCAGTCCCGGTCGCCGAGTGCCCTGGCCTTGACGAAGACATCGGCGGTCAGCTCGGCGAGCTGCACCGGCTCCGGCGTCACGAAGTCCGGGCGTTCGGCCTTCGCGAGAAGCAGCAGGTCCTCGACGATGCGGCTCATCCGGTCCAGCTCCTCCATAACGATCCGCACCGTCTCCTCGCGCTCGCGCGGCTCTTCGCCCATCAGTTCCAGATGGCCGCGGACGATGGTGATGGGCGTACGCAGTTCATGGCCCGCGTCGTCGACGAACTCGCGCTGCGCCGCGAACGCCCGCTCCAGGCGGTCGAGCATCCCGTTGAACGTCTCGGCGAGCGCCGCGATGTCGTCCCTGCCCTGCACGGGGATGCGCCGGGTGAGGTCCTGCTCGGTGAGCTGCGCGGCCGTCGTGCGCACGAGGCGGACGGGGCGCAGGATGCGGCCCGCGACCGCCCAGCCGATGCCCGTCGTCATCAGCAGCGCCACCCCGGAGATGGCGAGCAGCATGTGGAAGACGCCCTCCGCCTTGGCCTGTTCGCGCTCCGGGTGGAACGCGACGACGAACGCCGCCGCGGGCCGGCCCTCGCCCGCCCCGATCTCCACCTTCGACCAGCGGATCACGCCGCCGGGGCGGTCCAGGGCGCCGGTGGCGTCGGGGGAGCCGAAAATGGCGCGCAGGCCCGCCGGGTCCTGGGCGAGCGCGTGGTCGACGTCCGGCGCCCGTGACTGCTGCTTCTTGGCGGGGGTGCGGCCCGAGCCGCGGTCGACCAGGCCGAGCAGCTCCTCGTCCGGGTCGGCGTACTGCCGTTCCAGATGCAGCTTGAGCAGCGGGTCCGGGTCGGTGAACCGCTTGCCGCTGCGCGGATCGACGCCCCTGCGTACGAAGTTGGCGAACTCGCCGGTCTCCTGCGCGAGCAGCCGGTCCACGCGGTGGTCCACATCGCGCAGCAGCACCGAGCGGGTGGTGGTGGCCACCGCGCTGAGCGCCACCGCCATCACGACGAGCAGCCACAGCAGGATGCGGACGCGGGCGGAGACCCACCGGTGCGCGGACTCAGCCGTCGTCGCCGGGCCCGTCGTCGGCGCCGTCGTCGCCTTGGCCGCCGCGGTCGTCCGCTCCGTCGTTGCCGTCGTCGTCCGAGTCGTCTGCGCTGGGCGTGCTGTCATCGGCTGAGGGATTCTCGCTCACCGGTGGCGGGGACACCGTCTCGTCACTGGGCGTCGGGCGCGGTGAGGGTGAGCCGCTTTCCAGCTGCACCTTCGGCGGCGACTTCGGGGGATCCGGGCTGTCGGTCAGGGCGTAGCTGGTCGCCGCGATGCCGAGCGGGATCGCGACGACCGCGGCGAGGGCCGCCATGCGGTGGGAGAAGGCCATGGCAGCCACGGTCGGCGGCGTACCCGGTCGTCCTGATGAGCTGCGGATGAAGAAACCTTCATACAGCCGCAGCGGAGGGCGCTACGCGTCGAGGCCGATCGCGAACGCCGCCTCCAGGTCGTGCTGCGAGTACGTACGGAACGCGACGTGCGTGTCCGTGCCCTCGACGCCCTGGATCTTGCTGATCTTCCCGGGGATGACGTCCGCCAGATCGTCGTGGCGGGCGACCCGGACCATGGCGATCAGGTCGTAGGTACCGGTGACGGAGAAGACCTCGCTCACGTTTTCCAGAGCCGCGATCGACTCGGCGATCTCGGGGATCCGGTCCACGCTGGTCTTGATGAGCACGATCGCGGTGATCACGGCTGGCTGTCTCCCTCGGTGGCCGTCGCATGGGTCGCCTCAACCTTAGCCCGGGTCCGATACCGGACCCACGCCCAGACGAACCCGACCGAGAACCCGACCAGGTGCGCCAGATACGCCACCCCGGGACCCTGGCTGTCCTGCCCCGCCGCCACCCACTGCAGCGTCACCCAGAACGGCAGCACCACCCACGCGGGAAACCGCAGTGGCAGGAAGAGGAGAAAGGGGAAGAGGCTCGTCACGCGGGCTTCGGGGAACAGGTAGAGGAACGCGCCGAGGACCGCCGAGATCGCCCCGGACGCGCCGACCAGGCTCTGGTCGGAATCGGCGTGCGCGACCGTGTACCCGAGCAGCGCCAGATAGCCGCTGACCCCATAGAACAGCGCGTAGGAGAGGCGGCCCATGTGTTCCTCGACCATGGCCCCGAACACATAGAGGAAGAGCATGTTGCCCAGCAGATGCAGCCAACTGCCGTGCACGAACAGGGCCGTGAGCGGGGTGAGCAGGGCCCGCGCCGAACCGCCGAACAGCTCGTCCGGGACCACGCCCCAGCGCTCGAAGTAGGCGCTCTGCGCGGCGAGCAGCTGGTCCCCTGTGCCGTAGCCCGGGTTCAGGCCCGAGGCGGGGGAGAGCACGAAGACCACACAGCAGACCGCGATGATGCCGTACGTGACCGGGGCCGGGTGACCTCTGAGGAATGCGGTCAGCCTGTCGATCGCGGAGCGCCCATTGCCGATCATGGAGAGAGCATGACGCAAGGCGGGGAGCGGGCGGCGTACGGCAGGCCGTAGGGTTACGGGCAATAAAGCAGCACCACGCAATCCGTATGCATCCGGAAGAAGGCACCACCCGATGACGGTTCCCCTGCCGACCGCCACCACTCGCTGGCGCTGCACGTTGTGCGGCAATCTGACGCGCTTCGACGTCACGCGGTCCTCGAAGGTCGTCGAGTACGTCCATCTGGACCTGGCCGGTGACCCGAAGGTGGAGGAGCGCGAGGTGGTCAGTGAGACCATCGAGTCGGTGCGCTGCCGCTGGTGCAACGCGGTGGATCAGGTGGAACTGGTGGACAGGCCGGGCGCCGACTCCTGAGGAGCGGCTCCACAGCGACATTGGGGTGACGGATGGTGGAGAGCACAGGCGGGGAGGCCGGGGAGGGCGGCGCCGCCGAGGTGCTCGACCGTCCGCTGCCCGAGGGGGTACGGCGACGGGTCGTGCAGATCGCGTCGGACGGCTTCGGCGGTCTGACGGTAGGTGAACTCCCGCCTCAATTGCGGCAGTATGCCCGGTTCACCCCCACCCGTCGGGTGAAGTTCGCCGGCAACGCCATGGCCGCGGCCCTGGAGGGCGAACCGGTGTTCCGGCAGCGGATCGCGGAGCGCCTGCGGGACGCGCAGCCCGAGCTGGCCGCCGCCCTGGAGGCGGGCTCCCCGCCGCCCGCGGCCGATCCGCTGGATGTGGCGGCGGCCGCCTATGTGCTGCGGCCCGTCGGCTGGGTGAAGCTCGTCGCCGCGGCGGGCGAGGACGCCCAGCGGGCCGACGCCGAGCGGGCCGACGACGAGACCCGCGCCGAACTGGAGCGGCTGCGCGCCGAGCTGGCCGAGGCCCGGACGCACACCAGGACCGAGACGGAGCGGCTGCGTGCCGAGCTCGACGCCGCCAAGCGCGAGGCCGGCTCCTCGGAGCGCAAGCTGCGGGCCGCGCTCAGTGACGTGAAGCGCGGCGAGGCCGCCGTGCGCAAGGCGAAGGCCGAGACCGACGCGGTGCGCGCCGAGGGGCAGGCCCAGGTGTCCGCCGCGGAGAGCGAGACGCGCCGGCTCAAGTCGCGGCTCGGCGAGGCGGAGTCGGCCCTGGAGTCCTCCCGCCGGGCGGCCCGCGAGGGGCGCAGCATCGAGGACATGCGGGTGCGGCTGCTGCTCGACACGGTCCTGGACGCGGCGCAGGGGCTGCGAAGGGAGCTCGCGCTGCCGCCGGTGTCCTCGCGGCCCGCCGACTCCGTGGACGCCGTCGAGCCGGGCCGGATGACGCCGAAGGACATCGCGGCGCGCGCCCTGCACGAGCACGACCCGGCGATCCTCGACCAGTTGCTGGCGCTGCCGCAGGCCCACCTCGTCGTCGACGGGTACAACGTCACGAAGACCGGGTATCCGACGATGCCCCTGGAGAAGCAGCGGCTGCGCCTGCTCGGCTCCCTGTCGCAGCTCGCGGCGCAGACCGGGGCCGAGGTGACGTGCGTCTTCGACGGGGCCGAACTCGCCGCGCCCGTACTGCTCGCGCCACCGCGCGGGGTGCGCGTGCTGTTCTCCAAGCCGGGGGTCACGGCGGACGAGCTGATCCGTCAGCTCGTGCGCGCCGAGCCGTCGGGGCGTCCGGTCATCGTCGTGTCGACCGACCGGGAGGTCGCGGACGGCATCGCGAAGGCGGGGGCGCGCCCTGTCGCCTCCGTGGTGCTCCTGAAGCGGCTCTCGCACGGCTGAGGTTCCCCCAAAAGGGGCCCCGAGTTACCTATGTCACACGCGCAACATCCGTGTCGAATGCCCGAATTGGCGAAACCTTCACGCAACGTAGCGTCAAGCGGACATCACTGCATGTGAGTTGAGTGCAAAGAATGCAGCGAGTGACTGAGTTTTTTCTCTGAGGGATTTGAACTGATCACGAAGAGGTCACTAGGGTCGGCTCGAACCTCCGCTCGGGTGATCACCTATAAGGGGTGACGGTGGAGGGACACCGCCCGCCGGCACATCGGTAGGCGGCTGGAGGAAGAAGGAGCTCGCCTTCGTGGCGTCCCACCGTCGACCCAAGCAGTCGAGCCGCACTCGCGTGACCGTGCTCACCGCGACCGCCGCCGCTGCCGTGGCCCTCACCTCTCAGGCCGCCAACGCAGCACCGAAGCCCAGCAAGAGCGAAGTCAAGGCCAAGGTCGACAAGCTCTACGAAGAGGCCGGTGTGGCGACCGACCACTACAACGGGGCCAAGGAGAAGCAGAAGAAGCTCGAGTCGGAGATCGGCGATCTCCAGGACAAGGTCGCCCGCGGCCAGGGCGACCTGAACGAGCTGCGCTCCGGCCTCGGCACGCTCGCGGGCCAGCAGTACCGCTCCGGCGGCATCGACCCCTCGGTCCAGCTCTTCCTCTCCTCCGACCCGGACAGCTATCTCGACAAGGCGTCCACGCTCGACTCGCTCAGCGCCCAGCAGCTCGAGTCGCTCAAGAAGGTCCAGGAGAAGCAGCGCACGCTCGCCCAGGAGCGCGCCGAGGCCTCCCAGAAGCTCAAGGACCTCGCCGACACCCGCACCGAGCTCGGCAAGAAGAAGGACCAGGTCCAGGAGAAGCTCGCGGAGGCCCGCAAGCTGCTCAACACCCTGACCGCCGAGCAGCGCGCCAAGATGGCGGCCGCGGACGAGCGCGCCAGCCGCGACGCCGCGGGCCGCGTCGACCTCGGCAACGCTGTGCCCGCCTCGGGTCGCGCCTCCGCCGCCCTGTCCGCGGCCGCCACCCAGATCGGCAAGCCGTACGTCTCCGGCGGCTCGGGTCCCAACTCCTACGACTGCTCGGGTCTGACCCAGTGGGCGTACAATCAGGCCGGCGTCTCCATAACCCGGACCACGTACACGCAGATCGGTGAGGGCAGCGAGGTGGCCAGGAGCCAGCTCAAGCCCGGCGACCTGGTCTTCTTCAACAACACCGCGCACGTGGGCCTCTACGCGGGCAACAACCAGGTGCTGCACGCCCCGAAGCCCGGTGCCAGCGTGCGCTACGAGTCGATGGACACGGTCGGTCCCTACCAGACCGCCCGCCGCATCTGACCGACCCTCTGCTCGACCGCTCAACGTGCCCTGGAAACGCGCCCGTTCGGGCGAATTCGAGGAACCCGCGCTGACCCCCGCGCCCCGCCCGTGACCTGCGTCATAGGCGGGGCGCCGCGCTGCGTGCCCCCTGAACGGTCTTTGGTCAGGCGGTAGCCGCCCGACTACTGTCGGCGCGCATTCCCCCGATCACGGGGGTCCGTCAGCGGAAGGGGGAGCGGCTACCCGTGGGTTCTCATCGCCGTATCTCGCATGCTCGGCACTCGGGCCTCGACCGGAGTACGCGTGCGACGGTTCTGACCGTGGCCGCCGCCTCCGCCGCGGCGGCCCTCGGCGCGGCCCCCGCGGGCGCCGCGCCGCAGGACAGGCCCGCCGCGGGCAAGGCCGCGGTGGACCGCCTGTACGAGCAGGCCGAGAAGGCCACCGAGGCGTTCAACCGGGCCGACGAGCGCGCGGACAAGCTCCGCGCGGAACTCGCCGACACCCAGGACCAGGTGGCCCGCGGGCAGGAGCGGATCAACGCGATGCGGCGCGCGCTCGGCGTCGTGGCCGGCGCCCAGTACCGGTCGGGCGGCATGGACCCCGCGCTCGCCCTGATGCTCTCCTCCGACCCCGACGGCTACCTCGACAAGGCCGGCACGCTCGACCGGATCGGTGCCCGGCACGCGGGCGATCTGGTCGAACTGCGGGGCGCCCAGCGCGATCTGGACCAGCGCAGGGCCGAGGCGGGCGCCGAGCTCATCGAGCTGGAGGCCAGCCGCAAGGCCGTCCGGCAGCACAAGCACACCGTGGAGAAGAAGCTGGCCAAGGCTCGGCAGCTGCTCAACGCGATGCCGAACCGGGAGCGGGCCGCGTACGACCGGGCCTCGCGCGGCGAGCTCCGCCCCGACCTGGCCGGTGCGGGTGCCGCCGCCTCCGCCCGCGCGGGCGCCGCGCTCGCCGCCGCCAAATCGGCGCTCGGCAAGCCGTACGTCTGGGGCGCGACAGGACCCTCCGGCTTCGACTGCTCGGGCCTGATGCAGTGGTCGTACGGGCAGGCGGGCGTCGGCCTGCCGCGCACCTCGCAGGCGCAGCGGTACGCGGGCCGCCAGGTCCCGGTCTCCCAGGCGCAGCCCGGCGACCTCGTGGCGTACGGCTCGGACGCCCACCACATCGGCATCTACGCGGGCAACGGCCAGGTGATCCACGCGCCGCACCCGGGCGCCCCCGTGCGCTACGACCCGGTCGGCATGATGCCCGTCTCCTCCGTGACCCGCGTCTGACGCCTCCCGTGGGACTTCGCCGTACGATCTGAAAGATGGCTGGTCGACGGCGCGCGGTGGGCAGGGCGGGGAGTGCGGTGGCACTGAGCGCCCTGCTCGTCGGGCTTTCCGCGCTCTCCGGGTGCGGCGGGGACGACGGGCCGAAGGGCGCGGACGCGTCGGCCGTGCAGCGGGTTCTCGACCAGCGGGCGCATGCCGTCGTGACCGGGGACGGGCCCGCGTACCGGTCGACGGGCAGCGCCGATCCAGGCCTGCTCGACGACCTCTCCGAGGTCCCGCTCGACTCCTGGCAGTACAAGCTCACCCACCTGCAGCGCTCCGGGACCCGCGCCACCGCCACCGCCGAACTGCGCTACCGCGTCGACGGCTACGACAAGGCGCCCGTGGTCGCCGAGCGCAGGCTGACGCTCGGCCACGGCGACGACGGCTGGTACGTCACCGGGGACCGGCCCGGGAAGAAGGCGGGCGAGCAGCTGTGGGAGCAGGGCCCGGTGACCACGGTGAAGGGCGCGCACAGCCTGGTGCTCGGCGTCGGCAAACCACGCTCCGAACTGCGCTCGTACGCGAAGCTCGCCGACGAGGCCGTGCCCTCGGTGCGGCGCGCCTGGGGCGATGACTGGGCGCGCCGGGTCGTCGTCCTGGTGCCCGGATCGCTCGACGAGATGGGCCAGTTGCTGGGCGCGCCCGCCGCCGGCTACCAGGGGATCGCGGCCGTCACGACGGGCGAGGTGGGCAGCCCCCGGACGGCGCCCGCGGACCGGGTGATCCTCAACCCCGAGGCGTACGGCGTGCTCGGCGAGGTCGGCAAGCAGGTCGTCCTCACCCACGAGACCGCCCACGTCGCCACCCGCCGCGCGACGTCCGCCGCGACCCCGCTGTGGCTCTCCGAGGGGTACGCGGACTGGGCGGGCTACCGCGAGAGCGACCGGACACCGGGCCAGGCGGCGCCCGAGCTGCGCCGCACGGTCCAGCAGGGCGCGACGCTCGCGGGACTCCCCGACGACGCGGACTTCGGCTTCTCCGGCGACTCCGCCAAGCTCGCGCGCGCGTACGAGAGCGGCTGGCTGGCCTGCCGGATGATCGCGGACCGTTGGGGCGAGGCGAAGCTCAACGCCTTCTACACGGCGGTCGGCGGCCACAAGGAGCGCGCCGGGGCCGTCGACGGCGCACTGCGGCAGGCCCTCGGCATCGACGAGCAGGAGTTCGTGGCGCGATGGCGGGAGTACGTGCGCTCGGAACTGGGCTCCTAGCGGGCGGTGAGCGTGTCGTTGTGCGGGGTCTGTGCGGGTGCGGACTCGTGTTCGGCGCGGCGGGGTTCGGTCACCGTGGCGCGCCACAGTCGGCGGCAGGCGCTGAGGGAGGCCACGACCAGCAGGCCGTTGCGTACGAAGAGGAGGGTGACGCCGAGCGGGTCGCTGGCCACCACGTTCCCGAAGTACAGCGGGAACTCCAGGAACGTCACGAAGGTCGCCGCGAGCACGAGCCACACCGGCAGCGTCATCCGGCTGTCACGGAACAGCAGGCAGACGGCGGCCACGCCCACCAGCCACACCATGTACTGCGGGCTGATCACCCGGCTCGTCGTCGTGAACAGCAGCACCGCCGTCAGGCCCGCGTCGGCGAGCGTCGAGGACTGCCAGGCCCGCGCCTTGAACCGCCACAGCAGCAGCCAGCCGAACGCGAGCGCCGTGAGCACCTGCGCCAGCGTGCTCACCACGTCCACGTACGGGCCGAGGAACTCCACCGAGCCGTAGTTCAGCTGCACCGTGCCGTCCCAGCCGAACTGGCGGGCCACGTGGAAGACCAGCGAGCCGAGGGACTCCACCTCGGTGCCGCGATCCTTCTGGAACGTGAGGAAGGCGAGCGCGCCCGGCATCGCGACCGTGAAGGCGACGAGCAGCCCGGCCGCCGTCAGGATCGCCGCGCCCCAGGTCTGCCGGGTGGCCCGGCCGCGCCGGGTGCCGAGCAGCAGCAGCGCGGGCCACACCTTGATCACCGCGCCGATCGCCGCGAAGACGCCCGCGGCCCGCGGATGCCGTGCCGCCGCGAGCAGCGCCGCGATCGCGATGCCCGTCACCATCACGTCGTAGCGCGCGTAGACGGTCTGTCCGAGCAGCGGCAGCCCGACGACCCACACCCAGGCGCCGCGCCGCGACCCGCCCCGCCGTTCGGAGACGTAGAGGAGCATCAGCAGGACGACGGCGTCCGCCAGGAACGCGAGCAGGAAGAACGCGGAGGCGTACGACAGGAAGGGCAGCAGCGCGGGGGAGAGGATCGCCATCGCGGCGGCCGGCGGGTACTGCCACGTCACATCGTCCAGCGGGAACGTTCCTGTGCGCAGCACGTCGAACCAGCCGTGGTAGATCACGTGGACGTCGCTGGTGACGTCGGGGCCCGGGACCACGATGACCTTGAAGACGCACAGCAGGAGCAGCGCCCGGGTCAGTACCCAGGTGACCAGGAGCCAGGCGGGGGTTCGCGTCTTCATTCGAGACATGATGCCGGGAAGGCCTGTGGCCTGGCCATGGACCCCCGCGGCGCGGCGGCCCCCGCCGGACGCGTTCGGTACTGTCGGCGGTGATGCGCCAGACACCGAAGACTCTGCTCGTGACCAACGACTTCCCGCCGCGCCCCGGTGGGATCCAGGCGTTCCTGCACAATATGGCGCTGCGCCTGGACCCGGAGCGGCTCGTCGTCTACGCCTCGACGTGGAAGCGCAGCCGTGAGGGCATCGAGGCCACGGCCGCCTTCGACGCCGAGCAGCCGTTCACCGTGGTGCGCGACAACACGACGATGCTGCTGCCGACCCCGCGCGTGACCCGGCGCGCCGCCGGTCTGCTGCGGGCGCACGGCTGTACGTCGGTGTGGTTCGGGGCGGCGGCGCCGCTCGGCCTGATGGCGCCCGCGCTGCGCAGGGCCGGCGCCGAGCGCCTGGTCGCGACGACGCACGGGCACGAGGCGGGCTGGGCCCAACTCCCCGCGTCCCGGCAGCTGTTGCGGCGGATCGGCGAGGGCACGGACACGATCACGTACCTCGGTGAGTACACGCGCTCGCGCATCGCGGCGGCGCTCACGCCTGCGGCGGCGGGGCGGATGGAGCAGCTCCCGCCGGGGGTCGACGAGAAGACGTTCCACCCGGGTTCGGGCGGGGACGTGGTGCGGGCCCGCCTCGGCCTGACCGACCGGCCGGTGGTGGTGTGTGTCTCGCGGCTGGTCCCCCGCAAGGGCCAGGACACCTTGATCCTCGCCATGCCGAAGATCCTCGCGGCCGTGCCGGACGCGGTGCTGCTGATCGTGGGCGGTGGCCCGTACGAGAAGGAGCTGCGCAAGCTGGCGCTGGAGACCGGCGTCGCGGACTCCGTGCGCTTCACGGGATCCGTGCCGTGGGAGGAGCTGCCCGCGCACTACGGGGCGGGGGACGTCTTCGCGATGCCGTGCCGTACGCGGCGGGGTGGGCTCGACGTGGAGGGGCTCGGCATCGTCTACCTGGAGGCCTCCGCGACCGGGCTCCCGGTCGTCTCCGGCGACTCCGGCGGCGCGCCGGATGCGGTGCTCGACGGGGAGACGGGCTGGGTCGTCCGCGGCGGCTCCGAATCGGAGTCCGCGGACCGCGTCATCACGCTCCTCCAGGACCCGGAACTCCGCCGCCGGATGGGGGAACGGGGCCGTGCTTGGGTCGAGGAGAAGTGGCGCTGGGATTTGTTGGCGGAGCGGTTGCGGGGCTTGTTGTAACAGGTGCGGGGGGCCGGCGCCGCCCGTTCTCGTTGCGCGGCACCGGGGGCTGCCGCAACCGGTGCCGGGGCCGGGCCCCACGTGCTGTTGCGCGGCACCGGGGCGCCGCCTTGCCCACCCTGCCGCCCAAGGCGGCAGATTGCCCAAGGCGGGGTGGCGGCACCCCGCGAGGCCGACGCCCCCGGAGGGGGCGGGTGGGTGGGAGCTGAGCGGGGGAGATCGCCCATCCAGCCCCGCCGGCGTTTGAGGCGCGGGGTCCGGGGCGGAGCCCCGAGGCGTGTTCGGCAAGATCAGCCCCGCCGGCGATTGAGGCGCGGGGTCCGGGGCGGAGCCCCGAGGCGTGAGGGGGGCATCCGCCGCAACGCGCAACCACGTGCCGCAGCGGATCCCACCCGCTACCGCTAACCGCGGTAAATCGCCTCGACCTCATCCGCATAATCCTTCGCCACAACATTCCGCTTCAGCTTCAGCGAAGGCGTCAAGTGCCCCGACTCCTCGGTGAACTGGGCCCCGAGGATCCGGAACTTGCGCACCGACTCCGCCTTGGACACCGCCGCGTTGCCGTCGTCCACGGCCGCCTGGACCGTCGCCAGCAGGTCGGGGTCGTGCTGGAGCGAGGCCACCGTCGAGCCCGTCGGCTTGTCGTGGTCCGCGGCCCACTTGCCGAGGAACTCCTCGTCGATGGTGACGAGCGCGCCCACGAAGGGGCGGCCATCGCCGACGACCATGCACTCCGCGACGAGCGCGTGCGACCGGATCCGGTCCTCGATCACCGCGGGGGCGACGTTCTTGCCGCCCGCCGTCACGATGATCTCCTTCTTGCGACCGGTGATCCGCAGGTAGCCGTCCTCGTCGAGGGTGCCGATGTCACCGGTGTGGAACCAGCCGTCGGCCAGCGCCTCCTCGGTGGCGCCCTGGTTGTTCCAGTAGCCGGTGAAGAGGTGCTCGCCGTGCAGCAGCACCTCGCCGTCGTCGGCGATCCGGACCACGGACCCCGGCAGCGGCTGGCCCACCGTGCCGATCTTCTGGCGGTCCCACGGGTTGAACGCCGTCGCCGCGCAGGACTCGGTGAGGCCGTAGCCCTCAAGAACCGTGAAGCCGATGCCGCGGAAGAAGTGGCCGAGCCGCTCGCCGAGCGGCGCGCCGCCCGAGATCGCGTACTCGCCGCGCCCGCCGAGGACGGCGCGCAGCTTCCCGTAGACGAGCTTGTCGAACGTCTTGTACTTGAGCTTCAGGGCGAACGACGGGCCGCCCGGGGTGTCGAGCGCGCGGCTGTACTCGATCGCCGTGTCGGCGGCCTTGTCGAAGATCTTGCCCTTGCCGTCGGCCTGCGCCTTGGCCCGCGCCGAGTTGTAGACCTTCTCGAAGACGCGCGGCACGCCCAGGATCAACGTAGGCCTGAACGCGGCCAGTTCATCGGTGAGCTGCTTGATGTCGGGGGCGTGGCCCAGCTTGATCGGGGCCATCAGCGAGGCGACCTCGACCAGCCGGCCGAAGACGTGCGCCACCGGCAGGAAGAGCAGCACGGAGCACTCGCCCGTACGGAACAGGGGGCCGAGGCGCGCCACGATGTTGCCGCACTCCGCGAAGAAGCTGCGGTGCGTGAGGACACAGCCCTTGGGGCGTCCGGTGGTGCCCGAGGTGTAGACGATGGTCGCCGGGTCGTCGGCCTTCGCGATGGCGCTGCGGTCGTCGACCATCCCGTCGGAGAGCTCGGCGCCGACGCGGTACAGCTCGTCGAGGCCCCCGCCCTCGATCTGCCAGACGTCCCGCAGCTCGGGCAGCTGGTCGCGCACGGAGGCGACGGCCGCGGCGTGCGTGTCCAGCTCGACGAGGATGCCGACCGCTCCCGAGTCGCCGAGGATCCACTGGATCTGCTCGGGCGAGCTCGTCTCGTAGACCGGAACGGTGATCGCGCCCGCGCTCCAGATCGCGAAGTCGAGCAGCGTCCACTCGTAGCGCGTGCGCGACATGAGCGCGATGCGGTCGCCGGCCTGTACGCCGGACGCGATGAGCCCCTTGGCGGCCGCGCGCACCTCGGCGAGGAACTGGACGGACGTGATGTCCTGCCACGTGCCGCCGACCTTTCGGCCGATCACAGCGACGTCCGGATGCTGCGCGGCGTTTCTGCGAACGATGTCGGTCAGATTGCCGTCCGCGGGGACCTCGTACAAAGCGGGAAGGCTGAACTCGCGCAAGACTGCTGCTCCTCGTAGGGCGCCGGCGCCACTCTTCTGTGATGCGTCGGTGCGGTCCAAGATCGGGCAGGTGCACAGTGCATCAATGAATTGCCCGTGCCAACTCGACGGAACTCATTGCTTGAACTGAACACGACCGGACTGCCCGGACGTTACCCACCGGTACTGCTTCTTCGATAGGGGGGTCGGACCAGATGTACGCTGCGTCACACGTCGCCGCGTCCGTTCCCGCACCTTAGTCCAGAGGTCGAAGGACTCGGAAGTAACCGCAGGTCCGACGGCCTCTACCCATTCTGGGACCCATCGTCCTAGGGTGATCGCCATGCGCGTACACGTAGTCAGCGATGTGCACGGAAACTCCACCGACCTCGCACGAGCCGGGGACGGCGCCGATGCCGTCATCTGCCTTGGTGACCTGGTGTTGTTCCTTGATTACGCAAATCACGCGCGCGGCATTTTCCCCGAATTGTTCGGGGTCGAGAACGCGGATCGCATCGTCGAACTGCGCACGGCCCGCCGCTTCGAAGAGGCACGCGCCTTCGGGGCGCAGCTGTGGGCGGGCATAGACCGCGTGCCCGCGATCGAAAAAGCGGTGCGGAAGCAGTACGCGGAGATGTTCGCGGCGTTCCCCACACCGACGTATGCGACCTACGGCAATGTCGATATGCCGAAACTCTGGCACGAGTACGCCGCACCCGGCACGACCGTGCTCGACGGGGAGCGCGTCGAGATCGGCGGCCGGGTCTTCGGCTTCGTCGGCGGCGGGCTCCGCACGCCCATGCGCACGCCGTACGAGATCGACGACGAGGAGTACGCCGCGAAGATCGAGGCCGTGGGCGAGGTCGACGTACTGTGCACACACATCCCGCCGGAGGTCCCGGACCTCGTCTACGACACCGTGGCGCGGCGGTTCGAGCGCGGCAGCCGCGCCCTCCTTGAGGCGATTCGCCGGACCAGGCCCCGGTACTCGCTCTTCGGCCACGTCCACCAGCCGCTCGCGCGGCGGATGCGGATCGGGGCCACGGAATGCGTGAACGTCGGGCACTTCGCGGGCTCGGGCAGGCCGTGGGCCCTGGAGTGGTGACGGCAGGAGCGCATGCGCGCGATAGCCTTCACGCGACACACACGCAGGCAGGCACGGCGCACCCAGACGGTATCCGGAGGAGCCACGGCGATGGCGGAACACACCAGCTCGAGCATCACGATCGAGGCGGCACCCGCCGATGTCATGGGGGTGATCGCCGACTTCGCCCGCTACCCCGACTGGACGGGTGAGGTGAAGGAGGCGGAGGTCATCGCCGAGGACGGGGCGGGCCGCGCCGAACAGGTCCGGCTCGTCATGGACGCCGGGGCGATCAAGGACGACCAGACCCTCCAGTACACCTGGGCCGGCGAGAACGAGGTCTCGTGGACCCTCGTCAAGTCCCAGATGCTGCGCTCCCTCGACGGCTCGTACGTGCTGAAGCCGGCGGGCGCCGGTACCGAGGTCACGTACTCCCTCACGGTCGACGTGAAGATCCCCATGCTCGGCATGATCAAGCGCAAGGCCGAGAAGGTCATCATCGACCGCGCCCTGGCGGGCCTGAAGAAGCGGGTCGAGTCGGGTAGTTAGAGCCCCGCTCTGGGACGAGAGCCAGCGGGGTCCGGGGCGGAGCCCCGTGGCGTCCACCACGGGTAACCTCACACCTCATGCGCACCCTCCTCGTCACAGGCCCCGGCGGCGCCGGCCGCACCACCGTCGCCGCCGCCACCGCCCAACGGGCCGCCCGGCAAGGGGTGCGTACGAGGCTCATCACCGCGGACCCGGTCGCCGAGCTGACGGACGTCGACGTCGCCCGCCTCACCCCGGCCGACGACTTCCGCCGCGACCTCCTCGCCCTCCAGGAACGCGCCGCCTCCGGCCTCGAACTCCTCGGCGCCTCCCGGCTCGACGCGGACGAGGTCACACCGCTCCCCGGCAGCGAGGAACTCGCGCTGCTCCGCGCCCTGCGGGACAGCGCCGAAGGCCCGTACGACCTTCTCGTCGTCGACCTGCCGCCCGCGCCCCGCGCGATCGACACGCTCGCCCTGCCCGAGCAGCTCCGCCGCTACCTGCGCCGCCTGCTCCCCGCGGAGCGCCAGGCCGCGCGCGCCCTGCGCCCCGTGCTCGGCCGGCTCGCCGGGGTGCCGATGCCCGCGCAGTGGCTGTACGAGTCCGCCGCCCGCTGGGACGCCGAACTCGCCGCCGCGCAGGCCGTGATCGAGGCCGGCACCACCCGCGTACGACTCGTCGCGGAGCCCACCCGGGCCGCCGCCGAGACCCTGCGCACCACCCGTACCGGACTCGCCCTGCACGGGCTCGACGTCGAGTCGGTCGTCGCCAACCGGCTGCTCCCCGACGGCTCCACCGACCCGTGGCTCGCCGACGCCGCCGCCCGCCAGCGCAAGGTCGTCGCCGAGTGGCCCGGCGCCCACGAGCTGCCCCACCTGGGCCGCGACCCGCGCCCCGGAGACCTGGACGTACCGGTGCCGGCGACCGTGCCGGGCCCCCGCACCCCGTGGCCCGTGGAGGACCGGCTCGGCGAGGACGGCGTCCTGGTGTGGCGGATACCGCTGCCGGGAGCCGTCCGCGAGGAGCTGAGCCTGGTGCGGCGCGGCGACGAACTGGTCGTCGGCGCGGGCCCGTACCGCCGCATCCTCCCGCTGCCCTCGGCACCCCGCCGCTGCACCGTGGCCGGCGCGGGACTCGTCGACGGCGAGCTGAGGGTCCGTTTCGCCCCCGACCCGAATCTGTGGCCGCAGACCCGATGAACGGGGCGCACCCGTTCGGGTACCGTCGAAGAGGTAACCGGTCCAGCTCTCCGCAGGAGTCAGCCGTCATGAGCGACGCCACCGAGCAGTCCACCCCCCAGGTCGACGACGACGCCTGGGAGAAGGCGTGCGCCGAGGATCTCGAGGAGGAGCGGGCCCGCCGCAGGGCCGAGTACGGTCCGCCGCCCGGCTCCGCGGCCGAGGAGCTGAAGAAGCTCGTCGATGCCGTCACCGACAAGCTCTCGTCCGTGCAGGCACCGTTCCTCGGTTCGGTCGCCCAGGGCACCGCGGAGCAGGTCGCCAAGCAGGCCGTACGGCAGGCCCGCTCCGTCATCGAGCCGGTCATCGACCGCAACGCGGACGTGTTCGACCACCTGGCCGCCGCGGGCAGCGAACTGCTCGCCGCCTACCGCTCCGCCGTCGAGGGCCAGGAGAGCCGCTGGACCCAGCGCACCCAGGAGCCCGCCCCGCCGAGGGACGCGAAGGACGCCGAGGACCCGAAGGACCCGAAGGACGAAGGCGGCCCCGGCGGGGAGCACATCGACCTGGACTGAACCGGGGGGCGGGCTCCTGCTCGGTTAAGGTGGGCCATAGCGGGGCTCGACCGAACTGAGGGATTCATGGGACTCACCATCGGCGTCGATATCGGCGGCACGAAGATCGCGGCCGGCGTGGTCGACGAGGACGGCAACATCCTCTCCACGTTCAAGGTGCCGACGCCTTCCACGCCTGACGGGATCGTCGACGCGATCGCCTCGGCCGTGGAAGGTGCCAGGGCCGGACACGAGATCGTGGGCGTGGGGATCGGTGCCGCCGGTTACGTCAACCGCCAGCGTTCCACCGTGTACTTCGCGCCGAACATCGACTGGCGCCAGGAACCGCTGAAGGAGAAGGTCGAGGCGCGCGTCAAGCTGCCCGTGGTCGTCGAGAACGACGCGAACGCGGCCGCCTGGGGCGAGTACAAGTTCGGCGCGGGCAAGGGCCATCGCAACGTCATCTGCATCACGCTGGGCACCGGCCTCGGCGGCGGCGTCATCATCGGCAACAAGCTGCGCCGCGGCCACTTCGGCGTGGCCGCCGAGTTCGGCCACATCCGCATGGTGCCGGACGGCCTGCTGTGCGGCTGCGGTTCGCAGGGCTGCTGGGAGCAGTACGCGTCGGGCCGCGCGCTCGTCCGCTACGCGAAGCAGCGGGCGAACGCGACGCCGGAGAACGCCTCGTACCTGCTCTCCCTCGGCGACGGCAGCCCCGAGGGCATCGAGGGCAAGCACATCTCCACCGCCGCCCGCGAGGGCGACCCCGTGGCCGTCGACTCGTACCGAGAGCTGGCCCGCTGGGCCGGCGCGGGCCTGGCCGACCTGGCCTCGCTGTTCGACCCGTCGGCGTTCATCGTCGGCGGCGGCCTGTCGGACGAGGGCGAGCTGGTCCTCGACCCCATCCGTAAGTCGTACAAGCGGTGGCTGGTCGGCGGGAACTGGCGGCCGGTCGCCGACGTGATCGCCGCCCAGCTGGGCAACAAGGCGGGCATGGTCGGCGCCGCCGACCTCGCGCGGGAGCCCGACCCCGTCATGTGACGTACATCCGCACCTGGTGCCCGTCGTTCCCCGTGGGGGCGGCGGGCACCGGCGTATCTTGATCGTCATGGACTCCGGCTCGCTCCCCGAAGAACGCACCGAACTTCCCAAGTCCCTTACGGAATCGGACGGTTCGGCCGTCATCCGTGTCCTCAGCTACAACATCCGCTCGATGCGCGACAGCCCCGTCGCCCTCGCCCGCGTGATGAAGGCCTGCGCCCCGGATCTCGTACTGATCCAGGAGGCGCCCCGGTTCTTCCGCTGGCGCAAGCACCTCGCCCGGCTCGCCCGCGCATCCGACCTGGTGATCCTCTCCGGCGGCGGCAGCGCGGCAGGTCCCGCGCTGCTCTGCTCCCTGCGCGCGACCGTCGAGCGCACCGAGGACGTGCTGCTTCCGCTGACTCCCGGCCTGCACCGGCGCGGCTTCGCGACGGCCGTCGTACGGTTCGGGGACGCGCGGCTCGGTGTCGTCAGCTGCCATCTGAGCCTGCAGAAGGACGAGCGGTACGCGCAGGGCGGGATGCTCCTGGACCAGGTCGCCGGGATGGGTGTGGCGCACGCCGTCGTGGGCGGGGATCTCAACGAGCGGCCCGGCGGGCGCACCTTCCGGCGCCTCGCCCGCACACTCAACGACGCCTGGGCGACCCGGCCCTGGGGCGGCGAGTACACCTCGACGCCGGCCGATCCCCACCAACGTATCGACGCGATCCTCGCCACCAAGGGCATCGAGGTGCTGGGGTGCGGGGTGCCGGACTTCCTGGACCGGGACGAGCTGAGGGCGGCCACCGACCATCTGCCGGTGCTCGCCGCCCTCCGCGTCCCCGCCGGTCCCGCCGCTTAGCCTCAGACCACGGCGCCGCGGCCCGGGTCGTCGCCGTCCTCGTCGTCGCCCGGTGACATCCGGGCGACGAGCGTGCCGAAGCCGCCGAGGAAGCCGCCGATGCACAGCGTCGACAGCCACCACGTCATGTCCCAGCCCAGCAGTACCGCGAGGAGCAGCAGGATCGGGCCGCCGATCACCGCGAGCCAGGCGAACCTGGCCGTGACGTCCCCTTCCGGCAGCGGGGGCGGCTCGGGCGGGACGAAGTGGCCCTCGTCGTCGGGCTCGGGCGGCGTGTGATCGCGCGGACCGGGCGTGGAGGCGATGCCCGGGGCGAAGGAGACCGAGGAACCGAGGGGGCTCTGCTTGCCCGGGTCCTGGTCCTGGCTCTGCTCCTGACCCGGGTCCGGGTTCGGGTCCTGGTTCTGGTCCGGGGCATCCTTCTTCAGGGTGCTCCGCTGCGCGTCCGACGGCCGCTCCGGTGACTCGTTCGTCTCCGGTTCGAGCAGCGCCAGGTCCTCCACCGACTTGAACGGCTTGGCGCCCGGCGGGTCCGGCGGCTCCTCCCCGTAACCGGCGACGATCGCCGCCCACGCCGCGTCCTCGTCGCCCGGAAGGAGAGGATCGCGCGGCTGCCCGCCGGTCTCCTCCTGGCCGTGCGGCTCCGAGCCGTCCGGCCGCTCGGACCCGCCCCGCTCCTGCTCAGTCACCGGTGCTCGTCCCTTCCACGCCCTCGCTGGGGATCTTGCCGACTTCGGGAGCGAGCCGGTCGAAGAACGCGTAGCTCTCCTCGAAGATCCGGTCCGCGTCATGGTCCAACGTCGCCACGTGGTAGCTCTGTTCCAGCAGGATCTCCGTGACGTCCGTGGACGAGACGCGGCCGAGCACACGGGCCGAGTCGGCGGGCGGCACCACATGGTCGTGCACGCTGTGCAGCACCACCAACGGCTGCGTCACCTGCGGCAGTTCACGGTCCACGATCCGGAAGAAGATGCGCAGCTGGTGCGCCGCGTGCAGCGGAACCCGGGGGTAGCCGACCTCCTCCACGCCCTCCTTGGCGATGTCACTGGTGATGCCCTTGACCGTGCGCACGAGGTGCCGGGCGACCGGGAGCGCGTACGCGGACAGGCCGTGCACCTTGTTCCCCGGGTTCACCAGGACGAGGCCCGCGATCTCGTCCCCGTGCCTGGCCGCGAGGCGCAGGGCGAGCGCGCCGCCCATCGACAGGCCGCACACGAAGACCTTGGAGCAGCGCTCGGTGAGCTCGCGCAAGGCGCGGTCCACCTCCGCGTACCAGTCCTGCCAGGCGGTGACGGACAGGTCCTCCCAGCGCGTGCCGTGGCCCGGAAGGAGCGGGAGCGAGACGGTCAGGCCGCGCTCGGCGAGGTACTCGGCCCAGGGCCGCAGCGACTGGGGCGATCCGGTGAACCCGTGACAGAGGAGGACTCCGACCTCGCCGCCGTCATGGCGGTACGGCTCGGCTCCAGGAAGGACCGGCACCTTCGGTCTCCTGTTCATGGCAGAGAAACGGTGGACGGACGTGCGGTGGGAACGAGCTGACGAGCAACAGCGACGTGCACCTCACGGTACGCGACCGGACTGACACCGACCAGGGTCGTCGGGCTCCGGGGCCGCCCCGCGGGTTAAGGTCGGAGCCTCGGACTGGTCCCGGTACGAGGTCCGGGCACGAGGGAAGGCAGTGGGTTGATCTACGGCGCAATGAAGGTGGCCATCGGGGGGCCGCTGAAGCTCGGTTTCCGGCCGTGGGTGGAGGGACTCGAGAACATTCCCGCCGAGGGCCCCGCGATTCTCGCCAGCAATCACCTCTCGTTCTCCGACTCGTTCTTCCTCCCCGCCGTCCTCGACCGCAAGGTCACCTTCATCGCGAAGGCCGAGTACTTCACCACCCCCGGGGTCAAGGGCAAGATGACGGCCGCCTTCTTCAAGGGCGTCGGCCAGCTGCCCGTGGACCGCTCCGGTTCGCGGGGCGCGGGCGAGGCCGCCATCAAGAGCGGCATCGAGGTCCTGGAGCGCGGCGAGCTGTTCGGCATCTACCCGGAGGGGACGCGTTCCCCCGACGGCCGCCTCTACCGCGGCAAGCCGGGCGGCCTCGCGCGCGTGGCGCTGTCCACCGGCGCACCCGTCATCCCCGTCGCCATGATCGACACGGAGAAGATCCAGCCCCCGGGCAAGGTGATGCCGAAGCTGATGCGGCCCGGCATCCGCATCGGCAAGCCGCTCGACTTCAGCCGCTATCACGGCATGGAGGGCGACCGCTTCGTACTGAGGGCTGTCACCGACGAGGTCATGTACGAGATCATGAAGCTTTCCGGCCAGGAGTACGTCGACGTGTACGCGACAGCCGCCAAGCGGCAGATCGCGGACGCGGAGAAGGCGGCCAAGGCCGAGAGGGAAGCGGCGAAGAAGGCGTTGGAGAAGGAACGGGGCGGCGTCTAGCCGCGTCGTTCCCAAAGAAGTACCCAGCGGTG
Source organism: Streptomyces sp. NPDC002795 (assembly GCF_042888725.1). Lineage (NCBI taxonomy): Bacteria > Bacillati > Actinomycetota > Actinomycetes > Kitasatosporales > Streptomycetaceae > Streptomyces > Streptomyces sp. NPDC002795. The sequence goes on from NZ_JBIAQB010000009.1 coordinate 187,451, forward strand.
CCAAGGGCAGGGACAGGGGACATGGGGAACACGGTCGGGCGCGAGCGGGTCGTGCGGATGTCGGTCGAGCAGCCGCTGTGGCGCGCCCTCACCGGATACCGCCTGCTGACCCTCGTCTACGCGATCGGTCTTTTCGCCTCCTCGTACGAGGTGTACGAGCGCCCGTGGGTCGGCATCGGGTACTTCGTGGTCCTCGCGGGGTGGACGCTGGCGACGCTGCCGCAGGTGTCGGGCGCCCGGCGCTGCACCAAGCGGTTCCTCACCGCCGACCTGACGATCGCCGTCGCGGGCATCCTGCTCTCGCCGGTCGCCGGGCACGAGCGGGCCGCCACCGGAGGTGCCACGCTGCCGTCGATCTGGACGGCGGGCGCGGTCCTCGCCTGGGCGCTCAAGGGCGGCTGGCGGTGGGCGGCCGGCGCGTCCCTGCTCGTCGGCGTCGCCAACGTGGTGCAGCGCGGCGACATCACCCGGGGCCTGGTCCACAGCGTCCTTCTGGTCTGCATCGCCTCCATCGCGATCGGCTACGTCGTGGAGGTGGCCCGCGCCTCCGAGCGCACCCTCGCCCGCGCCCTGGAGATCGAGGCGGCGACGCGCGAGCGGGAGCGCCTCGCCCGCGACATCCACGACAGCGTGCTGCAGGTCCTCGCGATGGTGCAGCGCCGCGGCACCGCCCTGGGCGGCGAGGCGGCGGAGCTCGGCCGGATGGCGGGCGAGCAGGAGGTCGCGCTGCGCACGCTGGTCGCCGGGGGCCTTGTGCCCGCCTCGCGCGCGTCCGAGGGCACGGAGGGCGACGCGGTCGTCCGCAGCGTGGTGGAACCGGACGGACCGGAGGAGGGTGACGGCGCGGGCCCCCGCGATCTGCGCCCCCTCCTCGCCGGGCACGCCGGTGGACGCGTCACTTTCTCGGAACCGGGCGCCCCGGTGCCGATGGAGCCCGCCGCGGCCCGCGAACTGGCCGCGGCTGTCAGTGCCGCCCTGGACAATGTGCGTCGGCACGCGGGCGCGGACGCGTACGCGTGGATCCTCGTCGAGGACGAGCCGGACGCGGTGATCGTGACGGTGCGGGACGACGGCCCCGGCATCCCGGAGGGCCGTCTCGCGCAGGCCGAGGGCGAGGGCCGGCTCGGCGTCGCCCTGTCGATCAGGGGCCGGCTGCGCGACATCGGCGGCACCGCCGAGCTGATCTCGGTCCCAGGACAGGGCACCGAGGTCGAACTGCGCGTACCGAAGAAGTAGTTGAGGAAGTGCCCGCACGGGCCACGGGGGAAGGCAGGACAGGAGCGATGAGCGCACCGAACGGATCCATCAAGGTCATGGTGGTCGACGACCACCCGATGTGGCGCGACGCGGTCGCCCGCGACCTGGGCGCGGCCGGCTTCGAGGTCGTCGCCACGGCAGGCGACGGCGAGCAGGCGGTGCGCCGCGCGCAGGCCGTGGGCCCCGACGTCCTCGTCCTCGACCTGAATCTGCCGGCCAAGCCCGGCGTCCAGGTCTGCAAGGAACTCGTCGGCGCCGACCCCCGCCTGCGCGTCCTCGTGCTGTCCGCGAGCGGGGAGCACGCCGACGTACTGGAAGCGGTGAAGTCCGGCGCCACCGGCTATCTGCTCAAGTCCTCCTCCACGGACGAGCTGATCGACGCGGTGGGGCGCACCGCCGTCGGCGACCCCGTGTTCACGCCGGGTCTCGCGGGCCTCGTCCTCGGCGAGTACCGGCGGCTGGCCTCCGACCCGTCCCCGGCCGGTGGCGCCGACGAGCCGGGCGCCGCCCCGCAGCTCACGGACCGCGAGACCGAGGTGCTGCGGCTCGTCGCGAAGGGTCTGAGCTACAAGCAGATCGCCGAGCGCCTGGTCATCTCGCACCGCACGGTCCAGAACCACGTGCAGAACACCCTCGGCAAACTCCAGCTGCACAACCGCGTGGAGCTCGTCCGGTACGCGATCGAGCGAGGTCTGGACGACGACTGACCCCGCGCGGGAGAGTGGCCCCCAACCACTCGCCGTGACAAGGGAGTTACGCCATGAGGGTCGGAGTTTTGACCGGAGGCGGTGACTGCCCCGGACTGAACGCTGTCATCCGGGGCATCGTGCGCAAGGGCGTGCAGGAGTACGACTACGAATTCGTCGGGTTCCGGGACGGCTGGCGCGGCCCCCTGGAGAACGACGCCGTCCCTCTCGACATCCCCGCGGTGCGCGGCATCCTGCCCCGCGGCGGCACCGTGCTCGGCTCCTCGCGCACCAACCCCCTCCAGGCTTCGAGCGGGATCCGTCGCGTCAAGGAGAACCTCGCCAAGCAGGAGGTCGAGGCCCTCATCGTGATCGGCGGCGAGGACACCCTCGGGGTCGCCGCCCGGCTCGCGGACGACTACGGCATCAAGGTCGTCGGCGTACCGAAGACCATCGACAACGATCTCTCCGGCACGGACTACACCTTCGGTTTCAACACGGCCGTCGGCATCGCCACCGAGGCCATCGACCGGCTGCACACCACCGCCGAGTCCCATATGCGGGTCCTCGTCGTCGAGGTCATGGGCCGGCACGCGGGCTGGATCGCCCTGCACTCTGGCCTGGCCGGCGGGGCGAACGTCATCCTCATCCCCGAGCAGCGCTTCGACGTCGAGCAGGTCTGCGCCTGGGTCACCTCCCGCTTCCGCTCCTCGTACGCCCCGATCGTGGTCGTCGCCGAGGGGGCGATGCCGCGCGACGGCGACGTGGTGCTGAAGGACGAGTCCCTGGACTCCTTCGGGCACGTACGCCTCTCCGGCGTCGGCGAATGGCTCGCGAAACAGATCGAGAAGCGCACGGGCAAGGAGGCGCGGACCACGGTCCTCGGGCACGTGCAGCGGGGCGGTACGCCGTCCGCCTTCGACCGGTGGCTGGCCACTCGGTTCGGGCTGCACGCCATCGAGGCGGTGCGGGACGGGGACTTCGGGAAGATGGTGGCGCTGCGCGGCACGGACATCGTGCGGGTGCCGATCGCTGACGCCACGTCTCGGCTGAAGACGGTCGATCCCGCTCTGTACGAAGAGGTGGGGGTCTTCTTCGGCTGACGTCCCGGGGCTCCGCCCCGGACCCCGCTGCTCAATCGCCGGAGGGGCTTGATTGGCCTAGGCTCGCGCCCATGGAGATTCTCGCTTTTGGTGTGCAATCCGACGAAAAGCCGCTCATCGAGAAGGCCTTCGAGGGGCACCACGACGTCCGCTGCCTGGACGTGTTCCTCAACGAGGACACCGCGCCGATCGCGGCCGGCTACGAGATCATCTCCACCAGCGTCAACGCCACCCTCAACCACCGCGTGCTCCAGACCCTCGCGGCGGGCGGCACACAGCTGATCGCGCAGCGCTCCACGGGCTTCAACAACATCGACCTCCGGGTCGCCGAGCGGCTCGGCCTGACCGTGGCCCGCGTCTCGTACTACTCGCCGTACTCGGTCGCCGAGTTCGCCTGGACCCTCGCGATGGCCGTCAACCGCCGCATCGTCCGCGCCAGCACCCGCACCCGCGACTTCGACTTCCGCCTCGACGGGCTGCTGGGCCGCGATCTGCGGGGCCGCACCGTCGGCGTGCTCGGCACCGGCAAGATCGGCGAGGCCTTCACCCGGATCGCGCACGGCTTCGGCATGAACCTGCTCGGCTGGGACGTCGCCGAGAACCCGAACTGCGTCGCCCTCGGCATGAAGTACGTCGACAAGGAGCAGCTGTTCGCCGAGGCCGACGTCATCAGCCTGCACGTGCCGCTGCTGCCCACCACCGAACACCTCGTCGACGCCGCCGCACTGCGCGCCATGAAGGACGACGCGATCCTGGTCAACTCCAGCCGCGGCGGCCTCATCGACACGAAGGCCCTCGTCACCGAGCTCCGCGCGGGCCGCTTCGCGGGCGTCGGCCTCGATGTGTACGAGGCCGAGGCGGGCCTGTTCTTCCTCGACAAGTCACTCGACGTCGTCGAGGACGACACCCTGGCCCGCCTCGTCACGTTCCCGAACGTCCTGGTCACGTCCCACCAGGCGTACTACACCGTGGACGCGGTCGGGCAGATCATCGAGACCACGGTGCAGAACGTCCTCGACTATCAGGCGGGCCGCCGCTCCGAGAACGTGCTGGTCCCCGCGGAATCCAGCAGCTGAGCCAGCAGCTCCCGTACGATCCCGGCACCGCGCAGCGACAGCACCGACTCCGGGTGGAACTGGACGCCCGCGAACGTGGCCCCGCGCAGCGCGTGCACCTCGCCCGTCGCCCGGTCCCGGCTGACCTCCACGCCGTGCGCCGCCAGCTCGGCCGCCGCCCCTTCGTCGCAGGACGCCACGAAACTGTTGTAGAACCCGACCTTCTCGGTCCGCCCGAACACCTCGACGTCGGTCTGCGCGCCCTGGTACGGCACCTCCTTGCGGACGATCTCCAGGCCCAGCTCCGCCGCGATCAGCTCGTGGCCCAGACAGACGCCGAGCACCCCGTGTTCGTGGCCGCGGATCACGTCGGCGGTCAGGGAACGCAGGAAGCGCATCTTCGGGTCGGTGAGGTCGGAAGGGTCGCCGGGGCCGGGGCCGAGGACGACCGGGCCCTCGTGCGCGAGCACCGCCTCCCGCAGCCCCTCCTCGTCGTAGCGCCGCACCGTCACGTCGAGCCCCGTCGAGCGCAGCACGTGCGCGAGCATCGCGGTGAACGTGTCCTCGCCGTCGACGACGAGCGCGTGCCCACTGAGGTCGGCCTCGCGCTTCTGCATCCGCAGCCAGAACGGCGCCAGGGCCGCCCGCCGCCCGTCGAGCGCGGCCCGCACCCGCGGGTCGTCGGCGAGCGGCGCCCGCGCGCCCTCCCCGCGCGGGCGCGCCGGACGTACGCCGAGCGCGGCGAGCACACCGGCGGCCTTGGCGTGCGTCTCCGCGACCTCGCTCGCCGGGTCGGAGCCGCGCACGAGCGTCGCGCCGACCGGGACCCGGAGGTGCCCGGAGGCGTCGATGTCGGCGGTGCGGATCAGAATGGGGGAGTCGAGCGTCTGCGCTCCGCCCGCGTCGCGGCCGACGAGCGCGAGCGCGCCCGCGTAGTAGCCGCGGCCGCCGACCTCGTGCCGCTCGATGACCCGGCAGGCGTTCTGCACGGGCGAGCCGGTGACGGTCGCCGCGAACATCGTCTCCTTGAGGACGTCCCGCACGTCGAGGGTCGACTTGCCGCGCAGCTCGTACTCGGTGTGTGCGAGGTGCGCCATCTCCTTGAGCCGCGGACCGACCACGACACCGCCCATGTCGCCGACGGTGCACATCATCTTGAGCTCCTCGTCGACGACCATCGACAGCTCCTCGATCTCCTTGCCGTCGGCGAGGAAGCCCAGCAGGTGCTCGGGCGTCGGGCCCTCGGCCGGGTAGCGGTACGTGCCGCTGATCGGGTTCATGACGACGGTGCCGCCGGACATCCGCACATGCACCTCGGGGCTGGCGCCCACCAGCGTCCGGTCCCCGGTGTGCACGACGAACGTCCAGTACGCGCCCCGCTCCCCGTCGAGCAGCCGCCGGAACAGCGCGAGGGCGTCGGCCCGCGAGAATCCCGCGATCTCACCCTCGTACGTCCTGCGGATCACGAAGTTCGCGCCCTCGCCCTGCCCGATCTCCTCGCGCAGCACCCGGCCGACGATGCCCGCGTACGCGTCGTCGTCGACGTCGAAGCCGCCGTCACGGACGTCCACGTCGTGCCGCGGGAGCTGTTCCAGGGCCTCGGCGAGCGGGATCTCGTACGACTCCTCGGGGGTGAGGACCGTGAGCGGGGTGCCGTCGTCGCGGACGTCGAAGCCGCGTTCCCTGATCTGTCGGAAGGGGACGAGGGCGAGCCCTTCGGCGGGGATGTCGGCGAGCTGTTCGTAGTCCGCCACGCCGCCGATCAGGAGCTCGACCGTGTCGTGCTCGCGGCCCGGGGTGCGGCGGCGCAGGAGGGCGAAGGGGCGGTCGTCGTTGAGCAGTGCGTCCAGCATCAGGGAGGTTCCTTCCGGTGACTTCGGGATTCGTCAGGGAGGAACAGCCGGTGTCGAAAACACAGAAGGCCGCCCCTCGGGCGGCCTTCGCGGTTTCAGGTACGCGCAATCAGTGGGCCGCCGGATGTGCGGTCCACCACCAGGTGCGGTGCAGAAGTTGCGCGAACATGGGCGTCACCGTACCCGATGCCCGCGCGGTGCGGCTCAGACGTGTCGCGTCCGTCTCAAAAGATGAGCGGGGGAATGGGCGGGCCACGCGACCCCGTAGTGTTTACGAGGTGACCGTGAACGCTAAGACCAGCGCAAGCGCTGGCAACACCTGGCGAGACCTGCCCGCGGCGCAGCAGCCCGAGTACCCCGATGCCGAGGCTCTGCGCGATGTGATCGCGGACCTCGAGTCGTATCCGCCGCTCGTCTTCGCCGGCGAGTGCGACCAGCTGCGCAACCGCCTGGCGGCCGTCGCCAAGGGAGAGGCGTTCCTGCTCCAGGGCGGCGACTGCGCCGAGGCCTTCGACGCCGTCTCCGCGGACCACATCCGCGCGAAGCTGAAGACGCTGCTCCAGATGAGCGCCGTCCTCACGTACGCGGCCTCCGTGCCGGTCGTGAAGATCGGCCGCATCGCGGGCCAGTACTCCAAGCCGCGCTCCAAGAACACCGAGACCCGCGACGGCGTGACCCTGCCGACCTACCGCGGCGACTCGGTCAACGGCTTCGAGTTCACCGAGGCCGCGCGCGTCCCGGACCCCGAGCGCCTGAAGCAGATGTACAACGCCTCCGCCTCCACGCTCAACCTGGTGCGTGCCTTCACCACCGGTGGCTACGCGGACCTGCGCCAGGTGCACGCCTGGAACCAGGACTTCGTGAAGGCGTCCGCCTCCGGGCAGCGCTACGAGAAGCTCGCCCGCGAGATCGACAACGCGCTGAACTTCATGAAGGCCTGCGGTACCGACCCGGCCGAGTTCAAGGCCGTCGAGTTCTACGCCTCCCACGAGGCGCTGTTGCTCGACTACGAGTCGGCGCTGACCCGCGTGGACTCGCGTACGGGCAATCTGTACGACGTCTCGGGCCACATGGTCTGGATCGGCGAGCGCACGCGTCAGCTGGACCACGCGCACGTCGAGTTCGCCTCGAAGATCCGCAACCCGATCGGGATCAAGCTCGGCCCGACGACGACGGCCGAGGACGCGCTGCAGTACATCGAGCGCCTCGACCCCGACCGCGAGCCCGGCCGGCTGACCTTCATCGTCCGCATGGGCGCCGACAAGGTCCGCGACAAGCTGCCCGAGCTGGTGGAGAAGGTCACCGCGTCCGGCGCGCAGGTCGCCTGGATCACCGACCCGATGCACGGCAACACGTACGAGGCGGCCTCCGGTCACAAGACCCGGCGCTTCGACGACGTGCTCGACGAGGTCAAGGGCTTCTTCGAGGTCCACAAGGCGCTCGGCACGCACCCGGGCGGCATCCACGTCGAGCTCACCGGTGACGACGTCACCGAGTGCGTGGGCGGCGGCGACGAGATCTTCGTCGACGATCTGCACCAGCGCTACGAGACGGCCTGCGACCCGCGCCTGAACCGCAGCCAGTCGCTCGACCTGGCGTTCCTGGTGGCGGAGATGTACCGCGACCAGTGACACCTGTTCGCTTTCAGTAACGCCGTGGGGCGCGGATCACAAGGATCCGCGCCCCACGGCACTTTTGTGCTTCCGGTCCTCCGGGTAAGGTTAGGTTAGCCTCACCGATTAATCGGGACGGCACTACCTATCAGTCCCGACGACAGCCCGACCGGGAGGTGAACCGCGTGTTCGTCTGCAACTGCTTCGGTGTCACCGAGGCGCAGGTCAAGAAGCACGCGGAGGACGGTGCCTGCACCCCCCGCCAGATAGCGTCGGCCTGCAAGGCCGGTACCGACTGCGGCTCCTGCGTCCGCCGCATCCAGGCGCTGCTCGGCCGGGACGCGTGCCCCCGCCGGGAGCTCGTCGAGCAGGGCGAGCCGGACGTGGCCCTCGCGCCGCCGACGGAACTGCCGAAGGCGGCCTAGCTCTCCAGTGGCTAGCTCTCCGGCTGCTCGATGAGCTGCGCGATGTAGAGCGCCTCGCCCAGTTTGTCCACCAGCTCAAGCTGCGTGTCCAGGTAGTCGATGTGGTGCTCCTCGTCCTCGAGGATCGACTCAAAAATGTTCGCAGACGTGATGTCGCCCTTGCCGCGCATCACCTCGATGCCCCGCTTCAGACGGTCGATCGCCTCGACCTCGATCTGCCGGTCCGCCTGGAACATCTCGGTGACCGTCTGGCCGACCCGGACATGGAAGAGCCGCTGGTAGTTCGGCAGGCCGTCCAGGAACAGGATCCGGTCGGTCAACACCTCCGCGTGCTTCATCTCGTCGAACGACTCGGAGCGCGTGTACTTCGCGAGCTTCGTCCAGCCGAAGTTGTCCTGCATCTTCGCGTGCAGGAAGTACTGGTTGATCGCCGTCAGCTCGGCCGTCAGCTGCTCGTTGAGAAACTCGATGACCTCGGGGTCGCCCTGCATCGCAGAGGCTCCTTCCAAGCGGTTACTGGGCAGGTTTCGCGCATCCTTGCACCGGCACAGGAGTGCGTCCAGTAAGTGCATGCTTAGTAGGAGTTGCCCGAATCAACGCTCGTCGCAGGTCCGGGCGGGGTGGGCGTGGTCACGTCCACTGCTCCAGGTCTGTCAGGATGGAGGCATGGGTCATCCGGTGGGTCGCGAGTCTGGGGGAGCAGTGCAGCCGGAGCTTCCACCGGGGCAGCGTCTGCAGCGCGGCTGGCCCGTCACGCACTACGGCCCGGTGCCCAAGTTCCGGCCCGAGCGCTGGGAGTTCAGGGTCTTCGGCGCGACCGCCGACGGTGACAAGCACTGCTGGAATCACGAGGAGTTCTCGGCGCTTCCGTACGGGACCGTGCTCGGCGATCTGCACTGCGTCACGAAGTTCAGCATGCTCGCCGCCGAATGGGGCGGCGTCCACGCCTCCACGATCCTCGAACTCGCCCCTCCAGGGCCCGATGTCACCCATGTGATGGTGTGGGCCGAGTACGGATTCTCGTCCAACCTGCGACTGTCCGACTTCGCCTCCGAGCGGTCCATTTTCGCCACGCACAAGGACGGCGAACTACTCACCGCGGAGCACGGTTTCCCGCTGCGCCTCGTGGTGCCCCACTTGTACGCCTGGAAGGGCCCGAAATGGGTCCGCGGCGTCGAGTACATGACGGCGGACCGGCGCGGATTCTGGGAGGAGCGCGGGTACCACAACGTGGGTGACCCGTGGCGCGAGCAGCGGTACTCGTACCAGGAGGGGCCCGGGGAAGGGCCCGAGTTCTAGGTCCCTTCCGGGTCCTCGCCAGGCTTCGATGTACCCCCTGGGGTCAGTGGTACTGGTGCACCACCGCGTGGCCCTTGCCGCGGCCGATCATCCAGCGGTTGACCGGGGTCGTCACCACGAAGGCGATCACCAGCGACGAGGCGAGCGCGCCCCAGAACAGGGTGTCCGAGAGGTGGGCGTCCATGGCGTTCGGCCAGAGCGCGATGACGCCGTTGTCGATCAGCTCCATGACCGCGATGGACAGGGTGTCCGCGGCGAGCGCGACGCGGAAGGCGGTCCTGAAGCCGAGGCCTGCCTTCAGGACGCCGCGCAGCGTGAGCGCGTAGCCGAAGAAGAAGGCGAGCGCGATCGCCAGGACCATCGTCGGTACGTTGCCCCAGCCGAGCGCGGTGCCGATCACCATGCCGAGGACCTCGCCGATGGCGCAGCCGGTGAGGCAGTGCAGGGTGGCCTGAGCGGCCATGGACCAGGTGACCTTGCCGCCGGTGCCGGGTGCGCCGTGGTGCTCGTGCCCGGTGTGCGTCTCGTGCTGCATGGTTCCCCCAGTGGTCGCTGCGGATGCTGTCACCAAGGGAACCATATACCCCCCAGGGGTATTCCTCAGGTTCGGAGTTCCTTGAGGCGCGCCACGTCCGCCGCGTGCCCCTCCTTGCCGCCGGGAGTCTCGATGACCAGGGGAACGTTCTCGGTCGCGGGGTGGGCGAGCAGCTCGCGGAACGGGTCCTCGCCGATGTGACCGGAGCCGATGTTCTCGTGCCGGTCCTTGTGCGCGCCCACGACATCCTTGGAGTCGTTGGCGTGGATCAGCTTGAGGCGGCCCTCGCCGACCGTGTCCACGAGGAGGTCGAGCGTCTGCTTCATGCCGGCCGGGCCCGTGAGGTCGTGGCCCGCCGCGAAGATGTGGCAGGTGTCGAGGCAGACGCCCAGCTTGGGGTGGCGGTCGAGGGCGTCGAAGTACGGGCCGAAGTCCCAGGTACGTGAGCACAGGGAGGAGCCCTGGCCCGCGGTCGACTCCAGGAGCAGGAACGGGTCGTCGTCGTGCGTCAGCTCGTCGAGCAGCGGCAGCATGCGCTCGCGGACCTGCGCGAGGGCGACCTCGCGGTCCCGGCCGCCGGTCGCGGAGCCGGTGTGCACGACGACGCCGAGGGCGCCGATCGCGCGGGCCCGGCGCAGTGAGTGGCGCAGGGAGTCCACGGACTTGTCGACGGTCGCCTCGGTGTGCGAACCGAAGTTGATCAGGTACGGGGCGTGGACGTACGCCGGGATGTTCTCCGCGGCGCACCGCTCGCGGAAGTCCTCGTCCTGCCGGGGGTTTCCGGGCGGCGTGGCCCAGCCGCGGGGGTTGGCCACGAAGACCTGGACGGTTTCGGCCTGGAGGTCACGGGCGTAGGAGAGTCCTACGGTCGCGAGGCCGCCGGCCACGGGGACATGGCCGCCGATCGGATTGCGGATGCTGCTGTTCACCCGGCCCAGGGTGTCACGGGTGTTCGAATGCCCGGGGCCGGGCTGCCGCTACCGGATGGTGATCGTGACCGTGGAGCCCTTCGGGGCCTCGTCGCCGCCCTCCACCGACTGGCTCTTGACCGTGTCGCCGAACAGGCCGAGCAGGCCGCGGTTCTCCTCCACCTCGAAGCCCGCCGCGCTGAGCCGCGACTTCGCCTCGTCGACCTTCAGGTCCGTGACGTCGGGGACCTCGACCATGACGGGGCCCTTGGAGATCGTCAGAGTCACCGTGTCACCCTCGGCGAGCTGCTTGCCCTCGGCGGGGGACTGCCGGGCGACACTGCCCTTGTCTTCTTCGGAGTTGACCCGTTTCGTGGAGATCTCGACCTTCAGGCCGGCGTCCTCCAGGTCGGCGATGGCGTCCTGCTCGGACTCGCCCGTGACGTCGGGGACGTCCACGGGGGAGCCCTTGGAGACGACCAGGGCGACGGCGGAACCGGCCTTGCGGGTCTTGCCCGCGCCGGGATCCGTGCTGATCACCGAGCCCTTGGCGATCTGGTCGCTGAACTCCTTGGTGGTCATGCCCGGTTCGAGGTCCCCCCTCTTGAGGTCGCTCTTCGCCGTGTCCAGCGGGGTGCCGCTGAGGTCGGGGACCTTCACGGTCTTCGAGCCCCTGGACACGGTCAGGTCCACCGTGCCGCCGCTGCGGATGCGGTCGCTGGAGCCCGGGTCGCTGTCCATGACGGTGCCGCGCTTGTACGTGTCGCTGTACTCGCGGCCGACCGTGCCCCTCTCCAGGCCCGCGTCGGCAAGCCGCTTCTCGGCCTTCGCCTGCGTCTGGTTGAGGACGGACGGGACCTTCGTGAACTGGCCGGAGTTGATGTACCAGACGCCGGTGCCGACACCGAGGACCAGCAGGACCGCCGCGAGGATCGCGAGCGTGCGACGCTGCGGGCCGCGACCGCGGCCGCGAGCCGGTCCGGGGGCCGCGGGCGGCTGGGGCGGCATCTCCAGGCGGCTCGTCCGGTTGAGCTGCGCCTGGTCGGCGGAGTCCGTGGGCAGCGGCAGCTGTACGGGCGTGCCCACCGCGCGCGGGATCACACTCGTACGGTCGTCGGCCCCCACGTACTCCGTGTCGCGCGCCTGCGGCGGCACCGCGTCCAGCTGGGCGTCGGTGAGCGTCGACCGGGCGCCCCTGGCCTGCGCGAGGAGCGCCACGGCGTCGTGCGGACGCACCTCGGGGGTGCGCGCGGTCGCCGACGCGACCAGTTCGTCCAGCTCGAAGGGGAGGCCGGGGACCGCGGCCGAGGGCGGGGGCACGTCCTCGTGGAGGTGCTTGTAGAGGATCTGGGCGGGGGACTCGCCCGCGTGCGGCTTGCTTCCGGTGAGCATCTCGTAGAGCACGACACCGCACGCGTAGACGTCCACGCTCGGCGTCGCCGTGCCGTTCTCGATCTGCTCGGGCGCCAGGTACGAGACCGTGCCGAGGACCGTCCCCGTCGTGTTCGTGACCGTGTCCACCGCGCGGACCAGGCCGAAGTCCGCCACCTTGACCCGGCCGTCGTCCCCTATCAGGACGTTCTCCGGCTTCATGTCGCGGTGCACGAAGCCCGCGCGGTGGGCCGCTCCCAGGGCGGCGAGGACCGGCTCCAGGATGTCGAGGGCGGCGCGGGGCCGCAGGGCTCCCCGGTCGCGCAGCACGTCACGCAGGGTGCAGCCGGCCACGTACTCCATCGCCAGATACACGTACGCGCCGTCGGTGCCCTGGTCGTACACCCCCACGACGTTGGGGTGCGAGAGGCGGGCCACCGACTTGGCCTCGCGGATGAAGCGGTCCACGAACGAGACGTCGGCGGCCAGCGAGGGGTGCATCACCTTGAGCGCGAGCACGCGGTCGAGGCGGGTGTCCACGGCCCGGTAGACCGTGGCCATCCCGCCGACCGCGATGCGTGCGTCGACGCGGTAGCGGCCGTCGAGCACGTGCCCGAGCAACGGGTCCTGAAGGGTCGTGTCCACGCAGGTGAGTGTACGAGGAGTGACCGACACCCAGCTTCCGTGCCGCAGGACCGGGCCCGTACTGCAGCAAGGCTGTGACCGCTCTCAAGCCCCGCCGGCGTGTGAGGCGCGGGGTCCGGGGCGGAGCCCCGAGACCGTCACCCCGTCCGGCCGGCCTGAAACGCGGGCCGCTCCGGATCCAGCCAAGCCCGCCCCTCCGCAGGAGAAGACGCCTCCGCGAAGTGCCGCTTCGGAATCCGCCCGGCCCGATACGCGAAGCGCCCCGCCTCCACCGCGTGCCGCATGCCCTCGGCCATCAGGACGGGCTCCTGCGCGCGGGTCACCGCGGAGGCGAGCATCACACCCGCGCAGCCGAGTTCCATGGCGAGTGTCACATCGGAGGCAGTGCCGGCGCCCGCGTCCAGGATCACCGGCACGCGCGCGTGCTCGGTGATCAGCTGGAAGTTGTGCGGATTGCGGATGCCGAGCCCGGAGCCGATGGGGGAGCCGAGCGGCATGATCGCCGCGCAGCCGACGTCCTCCAGTTTGCGGGCCAGGACCGGGTCGTCGTTCGTGTAGGGCAGGACCGTGAAGCCGTCGTCCACCAGCGTCTCCGCTGCGTCGAGCAGCTCGATCGGATCGGGCAGCAGGGTGCGCTCGTCGGCGATGACCTCCAGCTTCACCAGGCCCGTGCCGAGCGCCTCGCGCGCGAGGCGGGCCGTCAGGACGGCCTCACCCGCGGTGAAGCAGCCGGCCGTGTTCGGCAGCACCCGGATGTTCAGCTTCTCCAGGACGGAGAGCACCGAACCGTGCACGCTCGCGTCCACGCGGCGCATCGCCACGGTGGTGAGTTCGGTTCCGGAGGCCACCAGGGAGCGCTCCAGGACATCGAGGCTGGGCGCCCCGCCCGTGCCCATGATCAGACGTGAGGAGTACGGGTCGCCCCCGAGGACGAAAGTGTCGTCGGCCATGGACGGTTCAGCCTCCTTGTACGGCCGTGAGGACCTCGACGCGGTCTCCTTCGGAGAGCGCCGTGGCGGGCCATTGGGTGCGGGGGACGACGGTTTCGTTGAGGGCGGCGGCGACGCCCTTGGGTGCGGTGGTGAGCGTGGTGACCAGGAGGTCGAGCGTGGTGCCCGCGGTCACCGTGCGCGGCTCGCCGTTGACGTGGACGTTCATACGGGCTGCTCCAGGAGGGCGGTGTCGAAGCGTTTCGGGGTGAACGGGCGGGCCTCTTCCGGGAGTTCACCGGTGGTCAGGACGTGCGCCATGGTGTCGCCGGTGATCGGCGTCAGGAGCACGCCGTTGCGGAAGTGCCCGGTCGCCAGGAGGAGACCGGGCAGGGCGGTCGGCCCCAGGAGCGGGGCGTTGTCGGGGGAGCCGGGGCGCAGGCCCGCGCGGGTCTCGGTGAGCGGGAGTTCGGTGATGCCGGGGACGAGTTCGTGGGCGTCCCGCAGGAGTTCGTAGACGCCTCCCGCGGTGACCGTGGTGTCCCAGCCGAGTTCCTCGCTGGTCGCGCCGACCACGAGCTCGCCGTTGACGCGCGGCACCAGGTAGAGGTTGCCGCCGCGGACGACCGCCCGGACCGTGCGGCTGAGGAAGGGCGCGTACCGCTTCGGCACCGTCAGGCGCAGCACCTGGCCCTTGACGGGGCGCACCGGCGGCAGCACCGCGTCGGGCACGCCCGCGAGCTGTCCGCCGCGGCTGCCCGCCGCCAGGACCACCTGTCCTGCGGAGAGTTCGGTGCCGTCGGCGAGGACCGCGCCGCACGCCCGGTCGCGGACGACACGGAGCCTTTCGGCCCACGACCGGTGGAAGGTCACGCCGGAGCGCTCGCAGGCCGTCACGAGGGCGCTCGCGAGCCTTCTCGGGTCGATCTGGTGGTCCCCGTCGACGCGCAGTCCGCCGCGCACGCCCGGGGCCAGCATCGGTTCGAGGCGGCGGCAGTCGCGGCCCGAGAGCCACTCGGACTCGAGCCCCGACTTCGTTTGCAGCGCGTGCAGTTCGCGCAGGTGGGCGCGGTCGTCTGCGTCGAGCGCGACCGCGAGCGTGCCGCACGCGCGGTAGCCGAGGTCCTGCCCGGTGGCCTCGGACAGCTCCGCCGCGAAGTCCGGGTAGCGGCGCGCGGAGGCGAGGTTCAGGCCGAGCAACGTCTGCTCGCCGTGGTGGAGTTCGGTGACGGCGGCCAGCATTCCGGCCGCCACCTGAGCGGCCCCGCCGCCCGGTTCGGGGTCCGCGACCGCGACGGAAAGACCGCGCTGCGCGGCCCGCCAGGCGGTGACCAGACCGATGATGCCGCCACCGACGACGAGGACGTCGCGGGTGTGCGGGTGGACGGGGTGCGGTGAAGGCATGGACGACATGGGCGTCAAGCCCCTCCCTTCGCCGGTATGACCCGGATCAGGTTCGTACGGTCGAAGGCCGCCCAGCCTCCCTCTCAGCCCGCTGCGTACGGGCTCCCGCGAGTGCTCTACGTTGGCCACCCTAGCCGTTCACCTTGGCCTCCAGTAAGGGAGTCTCAGCCCGTGGCCCGTTCTCTCGACGGTCTTGTTCTGTCCCCTGTCGCCGACCAGGCCCCGGGGCAGGTGGGTACGCGGACCCGCTTCACGTACCGGGAGCGGGACGGCCGCGTTTCCGCCGCCTACGTAGGCGGCGATGTCGTGGAGGGGCACCTTGTGGGCACCCGCTCCGGGGACGAGATCGACTTCCGCTACGTCCAGCTGAAGACCGACGGAACCACCTCCTCGGGCCACTGCGTCTCGACCGTGTCCGAGCTCCCCGACGGCCGGGTGCGCCTCGACGAGACCTGGGCGTGGGAGTCGCAGGAGGGCAGCGGCACCAGCGTGGTCGAGGAGCTCGCCCCCCAGAGGATCTAAACCGCCGACAGGTGTGCAGGACGTCACGGCGCCGGAGTGGTCCGCATCGCTGACTGACGAAAGATCAGGTGCATAAGGTTGATCCCGTGAGTGAGCAGCGGAGCGGGAGCGGAGCGCCTTCGGGGCAGCGGAACGTCGTCATCGTGGGCGCGGGCATGGCCGGTGTGCAGACCGCGGTCGCGCTGCGCGAACAGGGCTTCACCGGCGCGGTCACGCTGCTCGGCGCCGAACCCCACCAGCCGTACGACCGGCCTCCGCTGTCCAAGGCGGTGCTGCTCGGCAAGGCCGAGGGCTCGGCCTTCGACGTGGACTTCGAGGCGCTCGGCGTCTCCCTGGAGCTGGGCCGCGAGGTGACCGGCCTCCGCCCCGGTGACCATGAGGTGGACACCGCCGAAGGGCCGGTCCCGTACGACGTGCTGGTCGTGGCGACCGGCGCCGAACCCGTCCAGCTGCCGGGCGCGCGATCCGCCCCCGGGGTGCACCTGCTGCGCACGCTCGACGACGCCGAGCGGCTGCGGCCCGTCCTCGCCGAGCAGCACGACGTGGTGGTGGTGGGCGCCGGCTGGATCGGTGCCGAGTTCGCCACCGCGGCCCGTGAGGCCGGCTGCCGGGTCACGGTGGTGGAGGCCGCCGAGCGGCCGCTGGCCGGGGCGCTGCCCGCCGAGATCGCCGCCCCCATGGCGACCTGGTACGCCGACGCCGGAGCCCAGCTGCGCACCCACGCGCGCGTGGAGCGCGTCGAGCCGGGCGTCGTGGTCCTCGACGACGGCACGCGGCTGCCCGCGGGAGCCGTCGTCGTCGGCATCGGCGCCCGCCCCGCCACCCGCTGGCTGGCCGGCTCCGGCATCGAACTGGGCGCCCACCGCGAGGTCCTCGCGGACGACGGACTGCGCACGTCGGTGCCCGACGTGTACGCGGTGGGGGACTGCTCCTCGTTCCCCTCGGGGCGCTACGGAGAGCGCCTCATGGTCCACCACTGGGACAACGCGCTGCAGGGGCCGCGCACGGTGGCTGCGAACATCGTCGGCGAGACCCCGGCGGTGTACGACCCGGTGCCCTATTTCTGGTCCGAGCAGTTCGGCCGGTTCGTGCAGTACGCCGGGCACCACGCGGGCGCCGACGCGACGGTGTGGCGCGGCGACCCCGCCGGTGCCGCCTGGTCGGTGTGCTGGCTGCGTGGCGGCGCCCTGGTGGCGGTGCTCGCCGTCGGCAAGCCGCGTGACCTGGCCCAGGGGCGCAAGCTCATCCAGGCGGGGACCGCGCTCGACCCGGAGCTCCTCGCGGATCCGGCCCGCCCGCTGAAGTCCGCGGCGGCGCCCAAGCCGTGACAGAAGGGGGCAAACGGGAGGAGTTGTGGTCCATCCGCACCGGCCCGGCTTCCGAGTGTCAGTCCGGGATGGCAGGCTTGTCCTGTGACCGAGATTGACGCAAAGATCGATGCTCTCGTCCCTGCCTGGCTCAACCTCCCCGACATCGCGGAACAGCTCGATGTCGAGGTGACGCGTGTGCGGCAGCTGGTCAAGGAAGGCCAGCTGATCGCCGTGCGCCGCGGTGAGAACAGGGCACTGCACGTGCCCGCCGCCTTCATCGACGGCGACAAGATCGTCAAGGGGCTCGTCGGCCTCCTGACGGTCCTGAGGGACGACGGCTTCAGTGACGAAGAGATGCTGGAGTGGCTCTTCACCCCCGACCCGAGCCTGCCGGGCACGCCCGCGCAGGCCTTGAGCGAGAATCGTGGCACGGAGGTGAAGCGTCGCGCCCAGGCGCTCGCCGTCTGACCCGACAACCGTCCGGCGTGCGCACCGCGACCCTCGTGGTGCGCACGCCACCGACATCGCACGACCCACGGGGGGACTTTCATGGCGGACTCCAAGCGCGCACTGCTCGCCGACGCGCGGCTCTACCTGTGCACCGACGCGCGCAAGCGCCAGGGCGATCTGCCGGAGTTCCTCGACGCCGTGCTGGGCGGCGGCGTCGACATCGTGCAGCTGCGCGACAAGGGCATGGAGGCAGGCGAGGAGCTGGAGCACCTCCAGGTGTTCGCCGAGGCGGCCCGCCGCCACGGCAAGCTGTTCGCGGTCAACGACCGCGCGGACGTGGCCCACGCGATCCGCTCGGACGTACTGCACCTTGGCCAGGGCGACCTGCCGGTCCCCGCGGCCCGCGCCGTCCTCGGCGAGGACGTGCTCATCGGCCGCTCCACGCACGCGCGGGACGAGGCCGCCGCGGCCGCCGTCCAGGAGGGCGTGGACTACTTCTGCACCGGCCCCTGCTGGCCGACCCCGACCAAGCCCGGGCGGTACGCCCCCGGCCTTGACCTGGTGCGCTACACGGCGGGCCTGGACACGGACCGCCCCTGGTTCGCGATCGGCGGCATCGACCTGACGAACCTGGACGAGGTGCTGGAGGCCGGCGCCCGCAGAGCCGTCGTCGTCCGGGCCATCACGGAGGCCGACGACCCGGCCGCCGCGGCAGCCGAGTTCGCGAAGCGCCTGCGCGCTGTGTGACCGGCGCGGTCCCGAAGGAGCGCGAACCCGTCAGTAACGGCCGTCCCGCCCGCCTGTCCGTAAGGTGGACGGGGATTAGGGGCTTTGCATATCGGTCAGTAACCTGCCCGTATGGCCCTAGGTACTGCTTCCACCAGGACTGATCGTGCCCGCACCGTGCGCGACATGCTCGCGCCCGGCAAGACGGCTTTCTCGTTCGAGTTCTCCGCGCCGAAGACCCCGAAGGGCGAGCGCAACCTGTGGAACGCCCTGCGCAGGGTCGAGGCGGTCTCACCCGACTTCGTCTCCGTGACGTACGGCGCGGGCGGCTCCACGCGCGCGGGCACCGTCAAGGAGACGCAGCAGATCGTCGCCGACACGACGCTGACGCCGGTGGCCCACATCACCGCCGTCGAACATTCGGTCGCCGAGCTGCGCAACATCATCGGTCAGTACGCCGACGCCGGGATCCGGAACATGCTCGCGGTCCGCGGTGACCCGCCCGGCGACCCCATGGGCGAGTGGATCTCGCACCCCGAAGGCCTCACGTACGCGGCCGAACTCGTTGAATTGATCAAGGAGTCGGGGGACTTCTGCGTCGGCGTCGCCGCATTCCCGGCGATGCACCCGCGCTCGGCGGACTGGGACTCCGACGTGCGGAACTTCGTCGACAAGTGCCGCGCGGGCGCCGATTACGCGATCACGCAGATGTTCTTCTACCCGGAGGAGTATCTGCGGCTGCGTGACAAGGTCGCCGCGGCCGGCTGCGAGACGCCGATCATCCCGGAATGCATGCCGGTGACGAGCGTGCGCATGCTCGAACGCCTGCCCAAGCTGAGCAACGCGGACTTCCCTCCGGAGTTGAAAGAGCGAATCCTCACAGCAAAAGACGATCCAGCCGCTGTACGCTCCATTGGCATCGAGTTCGCTACGGAGTTTTGCGCCAAGCTGCTTGACGAGGGAGTGCCGGGTCTGCACTTCATTACGCTCAACAACTCCACGGCAACGTTGGAGATCTACGAGAACCTGGGCCTGCACCACGAGCGGGGCTGATTTCGCCGTACCCACAAGGGCTACGGCCGTACGAGAGGGGCGTACATGGGCTGGGCGGTCCTCTATGTCGCGTTTGGACTGGTGGCACTGTGGCTCCTCGGTGAGGTCCTGCTGCAGTACAAGGCACGACTGCGCTGGCGGCTGCTGGCCTTCGGCGGCTTCCTCGCAGTCGTGATCGGCGTCCTGATTCCTTCGGTGTACGTCATCGGGGCCGGGGCCATCGCGTTCGCGATCGGGCAGACGTACGTCACGCTGTCGTTCCGCCGCGGGTTCGCCGCGGGCTGGTCGCTCAAGGGCGTGCCAGGGGTTCCGGGCGTCCCGGGCCTCCCGGGCCTCCCGGGCGCTGACCGCAAGCGCCGCTCCGAGGAGGAGCTGCACCAGGACCCGACCCTCCAGGTCTCGGACCTGGAGTACGAGCCGGCGCGGCAGGAGTACGCGCCGGTCCCGGAGTCGGCGGCCGAGAGCACGGCGGTGTACGCCCCCGAGCCGATGCCCGACGACACCAGCCAGTACGGCGTCTACCAGGACTCCCCGTACGCCCAGACCGCCCAGGCGGCGCAAGGGATGCAGGGTTACGGCTACGACGCCGGGTCCTACGGCTACGACCAGCAGAGCTACGGCTACGACCCGGCTCAGCAGCCGTACGCCGCCCCGTACTCGGACCCGTACATCGGAACGCAGACCTACCCGGCGCAGCCCCAGTACGGCGACCCGTACGCCACCGGGCAGGGCTACGCCGATCCGTACGCGACGGCCGCGGGCTACGGCGGGGAGACGCCCCCCGGCGGCGTCTGGGTGCCGCAGCAGCGCACCACGGACGGGCAGCAGGACTACGGCGGCGAACTGCCGCCCGAGCAGCAGTACCCGGGGTACCCGCAGCACGACCCGAACGCCGGGTACGACAACGGGTATGACACCGGGTACAACGAGCAGCAGTACAGGTACTGAACCAGGTACGGAACCGTGTATTGAACGTGGAGCCCCGAGCAGCTGAGACGCTCGGGGCTCTTCGCGTTGCCCGTGGGCGTGGGCTCACTGCGAGCCCTGGAAGTCAGGCCCCTCCACGATCAGGCCCGCCACCAGTGCGCCGGACATGCCCGCGTGCGGCAGGCCGCCGCCCGGGTGGGACCAGCCGCCCACGGTCGTCAGGCCCGGCAGGGCCGTGGTGTTCGACGCGTGCAGCAGCTCGCCGCGCGCCGCCGCGAGCGCGGGGGCGGGCACGGCGCCGCCCTCGGCCCCTGTGGCCTCGGCGATGTCCTGCGGGGTGCGCACCTCGTGCCACAACAGCCGCTCACGCAGTCCGGGCACCGCACGCTCGGCCGCCGCGAGGACCCGCTCCACGTCGGCCTCGCCCACGCGCGCGTGCGCCGGAACGGTCACCGTGACAGTCACCGCCTCGTGCTCGGCGTCCGGCACCGCCGCCGCGGCACCGGTACGCAGCACGGCCACCGTCGGTCTCTGAGGCGCAGGGCCGCCTTCGAAGAGCCATGCCAACTCGGCGTCCCGGTCCGCCGTGTGCACCACCGTGCGGTGCGGGGTGTCCTGCGGCCGGGCCCCGCTCAGCGCGAGGTGCACGGTCAGCCGGCTCGGCCACGCCGACTCGCGCTGCCCCGGCCCCTCGGCGCGCACGGGCCGCCCCGGAAGCAGCCCGCCGAGCATGCCCGGAGCGACGCCGGCCACCACGAACTCGGCGTCCTCCACCGTGCCGTCGGCCAGCTCCACACCCGCCGCGCGCCCGTCCTTCTCCACGATCCGGGTGACGGCCGAGCCGAATCTGAACTCGACCTTCCGCTTCAGGCAGCGCGCGTGCACGGCGTCCGCGAGGGCCCGCATTCCGCCGGTCACCGCCCACGTCCCGAACGTCTGCTCCATGTAGGGCAGCACGGCCGCGCTCGCGGGGGCCGTACGGGGATCGAGGCCGCACGCCAGCGCGTACTGCTCAAGGAGCGCCACCAGGCGCGGCTCCCCGCCCAGTTCGAGCGTGCCGATCTCGGCGAGCGTCGCCGCCGCGCGGTCCTTGCGCAGGACCCGCTTGTGCACGACGGCGGGGTACGGCTCGCGGTCGGCGAGCACCTGCCAGTTCGGCCACAGCGGCTCTTCGAGCAGCGGGCGCCGCGAGCGGTCCCAGGCCTCCCGCGCGCGGTTCATGAACGCCGACCAGCGCGCGCCCGCGCCCTGACCGACCGCCGCGTCCAGCGCCTCGGCGACGCCCGCCCGCCGCGCGTTCGGCAGGTCCGTCGTCGTGCCGTCGGCGAAGACGTGCCGCACGGCGGGCTCGATCTGGGTGAGGCCGACGAGGTCCTCCAGCGGCTCCTTGCCGGTCTTGACGAACAAGTCCCGGTGGACCGCGGGCAGATGGAGCACCCCCGGGCCCGTGTCGAACGCGAAGCCGTCGCGCTCGAGGCGGCCCAGCGACCCGCCGTACGTCGACGCGCGCTCGAAGACCACCGGTCGGTGGCCCGCGACGGCCAGCCGAGCGGCGGCCGCCATGGCGCCCATCCCCGCGCCGATCACCGCAATTCGTGCCATGCCAGGGACCTTATCCGCCACCACTGACAACACCGCTGCCAGGTCACACCTGCGCAGCGGGCGGCTGAGTGCAGGCACGGAGATCGCCTGGGCCTGAGCACGCACACCTGAGTATCCGTACCTAGTCGGGGAGATGAGTAGATACGCGGATGGGGCCCGACCTGCGCGGACGGGAGAGTGGAGGACACGGAGAGGGGCACGGGTACGGCACCGCCGACACGGGGCGGCGGAACGGATCGAGTGCCTCTTGCCGCTCCTCTCGCCCCGCAAGGGCGGGAGTGAGGACGGGGGACCCTGGGGGAGACCCAACGGGGGTCCAACGGGGGAAACGGGGAAACGGGGGATGCGCCGGTCCGGTGAGGCCTGAGAACGACCACAGGCCCTGCCGGACCGGCGCTTCATTTGTGCCGGGCCCCGGCCCGGTCGCCGTGCCTCAGGCCTTGCCCGTCAGCGGCTGCCCGCCGCCCACTCGCCCCTGGAGCAGCAGCGAGAGCGCGCCGTGCACATCGTCCAGTGAGCGTTCGGACTGGAACGCCTGCCAGTCCAGGGCAGCGACGAGGACCATGCCCACAAGGGCCGCCGCCGTGAGCGGCACGTCGATCTCCTCGCTCAGCTCACCGCTCTCCACGGCCGCCCGCAGCACGTCCTCGACCACGGCCACCGCCTCCTGGCGGACCACGGCGAGCGTGGACTGCCAGGCGCGGTTGGTGCGCCACAGCTCGGCTACGTAGAGCTGGGTGAACGCCGGGTACTCGTCCATGAACACGAGGCCCGCGCGGATCATCGCGTCCAGGGCGTCGACCTTGCTGCCGCCGTTCTCGTCCGCCTTCTGTGCCGCCTCCCGGAGGGAGGCGGTGAGGAGCCCGACGCCGTGCCGCAGCAGCTCCTCGAAGAGGACCGACTTGCTGGCGAAGTTGTAGTAGACCGTGCCCTTCGCGACCCCGGCCCGCTCGGCGATCTCGTCGACCGTGGTCGCGGAGAAGCCCTGTTCCGCGATGAGTGTGACCGCGGCCTCGTAGAGCTTCTGCCGGGTGGCCTGACGCCGTGTGCTGCTTTCCATGCCCCTGATTCTCACAGGAGCCGTCGTGGGCGCGCTCACAGGCTCAGCTCCGGGTGCAGCCGGTCCAGCGTCCACACCTGCTTGCGCCGGGCCGTCCACGCGGTGAGGGCGAGCGCGCCCACCGTGAACGCCGTGAGCACCACGCACGCCTGCCACACGGGCCCGAGCCCGCCGCCGGAGATCAGCCGCCGCAGAGCCTCCACGACGTAACTCATCGGCAGGAACGGGTGGAGCGCGTTGAAGAACCCGGGGCTCGTCTGTACGGGATACGTGCCGCCCGCCGACGTCAGCTGCAGCATCAGGAAGGCGAGCACGAGGATGCGGCCCGCCGCCCCGAAACGCGCGTTCAGCCACTGCACGATCGCGGCGAAGCACGCCGTGACCAGGCCCAGGAAGCCGACCGTGCCCGCCGCGTGCAGCATCTCCAGGCCGAGGGCCCAGTGCAGTACGGACATCAGTGCCGCCACCTGGAGGAGCCCGAGCGCGGCCACCGGCAGCCAGCCCGCGAACGCCACCCGCCAGGACGAGGAGCCGGCCGCGAGGGCACGCCGGTTGAGCGGCTGGATCAACATGTAGGCGACCATCGCGCCCACCCACAGGGAGAGCGGGATGAAGTAGGGCGCGAAGCCCGTCCCGTAGTTGGGCGCCTTGTGCAGCGACTGGGAGGCCAGCTTGACGGGGTCGGCCATCACCCCGGTGCGCTGATCGCGGTCCTTCTTGTCGTAGTCGGGGATCTTCTGTACGCCGTCGTGCAGACCGCCGGCGAGCTCGCCCGAGCCGTCGGCCAGCTGGAACATGCCGCCGTTCAGGTCGTCCGCGCCGGTCTCCAATTCGCCGACGCCACTGTTGAGTTCCGTCGATCCGGTCTTCGCCGTGCCGAGCCCTGTGTGCAGCTTCGCGGCGCCCGCGGCGACCTGGCCCGCCCCGTCGTTGAGCTTGTTGATCTGGGCGACCGCGTTCTCGACGTCCTGATC
Organism: Streptomyces sp. NPDC002795; assembly: GCF_042888725.1. NCBI lineage: Bacteria > Bacillati > Actinomycetota > Actinomycetes > Kitasatosporales > Streptomycetaceae > Streptomyces > Streptomyces sp. NPDC002795. Next base: position 211,158 of record NZ_JBIAQB010000009.1, read on the forward strand.
GAGTGTCGGGGCGTTCTTGGCCAGGGCCTCTGACTGCTCCTGGAGCATCGCCAAGTGGCTGTCCATCCGGCCGAGGTTGCCGTGCTCGTCCTGGATGAGCGTGTTCAGGTCGTCGGAGATCGTGGCGACGTCGTTCGCCGCCGTCTTCGCCTTCTTCAGGTCAGGGCAGGCCGGGTCGTCGATGACCGCCTTTTCGCAGCGCCTTTCGTAGACGGCGTCCAGGGCGTCGGAGCCCGCGTGCGCGCCCGTACGCGCGGTGGGGGCGATCCTCACCAGGTCGTCCAGGTTGTGCCGGACGCCCTGTGCGGAGTCGGCGACGAGGCGCGCCGTGTCGGCGATCGCCTTCTTGTTGCCCTTCAGGAAGGGGCGTACCTGGTCGGCGGCGCCGTTCACCTTGTCGGCGAGCGACTGCGTGCCGTCGAAGACCTGTCGGGACCCCGACTCCAGGTCACCGGCTCCTGTGGTGAGCTTCGTCAGGCCGCTCTCCAGGTCGCCGCTGCCCTTCTTGGCGTCCTTCAGGCCGTCGGCCAGGTCCTTCGATCCCTTCTTGGCCTTGCCGATGCCGCCTTCGAGCTGGTCCGCGCCCTTGGCCGCCTTCTTCGTCGCGTCATGGATGTCGGAGAAGGACACGAAGATCTTGTCGAGGAACGAGCGCGACGCGTTGGTGGACGCCGCGGAGCGCACTTCGGAGAAGACCGTCCGGGAGATCTGCCCGACGATGTAGTTGTTCGCGTCGTTCGTGCGTACCTGGAGGGCGCCGGTCTCGGGCGATTCGCCGGAACTCGACGCGATGCGCTTGCTGAAGTCCTTCGGCATGGTCAGCGACAGGTAGTACGTGCCGTCCTCCACGCCCTTCTTCGCCTGAGCCGAGTCGACCTCGTGCCACTGGAAGGTGTCGCTGTCGTACAGGCCCTTGGTGATGTCGTCGCCCGCGCTGACCTTCTGGCCCGCGGCCGACGCGCCCTTGTCGTCGTTGACGAGCGCCACCGGGATCTTGTCGAGCTTCCCGTACGGGTCCCAGAAGGACCACAGGTACAGCGCTCCGTAGAGCAGGGGCAGCAGCAGAAGCGCGACGAGCGCGGCGCGCGGCAGCTTCCCCCTGCCGAAGCGCTTGAGTTCAAGCGCGGCGAGCTTCGGCGAGCGCATCGGCCGTCTCCTTCGCGGTGTCGTTCGTGGTGTTCGCCGGGGCGGTCGACACGACGACCGCCCCATCGGGGGCCTCGCTGCACACGGCGACGACCGTCGTGCCCGCGTTGGCGACGGTCCGCAACTGGGCCCAGATCACGGCTCGTTCGGCGTCCGCGAGCTTCAGGTCGGTGTCGTCGACGCCGATCAGGCGCGGACGGCCGATGAGCGCGAGCGCCAGGGACAGGCGCAGCGCTTCGAGGCGCTCCAGGTCGCGCACGGAGGTGCGGGAGCCCTTCGGTAGCGTCTCGGTGTCGAGTCCGGCGCCGGCGAGCGCCGCGTCGATGCGCAGGCTCGCCTCGGCCCGCCGCTCGGCGGGCGTGCGCAGCAGCCCGCGGAGCGTTCCGTCGAACCTCCGCTGCAGCAGCGCCTGTTCCCGCAGGTGCTCGGCCACGGTCAGGGCGGGGTCGAGCTCCGTCACGCCGGGCACGTGCGCGAGCGCGCTCATCCTGCGTACGGCGGTGAGCTGCTTCGGCAGCCGCATCCCGCCGACCCGCGCCGTCCCCTCGCTCGGCCGCATCCGCCCGGTCAGCGCGAGCAGCAGGCAGGTGCGTCCGCTGCCGGAGGGGCCCTCGACGGCGATGAGCGAACCGGCCGCCGCGTCGACGTCGATGCCCCGGAAGGCCCAGCCGCGGGGCCCCTTCAGGCCGAACTCCGTGGCGGCCACCGAGGCTCCGGACGTCGCCCCGTGCTCGTCCGTGCTCGTCGCCCCGCTTGCCGGGCCGTCCATGGTTCCCCCTGGGCACCTCTTTGAACTGACTGGTCAGTGCAAAAGTTAGCCCGAACTTCCGATCGAAGCAAAATGCCTGGTCAGGGCCGATTGTCAGTGGCGTACCCCACGATGGGCACATACGGCCACAGTGCCGTCACACAGACGACAGGAGGTTCGTCATGGCTGGACACCAGGCACCCACCACAGCTGCCACCCGCCGCGGCGCCACCGGCCCTGCCCCTTCACCCACCGGACCGGCGAGCGACATCCACCCGGTGCTCCGCCGCGCCGGCGCCCCGCCCGCCGCCCTCGACCTCCTCGCCCAGGCCCGCGCCGGTCTCGACGAGGCGTCCGTGCTGGAGACGGCGAACGAGCGGTACGCCACGGCCCATCTCGCCGCACTGCGCACCGCCGCCGCCGTGCTCGCGGCCCGCGGCAGGCCCGAGTCCACACCAAGGCGCCGCGCCAAGATCCGCAGCGCCTGGGAAGTGCTCCCCGAGATAGCCCCCGAACTGACGGAGTGGAGCGCCCTGTTCGCCTCGGGCGCCACCAAGCGCGCCCGCGCGGAGGCAGGCATACGCGACGCGGCCACCGCGCGCGACGCCGACGACCTGCTGCGTGACGCGGCGATGTTCCTGCGCCTCGTCGAGCGCGCGCTCGTGCTGCAGCCGGTGCTGCCCCAGCCCCGGCAGGAGGGGGACGAGCGCACGAGCCGGACAAAGGTGCAGGACGCCGGGTAGGGGCCCCGTGCACGGATGCGTGGGCGCCGGGCCGCGCCCATTAGGGTGGAGGCGCCCGAACCAGTACATGCTCCGCCGCCGGTCGGAGCCGCCCCGAGGAGTCACCTGCCGTGTCGGATCACAGCCCTCGAACCACGTCACCGCGCTCCGACTCCTCGCGGCAGCCCCGCGCCTCCCTCCGTACCGCCGTGGTCTGGGACGTCCTCAAGGACGCCCTCGACCGGCGCGCCAAGTCGGCGGGAAGCGAGGCCCTCGACGTCCTCGACACCGGGGGCGGCAGTGGCAACTTCGCGGTGCCGGTGGCCCAGCTCGGCCACCGCGTCACCGTCGTCGACCCGAGTCCGAACGCGCTGTTCGCTCTGGAGCGCAGGGCGGCCGAGGCCGGCGTCGCCGACCGGGTGCGCGGCGTCCAGGGCGACGTCTCGGGCCTCTTCGACGTCGTCGAGCGCGAAGGCTACGACGTGGTCCTGTGCCACGGCGTCCTCGAATACGTGGAGGAGCCGGCGGAAGGCGTGCGCAACGTCGTGGGCGCGCTGCGCTCCGGCGGCGTGCTCAGCCTGCTCGCCGCGGGCCTCGGCGGCGCCGTCATCGCGCGGGCCCTCGCGGGTCACTTCAAGGAGGCCCGGCAGGCGCTCGACGACCCGGCGGGCCGCTGGGGCGAGGGCGACCCGGTGCCGCGCCGCTTCACGGCCGAGCAGCTCACGGAGCTTCTCGGCGGGGCCGGAGTGGACGTCGGCGCGGTGCACGGTGTGCGGGTCTTCGCGGACCTCGTCCCGGGCGTCCTCGTGGACACCGAGCCGAGCGCGCAGCGGGAGCTGCTGAAGCTCGAAGCGGCCGCCGCCGAGCTGCCCGCCTTCCATGCCGTGGCCTCGCAACTGCACGTGCTCGGTGAGAAGCGAGTGGCCGAAGAGGGCTGACCGGGCCGCCGGACGGCCGGGAGCTGCCGCTGATCAGCGGCGCAGCGTTTGATGGAGTACGCCACAGGCCCCCCGGATGGACGCTCGGCGCCGTATGATCTGAGGTGACCGTCCGGCATGACGGGTCGGCCGCTGGGGCATGTCGCCCTATGAGCCGGAACGCCGTGTCGTGGTGGGCAATGGCGAAGTTGGCGTAGAGGGGCGGGTTTCACGGGGGCGATTCCCTGCCTATCCTGAAGGGGACCCCCGGTCGCCCCGGCGACTGCACGATGAGGAGGACTCCGTGCCGCTCTCGGAGCACGAGCAGCGCATGCTCGAGCAGATGGAGCGAGCGCTGTACGCCGAAGATCCCAAGTTCGCGACAGCGCTTGAGGGAAGCGGGCTGCGTACATACACCCGACGTCGGGTCTACCAGGCAGTCGTGGGCTTCCTGGTGGGTATCGCGCTCCTCATGGCAGGAATGGTCGCGCAGCAGATCTGGATCAGCGTGGTGGGGTTCCTCGTCATGCTGGGATGTGCGGTGCTCGCCGTCACCGGCTGGCGCAAGGCCCCCAAACCAGGGGAGCAACCGGCGGCCGGAGCGACCGGAGCTGCGGGAGCCGTGCCCGGCGCGCCCCCGGCGACCCGACGGCAGGGCAAGCAGAAGCGCTCCATGATGGACCGCATCGAGCAGCGCTGGCAGCGCCGCAGGGACGACCAGGGCGGCCGCTGAGCACCAGGCGGCAAGCCGCCCGGCCCATGACGACATGCACAAAGGGTGACCGCGTCGCGCGGTCACCCTTTCTGCGTAGCGAGCCTCCTCGTTGTGCGAGGCCGGCCGGCTCAGCCTTCCTGGCGGGTCGGCCGCGTCGGCCGGGTGAACCGGCCCCGCACCCGCAGCGTGAACGCCTCCCAGCGCCGCGCCGCCGCCCACACCACCCGGACGGCCGAGCGGGGCGCGAATGTCGCCCGGAGCCGTGTCGACCGGCTCGATTTCGCGTGCAGATCGTCGTGCAGACGGCGCACGTCCTCGCCCAGACCCGATACGGGCCGGGGCCGCGGCGCGTACAGGACCTGCTCCACCGCCGCCGCCACCCGGTGCACGCTGTCGGCCGCGTCGGGCTCGAGTTCGCCGATCCGGGCGATGCGGGCCGCCGCCGTCCGCGGGGTCTGCGAGTCGTCAGGACCGATGCCGTGGTCCCACGCCGTGTCCGTGACCTCGCGCCAGGCGGCCAGGGTGCGTCCGGCGGCATCGGCGTCCGTGCGGCCCGCCGGGCCGAGCCGTACTGCTCGGACCCGCCTGCGCCACAGCATCGGCAGCAGCGGCACCGCGACGACCAGCAGCGCGATCAGCGACACCGTGGCGATCGTGCCGACCGGCGGCCCGTCGTCCGGTGAGCCGCCCACGACCGCGGGCGCGGCGCTGCCGCAGCTGCCCTCCCTGCGCTGGGCCGTCGAGCAGCTCTCGGACGTCGAGGGCTCCGGGGCCGAGGGCACGGCGGAGGCGGACTCGCTGGGCGCCGCAGGATTGCTGGGGCTGCCCTCGGGGCTGTTGTCCACCGTGTAGTCCGGGGCCGTGCCGCGCGTGGGCGTGGGCTCGAAGCGTGTCCAGCCGACGCCCTCGAAGTACAGCTCGGGCCAGGCGTGCGCGTCCCGCAGGCCCACCGAGTACTTGCCCTCGCCCGCGGGCACACCCGGCGTGAAGCCGACCGCGACGCGGGCCGGGATGCCCAGCGTGCGGGCCATGGCGGCCATCGAGAAGGAGAAGTGGACGCAGAAGCCCTCCTTCTGCTTCAGGAACCGGGCTATCGCGGCGGAACCGCTGCCGGCCCGCACCTCCGTGTTGTACGTGAACCCGCCGCTGACCGCGAAGTAGTCCTGCAGCTTCACCGCACGCTCGTAGTTGTCCGACGCGCCCTCGGTGACCTTGAGCGCGGTCGTGCGCACCACGTCCGGCAGCGAGGCGGGCACCTTGGTGAACTCGCGGACCATGTTGCCCGGTGGCGCTTCCGCGGCGGCGAGCTGCTGCGGTGTCGGCCGCACGACCAGGCTGTCGACGGTGTACGTCTTCCCGCGCGTGGTCTGCCCGTGGTCGCCCACCAGGGTCCGGCCGACCCGCTCGAACCGCCAGCGCCCGTCGATCCCCACCTGCGTCGCCGGATAGGGCATCGGCAGCCAGTCCTGCGCGTACCAGTCGGCCGCCGAGATCGTCGTCCGCACCTGGGTCCTGCGCACGTCGGCGCCCAGACCCGGCGGGTCCGGCAGGGTGGACGGCACGTCGTCGATGCTGCGTACCGAGGGGCGCCAGGTCGTGCCGTCGAACTCGTCGAGCGCCACGATCCGCAGATACATGTCGGACGTCTGATCCGTGCTCGTCCGGTACGTCATCACCTCCCGGTCCTCCGGCTGGTTCAGGCTGTTCTGCAGCGAGACCAGCGGGTTGACCGCGGAGATCGTGCCGCCGCCCCCGGCCCCGCCGCGCACACCGCTGCCGGACGGGCCGAGGATCCCGCCGTCCAGGGCGGGCAGGACGAGCGGCACCACCAGGGCGAGCCCCAGGGCGACAGCGCTGATCCGGCGGCCGGTACGGACCGGGGCGAGGGCTCCGCGCCCGCCCTCCTGCACGGGCGCGGACGCGCCGGGTGAGCGCCCGGCGCCGCCGAACACCCGGCCCCACTGGGAGAGCCGGTCGCGCCCCTCCGCGAGCAGCAGCAGGAGATAGCCGCCCGCCGCGAGCAGGAACCACAGCCAGTCGGTGCCGCCCTCGGAGAGCCCGGCGGCGACCGAGTACAGGGCGAGCAGCGGCAGCCCGGCCGGGGCCGCGCTGCGGAACGTCACCGCGAGGGCGTCCACGAAAAGACCGATCACCAGCGCGCCGCCCACCAGCATCAGCCGGATGCCGTCGGTCAGCGGCGCCGGGATGGCGTACCGGACCACGTCCTCGCCGCCCGCCTGGAGCAGCAGAACGAAGTGCTGGAAGGCCTCGGGGCCCGGCAGGAACGCGGCGATCGCCTGGTCGCGGGCGAACAGGACGGTGAGCAGCAGCAGCGACACCAGGGCCTGCGCCGCGACCGTCAGCGGGCGGGCGAGCGGCACCCGGCGGGCGAGCGCGCCGACCGCGGCCTGGATCACCAGCAGGATCGCGGTCTGTATCAGCCAGGTGGACCGGTCGACCAGCGGAAGCAGCGCGCACGAGGCCAGGAACGTGGCCAGCGTGGCGCAGATCGACAGACGGGCGCCGCCGCTCATGACCAACCCCCTGAGTTGTGCGGGGAACCAAGGGGATCCGCGGAACCGCTCGGCGCGGAGAGCCCCGTACGCTTGCGGTCCGCCTGCCGCCAGAGCTCTTCGAGGGACGCGCCGTGCGGCACGGCCACCGCGGTCCAGCCCGCTTCCTGAAGCATCCGCAGCCGCTCGGTGCAGCGCTCCGAAACCGGCGCCCCGGGACCCTGGGTCCAGGAGGCGCTGTCGAGGAGGAAGGCGAGCGCGCCACCGCTGCGGCGGCGCATCTTGGCGACGACGGAGGCCTGCTCCTCGTCCAGATCGCCGAAGAAGGCCACCAGAAGCCCTTCGTTGCCGCCGCGCAGCACGTCGTACGCGGCGGAGAGCGTGCCGCTGTCGGAGTGGTCGACGACGGCGAGCGTGTCCATCATCAGGCCCGCCGCGTCGGCCGACTCCTGGCTGGCGCCCGCGAAGCCGTCGGTGCCCTCGCCCGGCACCGCGTTGCCCGTGTCGGTCAACAGCCGGACGGAGAAGCCCCGTTCGAGCATGTGCACCAGGGCGGAGGCCGCGGCGGACACCGCCCATTCGAAGGCCGAGTCGGGCCCGGCGCCCTGGAAGGCGGGGGCGCGGGTGTCGAGCAGCACGGTGCAGCGGGCCCGCTGCGGCTGCTCCTCGCGGCGCACCATCAGCTCGCCGTAGCGCGCGGTCAGGCGCCAGTGCACGCGGCGCAGATCGTCCCCGTACCGGTAGCCGCGCGGGATCACGTCGTCCTCGCCGGCCAGCGCGAGCGAGCGATGCCGCCCGTCCCCGTACCCCTTGGCCTCGCCGGTGAGCCGCACCGCGGGCAGCGCCGTCACCCGCGGGATCACCGTCAGGCTGTCGTACGTCGAGAAGGACCGGGTCAGTTCGCACATGCCGAAGGGGTCCGTGAGGCGCAGTTGCAGCGGGCCCAGCGGATAGCGGCCGCGCAGGTCGGAGCGGACCCGGTAGGACACCTCGCGGCGGCCGCCCGCCTCGACCCGGTCGAGGACGAACCGGGGCCGCGGCCCGAGCACGTACGGCACCTGGTCCTGGAGCATCAGAAGGCCGGTCGGCAGCCGGGAGATGTTGTCCATGCGCAGGTGCACGCGTGCCTCGGAACCCGCGGGTACGCGCGCGGGGGAGAGGCGGCGGCTGCCCGCGACCCGGTAGCGGGTGCGGTACAGGACGGCCGCGCACACCAGCGGCAGGGCCGTCAGCAGCAGGCCGACCCGGAGCAGATCGCTCTGCCCCAGGACGTACGCGCAGATCCCCGCCGCGATGCCGGCCGCCAGGAACGAACGGCCGCGCGTGGTGAGTCCGGCGAGGGCGGTGCGCAGACCGCTCTTGTCGCCGACGTTCTTGCCCGCGCCACCGTCCGTGAATCCGCCCCCCGGATCCGGCGCGTAGGCCCCGACGTGTCCCCCCGCCGTCATCACAGCCTCCGCGGACCGGGCGGCTGCTGGCCGTACAGCGGGGGCGTCGTCGAGTCAAAGGTCTGCGCGGCGCGCGGTTCGGCGGCCGGGACCGGGGTGCGCTGCAGGATGTCGAGGACGACCTGCTCGGCGGTGCGACGGTTCAACTGGGCCTGGGCGGTGGGCAGCAGACGGTGCGCCAGGACCGCCACGGCCAGCGTCTGCACGTCGTCGGGCAGCGCGTACTCACGGCCGCTGAGGGCCGCGGCCGCCTTGGCCGCGCGCAGCAGGTGCAGCGTCGCGCGCGGGGATGCGCCGAGTCTGAGGTCGGGGTGGGTACGCGTGGCGGCGACCAGGTCCACCGCGTAGCGCCGTACGGCGTCGGCGACATGGACCGTGCGCACGGCGTCGATGAGCTTCACGATCTCGTGCGCGTGCGCCACCGGCTGCAGGTCGTCCAGCGGGTTCACGCCGCCGTGCACGTCCAGCATCTGCAGCTCGGCCTCCGGGCTCGGATAGCCGATGGAGACGCGGGCCATGAAGCGGTCGCGCTGGGCCTCGGGCAGCGGGTAGGTGCCCTCCATCTCGACCGGGTTCTGGGTGGCCACCACCATGAACGGGCTGGGCAGTTCGTACGTCTGGCCGTCGATCGTGACCTGGCGCTCCTCCAGGGACTCCAGGAGCGCGGACTGCGTCTTCGGGGACGCGCGGTTGATCTCGTCCCCGATCACGATCTGCGCGAAGATCGCCCCCGGCTTGAACTCGAAGTCCCGCCGCTGCTGGTCCCAGATCGACACCCCGGTGATGTCCGAAGGCAGCAGGTCGGGCGTGAACTGGATGCGGCGCACCGAGCAGTCGATGGACCGCGCGAGCGCCTTCGCCAGCATCGTCTTGCCGACGCCCGGGACATCCTCGATGAGCAGGTGTCCCTCGGCGAGCAGCACGGTCAGCGAGAGCCGTACGACCTCCGGCTTGCCTTCGATCACACCCTCCACCGATCCGCGCACGCGCTCTGCGGTGGTGGTCAGATCAGTGAGGCTCGCTCGATCGTCATAGGTCGTCACCCAGCCCTCCTCGGCCCGTACTTTCCGGGCCGACGCGCTCAGACACGAACCGGCCCACCCCGATACACGGACAGCGCGCACGAGATGTTCGCCGCTCGTGCGGATGCCACACACGCATTCTTGTTTGCGTTACCGGTTCGTGTCACTCGCCTGTGGACAACTGGCCGCGATATGTCAGGTCTTAGGGCCTTTTGAGAGGAAGGTCGACCGCGATCGGACGGGGTGTCAGGCCGGTTCGATCTCCCGCAGCAGGCCCGTCTTCACGTCGAAGACAAAGCCGCGCACGTCGTCGGTGTGCAGAAGGAACGGGGAGGTGCGCACCTTCTGGATGGACTGGCGCACATCCTGGTCGACATCGCGGAAGCCCTCGACGGCCCAGGTGGGGCGCTGGCCGACCTCCATCTCCAGGTCGGTCCTGAAGTCCTCGGTCAGGCCTTCGAGGCCGCAGTTGCTGTGGTGGATGAGGACCACGCTGCGGGTGCCGAGCGCGCGCTGGCTGACGGTGAGGGAGCGGATCACGTCGTCGGTGACGACGCCGCCCGCGTTGCGGATCGTGTGGCAGTCGCCGAGTTCGAGGCCGAGGGCGGCGTGCAGGTCGAGGCGGGCGTCCATGCACGCGACGACCGCGACCTGCAGCACCGGGCGCGCGTCCATGCCCGGGTCGGAGAACGCCGCGGCGTACCGCCCGTTCGCGTCGACGAGGCGGTCGGTCACGCGGCCGTCGGCGGATATGGCGCCTTCGGAGGGGGCTCCAGAGGGGAGGTGAGCAGAAGTCGTCATGACTATGACGGTAGCCGTCACGCCTGGTCCGGGCCCGCTGTGAGAGCGGACAAAGAACATCATTGAGCCTTGTTGTGAGCGAGGCCACAGGGGGTCGAGACCTGGGCCGCTCGGGTGAATTCACCCGATTCGCGGCGTCGGGTCGTGATGGCCGCGACGCGCAGTCCGCTCGGTCGGCCGGTTGATTGACCGGGGGGCACCGTGGACTAAAGTGACGCCGACCCCAGATAACCACGCAACGATGCAACACGGAGATCCCGGCACTGCCGCCTCGGCACCTGTCGGAACGCTCCCCGCGTGCGCGGAGCGTACGTACGGCTCGGCCTCCTCCCGCTCCGGTCGGCCGGCGTCACTTCCCCGGCGCCGACGGACCATCCCCTTCACGAGCGGGCGGGGACCCGGCAGTGCGTACGTCCCCCCACGCCGGACCTGAGAGGGACCCTTGAGCCAGCGACACGTTCCGGTCATGCTCCAACGCTGCTTGGACGTGTTGGCTCCGGCACTCGCCCAGCCGGAGGCGGTCGTCGTCGACTGCACGCTCGGCCTCGGCGGGCACAGCGAGGCGCTGCTCTCCACGTTCCCCTCGTGCCGCCTCGTCGCGCTCGACCGCGACAAGGAAGCGCTGCGGCTGTCAGGCGAGCGACTCGCGCCCTTCGGCGACCGGGCCACCCTTGTGCACGCCGTCTACGACGAACTGCCCGAGGTCCTCGACCGGTTGGGCATCCCGAAGGTGCAGGGCGTCCTGTTCGACCTCGGCGTCTCCTCCATGCAGCTCGACGAGGCCGACCGCGGTTTCGCCTACGCGCAGGACGCGCCGCTCGACATGCGCATGGACCAGACGACCGGGATGAGCGCCGCCGAGGTGCTCAACACGTACCCGCCGGGTGAACTGGTGCGGATTCTTCGCCAGTACGGCGAGGAGAAGCAGGCCAAGCGCATTGTTTCGGCCATCGTGCGCGAGCGCGAGAAGGAGCCGTTCAGCAACAGCGCCCGGCTCGTCGAGCTGATCCGTGATTCCCTGCCGCAGGCCGCCAAGCGCACCGGCGGCAACCCGGCCAAGCGCACCTTCCAGGCCCTGCGCATCGAGGTCAACGGCGAACTGAGCGTGCTCGAGCGGGCGATCCCGGGAGCCGTGAAGTCGCTCGCGGTCGGTGGCCGGATCGCCGTCCTGTCCTACCAGTCACTTGAGGACCGCCTGGTCAAGCAGGTGTTCGCGGCCGGGGCCGGCAACACGGCGCCGGCCGGCCTCCCCGTCGTCCCCGAGCAGTACCAGCCCCGGCTCAAGCTGCTCACGCGCGGCGCCGAACTCCCCACGGAGGAAGAGGTCGCTGAGAACCGCCGGGCCGCTCCGGCACGGCTGCGGGGTGCGCAGCGCATCCGCGAGGATGTCGAGGGGTGACGGCCGAGTGACGTACGCGCGCGTGGAGGGGTGGTCATGAGCGCCAGCAGTGGCTCGAAAGGTGCGCTGCGCGACAGGGCCGCCCGCCTTGCGCGGCTGCTCCCGCTCGGCCCGTCCGGCGGCACGCAGGCCGCACGCACCCCGTTCGTCCTCCTCGTCGTGCTACTCCTCGGCGGCGGGCTGATCACGCTCCTGATGCTGAACTCCTCGCTCAACGAAGGCTCGTTCCAGCTCACCAAGCTCAAGAAGCAGACCACCGAGCTCACCGACGACGAGCAGGAACTCCAGCGCGACGTCGACTCCTACTCGGCGCCCGACGCCCTCCTGCAGCGCGCCCGCGGGCTCGGCATGGTGCCCGGCGGCGACCCGGCGTTCCTGGAGCCGAACGGCACCGTCAAGGGCAGGCCGAGCCCGGCCGCCGGGCCGCCCGTCCCACCCCGCGCAGAGCCGGCGAAGAACCCCGAGGCCGCGAGCGCCGACCCGAGCGCGAGCGCGTCGCCCTCGGGGAGCCCGTCCCCGTCGGCCAGCACGTCCCCCTCCGCCAGTCCGTCCGAGCCGGCGAGCCCGAACTCCTCGGTCGAGCCTTCCCCTTCGAGCACCGGCAGGTGACGCCATGACCGACAGGGAGCCCCCGCGCCGCCGCGTGCCAGGACCCGCGCGCCCCCCGCGCACCGGAAAGGCCGCGCCCAAGCCCGCGCCGAAGGGGGCCGCCAAGCGCACCGCCAGGCCCGTGCCGAAGCCCGGTCCCAAGGCCGCGCAGCAGAGCCGCCCGGCCGCCCGCCGCCCCCGCCCCGCCCCGTCGAAGCCGAAGCCGAAGGCGGCCTCCCGGCTGCGTCTGGGCAGCCCCCGGCCGCGCCTGCGCATGGTGAGCCTGGGCCTCACGCTGGTCCTGATGGTCTTCGTCGTCCGCCTCTTCCAGGTGCAGGGCGTCGACGCCAGCGCGTACGCGGCGAAGGCCTCGCTGAACCGATACGTCAGCCACTCCATCGCCGCCGAGCGCGGCGGCATCACGGACCGCAGCGGCGTCGAACTCGCCGCGAGCGTGGACGCGTACGACATCACCGCCGACCCGACGCTGTTCACGAAGAAGGCCACCAAGGTCGACGACGCGCCGGAGCAGGCGGCGGCGCTCCTCTCGCCGATCATCGGGATCGACGCGGCCGAGCTCACCAAGAAGCTGCGGACGAAGAACACGCGGTACGTCCGCCTCGCCCCGCGCCAGACGCCGCAGGTCTGGAAACAGATCAAGGACCTCAGGACCACGCTGAACGAGAAGGCGAACGCCGCGGGCCGCGCGGCGAGCGTGCTCTCCGGCGTGGTCGCCGACCCCAGCAGCAAGCGCGTCTACCCGAACGGCGACCTCGCCGCGGGCGTCCTCGGCTGGGTCAACGCCGACGGCAAGGGCGGCGGCGGCGTGGAGCAGCAGCTCGACAAGGAGCTCGCGGGCAAGGCCGGAAAGATCCGCTACGCCCAGTCCGGCGGCCAGCAGGTACCGACCGCGGGCAGCACCGAACAGCCCGCGGTCCCCGGCTCCGACGTCGAGCTGACCATCGACCGCGACATCCAGTGGGCCGCGCAGAACGCCATCGACGAGCAGGTCAAGGAGTCGAAGGCGGACCGCGGCTACGTGATAGTGCAGGACACCAAGACCGGCGAGGTCCTGGCCATGGCGAACGCGCCCGGCTTCGACCCGAACGACCTGGCCGACGCCAAGGCGGAGGCCCTGGGCAACGCCGCGCTCCAGGACGCGTTCGAGCCGGGCTCCACCGCCAAGGTCATGTCGATGGCCGCCGTCCTCGAGGAGGAGGCGGCCACGCCGGGGACCCATGTCACCGTGCCCAACCGGCTGCACCGCGGCGACCGGCTCTTCCAGGACGACGTCGACCACCCGACCTGGCACCTCACGCTCAACGGCGTGCTCGCCAAGTCCAGCAACATCGGCACCATCCTGGCGACGGGCCAGCTCGGCAAGACGCAGCCGGCCGCCAACGACTCGCTCTACTCCTACCTGCACAGGTTCGGCATCGGGCAGCAGAGCGGCCTGGGCTTCCCCGGCGAGACGTCCGGCATCCTCGCGCCCGCCGACAAGTGGTCCACGTCGCAGCAGTACACGATCCCGTTCGGCCAGGGCTTCTCCATCAACGCGATGCAGGCCGCCTCCGTGTACTCGACCATCGCCAACGACGGCGTACGGGTGCAGCCCACCCTCGTCCGCGGCACCAAGGGCCCCGACGGGCGGTTCAGGCCCGCCCCGAAGCCCAAGGAGAACCGCGTCGTCAGCAAGAAGACCGCCAGGACCGTCGCGCAGATGCTGGAGTCCGTGGTCGACGACGAAGAGGGCACGGGCACGAAGGCCCGCATCCCCGGCTACCGCGTCGCGGGCAAGACGGGCACGGCCAACCGCGTGGATCCGGCCACAGGACGCTACAAGGGCTACACGTCGTCGTTCGCCGGCTTCGCACCCGCCGACAAGCCGCGCGTCACGGTCTACTGCGCGATCCAGAACGCCACCAAGGGCGGCTACTTCGGCGGCCAGATCTGTGGCCCGATCTACAAGAAGGTCATGGAGTTCGCCCTGAAGACCCTTCAGACCCCGCCCACGGGCGACAAGCCGGCCCGGCTGCCCGTGACATTCGAGCCGTGACGGCCATCACCTCCGATCCGGGGAACCGCCCCGCGCCACGCCCCTCGCTTCGCCCGGCGGGGGGTGGGCCCGGTACGCTCACGCCGTGCCACACGCTGATCAGTCCCAAACCACCCAGAAGGGCGCACCCGTGACATACCCCGGGCCGCCGCGACCGGTCGAGGTCTCCGCCACACCCCTCGCGGAACTCGCCGATCAACTGGGTGTCCCCGCGCCCCAGGCCGCAGCAGAGATCACCGGCATCACCCACGACTCCCGTGCGGTACGCCCAGGCGACCTGTACGCGGCCCTGCCCGGAGCCCGCGCGCACGGCGCCGACTTCGCCGCGCAGGCCGCCTCGCTCGGCGCCGTCGCGGCGCTCACCGACCCGGCGGGCTGGGAGCGCGTCTCCGAGGCCGGCCTGGTCCCGCTCGTCGTGGAGAACCCGCGCGGCCACATGGGCGAGCTCGCCGCGACGATCTACGGCCACCCCGGCAGGGACCTGCTCCAGCTCGGCATCACCGGGACCTCGGGCAAGACCACCACCGCGTACCTCATCGAGGGCGGCCTCAGGGCGGTCCACAGCACCGGCCTGATCGGCACGGTCGAGATGCGGATCGGCGACGAGCGGATCAAGTCCGAGCGCACCACTCCGGAAGCCACCGATCTCCAGGCGCTGTTCGCGGTCATGCGCGAGCGCGGCACCGACGCCGTCGCCATGGAGGTCTCCAGCCACGCCCTCGTGCTCGGCCGGGTCGACGGCTGCGTCTTCGACGTGGCGGTCTTCAACAACCTGAGCCCGGAGCACATGGAGTTCCACTCCGACATGGAGGACTACTTCCAGGCGAAGGCGCAGCTGTTCACGCGGGCCCGCAGCAAACAGGGCGTCGTGAACTTCGACGACGAGTACGGGCGTCGGCTCATCGACGAGTCCGAGGTTCCGGTCGTCTCCTTCTCCGCCGAGGGCCACCCGGACGCCGACTGGCGCGCCGAGAACGTCGAAGTCGGGCCGTTCGACTCGACGTTGACCGTCCTCGGCCCCAAGGGCGAGCGGGTCAGGGCCAAGGCGCCGCTCGCGGGCCCCTTCAACGTCGCGAACACCCTCGCCGCGATCGTCACCCTCGCCGTCGCCGGGATCGACCCGCAGACCGCGGCCGACGGCGTCGCCGCCGTACCCGGCGTGCCCGGCCGCCTGGAGCGCGTGGAGGCCGGCCAGAAGTACCTCGCCGTCGTCGACTACGCGCACAAGACCGACGCCGTGGAGTCCGTGCTCCGGGCGCTGCGCAAGGTCACCGAGAACAAGGTGCACATCGTGCTCGGCTGCGGCGGCGACCGCGACAAGACCAAGCGGATGCCGATGGGCGCGGCCGCGGCGCGATTCGCCGACACGGCCATCCTCACCTCTGACAACCCGCGTTCCGAGGACCCCCTCGCGATCCTCGCCACCATGCTCGCGGGCGCCGCCGACGTACCGGCCCACGAGCGGGGCGACGTCGCCGTGTTCGAGGACCGGGCCGCGGCCATCGCCGCCGCCGTCGCGCGCGCCGAGCCCGGCGACACGGTGCTCATCGCGGGCAAGGGCCACGAGCAGGGCCAGGACATCGCCGGTGTGATCCGCCCGTTCGACGACCGCTTGGTGCTCCGCGCGTCCATCGAGGCGGCCGCAGCCACCGTCGACCACCAGAAAACCCAGGGATGAAGTTGTGATCGCCCTCTCCCTCGCCGAGATCGCTTCAGCCGTCGGCGGGCAGACGTACGACATACCGGACCCGCGGGTCCAGGTGACCGGGCCGGTCGTCATCGACTCGCGCAAGGTCGAACCGGGAAGCCTGTTCGCCGCCTTCGTGGGCGAGCGGGTCGACGGCCACGACTACGCGCGCGAGGTCGTCGACAAGGGAGCCGTCGCCGTACTGGCGTCGCACCCGGTCGGTGTGCCCGCCATCGTCGTCGACGACGTCCAGGCCGCGCTCGGCGCACTCGCCCGGCACGTGGTCGCGCGGCTCGGCGCCGCCCTCGTGGCCCTCACCGGCTCGGCAGGCAAGACCAGCACCAAGGACCTGATCGCCCAGGTGCTGCGCCGCAAGGCCGACACGGTCTTCACGCCCGGCTCGTTCAACAACGAGATCGGCCTGCCGCTCACCGCGCTCACCGCCACCGACGAGACGCAGTTCCTCGTCCTGGAGATGGGCGCCCGCGGCATCGGCCACATCACGTACCTGACGGGCCTCACGCCCCCGAAGGTCGGAGTCGTCCTGAACGTCGGGACCGCGCACATCGGCGAGTTCGGCGGCCGCGAGCAGATCGCGGTGGCGAAGGGCGAACTGGTGGAGGCGCTCCCCGCCGACGGCACCGCGATCCTCAACGCGGACGACCCGCTGGTGCGGGCCATGGCCTCGCGTACGAAGGCGAAGGTGCTCTTCTTCGGAGAGGCCGAGAGCGCCGACGTACGCGCCGAGAATGTCCGGCTCACGGACGCCGGACAGCCCGCCTTCAGCCTGCACACACCCTCCGGGTGCAGCGAAGTGACCTTGCGCCTGTACGGTGAGCACCACGTGTCGAACGCGCTCGCCGCGGCCGCCGTCGCCCATGACCTTGGCATGTCCGTGGAGGAGATCGCCCTCGCGCTCTCCGAGGCGGGCAACCTGTCCCGCTGGCGGATGGAGGTCACCGAGCGCTCGGACGGCGTCACGATCGTCAACGACGCCTACAACGCGAACCCCGAGTCCATGCGAGCGGCGCTGCGCGCGCTGGTGGCCATGGGCAGGGGGCGCCGTACGTGGGCGGTGCTCGGGCAGATGGCCGAGCTGGGCGACGAGTCGCTGACCGAGCACGACGCCGTCGGACGGCTCGCCGTCCGGCTCAACGTCAGCAAGCTCGTTGCAGTCGGGGGCAGGGAAGCGTCCTGGATGCAACTGGGCGCCTATAACGAGGGTTCGTGGGGTGAGGAGTCGGTGCACGTGTCCGACGCACAGGCGGCGATCGACCTGTTGGGCAGCGAGCTGCGCCCGGGAGATGTCGTGCTCGTGAAGGCATCCAGGTCGGTGGGCCTGGAGAGCGTGGCACAGGCGCTGCTCGCGGACGTGCAGGGTGGGGTTGATGCCTGATGATGAAGCAGATCCTGTTCGCGGGTGTCATCGGTCTCTTCCTGACGCTCGCCGGAACGCCGCTGCTGATCAAGCTCCTTGCGCGCAAGGGCTACGGCCAGTTCATCCGTGACGACGGCCCGCGCGAGCACCACAGCAAGCGCGGCACGCCGACCATGGGTGGTATCGCCTTCATCCTGGCGACGCTCATCGCGTACTTCCTCAGCAAGCTGATCACCGGAGCCCCTCCGACCCTGTCGGGTCTGCTCGTGCTCGGCCTGATGGCGGGCATGGGGCTCGTCGGCTTCCTCGACGACTACATCAAGATCGTCAAGCGGCGCTCGCTCGGCCTCAGAGCCAAGGCCAAGATGGCCGGGCAGCTGATCGTCGGCATCGCCTTCGCGGTGATCTCACTGCAGTTCGCGGACGTCAGAGGCAACACTCCGGCCTCCACCAAGCTCTCCTTCGTGGAGGACTTCGGCTGGTCGATCGGCCCGGTCCTGTTCGTGGTCTGGGCGCTGTTCATGATCCTCGCGATGTCGAACGGCGTGAACCTGACGGACGGCCTCGACGGCCTCGCCACCGGCGCCTCCGTGATGGTCTTCGGCGCGTACACCTTCATCGGTGTCTGGCAGTTCCAGGAGTCCTGCGCCAACGCGCAGACGCTCACCAACCCAGGGGCGTGTTTCGAGGTCAGAGACCCACTCGACCTGGCGGTGGTCGCATCGGCCTTGATGGGCGCCTGCTTCGGCTTCCTGTGGTGGAACACCTCGCCCGCCAAGATCTTCATGGGTGACACGGGCTCGCTGGCCCTCGGCGGCGCCCTCGCGGGCCTTGCGATCTGCTCCCGTACTGAGCTCCTGATCGCGCTGCTCGGCGGCCTGTTCGTCCTGATCACCATGTCCGTCGTGATCCAGGTCGGCTCCTTCAAGATGACCGGCAAGCGGGTCTTCAAGATGGCGCCACTCCAGCACCACTTCGAACTCAAGGGGTGGTCCGAAGTCCTTGTCGTGGTCCGGTTCTGGATCATCCAGGGCATGTGCGTGATCGTCGGACTCGGCCTCTTCTACGCGGGATGGGCAGCCAAGAAGTGACCTCCTGGCAGGGCATGAACATCACCGTCGCCGGTCTCGGCGTGAGCGGCCTCAGTGCCGCCCGCGCCCTGGCCGGCTTCGGCGCGTCGGTGACCGTCGTGGACGGCGGCGACAGCGAGGCCCACCGCGAAAAGGCCGCTCTTCTTAAAGAAGCGGGGATTTCCGTACGACTCGGGGACGCGACCACGCTCCCCGACCCCACGGACCTGGTCGTCACCTCGCCGGGCTGGAAGCCGCAGAGCCCCCTCTTCGAGACGGCACGCGCGCGTGGCGTCGACGTCGTCGGCGACGTGGAGATCGCCTGGCGGCTGCGCGGCCCGGACGCCGCGCCCTGGCTCGCGATCACCGGCACCAACGGCAAGACCACGACGACGCAGATGCTCGCGTCGATCCTGGAGGCGGCGGGCCTGCGCACGGCCGCCGTCGGCAACATCGGCACGCCGATCATCGACGTCGTACTCGAAGGGGACGCGGCCTACGACGTGTTCGCCGTCGAGCTCTCCTCGTACCAGCTGCACTGGGCGCCCTCGCTGCGCGCCCACTCCGGCGCCGTCCTGAACCTCGCGCCCGACCACCTCGACTGGCACGGCTCCATGGAGGCGTACGCCGCCGACAAGGGCCGCATCTACGAGGGCAATCAGGTCGCCTGCGTCTACAACGTGGCCGACAAGGCGACCGAGGACCTGGTCGTCGAGGCCGACGTCGAGGAGGGCTGCCGGGCCATCGGCTTCACCCTCGGCACCCCGGGCCCCTCCGAACTCGGCGTCGTGGAAGGCATCCTCGTCGACCGCGCCTTCGTCGAGGACCGGCAGAAGAGCGCTCAGGAGCTCGCCGAGGTCACGGACGTGCACCCGCCGGCCCCGCACAACATCGCCAACGCCCTCGCCGCGGCGGCCCTCGCCCGCGCCTTCGGCGTCGAGCCCCAGGCCGTCCGCGACGGCCTGCGGAACTTCCGCCCCGACGCCCACCGCATCGAGCACGTCGCCGACGTGGCCGGTGTCGCGTACGTGGACGACTCCAAGGCGACCAACACCCATGCCACGCAGGCGTCGTTGGCCTCGTACGAGTCCATCGTGTGGATCGCGGGCGGACTCGCCAAGGGCGCGACCTTCGACGAGCTGGTGACGGGCGCGGCGAAGCGGCTGCGCGGCGTCGTCCTGATCGGCGCGGACCGGGCCCTGATCCGGGAAGCCCTGCGGCGACACGCCCCGGAAGTACCGGTCGTCGACCTCGACCGGACCGACACTGGGGCGATGTCGGCGGCGGTCCAGGAGGCCGCGCGGCTCGCCCACACGGGGGACACCGTGCTGATGGCCCCGGCCTGCGCGTCGATGGACATGTTCACCAACTACAACAAGCGTGGCGAGGCGTTCGCGGAAGCGGTCCGCGAACTGGGCGCCACCAGCGTCTGACGGGGCTCGAGAGGGCGCCCGGTGACGCCGGGCATCCTTCGGGAGGGGAACGTGGCAGCGCAGACGTACGGCTCATCGGTGGGGGACGGTCATGGCCGGTAGCAGTCCTCCCCGCACGACCGGGCGCCCCGCCGCACCGCCGCGGAAGACGAGCAAGGTCTACCGGGCCCGGGTCAATCCGGTGCGCCGGCTGTACGCCCAGGCCAAGCGCGCCTGGGACCGGCCGCTCACCGCGTACTACCTGATCATCGGGGCCGCGCTGCTGCTCACGGTCCTCGGCCTGGTCATGGTCTACTCGGCCTCGATGATCACGGCCCTGCAGATGGGCCTGTCCAGCTCGTACTTCTTCAAGAAGCAGTTCGTCGCGGCCGTCATCGGCGGCGTCCTGCTGCTGATCGCGATGCGGATGCCGGTGAAACTGCACCGGGCGCTCGCCTACCCGATCCTCGCCGTCAGCGTCTTCCTCATGGTCCTCGTGCAGGTGCCGGGGATAGGGGTGGCGATCAACGGCAACCAGAACTGGATCACGCTCGGCGGCCCCTTCATGCTGCAGCCCAGCGAGTTCGGCAAGCTGGCGCTGATCCTGTGGGGCGCCGATCTGCTGGCGCGCAAACACGACAAGCGGCTGCTGACCCAGTGGAAGCACATGCTGGTGCCGCTCGTCCCTGTGGCTTTCATGCTGCTCGGGCTGATCATGCTCGGCGGCGACATGGGCACCGCGATCCTGCTGACCGCGATCCTCTTCGGCCTGCTGTGGACGGCCGGGGCGCCGACGCGGCTCTTCGTGGGCGTGCTGTCGGTGGCCGCGGTGATCGGCCTGCTCCTCATCAAGACCAGCCCGAACCGCATGGCCCGCCTCGCCTGTCTGGGCAGCGCCGACGCGGGACCCGGCGACATGTGCTGGCAGGGGCTGCACGGGATCTACGCCCTGGCCTCCGGCGGACTCTTCGGTTCCGGCCTCGGTGCAAGTGTGGAAAAATGGGGACAACTTCCCGAGGCGCACACCGACTTCATCTTCGCCATCACCGGCGAGGAACTGGGCCTGGCGGGGACGCTGTCGGTGCTCGCCCTGTTCGCGGCTCTAGGCTATGCGGGTATCCGCGTGGCCGGACGCACGGAGGACCCCTTCGTTCGCTATGCCGCGGGAGGCGTGACGACGTGGATCACGGCACAAGCCGTGGTCAACATCGGTGCGGTGCTCGGCCTGCTGCCGATCGCCGGAGTCCCGCTCCCGCTGTTCTCGTACGGGGGGTCCGCACTGCTTCCGACCATGTTCGCCGTGGGGCTGCTGATCGCGTTCGCGCGGGACGAGCCGGCGGCGCGGGCAGCCCTCGCCATGCGGCGGAGCCCGGGAGGCCGGGGGATGAGATGGAACACGATGCGACGGCGCGCCTCGGCGCGCCCGTCCAGAGAGCGGTGAATTTCGGTGCATGTCGTACTCGCCGGTGGGGGGACCGCCGGCCACATCGAGCCGGCGCTCGCCCTCGCGGACGCCCTGCGCAGGCAGGACCCGACCGTGGGCATCACGGCCCTGGGCACGGAACGCGGACTTGAGACCCGTCTCGTGCCGGAGCGCGGCTACGACCTGGCGCTGATCCCCGCCGTACCGCTGCCGCGCAAGCCCACGCCCGAACTGATCACGGTTCCCGGCCGGCTGCGCGGCACCATCAAGGCGGCCGAGCAGGTCATGGAGCGCACCAAGGCGGACGCGGTCGTCGGCTTCGGCGGATACGTGGCGCTGCCCGGCTATCTCGCGGCCAAGCGGCTCGGCGTGCCGATCGTGGTGCACGAGGCCAACGCGCGGCCCGGCCTGGCCAACAAGATCGGTTCGCGGTACGCGGCGCAGGTCGCGGTCTCCTCGCCCGACAGCAAGCTGCGCAACTCGCGCTACATCGGCATCCCGCTGCGCCGCACCATCGCCCTGCTCGACCGGGCGCGGATGCGGCCCGAGGCGCGCGCCGCGTTCGGCCTCGACCCGAACCTGCCGACGCTGCTCGTCTCCGGTGGCTCCCAGGGCGCCCGCCACCTGAACGAGGTCGTCACGCGCGTCGCGCCGCTCCTCCAGCGGTCCGGCATCCAGGTGCTGCACGTGGTCGGCCCCAAGAACGAACTGCCGCAGGTCCAGCAGATGCCGGGGATGCCCCCGTACATCCCGGTACCGTACGTGGACCGGATGGACCTCGCGTACGCCGCGGCCGACATGATGCTCTGCCGCGCGGGCGCGATGACCGTCGCCGAACTCTCCGCCGTCGGACTCCCGGCCGCGTACGTCCCGCTGCCCATCGGCAACGGCGAACAGCGGCTGAACGCCCAGCCGGTGGTCAAGGCCGGCGGCGGCCTGCTGGTCGACGACGCGGAGCTGACCCCGGAGTGGGTCCAGGCCAATGTCCTGCCCGTGCTCGGCGACCCGCACCGGCTGTACGAGATGTCCCGCGCGGCCACCGAGTTCGGCCGCAGGGACGCCGACGACCTGCTCGTCGGGATGGTGTACGAGGCGATCAACTCGCGTCGCCGCTGACGTCTCGGAGGCGAACCGAGCCGCAAAAAGGGAGTGCACGTGGCCGGACCCACTACGACGGAACGCGAACGAGAGTCGTCCGAGGCGTCCGAGCCGCCCCCCGCCGCGCGATGGGTGCGCATGCCGAGCGTGCGCACCCTTGTCGTGGCCGGAGTGCTGCTCGTGCTGCTCGGCGCGGGCGGCACCTGGCTGCTGTATGGCTCGCCGTGGCTGCGCGTGGAGCGCGTCAAGCCCTCCGGGACCCGGGTCCTGACGGCGTCTCAGGTCCGCGACGCGGCCGCCGTGCCCGTCGGCGCCCCGCTGATCTCCGTCGACACGGACGCCATTGAGGACCGGCTGCGCCGGAAATTGCCCCGAATTGACTCGGTTGATGTGGTCCGTTCATGGCCGCACGGAATCGGGTTGAAAGTGACGGAGCGCAAGCCGGTCCTGATTGTCGAAGACGGCAAAAATTCAGACAAGTTCGTCGAAGTCGACCGCAAAGGCGTTCGTTTCGCGACGGTCGACAAGCCCCCGAAGGGCGTTCCCCGGCTGGAATTGACGCCGGATCAGGGGGGCGCCGAAGCGAGCTTGCGGCGCTTCGGTCCCGGCCGGCTCGTACGGGAAGCGGTGCGGGTCGCCGGGCAGCTTCCGGAGCCGGTCGCGCGTGACACGCGGGCCGTCAAGGTCCGTTCGTACGACGCCATCTCGCTGGAACTGGCCGGAGGGCGGACCGTCGACTGGGGGAGCGCCGAGCAGGGTGACACGAAGGCACGCACTCTCACCGCTCTCATGAAAGCCGCCCCGGAGGCCAGGCACTTGGACGTGAGTGTTCCCACGGCCCCTGCCGCGTCCGGGAGTTGACGCACATTGATGCAGGCCAGCACCCTGGTTGGGCATCGACACGGCTGATCACATAGGGTGAAAAGAAAAACGGGAGGTTCGGCGTGTTCGTTGAACGGGCGCCACTTGTCGACTTAGTGTCAGGTTCGGAAGAGTCCAGGAAACAGACACACTGGTAACCCTAAACTTCAGCGTTAGGGTTCGGGTCGGCAGTCGACTAGTAGTCAACTAGTAGTCCGGACCGCCCCAATTCGGCATCAGTCGTCGCACCGTAGAACGCGAGGCGGCGACACGTAACTCGAGGCGAGAGGCCTTCGACGTGGCAGCACCGCAGAACTACCTCGCAGTCATCAAAGTCATCGGTGTCGGCGGCGGTGGTGTCAATGCCATCAACCGGATGATCGAGGTCGGTCTCAAGGGCGTCGAGTTCATCGCCATCAACACCGATGCGCAAGCCCTGTTGATGAGCGACGCGGACGTCAAGCTCGACGTCGGCCGTGAACTCACCCGCGGACTCGGCGCCGGAGCCAATCCGGGCGTCGGCCGCAAGGCGGCCGAGGATCACCGCGAGGAGATCGAGGAGGTCCTCAAGGGGGCCGACATGGTCTTCGTCACCGCCGGTGAAGGTGGCGGCACCGGCACCGGCGGCGCACCCGTCGTGGCCAACATCGCGCGCTCGCTCGGCGCCCTCACGATCGGTGTGGTCACACGGCCGTTCACCTTCGAGGGCCGGCGCCGGGCCAACCAGGCGGAGGACGGCATCGCCGAGCTCCGCGAAGAGGTCGACACCCTCATCGTCATCCCGAACGACCGGCTCCTGTCCATCTCGGACCGGCAGGTCTCCGTCCTCGACGCCTTCAAGTCGGCGGACCAGGTCCTGCTCTCCGGTGTCCAGGGCATCACCGACCTCATCACCACCCCGGGTCTCATCAACCTCGACTTCGCGGACGTGAAGTCCGTGATGTCCGAGGCGGGTTCGGCCCTGATGGGCATCGGCTCCGCCCGTGGCGACGACCGCGCGGTGGCCGCGGCCGAGATGGCGATCTCCTCGCCGCTCCTCGAGGCGTCCATCGACGGCGCCCGCGGCGTGCTGCTCTCCATCTCCGGCGGCTCGGACCTCGGTCTCTTCGAGATCAACGAGGCCGCGCAGCTGGTCAGCGAGGCGGCCCACCCCGAGGCGAACATCATCTTCGGTGCCGTCATCGACGACGCGCTCGGCGACGAGGTGCGGGTCACCGTCATCGCCGCGGGCTTCGACGGCGGGCAGCCGCCGAACAAGCGGGACAACGTGGTCGGTTCGTCGACCGCCAAGCGCGAGGAGTCGACGCCGGCGCGGCCTTCGACGCCGGCCCCCGAGCCCTCGCGTCCGTCCTTCGGCAACCTCGGCAGCGTCACCCAGCGCGAGGAGTCCCAGCCGCAGACGCCGACCCCGCCGGCCGAGGCTCCCGCCCCGGTGAACGAGGCGCCGGTGGCCCCGCCCGCCCCGCCGCAGGTTCCGCGGCCGTCCTACCCGGACAGTCAGGCCGAGGAGCTCGACGTGCCGGACTTCCTCAAGTGATCACGTGTTTCTGAACGTGACGGTGGAGCAGGTCGGATCACCGCGGTGACAGGACAACAGCACACAGTGTCTTCCGAGAGTGGCGCGCACTTCGCCTTCACCGACCGGTGGGGCGGGGTGAGCGCCGCTCCGTACGAGGAGCTCAATCTCGGTGGCGCTGTCGGCGACGACTCCGAAGCCGTGCTGCGCAACCGGGAGCTGGCCGCTCAGGCGCTCGGTCTCGACGCCTCCCGTGTCGTGTGGATGAACCAGGTGCACGGCCCCGACGTGACGGTGGTGGACGGGCCCTGGCCCGCCGATACCGACATTCCGTGCGTGGACGCCCTCGTCACCATGCGGCGCGGACTCGCGCTCGCCGTGCTCACGGCGGACTGCACCCCCGTTCTCCTCGCCGACCCGGTCGCCGGGATCGTCGCCGCCGCGCACGCGGGACGCCCCGGCATGGTCGCCGGAGTGGTGCCGGCCGCGGTCGGGGCGATGGTGGAGCGGGGCGCCGAGCCGTCCCGGATCATCGCCCGTACGGGGCCCGCGGTCTGCGGGCGCTGCTACGAGGTCCCGGCCGCGATGCGGGCCGAGGTCGCGGCGGTGGAACCGGCGGCGTACGCCGAGACCAGCTGGGGCACTCCGGCCGTCGATGTGACCGCCGGTGTCCACGCCCAGCTGGAGCGGCTCGGGGTGCGTGACCGGGAGCGGTCGACGGTGTGCACACTTGAGTCGCACGATCACTTCTCGTACCGCCGCGACAAGGCCACCGGCCGACTCGCCGGCTATGTCTGGCTGGACTGAGACGACATGACGAACCTTCAGGAACGTACGGCGGAGCTCGCCGCGAACCTGGCCACGGTGGAGGAACGTATCACCGCGGCCTGCGCGGCGGCCGGGCGCAAGAGGGACGACGTGACCCTCATCGTGGTCACGAAGACCTACCCCGCGAGCGATGTGCGGATCCTGTCCGGACTCGGCGTGCGGCACGTGGCGGAGAACCGGGACCAGGATGCGGCGCCCAAGGCCGCGGAATGCTCGGATCTGCCGCTTACTTGGCACTTTGTCGGCCAGCTTCAGACCAACAAGGTCCGTTCCGTGGCGAGTTATGCCGATCTGGTGCAGTCCATCGACCGGGACAAGCTCGTCACGGCGCTCTCCAAGGAAGCCGTGCGGGTCGAGCGTGAACTGGGTTGTCTGATCCAGGTCGCGCTCGACGCCGATGTGAACGGCCGGGGCGAGCGCGGGGGCGTCGGCCCCGGCGGAGTCGAGGAGTTGGCCGCTCGCGTGGCCGAGGCTCCGGGGCTGCGGCTCGACGGGCTGATGACCGTCGCGCCGCTCACCGGGGCCTACGCGGGGCGGCAACAGGCGGCGTTCGAGCGGCTCATGGATTTGTCGACTGCCGTGCGCGCGGCCCATCCGGCTGCGAACATGGTCTCGGCAGGGATGAGTTCGGACCTTGAGCAGGCTGTGGCGGCCGGAGCGACACATGTGCGCGTCGGTACCGCGGTCCTGGGTGTCCGACCCCGGCTCGGGTAACGTCGCGAAGAAGTCGGACCACAGCAGAAAATATGGTCATTCTCGCTGATGGGCGGGGAGGCCACGTGGATCGCGGGCACTTTGGTTGACGTCAGCCGATCCACCACAGAGCGGAGGACTCAGAGAATGGCCGGCGCGATGCGCAAGATGGCGGTCTACCTCGGCCTCGTGGAGGACGATGGGTACGACGGCCGGGGGTTCGACCCCGATGACGACTTCGAGCCCGAACTCGACCCGGAGCCCGAGCGTGACCGTCGACGGCACGAGCCGTCGCATCAGTCACACAACTCCCACGGTGGGACGGATGTGGAGGAATCGGTCAGAGTGGTGCAGCCCCCGGCTCAGCGTGAGCCGGTGCGCCAACCCGCTTCGCTTCCCGCTGAATCCGGACGTCCGGCGCGAATCGCCCCCGTGGCATCCATCACACCTGAACGTCAAAGCCTGGAGAAGAACGCACCGGTGATCATGCCCAAGGTCGTGTCCGAGCGGGAGCCCTACCGCATCACCACATTGCACCCCCGGACCTACAACGAGGCCCGTACCATCGGGGAACACTTCCGTGAGGGCACTCCGGTGATCATGAATCTGACGGAGATGGACGACATCGATGCGAAGCGACTTGTCGACTTTGCGGCCGGTCTTGTGTTCGGTCTTCACGGGAGCATCGAGCGAGTGACACAGAAGGTGTTCCTGTTGTCGCCTGCTAACGTCGATGTCACGGCGGAGGACAAGGCCCGTATCGCAGAGGGCGGGTTCTTCAACCAGAGCTGAGACGCAGCAAAGTTCGACGGCTAGCTACCAACTAGTCACAAGGCACGAGACACAGGGGAGAGGGAACCGCCGACATGGGCGTGTTTTTTGATGTGGTCTACATCGCGCTGATGTGCTTCCTCATCGTGCTGATCTTCCGGCTGGTCATGGACTACGTCTTCCAGTTCGCCCGCTCGTGGCAACCCGGCAAGGCGATGGTGGTCGTTCTGGAGGCCACCTACACTGTCACTGATCCACCGCTCAAGCTTCTGCGGCGGTTCATTCCGCCGCTGCGTCTCGGGGGCGTGGCGCTCGACCTGTCCTTCTTCGTACTGATGATCATCGTCTACATCCTGATTGCTCTCGTGGGCTAGAGGTGAGCGCGATGTCAACTACGGTCTTGCCGAATGCCGACGACAACGTTGAGGTGAAGAGATGCCGTTGACCCCCGAGGACGTGCGGAACAAGCAGTTCACGACCGTCCGCCTCCGAGAAGGCTATGACGAGGACGAGGTCGATGCCTTCCTCGATGAGGTCGAAGCCGAACTGACCCGTCTCCTACGTGAGAACGAGGACCTGCGGGCGAAACTTGCCGCAGCCACCCGTGCCGCTGCCCAGAACCAGCAGCAGGGCGGCATGCGCAAGGGCCCCGGCGGGCCTGGTGGCCCCGGTGGACCTGGCGGTCCCGGTGGACCCGAGGGTCCGCAGGACCAGCAGGGCCAGCAGCAGGGCCCCCCGCAGGGCATGCGAGGCCCGGGCGCCCCGGTGCCCGCGGGTATATCGGGCCCGCCGCAGCAGCAGATGGGCGGCCCCATGGGTGGCCCGCCCCAGCTGCCGAGCGGTGCTCCGCAACTGCCGGCCGGCCCCGGCGGACATGGTCCGCAGGGTGGCCCGCAGCAGGGTCCCGGCCCGATGGGTCAGGGGCCGATGGGCCAGCAGCCGCAGCTGGGTGGCCCGATGGGCGGCCCCATGGGCGGCCACGGTGGCCCGCAGATGCCGCAGCCCGGTCAGGGCCCCGGTGGCGACAGCGCCGCCCGTGTCCTCTCGCTGGCCCAGCAGACCGCCGACCAGGCGATCGCCGAGGCCCGCTCCGAGGCGAACAAGATCGTCGGCGAGGCGCGCAGCCGTGCCGAGGGTCTTGAGCGTGACGCCCGTGCCAAGGCCGATGCCCTGGAGCGGGACGCGCAGGAGAAGCACCGCGTGGCGATGGGCTCCCTGGAGTCCGCCCGCGCCACGCTGGAGCGCAAGGTCGAGGACCTGCGCGGCTTCGAGCGCGAGTACCGCACGCGTCTGAAGTCGTACCTGGAGTCGCAGCTGCGCCAGTTGGAGACCCAGGCCGACGACTCGCTGGCCCCGCCGCGTACCCCCGCGACCGCGAGCCTGCCGCCGTCCCCGGCGCCTTCCATGGCTCCGGCCGGTGCGGGTGCGCCGTCCTACGGTGGCAACCAGCCGATGGGTGGCAACCAGCAGAACGGCGGTCCGTCGTACGGCGGCGGCCAGCAGCAGATGTCGCCCGCGATGACGCAGCCGATGGCTCCGGTGCGGCCGCAGGGTCCGTCGCCGATGGGGCAGGCGCCTTCGCCGATGCGTGGGTTCCTCATCGACGAGGACGACAACTGAGCGGCGCGTTTGCTTGTAGCGCCAGGTAGTAGCTAGGCGTCGGCATTCATTCAGGCCTTGGCCCGGATCGTTTCTGCGATCCGGGCCAAGGTCTTTTCGCTGGCCGCTGGGGGTGGGCGTTCTGGTGTACGTAGGGGGTACGAAACGCCGAAGGGCCGGTTGACCAGAAACGTTTCTGGTCAACCGGCCCTTCGGTCGTGGATCGGGCTTGATAGACCCGGTTACGCCTTGCGGAGGTGGAAGGTCAGGCTCAGGCCCTCGTCCGTGAAGGCGGAGCCGTACGTGTCGTCGGGCTCGGCCTGGGTGAAGTCCGTGGCGAGGACCTCGTCGGCGATCAGACCCGCGTGCTCGAACAGGGCCGAGATCACCGCCGGATCCGTGGACGTCCAGCGCAGGGCGATCCGGTCCGCCACGTCCAGGCCGCTGTTCTTGCGGGCCTCCTGGATCAGACGGATCGCGTCACGGGCCAGACCCGCCTGCCGCAGCTCCTCCGTGAGTTCCAGGTCGAGCGCCACCGTGGCGCCGGAGTCCGAGGCCACGGACCAGCCCTCGCGGGGCGTCTCCGTGATGATGACCTCATCCGGGGCGAGGTCGATCTTCTCGCCGTCGACCTCCACCGAGGCGTTGCCCTCGCGCAGGGCCAGGGACAGCGCAGCGGCGTCCGCGTTCGCGACCGCCTTCGCCACGTCCTGGAC
The DNA here is from genome assembly GCF_042888725.1 of Streptomyces sp. NPDC002795. NCBI lineage: Bacteria > Bacillati > Actinomycetota > Actinomycetes > Kitasatosporales > Streptomycetaceae > Streptomyces > Streptomyces sp. NPDC002795. The sequence goes on from NZ_JBIAQB010000009.1 coordinate 240,285, forward strand.
GCGCTTGCCGAACCGCTTGCCGAGCGCCCGGAAGTTCGCCTTGGCGGTGGTGTCCACCAGGCTGCCGCCGACGTCCGAGAGCGAGGCCAGGGAGGAGACGTTCAACTCCTCCGTGATCTGGGCCTGGAGCTCGGGGGAGAGGCCGGCGAAGCCCGTCGCCGCGACCAGCGCGCGCGAGAGCGGCTGGCGGGTCTTGACCCCCGACTCCGCGCGCGTGGCGCGACCGAGCTCCACGAGACGGCGGACCAGCGCCATCTGCGTCGACAGCTGCGGGTCGATCGCCGCGCGGTCGGCCTCGGGCCACGAGGACAGGTGCACCGACTCCGGGGCGTCCGGGGTGACCGGCACGACCAGGTCCTGCCACACGCGCTCCGCGATGAACGGCGTGAGCGGCGCCATCAGCTGAGTGATCGTCACCACCACGTCGTGCAGGGTGCGCAGCGCGGCCTTGTCGCCCTGCCAGAAGCGGCGGCGCGAGCGACGCACGTACCAGTTGGAGAGGTCGTCGACGAAGGCCGAGAGCAGCTTGCCGGCGCGCTGGGTGTCGTACGCCTCAAGAGCTGTGGTGACCTCGTCGGTGAGCTGGTGCAGCTCGGACAGCAGCCAGCGGTCGAGCACCGTGCGGTCGGCCGGGGCCGGGTCCGCCTCGCTCGGCGCCCACTGGGACGTACGCGCGTACAGGGCCTGGAAGGCGACCGTGTTCCAGTACGTGAGGAGCGTCTTGCGGACGACCTCTTGGATGGTGCCGTGGCCGACGCGGCGGGCCGCCCACGGGGAGCCGCCGGCCGCCATGAACCAGCGCACCGCGTCCGCGCCGTGCCGGTCCATCAGCGGGATCGGGTCCAGCGTGTTGCCCAGGTGCTTGGACATCTTGCGGCCGTCCTCGGCGAGGATGTGGCCGAGGCAGACCACGTTCTCGTAGGACGACTTGTCGAAGACCAGGGTGCCGATCGCCATGAGGGTGTAGAACCACCCGCGCGTCTGGTCGATGGCCTCGGAGATGAACTGCGCCGGGTAGCGGGACTCGAAGAGTTCCTTGTTCTTGTACGGGTAGCCCCACTGCGCGAACGGCATGGAACCCGAGTCGTACCAGGCGTCGATGACCTCGGGCACGCGCACCGCTTCGAGGGAGCAGCCCTCGTGGGTGCACGTGAAGGTGACGTCGTCGATGTACGGGCGGTGCGGGTCGAGGGACGACTGGTCCGTGCCGGTCAGCTCGCCCAGCTCCGTGCGGGAGCCGACGCAGGTGAGGTGGTTCTCCTCACAGCGCCAGATCGGCAGCGGGGTGCCCCAGTAGCGGTTGCGGGAGAGCGCCCAGTCGATGTTGTTCTGCAGCCAGTCGCCGAAGCGGCCGTTCTTGACCGTCTCCGGGAACCAGTTGGTCTTCTCGTTCTCCTGGAGGAGGCGGTCCTTGATGGCCGTGGTGCGGATGTACCAGGACGGCTGCGCGTAGTAGAGCAGCGCCGTGTGGCAGCGCCAGCAGTGCGGGTAGCTGTGCTCGTACGGGATGTGCTTGAAGAGCAGGCCGCGGTCCTGGAGGTCCTCGGTCAGCTGTTCGTCGGCCTTCTTAAAGAAGACGCCGCCTACGAGGGGCACCTCGGGGGAGAAGGTGCCGTCGGGCAGCACCGGGTTCACGACCGGCAGGCCGTACGCGCGGCAGACCTTGAGGTCGTCCTCACCGAAGGCGGGGGACTGGTGGACGAGGCCGGTGCCGTCCTCCGTAGTGACGTAGTCGGCGTTGACGACATAGTGCGCCTCGGCCGGGAACTCGACGAGCTCGAACGGGCGTTGGTACTTCCAGCGCTCCATCTCCGCGCCGGTGAAGGACTCGCCGGTGGTCTCCCAGCCCTCGCCGAGCGCCTTCTCGACGAGCGGCTCGGCGACGACCAGGTTCTCCTCGCCGTTGGTCGCGACCACGTAGGTCACGTCCGGGTGCGCGGCGACGGCCGTGTTGGACACCAGGGTCCACGGGGTCGTCGTCCAGATGAGGAGTGAGGCGCGGCCCGCCAGCGGACCGGAGGTGAGGGGGAGTCGGACATAGACCGAGGGATCCACGACCGTCTCGTAGCCCTGGGCCAGCTCATGGTCGGAGAGGCCGGTGCCGCAGCGCGGGCACCAGGGGGCGACGCGGTGGTCCTGCACCAGGAGGCCCTTGTTGAAGATCTCCTTCAGCGACCACCAGACCGAGTCGACGTACTCCGGGTTCATCGTCCGGTACGCGTCCTCGAGGTCGACCCAGTAACCCATGCGGGTCGTCAGGTCGGAGAAGGCGTCGGTGTGCCGGGTCACGGACTCGCGGCACTTGGCGTTGAACTCGGCGATGCCGTACGCCTCGATGTCCTTCTTGCCGCTGAAGCCGAGCTCCTTCTCGACCGCCAGCTCCACCGGGAGGCCGTGACAGTCCCAGCCCGCCTTACGGGCCACGTGGTAGCCGCGCATCGTGCGGAACCGGGGGAACACGTCCTTGAAGACGCGGGCCTCGATGTGGTGGGCGCCCGGCATGCCGTTGGCCGTGGGCGGGCCCTCGTAGAACACCCACTCGGGGCGGCCCTCGGACTGCTCCAGGGTCTTGGCGAAGATCTTCTGCTCGTCCCAGAAGTCGAGCACAGCGTGCTCAAGGGCGGGCAGGTCGACCTGGGCGGGCACCTGGCGGTACTGCGTCATCAGTCTTCCTCCGGCGGATCTGCCTTCTTCCGTCGGAGGGACGAGAGGCTGCTGCGCCGTGTGCGGCGCGCTCCCGCGGTACCACCCTCCTTGGCCCGCCGGGGCGTGGTGCGCTCCGGTGAGCCCCCTCATTGGGGTCGCGATGCCGGGTCTACTGGCCGCTGGCTGTGCGCTGCGGCGTTCTTCCGGCGGCTCCGGGGTGATCTTCGCGTCGCGCTCGCCGCCGGGCTTCCACCGTCCCCGGTTCGCTCTTGGCTGCGTACGCCGCTACTCGGCCCCATCCACGCTTCTCGCTGCGCCCAGTGTACGGCGCCCGGGAGAGAGCGGCCGACCGGTTTTCGCGGGGGCCCGGCGGGCGGGGTGCGGGTGCGTCCGGTGACCCGAATGGCCATACGCCGGCTGTCCGATCCTGACCGGTCACCGGGCGGGCCGGGGGCGGACGGGGGAGCGGCGGATTACCAAGCGGGGAGCTGGGCACAACGCTTGCAGGTTCGTCGCGGGTCGGTCACAAGACCGTCGCGCGGAGCCGGGTCCTGTGGTGCGCCCCGTTGCCGCGGGCCTGGAGTCGATTTATCGTCCCAGCACGATTCGCGAGCAAGATCACAAATTGTGAAGGGGCCGCGACCATGGTGGCGAAGAAGACCGCCGATCAGCAGCCGGAGTCCGGAAGAACCACGGGCGCGGCGGCCTCCGGCGATGCCGGGAAGGACGCGGCCGGAGCGAAGGCGTCGACGACGCCTGAGCCGAAGCAGACACCCACCGGCAAGAAGAAGTCGACCGCCGCGTCGCACACGACGGCCCGCAAGCAGACGAGTGCGAAGGCCGCGTCCACGAAGGCGGCACCGGAGAAGGCCACGACCAAGAAGGCGGCGCCGGCGAAGAGCGCGACCAAGAGCACGACCAAGAAGACGGCTGCGGGCAAGGCAGCTACGGGCAAGACGGCTGCGGGCAAGGCGGCGGCCGGAGCCGCGGACGCCAAGAAGTCCGCGCCCAAGAAGAAGACCGCGGCCAAGCCGACCGCAGCCGTGAAGGCGGAGGGCAAGGCCCCGGGCGCGAAGAAGACGGTCGCCCCCGCGGCCGAGGACGCGGCCGAGGCCGCGAAGACGACGGGAGCCACGACAGTGGTTGCGAAGAAGACTCAGGGCACGGCCACGGCGACCAAGAAGCCGGGCGCGGTCCCCAAGGCGCGCGGCACCGCCGAACCCGGTGAGCTGGCCGTCCGCCCCGGCGAGGATCCCTGGACCCCGGAGGAGGCCGAGGAGGCGCGCACCGAGCTGCAGACCGAGGTGCTGCGGCTCGGGAGCGAGATCGCCGCCGCCGAGGAGGGGCTCGCGGGGCTGATGCGCGACTCCGGGGACGGGGCCGGCGACGACGACGCGGACACCGGCACCAAGAACATCACCCGCGAGCACGAGATGTCGCTCGCGGCCAACGCGCGGGAGATGCTGCTCCAGACCGAACGGGCCCTGGAGCGCCTGGACGCGGGGACGTACGGGCTCTGCGAGAACTGCGGGAACCCCATCGGGAAGGCGCGCATGCAGGCGTTCCCGCGCGCGACCCTGTGCGTCGAGTGCAAGCAGAAGCAGGAGCGCCGGTACTGAAGCTGTCGCCGCGCCCGCGCAAGGGCCCCGGCCCATGGGGGCGCGGCCCCGCGTGCCGTACTCTCGTCCTCAGTCAGGCACTAGGTTGAGGGACTCACGTGGCAGAGGCGGAGCGCATCATCGGTACGCCGGATTCCCCGGACGCGGGGGCAGCCGAGCCGGAGCGGCCCGACGAGGTCGACGAGCAGGTCCAGGACCGGCCCAGGGGCAGGCGGCGGATCGCCGCGCTGTTCATCGTGGCCGCGCTCGCGTACGTCCTGGACCTGGGCAGCAAGCTGATCGTGGTGGCGAAGCTGGAGCACCGCGACGCCGTCCATATCATCGGTGACTGGCTGCAGCTCGAGGTGATCAGGAACCCGGGCGCGGCCTGGGGCATCGGCGAGGCCTTCACGATCATCTTCACCATGATCGCGGCCGCCGTGATCGTCGTGATCGCCCGGCTCGCCCGGAAGCTCTACAGCACGCCCTGGGCGATCGCCCTCGGTCTGCTGCTCGGCGGGGCGCTCGGCAACCTCACGGACCGGATCTTCCGGGCGCCGGGTGTCTTCGAGGGCGCGGTGGTGGACTTCATCGCGCCGAAGAACTACCCGGTGTTCAACCTCGCCGACTCGGCGATCGTGTGCGGAGGCATCCTGATCGTGGTGCTGTCCTTCCGCGGCATCGACCCCGACGGGTCGGTCCACAAGGACTGAGGCGCGGGGCCCTAGGCGCACGAAGGCCGAGGTCACAGGGCTCGTGTGCGGGACTGTCGGTGGGCTCCTGCATACTCGATGGGTGAGCACGATTCCCGAGGTCCGCACCCTGCCCGTTCCCGACGGCCTGGAAGGCGAGCGCGTAGACGCCGCCATCTCGCGCATGTTTGGTTTTTCCCGCACCAAGGCCGCCGAGCTTGCCGCCGCCGGAAAGGTCGCGGTGGACGGCTCGGTCGTGGGCAAGTCCGAGCGGGTGCACGGCGGCGCCTGGATGGAAGTGGAGATGCCGCAGGCAGCCGCTCCCGTGCAGATCGTCGCCGAGCCCGTCGAGGGCATGGAGATCGTGCACGATGACGACGACATCGTCGTGATCATGAAGCCCGTGGGGGTCGCCGCCCACCCCAGCCCCGGCTGGACCGGGACGACCGTGATCGGTGGCCTCGCGGCCGCCGGGTACCGGATCTCGACGTCGGGCGCCGCCGAGCGCCAGGGCATCGTGCACCGGCTCGACGTGGGCACGTCCGGACTGATGGCCGTCGCCAAGTCGGAGCGGGCGTACACGTCGCTGAAGCGCCAGTTCAAGGAGCGCGTCCCGGACAAGCGGTACCACGCGCTGGTGCAGGGTCACCCCGACCCCATGAGCGGCACCATCGACGCCCCGATCGGGCGCCACCCGAACCACGACTACAAGTGGGCCGTGACCGCCGAGGGCAAGCCGTCCGTCACGCACTACGACCTCATCGAGGCCTTCCGTGCCGCCTCGCTCCTCGACATCAAGCTGGAGACGGGGCGCACCCACCAGATCCGCGTCCACATGTCGGCGCACCGGCACCCGTGCGTGGGCGACCTGACGTACGGCGCGGACCCCACGCTCGCGAAGCGGCTCGGTCTCACGCGGCAGTGGCTGCACGCGGTGCGGCTCGGTTTCGAGCACCCGGCGGACGGCCAGTGGGTCGAGTTCGAGAGCTCCTACCCGGACGATCTGCAGACGGCCCTGGACAGGGTCAGGGCGGAGAGCGCATGAGCACCCCCCGTCCCGCGTACGTGACCCGCGTCGCCGAGGACGAAGCGGACCGGCAGGCCTGTTTCGCCGTCCGCAAGGAGGTCTTCGTCGTCGAACAGCGCGTGCCCGAGGACATCGAGTACGACGCGTACGACGCCGGGGCCGTGCATGTCCTCGCCGTCCGGCAGGACGGGGAGCCGCTCGGCACCGGTCGGCTGCTGATGGGCGAGGCCGCCGCCGTGAAGAACGGCGGGGCGCGGGACGTCGGCGCTCTCGGGCGGCTCGCCGTGACGAAGGCCGCGCGTGGCCTCGGTGTCGGCGCCGCGCTGGTGCGGGCCATCGAGGACGCGGCCCGCGCGCGTGGGCTCGCCGCCGTGGACCTGCACGCGCAGACGCACGCGCTGGGGTTCTACGAGCGCCTGGGGTACGTCGCGTACGGGCCCGAGTTCCTCGACGCCGGCATCGACCACCGTGCGATGCGCAAGACGCTCGGCTAGGCAGCGGCGGTATCGGCGGTATCCCTGTGTCGCGGACTTGCGGCCTTGCGGCGTCGGGGCCCCGGGACCCAAAAAGACCGGTTTGATCTGAAGCGCGTGGCACTCTTGAGGCCGGAACGCACATGATCGTCGAGTCTGGTCGGAGTCCCCGGTGGATCAATTGGCCCTGCTGTTCGTGCTGTTGCTCGGGGCCGTGCTGACCGTCCCGCTCGGTGACCGGCTCGGCCTGCCCTCCCCGGTCCTGATGACCCTGCTCGGCATCGCTCTCGCGCTGATCCAGGCGGTGCCGAACGTCGACATCAACCCGGATCTGATCCTTCCGCTCGTGCTGCCACCGCTGCTCTACGCGGCCGTGCACCGCACGTCCTGGCGCCAGTTCGCCGCCAATAAACGGCCGATCTTCCTGCTCGCCGTCGCCCTGGTCTTCGTCACCACGGCCGCGGTCGCCTTCGTCGCCGACGCCATCGTGCCGGGCCTGCCGGTCGCCGCGGCCGTCGCGCTCGGCGCGCTGGTGGCGCCGCCCGACCCGGTCGCCGCGACCGCCGTCGCGGGCCAACTCGGCCTGCCCCGGCGCATGGTGTCGATCCTGGAGGGCGAGGGTCTGTTCAACGATGTGACCGCGATCGTGCTCTACCACGTCGCGATCGCCGCCGCGGTCAGTGGCACCTTCTCGGTGCCGCACGCCGCGCTGGAACTCGTCCTGTCCGCGGTCGTCGCCATCGCCGTCGGCTGGGCGCTCGGCTGGATCGCGAACAAGATCATCGGCTATCTCGGCGATGCCACGCTCCAGATCGGCCTCACGCTCCTGATCCCCTACGCCTCGTACGTACTCGCCGAGGAGCTCAAGGGCTCGGGCGTGCTCGCGGTCCTGACCACGGCCATGTTCCTGGCCGAGCACGCCTTCGACGCCGACGACGTGCTCACAAGGCTCACCGGGCGGGCCTTCTGGGACGTCGTGGACACCCTCGTCACGGGCGTCGCGTTCGGCCTCATCGGCCTGGAGGTGCACAACGTCGTCAGGACCGCGGAGGGCCGCTGGGGCGAGATGCTCGGCTGGGCGGGCGCGGTCGTCGGTGTCGTCATCGTCGTACGGCTGTTGTGGCTGTTGCCGATGACGTGGGTGACACGGCGGATGCACGTGCGGCGCGATGTCGACGAGGACATCCCGGTGAGCTGGCGCGAGACGGTCGTCATGTGGTGGGCCGGAATGCGCGGCGTGGCCTCGGTGGCCCTGGCCCTCGCCATCCCGCTGACCATGGACGACGGTTCGCCCTTCCCGGACCGGGACGAGATCGTCTTCCTCGCGTTCGGGGTGATCATGGCGACCCTGGTGCTGCAGGGCCTGAGCCTGCCGTGGCTGGTGCGCAAGCTCGGGGTGCGCAGCGACGACACCGCCGAGCGGGAGTTCGAGCGGCAGCTCGCGGTGCGGGCCGCGAAGGCGGCGAAGCGGCGGCTCAAGGAGATCGAGGAGGTCGAGGAGCTGCCGGAGGAGGTACAGGAGCAGATGCTGCGCCGCGCGTTCGACATCGGCCTGCGCATCAACCCGGAGATCGGCGCGGACGAGCGGCGCGAGAAGCAGACCAAGCGGGACGCCCGGATCAAGCGGATCCGCCGGATCCAGGCGGAGATGATGTCGGCGGCCCGGCACGAGGTCCTCGCGGCCCGCAGCGAAGCGGGCTCCGACCCGGAGGTGGTCGACCGGGTGCTCAGGAAGCTGGATGTGCGCAGTTTGCGCTAGAGATCGGGCTGGGGGCCGTGTGGCGAGGCCTGTCGTTTGGATCAGGCCGGATCAGGGAGCGGGGCAGTGGGGCCTCCCCTGCTCGACCGACGACAACGCCGCGAGCGTGCGTGCCAGACCCCGCGAGTTCGGCATGATCCAAACGGCAGGCCTTAGGCTCGTGCGTATGGCACGCAACGTGATAATCACCGGCGGCGGTACGGGAATCGGGCTCGCGGCGGCCAAGGCCTTCGCCGCGGAAGGGGATCGGGTGCTGCTGGTCGGGCGGCGGATCGAGGTCCTGGAGAAGGCCGGTGTGTCCGGCGCCCTGAGGTACCCGGCCGACCTCAGCACGGTCGAAGGGGCGCGTGGAGCCGCCGGCTTCGCGCTCGAGGCGTTCGACGGCACGGTCGACGTGATGGTGCACAGCGCCGGCGGGCTCGGCGGCCGGCTGCTCCCGGCTCCGGAAGGGGCCGATCCGCTCGAAGCCGTCGCCCACGACTGGAACGCCAACTTCCGGATCAATACGCTCACTTCGGTCCTGCTCACCGAGGCGCTGCGCGAGCACGTCGCCTCGCCGGGCGGCCGGATCGTGTTCGTGTCCTCCATCGCGGCGCTGCGCGGCTCGGGCCAGGGCTCCTACGGCGCGTCCAAGGCGGCCCTGCACCCGTACACGTACGACCTCGCCAAGGCCCTCGGCCCGCGCGGCATCACCGTGAACACCGTCGCGCCCGGCTACATCGAGGACACCGACTTCTTCGGGCCCTCGATGCCCGAGGCGGAGTACCGGCGCCGGGTCGACGCCATCCCGACCGGCCGCGCCGGGACGCCCGACGACATCGCGGCCACCGTGCTGTGGCTGGCGTCGCCGGGCGGCGGCCATGTCAGCGGACAGATCGTCCAGGTCAACGGCGGGGAGGTCCTGGGGCGTTAGACGGGCCCTAGCCCCGGCCCGTCCGGGGCGCGCGGCCGTTGCGGGTGAGGACGTGGTCCGGCAGGGAGTCCGTGTCGTCCGGGGCGAGACGGGCCGTCGCCGTGTTGATCCGCGGCAGCGCGTACGGGTGCTGATCGGTCAGCCAGCGCACGAGCTGCTCGCGGACGGTGACCCGCACCGTCCAGATGTCGTCCGCGTCCTTGGCGGTGACCAGGGCGCGGACCTGCAGCGTGCTGGGCGTCGTGTCGGTGACGGCGAGACCCCAGTCGCGGCCGTCCCAGGCGGCGCACTCGCGCAGGATGTCGTGCAGCTTCTCGCGCATCTCGGGCACGGGCGCGCTGTGGTCGAGGTGGAGGAAGACGGTGCCGGTCATCTGCGCGCCGCCGCGCGACCAGTTCTCGAACGGCTTCGACGTGAAGTACGAGACCGGCATGGTGATGCGGCGCTCGTCCCAGGTGCGTACGGCGAGGAAGGTGAGGGTGATCTCCTCGACCGTGCCCCACTCGCCGTCCACGACCACGGTGTCCCCGATCCGCACCATGTCTCCGAACGCGATCTGCAGGCCCGCGAAGAGGTTGCCGAGCGTGGACTGCGCGGCGACACCGGCGACGATGCCGAGGATGCCCGCCGAGGCGAGCAGCGAGGCCCCGGCCGCTCTGAAGGCGGGGAACGTCAGGAGCATCGCCGCCACCGCGACCACGCCGACGACCGCGATGACGACGCGCTGGATCAGGGTGACCTGGGTGCGCACGCGGCGGACCCGCGCCGGATCGCGCTGAGCGGTGGCGTAGCGGGCGTAGGACGACTCGACGACGGCGGAGGAGATCCGGACGGCGAGCCAGGCGGTGGCGCCGATCAGAACCAGATTGAGCGTTTCTCCAATGGCACCGTCGTTCTCGTCCGTGAGGCCCGCCTGGTCGTACGAGCCTCTCAGCAGCGCCGCGCAGAGCACGAGCTGGAGCGGCAGCCGGCAGCGGCGCAGCAGTCCCCACAACGGCGTCTCGTGGTGGCGCTGGTCGGTGCGGAGCAGTACCCGGTCGACCGCCCACCCCACCAACAGCGTGAGCACGACCGAGCCACCAATGACGATCAGTGGACGCAGTACGTTCTCCATGCCACGACGGTAACCGGGATCGGGCGCGCCCAACCTGTGGGGGCCCTGGCACCATGGAGCCCATGAACATCATGCTTTTCCATTCGGCGTTCGGTCCGCGGCCCGCCGTAGAGGCCGCGGCCGACCGGCTGCGGGCCGCCGGACACGAGGTGTGGACCCCTGATCTCTTCGAGGGCCGCACCTTCGACACCGTCGAGGAGGGCATGGCCTTCAAGGACGAGATCGGCAAGGACGAGCTGCTCAAGCGCGCCGTCCTCGCGGCCGCGCCCTACTCCGACCGCGGTCTCGTCTACGCCGGGTTCTCCTTCGGCGCCGCGACCGCGCAGACCCTCGCCCTCGGCGACGACAAGGCGAAGGGGCTGCTGCTCCTGCACGGCACGTCCGACATCGCGGAGGGCGTCGCCGTGGACGAGCTCCCGGTCCAGCTGCACGTCGCGGAGCCCGACCCGTTCGAGACGGACGACTGGCTGACCGCCTGGTACCTGCAGATGGGGCGCGCGGGGGCCGATGTGGAGGTCTACCGGTACGCCGGGGCAGGTCACCTCTACACCGACCCCGATCTGCCGGACTACGACGAGGAGGCCGCCGAGGCCACCTGGCGGGTGGCGCTCGGCTTCCTCGAGAGCCTTTAGGCCACCGGGGAGTCCGCCCGCTCGACCTTCTGCGTGCCGGTGAGGGTGCGGTACGAGCGCTGCCAGGCCGACGTCGCGCTCCGGTCCGCGCGGTCGGAGATCACGTAGAAGTCCATCTGCGTCCGCTCGGCCGTGACGTCCAGGACGCCGTATCCGTGGCGGTCCATGTCCAGCCAGCGCACGTGCCGGTTGGCCGCCTTGACGGCGCCCTCGGCGACCGTGGAGAGCGTGTCCGGGGCGACGTGCAGGATGTCGTCCAGGTTGTCGGAGGTCACGGACGTGACCACGAACTCCGTCGCGGCGGAGGGGGAGAGCGGGTACGTCGCCGCCTTGACCGGCACGTCGTTGGCCCACGCCATGTGGATGTCGCCGGTCAGGAAGACGGTGTCGCGGACGGCGTGCTCGCGCAGGTGGGAGATGAGTTCGGCGCGGTCGTGCGTGTAGCCGTCCCACTGGTCGACGTTGACCGCCAGGCCTTCCCTCGGAAGGCCGAGCAACTCGGCCAGCGGGCCCGCGATGTGGGCGGGCAGCGAACCGAAGGCGACCGGCGAGATCATCACCGAGGTGCCGACCAGCTTCCAGCGCGCGGCCGACGCGGTGAGACCGGCCTTCAGCCAGTCGAGCTGGGCGCGGCCGGTGATCGTACGGTCCGGGGAGTCCACCGCTCCGTTGCCGACGCTCGACTGCTCGGAGCGGAACGAGCGCAGGTCGAGCAGGTGGAGGTCGGCCAGCTTGCCGAAGCGCAGGCGGCGGAAGACCGTGCCGGCGGTGGAGGGGCGGACCGGCATCCACTCGAAGTAGGCCTGCTTCGCGGCCTGTTGGCGTGCCTGCCAGCCGCCCTCGGTGTCCGGCGTGTGGTTCTCCGCGCCGCCCGACCAGGCGTCGTTGGCGAATTCGTGGTCGTCCCAGATCGCGATCAGCGGGTGCGCGGCCTGCATCGCCTGGACGTCGGCGTCGGTCTTGGTCTGGCCGTGCCGGGTGCGGTAGTCGGCGAGCGAGACGATCTCGTGGACCGGCCGGTGCTCGCGGACGGTGTACTCGGCGGTCGGGTACTCGCCGGTCTTGTACTCGTAGAGGTAGTCGCCGAGGTGCAGGACCGCGTCCAGGTCGCTGCGGGCGGCCAGGTGCCGGTACGAGGAGTAGAAGCCGGCCTCCCAGTTGGCGCAGGAGACGACGCCGAAGCGCAGGCCGTCGGGGGACGCGTCGATGGCGGGGGTGGTGCGGGTGCGGCCCACGGGGGAGCGGGTGGCGTCCGCGGCCCCGTCTACGTCCGCGGCCCCGTCCACGGAGAAGCGGAAGTAATAGGCGGTCGCCGGGCGCAAGCCCCTTACATCGGCCTTGACCGTGTGGTCGGAGGCGGCGCTCGCGGTCACGGTTCCCCGGCCGACGACCTGACGGAACGCCTTGTCCTCGGCTATCTCCCAGCTCACCCGCACGTCGGGGCCCTTGCCCGAGCCGGGCACCGCGTCGGCGTTCGGCGTCACGCGCGTCCACAGCAGGACCCCGTCGGGCAGCGGATCGCCGGACGCGACGCCGTGCAGGAAGGCGGGCGCCCCGGCGGCGTGGGCGGGGGTCGTGGCGGCGAACGGCGCGGCGAGCGCGGCACCCGCGGCCGCGGCCTTGACGACCGTACGGCGGGTCGGGGCGTTTTCATGGAATCGACTGGTCACAGCCGGTCAGACTACTGACTGGTAGATACAAAGAACGGGCGAACCCGAAAGGTTCGCCCGTTCTTCGTCTGTGCTTGGACCAGCGTCAGCCCTTGAGGGCCTTCTCCGTCGCGGTCTTGTACTCGGCCACCGTCATCGGAGCGTTCTGGCCGTCCGAACCGGTCAGCTTCTTGCCGTCCACGACCAGGCTCGGGGTGCCGGTGACCTCGTCCTTGTTCGTGTCGAACGACTTGGACATCTTCATGGCCCAGTCGTCGTACGTACCGTCCGTGACGGCCTTCTGGAACGCCTTGTTGCCCTTGAGCGAGTCCACGCTGTCGGCGATCTTGATCAGGTAGTCGTCGTCCGCGAGCTTGTCCTCGTTCTCCTCGGGGTGGAACTTCGCCGAGTAGAGCGCCGTCTTGAAGTCGAGGAAGGCGTCCTGGCTCACGTCGAGGGCCGCGCCGAGCGCGCTCAGCGCGTTCTTCGAGCCCTCGCCGTTGGTGCCGACGTCGCCCTTGGCCGAGTCGTCGCCGTCGAGGAACGTGCCGCCGACGTACTGGAGCTTGAACTTGCCGGCCTCTACGTCCTTGTGGAGCTCCGGGCCGACCGTCTGCTCGAACGTGGCGCAGACCGGGCAGCGCGAGTCCTCGTAGACCTTCAGGGTCTTCTTGGCGTCGGCCTTGCCGATGACGACGGTCGTGCCGTCCTTGCCGGAGGTGTTCTTGGGCGCCTTCACGGCGGAGGACTTGGCGTCCATCGCCGTCTCCCAGTGGGAGGGCTTGTTGGCCTGCATCACCGCGTAGCCGACGCCGCCGGCTATCGCCAGGACCGCGACGATGGAGACGCCGACGATCGCCTGCCGCTTCGTCTTGTCCCGCTTGGCCTGGCGCTCGCGTTCGGCGCGCAGCCGCTCACGGGCCGCGGACTTCGCCTGCTGGGTGTTGCGCTTGCTCATGATCGTGCTCCGTAGGTCAGTGACATGCGTAGGGGGGGGCTGCCGTGCCGGAGCCCGAGCCGGACGGTGGCTCAGGCGGCCGGGCACGGCGGCCCGCGCCGTCCTACGGAGTGCACCCACAGCCGGGTGCGGGAGGCCGGTACGCGCGTGGCGGGGCGCGGCAGACGCACACCCGGCTCGCGCCGGACGGTGACCGCGGCGAACGCGATGAGCAGCGGCCGGAACGCGAAGGCGGCCACCGCGCGCAGCAGTTGGGCCAGGGCCTGCTCACCGCGGCGCAGCCAGGCGGCCGCGAGCAGGCCGACGGCGACGTGCGCGCCCAGGAGCAGCCAGGAGGCCGCCGGGTCGGTGTGCGCGAAGAGCGCGGCGGCCCGCTCCGTGCCGCCGCCCGTCATCCGGGCCAGCGGGGTGCCGACGTTCCCGGCACACAGCACGTCGAAGCCGAACTGGCGCAGCGGGCCCGCGACGGGGCCGCCCGCCCGGCCGTAACAGACGTGCTGGCCGGTCGTGAAGACCGTGTCAGCGGCCAGTTCCAGCGGGACGAGCAGGGCCGCGATCCGGCCGAAGCCGCGCTCACGTCCCGCCAGCGCGTAGGCGATCACGAAGACGGCCGCGGCGATCGCCGCGATCGTCGTGAGCGGCAGCGGAGCCCGGGACAGCAGCACGTGCGACGCGACGGACAGCGTCACGACGCATGCCGTGAACAGCGCCGCGCGCGTCACTCGTAGCTGGGTCCCGGATATGTCGTCCATCGCGGCAGAGTGTGCCATGGCTTCCTGTAAACGATGCCTAAAGGGGGCTCCTTCACAGCACCTTTCACAGGCCCGGGATCCGGCCGTTGCGGAACAGGTCCACGAAGATCTGGTGGTCGCGGCGCGCGCGTGCCCCGTAGGTGTGCGCGAAGTCGACCAGCAGGGGCGCGAAGCCCTCCTCGTCGGCCGCGATCGCCGCGTCGATGGCGCGCTCCGTGGAGAACGGCACCAGCGACTCGCCGGACTGGTCGTCCGCCGCCGCGTGCATCGTCGCCGTGGCCCGGCCGAGGTCGGCGACGACCGCCGCGATCTCCTCCGGGTCGTCGATGTCGCCCCAGTCCAGGTCCACCGCGTACGGCGAGACCTCGGCGACCAGCTGCCCCGCCCCGTCGAGCTCCGTCCAGCCCAGCCACGGGTCGGCGTGCGCCTGGAGGGCGCGCTGCGAGATGACCGTGCGGTGGCCCTCGTGCTGGAAGTAGCCGCGGACCGCCGGGTCGGTGATGTGCCGCGAGACGGCCGGGGTCTGGGCCTGCTTCATGTAGATCACGACATCGTTCTCCAGGGCGTCGCTGTTGCCCTCAAGCAGGATGTTGTACGACGGGAGGCCCGCGGAGCCGATACCGATGCCGCGGCGCCCGACCACGTCCTTCACCCGGTACGAGTCGGGGCGGGAGAGGGAGGCCTCCGGCAGGGTCTCCAGGTACCCGTCGAACGCAGCGAGCACCTTGTAACGCGTCGCCGCGTCCAGCTCGATGCTGCCGCCGCCCTCCGCGAAGCGGCGCTCGAATTCGCGGATCTCCGTCATGGACTCCAGCAGGCTGAAACGGGTCAGCGAGCGGGCGTCGCGCAGCGCCTCCAGGAGCGGGCCGTCCGCCGTGTCCAGCGTGAAGGGCGGCACCTCGTCGCTCTTCGCGCCGGTCGCCAGCGCGTGGATGCGCTCGCGGTAGGCCGCAGCGTACGTCCGCACGAGGTCCGTGATCTGCTCGTCGCTCAGCGCCTTGGAGTAGCCGACCAGCGCCACGGAGGCGGCGAAGCGCTTGAGGTCCCAGGTGAAGGGGCCCACGTACGCCTCGTCGAAATCGTTCACATTGAAGATCAGCCGGCCCGTGGAGTCCATGTACGTGCCGAAGTTCTCCGCGTGCAGGTCGCCGTGGATCCACACCCGGCTGGTGCGATCGTCCAGGTAGGGCCCGCCGTGCTGCTCGCGCTCCACGTCCCCGTAGAACAGGCAGGCCGTGCCCCGGTAGAACGCGAAGGCGGAGGCCGCCATCTTGCGGAACTTGACCCGGAACGCCGCGGGATCCGCGGCGAGGAGCTCGCCGAACGCGGTGTCGAACACGGAGAGGATCTGCTCGCCGCGCTGCTCAGCGGTGGGCTGCGGTTCCGACATCGCTGGGTGCCTCCTGGTGCGGGATGGTCCGGTGCGCCGTACTGACGCGTGGGACAGATGTTCTGATCTGTCCAACGCACGACCGTACTCCCGAGTGCCCGCGGGTTGTCAGTGACCGGTCGTAGACTTCCAAGCTGTCCCCCAGACCGTCGCCCGGTGTTTTCCATTGGAGGCCCCCACCGTGTCCAAGCCGCCCTTCACGCACCTGCACGTGCACACCCAGTACTCGCTGCTGGACGGTGCGGCGCGGCTCAAGGACATGTTCCAGGCCGCCGGCGACATGGGCATGACGCACATCGCGATGTCCGACCACGGCAACCTGCACGGGGCGTACGACTTCTTCCACACCGCGGAGAAGGCGGGCATCACGCCGATCATCGGCATCGAGGCCTACGTCGCCCCGGAGTCCCGGCGCAACAAGCGGAAGGTCCAGTGGGGCCAGCCGCACCAGAAGCGCGACGACGTCTCCGGTTCCGGTGGTTACACCCACAAGACGATGTGGGCGGCGAACAGCACGGGGCTGCACAACCTCTTCAAGCTGTCCTCGGACGCGTACGCCGAGGGCTGGCTGCAGAAGTGGCCGCGCATGGACAAGGAGACGCTCTCCCAGTGGAGCGAGGGCATCATCGCGTCCACCGGCTGCCCCTCCGGTGAGCTGCAGACCCGGCTGCGCCTCGGCCAGTTCGACGAGGCGGTCAAGGCGGCCGCCGAGTACCAGGACATCTTCGGCAAGGACCGGTACTTCCTGGAGCTGATGGACCACGGCATCGACATCGAGCACCGGGTCCGCGAGGACCTCCTGCGGGTCGGCAAGAAGGTCGGCATCCCGCCGCTGGTGACGAACGACTCGCACTACACGTACGCGAACGAGGCGACGGCGCACGACGCGCTGCTGTGCATCCAGACCGGCAAGAACCTCTCCGACCCGGACCGCTTCCGGTTCAACGGCACGGGCTACTACCTGAAGTCGACGGACGAGATGTACGCCATCGACTCCTCGGACGCCTGGCAGGAGGGCTGCCGCAACACGCTGCTGGTGGCCGAGCAGATCGACACGACCGGCATGTTCGAGAAGCGCGACCTCATGCCGAAGTTCGACATCCCGGACGGCTTCACGGAGGTCACCTGGTTCCAGGAGGAGGTCCGGGTCGGCATGGACCGCCGCTACCCGGGCGGCGTCCCCGAGGACCGCCAGAAGCAGGTCGAGTACGAGATGGACATCATCATCCAGATGGGGTTCCCGGGGTACTTCCTGGTCGTCGCCGACTTCATCATGTGGGCCAAGAACAACGGCATCGCGGTGGGTCCGGGCCGTGGTTCCGCGGCCGGTTCGATCGTCGCGTACGCCATGGGCATCACCGACCTCGACCCGATCACGCACGGACTGATCTTCGAGCGGTTCCTCAACCCCGAGCGCGTCTCCATGCCCGATGTCGACATCGACTTCGACGAGCGCAGGCGCGTCGAAGTGATCCGGTACGTGACCGAGAAGTACGGCGCCGACAAGGTCGCCATGATCGGCACCTACGGCAAGATCAAGGCCAAGAACGCGATCAAGGACTCCGCGCGCGTGCTCGGCTACCCGTACGCGATGGGCGACCGACTCACCAAGGCGATGCCCGCCGACGTCCTCGGCAAGGGCATCGACCTCTCCGGCATCACCGACCCCAAGCACCCGCGCTACGGCGAGGCCGGCGAGATCCGGGGGATGTACGAGAACGAGCCGGACGTGAAGAAGGTCATCGACACCGCCAAGGGCGTCGAGGGCCTGGTCCGGCAGATGGGTGTGCACGCGGCCGGCGTCATCATGTCCAGCGAGCCGATCGTCGACCACGCCCCGCTGTGGACCCGGCACACCGACGGCGTGACGATCACGCAGTGGGACTACCCGCAGTGCGAGTCGCTCGGCCTCCTGAAGATGGACTTCCTGGGGCTTCGCAACCTGACGATCATGGACGACGCCGTCAAGATGGTGCGGTCCAACAAGGGCATCGACCTGGAGATGCTCGATCTCCCGCTGGACGACCCGAAGACCTTCGAACTGCTCTGTCGCGGCGACACGCTCGGTGTGTTCCAGTTCGACGGCGGGCCGATGCGCTCCCTGCTGCGCCAGATGCAGCCCGACAACTTCGAGGACATTTCCGCCGTCTCGGCCCTGTACCGGCCGGGCCCGATGGGCATGAACTCGCACATCAACTACGCGGAGCGCAAGAACAACCGCCAGGAGATCACGCCGATCCACCCGGAGCTCGAAGAGCCCCTGAAGGAGACGCTGGGCCTGACCTACGGCCTGATCGTGTACCAGGAGCAGGTGCAGAAGGCCGCGCAGATCGTCGCGGGCTACTCGCTCGGCGAGGCCGACGTGCTGCGCCGCGTGATGGGCAAGAAGAAGCCCGAGGAACTGGCGAAGAACTTCGTCCTCTTCCAGGAGGGCGCCAAGAAGAAGGGCTTCTCCGACCAGGCGATCCAGGCCCTGTGGGACGTCCTGGTCCCGTTCGCGGGCTACGCGTTCAACAAGGCGCACTCCTCCGCGTACGGCCTGGTCACCTACTGGACCGCGTACCTGAAGGCGAACTACCCCGCCGAGTACATGGCGGCGCTGCTCACCTCGGTCAAGGACGACAAGGACAAGTCCGCCGTCTACCTCAACGAGTGCCGGCGCATGAAGATCAAGGTCCTCCCGCCGGATGTGAACGAGTCGGTGCACAACTTCGCCGCCCAGGGCGACGACGTGATCCTCTTCGGCCTGGAGGCGGTCCGCAACGTCGGGTCGAACGTGGTGGAGTCGATCGTCCGGGCCCGCAAGGCGAAGGGGAAGTTCTCCTCCTTCCCCGACTACCTCGACAAGATCGAGGCCGCCGCGTGCAACAAGCGGACGACGGAATCGCTGATCAAGGCCGGCGCGTTCGACGCCATGAACCACACCCGTAAGGGCCTCACCGCCCAGTACGAGCCGATGATCGACAACGTCGTGGCGGTGAAGCGCAAGGAGGCCGAGGGACAGTTCGACCTCTTCGGCGGCATGGGCGAGGGGGAGAGCGACGAGCCGGGCTTCGGCCTCGACGTCGAGTTCTCCACCGACGAGTGGGAGAAGACGTATCTCCTCGCCCAGGAGCGCGAGATGCTCGGCCTGTACGTCTCCGACCACCCGCTCTTCGGCCTGGAGCACGTGCTGTCCGACAAGGCGGACGCGGGCATCGGCCAGCTCACCGGCGGTGACTTCGGGGACGGCGCGGTCGTCACGGTCGGCGGCATCATCTCGGGCCTCCAGCGCAAGATGACCAAGCAGGGCAACGCCTGGGCGATCGCGACCGTCGAGGACCTCGCCGGTTCCATCGAGTGCATGTTCTTCCCGGCGACGTACCAGCTGGTGTCCACGCAGCTCGTCGAGGACGCCGTGGTGTTCGTGAAGGGCCGCCTCGACAAGCGGGAGGACGTGCCGCGCCTGGTCGCCATGGAGATGCAGGTCCCCGACCTGTCGCACGCGGGCACCAACGCGCCGGTGACCCTCACGATCCCGGCCCTGAAGGTGACCCCGCCGATGATCAGCCGGCTCGGCGAGATCCTCACCAACCACCGGGGCGACAGCGAGGTGCGGATCAGGCTCCAGGGCCCGCGCAAGACCACGGTGCTGCGGCTCGACCGGCACCGGGTGAAGCCCGACCCGGCGCTGTACGGCGACCTGAAGGTGCTGCTCGGCCCGTCCTGCCTGGCCGGCTGACGCCGCGGAGACACGCGCGAGGGGCGCACCCGGACTTCCGGGTGCGCCCCTCGCTGTGTGCCAACTGCCCTACGAGGCGCCTCAGTTGTGACCGAAGCGGCGCTCGCGGTGCTTACGGGCCACGTCGCTCGGCGTGGCCTCCACCGCGGACTTGGCCTGGGCCTCCATGGCCGAGGACTTGGCCTGCTCTTCCGGCTGAGCGGCCTGGGCCGCCTTCTGCTGATGGCGGTTCTGCTTACGGTTCTTGGCCATGGTGATCTGCCTCCTGCGGGGGATCTAGGGGCCAGGGCCGGCTTCAGATTCACACAGTCGGATGAAGAACGCATTTCGGAGTATTACCGTTCGTAACGGACGGCCGTCGCGGGGGTGCCACCCCGAGTTCACGCCTTCCGCCACGCCGAAGATCCAGTTCGGGCCGTTAACCCCCGCGCGGTCGGGCAGACTCGAAGGAAACCCGAAGCGAAGCCGCGGGAGCCGTCCCGTGGAGCGTGTCCGGACTGCTGGCAGGTCGGCGGAAAGAGGGTGGATCGCGTGGATCGTTGCATCGTTCTGGTGGATGCCGGATATCTGCTGGGGGCCGCGGCGAGCCTGCTCGCGGGCGAACCCTCCCGCTCCCGGATCCATGTCGACCACGCCGCCCTCATCCAGGGCCTGCGCGAGCGCGCCGAGGCCGAGACCGGGCGGGAACTGCTGCGCATCTACTGGTTCGACGGGGCGCCCGACCGCGTGCCGCAGCCCGAGCACCGGCGGCTGCGGGTGATGCCGCGGGTCACCGTCCGTCTTGGCGCGCTGACCCGGTCCGACGGGCGGTGGGCGCAGAAGGGCGTCGACGCGGCGATGCACGCCGAGCTGACCGAACTGGCCCGAAATCGCGCATGCTCGGACATCGTTCTCGTGACCGGGGACGGGGATCTGCTGCCCGGCATGATGGCCGCCAAGGAGCACGGCGTCGCCGTCCACCTGTGGGCCGTGCAGGCCGCCGACGGCGACTACAACCAGTCCGAGGACCTGGTCGCGGAGGCCGACGAGCGGCGGGTGCTCGACCGCGTCTGGATCACCAAGGCCGTACGCGCCAAGGAACTCGGCGGGATCTGCGCGCCGCCGCCCGTGCCGCGCCCGGAGATCGCCGCGATCCTCTCCGCGCCGCTGCCCGAGTCGGCACTCCACTCCGCGGGGCGTCCCGCGGAGCAGGCCGGGGGCGCGGCGCCGGTGCGGCACGCGCCGGCCGCGCACGGTGAGAACGGTGCGGCGGCCCCGCCGGCGTCGGAGGAGGACCGGGCCGGCGGCGCCAAGGGCGTGCCCACGCCCAAGGACCTCGCCGCGCTGCGCGGGCCCGGGGTGCAGGCGGCGCAGCACCCCGCGAACGCGACGCTGCGGTGGTCGTCCGACAAGGGCTGGGTCGAGCGGCCCGGTGGCGGCGGCGAGCCCGCCGATGTGGCGTCCCTGCCGACGCTGGCGCAGCTCACCACGGCGGAGCAGCGCTGGGCCGACCGCGAGGAGGACATCACCGCGATCGGCGGGGACCCGTATGAGGTCGGGCAGGTGTTCGCGCGGAGGTGGCGGGAGCGTCTTGGGGACCAGACGCAGCTGCAGAAGCTGGCGACCATGTACCCGCGGGTGCCGCACCGGATCGACGGCGAGCTGCTGCGGTACGCGGCGCGGTTCGGGCTGCTCGCGCACAAGGACGACCAGATCGACGAGCACGACAGGTACGCGATCCGGGCGGGGTTCTGGCGGGAGATCGACATCCGCACCGCGGAGCACGCGGCCGCGGCCGAATAGGCGGGCTGTGGGGCGGCGCGCGCGGGAAATGTCCCGCCCCGCGTGCAATCGTGAACGCCGGACCCCGTAGGCTCCCTCCTCGTGAGTATGCGCACCGATGCCGTCGCCCCGAAGCGTCATGGGGGTGCTGTGGTGTGCTCGGTGCGCGGGCTCCGCAAGACGTATCCGGCCACCCGCGGGCGCCGTGGTGCACCCGGAACGCCGGAGCTGCGGGCCACGGACGACGTACGGCTCGACATCCGGCGTGGGGAGATCTTCGGGCTCCTCGGGCCCAACGGGGCGGGCAAGTCCACCCTCGTACGGCAGCTGACCGGGCTGATGCGCCCCGACGCGGGAAGCGTCGAGATCCTGGGGCACGACATCGTGCGGCACCCCGAGCGGGCCTCCCGGATCCTCGCCTACCTCGGGCAGGAGTCGACCGCGCTGGACGAGCTGACCGTCGCGCTGGCCGCCGAGACCACCGGGCGGCTGCGGGGGCTCCCGCTCAAGGAGGCGCGGGCCGCCCGCGACGACGTGCTCGAGGAGCTGGGGCTCACCCCGCTCGCCTCGCGGCCGATCAAGAAGCTTTCCGGCGGGCAGCGGCGGCTCGCCTGTTTCGCGTCCGCGCTCGTCGGCGAGCGCTCGCTGCTCGTGCTCGACGAGCCGACCACCGGGATGGACCCCGTCGCGCGGCGCGCCGTGTGGGCCGCGGTCGACCGGCGGCGGGCCGAGCGCGGCACGACCGTGCTGCTCGTCACCCACAACGTGATCGAGGCCGAGACCGTGCTCGACCGGGTGGCCGTGCTCGACCAGGGCCGCGTCATCGCCTGCGACACCCCGGTGGGCCTCAAGGAACGCGTCGCCGGTGAGGTGCGCGTGGAACTCGTCTGGCGCCAGGAGGCTCCGATGGAGCTCGACGAGGTGGCGCGGCTGCGCGCGCACGCCGTGGAATCGGGGCGGCGCTGGTCGCTGCGGCTCGAACCGGACGCGGCCCGCTCCGCCGTCGCCGCCGTCACCGGCGGACCGGCCTTCGACTTCCTGGACGACTTCACGCTCGCGACGCCGAGCCTGGAGGATGTGTACCTGGCGCTCGGCGGGAGCCGCAGCGGTGTGAAGGGCCTGGTGAAGGCATGAGCGTCGTTCCCACAGCTCCCGCGGTCGCCTCCGAGCTTGCACCCGCGCGTCCCGCGCCCGCGCCGGGCCCCACCGGCGAGACGCTCGCGCCCCGCGCCCGCTTCCTGCCCGCGCTCGCCGCCGTCTACCGGGCGCAGCTCAGCCGGGCCCGCGTGGCCCGGATCCCGCTGCTGTTCGTGGCGACGTTCCAGAGCATCGGCATCATGATCCTGATGCGCGGCGTCGTCGAGCAGGGCGGCCGTGAGGCACAGGCTGTGGTGGCCGGGTCCGCGGTGCTCGTCGTCGCGTTCGTCGCGCTGAACCTGCTCGCCCAGTACTTCGGGCAGCTGCGGGCGGCCGGCGGGCTCGACCACTACGCGACGCTGCCGGTGCCGCCCGCCTCCGTGGTGCTCGGTGCCGCGGGCGCGTACGCCTCGTTCACCGTGCCGGGGACCGTGGTCACCGCGGTCGTCGGCTGTGCGATGTTCCAGCTGCCGCTCGCCCACCTGTGGGTGCTCGTCGCGGTGATCCCGCTGGCGGGCGCCGCTCTCGCCGGCCTCGGCGCCGCGCTCGGGCTGCTCGCACCCCGGCCCGAACTGGCCACGCTGCTCGGCCAGTTGGGCATGTCCGCGGCGCTGCTGCTCGGCGTGCTTCCGGCCGACCGGATGCCGGAGTTCGTGCAGTGGGCGCGGGACCTGCTGCCGTCGACGTACGGGGTCGAGGCCTTCGCGCGAACCTTCGCCGAGCACCCCGACTGGGGCGTGGTTCTGCTCGACCTGGGCGTCTGCGCGGCCGTCGGCGTCGCCTCGCTGGCCGTGGCGACGTGGGCCTACCGTCGGGCCGCCGTCCGCTAGGGCCTGTCTGGAATTCCCCCGCGGCGTCGCGGCGCTGGGCACGCACGCTCGCTGCGTTGCCGAAACGCCCGAATAGCTCCGCTATTAGGGCGCTCCGGCGCCTTGCGATCGCACGCACCCAGCGCCGCTCCTTGCTCCACGGGGGAATTCCAGACAGGCCCTGACGCGCCGCACAGCGACGCCTGGCACGATGGCAGGGTGACCGCACCGCTGACACCGCCACCCCATCAGCCCCCGCACAACAACGGGCACAGTGACCCCTGGCAGGCCCCCGACCCCATGACCGGACATCTGCCGCCCGCGCCCGCCGCTCCGCAGGAGGACGGTCCGGGGCTCCGGGCCGAACTGCGTGAGGCCGTCGTCGTGGCGGTCGGCGTCGCGGTGGTGGGGCTCGCGCTCGGTGCGCTGTGGATGTGGCTCGCGCCCCGGGTCCCGCTGGTCTCGGACGCCTCGGCGGTCTACCTCAAGGACACCGAGGGCGAGCAGGCCATCGGCATCGACGGAACGTTCACCCTGCTCGGACTCGCGTTCGGCGTCGTCACCGGTGCCGCCGTCTTCCTGTGGCGCAGGCGCGGCGGTGTGCCGCTCGTCGTGGCGCTGGCCGTGGGCAGCCTGCTCGGCGGGGTGCTCGCCTGGCGGTTCGGCGTCTGGCTCGGGCCGGCGCAGAATGTCGCCGCGCACGCCAAGGCGGTCGGCAAGGGCGTGGTGTTCGACGCCCCCCTGGAGCTGAACGCCAAGGGGGCGCTCCTCGCGTGGCCGCTCGCCGCGCTGGTCGTGCACCTGGGCCTCACCGGCCTCTTCGGGCCGCGGGACCCGGACCCGTACTTCGCGACGCCCTACGGGGCGCAGGGTGACGGCGGGCCCGCGCCCACGGCCCGATAGCCGGTCGCGCGCGGACTCTCAGGCGGGCCGCCGCCCGTGGTTGGACTTGCCCTTTTTGATCCGCCACTTGCGCTTGCGCGTCTTCTTCGACATGTCCTGGGTACTTAGCCGAAGCGGCGGGATACGTCGAGGGGTCACGCACGTCCGACGGGCGCGAGCACCGCGTCCGTGAGCGCCGCGAGGTCCCCCGGCGCCAGCTCGATCTCCAGCCCGCGGCGCCCCGCGGAGACACAGATCGTGTCGTGCGCCTCGGCGGTGGAGTCGATGACCGTACGCAGCTTCTTGCGCTGCCCGAGCGGCGAGATGCCACCGCGTACGTACCCGGTCGTACGCTCCGCGAGCGCCGGGTCCGCCATGGTCGCGCGCTTGCCGCCGACCGCCGCCGCGAGCGCCTTCAGGTCGAGCCGCCCCGCCACCGGCACGACGCCGACGACGAGCGCGCCGTCCACGTCTGCGACGAGCGTCTTGAACACCCGGTCCGGGGACACACCCATCGCCTCCGCGGCCTCCTCGCCGTACGAGGCGTGCGCGGGGTCGTGCTCGTAGGCGTGCACCGTGAAGGGGGTGCCGGCCGTGGTGAGGGCGACGGTCGCGGGCGTGCCTGCGGACTGGTTCTGCTTCTTGGCCTTCTTCGCCAACGCGCTGCTTCCTCAGTAGGTCGAGTGAACATCAGTTGAGGCTGGTCGACTGCCTGGTCAGCTCCGTCGCCGGCAGCGAGGGCAGATGGCGGATGATCGCCGTCTCCGCGCGCAGCAACGTCAGCTCCTCGCGCAGCCGGGACGCCACGTCCTCGGCCTCCAGCAGATGCTGCTTCGTCGGTACGTCGAGGACCGCGGCCGCCGCCACCAGATACGACACCACCGACGGCTCGTCCGGCAGCTCCGCCCCCGTCGTCAGCGAGCGCTCACGGGCGCCCGCGAGACGCTTCTGGTACGAGCGGAACGCGCGCAGCACGCCCTCCGCGAGGGCGCCCGCCTCCTCGCCGTCCTCCTCGGGCAGCTCCTCCACCTTGGCCGTCAGATACGGGCCCGAGGCGTCGACCGAGTGCAGCTTCACGCGGCGCGTGCCCGTGGCGAGCACCTCGAAGCTGCCGTCGGCGCGCTCCCTGATCGTGGCGGCGTCCGCGATGCAGCCGATGGTGTGGAAGGACGCGACGGGGTCGTCGCCGAAGCCGGCGGCCGGGCCGGCGCCCGCCTCCTTGGTGGTCACCTCGTCCGGCATGCCGGACGAGGTGGGCGCGACCTCGTGGCCGTCGCGGATCGCGACGACCACGAACTGGCGCGGCTCGTCCGACGTCGAGGGCTCGGTCGGTTCGGTGTCGGGCTCCGACGGATCGTCGGGCGACGCCTTCAGGAGATCGCGCATCATGGCGCGATAGCGCTCCTCGAACACGTTCAGCGGGAGCACGAGTCCCGGGAACAGCACCGAGTTGAGCGGGAACAGCGGAAGTCGGACGGTGGTCACGTCGGTCAAGCGTAATGGTCGTCGGAGCCGGCCGGTCCGCCGCGCAGCGGCATCGACGCCGCGACCTCCAGGCGGACCTGTCCGCGCAGCTCCATGAAATGGCCCAGCGGGTCGTCCGTGAGCCGGTCCCAGGGGAACGATGTCGCGTACGGGCCGATGAGCCGCAGCTGCCCGAGGGCGTCCTCCCAGCGTTCGAGTTCGACCAGTACGCAGGTCAGCAGGTTGCGCACCTCGGCGGGCCAGGGGTCCGCGGGCTCGTACGAGCGGGAGAGCTCCGCGGCGAGGTCGGCGGCGGCGTCCAGGCGGGCGCGGGGGATGCCGGTCTTCGGGGCGCCGGAGGTCAGATACGCGAGGGCCGCGCGGGCCGGGAGCGCCTGGAGGAGCGAGCCCGGCAGGGCGTCCTGCGCGGCGCGCTCCGCGAAGTCGAAGCACTCGGCGTGCGAGCCGTACCAGGCGGCCGACAGATAGCGCAGGGCCGCGACGTGGCAGCCGTAGTGGTGCGGGGAGCGGCGCACCGCCCGCGCCCACAGCTGCTCGAACTCGGTGTGCGGGGCGTTGGTGCCGCGGGCGTGGTCGAGGGCGATGCGCCAGGGGACCGGGTCGCGGGGGTCGGCGTCGGCCGCGGCCAGGATCAGCGGGGTGACCTCGCGCAGCAGCTCGGCGTGGGCGGGCGCGGCGAGGGCGCGGGTGACGGCGAGTTCGGCCTTGACGAGGAGCAGGTCGGGGTCGTGCGGCGAGGCATCCTGCCAGGCCTCGAACCACTCCGGGCGGGCGGCGGCGAACGCGGCGAGGCGTTGCACGGCGCGGTCCCGGTTCTCCCACTCGGCGGCGTCGCGGGTCTGGGCGAGGGCCTTCGCGGCGGGGCCGTGGTCGCCGCGGCCGGCGGCGACGAGGGCGGGGGCGAGGCGGTCGTCGGGGGCGTCGAGGAGGAGTTCCTCGTCCGGGGGGAGGCCGATGCCGAGGGTGGTGGTGTGGCGGAGCATGCGGGTGGTGCGGATGAGGGCGCGCAGGAGTGGCACGCGGCCTCCTTCTTCTGCGCGGGGGGACGTGGTTGTGGTGGGTTGACGGTCGAGGTAGGTGGAAGGTTGCGTGCGGGGTGCGTTTTTTTGCCGTGTCGTGGCCGGGGCGGTCGTTCTCGTTGCGCGGCACCGGGGTTTCGGGGCTTGATCTGCCTAGCTTCTGCGGAGCAGGCGCGTTGCGCCCGCTGCCACTGTTGTCGCCAGGATCCAGCCCAGGAGGACCAGGGTCGTCGAGGCCCACTGCCAGGTTCCGCGGAGTTGCCAGCTGCCGGCCTGGCCGAGGTCGATGACGGGGATGAGGAGGTCGAGGGTGAAGAGGGCCGGGTCCCAGACCGGGCCCTCACCGGGTTTGATGGGAGGGTGCGGGGCCTGCGAGAAGGCGACCGAGCTGAGCGCCCAGACGACCGCCATCCACAGCGCCGCCCGGCCGGGCCGGTACCCGTACGCCACCGTCCAGTCCTGGACGTAGCCCCAGACCTTCGCAGCGAGCGGCAGCGTCTCGCGGCGTCTGCGCTGCTTGGCGAGCAGCACCTCGCGCGCGTCGGAGTCCTCGCCGCTGTTGCGCAGCACCGTGGCCAGGCACTCGTACGGCTCCGGGCTGTACTCGGGTGTCGCGGCGGCGAGCCAGTCGAGGCGGCGGGCGAGGGGGAAGGAGCCGGACGGGATGAGGTTCTCGTACTGGAATCCGCCGAGGCGGAGCTGGCCGGGGCCCGGCCAGCTCGTCGACTTGTCGACCAGGTTCGTCGCCCGCGCGCCGGAGAGCACGATCCGCCCGCGCTCCGGCTTGTCGCAGAGGAAGCGCAGTTCCGGGGTCTGGATGCGGCGCATCGAGACTTCCTGCTCGTTCTCCATCGTGAAACGCGCGGAGTCCAGGTCGACCGCGTCGCCGAACCGGCCGTCGTCGAGGCGCATCCCGCCCACGCACTCGAAGCGCTGCACGCGCGTGCCGCGTGCGGGCGTCCCGCCGCCGTTCTGGAACGGGCCGCCGAGCGCGGCAGGGCCGAGGTACAGGGTCCGCTCGACCGACATCTGCGGAGCGTTCAGGGCGCGGCGGCCCCGCGAGTTGCTCAGGCTCGCGCCGCGCAGCGACAGCGAGACGCCGACCGTCGCGCCGCGCAGGCTCAGCTCGCCGTGCGTCTCGAGCAGCTCGGCCTGGAGGTCCTGGCCGACCGTCAGCCCGTCCGCCATGATCGACTTTCCGCGCCGGTCCTGGAACACGACGGCCTCATTGAGCAGCAGGTCCGTGCCGATGTGCGCGTCCGTGAGCCGGACCCCGTTGTGGAAGCGGCAGCGGGCGAGGTGCAGATCGCCCTCCGTGTGGAACCGGGCGCCCTCCAGGCGAGGCACCGAGCAGTCGATGAGGCGGACCGTCGTGAAGTGCGTCTCCGGAAGGAGCACCTCCTTCTCGAAGCGGCAGCCCTTCATCTCCACGTACGGGACGACCGTGCCGCCCGCGAGGTCGAACACGTCCGTGATCTGTATGCCCTGGAGCTTGAGCGAGGAGACCCGGCCGTCGAGCGCCGGAGGACCGTCGAGCAGCAGCCACGCCAGGATGCGCGCCCGCACGCTGCGCTCCGGGCCCCAGGGGTGGCCGCCGTGCGGATCGTCCCGCTCGCTGTCCCCGGCGCGCAGGTCGTAGGGGCTTCCGTCACGGAAGGCCTGCCACATCCCGACCTCGGTGGCGGTCAGCCCGTCCGGCACGTCCCCGTTGCCGTTGCCGGCCGTCCCCTCGACCACGACTGCTCTGCCTCCCCCCGTGCGACCGCTGGTTCGTACAACCGGTCATGCCCGCTGTGTGACCGTCTGAACGCCGGTGGTCAGGACACGTGCCGCGATATCAGCCACTGATACAGGGCGCCGAGCGTAAACCCGCGTCTGAGAGAATTGTTCTGTGATCTCTCGAATCGATCTGCGCGGCGCCGCCCTCCCCGAGGGCCAGGCCCTGCGCTCGCTGCTGCCCCGAGCCGACTTCGATGTCTCGGCCGCCCTGGAGAAGGTGCGTCCGATCTGTGAGGCCGTGCATCATCGTGGCGACGCGGCGCTGATCGAGTACGGGGAGAAATTCGACGGCGTGACGCTGGAATCCGTACGGGTCCCGGCCGAGGCCATCGACAAGGCGCTCGCCGATCTCGACCCCGCCGTGCGCGCCGCCCTGGAGGAGTCCATCCGCCGGGCCCGCATCGTCCACCGCGAGCAGCGCCGCGGCAGCCACACGACGCAGGTCGTGCCCGGCGGCTCCGTCACCGAGAAGTGGGTGCCGGTCGAGCGCGTCGGCCTGTACGCGCCCGGCGGCCGCTCCGTCTACCCGTCGTCCGTGATCATGAACGCGGTGCCGGCGCAGGAGGCGGGCGTCGAGTCGATCGCGCTCGCGTCCCCGCCGCAGAAGGACTTCGGCGGCCTTCCGCACCCGACGATCCTCGCCGCGTGCGCGCTGCTCGGCGTCGACGAGGTGTACGCGGTCGGCGGCGCACAGGCCGTCGCCATGTACGCGTACGGCACCGAGTCCTGCGCCCCGGCGAACATGGTGACCGGGCCCGGGAACATCTGGGTGGCCGCCGCCAAGCGCTACTTCACGGGACGCATCGGCATCGACGCCGAGGCGGGCCCGACCGAGATCGCGGTTCTGGCCGACTCCACCGCCGACCCGGTGCACGTCGCATCCGACCTGATCAGCCAGGCCGAGCACGACCCGCTGGCGGCCGCCGTGCTCGTCACGGACTCTCCCGAACTCGCCGAGGCCGTCGAGAAGGAGCTGGAGCCGCAGGTCGCCGCCACCAAGCACATCGAGGACCGGATCGTGCCCGCCCTCAAGGGGCAGCAGTCCGCGATCGTCCTCGTCGACTCGCTCGACGACGGCCTCAAGGTCGTCGACGCGTACGGGGCCGAGCACCTGGAGATCCAGACCGCCGACGCCTCCGCCGTGGCGCAGCGCGTCAAGAACGCGGGCGCGATCTTCGTCGGCCCCTGGGCGCCCGTCTCGCTCGGCGACTACGCCGCCGGATCCAACCACGTGCTGCCGACGGGCGGCTGCGCCTGCCACTCGTCCGGCCTGTCCGTCCAGTCCTTCCTGCGCGGCATCCACATCGTCGACTACACGAAGGACGCCCTCGCCGAGGTCGCGTCCACCGTGGTGACGCTGGCCGACGCGGAGGACCTGCCGGCGCACGGCGCGGCGATCAAGGCCCGTTTCGGGTGGAAGGTACCCAAGAACCAGTGACCAGGATCGACGATCTTCCCGTACGCGAGGAACTGCGCGGCAAGTCCCCTTACGGCGCACCGCAGTTGGACGTCGCCGTCCGGCTGAACACGAACGAGAACCCGTACCCGCTGCCCGAGCCGCTCGTGCGGCGGATCGCCGAGCGCGTCGCCGACGCGGCCCGCGAGCTCAACCGCTACCCGGACCGGGACGCGGTCGAGCTGCGCACGGAGCTCGCCGGATATCTGACCCGTACGACCGGCTACAAGGTCACGTACGAGCAGGTGTGGGCGGCCAACGGGTCGAACGAGGTGCTCCAGCAGCTCCTCCAGGCCTTCGGCGGCCCCGGCCGTCTGGCGCTCGGTTTCGAGCCCTCGTACTCGATGCACCCGCTGCTCGCCCGCGGCACCAACACCGGCTGGGTGAGTGCCCCGCGCCGCGAGGACTTCTCCCTCGACGTGCCGGCCGCCGTCGAGGCGATCCGTACGCACAGGCCGCACGTCGTCTTCATCACCAGCCCCAACAACCCCACCGGCAATGCCGTCGCGGCCGAGGACGTCCTCGCGCTGTACGAGGCCGCCGGGCGGGACGCGATGGTGATCGTCGACGAGGCGTACACCGAGTTCAGTCACGGCTCCTCGCTGCTTTCGCTGCTTGAGGGCCGACCGAACCTCGTCGTCTCGCGGACGATGTCCAAGGCCTTCGGCGCGGCCGGTCTTCGGCTCGGCTATCTCGCCGCCGACCCGGCCGTCGTCGACGCCGTCCAACTGGTGCGTCTGCCCTACCACTTGTCGGCCGTGAACCAGGCGACGGCGCTCGCCGCCCTGGAGTACACCGACACGCTGCTCCAGTACGTGGAGCAGCTGAAGTCCGAACGCGACCGTGTCGTCGGGGAGTTGGAGGGCATCGGCTTCGACGTCACCGTCGCCGACGCCAACTTCATCCAGTTCGGCGTCTTCGAGGACCCGCACACCGTGTGGCAGGCCATCCTCGACCGCGGCGTCCTCATCCGTGACAACGGAGTCCCGGGACGCCTGCGGGTGACCGTCGGCACCCCCGAAGAGAACGACGCGTTCCTGGACGCGGCCCGTGAAGTCAAGAAGGACCGAATGAACAGTCAGGAGCGGGGCGCATGAGCCGCGTAGGACGTGTTGAACGTACGACCAAGGAGACCTCGGTCCTCGTCGAGATCGACCTCGACGGCACCGGAAAGGTCGATGTCGCGACCGGGGTCGGCTTCTACGACCACATGCTCGACCAGCTCGGCAAGCACGGCCTGTTCGACCTCACGGTGAAGACCGAGGGCGATCTGCACATCGACTCGCACCACACCATCGAGGACTCCGCCCTCGCGCTCGGCGCCGCCTTCAAGCAGGCGCTCGGCGACAAGGTCGGCATCTACCGCTTCGGCAACTGCACGGTCCCGCTGGACGAGTCGCTCGCCCAGGTGACGGTGGACCTGAGCGGCCGCCCGTACCTCGTGCACACCGAGCCCGAGAAGATGGCGCCGATGATCGGCGAGTACGACACGACGATGACCCGGCACATCCTGGAGTCCTTCGTCGCGCAGGCCCAGATCGCGCTGCACGTCCACGTCCCGTACGGGCGCAACGCGCACCACATCGTGGAGTGCCAGTTCAAGGCCCTCGCGCGCGCCCTGCGCTACGCGAGCGAGATCGACCCGCGCGCGGCAGCCGCCGGGATCCTTCCCTCCACGAAGGGCGCGCTGTGAGTGGCCTGTCCGCAGTTCTGATCTTCGTCGGCCTCTTCCTCGCCGGCGGCGCCTGGTCCTTCAAGAAGCAGGAACTGCCCATGAGCGTCGTGGTGCTGATGGGAATCGGTTCCGCGATGTGCCTCGTCGCCGGAATCCTGCGGTTGGAGTGGCTCTACTGATGTCGGCCGACAAGACCAGGAACGTCGTCGTCTTCGACTACGGCTTCGGCAACGTGCGCTCCGCCGAGCGCGCCCTCGCCCGCGCGGGCGCCGACGTCGAGATCACCCGCGACTACGACAAGGCCATGAACGCCGACGGGCTGCTCGTGCCCGGCGTCGGCGCGTTCGCCTCGTGCATGAAGGGTCTGAAGGAGGCGCGCGGCGACTGGATCGTCGGCCGCCGCCTCGCCGGCGGCCGCCCCGTGATGGGCATCTGCGTCGGCATGCAGATCCTGTTCGAGCGCGGCATCGAGCACGGCGTGGAGGCCGCGGGCCTCGACGAGTGGCCCGGCGTCGTCGAGCCGCTGAAGGCCGATGTCGTCCCCCACATGGGCTGGAACACCGTGGACGCCCCTCAGGGCTCCCAGCTGTTCGCGGGCGTCGACACCGACGAGCGCTTCTACTTCGTGCACTCGTACGCCGTGCAGAACTGGGAGCTCGAAGTCCACAACCCCTCGATGCGTGCGCCCAAGGTCGCGTGGTCCACGCACGGCGGCCCGTTCGTCTCCGCCGTGGAGAACGGCGCGCTGTGGGCGACGCAGTTCCACCCCGAGAAGTCCGGCGACGCCGGAGCGCAGCTGCTGAAGAACTGGATCTCCGTACTGTGACCGCATCCCAGAACAAGCTCGAACTCCTCCCCGCCGTCGACGTCCGCGACGGCCAGGCCGTCCGCCTCGTGCACGGCGAGTCCGGCAGTGAGACCTCCTACGGCTCCCCGCTGGAGGCCGCCCTCGCCTGGCAGCGCTCCGGCGCCGAGTGGCTGCACCTGGTCGACCTGGACGCCGCCTTCGGCACCGGCGACAACCGCGCCCTGATCCGCGAGGTCAGCCAGGCCATGGACATCAAGGTGGAGCTGTCCGGCGGCATCCGCGACGACGACTCGCTCGCCGCCGCCCTCGCCACCGGCGCCACCCGCGTCAACATCGGCACCGCAGCCCTGGAGGACCCCGAGTGGGTCGCCAAGATCATCGCTGAGCACGGCGACCAGATCGCGGTCGGCCTGGACGTCCGCGGCACGACGCTGCGCGGCCGCGGCTGGACCCGCGACGGCGGCGACCTGTACGAGACCCTGGAGCGCCTCAACAACGAGGGCTGCGCCCGGTACGTCGTCACGGACATCGCCAAGGACGGCACGCTGCAGGGCCCGAACCTGGAGCTGCTGAGGAACGTCTGCGCGGCCACCGACCGCCCGGTCGTCGCCTCCGGCGGCGTCTCGTCCCTCGACGACCTGCGCGCCATCTCCGAGCTCGTGCCGCTCGGCGTCGAGGGCTCCATCGTCGGCAAGGCGCTCTACGCCAAGGCGTTCACGCTGGAAGAGGCCCTGGAGGCCGTGTCCCGATGACCTCGTTCCGCGCCATCCGAGGAGCCACCCCGTGACGCTCGCCGTCCGAGTCATCCCCTGCCTCGACGTGGACAACGGCCGCGTCGTCAAGGGCGTCAACTTCCAGAACCTGCGCGACGCGGGCGACCCCGTCGAGATGGCGAAGGTCTACGACGCCGAGGGCGCCGACGAGTTGACCTTCCTGGACATCACCGCGTCCTCCGGCAACCGCGAGACCACGTACGACGTGGTGCGCCGCACCGCCGAGCAGGTCTTCATCCCGCTCACCGTCGGCGGTGGCGTGCGCACCGCCGACGACGTGGACAAGCTGCTGCGCGCCGGCGCGGACAAGGTGGGGGTCAACACCGCCGCCATCGCCCGCCCCGACCTCATCCGTGAGATCGCCGAGCGCTTCGGCCGCCAGGTGCTCGTGCTGTCCGTGGACGCGCGCCGCACCGAGTCCGGCTCCTTCGAGGTGACGACGCACGGCGGGCGCAAGTCGGCCGGCATCGACGCCGTCGAATGGGCGCACCAGGCCGCCGATCTGGGCGCGGGCGAGATCCTGCTCAACTCGATGGACGCCGACGGCACCAAGGACGGCTACGACATCGAGATGATCGAGGCCGTCCGCAAGCACGTGTCGGTACCGGTGATCGCCTCGGGCGGCGCGGGCAGGCTGGAGCACTTCGCTCCGGCCGTCGCCGCGGGCGCGGACGCGGTGCTCGCCGCCTCCGTCTTCCACTTCGGCGACCTTCGCATCGGTGAGGTCAAGGGCACGCTGCGCGAGGCGGGGCACCCCGTCCGCTGACTTCCCCGCGAGACCGGTGATTTCGCCGATGCGGGTGAGGCGGAACCGGCGCCACCGTGGTCGCAGTCAGTGACCACGGCGGCGCCCTCGGGACGGGCTCCGCCCTTCCGAGAGGAACCCGTCATCGTGCAGCAGCACAGAAGTGCGGCGCCCCCCGTGCACGCCGGGCGAGCCGTGAACAAGTTCCGAACCCGCCTCATCCGTACGGGACTTGCCACCCTGCTGGCCCTCGGTGGCCTCGCCACCCAGCAGGCCCTGACCGCGGAGGCCGCCGAGAACCCCTACGAGCGCGGCCCCGCCCCGACCGTCTCCAGCATCGAGGCCTCACGCGGCTCCTACGCCGTCTCGCAGGCCAGTGTCTCCTCGCTGAGCGTGAGCGGCTTCGGCGGCGGCACCATCTACTATCCGACGTCGACGGCGGACGGCACGTTCGGCGCGATCGCGATCTCGCCGGGCTACACGGCGTACGAGTCGTCCATCGCCTGGCTGGGCCCGCGCCTCGCCTCCCAGGGCTTCGTCGTCTTCACCATCGACACCAACACCACGCTCGACCAGCCGGCCAGCCGGGGCAGGCAACTCCTGTCCGCCCTCGACTACTTGACGCAGCAGAGCTCGGTGCGCACCCGTGTCGACACGAGCCGGCTCGGCGTCATGGGTCACTCCATGGGCGGCGGCGGCACGCTGGAAGCCGCGAAGAGCAGGCCCTCGCTCCAGGCCGCGATCCCCCTGACCGGCTGGAACCTCGACAAGAGCTGGCCCGAGATCAAGACGCCGACGCTCGTCGTGGGCGCCGACGGCGACACCGTCGCGTCCGTCGCCTCGCACTCCGAGCCCTTCTACCAGAGCCTGCCGGGATCGCTGGACAAGGCGTATCTGGAGCTGCGCGGCGCCACGCACTTCACGCCGAACACGTCCAACACCACGATCGCGAAGTACAGCATCTCGTGGCTCAAGCGCTTCATCGACAACGACACCCGGTACGAGCAGTTCCTCTGCCCGCTGCCGAGTTCGAGCCTGACGATCGCGGAGTACCGGGGCAACTGCCCGCACACGTCGTGACGTTGTGATGTCGTGACGTCGTGAGGTTCTGACGTCCTGTGCGCTGAAACAGCGTACGAAAGCGCCGGTTGGGTTCCCGCCCAACCGGCGCTGTGCGTGCGCTGGTTGGCCACTAGCGTGCGGTAAGTGAGCGGAAGAACCGTCCTGTTGCTTGCCGCCGCCGCGTACGAGACCGACCCCGAGGGGCCCGGCGTCGACGCGGGGCTCGTGCTGCGGGCCGCCGCGGCGGCCGGGCTCGGCGCGGACGCGCTGGACGCGGCCGAGCGGGCGGGGCTGCGGCGCGGCCCCGACGGCCGGCTGCGACTCCCCGGGCGGCGCAGGCTGTACGAGGCCGTGGAGCCGGAACGACGCAGGGCGGCGCACCGGTTGCTCGCCGTCGCGGCTACGGGGGAGCGGCAGCGCTCCGCGGGACTGCTGCACCGCCTGCTCGGCGCGGCCTACCCGGACCCGGGGCTCGGCGCCGAACTGGCCGCGGCCCAGGACGCACCCCACGGAGAACGCTGCACGGCGCTCGCCCACGCGGCACGCCTCGCCGAGGACCCGGCGGCCCGTGCGGAGCACCTCGTCGCGGCGGCGGACCACGCGCGCCTCGCGGGCCGCCCGCACCGCACGCGTGAACTCCTCGACCTGGTGGGCGACGTGGCGGGACGCGATGCCGTACGGGGCCGCGCCGCCTTGGTCCGTGGCCTCCTGGCGCTGCGCGACGGCCCGGTGGCGGACGCCCGCGAATCCCTCCTCTTGGCGGCCCGCCTCTGCGCCGAACCGGCCGCCCTCGAAGCGCGCCTCGGTGCGGCGGAGGCGTCCTGGGCGCTGGGGGACGTGGAGGGATACCGGGAGGCGGTCGGGCACGGCGGTCGTGCGCGGCCGGCGGACTCCGCGCTCGACTACCGGATCGGCATGGCCGCGTCCATCGGTGAGCGCGCCGGAGTGGGGCGGGTCGCGCTGCGGCGGGTCGTGGCGCGGTCCGCCGGGGAGCGGGAACCGGGAGTGCTGCTGCGGGCCGGGGCCGCCGCGCTGGTCGCCGGGGACGTGGACGCGGCCTGTCGGCTCGGCAGCCGTGCGCTCGCGGCCGCGCGGGACCGGGACGCGGGCGCCGAACTGCCGCGCGCCCTGGAACTGCTCGCCTACGGTGAACTGCGCTCCGGGCGGCACGTCCGCGCCCGCGCCCACGCCGAGGAGGGGGTGCGGACCGCGCTCGCGGCGGGGCAGCGCAACGTGCTCGCGCACCAGCACGCCGTCCTCGCCCTCGTCGCCTCGCTCGACCGCGACGTCGACACCGTCGCCCGGCACGCCGCCGCCACGCAGCACGTCGCCGACCGGCACGGGCTCGTACAGGCCGCGACGCTCGCCCAATGGGCCCTGGCCCGCGCGGACCTGGCGCGCGGCGACGCGGCGCGGGCGGCCGCCCGGCTCGGCCCGCTCGTCGGCCCTGGACCACGGCAGGGGCACTTCGGTATCCGGATGCTGGCCGTGCCCTGCCTGGTGGAGGCGACGGTGCTCGCGGGGAAGCCGGGCGGAGCCCAGGTCGCGGTCGGCGAGTTCACGGTGTGGGTCGAACGCGGCCACGACCCGCTCGCCCCGGCCCAACTCGCGCGGTGCCGAGCCCTGTTGGCGGCGGGCGATCCGGCGACCGCGGAGTCCCGCTTCGAGGAGTCCCTGACCCGGCACGAGCGGGCGGGCGGCGACTTCGAGCGGGCCCGCACCCTCGCCCTCTACGGCAAGTGGCTGCGCCGCACCCGCCATCCGGCGCGCGCCCGTACGTTGCTGCGTGACGCCCTGGTGGCCTTCGAGCGGTGCGGAGCGACGGTCTGGGCGGCGCAGACGGCGTCCGAACTGCGCGCCACGGGCGAGTCCCCGTTCGACAGCGAACCTCCGGGCAGGCTGGCCGAGTTGACGCCTCAGCAGTTGCGCATCGCCCGCCGCGTCGCGAAGGGCGACACCAACCGTGAGGTCGCCCGCCGCCTCTCGGTGAGCCCCCGCACGGTGGACCACCACCTGCGCAACGTCTTCGACCGGCTCGGCATCCGCTCCCGCGTGGAACTGGCCCGGATCGTGGACCGAACGGAGCGCATTTAGGGCCCGCCTTCCCGCGAGGGCTGGAGACCGACCGGGCGGTATGT
Source organism: Streptomyces sp. NPDC002795 (assembly GCF_042888725.1). NCBI lineage: Bacteria > Bacillati > Actinomycetota > Actinomycetes > Kitasatosporales > Streptomycetaceae > Streptomyces > Streptomyces sp. NPDC002795. The sequence continues at coordinate 277,138 of NZ_JBIAQB010000009.1, forward strand.
CATTCTGCGGACTCGTGAGCCGAGCCGTGGAGGACCGCCATGCCCGCGCATCTCGTACGTCCCCGACCCCCAGCACGGGCCGGCGCCGGGTCGGACGCGGTCGCCGTGCTGCGACGCGCAGCGAGGCCGCTCCTCGGGCAACTCCCCGCACTCACCGACCGGTTGGAAGCGCAGCTGTACGAGCAGGAGCCGGTCTACCGCGCCGCGATCGAGGCCGACCCCGGCGACATACGCGCGGAGATCCAGCGTTCACTCGGTCACAGCGTCGCCTCGCTGCTCGACCCGGCGCGCAGCCGTGACGCCGCCCGCGCCTGCTCCGCCCGGATCGGCGCCGCACGCGCGGCCCGCGGGTTCCCGCTCGACGCCGTGTCGCACGCCTTCCGGCTCGGCGGCGCCCTGGTCTGGCAGGCGCTCGTCGACGAGGTGACCCTGCGCCACCCCGAGGACGCGCATCTGCTGGTCCACCTCGCCGTCGACGTGTGGAACTTCGTCGACGAGCACTGCACGCACGTCGCCGAGTCCTATCGGCGCGCCGAGCGCGAGCTCACCTGGCGGCGCGAGAACCGGCGCCGGCTCATGGCCGCCGCCCTCCTCGACGGCGCCACCCGCATCGCCGACCTGCCGGACGCCGCCACCGCGCTCGACCTGCCGGAACGCGGCCGGTACGCGGTGCTGATCGCCGTCGGCGGCGGCCGGGGCGCGCCCCGGCCCACCCTGCCGAGCGGCGTGCGGGCCGTGTGGCACACCGCCGCCGATACCGAGCGCGCCATCATCGACCTCGGGGAACTGGGCGCGGATCAACTCGCCTCCGCACTACGGGAGTTCTGCCACCTGGGGCCCGGTCTGCGCGTCGGCATCAGCCCCGCCGTCGAAGGGCTCGCCGCGGTGGGCGGCGCCCGGCGACTCGCCGAGACCGCGCTGCGCGTCAGCCCGGAGAGCGGCGGCACCGTACTCCTGGACGAGCAGCTGCCCGCCGCGCTCGTCGCCGCCGCGCCCGCGCTCGGCCGGATCCTCGCCGACCGCGTGCTCGGCCCGCTGCTCGCCCTGCCGCCGGCCGACCGGACCGTACTGCTCGACACCCTCACGGCCTGGCTCGACTGCGACGGCTCCGCGCAGCGCGCCGCCGCCCGCCTCTACTGCCACCGCAACACGGTCCTGAACCGGCTGCGCCGCAGCGAACAGCTCACGGGCCGCAGCCTCGCCCGCCCCGCCGACCTCGTCGAACTGGGGCTCGCCCTCACCGCGTACCGACTGGAGCCCCAGAAGGTCAGAGGCCCAGCGCCTTCGTCTCCGTGAGCCGCTCGACCGCCGACTTCTCGCCGTCCATCTCCACGTCCGCCGCCTCCTGCCGGCCGAACGCGAACATCACCAGCTCCGAGGGCGCGCCCGTCACCGTGACCACGGGCGCGCCGCGGTGCGCCACCGCCGTCTGGCCGTCGGGGCGGCGCAGCACCAGGCCGACGGGCGCCTTGCGGCCCATCACCCGCGCCATCCGCTCCAGGCGCGACCACAGGACGTCGGCGAAGACCGGGTCGAGCTCGCGCGGCGTCCAGTCGGGCCGCGCACGGCGCACGTCCTCGGTGTGGACGTAGAACTCGATCGCGTTCGACGCCTCGTCGATCTGCTTGAGGGAGAAGGGCGAGAAGCGCGGCGGGCCGGTGCGGATCAGCTGGATCAGCTCTTCGTACGGCTTCTCCGCGAACTCGGCCTGCACCCGCTCCAGGCGCGACGCGAGCTGTTTGACGAGGATGCCGCCCGCGGCGTCCGGGCGGCGCTCGCGCACCACCACGTGCGCCGCGAGGTCCCGGGTGTTCCAGCCCTCACAGAGGGTGGGGGCGTCCGGGCCCGACGCTTCCAACAGATCGGCGAGCAGAAGTCGTTCACGCTTGGCATGGGTCGACATGTCGCCAGCCTACGACCGGCCGCGCCGCACCGGACAGTGGACGTCCGACTCGGCGCGGCACAATGGTCCGTATGACCAGTGCGCCCGAACCCAGCAGCAGCCTCGACCCGGCCGTCGCCGCCCGCCTCAAGCGGAGCGCCGACGGCCTGGTTCCCGCCATCGCCCAGCAGTACGACACCGGCGAGGTGCTCATGCTCGGCTGGATGGACGACGAGGCGCTGCACCGCACCCTGACCACGGGACGCTGCACGTACTGGTCGCGCAGCCGCCAGGAGTACTGGGTCAAGGGCGACACCTCCGGTCACTTCCAGCACGTGAAGTCGGTCGCCCTCGACTGCGACGCCGACACCGTGCTCGTGAAGGTCGACCAGGTGGGCGCCGCCTGCCACACCGGCGCCCGCACCTGCTTCGACCGCGACGAGCTGCCGGTCAGCGACAGCGCAGCGTGATCTCCTGACGGTCCTGGAAGACGATCCGGGCCGGGTCCCCGGACACCGGGGCGCCGTCGACCTCGGCCCGGCACGTGGGGCTCACGCCCCACTCCGTGAAGAACTGACCGAGCGTGAAGTCCTGCCACCGGGCCGACTCCACGTGCACGGTGCCGCTGGTGTCGTGCGTGTGCAGCGGGCTGAAGCGGGGCTTCTTGCCGGAGCGGTCGATGCCGATGTCGGCGGGCACGGTCACCTGGCGGCCGCCCGCGTACACGGTGAGGTGGGGGTGGATGTGCATGGTCAGCTTCTCGGAGTCGAGCATCTCCAGGCCCGCGGCCTCGACGTTCGCCTCGACGTCGCCGGGAGCGGGCGCGGCCCAGTCGCCGGGGGCGGGCGCGGCGCCGGTGAGCGCGGTCATGGCGACGGCGGCGAGGGCGATCCCCGACAGGGCGCCCGCGACGCGGGGGTTTCGGTAGCTCTTGGTCTTCGTCACCGCTCCCTTCTAGCGGGACCTCGTCCACCCCTCGACCAGGCGCGCGGGGCGTCACCCCGACGGAAGTAGGCTCCTGCCATGGACCTCGAGACCTTCCGCAAGCTCGCGACCGACCGCCGAGTGATCCCCGTCAGCCGCAAGCTCCTCGCGGACGGTGACACGCCCGTCGGCCTGTACCGCAAGCTCGCGGGCGAGCGGCCCGGCACGTTCCTCCTGGAGTCCGCGGAGAACGGCCGCTCCTGGTCCCGCTACTCGTTCGTCGGCGTACGCTCCGCCGGCACGCTGACCGAGCGCGACGGGCAGGCCCACTGGCTGGGCACGCCGCCCGTCGGCGTCCCGGTCGACGGCGACCCGCTCGCCGCCCTGCGCGCCACCGTCCAGACGCTGCACACCCCGCGCTACGACGGGCTGCCCCCGTTCACCGGCGGCATGGTCGGCTATCTGGGGTACGACATCGTGCGCAGGCTGGAGAAGGTCGGCCCGGGGGAGCGGGACGACCTCAAGCTGCCCGAGCTGACGATGCTGCTCACCAGCGATCTCGCCGTGCTCGACCACTGGGACGGGTCGGTCCTGCTGATCGCCAACGCGATCAACCACAACGACCTGGAGACGGGTGTCGACGAGGCCCACGCCGACGCCGTCGCCCGCCTCGACGCCATGGAGGCCGACCTCGCGAAGCCGGTCGAGTCCGCCCCCGCGGCCCTCCCGCCCTCCGAGGTTCCCGAATTCACCGCGCTGTGGGGCGGCAAGCAGTACCAGGACGCCGTCGAGGACATCAAGGAGCGCATCAGGGCCGGGGAAGCCTTCCAGGTCGTACCGTCCCAGCGCTTCGAAACCCCTTGCACCGCAAGCGCGTTGGACGTGTACCGGGTGCTGCGGGCCACGAACCCGTCCCCGTACATGTACCTGTTCCGCTTCGACGGGTTCGACGTCGTCGGCTCCTCGCCCGAGGCCCTCGTCAAGGTCGAGGACGGGCGCGCCATGGTGCACCCCATCGCCGGGACCCGGCCGCGCGGCGCGACCCCGCAGGAGGACCACGACCTCGCGGAGGAGCTGCTCGGCGACCCCAAGGAGCGGGCCGAGCACCTGATGCTCGTCGACCTCGGGCGCAACGACCTGGGGCGGGTCTGCGAGCCCGGCTCCGTCGAGGTCGTCGACTTCATGTCCATCGAGAAGTACTCGCACGTCATGCACATCGTCTCGACCGTGACGGGCACCGTCGCCGAGGGACACACCGCCTTCGACGTGCTGACCTCCTGCTTCCCGGCGGGCACCCTGTCCGGCGCCCCCAAGCCCCGCGCGCTGCAGATCATCGACGAGCTGGAGCCGTCACGCCGCGGCGTCTACGGCGGCTGCGTCGGCTACCTCGACTTCGCGGGCGACTCCGACACCGCCATCGCCATCCGCACCGCGCTGCTGCGCGAGGGCACCGCGTACGTGCAGGCGGGCGCGGGTGTCGTCGCCGACTCCGACCCGGTCGCCGAGGACACGGAGTGCCGCAACAAGGCGGCGGCGGTGCTGCGCGCGGTACACACCGCGAACCGGATGTGAGGCAGAACGCCCTGTGACGTGACGCACGACTCCGGGCCCCGGCTCACGTAAACCCGTACAGAGGGGCGATAGTGGAGTACGTGACTGCTGTACCGCACCCCCGTACCGATGCCGCCGAGTCGGCCGAGCCGGCTGCTTCCTCGCCGAACGGCCGGCGAAGCCTCGCCGTCGCCCTGCTCTGCGGGGCCGCGGGAGCCGCGATCGCCCTGCTCGCCTCCCGGCAGGAGTGGTGCTCGGGCGTCGCCGCCGTGGCCGGCGGCAAGCTGCCGCTGACCGCGAAGGGCAGTGACGTCACGGGCGTCCCCGCGGCCCTCGCCATAGTGGGCCTCGCCGCGCTCGTCGCCGTCTTCGCGGTCCGCAAGGTCGGCCGCGTCCTGGTCGCCCTCCTGCTCGCGCTCAGCGGCGCGGGCGCCGTCGCCGCCGCCGTGCTCGGCGCGGGCGACAGTGCCGCGCTCGACGAGAAGGCGGCGCAGGCCGCGGGTGACGCCTCCGCCACCATCCACGCGCTCAGCAACACCGCGTGGCCGTACGTCTCCGCGGTCGGCGGCGCACTCATCCTGATCGCCGGGATCCTCGCCGTGATCTACGGCGCGGCCTGGCCGTCGATGGGCGGCCGCTACGAGCGCTCCGGCGCCCCGAGGACCCGCCGCGCCAAGGCCGTGGACCCGGACCGCCCCGAGGAGCTCTGGAAGGCCCTCGACCGCGGCGAGGACCCGACCGGAGCGTAGGCGCTCACCCCGCGTTCCGAGCTCGTTCGCGCGTGCGGGACAATAGATAGGAACGTCGTACGTCATGCGTACGCATAGGCCATTAGTTACGAGGAGCAAGCCATGGCGGACAGCAGCCACGGACACACCCCGGCCGCCTGGACCGGTGTCATCATCGCCTTCATTGGTTTCTGTGTCGCGGGCGCCTTCATGGTGATGGTGCAGCCGGTCGGCTTCTGGGTCGGGATGGCTCTGCTCGTCATCGCCCCGATCGTCGGCGGCGTGATGAGCGCCATGGGCATGGGCAAGCCGAGGCGTGCCGAGCTGCAGCTCAAGTCCACCGGGGCGGCGCAGCCCGCGAGCTCGGGGGCCTGAGCCCTCGCACATACCCGCGGAAGGGGTGGAGCGGCCGACCGACCGGCTGCCCCGCCCCTTTCGCGTTTCCCGGGGAGCGGTCCCGGCCCCGCGGATGCAGAATTCACGGGTGACCGTGGAGACGACCGACACCGCCCCCGCCCGCTTCAGCGCCCTGCGCCGGCTCGCCGTCCCGCTCGGCGTGCTCGGCGGAGTCGCCCTGGCCTTCGGCTACGTGGGCGCCGTCGACCCCAATGAGCCCGGCCACTACCCGGGCTGCCCGTTCCTCCAGCTCACCGGCGCCTTCTGCCCCGGGTGCGGCGGGCTGCGCAGTGCCCACGCGGTCGCGCACGGGGACCTCGCGGGCGCGTTCGGGGCCAATGCCCTCGCCGTCGTCGGCTACGCGCTGTTCGCCGTGGTCTGGACGGTGTGGGTGGTGCGGGCTGCCCGTGGCAGAGCGGTGAGCCTCGCGCTCGGCCGCGTACAGCTGTGGATCCTCGGTGGGGTCGTACTCGCCTTCACCGTTGTCCGGAACCTGCCGTTCGGTGGCTTCCTAAGCCCTTGATCAACTGCGTTTGTCCAGGTAGTGGGACCGGCGTCAACCGGATGCGGGACCTTCGGCCTTCGACGGATACCATTCACAAGGACCAGATGAACACCCAGGGGATGCCCGGAAAGGAGTCCGCTCGCGTGAGTGTGCTCGACGAGATCATCGACGGAGTCCGTGCCGACCTTGCGGAGCGGCAGGCGCGCGTCAGCCTCGACGAGCTCAAGGAGCGCGCGGCGAAGGCTCGCCCGGCCAAGGACGGGGTGGCCGCGCTCAAGGGTGACGGCGTCAAGGTGATCTGCGAGGTCAAGCGGTCCAGCCCCTCCAAGGGCGCGCTCGCCGCGATCGCCGACCCGGCCGCCCTCGCAGCGGACTACGAGGCGGGCGGCGCGGCCGTCATCTCCGTCCTCACCGAGCAGCGCCGCTTCGGCGGCTCGCTCGCCGACCTGGAGGCCGTCCGCGCCAAGGTCGACATCCCGATCCTGCGCAAGGACTTCATCGTCACGTCGTACCAGCTGTGGGAGGCCCGCGCGTACGGCGCCGACCTCGCGCTGCTGATCGTCGCGGCCCTGGAGCAGCCCGCCCTGGAGTCCCTCATCGAGCGCGCGGAGTCCATGGGCCTCACGCCGCTCGTCGAGGCGCACGACGAGGACGAGGTGGAGCGCGCGATCGACGCCGGAGCGAAGATCATCGGCATCAACACCCGCAACCTCAAGGACCTTTCGGTCGACCGCGGCACCTTCGAGCGCGTCGCCCCGGACATCCCGGACCACATCGTCAAGGTGGCCGAGTCCGGCGTGCGCGGCCCGCACGACCTGATCGCGTACGCCAACGCGGGCGCGGACGCCGTCCTCGTCGGCGAGTCCCTGGTGACCGGCCGCGACCCGAAGTCCGCCGTCGCCGACCTCGTCGCCGCCGGAGCCCACCCCGCCCTGCGGCACGGACGGTAAACTCACCCCATGCCCATCGCCTCCCGCCTCGCTCCCGGTTGCCGCCCCCGCGGCTGCCGCGCGCCGGCGAGGCGTGTGCGGGGCCGCCGGGTCCGCTACCACATCGGCGCGGAACCCGGCCAGATCAACGGCATGCGATGGCGAGGCGCCCTGTAGGTCCTTCTCGGACCTCGGGGCGCGGGATCCACCTGACAGGCGGCCACCACACAGGCGGTCACCGCCGCGCGGGCGCGAGCAGCACCGTCGCCCGCGTTCGAGTACGTACCTTTGCCCCATCAAGGGGCGCGGGACCGTGCCTGACAGCGACCACCCACGCCCCCACGGCGATCAGTCAGCACCCAACTCACCGTGAGGGTTACGCATGCCCAGCGAGTACTTCATTCCTGACCCCGAGGGTCACATCCCCAGCGCCGAGGGCTACTTCGGCGCGTTCGGCGGCAAGTTCATCCCGGAGGCGCTGGTCGCCGCCGTGGACGAGGTCGCGGTCGAGTACGACAAGGCCAAGAACGACCCGGCCTTCGCCGCCGAGCTCGACGACCTCCTGGTCAACTACACCGGCCGCCCGTCGGCCCTCACCGAGGTGCCCCGGTTCGCCGAGCACGCCGGTGGCGCCCGCGTCTTCCTCAAGCGCGAGGACCTGAACCACACCGGCTCGCACAAGATCAACAACGTGCTCGGCCAGGCCCTGCTCACCAAGCGCATGGGCAAGATTCGCGTCATCGCCGAGACCGGCGCGGGCCAGCACGGCGTCGCGACGGCCACCGCCTGCGCGCTGCTCGGCCTTGAGTGCAAGATCTACATGGGCGAGATCGACACCGAGCGTCAGGCCCTGAACGTGGCCCGGATGCGGATGCTCGGCGCCGAGGTCGAGGCCGTGAAGTCCGGCTCCCGCACCCTCAAGGACGCCATCAACGAGGCGTTCCGCGACTGGGTCGCCAACGTCGACGACACGCACTACCTGTTCGGCACGGTCGCGGGCCCGCACCCCTTCCCCGCGATGGTCCGCGACTTCCACCGGGTCATCGGCGTCGAGGCCCGCCGCCAGATCCTGGAGCGCGTCGGCCGGCTGCCCGACGCCGCGATCGCCTGCGTCGGCGGCGGCTCCAACGCCATCGGCCTGTTCCACGCCTTCATCCCGGACGCCGACGTCCGCCTGATCGGCTGCGAGCCGGCCGGACACGGCATCGAGACCGGCGAGCACGCGGCGACGCTCAGCGCGGGCGAGCCCGGCATCCTGCACGGCTCCCGCTCCTACGTCCTCCAGGACGAGGAGGGCCAGATCACCGAGCCGTACTCGATCTCGGCGGGCCTGGACTACCCGGGCATCGGCCCCGAGCACGCCTACCTCAAGGACTCGGGCCGCGGCGAGTACCGCGCGGTCACCGACGACGCCGCGATGCAGTCCCTGCGCCTGCTGTCGCAGACCGAGGGCATCATCCCGGCCATCGAGTCGGCGCACGCGCTCGCGGGCGCGCTGGAGGTCGGCAAGGAGCTGGGCAAGGACGGGCTGATCATCGTCAACCTGTCCGGGCGCGGCGACAAGGACATGGACACGGCCGCGCGCTACTTCGGCCTGTACGACGGCTCCGACGAGGAGGGCTCCAAGTGAGCGGGAACATCGAGCTGTTGAACGACACCCTCGCCGGCGCCAGGGCCGAGGGCCGCTCCGCCCTCATCGCCTACCTGCCCGCCGGTTTCCCGACCGTCGACGGCGGCATCGAGGCGATCAAGGCCGCCTTCGACGGCGGCGCGGACGTGGTCGAGGTGGGCCTGCCGCACTCCGACCCGGTGCTCGACGGCCCGGTCATCCAGACCGCCGACGACATCGCGCTGCGCGGCGGCCTGAAGATCAAGGACGTCATGCGCACCGTCCGCGAGGCGCACGAGGCCACCGGCAAGCCGGTCCTCGTCATGACGTACTGGAACCCCATCGACCGCTACGGCATCGAGCGGTTCACCGCAGAACTCGCCGAGGCGGGCGGCGCGGGCTGCATCCTCCCCGACCTGCCGGTGCAGGAGTCGGCGCTGTGGCGCGAGCACGCGGACAAGCACGGTCTCGCGACCGTCTTCGTCGTCGCGCCCAGCAGCAAGGACGAGCGCCTGGCCACCATCACGGCGGCCGGTTCGGGCTTCGTGTACGCGGCGTCCCTGATGGGCGTCACCGGCACCCGCGTGTCCGTCGGCAACCAGGCCAAGGAGCTCGTCGAGCGCACCAAGGCCACGACGGACCTCCCGGTCTGCGTGGGCCTCGGCGTCTCCAACGCGGCGCAGGCCAAGGAGGTCGCCGGCTTCGCGGACGGGGTCATCGTCGGCTCGGCGTTCGTGAAGCGGATGCTGGACGCCCCGGACGAGAAGGCCGGGCTCGAAGCGGTGCGCGCCCTCGCCGGTGAACTCGCCGCGGGCGTAAGGGACGGCGCAGCAACCACCCCGTAGTAACAGGGAGTTACGTCACCCATACGGATGGAAACCGGACCGGGAAGGCACGCTCGTGCCTTCCCGGTTCGTTGGCGCTGGTGTGAGCGAGAAGAACCGAGAGGGAAAGCGCGCGGCCCGCGAACGCCTTGCCGCCGAGCGCCAGAAGCAGAAGACCGCTGAGAAGCGGCGCAGGACATTGATCGTGGGTGCGACCGTCGTGTGTGTCCTCGGCCTGGCCGCGGTGATCGGGGTGGTCGCCGCGAATTCGGGCGACGACAGTTCCGGCGGCGACGCGGCGTCGGGACCCGTGGTCGCGCCGAAGGGCGCCGACGGCAAGGACGATTTGGCGATCCCCGTCGGCAAGGCGAGCGCGAAGTCGACCCTGGAGATCTGGGAGGACTTCCGCTGCCCCGCCTGCAAGACCTTCGAGGACACCTACCGCTCGACGATCCACGAACTCGCCGACGCCGGTGAGCTCCGGGTGCAGTACCACCTCGTCACGCTGATCGACGCGAACATGCAGGGCAGCGGCTCCCTGCGCGCGGCGAACGCGGCGGCGTGCTCGCAGACCGCGGGCAAGTTCCGCGACTATCACGACGTGCTGTTCGAGAACCAGCCGGCGGAAACGGATGACGCCTTCGCGAAGAACGACAAGCTCATCGAGCTCGCCGGAAAGGTCGGCGGCCTCGACACAGGAACGTTCAAGTCGTGTGTGAACAAGGGCACGCACGACAGCTGGGTGAAGAAGTCGTACAAGGCGTTCCAGGACGCGAAGCACTCCGGCACCCCGACGGTCCGGCTCAACGGCGAGGACATCCTGAGCGACCAGAGCCTGACCCCGGCCAAGTTCAAGAAGATGGTCGAGGAGGCGAACAAGTAGTCGGAGCCGTTACGCAGCCGTTGCCGGGCTGCCCGCCGTGCCCGCGGCCCGGCACGGTAGCGTCGGACCTGCCATGGAACTTGCCTTCATTCCCAGCCCGTCCAGCGGGGTCGTCTATCTCGGCCCGATCCCGCTGCGCGGCTACGCGTTCTGCATCATCATCGGCGTCTTCGTGGCCGTCTGGCTCGGAAACCGGCGCTGGATCGCCCGCGGCGGGCGGTCCGGCACGGTCGCCGACATCGCCGTGTGGGCGGTGCCCTTCGGCCTGGTCGGCGGTCGCCTCTACCACGTGATCACGGACTACCAGCTGTACTTCAGCGAGGGCCGTGACTGGGTGGACGCCTTCAAGGTCTGGGAGGGCGGCCTCGGTATCTGGGGCGCCATCGCGCTCGGCGCGGTCGGCGCCTGGATCGGGGCCCGCCGCCGCGGCGTCCCGCTGCCGGCCTACGCCGACGCGATCGCCCCCGGCATCGCCCTCGCCCAGGCCATCGGCCGCTGGGGCAACTGGTTCAACCAGGAGCTGTACGGCCGGGCCACCGATGTGCCGTGGGCGCTCAAGATCACCTCGGACACGGACGGGCGGGTGCCGGGCACCTACCACCCCACGTTCCTGTACGAGTCGCTGTGGTGCATCGGCGTCGCGCTGCTCGTCATCTGGGCCGACCGGAAGTTCAAGCTCGGACACGGGCGGGCCTTCGCGCTGTACGTCGCGTCGTACTGCGTGGGCCGGTTCTGGATCGAGTACATGCGCGTGGACGACGCGCACCACATCCTCGGCCTGCGGCTCAACTGCTGGACGGCGCTGGGTGTCTTCCTGCTCGCCGTGATCTACATGGTGGTGTCGGCGCGGAAGCGGCCCGGACGCGAAGAGACCGTCGAACCGGGAGTCTCCGACGGTTCGGCGGACGAGGGCGACGGTGACGTCGAGGACGACGCCGGCCTTTCGAAGAGTGAGAAGAGCGAGAAGAGCGAGGCGAAGAAGACCTGACGGTCTTCGCCTGTACGTCCATGGGGGCGCCGGACCGGTTGGTTCGGCGCCCTTTCGCATCCTCAGGCGCCGGACGAACCCGCCCCGGCCAGCCGCAGCGTCCTGTGTGCGGCCGCCACCACCGCCGCGTCGACGAACCGGCCGTCCGGGAGGGCCAGGGCGCCCGCCTCCGTGGCCGCCGCGCAGACGATCTCCTGCGCCGCCGCCACCTCCGCCTCCGTGGGGCGGAAGGCCTCCTCGATCACCGGGAGCTGGCGGGGGTGGATCGCGGTGCGGCCGAGGAAGCCCAGGGCGCGGCCCTCGGCGCAGGAGCGGGCCAGACCCGCCGTGTCGCGGACGTCCGGGTAGACGGACTGCGGCGGTGGCGGCAGCCGGGCCGCGCGCGCCGCGACGACCGCCCGGCCGCGCACCCATGCGAGGCCCGCACCGTCCGTGATGCCGAGGTCGGCGCGCAGATCCGCCTCGCCGAGCGCGATGCCGTGCACACAGGGGTGCGCGGCGATGTCGTAGGCGTGCTCGACGCCCGTCGCCGACTCCAACAGGGCGTACAGGGGCGGCACTTCGAGCGCCCAGTCCTGGAGGCGGGTCAGGTCCGCGGGGCCGCTCACCTTCGGCAGGCGCAGCGCGTCGAGGCCGGGGAGCGGGGTGAGGCGGTGTACCTCCTGCTCGGCGAGCGGCCCGTCCAGCGCGTTGACGCGGACGTGCACCGGCGTCTTGTGCTTGTCCGCGAGGAGTTCGACGGTGGCGTCGAGCGCGTACGCCTTGCGGTCGGGGGCGACCGCGTCCTCCAGGTCGACCAGGACCACGTCGGCGCCCGAGCCGAGCGCCTTGGCGACGACATCGGGGCGGTCCCCGGGCACGTACAGCCAGGTCAGGAACGTCTTTTCCAGCCGAGCGCTCATACCGCACCAGCCTCCCGCAGGGACACGATGTCCGCCTCCGACAGGCCGAGGCCGTCCAGGATCTCCTCGGTGTCCGAACCGTGCGGGCGGCCCGTCCACTGGATGGCGCCGGGGGTCTCGGAGAGGCGGAAGAGGACGTTCTGCATCTTGACCGTGCCGAGGTCCGGGTCGGGGAGTTCCGTGATCGTGTCGAGGGCCTGGTACTGCTCGTCGGCCAGGACGTCGCGGATGTCGTAGACCGGGGCGATGGCGGCCTCCGCCTTCTCGAAGGCCGCGACCACCTCGTCGCGGGTGTGCGCGGCGATCCAGCCGCCGACCGCCTCGTCGAGTTCGTCGGCGTGCCGCGCGCGGCCCGAGCCCGTCGCGAACCATTCCTCGTCGATGAACTCGGGCCGCCCGACCAGGTGCATCACGCGCTCCGCGATCGACTGCGCGGACGTCGACACCGCGACCCACTTCTCGTCGCTCGTGCGGTACGTGTTGCGGGGGGCGTTGTTCGTCGAGCGGTTGCCGGTGCGCGGCTGGACGTAGCCGAGCTGGTCGTACCAGGTGGCCTGCGGGCCGAGGATCGACAGCATCGGCTCGATGATCGCCATGTCGATCACCTGGCCGCGGCCCGTCGTGTCACGCCCGCGCAGCGCCGCCATGATCGCGTACGAGGTGGCGAGCGCGGTGATGGAGTCGGCGAGGCCGAACGGGGGGAGCGTCGGCGGGCCGTCCGGCTGGCCGGTGATCGCGGCGAAGCCGCTCATCGCCTCCGCGAGCGTGCCGAATCCGGGCCGGCGCGCGTACGGGCCGAACTGGCCGAAGCCGGTGACGCGGGCGAGGACCAGGCGCGGATTGGCGGCGCTCAGCTCGTCCCAGCCGAGGTGCCACTTCTCCAGGGTGCCGGGCCGGAAGTTCTCGATGACGACGTCCGATTCCGCCGCCAGCTTGAGGAGGATCTCGCGGCCGCCGGGCGAGGACAGGTCGAGGGTGAGGTTCTTCTTGTTGCGGCCGAGGGTCTTCCACCAGAGGCCGACGCCGTCCTTGGACGGGCCGTGGCCGCGGGAGGGGTCGGGCCTGCGGGGGTGCTCGATCTTGATGACCTCGGCGCCGAAGTCGCCGAGCATGGTGGCGCAGATCGGTCCGGCGAAGAGGGTGGCGAGATCGAGGACGCGAAGCCCGGTCAACGGGCCCTTGGGCATGTCTTGTTGAGGGTTCGTCATGTGCGGGCCTCCAGGGTGAGCCGGGCCAGTTCGTCGAAGCCGATGCCGTCGAAGCCGGCGACCGTGGTGGCGAGCCGGTTCTTCAGCGGGGCGGTCCAGCGGTCGCCGAGCGCGTCGGGGTGGCCGGCGAGCAGGCCGGCGATCGAGCCGGCGGTCGCGCCGTTGGAGTCGGTGTCCCAGCCGCCGCTCACCGCGCGGCAGATGGAGCCCTCGAAGTCACCGTCGGCGTGGGTGAGAGCGGCGGAGAGGAGGGCGGCGTTGGGCAGGACGTGGACCCAGTGGTGGTCGGCGTAGGCGGCGTGCAGCTCGTCGACGACGGTGTCGAAGTCCTGGTGTCGTCCGGCCAGTTCGATGCCTCGGCGCACGGCCCGCGCGTAGCGCGAGTGCGGTGGTACGACGGCGAGGCCGGTGTCGAGTGCCGTGTGTACGTCCGCGGTGCCCGAGGCGGCGGTGGCGATGGTGGCGGCCGTGAACATCGCGCCGTACACGCCGTTCGCGGTGTGCGTGAGAACGGCGTCTCGGTGGGCGAGACGGGCCGCGCGGGCCGGGTCGCCCGGGTTGATCCAGCCGAAGACGTCGGCGCGGATCTGGGCGCCGATCCATTCGCGGAAGGGGTTGCGGTACGTCGCCGTGTGCGGGGGTTCGAGGCCGGTGAGGAGGTTGCGGTAGGCGATGCGTTCGGCGGTGAAGGTGCGGCCCGCGGGGAGTTCGTCGAGCCAGAGCTTGGCGACGTCGGACGTGGTGAAGTCGGGGCCGTGGCGCTGGATCAACAGCAGGGCGAGGAGGGGGTAGTTGAGGTCGTCGTCCTCGGGCATGCCGTCGATGTTCTCGGCGAGGGAGGTGGGGGCGCTGCGGCGGTTCCAGGGGTAGCGGGTGGCGATCTCCGGGTCCAGTCCGGCTTCCGTGAACCAGCCGTTCAGTGGCCAGTTTCCGGTGGAGCGGGCGATGGCTCGGATGCCTTCGAGGGGCAGCTTCTCGACGGGTTTGCCGAGGAGGCAGCCGATGGCTCGGCCGAGCCAGGCGGCGTGCAGTCGGTCGAGCGGGGCGTTCTCATCCCCCGCCCCGCCCCTTCCCGAAACCGGGGGCTCCGCCCCCGGACCCCCGCTCCTCAAACGCCGGAGGGGCTTGATATGAGCAGGCCCGGGCGGGGGAGAGTTCTTCGTCGCGGATTCGATCGCCGCCAGGTCCGTCGGTTCCGGCAGCGGTGAGGTGAGCGCCGCGAGTTCGTCGAGCAAGTGCTCGGCCAGGGAACGCAGTTCGGGTGACACCGGGACGGCAGACGCTCCCGCCCGGTCAGGCGCCAGGTGGCCGCCCGCCGCCACCCAGCGGGACGCGATCGCGGACGCGTCCCGGCCGTCCTGCGCCGCCTGGCGCAGTTCGTGGCCGAGCAGGTCCTCGGGCTGTACCCAGGTCAGACGGAGCATCACAGCCCCGTCACCGCCGCGAACGCGGCTTCGTGGGCGCGGCGCCGGTCCAGGTCCTTCGCGTGCACCTCGCGTGTGATCCGCGCGAGGGAGGCCGCCGGGCCGTGCAGGTCCAGCTTGCTGGCCCGGGCGATCTCGGCGCTCCACTCCTTGGGCACGGCCCCCTCCCCGTACAGCGCGCCGACGATCGCCCCGCTCATCGTGGCGATCGAGTCGCAGTCGCGGCCGTAGTTGACCGAACCGAGCACGGTGTGCCGGAAGTCGCCGCGGCCGACCAGGAGCATGCCGAGGGCGACCGGGAGTTCCTCGATGGCGTGCAGGCGGGACGGGCGGCGGGCGCCGAGCGACGGCTTGCGGTACTCGGGGCCGACCGTGTCGAAGGGGGTGACCGCCTCGCGCAACGGCTTCAGCGCGTCCTCGAAGTCGTCGTAGCGGGACGCCACTTCGCAGACCGCCTCGATCGCCGACCGCGTGCCGTCCTTGGCGAGGGCGAGAGCGTCCTCGACCACCGACTCGGGCGTCGCGCCCGGCTTGTACGCCGCCGCGACCGCCGCCGCGAAGACTCCCGCCGCCTCCCGGCCGTACGAGGACTGGTGGGCGCCCGCGACGTCGAGAGCCTCTTCGTACGCCTTCAGCGGGTTGCCCGCGTTGACCGCGCCGACCGGGGCCATGTACATCGCCGCGCCGCAGTTCACGATGTTGCCGACGCCCGCCTCGCGCGGGTCGATGTGACCGTAGTGGATCCGGGCCACGATCCACTTCTCGGCGAGGAAGATCCGCTGGAGGGGGAGGGCCTCCGCCTCGAGTTCCGGGATCCAGCGGGGAGTTGTCATCAGGTCGGGGACCAGGTGGTCGGCGACCGCGTACGCGTCGAGGTGGTCGCGGACCTTCTCGTAGACCCGGATCAGGGCGTGGGTCATGAGGGTGTCGTCCGTTACGTGGCCGTCGCCCTTGTGGTACGGGGCGATGGGCCGCGCCGTCCTCCAGTCGTCCTTGTAGAACGGCTCCACGATGCCGCGCACCCGGCCGCCGTGCCGCTCCGCGATGGCCTCCGGTGTCCAGCCCTCGACCGGGCCGCCGAGCGCGTCGCCCACGGCCGCGCCGACCAGGGCGCCGGTGGTGCGGTCTTCCAAGCTCATGGTGAAGTTCCTTCCGCTGCAAGGGAGTTCGAGGTGGCGCGGGCGAGGCGGCCGGCCAGGGTCGTCAGTGCGGTTCCCGCGAGTTGCGGCAGCGCGCAGCCCGCGAGGATGTCGCAGGCGTCCCGCCAGGTGTGCGGCAGCGCCTCCGCGCCGCCGATCGCGCCGGTCAGGGCGCCGGTCAGGGCGGGCGCCGAGTCCGCGACGCGGGACAGACAGGCCGCGGTGGGCACGGCCTCGGTGACCGACCCCCCGGCGGCCGTGGCTATGGCGAGCGCGACGGGGACGGTCTCGGCCGCCGCGATGCCGTAGCTGTAGACGTGGTCGACGATCTCGTGTTCCAGGACGGGGACCAGCGCGAACGCGTTGCCGGGTTGTCCCGGGCGGGCGGCCGCCGCGGCGCGGCCGAGTTCCACGGCTCTGTGGGCGTTGCGGTGGATCTCGGTGCCGGCCGGGAGCTGGGCGAGCGCGGCGTCCACGCAGGCGTCGACGTCGGCGCCGCCGAGCGCGGTCGCGACGGCCGCGGCCATCGCGCGGGCGCCGTGCACGCCGTCGCCGTCCTGGGTGTAACGGGCGTCGAACTCGGCGAGTTCCGCGGCGAGTTCGGGCTCGCCGGGGTGGACGGCCGCGAGGACCGCGGCGCGGACGCAGGCCGCGTCGTCGAAGTAGTGCGGGTTGTCGTGGCCCGTGGCGGGTGGGCGCAGGCCCGCCGCCAGGTTGCCGAGGCCGGCGCGGACCGAGATGCGGGCGCGCAGGGGGATGTCGGCGGATTCGATCTCGTCGGCGCGGGCCGCTGCCGCGGCGATCTCGTCGGCGAGGGTGTTCCAGGCGAGGGAGAGGGAGGAGCGGACGCGGTGGTCGGGTGGGAGGTCGCCGAGGCCGTCGGCGTGGGCGGCGAGGACGGCGAACGCGGTGAACGCGGCCCATTCGGCGTCGTCCGACGGGCCCAGGCGGAGGGGTTCCGGGGGTTGGTTCAGGGCGATGGGGACGGGGAGGGTGGTGGTGGCGTTCTGCTCCGCGAAGGTGTCCAGTTCGCGGGTGAGGCGGCGGGTCCAGTCCGGGAGGCGTGCCGCGCGGTGTCGTCCCGACGGCCAGCCGGCGGCGTCCCCTGCGGCGATTCCCAGGAGCAGGCCTTCGACGCGGTTGATGTTCGTGGCGGCGGCTGTGGTCGCGCCCCTGGGGCTCTGCCCCAGACCCCGCTGCTCAATCGCCGCAGGGGCTTGATTGTCCGGGCCTGCGTTTGAGTGTGCGGCGGGGGCTTGGGTGTCGGGGCTTGCGTTTGAGTGAGCCGGCGGGGCTTGAATGTCCGGACCTGCGCTTGAGTGTGCCGCGGGGGCTTGAGTGTCGGGGCTTGCGTTTGAGTGTGTCGCGGGGCCTTGGGTGTCGGGGCTTGCGTTTGAGTGTGCGGCGGGGGCTTGAGTGTCCGGGCTTGCGTTTGAGTGTGCCGGCGGGGCTTGAGTGTCGGGGTTTGCGTTTGGGTGTGGCGCGGGGGCTTGGGTGTCGGGGCTTGCGTTTGAGTGTGCGGCGGGGGCTTGAGTGTCCGGGCCTGCGCTTGAGGGTGCCGGCGGGGCTTGAGTGGCCGGGCTTGCGTTTGGGTGTGGCGTGGGGGCTTCCATGGCGTGGCCCGGAGCGGCGAATTCAGCCTCGACGGCGTTTGAGGCGTGGGGTTCGGGGCGGAGCCCCGTGGCGTGGTCGGAGCTCATGCCACCGCCCCCGTCCGGTCCGGCGGCGGAGGTGAGAGGCGGTCGGCCACGTCCAGGACGTGGCGGCCCGCCATCGACGGGAGGCAGCTGCCCCGGACCGGGCCGATGGCTGATGACCACGCCGGGGGGATCGCGGACGCTCCGCCGAGGGCACCGGCAAGCGCGCCCGCCACCGCCGCCGTCGTGTCCGCGTCACGGCCCATGTTGACCGCCGTGAGGACCGATTCGCGGAAGTCGCCGCGGGCCACCGCGAACGCGCCGAAGGCGAGGCCGACCGCCTCGGGGGCCAGGTCCGTCCACGGGTAGCCGCCGATGACGACGGCCTTGCGGACCGCCCGCTCCATCGACAACTGCGTGCCGTCGGGGTCGCGGCGGGCCCTGCGCGCCGCCGAGACCGCGCGGTGCAGGGAGCGCGCCGTCCACGAGTCCTCGGGGACGACGGAGAGCGCCGCCTGGACCACCGCGTCCGGGCTGTGGCTGACCATGGCCGCCGCGACCCCCGCCGCGACCGCCCGGCCGCCGTGGATGCCTTCCCCGTCGTGCGACACCGTGCCGTCGATCGACACCAGGCGGGCCGCCTCCGCCGGGCGGCCCGCCGCGTACACCCCGAAGGGCGCCGCGCGCATCGCGAGGCCGTCGCTCCAGGCGTGCCGGTGCTGGGCGGAGATGGGGGCGGCGAGGCCCCGGCGGAGGTTCTCGAGGGTGCCGCGTTCGCTGAAACCGGCACCCTTGAAGGGGCCCTCGTCGCGGTCGGCGATCCACGTGTGCCAGGCCCGCTCGACGTGCCCGATGGTGAGGCCCGCGCCGTGCTCGGCGAGGAGGAGGCCCGAGAAGATCGCGTACTCGGTGTCGTCCGTGCCCGCCGGGTCGGCGGAGACGAAGCCTTCGATGCGGCCCCAGCGTTCACGGATCTGGGACGGCTTCATGTTCTCCGCGGGCGCGCCGAGCGCGTCCCCGACGGCGAGTCCGAGGAGCGCCCCGCGGGCGCGGTCCCGCAGGGAGATCGCGGCCGCGGGGGGAGGGTGCGGGACGGTACGGAGTCTGCGTGGCTGTGCCGGCCCTCCCGAGGGAGGGTCCGGTTCGACGCTGACGCTCATGGTGTGTTCGTGCTCATCTCTGGGGTTGTGCTGGTCGTACGCGGTGGGGCGGCTCAGCGTTGGTAGCGGTCCAGAATCAGATTGCCGTCGTCGGCCAGGCGCTTGCGCAGCTCTGTTACGCCGAACGCGCCGTTGTAGAACTCCTGGAAGGCCGGCGTGGCGATCTTGTCCTTCCATTCGGCGTAGCCCCGCACCCCGAGCACCGGGGACGGGCGCAGCGAGGCGGCCAGGTCGGAGCCCGTCTTCCAGCCGTACTTCTCGGTGGTCAGGGACGGGTCCTTGAGCGCCTCGCGGCTGGTGGGCAACAGCCAGTCGCCGCGCGCCAGTTGGACCTGGTGGTCGGCCCGTGTGAGGTAGGCGATGAACTGGGCCGCCGCCTTCTTGTGCTTGCTGTCCTCGGAGACGGACAGGGTCTGCGGGGCGACGCCCTGGGCCAGTCCGCCCGAGCCCTCGGGCATCGGCAGGACGGCCCAGTCGAAGCCCTTGGGGGCCTGCTGCTGGACCTGCTGCCGGAACGAGAAGTTGAGCGGCAGCATCGCGTACTTGCCGGCGAAGAAGCCGGGCAGCGTGTCCGAGCCGGCCATGCCGAGCGCCGACTTGGGTGCGGTGTGTGCCTTGTTGACCTGCCGGTTGATCAGCCGCGCGACGGCCGAGTCGGCGGCGTCGTAGCGGATCTCGTTCTTGCCCTCCCCGTCCTTGTAGAAGATCTTGCCGTCGGTGGACCGGGCGAGGTTCACGGACTGGGTGACCGGCTCCTTCATCGACCAGGCGACGCCGTACCGCTCGGGCTTGCCGTCCCGGTTCCCGTCACGCGTGAGCTTCTTGCTCGCGCGCTCGAACTCGGCCCAGGACCAAGGGTGTTGGACGGTCGGCGTGCGTACGCCCGACTGCTTCAGGAGCTTCTTGTTCACGACGAGTACGCGCGGCTCCTGGAGGAACGGGATGCCGTAGATCTTCTTTCCGTACGTCGTCGTGGCCCAGGACGCCTTCGGGATGTCCGCGCGCAGTGACTTCGGCAGGTAGGGGCTCAGGTCGGCGAGGTAGCCGCCGTGCCCGAAGTCGGTGAGGTCGGAGGCGTCGTCGTGGAAGATGTCCGGCGCCTTGCCGCCCTCGAAGGAGGTCAGCATCTGGTCGTGGATGCTGTCCCAGACGCCCTGGACGTACTTGACCTTGACCTTGGAGTGGGTGTCGTTCCACTTCTCGACGAGGGCCTTGTTCGCCTCGATGGACTCCTTCTGCCAGGCGAGGCTGAGGAATTCGAGGGTGACCGTGCCGTTCGCCGAATCGGAGTCCGAGCCGGAGCAGCCGGCGACCAGGGCGAGCGAGAGGGAGGCGGCGGCCGCCGCGAGGATCCTGCGCATCAGCCCTTCACCGCCCCGCTCATCATGCCGCCGACGAGACGCCGCTGGAGCAGCGAGAAGAAGACGAGGCTGGGGATCGTGGCGAGGACCGAGGCCGCGGCGAGCGGCCCGAGGTCCGCGACGCCCTCGGCGCCGAGGAAGCGGGTGAGGATGACCGACATCGTCTGGTTCTCCGGGGACTTGAGGAGGACGAGGGCGAAGAAGAACTCGTTCCAGGCGGTCACGAAGCTGAACATCAGCGTGGCCACCAGGCCGGGCGCGAGGAGCGGAAGCACCACGCTGGTCAGCGTGCGCAGGCGGCTCGCGCCGTCCACCGCCGCGGCCTCCTCCAGGGAGCGCGGCACCGACTTCACGTAGCCCTGGAGCATCCAGAGCGAGAAGGGCAGGTTCCAGACGACGTAGACGATGATCAGGCCGAGGAGGCTGTCGATCATCCGCAGGTTCTTCAGGACCAGGAACAGCGGAATGATGATCAGCACGAACGGGAACATCTGGCTGACCAGGATCCAGCCCGTGCCCGCCTGACTGACGCGGGTCCTGTACCGGACCATGACGTACGCGGCCGGGACCGCGATCGCGACCGAGATCACGGAGGCGCTGACCGCGACGATCAGGCTGTTGAGCGCCGAGCGGAGCAGCGGCTGCGCGTCGAACGCGGCACGGTAGTTGTCCAGGCTCGGATGCTGCGGCAGCCAGCTCGGGTCGATCGCGCCCAGCTCCTGCGGGGACTTGAACGACGTCGAGATCAGCCACAGGAACGGGAAGGCCAGGAAGACCATGTAGCAGAGCAGCGCCACGTACTGGCCTGCGCGGCCCGCGACCCGGGGGAGTGTCGTACTCGCGCTCATGCGGCCGCCTCCACGTCTTCCTTCAGCTTCTTACGGAGGAACAGCGTCAGCAGCACCGCGATCACCGCGACCATCGCCAGGCCCATCGCGGCGGCGTATCCGAACTGCCCGTACTTGAAGGCCTCTTCGTACGCGAACAGCATCGGCAGGCGTGTCTGGCCGCCGGGGCCGCCCTGCGTCAGCACGTAGACCAGGCCGAAGGAGTTGAAGTTCCAGATGAAGTTGAGCGCCGTGATGGCGATGACCACCGGCTTCACGGCTGGCCAGGTCACGGCCGTGAAACGGCGCCACATCCCCGCGCCGTCCAGCTGCGCGGCCTCCCGCAGTTCGATCGGCACGTTCTGCAGCCCGGCGAGGAGCACCACCGTCGTCTGCGGCATGCCCGCCCACACGCCCACCACGATCACGGCGGGCAGCGCGTACGACAGGTCCGCGAGCCAGTCGACGTTCTCGTGGATGATGCCCAACTGGCCCAGCGTCTTGTTCAGGATGCCCGCGTCCGAGTGGTAGACGAGCCGCCACATGATGCCGACGACGACCTCGGGCATCGCCCATGGGACGAGTGCAAGGGTCCTGGCCAGCCAGCGGAAACGCAGATTCTGGTTGAGCAGCAGCGCGAGCCCGAGCCCGAGCACGAACTGCAGCGCCGTCACGGACACCGCCCACACCAGGCCGATCCGGAACGACTCCCAGAACAGCGAGTCGTGGCGCAGATCGAGGAAGTTGTCCAGGCCGATGAACTGCGTGGGGGCGGTCCGCCCCGCCTGCGAGTCGGTGAACGCGAGCGACAGGCCGTACAGGAGCGGCACCACGCTGAGTATCAGAATCGGGATCAGCGCGGGCATCAGCAGGAACCACGCCCCCCGGTCGAGGCCGAGTGCCCGCTTGCGCTGACCCGGCGTACGGGGTGGTGGTGTGCCGCGGCTACCAGGGACGGCGTTGTCCCGTGGCGCGGTGAGACTCATGGGAATCCTCGATGTCTCAACTGTCGGTCGCCGCCCGGCCCGTGGAGGCGCGGACGACGAGGCGGGGAGGGGCGGTGGTGGAGCGGGGTGTGGGGTTCTCGGAGGTGCTTCCGGGTGCTTCCGGTGTGTCCAGGCGGTGCAGCAGCAGTTCGGCCGCGCGCCGTCCGCGCTCGGTGGAGCCCAGGTCGACGCTGGTCAGCGGGGGCCAGCCGGCCTGCGCGAGCACGCTGTCGTCCATCCCCGCGACCGCGACGTCCTCGGGTATCCGCAGGCCACGGGCGTGCAGGGCGCGGGCGGCGCCGAGCGCCAGCTGGTCGTTGGCGCCGAAGACCGCGTCGGGCCTCAGGTCGAGGAGCGACTCGGCGGCCGCGGCCCCGGACTCGATGCCGAAGTCCGTGTGCACGACGAGCTCCGGGGCGTACGCGAGTCCGCAGTCCGCGAGGGCCTTGCGGAAGCCCTCGCCGCGCTTGCGCCCGGGGACCGTGTCGGCGGGGCCGTTGACGAAGGCGATGCGGCGCCGGCCCGTCTCGTACAGATGGCGCACGGCGAGCGTGACGCCCTCGACGGAGTCGGCGCGCACGCTGTCGACCGGGACGCCGCTGGGCAGCGAGCCGATGACGACGACCGGGCCCGAGGCCGAGCGCAGCGCGTCCACATGGGCGTCCGTGATGCGGATGGGGCACAGGATGAGGCCGTCACTGGTGCGGTCGCCGAGGCTGCGGAGCACGGCGAGTTCGTCCTCGGCGACGGCGTCCGTGGAGTGCAGGAGGAGGCGGTACCCGGCGGCCTTGGCGACGGACTGGATGGCGCGGACCATCGCCACGTAGACCGGGTTGCCGATGTCGGGCATCGCGAAGGTGAGCTGGCGGGTGCGGCCGTCCTTGAGGGAGCGGGCCACCGCGTTGGGCACATAGCCGAGTTCGGCGGCGGCGCGCTCGACCTTCTCGACGGTCGCGGGGCGGGCCCCGAGACCGTTCAGCACGCGGGAGACGGACGCGATGGAGACCCCCGCGCGCTCGGCGATGGAGATGATCGTCGGCTGACCGCCACCGGTCGCCGCCGTCGCCTGCGTCGTGGTCCTCGGCACCGTGCCTGCCCCCTTCACCGTCACGCTGTAAACGTTTCCCACTTCTGTAAACGTTTACGGATGTTGCGCCCTCGTTTCCCGCCCGTCAACGCGCCGATCGTGTGATCCACCTCACGGGGGAGTCCGGGAAGGTGGAGGTCAGCGTGTTGCGCAGGGCGCAAAACCGCAGGTAAGTACGGCCTTCCTTGCTGGCAGGGTCGATTTTTCGCGCGTACTTTCGGACCCGTAGAAACAGCAGTCACAGGGGAGCGGGGTTCACGAGCATGACCATCATCGAGACCGGGGCGGCGCTCCATGACGCCCACCGGGACAACCACACGCACCGTGACGTCAACGGTGGCTGGCTGCGTCCCGCGGTCTTCGGTGCGATGGACGGGCTCGTCTCCAACTTCGCGCTCATGGCCGGCGTCGCGGGCGGCGCCGCCTCACAGCAGACGATCATCATCACCGGCCTGTCGGGCCTCGCCGCCGGAGCCTTCTCCATGGCCGCGGGCGAGTACACCTCCGTCGCCTCCCAGCGCGAGCTGGTCGAGGCCGAACTCGACGTCGAGCGCCGCGAGTTGAGGAAGCACCCGGCCGACGAGCAGAAGGAGCTCGCCGAGCTGTACGTCTCCCGCGGCGTCGAGCCGCAGCTCGCGCACGAGGTGGCCAGGCAGCTGTCGCGGGACCCCGAGCAGGCCCTGGAGATACATGCGCGCGAGGAGCTGGGCATCGACCCCGGCGATCTTCCCTCGCCGATGGTCGCCGCCGTCTCGTCCTTCGGGTCGTTCGCGCTCGGCGCCCTGATCCCGGTGCTGCCCTATCTGCTCGGGGCGAGCGCGCTGTGGCCCGCCGTGCTGCTCGCGCTCATCGGGCTCTTCGCGTGCGGGGCGGTCGTGGCCAAGGTGACGGCGCGTTCCTGGTGGTTCAGCGGGCTGCGACAGCTGGCGCTCGGTGGTGCCGCGGCGGGTGTGACGTATCTCCTGGGGAGCGTCTTCGGGACTTTTGCTGGTTGACGGGCCACGGCCGTGGCCCGAAGATGCCTATACAGCGCCTTGCATAACTAGTCGTTACCGCGCGGTTTCGATTACTGGACCACGGGGCATGAGCCGTAAGCGCTGAGGGCAATGAGGCCCGCGGCGCACACAGGCTCCACCCCGGCCCTCGGTCATCGATCTGCCCGGCGAGGCCTCTTCCGCCGCCACCCGCGGTGTCCGCATGTTGGAACGCAGTATCCGGTTCCCGAGAACCGACCCATCATGTAATCTGCACGAAATTTTTTGAGCTGCACTTCTCCGCAGAGGGCCAACGTCGTCCCTCGGCATGTACCTTGCCACGACGACGACGGGAGAGCCGATGCGTACCTCGCGCCAGCCGTCCCAGCATTCCAACAGCGCTCAGGCTTGGGCGCACATGGATGCTCGCCCTGCTGCCCAGGGCATGTACGACCCGCGTAACGAGCACGACGCCTGTGGCGTCGGGTTCGTGGCCACCCTCACAGGCGAGGCGAGCCACACGCTGGTCGAGCAGGCGCTGACCGTTCTGCGAAACCTGGAACACCGCGGTGCCACCGGCTCCGAGCCCGACTCGGGCGACGGAGCGGGCATCCTGTCCCAGGTTCCGGACGCCTTCCTGCGCGAGGTGGTCGACTTCGACCTCCCCGAGGCCGGTGCGTACGCCGTCGGTATCGCCTTCCTGCCCGGGGGCGACGCCACGGAGGAGGCCGACAACGCGGTCTCGCGGATCGAGACGATCGCCGCCGAAGAGGGCCTGAACGTCCTCGGCTGGCGCGAGGTCCCGGTCGCCCCGCAGCTGCTCGGCGCCACCGCCCGCTCGACGATGCCGGCCTTCCGCCAGATCTTCGTCGCGGACGGTGTCAACAAGGACATCGCGCTCGACCGCAAGGCGTTCGTGCTGCGCAAGCGCGCCGAGCGCGAGGCCGGCGTGTACTTCCCGTCGCTCTCCGCGCGCACGATCGTCTACAAGGGCATGCTGACCACCGGCCAGCTCGAGCCCTTCTTCCCGGACCTGTCCGACCGCCGCTTCGCTTCCGCGATCGCGCTCGTGCACTCCCGGTTCTCCACGAACACGTTCCCGTCGTGGCCGCTCGCGCACCCGTACCGCTTCGTCGCGCACAACGGTGAGATCAACACCGTCAAGGGCAACCGCAACTGGATGCGCGCCCGTGAGTCCCAGCTCGCCTCCGGGCTCTTCGGCGACTCGGACAACCTGGAGCGGACCTTCCCCGTCTGTACGCCGGACGCCTCCGACTCGGCGTCCTTCGACGAGGTCCTTGAGCTGCTGCACCTCGGTGGCCGTTCGCTGCCGCACAGCGTCCTGATGATGATCCCGGAGGCCTGGGAGAACCACGCCTCCATGGACCCGGCCCGACGCGCCTTCTACCAGTACCACTCCAACCTGATGGAGCCCTGGGACGGACCGGCCTGCGTCACCTTCACCGACGGCACCCAGGTCGGCGCCGTTCTCGACCGCAACGGTCTGCGTCCGGGCCGCTACTGGGTCACCGACGAGGGCCTCGTCGTCCTCGGCTCCGAGGTCGGCGTCCTCGACATCGACCCGGCCAAGGTCGTCAAGAAGGGCCGCCTCCAGCCCGGCCGGATGTTCCTCGTGGACACCGCCGAGCACCGCATCGTCGAGGACGACGAGATCAAGAACGCTCTCGCCTCCGAGCACCCCTACGAGGAGTGGCTCGAGGCCGGCGAGATCGAGCTCTCCGACCTCCCCGAGCGCGAGCACATCGTGCACACGCACGCCTCCGTCACGCGCCGCCAGCAGACCTTCGGCTACACCGAGGAAGAGCTGCGCATCCTCGTCGCGCCGATGGCCAAGGCCGCCGCCGAGCCGATCGGCTCGATGGGCACGGACACCCCGATCGCGGCGCTCTCAGCCCGCCCGCGGCTGCTCTTCGACTACTTCACGCAGCTGTTCGCGCAGGTCACCAACCCGCCGCTGGACGCCATCCGCGAGGAGCTCGTCACCTCGCTGCGCTCCCCGCTGGGCCCCGGCAGCAACCTCCTGGAGCCCACGGCCGCCACGTGCCGCGCGGTCACCCTGCCCTTCCCGGTGATCGACAACGACGAGCTCGCGAAGCTCATCCACATCAACGCCGACGGCGACATGCCCGGCATGAAGGCCGTGACCCTGTCCGGCCTGTACCGGGTGCACGGCGGCGGCGACTCGCTCGCCGCCCGGATCGACGAGATCTGCGCCGAGGCCGACGCCGCCCTGGAGGCCGGCGCCCGCCTGATCGTGCTCTCCGACCGGCACTCCGACGCCGAGCACGCGCCGATCCCCTCGCTGCTGCTCACCGCGGCCGTCCACCACCACCTCATCCGTACGAAGAAGCGCACCCAGGTGGGCCTCCTCGTCGAGGCCGGTGACGTGCGCGAGGTCCACCACGTGGCCCTGCTCATCGGCTTCGGCGCCGCGGCGGTCAACCCGTACCTGGCGATGGAGTCCGTCGAGGACCTGGTCCGCGCGGGCACCTTCCTCAACTCCGAGGAGATCGGCGGCCCGGAGCAGGCCATCCGGAACCTGATCTACGCGCTCGGCAAGGGCGTCCTCAAGGTCATGTCCAAGATGGGCATCTCGACCGTCGCCTCCTACCGCGGCGCCCAGGTCTTCGAGGCCGTCGGCCTCGACGAGGCCTTCGTCGAGAAGTACTTCAACGGCACCACCACCAAGATCGGCGGCGCCGACCTGCGCGTCATCTCCGAGGAGGTCGCCGCCCGGCACGCCAAGGCGTACCCCGCCTCCGGAATCGCGCCCGCGCACCGCGCGCTCGACATCGGCGGCGAGTACCAGTGGCGCCGCGAGGGCGAGCCGCACCTGTTCGACCCGGAGACGGTCTTCCGCCTCCAGCACGCCACGCGCTCCGGCAGCTACGACATCTTCAAGCAGTACACGGGCCGCGTGAACGAGCAGTCCGAGCGGCTCATGACGCTGCGCGGCCTGTTCAACTTCAAGTCCGAGGGCCGCGAGCCGATCTCCATCGACGAGGTCGAGCCGGCCTCCGAGATCGTCAAGCGGTTCTCGACCGGCGCCATGTCGTACGGCTCGATCTCGCAGGAAGCCCACGAGACGCTTGCCATCGCCATGAACCAGTTGGGCGGCAAGTCCAACACCGGTGAGGGCGGCGAGGACGCCGAGCGCCTGTACGACCCGGCGCGCCGCTCCTCGATCAAGCAGGTGGCCTCCGGCCGCTTCGGTGTGACCTCCGAGTACCTGGTCAACTCCGACGACATCCAGATCAAGATGGCGCAGGGCGCCAAGCCCGGCGAGGGCGGCCAGCTGCCCGGCCACAAGGTCTACCCGTGGGTCGCCAAGACGCGTCACTCGACGCCGGGCGTGGGCCTGATCTCCCCGCCGCCGCACCACGACATCTACTCCATCGAGGACCTGGCTCAGCTGATCCACGACCTCAAGAACGCCAACCCGCAGGCCCGCATCCACGTGAAGCTGGTCTCCGAGGTCGGCGTGGGTACGGTCGCGGCCGGTGTGTCCAAGGCGCACGCCGACGTCGTCCTGATCTCGGGCCACGACGGCGGCACGGGCGCGTCGCCGCTCACCTCGCTCAAGCACGCCGGTGGTCCCTGGGAGTTGGGCCTCGCCGAGACCCAGCAGACGCTGCTGCTCAACGGCCTGCGCGACCGCATCGTCGTACAGACCGACGGCCAGCTGAAGACCGGCCGTGACGTGCTGATCGCCGCGCTGCTCGGCGCCGAGGAGTTCGGTTTCGCGACCGCGCCGCTCGTCGTCTCCGGCTGCGTCATGATGCGCGTCTGCCACCTGGACACCTGCCCGGTCGGCATCGCCACGCAGAACCCGACGCTGCGCGAGCGGTTCTCCGGCAAGGCCGAGTACATCGTCAACTTCTTCCAGTTCATCGCCGAAGAGGTCCGCGAGCTGCTCGCCGAGATGGGCTTCCGCTCCATCGAGGAGGCCGTCGGCCACGCCGAACTCCTCGACACCGAGCGGGCCGTGAACCACTGGAAGGCGCAGGGCCTCGACCTGGAGCCGCTGTTCCACGTGCCGGACCTGCCCCAGGGCGCCGTCCGGCACCGGATCAACGACCAGGACCACGGCCTGGAGAAGGCGCTCGACAACGAGCTGATCAAGCTCGCCGCCGACGCCCTCGCCGCGAACGACCAGACGGACGCCCAGCCGGTGCGCGCCCAGGTCGCCATCCGCAACATCAACCGCACGGTCGGCACCATGCTCGGCCACGAGGTGACGAAGAAGTTCGGTGGCGCGGGCCTGCCCGACGACACCATCGACATCACCTTCACGGGCTCCGCGGGCCAGTCCTTCGGCGCCTTCGTCCCGCGCGGTGTGACGCTGCGCCTGGAGGGCGACGCCAACGACTACGTCGGCAAGGGCCTCTCCGGCGGCCGTGTCATCGTCCGCCCGGACCGCGGCGCCGACCACCTCGCCGAGTACTCGACGATCGCCGGCAACACCATCGCGTACGGCGCGACGGGCGGCGAGCTGTTCCTGCGCGGCCGCACCGGCGAGCGCTTCTGCGTCCGCAACTCCGGTGCCACGGTGGTCTCGGAGGGCGTGGGCGACCACGGCTGCGAGTACATGACCGGCGGTCACGCGGTGGTCCTCGGCGAGACGGGCCGCAACTTCGCGGCCGGCATGTCGGGCGGCGTCGCGTACGTCATCGACCTGAACCCCGATCACGTGAACGCCGGAAACGCCTCGGCGGTCGCCGTCCTCGACGACAGTGACAAGCAGTGGCTGCACGACGTGGTGCGCCGCCACGCCGAGGAGACCGGCTCGACGGTGGCCGAGAAGCTCCTCGCCGAGTGGACCACCTCGGTGGAGCGCTTCACGAAGATCATCCCCAGCACGTACAAGGCAGTGCTCGCCGCCAAGGACGCCGCCGAGCGAGACGGTCTCTCGGAGACCGAGATCACCGAGAAGATGATGGAGGCGGCGACCAATGGCTGATCCCAAGGGCTTTCTCAACCATGGCCGCGAGGTCGCGCAGACCCGCCCGGTCGACGAGCGCGTCAAGGACTGGAACGAGGTCTACGTTCCCGGCTCCCTGCTGCCCATCATCAGCAAGCAGGCGTCCCGCTGCATGGACTGCGGCATCCCGTTCTGTCACAACGGCTGCCCGCTGGGGAACCTGATCCCCGAGTGGAACGACTACGCGTACCGCGAGGACTGGTCGGCCGCGCAGGAGCGTCTGCACGCGACGAACAACTTCCCTGAATTCACCGGTCGGTTGTGCCCGGCTCCGTGCGAGTCGGCGTGTGTGCTCGGCATCAACCAGCCGGCCGTGACCATCAAGAACGTCGAGGTCTCGATCATCGACCAGGCGTGGGACCGGGGCGATGTCGCCCCGCAGATCCCCGAGCGTCTGTCGGGCAAGACCGTCGCCGTCATCGGCTCGGGACCGGCCGGTCTGGCCGCCGCCCAGCAGCTGACGCGGGCCGGTCACACGGTCGCCGTCTACGAGCGCGCCGACCGCATCGGCGGTCTGCTCCGCTACGGCATCCCCGAGTTCAAGATGGAGAAGCGCCACATCAACCGCCGCATCGAGCAGATGCGCGCGGAGGGCACCAAGTTCCGTACGGGCGTGGAGGTCGGCCGCGACATCGACGCCGCGGGCCTGCGCAAGCGCTACGACGCCGTGGTCGTGGCCGCGGGTGCGACCGTGTCGCGTGATCTCCCGGTCCCCGGCCGCGAGCTGAACGGCATCCACTTCGCCATGGAGTACCTGCCGCTCTCCAACAAGGTGCAGGAGGGCGACTTCGTGCAGCCCCCCATCACCGCCGAGGGCAAGCACGTCGTCGTGATCGGCGGCGGTGACACCGGCGCCGACTGCGTGGGCACCGCCCACCGCCAGGGCGCCGCCTCGGTGACGCAGCTGGAGATCATGCCGCAGCCGGGCGAGGAGCGGAACACGACCACGCAGCCGTGGCCGACATTCCCGATGCTCTACAAGGTCACCTCCGCGCACGAGGAGGGCGGCGAGCGCATCTACTCGGCGGGCACCACGCACTTCGAGGGCGACGAGGACGGCAACGTCCAGTGGCTGCACCTCGCAGAGGTCGAGTTCGTCGACGGCAAGCTCGTCAACAAGCCCGGCACCGAGCGCAAGATCCCGGCGCAGCTGGTCACCCTGGCGATGGGCTTCACGGGCACGGACCAGGAGAACGGTCTGGTCTCGCAGTTCGGCCTCGACCTCGACGCGCGCGGCAACGTCGACCGGGACGCCGAGTTCCAGACGAACGTGCCGGGTGTGTTCGTGGCGGGCGACGCCGGCCGCGGCCAGTCCCTCATCGTGTGGGCCATCGCGGAGGGCCGCTCGGCCGCCCGCGGCGTGGACCGCTTCCTGACGGGGGCCTCGGAGCT
This sequence comes from Streptomyces sp. NPDC002795, assembly GCF_042888725.1. Taxonomy (NCBI): domain Bacteria; kingdom Bacillati; phylum Actinomycetota; class Actinomycetes; order Kitasatosporales; family Streptomycetaceae; genus Streptomyces; species Streptomyces sp. NPDC002795. The sequence goes on from NZ_JBIAQB010000009.1 coordinate 307,456, forward strand.
GCATGCCCCGATCCGGCCGACGGACCGCTCGCTGACCGTGTGACACTCCGTCAATAGACGTCCCGTACAACGGCGTACGGAACTGAGCGCGACGCTCGCCCTACAGTCCCCGACCGGACGCTTGGGCGGGCGTCGCGGTGCGTTCGCGTGCCTTGCTTCTGCCGGTCAGCCGATGTGGAACGTCTCCCCGTACACCTTCCACGTCAGCGGCGTCTTCAGGGACAGGTTGCCGTCGTAGAGGAACTGGCGCTGCGCCGTGTCGATCCGGGTCGTGTCGCGGTCGGGGTTCTTGGCCTTCATCGCCTTGCGGCGCTGGTCCAGGAAGATGTCCAGGTACGCCTTCTCGCGGCCGCCCTGGGACGGGGTGTCGGCCTCCTTGAGGGCGGCCTCGCGCAGGCCGTAGAAGCCGCGCGGTCCGGTGCCGGGGCCGTGCAGGACCATCGCGTCGTAGTAGATGAACTGGCCGAGCGTGCCCAGGCCGTCGAGCTTGGCGAGGCGGACCGCGGGCTCGAAGTAGCCGCGGTCGCGCTCCTTCTCCTGGACCTCCCGGAAGGCCTTGTGCGTGGCCTCCTGCTTCCACGCCGTGGTGAAGCCGGGGTCGAGGCCCTTGTGCGAGTCCGTGCCGTCGACCTCGCGCAGGGCGGGGAGGTAGCGGGCGAGACCGTTGTCCGGGTGGGTCTTCGTGTAGCGCTCGACCAGGGTCAGGAGGTCGTGGGTGCCGGTGCAGAAGCCGATGATGCCCGCCGTGTAGCCCTGGCCGTCGTCGATGTCCTCGATGTAGCCGTACTGGCCGCGCCAGTCGAGGGTCGAGTTCTCGGCGCTGGCGACGATCCGCTGCGCCAGGTCCTTCTGCCGCGGGGCGGCGAGGCCGGGCGGCAGGCTCGCGATCGCCTTGTCGTCGGCCTTGCGCTCCGCTTCAGACTGGTTGCCGGGGTGGGCCGGGGCGGAGGTGGTGGGGCGGGCGCGTGGGGCCGGGTCGTCGCCGGGTGACAGGAGGTAGACGGCGGCCGTGGCGAGTGGGGCCACGGCGACGAAGGAGAGGAGCAGGCAGCCCGCGCGTTTCATGCGGCACAGATTAAGCGAGTGTGTGTGCGACGTGGCGACCGGTGCCGTGGTTGCGGCCACGGGGCTCCGCCCCGGGCCCCGCGCCTCAATCGCCGGCGGGGCTTGATTTTGGTCACCCGCCGCCCCGTGGTCGGCGGGGCTTGGTGTGGCTCGTCTCCGCGCAGGAGCTTGAGTTGGCCCCCTGGCGCCGCCCATCTCCCACCATCCGCCCCCTCCGGGGGCTTCGGCCGCACGGGGTGGCGCTGCCGTGCCGCCCGAGCCTTGGGCAATCTGCCGCCTTGGGCGGCAGGGTGGGCAAGGCGGCGCCACGGTGCCGCGTGCCCCTTGTCGCAGGGCCCGGCCCCGTGGCCGCTACCCGAGCACCCGCTCCCGGCACTCCGCCGGCGTGCCCCACGCGTCCCGGAGCGGGCGGGCCTTGCGGAGCCATAGGGACAGGTCCAGCTCCTCCGTGTAGCCCACGGCGCCGTGAAGTTGCAGAGCGGCCCGCGCCGCCGCGTACGCCGCCTCGCCCGCCGCCAGTTTCGCCGCCGCGACATCGGTCGACGTCATCGTGAGTGCCGCACCGAACAGCAGCGGACGTGCGAACTCCAGGCCCACCAGCGCGTCCGCGAGCCGGTGCTTGACCGCCTGGAACGAGCCGATCGGCACACCGAACTGCTCGCGCTGCCGGACGTATTCAACCGTGCGGCGGAGCAGCTCCAGGCCGACGCCGAGCGACTGCGCCGCCGTCAGGAACGACGCCATGTCCACCGCCTCCCGCACCTTCGCGCCGCGCGCCACGACCTCGCCGCCCTCGGGCACGAACAGCCGCCGCGCGGGGTCGGCCGACTCCCGCAGCGGGCCGTGCCCGGCGGCGAGCCGTACCTCGTCGCCGTCCACCACGAAGACCGCGTCCGCCGAGTCCGCGTCCAGCGCGTACGGGCCCGCGGCCAGCGTCACCGCCGCCTCCCCGGCCGCGATCCGGGGCAGCCACTCCTTCCCGGCCTCCGTACCGTTCAGCAGCGCCGCCACCGCCGCCGTCTCGACCACCGGGCCCGGCACGGCGTGCCGCCCCAACTCCACGTACGACAGCGCGAGTTCCACCGGTAGCGGGCCCACCCCCTCGTACGCCTCCGGTACCGCGAGCGCGAACACCCCCGCCTCCGCGAGCCGCCCCCACAGCGCGCGACCGGGCGCGGCGTCGCCGCCCGCCCACGCCCGTATCGCCGACGGGGTGTCCGCCGCCGTGAGCATCCGGTCGAGCGTGCGGCCGAACTCGGCCTGCTCCGCGTCCAGGAGGAACCTCATCAGCGGCGTCCCTTCGGCAGGCCGAGCAGACGCTCGGCGATGATGTCGCGCTGGATCTCGTTCGTCCCCGCGTAGATCGGACCGGCCAGGGAGAAGGTGTAGCCCTCCGCCCACTCGCCCTCCGCCAACTCCCCGTGCGCACCGAGCAGTTCCAGCGCCGTCTCGTGCAGCGCGATGTCGTACTCCGACCAGAACACCTTGTTCAGGCTCGACTCCGCGCCTATCTGCTCGCCCGCCGCGAACCGTGACGCGTTGCCGTACGTGAACAGCTGGTACGCGCGCGCCCCGACCACCGCGTCCGCCACCCGGTCGCGCAGCGCCGGATCCGCGCCGCGCTCCCGCCACAGCCCGAGCAGCCGGTCCGCGGAGGCGAGGAAGCGGCCGGGGGAGCGGAGCATGAGCCCCCGCTCGTTCCCCGTCGTCGACATCGCGATGCGCCAGCCCTTGCCGACCTCCCCGATCACGTCCTCGTCGGGCACGAACACGTCGTCCAGGAACAGCTCGGCGAAGGCCGGCTTGCCGTCGATGCGGCCGATCGGCCGGACCGTGACCCCGGGCGCGCGCAGGTCGAACATCAGGTACGTGAGCCCGTGATGCGGCTTGGCCGCCTCCGGGTCCGTACGGAAGATGCCGAACGCCCGGTCCGCGAACGCCGCCCGCGACGACCACGTCTTCTGCCCGTTCAGCAGCCACCCGCCGTCCGTGCGCACCGCCCGCGAGCGCAGCGCCGCGAGGTCGGAGCCCGCCTCCGGCTCCGACCAGGCCTGCGCCCAGATCACCTCGCCGCTCGCCATCGACGGCAGCACGCGCGCCCGCTGCTCGTCCGTCGCGTGGTCGAAGAGCGTGGGCGCGAGGAGGTTGATCCCGTTCTGCGAGACGCGGCCCGGCGCACCCGCCGCGTAGTACTCCTCCTCGAAGATCAGCCACTTGAAGATGTCGACGCCGCGGCCCCCGAACTCCTCGGGCCACGAGACGACCGACCAGCGGTCCGCGGACATCTCGGCCTCCCACGCGCGGTGCGCGGCGAAGCCCTCCGCGGTCTCCAGGGAGGGCAGTGGCTCGGCCGGTACATGCTCGGTGAGCCACGCCCGCGCCTGCTCGCGGAACGCGTCCTGGTCCGGGGTGAACTCCAGGTTCATCGGGAGCCCGCCTCCTTCATCGCGCGCACGTCCATGCCGCCCAGCGAATCCGCCGCCGTCTCCGCGTTGTGCGCGTGCGCCAGGTGGTGCAGCCCGAAGACGGAGTCCATGCCCGCGTGCAGTCCCTGGAGGTCCTCCGCCTGGTTCACCGCGCGCTTGGTCAGCGCGAGCCCGAGCCGCGGCATCTCGCCCACCCGGTCCGCCAGATCGTGCGTGGCTGCGGCCAGTTCGTCCCGGGGCGCCACCCGGTTGACCATCCCCACCTCGTACGCCCTGCGCGCGCTCATCCGCTCGCCCGTGAAGAGGAACTCCTTGGCGATCCGCGGCGGCATCGCCCACGGGTGCGCGAAGTACTCGACGCCCGGAATCCCCATCCGCACGACGGGGTCGGCGAAGAACGCGTCCTCGCTCGCCACGATCAGGTCGCACACCCAGGCCAGCATCAACCCGCCCGCCACGCACGCCCCTTGCACCGAGGCGATCACCGGCTTCGGCAGCTCGCGCCAGCGCCTGCACATGCCCAGGTACACCTCCGACTCGCGGGCGAACCGCGACTCGGCGCCCCGCTTGTCGGAGTGGTCCCACCACAGCCCGGCCCGCCGCTCGAACGGCAGATGCGCGTCCCGCTCCGGCGTCCCGATGTCGTGCCCCGCCGAGAAGTGCTCGCCCGCGCCCGCGAGGACGACCACCTTCACGGCCTCGTCCTCGGCGGCCCGGTAGAAGGCGGCGTCCAGGGCGTACGTCATCGCCGAGTTCTGCGCGTTGCGGTACTTCGGGCGGTTCATCGTCACGTGGGCGACCCGGCCCCTGACCTCGTACAGGACGGGGGAGTCGGGGCTGGTGTCGGGGCTGGTCGCGGGGCCGGTCTCGGCGGAGTGCGCTGCGGGCATCGGATACATCCTTCCCTAACAAGTGTTTGGTAGGTTAGCTTATGAGCATGGACAGCGTCGAGCGTCGACCCGAAAGAGGTGCGCGTATGAGTTCGGTGGCTTCCACGGCTCCCGGTTACGTCCCCGGCCACCAACTGCTCGACGGGCGCGGCGCCGTCATCACCGCGGCCGCCGGCGCAGGGATAGGCGGCGCCACCGCGCGCCGCTTCCTGGAGGAGGGCGCCCGCGTCGTCATCAGCGACGCGCACGCGCGCCGTCTGAAGGAGAGCGAAGAGGCCCTCGCCGCCGAGTTCGGGCCCGAGCGGGTCTCCGCGCTCGCCTGCGACGTCACCGACGAGGAGCAGGTGCAGGCGCTCTTCGCGCACACCGCCGAGCGGCACGGCGGGCTCGACATAGTCGTGAACAACGCGGGACTCGGCGGCACTTCGGCGCTCGTCGACATGAGCGACGAACAGTGGACGAAGGTCCTGGACGTCACCTTGAACGGGACCTTCCGGTGTGTACGGGCCGCCCTGCGCGCCTTCCGTGACACCGGCAGCGGCGGCGTGATCGTCAACAACGCGTCCGTCATCGGCTGGCGCGCCCAGGCCGGTCAGGCGCACTACGCCGCGGCGAAGGCGGGCGTGATGGCCCTGACCAGGACCGCCGCGATAGAGGCCGCCGAGTTCGGGGTGCGGGTCAACGCGGTGGCGCCCAGCCTCGCCATGCACCCCCACCTCGTGAAGGTCACCTCGGAGGAGCTCCTCGCCGAGCTGACCGGGAAGGAGGCCTTCGGCCGGTACGCGCAGCCGTGGGAGGTGGCCAACGTGATGGTCTTCCTCGCCTCCGCCTACTCCTCGTACATGACCGGCGAAACCGTCTCCGTCAGCAGCCAGCGCGCATGAGCCCCTCGCCCGAGCGGCACCAAGAACTCCTCGCCACGGCGGCCGAGGTGTTCGCGGCGCAGGGCTACGACGCCACCACCGTGCGCCGGATCGCCGACGCCGCGGGGATGCTCGCGGGCAGCCTCTACTACCACTTCGACTCCAAGGACTCGATCGTCGAGGAGATCCTGCGCGGCTTCCTCGACGAGCTGTGGGGCCGCTACGACACCGTGCTCGCCGCCGGGCACGGGCCGCGCGAGACGATGCGGGCCCTGGTCACCGAGTCGTTCCGGGAGATCGACCGGCACGGGCCCGCCGTCGCCATCTACCAGAAGGAATCGAAGGCGCTCGCAACCAGGGAGCGGTTCGCGTTCCTCGCCGCGTCGCAGCGCAAATTCGAGCAGACCTGGCTGACCACCCTCCAGGAAGGCGTGGCGGCCGGGTCGTTCCGCGCCGACCTCGACATCCGGCTCACCTACCGGTTCGTGCGCGACACCGTGTGGGTCGCCGCGTCCTGGTACCGGCCGGGCGGCAGACACACCCCCGAGGAGATCGCCCGCGAATACCTCGCGATGGTGCTCGACGGGATAGCCCAGCCCCACCACCCTTAGAAGAGACTGGAGTTGATGCGTCATGGCCGAGGCCTACATCGTCGAAGCGGTCCGCACCCCCGTCGGGCGGCGCAAGGGCGGGCTCAGCGCCGTCCACCCCGCAGACCTGGGCGCCCATGTCCTCAAGGAGCTCGTCGCGCGGACCGGGGTCGACCCGGCCGCCGTCGAGGACGTCGTCTTCGGCTGCCTCGACACCGTCGGCCCGCAGGCCGGCGACATCGCCCGCACCTGCTGGCTCGCCGCCGGGCTCCCCGAAGAGGTGCCGGGCGTCACCGTCGACCGGCAGTGCGGCTCGTCCCAGCAGGCCGTCCACTTCGCGGCGCAGGGCGTGCTCTCCGGGACGCAGGACCTCGTCGTCGCGGGCGGCACACAGAACATGTCGATGATCCCGATCGCCTTCGCCTCCCGGCAGGCCGCCGAACCGCTCGGCCTCACCGATGGCCCCTACCTCGGCAGCGAGGGCTGGCGCGCCCGCTACGGCGACGCGCCCGTCAACCAGTTCCACGGCGCGGAACTCATCGCGGACAAGTGGGGCGTCACGCGGCAGGACCAGGAGGCGTGGGCGCTCCGCTCCCACCAGCGGGCACTGCGCGCGATCGACGAGGGCCGGTTCGCGAAGGAGACCATCGCCTACGGGGACGTCACCACCGACGAGGGACCGCGCCGGGACACGACCCTGGAGAAGATGGCCGGCCTGAACCCGGTCGTCGAGGGCGGCACCATCACCGCCGCCTGCTCCTCACAGGTCTCCGACGGCGCGGCGGCCATGCTGATCGCCTCCGAACAGGCCGTACGGGAACACGGGCTGACGCCCCGCGCCCGCATCCACCACCTCTCCGTACGCGGCGAGGACCCCATCCGGATGCTGTCCGCGCCCATCCCGGCGACCGCGTACGCGCTGAAGAAGACCGGCCTGACCATGGACGACATCGACCTCGTCGAGATCAACGAGGCGTTCGCGCCGGTCGTCCTCGCCTGGCTCAAGGAGACCGGCACCGACCCCGAGAAGGTCAACGTCAACGGCGGCGCCATCGCCCTCGGCCACCCCCTCGGCGCCACCGGCAGCAAGCTGATGACGACCCTGTTGCACGAACTGGAGCGCACCGGCGGCCGGTTCGGCCTCCAGACGATGTGCGAGGGCGGCGGTCAGGCCAACGTCACGATCATCGAGCGCCTGTGAGAACCCTCGCAGAAGTCGCGTCCCGCTGAGCGGGAACCGGCGGTGGAGCGCCGGGTGAGGTACGGCCAGGGTGAGGGCATGACCCGTACCCCTGTTCCTCCCGAGCCCGGCGACGCGCTCGCGCTGCGACGCCTCGCGGAGAGCTACGCGCTCGCCGTCGACGGACGCGAACCCGCCCTGCTCGACGCCCAGTTCACCACCGACGGCCGACTCGTCGCCCACAAGCCCGACGGCACGGTGCTGTGGGAGCGGACCGGCTCCGCCGAACGCAACAAGCTCTTCGACGAACTCGCCGTCTTCCCGCGCACCTTCCACCAGACCGGGAACCACGTCGGTGAAATGACCGGGCCCGACAGCGCCCGCGCCGTCACCTACAGCCTCGCCCACCACCTCGGCGCCGACGGGGGCGATGTGCGCTTCCTCGTCCGGTACGAGGACGAGTACCGGCGCACCGCGGACGGCTGGCGGATCGCCGTCCGCGCCGTCCTTCCCCAGTGGTACGAGAGGAGCGAGACGCTGTGAGCAGCAACCCTGTGGTCGAGTGGGACGAGACGGTCGACGTGCTGGTCGTCGGCTCCGGAGGCGCCGCCCTCACCGGCGCGTACAGCGCCGCCGCGCGCGGCCTCGACACCCTCGTCGTCGAGAAGACCGAGTACTTCGGCGGGACGACCGCGTACGCCGGAGCCTGCCTGTGGCTGCCCGGCAACCAGGCGCAGGCCCGCGCCGGCGTCGAGGACAGCGCCGACCTGGCCCGCGCGTACTTCCGGTCCCTGGTCGGCGATTCCACGCCGCACGAGATGCAGGACGCGTACCTCGACGGGGCCGGTCCCACGGTCGAGTTCCTGGAGCGCAGTGAACTGCTCCGGTTCGAGTACCGGCCGTTCCCCGACTACTACCCGGGCCCCGGCCGCTTCGACGCGGGCCGCGGGGTCTTCCCGGTCCCCCTGGAGCGGCCCGCGGGCGAGCAGCCGCTGCTCGACGCCGTCCGCCCGCCCGCGTGGAGCGAACGGCTGGGCGTGCCGGCGCCCGAAGGGGCGCTGACGGACGGCCGCGCGCTGATCGGCCGACTGCTGCTCGCACTGGAGGAGGCAGGTGGTCGGGCGCGCACGCGCACCGCGTTCACCGGGCTCGTACAGGACGAGGACGGCCGGGTCGTCGGCGCCGAGGTGCGTGACAAGGAGGGCCGCACGGTCCACATCCGTGCCCGGCGCGGTGTGCTGCTCGCCGCTGGCGGCTACGAGCGGGACGTCGAACTGCGCCGCGCCTGGGGCAACGGGCCGGGGACCGACTGGACGATGGGGCCCGCGGGCGGCGGCACGGGGGACGCGCTGCGGGCCGCGCAAGGGCTCGGCGCGGCGACGTCCCTGCTCGGCGAGAGCTGGTGGTGCCCGTCCGTGCTGTTCCCCGACGGCGGGGCGGCGTTCGCGCTCGGCTTCCGCGGCGGTGTCTTCGTCGACGCCGAGGGCCGCCGGTTCGCCAACGAGAGCCTGTCCTACGACCGGATGGGCCGGGCCATGATCGCGGCGGGGGCCGGGGACGCGCCGGATCGCCCCGTGTGGTGGGTGTGGGACGCGCGGCACGGCGAGGAGCCGCCCGGCATCGTCCTCGTCCCGGTCGACCGGGAGTCGTTCGAGGCGGCCGGGGTGTGGCACAGCGCGGACTCGGTGGAGGCGCTCGCCGAGGCGATCGGGGTGCCGGCGGAAGGCCTCGCGGCGACCGTCAAGACCTTCAACGCGTACGCGGAGAAGGGCCACGACCCGGAGTTCGGGCGCGGCGACGACCCCTACGACCGGTTCTTCGCGGGCGAGGGCGAGGAGGGCGCCCCCAACCCGTGCCTGCTGCCGCTGAGTTCGGGCTCCTTCCACGCGGTGCGGATGGTGCTCGGGGACCTCGGCACGAAGGGGGGCCTGGTCACCGACGTGGACGCGCGGGTCCTTCGCGAGGACGGGTCCGCGATCGACGGGCTGTACGCCGCCGGGAACACGGCGGCGAGCGTCACCGGGGCGGTGTATCCGGGGCCCGGCGCCCCCATCGGCACGGGAATGGTGTTCGGGTACCGGGCGGCGGGGCGCATGGCCGGGGCGTGAGTGCCGAGTAGCGCGGAAGGTCCGAGCAGGAACCGAGTGGGAGGCGTACGACGATGAGTGAGTGGCAGGGGCAACTGGCCGGGAAGGTCGCTCTGGTGACCGGCGCGGCCCGCGGGATGGGCGAGGCCGTCGCCCGCGAACTGGTGGCGCGCGGGGCGCGGGCCGTGCTCGGGGACGTACTGGTGGATGAAGGGGAGAAGGTGGCCGCCGGGCTCGGGGACGCGGCGCGGTTCGTGCGGCTCGACGTCACCGACGCGGCGTCCTGGGCGGCGGCCGTCGGGACCGCCCGCGACAGCTACGGCCGACTCGACATCCTCGTCAACAACGCCGCCATCTACACGACGTCACCCATCGTCGACGAGGACCCGGCCCAGTTGGAGCGGATCCTCCAGGTCGACCTCGTCGGGCCCTTCCTCGGCATCCAGGCCGTCGTCCCCGCCATGCGGGCCGGGGAGCGGGGCGGCGCGGTCGTCAACATCTCCTCGCAGGCCGGGGTCCAGGGCATCTGGGGGCACGGTTCGTACGGCGCCGCGAAGTGGGGGCTGCGCGGGCTGAGCCGGACCGCCGCCCTCGAACTCGGCGGCGACGGCATCCGCGTCAACGCCGTCTTCCCCGGCGCCATCGACACGGCGATGACCGCCCACCTCGGCACCACCGAGCACCCGGCCGCCGCGCTCGGCCGCATCGGCAGGCCCGAGGAGGTGGCCCGGCTCGTCGCGTTCCTCGCCTCCGACGACGCCTCCTACCTCACCGGCGCCGAGGTCGCCGCGGACGGCGGCGCGTCGGCCGGGCGGATGCCGGTGTTCGCTCAGCGCGGCCGGGGACAGGGGGACGGCCAATGACCCCGCCCGGCCGCCGCCCCCGCCCCGACGTGCAGGCACTCATCGACGCCTGCACCGCCAACTTCCCGGCGCTGGGCACCGAGTTCACCGATATCCGTGCCGTACGGGCGTACTTCGCGGAGCGTCCCACCCCGCCGCCACCCGGGCTGCCCGCGCTGCACCAAGTGGCCGACCTGGACGCCGACGGCGTGCCCGTGCGGGTCTACGACCCCGGGAGCGAGCACAAGGGTGCGCCCGTCGTCGTCTTCTTCCACGGCGGCGGCATGGTGCTGTGCTCCCTCGACTCGCACGACGGGTTCTGCCGCGAACTCGCCGCGGCGAGCGGCGCGTCGGTCGTGTCCGTCGACTACCGGCTCGCCCCCGAAGCCCCCTTCCCCGCCGCTCCCGAGGACGCGTACACCGCATTGCTGTGGGCGGCGAAGACCCATCCGGGCCGGCCGCTCGTCGTCGCCGGCGACAGTGCGGGCGGCAACCTCGCCGCCGTCGCCGCGCTGCTCGCCCGCGAGCGCGGCGGGCCCGCGCTCGCCGCCCAGCACCTGTACTACCCGATGCTGGACCCGGAGCGCTCCACGGCCTCGTACGAGGAGAACGCCGACGGGTACTTCGTCACCGCCGACCATCTGCGCTGGTACTGGCAGCAGTACCTGCCTCGCCCCGAGGACGCCCGCGACCCCCGCGCGACGCCCTTCGCCGCCGACCGGCTCGACGGTCTGCCGCCCGCGTTCGTCGTCACCGCCGGGCTCGACCCGCTGCGCGACGAGGGCAGGCGGTACGCGGAACTCCTGGCCGCGGCCGGGGTGCCCACGCGGTACCACTGCTACGACGAAGCGTTCCACGGCTTCATGTCGATGGGCGGGGACGCCGCGCTGCCCGAGGCGAAGGCGGCCCGCGCGGCAGCCTTCGCCCATCTGGCGAACCTCACCCGCTGAGCAGGTCGAACCCCTGGTACCCGTCCGCCGCGACCTTCTCGATGATGTCGCCGTACACCCCGAAACCACCGACGAACGGCATGAACACCCTTGGTTTACCAGGGATGTTGGCGCCGAGGTACCAGGAGTTCGCCGCCGTCATCAGCGTGCCGTCGGCCCGCTCCCGGCACTCGTCCACCCACGCGTCCACGGCATCGGTGCGCGCCTCCACACCCGCGTAGCCGCCCTCGCGCAGATGCCCGAGCAGCCCGGCGATCCAGTCGGTGTGCTGTTCGCCGCAGAGGATCATGTTGGCGAGGACGGACGGTGAGCCGGGGCCCGCGAGGTTGAAGAGGTTCGGGAAGCCGTCCACGCCGAGCCCGAGGTATGTGCGCGGGCCCGCGGCCCACGCCTCCTTCAGTGTGCGCCCGCCCCGTCCCGTGACGGAGATCCGGTCGACGGAGCCGGTCATCGCGTCGAAGCCGGTCGCGTACACGATCACGTCGAGTTCGACGAGCGTGCCGTCCGCGAGGCGGATGCCGGCCGCCTCGACCCGCTCGACGGGGTTGGCGCGCAGGTTCACCAGGCGCACATGGTCGCGGTTGTACGTCGCGAAATAGCCGTCGTCCGTGACGATGCGCTTGGTGCCGATGGGATGGTCGGTGGGGATGAGCTGCTCGGCGACGGCCGGGTCGGCGATCTCCGCGCGGACCTTCTCCTCCCAGAACCGGCGCGCCTCGTCGTTCGCCGCGCGGTCCGTGAGCTGGTCGGGGAACGTCTTCGAGTACAGGACCCCGCCCAGCTTCCAGCGCTTCTCGAAGGCCGTCCGGCGCTCGTCGGGCGAGGCGTCCAGCGTCTTCAGCGGATGCGCCATGTGCGGCGAGCCGCCCCCGGAGAGGCGGGCGAGACGGCGCCGCTCGGCGTACTCCGCCTTCTGCGCGGCGCGGTCGGCGTCGCTCAGCGGCTTGTTCCCCGCCGGGATCGAATAGTTGGCGCTGCGCTGAAACACCGTCAAGTGCGCCGCCTGCGCCGCGATCTCGGGGATCGACTGGATGCCGGAGGAGCCCGTGCCGATGACGCCGACCCGCAGCCCGGTGAAGTCCACGCCTTCGTGCGGCCACTCACCCGTGTGGTACGAGGCTCCTGCGAAGTCGGCGATGCCCTCGATCTCGGGGAGGTGCGTGGAGGACAGACAGCCGACGCCGAACAGTACGTACCGCGCCTCGACCACCTGGCCGCCGTCCGTGCGCACCGTCCAGCGCAGCCGCTCCTCGTCCAGTTCGGCACCGACCACGGACGTGCCGAAGGTGAAGTGCCGCCGCAGGTCGTGCCGCCGCGCCACATGCTCCACGTAGCGCAGGATCTCCGGCTGCGTCGCGTACTTCTCCGACCAGTCCCACTCCTGCTCCAGGTCCCTGTCGAAGGAGTACGAGTAGTCGACGGACTCCACGTCGCAGCGGGCGCCCGGATACCGGTTCCAGTACCAGACCCCGCCGACGTCGTCGCCCCGCTCGAACCCGGCGACACTGAAGCCGAGTTCACGCATCCGGTACGCGGCGTAGAGGCCGGAGAATCCGGCGCCGACGATGACGACATCCACCTGTTCGGGCATGGGGGTCCTTAGGGGGTCTGGGGGAACTCGGTCACGCCGGGAGGCTCGCAGAGCCGCCGCGACCGGTCAGCCACGGCTTCCCGCTCACCGGGAAGACACCGTCGCCGCCGCCTTCGCGCGCCGCCTACGTTCACCGCATCCGAGCAACCCACAGCGAGGAGCGGTCCCGATGCTCACCGACCACGAGCGGCGCAAGGCCGCCGAGGCGCTGGCCGCGGCGGAGGCGGCGCGCTCGCCGATCCGGCCGCTGACCGAGACCTTCGACGGCATCACCACCGTCGACGCGTACGAGATCCAGCTCATCGGCATCCGTGAACGGCTGGCCGCGGGCGAGACCGTCCACGGCCACAAGGTCGGCCTGTCGTCGCCCGTCATGCAGCAGATGATGGGCGTCGACGAGCCGGACTACGGCCACCTCCTGTCCACGATGGAGCTGGCCGAGGAGACCCCCGTGCCCGTCGGCCGGTACTGCGTGCCACGCGTCGAGGTCGAGATCGGCTTCGTACTGGGCGCGTCGCTGCCCGGCGAGCACTGCACCGCCGCCGACGTGCTCGCCGCGACCGAACGCGTCGTCCCGGCACTGGAGTTGATCGACTCCCGGATCGTGGACTGGCGCATCGCCATCGCCGACACCATCGCCGACAACGCCTCGTCGGCCGGATACGTGATCGGTGAGGGACGCCCCGTCGGCGACCTCGATCTCAAAGCGGTCGAGGCGCGACTGACCGACGACGGCGGCGAGTTGCTCGCGTCCGGGCGCGGCGACGCCGTCCTCGGCGACCCCGCGGAGTCCGTCGCCTGGCTCGCCCGCACGGTCGCCCGGTTCGGCGTGCGCCTGGAGGCCGGGCACCTGATCCTGCCCGGCTCGTGCACGCGGGCCGTCGACGTCGCGCCGGGCCGCACGTACACCGCCGACTTCACCGGGCTCGGCCCGGTGTCCCTCTCCTTCACCTAGGACGTGCCATGACGACCACAGACAGCAATCCCGTCGACGTACGCGTCATCGACTCCGGCGCCACCCCCACCCGCTTCGCCCGCGGCTGGCACTGCATCGGTCTCGCCGCCGACTTCCGCGACGGAAAGCCGCACGAGGTCGCGGCGTTCGGCACCACCCTCGTCGTCTTCGAGGGCGCCGAGGACGGGCAGCTGCACGTCCTGAACGCCTTCTGCCCGCACATGGGAGGCAACCTCGCCCACGGCACCGTCAAGGGCGACACCCTCGCCTGCCCCTTCCACGACTGGCGCTGGGGCGGCAACGGACGCTGCCGCGAGATCCCCTACGCCCGCCGCGTCCCGCCGCGCGCCAAGACCCGCACCTGGCACGCCCTGGAGCGCAACAAGCAGCTCTTCGTCTGGCACGACCCCGAGGGCAAGCCTCCCCGGCCGGAGCAGGAGATCCCCGAACTCGCCGGAATCCACGGCCCGTTGGAGGAGACTGCCCTCTGGTCCAACTGGCAGTGGAACTCCGTCACCATCGACACCAACTGCCGCGAGATCGTCGACAACGTCGTCGACATGGCGCACTTCTACTACGTGCACTACTCGTTCCCGACGTTCTTCAAGAACGTCTTCGAGGGCCACGTCGCCACCCAGTACATGAAGTCCGAGCCCCGCCCCGACGTCGACCTCGGCACCCTCTCCGCCTCCGGCGGACTGCGCTCGGAGGCCTCCTACTTCGGACCCTCGTACATGATCGACTGGCTGAACGCTGAGGTCGCGCCGGGTGTCGAGATGGAGACCGTCCTCATCAACTGCCACTACCCGGTGGGCCCGGACCGGTTCGTCCTCATGTACGGAGCCATGGTCAAGAAACTGCCCGGCATGAGCGACGAGGAGGCCGCCGAGGCCGCCCGCGTCACCAGCGAGGGCCTCGCCGTCGGCTTCGAGCAGGACGTCGAGATCTGGAAGAACAAGACCCGCATCGACAACCCGCTCCTCACCGAGGAGGACGGCCCGGTCTACCAACTGAGGCGCTGGTACGAGCAGTTCTACGTCGACGCCGCCGACGTCAAGGACGCGATGACGGACCGCTTCGAGTTCGAACTCGACACCCGGCACGCGAACGACAACTGGCGCGCCGAGGCCGAGCGGAACGTGGAGGCGGGCGGCGTCACCTCGTACATCACCGGCGGCGGGGCATGACGCCCGTCGGCTGCGGCACCTGCGGCAGCCAGGTGCTGTGCGAGAAGTACAGCCCGTACCACCTGCAGATCCAGTGGACGCGCGCCGCGTCGGCGGGCTGCCCGCGCCTCGGCGCGCAGGGCTGCCCGGAGCTGCGCGCGTCCATCGACCGGGCCGTCGACGAGGGGCGGCTGGAGGTGACTCGGCGTGACCAGCGCTGACCTCGCCGAGCCGATCACGGGGGGACAGTTGGAGGAGCACATGTCCACGATCGCCGTCACCGGAGCCGGCTCCGGCATGGGTGCCGCACTCGCCGCACGCCTGCGCGCACAGGGCCACACCGTCATCGGCGTCGACCTCAAGAACGCCGACGTCACCGCCGACCTGGGCGTCCCCGAGGGCCGCGCCCACGCCGTCGCCGAGATCACCCGCCGCAGCGGCGGCAGACTCGACGGCCTCCTGCCGTTCGCCGGAATCGCGGGCGGCGCGGGCCGCCCCTCAAGCCTGCTCGTATCCGTCAACTACTACGGCGCGATACGCCTGTTGGAGGGTCTGCGCCCGGCGCTCGCCGCCGCCGGAACCTCCTCCGTCGTCCTGGCCTCCTCCAACTCCACGACCACCCAGCCGAACTGGCCGGAACACGTCGCCGCGGCCTGCCTCGCCGGCGACGAGACGGAAGCCCGCCGCGTCGCCGACGAGGCAGGCGCACAGGACGGCGGCATCGGCGCCTACCCCGCCACCAAGGCCGCCCTCGCCTGGTACGCCCGCACCCGCGCCGCCGACCACCAGGCCGACGGCATCCGCCTGAACGCGGTCGCCCCCGGCTACATCGACACCCCCATGACCCGCGCCGCCGCCGAGGACCCGACGACCGCCGAGGGCATCCGGCAGTTCCTCGCCTCGATCCCGGCGGGCCGCGCGGGACGGCCCGAGGAGATCGCGGACCTGGTGGAGTTCCTGCTGTCCCCGAAGTCCGCGTACTGCGTCGGCTCCGTCTTCTGCGCCGACGGCGGCCTCGACGCCCAACTGCGCGGAACGGACTGGCCGAAGGTGTGGCACCCCGAGGCGTAGGGCCGCCGAACCGTCACATCCAGGAGTCGGACCGCACCCACCCCAGCAGATTGGGGATCGTGCGGTCCACCGCCGCGTCGTGCGGCGTCACGTCCGGGGCGGGAGCGTGCCGCGCCGCCCGCCCCGGACCGTTCAGATCCCGCCAGATCGCCCGCGCCGCCCCGTGCAGCAGCGGCGCGGCCAGCTCCAACGGCCGCAGCCCGCCCAGCGACCCCAGCGAGATGGCGGCCACCGCCCGGCCCGCGCCGCGCAACGGCACCGCCGAGCACACGAGCCCCGAGAACGTCTCCCCGCGGTCGTACGCGATCTGCGCCGTCCGCACCCTCGACAGCTCCGAGCAGAACACATCGGGCCGCGTCACCGTGCGATGCGTACGCGGCCGCAGGCCCGCCGCGACGACCCGCTCGATGTCGTCCTTGTCGCCGAACGCCAGGATCGCCTTGCCCGCGGCCGTGGCGTGCGCCGGCAGCCGCGCCCCGATCCGCACCGGGTACGCCCGGTCCGTCGCGTCGCCCACCGACTGCGGCAGCGAACCGGCCCGCTCCAGACACACCACGTCCGTCACACCGTCCAGGACGTACAGCTGCACCAGCTTGCCCGTGGCCTCGTGCAACGCGTCCAGATGCGGGATCGCCGCGCGGATCAGCCGGTTGTGGTGCGCGGCGAGCCCGCCGTGCTCCAGCATCCGCAGGCCGAGCCGGTAGTCACGGCCCTCCCGGTCCAGCCAGCGCAGCTGCACCAGCTGGTCGAGGATGCGGTGCGCGGACGACCGCGACAGGCCGGAACGTTGGATGATCTCGGTCAGCGACAGCCGGCCACGGCCGCCGTCGAAGGCCGCGAGAACCTTCTCCGCCTTCTCCAGGAGAGACAGCGGAGCAGCTGCCTCCAGGGCCGTTTCGAGCACAGCACACCCCCGTAGAAATGGTCACCAGCAGCGTTGAATGGACCTTGCCACGCCCGCGTTGACGTGGGAAGAGACCCTGCACAATCAAGCCCCGCACTTGTACGAGAGCCCGCGGGGTCCGGGGCAGCGCCCCGCGACCTAGGAAGAACCCCCCTTCCCGCTCACCGGGAACCTCACCTGTCCACCCCCGGCGGAGCCGCTTAGCGTCGCCGACATGACCGACCCCACCACCACAAACGTCCTCGCCTCGGTCCGCGCCCTCCTGCCCGCCATCGCGGAGCGCGCCGCCGAGGCGGAGGAGCTGCGCAAGGTCCCCGAGGCCACCGTCAAGGAACTCACCGCGACCGGCTTCTTCCGCCTCCTCCAGCCGAAGCGCTACGGCGGATACGCCGCCGACCCCACCGTCTTCTACGACGCCGTCAAGGAAATCGCTCAGGCCTGCGGCTCCACCGGCTGGGTCGCCTCCGTCGTCGGCGTCCACCCCTGGCACGTGGGCCTCTACGAGAAGAAGGCACAGGACGAGGTGTGGGGTGAGAACGGCGAGCGCGCCGACACCCGCATCTCCTCCTCCTACGCCCCCACCGGCAAGGTCACCCCCGTCGACGGCGGCTTCCGGCTCTCGGGCCGCTGGCACTTCTCGTCCGGCTGCGACCACGCGACGTGGGTGATCCTCGGCGCGCTCGTGCCCGACGCCGAGGGCAACCTCGTCGACATGCGCTCGTTCCTGCTGCCGAGCGCGGAGTACGAGATCAAGGACGTGTGGGACACCGTCGGCCTGCGCGGCACGGGCTCCAACGACATCGTCGTCGAGGACGTCTTCGTCCCCGAACACCGCGCCCTGTCCTTCGGCCCGGTCACCGCACTCACCCCGCCCGGCGCCGAGGTCAACCCCGAGCCGCTGTACAAGCTCCCCTACGCCGGCGTCTTCACCACCACCATCTCCACCCCGATCGTCGGCATCGCGCAGGGCGCCTGGAACGGCTTCGTCGCCGCGACCCGAGAGCGCATCCGCGTCAGCTACGGGCAGAAGGTCGCCGAGGACCCGTTCGCGCAGATCCGGCTCGCCCGCGCCGCGAGCGACATCGACGCCGCCTGGCGGCAGCTGCGCGGCAACATCGCCGAGATGTACGAACTGGCCTGCGCAGGCGCTCCGTTGCCGACCGAGCTGCGCGCCCGCGCCCGCCGCGACCAGGTCCTCGCCACCGAGCGCGCCGCGGCCGCCGTCGACCTCCTGATGGAGAACGCGGGCGGCAACGCGATGCGCACCGGCGCGGGCCCCGCCGGCGTCCAGCGCGCCTGGCGCGACATCCACACAGGCCGCGGCCACGCCGCCAACGACCCGGAGCGCGCCCTGCTCATCTACGGCCAGGACGCGCTCGGCCTGGAGATCCAGGACGTGATGCTCTGACCCGAGAAGGCCGAACAGTTCAACCGCCCGCCATCGACGTCTTCACCCACTGAGGAATCCGCAAAGGAACCCGTATGGACATCCGCGCACTCGGCCACCTGCGCATCGAGACGGCCGACCTCGCCGCCTGGCGCACCTACGTCCTCGACATCCTCGGCATGACCGAGGCCCAGGGCAGCACGGAAACGCAGCTCAACGTCCGTATCGACGACCGCATCCACCGCTTCCAGTTCGTCGCCGGAACCCAGGACCGGCTCCTCGCCGCCGGGTTCGAGGTCGCGAACGCCCGCGAACTGGCAACCGCCGCCGCCGAGTTGGAGGCAGCCGGGCACGCCGTGAAGCACGCCGACGCCGCCATCCTCGCCGACCGCCGCGTCCAGGGCCTGATCCACGTCAGCGACCCCGCGGGCAACCCCCTGGAGATCTACTGGGGCCAGGCCCAGGACCACACACCGCTCGCCACGCCCTACGGCAACCGCTTCGTCACCGGTACGAGCACGCCGTCCACGGGCGACCTCGGACTCGGCCACGTCGTCCTGCCCGCCGTCGAGATCGACGAGGCCGTCGACTTCTACGAGAACCTCCTCGGCTTCCAGCTCCGCGACTCCATGCAACTGCCGCCCGCCGCCGTCCCCACCGGCAAGCCGGGCCAGGACACGTACCGCATGTACTTCCTCTCCCCGAACCGCCGCCACCACAGCCTCGGCCTCTACCCGGGCGCCCTGCCGCCCGGCATCGTCCACTTCATGGTCGAGGTCGAGCAGCTCAACGACGTCGGCTACGGCCTCGACCGCATGAAGAAGGCCGGCTACCCGATCGCCTCCTCCCTCGGCCGGCACTCCAACGACCACATGGTGTCCTTCTACGCCCAGGCCCCCGGCGGCTTCCAGGTCGAGTACGGCTGGGACGGCCTGATCGTCGACCCGGGAACCTGGGTGACCAAAGAGATCACCGCCGACTCCCTGTGGGGCCACGAGTGGAACGGCTGAGCACCCTGGACGCCGTCCCGGGCCGGATCGACCCGGGGGAGTACCGGGACACCCTGTCCCGGTTCGCCTCCGGCGTCACCGTCGTCGCAGGCCTCGACGAGTCCCGCGCCCCGGCGGGGCTCGCCTGCCAGTCCTTCACCTCCCTCTCCCTCGACCCACCCCTCGTCCTCGTCTGCGTCGCCCGTACGTCGACCAGCTGGGCCCGCATCGCACCCACGGGACGGTTCGGGATCTCCGTGCTCGCCGAGGACCAGCGCGCGCTGTGCCGCACCCTCGGCTCCCGCCGCCCCGACAAGTTCGACGGCCTCGCCTGGCACACCGGCCGGGACCACGGCAGCGTCCTGATCGACGGCGCCCTCGCCCACCTGGAATGCGAGCTCGAACGCACAGTCGACGGTGGCGACCACGACATCGTCATCGGCCGCGTCACGACGCTCGCCACGCCGCGCGCCGACGGCCGCCCGCTCCTCTTCTTCCGCTCCGCCTTCGGCACCGGCCGCTTCGGCACGGACCAGGAAACGGTGGACCACTTCGCCCAGTGGCTGTGACGCCCGGGACAATGGGCCCGTGCCTACGAAGTCAACGAAGCCCGCGAAGTCCGCGAAGCCCGCGAAGAAGAAGTCCCTGTCGACGAACGCCGGGCCCGAGCGGCGTGGCGAGCTCCTGCACACCGCGGCCGAGGTCTTCGCCGAGCAGGGCTACAACGCCACGACCGTCCGCAAGATCGCCGACCACGCGGGCATGCTCGCCGGCAGCCTCTACTATCACTTCGACTCCAAGGAATCGATGCTGGAGGAGATCCTGCGGACCTTCCTCGACGAGCTGTGGACCGGCTACGACACCGTCCTCGACGAGGAACTCGGACCGAGGCAGACGCTGGAGGCGCTGGTCACCGAGTCCTTCCGGGAGATCGACCGGCACCGCGCCGCCGTCGCCATCTACCAGCGGGAGTCCCAGCAGCTCGTCGCCCAGGAACGCTTCGCCTTCCTCGCCGAGTCGCAGCGCAGGTTCGAGAAGACCTGGCTGACCACCCTGGAGCGCGGCGTCGCCGACCAGGTCTTCCGCGCCGACCTCGACATCCGCCTCACCTACCGGTTCGTACGCGACACCGTCTGGGTCGCCGCGTCCTGGTACCGGCCCGGCGGGCGGCACAGTCCCGAGGAGATCGCGCGCCAGTATCTGTCGATGGTCCTGGACGGGATCGCGGTCCGGTGAGTCGCATGCTAAGATTCATGACGTTGCAGTTTTGGTACCCATAGACTTTATGCGCGCCTGACGGGAATGTTCCTCAGGCGCATTATTGTTTTCACCGGGAAATTTCCCGGTTTCCGGCGTTCACGTGGGCGTTCGTGGAATGGGGACTGCTACCTGTTCTTAAGGAGAACGACATGGCCACCGGTATCGTTAAGTGGTTCAACTCGGAAAAGGGCTTCGGCTTCATCGAGCAGGACGGCGGCGGCGCCGACGTCTTCGCCCACTACTCGAACATCGCCACCTCGGGCTTCCGTGAGCTCCAGGAGGGCCAGAAGGTGACGTTCGACGTCACGCAGGGCCAGAAGGGCCCGCAGGCGGAGAACATCCTCCCCGCCTGATCTCGCTCGTAGATCACTCGACCTCACCGGGCTGACCCGGTGAGGTCGGATCGAGCATCACCGGGCCGGGGCCCGCACCGCTACGGTGCGGGCCCCGGTTCCTGCTGTCCCGTCCCGGAAGGCATCGCCGCATGGCCAGTTCTGCCCGCCCGTCCCGCCGCAGTCCCCGTCCCGCAGCCGGGCAGCGCCGCGCCCCCGAGCAGCGTCGCCGGCCACAGTCGGCGCCGCCGAGCGAGTTCACCATGCCGGAGAACACCACTCCCGCGCTGCCCGCGGTGGACAGCTTCGCCGAACTCGACATGCCGGCCGCCCTCCTGAAGACGCTGGGCGAGCAGGGCGTCACCGAGCCGTTCCCCATCCAGGCCGCGACGCTCCCCAACTCGCTCGCCGGACGGGACCTCCTCGGCCGCGGCCGCACCGGCTCCGGCAAGACCCTCGCCTTCGGCCTCCCGCTGCTGACCCACACGACCGGCGCCAAGGCCGAGCCGAAGTCCCCTCTCGCGCTCGTCCTCGTCCCCACGCGTGAGCTCGCCCAGCAGGTCACCGACGCCCTCACCCCGTACGCCACCGCGCTGCGGCTGCGCATCGCGACCGTCGTCGGCGGCATGTCGATCTCCCGCCAGGCCGGCGCGCTGCGCCGCGGCGCCGAGGTCGTCGTCGCCACCCCGGGACGCCTCAAGGACCTCATCGAGCGCGGCGACTGCGTGCTCGGCTCGGTGCGCACGACGGTGCTCGACGAGGCCGACCAGATGGCCGACATGGGCTTCATGCCGCAGGTCACCGCGCTCCTGAAGCAGGTCGAGGCGGGCGGCCAGACGATGCTGTTCTCCGCGACGCTCGACAAGAACGTGGACCGGCTCGTCAAGCAGTTCCTCAACGACCCCGTGGTCCACTCCGTCGACCCGTCGGCAGGCGCGGTGACGACGATGGAACACCACGTCCTGCATCTCCTCGACGAGACCGACAAGAAGGCCGTCACCGCGCGCATCGCCGCCCGTGAAGGCCGCGTCATCCTCTTCGTCGACACCAAGCGCTCCGCCGACCGGCTCGCCAAGCGGCTCCTCGCCAGCGGCGTGTACGCGGCTCCGCTGCACGGCGGCCGCAGCCAGCCGCAGCGCAACCGCACCCTGGAGCAGTTCAAGGACGGCCGGGTCACCGCGCTCGTCGCCACGAACGTCGCGGCGCGCGGCATCCACGTCGACGACCTCGACCTCGTCGTCAACGTCGACCCGCCCACCGAGCACAAGGACTACCTGCACCGCGGCGGCCGCACCGCCCGCGCCGGCGAGTCCGGCAGCGTGGTCACCCTGGTCCTGCCCGAGCAGAAGCGCGACATGCAGCGCCTGATGCGCGACGCCAAGATCAGCCCGCGCACGACGCAGGTCCGCTCCACGGACGAGGAGCTGACGACGATCACCGGCGCGCGCGAGCCGTCCGGTGTCGCCGTGGCCATCGCCGTACCGGAGCAGGCCGCTCCCGCCGCCACGACCAAGCCGCGCCGCTCCCGCCGCTCCCGCGGGGGCTCGGGCACCGGCAACGGCGGCGCTCGCGCCGCGGGCACCGAGGGCCAGCGCACGGGCTCGGGCAACGGCGGCGGCCGCCGCCGCTCCGGCTCGGCCAACGGCGGCCAGGCCGGCTCCGGAACCCCCGCCCCCCGCCGAGGCCGCGGCGGCCCCCGAGGCCCCCGCCAGGCCGCCTGACCCAGACTCGGCGCCCGGACGGCGGGCGGTTCGGGGCTCCGCGTCCGGGGGGGGTATTCAGGCTCCGTGGACGAGCGGGCTTTTCGGGCCCGGCGTCCGGGCAGGACCAGTCAGGCGCCGGGTCCGAGCGGTGCGATTAAGCCCCGCCGGCGATTGAGGCGCGGGGTCCGGGGCAGAGCCCCGTGACCTCCGCCCCGTGGAGCCGCAACACCTCACTCCACCAGGCGCGCCCGCTGGCAGAGCCCCGTGACCTCCGCCCCGTGGAGCCGCAACACCTCACTCCACCAGGCGCGCCCGCAGCCTCCTCACCACACGCCGATCCACGCCGAGCCCCTCGGCCACGTACCGGCCCAGACTGCCGAAGTCCCGCCGCACCTGGCCAAGCGCAGCGCCCAGGTACTCCATCCGCACCTCCTGGACAGGTATCAGCAGGTCCGGGTTCTGCATGAGCCCCGCCTGCCGCAACCCCTCACGAACCTGCGCGTCATGCGCGGAGCGAATCGTGTTCGACGCCAAGTAGTCGGCCTCCGCGGCCCGTTGATCCACCCCGAGCACGCGCAGCAGAACGTACGTCATCCAGCCCGTACGGTCCTTGCCCGACGTGCAGTGGTACAGCAGCGCCCCGGATCCACCGCGCGCCGCGTCCCTGAGCGTCTCCGCGAACCGCGCGCGGTTGGCCGCGTCGGTCACGAACATCCGGTACGTGGTGCGCATCGCGGCAGCCCCCCGGCCGTTCCCGAGCGCCTCCTGCTGCACCGCCGGATCCTTCGAACCGATCGCGGCCATCAGCTGCTCGTACTGGCCGCCGTCCGAGACCGACCGCGCGGTCACCGCCAGGCCCGCGGGCAGCCGGTCCGCGCCGTCCGTCTTCACCTCGAACGGCACCCGGAAGTCGACCACTTCGGCGAGGCGAAGACCGGATATGCGCGCCACGTCCGCGTCGGTGAGATCGCTCAGCGCGTCCGCCCGGTAGACGAGGCCGTACCGGACCCGGCCGCGGCCCCGGGCGCGACAGCCGCCGATGTCCCGGACGTTCACCGCCCCCTTGAGAGGGATCTGCCGGATACCACCGGTGGCATCCGGCCTCCCCGGCGCCGCCGCGGCGACGGGAGCCGCGGCGAGCGCCCCGGCCGTGCCGAGCGCGGCGCCGAGCGCACGGCGCCGCGAAAGCCCCGCCGTGTACGTGTGCCCTGTTCTGTACGTGTGCGGCATACATGAACTCCCTTGTGGATGCGGGCCGTTGTCGTGCCCGGTCAGGGTGGGGTGGGGAGGGACTCCAGCGTCTTACGGGCCTCGGTCATCACGCGGTCGACGAGTTCCGCGCAACTGGGCAGGTCCTCTATGAGGCCAGCCACCTGGCCGGAGGCCATGACGCCCAGATCGGTGCGGCCCTCCACCATGGAGGCCTTCAAGAGCATCGGGGTGTTCGCGGCCAGCAGCACCTGGCTCCACGTGAGGTCCTTGCCGTGCTTCATGGCGAGGCCGTCCCGCATCATCTGCGGCCAGCTCAGGCCCGAGAGCTTCTTGAAGCCCGTGGCGCGACGCACGGCGTGCAGCAACGCGCGCGTACGCCCCGCGTTCTCCAGCGAGTCGACCAGTTCCGAGCGCAGCATGCGGTGCGGCAGACCGTCCACCGCCGTCGTCACCGTGACGTCCTTGACGCTCGCCGCCAGGTACTTCGCCTTCACCGCGTCCGGCACCGTCGAGTCCGACGTCAGCAGGAATCGCGTCCCCATGGCGACCCCCGCCGCGCCGTAGGCGAGCGCCGCGACCAGGCCACGGCCGTCGCGGAAACCGCCCGCCCCGACGACAGGGATGTCGACGGCGTCCACCACCTGCGGCAGCAGCACCGACGTCGCCACCTCACCGGTGTGCCCGCCGCCCTCGCCACCCTGCACGATCACCGCGTCGGCACCCCACGCAGCGACCTTCTCGGCGTGCCGGCGCGCCCCGATCGACGGGATCACGACGGCGCCCGCGTCCTTCAGTTCGGCGATCAGCTCGCGCGAGGGCGCCAGCGCGAACGAGGCGACCTTCACGCCTTCCTCGACGATCACCTTGACCCGCTCGCGCGCGTCCCCCGCGTCGGCCCGCAGGTTCACCCCGAACGGCTGGTCCGTGCGCGCCTTCACCTCACGTACGGCGGAGCGCAGCTGGTCGAGCGTCATGGTGGCGGACGCGAGGATGCCGAGCGCCCCCGCGTTCGCCGCGGCCGACACCAGGCGCGGTCCCGCGACCCAGCCCATGCCGGTCTGGACGATGGGGTGGCGCACGCCGGTGAGCCGGGTCAGGGGCGTCGGGATCGTGAACGCGGCGGAGGCCGGGGCCGGTTCGGAAGGAGGCGTCATACCGGCTTGACCTCCCGGTCCCGCGTTCCCTTCGGGTCGATGACCTCCCGGATCAGCCGCAGCTCCTCCGCCGTGGGCTCCCGCGTGGGCGGCACCTCGCCGCCCTCCGGGAGCACCAGCGTGAACGCCGTCGCCTCCTGGACCTCCTCCACCGTGACGCCCGGATGTACGGAGACCAGCCGCATCGCGTGGTCGTCGGTGTCGAAGTCCAGGACGGCCAGATTCGTCACCACGCGCGGGATGCGATGGAACCGCGTCGCCGACGGGCCCGCCGCGGCCGCGCTGTCGTAGCCCACCCCGCTGATCATGTCGACCTTCTCGACGAAGACCCGGCGGCTGTGCTTGGGGACCCAGTAACTCACCGGATTGTTCAGCGTGTTGACCGGGGCTCCGCGCACCCCGAGGAGCTGCCGGTCGGGCCGCTCCCAGTCGCCGATGCACGAGATGTTCTGGTTGCCGAACCGGTCGATCTGGCTCGCCCCCATCATCACGTGCCGCTTCCCGCCGGTGACCATCGTCAGATGCTGCCGGTACGGGATCCAGCCCTCCGCCGAACCGTCGAGCCCGACCACCATCGCCTCGCCGTCGGTCAGCAGCAGGCCGGGGGAGAAGGTGCGCTTGGCCAGGCGCGCCCCCACGGACGGGATCAGACCCATCGGGCTCGCCAGCACCTCCCCGTTGTCCCGCCAGGCCTCGGCGCACGCGATCACGCAGTACTCGGCGCGGGACACATCTGTCGTGGTGACGCTGGTGGTGACGCTCACTTCTGCTCCTCGTGCCAGGCCTGGACGGCGGACTGGTACTGCTTCTCGTCACCGCCGGGCGGCAGGAACCGCTCGGCGAACTCGGGCCAGGGCGTGGTCGCGTACAGCTTCTGGAACGCCTCGTCCCGGCCGTAGTCGGGCACGCAGGACGTGAAGTGCGCCCCGTTCGGCGTCTCCACGACACCCGTCACCGCATGCCGCTTGACGAGCAGCGTCTGCGGCACGGTGGCCGCCCCGAAACCGTCGACCAACTGCTCGCACGACACGTAGGCGCTGTCCGCCGCCTCGCAGAACAGGTCGTCGAAGTACGGGTCCGGGCCCAGGTACTGGCCGTTGCCCGCACGGTCCGCCCGGTTCACGTGCACCAGGGCCGCGTCCAGGCGCAGCGCCGGCATCGCCACGAACGTCTCCCCGTCCTCGTACGGCGAAGTCACCGTCCGCAGGCCCGGGTTGACACGCATGACGTCCGAGCCGATCCCGGCCCGCACGGGCAGGAACGGCAGCCGGTTCGCCGCCGCGTGCAGCCCCCACATGAACATCGCCTCGTCGACCTCCATCAGCTCGAACGCGCCCTGCTGGCGCGCCGCCCTGAAGTTCGGTTCGAGCGGGATGGAGTCGAGCGTCGCGAACGCCGCGACCAGCTTGCGGATCTTCCCGGCCGCCGCGAGCAGCCCGACATCCGGGCCGCCGTAGGAGACGACGGTCAGGTCCGTGACATCGCTGCGCAGCAACGCCCGCACCAGCGCCATGGGTTTGCGGCGCGAGCCCCAGCCGCCGATGCCGATCGTCATGCCGCTGCGCAGCCGCCCGACCACGTCGTCGGGCGTCATGGTCTTGTCCCCAGTGGTCATCGCTCGGTCTCCTGTCCGAAGGTGTCGCGGACCCGGTCGGCGACCCCGCTCAGATTCGCCTCGAAGGTGAAGCCCTGCTCGAAGCGGTAGCTGTGGTGCACGTCGACGGGGTCGATCCCGTTGAGCGCGGACTTGGCGAGGCGGATCAGGTAGCCGTCCTTGCGGGCGATGTCGCGGGCCAGCTCCAGGGCCGCCTCGCGCAGCTGCTCCCTCGGCACGACCCGCCACACCGAGCCGTGCGCCTGCAGTTCGGCGGCCGTCGCCGTACGGGACGTGTAGAACAGCGCGCGCATCAGGTGCTGCGGGACGAGGCGGGCCAGGTGTGTGGCCGCGCCGAGCGCGCCGCGGTCCAGCTCGGGCAGGCCGAACGTCGCGTCGTCGCTCGCCACGATCGCGTCCGCGTTCCCCACGAGTCCGATGCCGCCGCCCAGGCAGAACCCGGCGACCGCCGCGACCACCGGGACCTCGCACTGGTACACGGCCGAGAACGCCTCGTAGCAGCCTCGGTTGGCGCCGATCAGGGCGCTGTGGCCGCCGCCCGCCGCGGCCGTCTCGCGCTGCATCTCCTTGATGTCCACCCCCGCGTTGAACCCACGGGAGGACTCGGCCGCGGTCAGCACGACGCAGCGCACATCGGGATCGCGGCCCGCGGCGCGCACGGCGTCCGCCAGGTCGTACCAGCCCCGCACCGGCAGCGCGTTGACGGGAGGGAAGTCGACCGTGACGACGGCGATGCCCTTTTCGGGTGAGGAGGTGGAGACACCCATGGCGTTCAGCTACCTTTCCACCTAACGTTTGTTTGGTACGTCGATGACGGTAGCAGGCGGCGAGGGGGAGCGGAATGGGTCGGGCAGCGGACAGCGCAAGTGGACCCGAAAGGGTCGGGAAGGGGTCCGGCATGGATCTGAGCGGTCGGGTCGTCGTCGTCACGGGCGGCACGAGAGGGGTGGGCGCGGGGATCGCGGGCGCCTTCGCGCGAGCCGGGGCGCGGGTGATCACCTGTGCCCGCAGGCCGCCCGAAGTTCCCATGGACGGCTGTGAGTTCATACCGGTCGACCTGCGGGACGCGTCGGCCGTGGAGGAGCTGTTCACCGGTCTCGACCGGGTGGACGTACTGGTGAACAACGCGGGGGGCACGCCCTACCGCCCGCTCGCGGAGGCGGACGCTGTCCGGCACGCGCGCGTGCTCGAACTGAACCTCACGGCGGCGCTGACCGCGTCCCTGGCCGCTCGCGAGAAGCTCGCCGCCGCGCGCGGCTCGATCGTGATGATCGGCAGCGTCAGCGGCAGCCGCCCCTCGCCGGGCAGCGCGGTGTACGGGGCGGCGAAGGCGGGCCTGGAGCACCTCGCGCGGTCCATGGCCGTGGAATGGGCGCCCCGAATCCGGGTGAACACACTGGTGCTCGGCATGGTCCGCACCGAACTGAGCGAACTGCACTACGGGGACGAGGACGGCATCGCCGCGGTGGGCGCGACCGTGCCCATGGGGCGCCTGGCCGAGCCGCGCGAGGTCGGCGACGCCGCGGTGTTCCTGGCATCGGACGCCGCCTCGTACATCACCGGGTCGAGCCTGCTGATGCACGGCGGCGGCGAGCTCCCCGCGTTCCTGGACGCGGCAACTGCCAACAAGGAGGCATGAGATGACGGATGTGAAGCCGATCGGCGAAAACGGTGGAGTCGGTGGAGTCGGTGGCGGCGGAGGCCTGTGCGCGGGACGCGTGGTCGCCGTCACCGGAGCGGGGCGCGGACTCGGGCGCGCTCACGCCCTCGCGTACGCGGCCGAGGGCGCGAAGGTCGTCGTGAACGACCTGGGGGTGGGCCTGGACGGCGCCCCCGCCCCGGACAGCCCGGCAGCCCAAGTGGTCCAGGAAATAAGGGCGTCGGGCGGCGACGCGGTGGCGCACGGCGGCGACATAGCGACCTCCGAAGGCGCCGCCTCGCTCGTCGCGGCGGCCGTCGACACCTTCGGACGCCTCGACACACTGGTGAACAACGCCGGGTTCCTGCGCGACCGGATGCTCGTCAACCTCGACGAGGACGACTGGGACGCCGTGATGCGGGTCCACCTCAAGGGCCACTTCCTGCCGCTCAAGCACGCCGCCGCGTACTGGCGGGCCGAGTCGAAGGCGGGCCGCACACCGGCGGCCCGCGTCGTCAACACGTCTTCCGGAGCAGGCCTGTTGGGGTCCGTCGGGCAGGGAAACTACAGCGCGGCGAAGGCCGGCATCCTCGGCCTGACCCTGGTCGCGGCCGCCGAAATGGGGCGCTACGGCGTGCAGGTCAACGCGATAGCACCGGCCGCCCGCACCCGGATGACCGAGGCGACGTTCGCCGAGACCATGGCGGCGCCCGGCGCCGACGCCTTCGACGCGATGGCGCCGGAGAACGTGTCACCGCTGGTCGTCTGGCTCGGCTCGGGGGCCGCGGCGGACGGGGTGACCGGCCGGGTCTTCGAGGTGGAGGCGGGCCGGATCACCGTGATGGAGGGCTGGCGGCCCGGCCCGACCGTCGACAAGGAGGAACGCTGGACGCCGACGGGAGCGGGCGACGCGGCCCGTGAACTGCTGGCGCGCGCGGCGGCGCCGGGGGGTGTGTACGGGGCGTCGTGACGCCCGCGCGGGGGAGGGCGGGCTCAGCGGGGGAGAGTCCGCCCCAACCCACCGCAGGTCTACGTGTCGCACTCCCACACCGTCCGGCACAACCCGCACCGCGCCCGCACCCGGCCCCGCACCGGCACCCGGATCCGCTGATGACACGTCGGGCACGCGAACGCCACCCGCAGCCCGCCACTGCGCCCCGACGCCCCGTCCACCGCGGTGGAGAACGCGTAAGGGCCCGCCGGATCGAGCCCGCGCGGCCCGTGGTCCTGCGCGTACCGGCGGTCCTTCGCATAACGCCGCCGCCCCGCCCAGCCCGCCGCGGTCAGCGGCGGCTGCCGCTCGTCACGCCGCGCCTGCTCAAGGCCCCTCTCGTACGCCGAGTACGCCTGCGGACTCGTGAACCACGTCTCCGGTCCCTCACCGAAGACGAGGGACCGCTTCGCGAGCACGTACCCGAACTCCTCCGGCGACAGATAGCCCAGCTTCTGCGAAGACGCCGCGTCCTCCCGATAGGCGTCCAGCAACAGCCAGCCCGCCCCCAGATACGTAGCCGCCGTATCGGTCAGGATCTCGTTGTCCCGCGTCCCCGGCAGCGACAGATCAAGACGGTGCAGATAGACATGCATGATCTCGTGCGCGAGCGCCGCGCCGATGTCCCGGCGATGCGTACGGAACCGGTCGTTCAACTCGATGAAGTACTCGGGCCCCGCCGCCAGTTCCACGCTCGCCGCATGCCGCATCTCCCGGAAACTCACGATCATCCGCGCGTCGGGGAGCCGATAGTGCCGCACCAGCTCACGCGCCACCCGCTGCACACCCAGATACAGATCGTCGACGTCACTGAACGCCACGTCGGCCGGGGCGACACTCGACGAGAACGTCTGCACCGTGTCGTAGGAAAGCCGCCTGTAGAGCGCGGTGATCGCCGACCGCACCGTCTCCAGATGCGGATAGCCGTGCACCACCGGTCCGCCGTCCGCCACGCGCGCACCCCCTGGGTCCGCCGGGCCGGTACCCGGCGCCTCCAGAGTACGGCCATTAATCCAAGACCTGCCGCCCCTTTGTCCATGGGCTCCGCCGCCCGCCCGGCGCATCGTGATCGACACGCCAAGCCGCCGTGAGAAGGAGTGCGCCGTGCCCGAGCAGCCCCAAGGCCAGCCGTCGGAGAACCCGGAGAGCTCGGAGGGCCGGGAGACGGCGGCGCCGGGACCCAGCCGCAGAGCCCTCGTCGCCGCCGGCGCGGTCGGCGGAGCAGGCGCCGCGCTCGGCCTCGGCCTGACCGGAACGGCCCGCGCCGCGACCGCCGCCGCAGGCATCGCCGTCATCCGCTCCCGGGGCCTCGACGTCCGCGTCAGTACCGCCTTCCCCCTCGTCGTCTCCTACACCGACCGCGCCACCGGCGCCGTCCTGCACGCACAGCCCGACCCGGTCACCACGCTCCTGGTCGACGGCGCAGAGCACACCCCGAAGGTGACGTGCACACCCGCCGCCGACCGCGCCGACTACCGCCTCACCCTCACCGGCGGCACCACCATCGACATCCGTATCGCCGTCGAAGGCCACCAGGTCGACTGGCGCGTCACGAACATCAACGACACGGCACAGCTGCGCGTCGGCACCCTCCAGATCCCCGGCCTCGCCCTGCTGTCCGCCCGCAGCGACCAGCCCGGCGCCGCCCTGCTGGCCGCCACCGTGCAGATCGACAAGGCCAAGAGCGGCGACACCCTCGTCACCCCGACCAGCGAAAGCCCCGCCCAGGCGCCCACCGGATGCGCCTACGCCGTCGTCGCCCACGACCGGCTCGGCGGCGCGATCGAGACCAACACCAGCTACGACAAACCCGACGGCGCCGCCGGAACCACCTGGGAGAACGGCCGCCTGTGGCGCGAGACCGTGCGCCGCGAAGGCCACACCGCCGCCCGCCTCGCCCCCGGCCAGTGGACACACCGCGCCGCCACCGCCCCCGTCGACGCCACCGAACCCCTCCCGTACGCGACGGTCGTCGTCACCGGCGACCGCAACGGCGACGGCAAGGTCGACTGGCAGGACGCCGCCATCGCCTTCCGCGACATCGCCCACAACCC
This sequence comes from Streptomyces sp. NPDC002795, assembly GCF_042888725.1. NCBI lineage: Bacteria > Bacillati > Actinomycetota > Actinomycetes > Kitasatosporales > Streptomycetaceae > Streptomyces > Streptomyces sp. NPDC002795. The sequence goes on from NZ_JBIAQB010000009.1 coordinate 338,372, forward strand.
GCGCGGCGCCGACGAACAGCACCTGCGCGTCGTCCCGCACATCCCGTTCAACTTCGCCTCACAGGCCACCAACCCGTTCCTCGCGACCCTCGACAACGTCAAACGGATCCACCTGGCCACCGACGGCCTGCGCCAGTACACCCTCCTCAAGGGCTACCAGTCCGAGGGCCACGACTCCGCGCACCCCGACTACGCCGGGAACTACAACACGCGCGCGGGTGGCCTCGACGACCTCAACACCCTGGTCCGCGAAGGCAAGAAGTGGAACAGCGACTTCAGCGTCCACGTCAACGCCACCGAGTCCTACCCCGTCGCCAACGCCTTCTCCGAGACACTCGTCGACAAGAGCAACGAACAGTGGGACTGGCTCGACCAGAGCTACCGCATCGACCAGCGCCGCGACCTCGTCTCCGGCGACATCATCAAGCGCTTCGCCGACCTGCGCCGCGACACCGACGACGGCCTCAACACCCTCTACATCGACGTGTTCCGCGAGTCCGGCTGGACCTCCGACCGCCTCCAGCGCACCTTCCGCGACCAGGGCTGGAACATCACCTCCGAATGGGGCCACGGCTTCGAACGCTCCGCCCTGTGGTCCCACTGGGCCACCGAGACCGACTACGGCCCCGACACCTCCCGCGGCATCAACTCGAAACTGATCCGCTTCATCCGCCACCACCAGAAGGACGTCTTCGCCGACAAGTGGCCCACCCTCCTCGGCGTCGCCCGCATGGGCAACTTCGAAGGCTGGGTCGGCAAGACCGACTGGACCTCCTTCTACCGCCTCATCTGGACCCACTCGCTGCCCGCCAAGTACCTCCAGGCACAGCCCGTCAAAAGCTGGGGCGAGCACGAGATCACCTTCCTCGGCGCCACAAGAACGAGCGTCACCGACGCCTCCGGCGCCCGCCGCATCACCACCGACGGCCGCCTCGTCTACGACGCCGGCACCTACCTGCTGCCCTGGGAACCACGCAAGGCCACCGACCCGGCGAAGCTGTACCACTACAACCCGCAGGGCGGCACCACCAGTTGGCGACTCCCGCGCGCGTGGGAGAGCAGAAGCAAGGTGGCCCTGTACCGGCTCACCGACCAGGGCCGCGTCTTCGACTCGTACGTCGCCGTGTCCGGCGGCAAGGTGACCCTGAAGGCCGACGCCGACCGGCCCTACGTCCTCTACCGGACCCGCACCGACCTCGACCGCGACCCCGCCTGGGGCCAGGGCACCCCACTGCACGACCCCGGCTTCAACTCCGGCTCCCTGAAGGGCTGGACGGTCACAGGACCCGCCTCCGTCGAACGCAGCGAACTCGGCGACCACGAACTCGTCATCGCCCCCGGCGCCGCCGCCACCGTCTCCCAGCGCCTGAGCAGGCTCGCCCCCGGCAGCTACGCCGCGTCCGTACAGGTCGAGGTCGGCGCCAAGGCGGGGGAGCGCCGCACGGCCACCCTGGAGGTACGCACCCTCGACGGAGTGGCCGCCACGAACCGCACCGACACCTCCACCGCAGGCAACTACGTGGCCGCCGACCGCAAGCACGGCACCCGCTTCCAGCGGATGACCACGTACTTCACCGTCCCGGACGGCGGCGGCCCCGTCACCCTCGCCCTGCGCGCCGCGGCCGGAGCGGCGCGGATCCGCTTCGACAACGTACGCGTCGTGAAGGCGCCCGCACCGAACCTGCCTGCCGGAACCGTGGCCCACGAGGACTTCGAACATGTCCCCCAGGGCTGGGGCCCCTTCGTCAAGGGCGACGCGGGAGGCTCCACCGACCCCCGCACCCACATCGCCCAGCGCCACGCGCCGTACACCCAGCGCGGCTGGAACGGCAAGGCGATCGACGACGTCGTCGACGGCACCCAGTCCCTCAAGTCACGCGGCGAGAACACCGGCCTCGTCTACCGCACCGTCCCGCACACGGCCCGCTTCGAGCCCCGCAAGCGCTACAAGGTCTCCTTCCGCTACGAGAACGAGAAGGCCGGCCAGTACGCCTGGATCACCGCGACCGACAGCCCGCAGACCAAGGAACTGACACGTAAGGAACTGCCCGTCGCCACCGAACCCACCACACTCACCTACGAGTTCACCGCCCCGGACACGGGGGAGGCCTGGGTGGGGCTGCGCAAGACGGGCGAGGACGGCACCGCCGAGTTCACCCTGGACGCCTTCGAGATCACCGAGATCGCCTAGGGCCTGTTTGGATCAGGCCGGGCTCGCGGGGTCTGGCACGCACGCTCGCGGCGTTGTCGTCGGTCGAGCAGGGGAGACCCCATTCCCCGCTCCCTGATCCGGCCTGATCCAAACGACAGGCCCTCGCCGCTCCATGCGGGCCCGGGGCGTCGTCCCCGGGCCCGCCCGCGTCACCGCAGCACAACCCGCGGCTCCCCGGCCCGATCGAGCTCCAGAACCCACACCTCGTTCCCGCCCTCACGCAGGACGGGACCCGGCACGTACAAGGCGTCCTGCGGACCCGCCGACCAGTAGCGGCCCAGACAGAACCCGTTCACCCACACGAAGCCCCGCCCCCAGCCCGGCAGTTCGAGCGCCGCGTCCCCCGCCCCGAACACCTCGAAGGACCCCCGGTACAAGCCCCGCTCCTCACCCTCCACCGCAGCCGACGGCAGTGCGGCCACCCCACAAGCCGTGAAGGCGTCCAGGCGCAGCCCCCGCGCCCGCACCCCGTGCAGGAACTGCCGCTCGTGCAACAGCCCGCCCGTGACCCCCTTCGGCTCACCCGTGCGCGGCCCGTAGTTGACCCGCCCCAAGGACTCCACCCACAGCTCCACGCGCGCGTGCCCCGCCACCGGCTCGGCCAGGCCCGGCTCCTCCTCCGTGAGCACCCCGGCCCGCTCCCCGTCGACGTACACGAGCGCCAGATCCCGCAGCCCGCGCGCCCGCAGCGGATACGGCTGCCGAGGCCCCGGCACCGTCACCGCGTACCGCACCAGGCCACGGTCCACGTCAAGGTCCTCGAACGACGGCGGCACCGCGTACTCCGCCTCGGGGCCGCCCAGCGCCTCCAGCACCCCGCCCAGGGCCGTGAACGCCGTCAGCCGGGCCGCGACCGGGCCCGCGAGGGCCGCCGGCTGCCGCGGCACCTCCGGCAGCGGCCCCTCCACATACGCGGCGAGCACCTCCCGGAACAGCCAGAACTTCTCCGTAGGACGGCCGAACTCATCGATCGGAGCGTCGTAGTCGTACGACGTGACATCCGGCTCCAGCGGCCCCTCGTGCAGCGCGCCACCACCCCGGTTCGCGCCCGCCCAGCCCCCGAAACTCGTCCCGCCGTGCGCCATGTACAGGTTCACCGACGCCCCGCACTCCAGGATCTCCCGCAACGCGTCCGCCGCCTCCCGCGGATCCCGCACGACGTGCTTCGCACCCCAGTGGTCGAACCAGCCGCACCAGAACTCCATGCACATCAAAGGCCCACCAGGACGGTGCCTACGTAGCGACGCGAACGCCTCACGCGCGCGTGACCCGAAGTTCACCGTCGCAAGGACCCCCGGAACCGACCCCCCACTCAGCATGTGGTCCTCGGGGCCGTCCGACGTGAACAGCGGAACCGTCACCCCGAGCCCCACAAGAAGGTCGGCGACAGCCCGCAGATAACGCCGGTCCGAGCCGTAACTGCCGTACTCGTTCTCCACCTGCACCATCAGCACAGGACCACCCCGGTCGACCTGCCGCTCCACGACCTGCGGCAACAACACACCGAACCAGCGCTCCACCGACGCCATGAACTCCACATCACTGGTACGCGCGCGTGCCCCCAGCCGACCCGTCACCCAGTGCGGAAGCCCCCCGTTCTCCCACTCCGCGCAGATGTAGGGCCCCGGCCGCACGATCACCCACAGCCCCTCCCGCTGGGCCGCATCAAGGAAGCGGCCCACCGCCGCCACGTCGTGCACCTCACCGGAGCGCGGCTCGTGCAGATTCCACGGCACGTACGTCTCCACACAGTTCAGGCCCATCGCCCGCAGCATCCGCAGCCGGTGCCCCCACTGCTCCTCGTGCACCCGGAAGTAGTGCAAGGCCCCCGACAGCAGCCGCACCGGCCGCCCGTCCACCTCGAAGCCGTCCTCGCCCACCCGGAAAACCGTCATCACGTGCTCCTCATCGCCCGATGGGCGCAGCACCCACCGGCGGCCACCCTCACCTCTGGCGGCAGACGGGGTCCATGGACAAAGATCGGCCGATGTTGGACGGGGACGCCGCACGCACCACCACGGGAGGGGACAATTGCCCACGTACCACACCTGGATGCGGTACTTCACACCCAGCCCGGCCCACCACCGCCTCGGCCTCGTCTGCCTCGGCGTCGGACTCCAGCACGGGCCACTGCCCACCGTCGGCCCCCGCACCCTCGACCACCACGTCGCCGTCGTCATCACCGCGGGCAACGGCTGGTACCAGGACACCGGAGGACCCCGCCGCACCGTCACCGCCCCCGCCCTCATCTGGCTCACCCCCGGTCGCCCCCACCACTACGGAGCCGACCCCGAAACCGGCTGGGACGAGTGCTTCGTCGACTTCACAGGGCCCGCCACCACCACGTACACCGAACTCGGCTACATCGAACCCGACCGCCCCGTCGTCCCCCTCTCCGAAGCCGCCCAGGCCCGCGCCGCCGTCGGCCGCATCGCCCGCGCGGCCCGCCGCGGCAATCCGTTGCTGGAGGTCGAGACCGGCGCCGCCGTCCACGAACTCCTCGTCGCCCTGCGCCGCGCCCGCGCCGACCTCGCCCCCGACGGCGACCCCGTCCTGACGGCCCTCGCCCGCGACGCCTTCCAGCCCCTGTCCGTCGCCGCACACGCCGCCCGCCACGGCATGACCCCCGCCGAACTGCGCACCGCCGTACGCCGCGGCGCCGGATGCAGCCCCAAGGACTACCTCCTCGGCATCCGCCTCGGCCGCGCCAAAGAACTCCTCGCCGCCACCGAACTCCCCGTCGCCGCCGTCGCCCGCCGCGTCGGCTACGACGACCCCGCCTACTTCTCCCGCCTCTTCACCCGCCGCGTCGGCACCGCACCCGTCCGCTTCCGCGAACAACAGGGCCGCGCCGTACCCGGCGGCTGGTCCGACAAGATCCCCGACCCCGACGACCCGCCCATGCTCCACGTAGGGTGATCCGTCATGACCACCAGCAAGCCGAACGACAAGCCGGCAGCCGACCCGGCCGTGCGCGCCGAGCTCGCCCGCCTGCGCGACAGCATCGACAACATCGACGCCGCCGTCGTCCACATGCTCGCCGAGCGCTTCAAATGCACCCAGCAGGTCGGCCACCTCAAGGCCCAGCACGAGCTGCCCCCGGCGGACCCGGCCCGCGAATCCCGCCAGATCGAGCGCCTGCGCCAACTCGCCGAGAACGCCAAGCTCGACCCCGCCTTCGCCGAGAAGTTCCTCAACTTCATCATCAGCGAAGTCATCCGCCACCACGAACAAATCGCCGCCCAATCGAGCCCCTCCGGCGATTGAGGAGCGGGGTCCGGGGCAGAGCCCCGAGACCGCAACCCCGGCAGGCCGCCACAAGATCCACCCTGTCCCGATGTCAGTGGCATGCGGCAGCATTACCGCATGCCCGTACTGACGCGCAGCGAAGCGCAAAGCCGAGCCCGGCTCATCGACGTCCAGCGGTACACCGTCGACCTCGACCTCACCGTCGGGGACGACACCTTCGACTCCCGCACCGTGATCCGGTTCACCGCGTGCACCACAGGTGACACCTTCGTCGAGCTCAAGCCGGCCGAACTGCGCTCCGCCACCCTCGACGGGCAGCCCCTCGACCCCACCTCCCTCGCCGACAACCGGCTCCCGCTCACCGCCCTCACCGAAGGCGCCCACGAGCTGCGCATCGACACCTCCATGCGCTACTCGCACACCGGCGAGGGCATGCACCGCTTCACCGACCCCACCGACGGCGAGACATACCTCTACGCCCAACTGGCCATGGCCGACTGCCCACGCGTCTTCGCCGCCTTCGACCAGCCCGACCTCAAGGCCACCTTCGACCTCACCGTCACCGCCCCCGAAGGCTGGACCGTCCTCGCCAACGGCGTCACCGAACACCTGGGGGAGGGCCGCTGGCAGGCCACCACGACCCCACTGCTCTCCACCTACCTGGTCACCGTCGCCGCCGGCCCCTGGCACTCCATCCGCACCGAACACCGCGGCCTCCCCTTCGGCCTGCACTGCCGCCGCTCACTCGCGCCCCACCTCGACGTCGACGCCGAAGAGATCCTCGACATCACGCGCGCGTGCTTCGACCGCTACCACGAGAAGTTCGAAGAGCCCTACCCCTTCGACTCCTACGACCAGGCGTTCGTCCCCGAGTTCAACTGGGGAGCCATGGAGAACCCCGGACTCGTCACCTTCCGCGACGAGTTCGTCTACCGCTCCGCCGTCACCGACACCGAGCGGCAGACCCGCGCCATGGTCATCGCCCACGAGATGGCCCACATGTGGTTCGGCGACCTCGTCACCCTCCAATGGTGGGACGACATCTGGCTGAACGAGTCGTTCGCCGAGTACATGGGCTACCAGACCCTCACCGAGGCCACGCGCTACACCGACACCTGGATCGACTTCGCAGTCGCCCGCAAATCCTGGGGATACGACGCCGACCAGCGCCCCTCCACCCACCCCGTCGCCCCCGAATCCGTACCCGACACGGCCTCCGCACTCCTCAACTTCGACGGGATCTCCTACGCCAAGGGCGCCTCCGCGCTCCGCCAGCTGGTGGCCTGGCTCGGCGAGAAGGACTTCCTCGCCGGCATCAACACCCACTTCAAGCGCCACAAGTTCGCCAACGCCACCCTCGCCGACTTCATCGAATCCCTCGCCACCGGCACCGAACGCGACGTACACGCCTGGGCCGACACCTGGCTGCGCACCACCGGCGTCGACACCCTCACCGCCACCGTCACCACCGACGACACGGCATGGCACCTCGACCTGGACCACACCGGCAGCCCGGGCGAGTGGAGCGGCCCCGACCCGGCCAAGGACCGCGACGGACTCAGGCACCTGTCCACGCTCACCTCCTCGCCCGCCAAGCGCCCGCACCACATCACCATCGGCCTCTACGACACCGCCCCCGGCGCCCCCCACCGACTGACCCTGCGCCAACGCCTGGAAGTCGACCTCAAGACGACCGGCGGCAGCGCGATCTCCTCCCACGGACCCCGCCCCGCCCTCATCGTCCTCAACGACGGCGACCTCACCTACGCCAAGGTCCGCCTCGACCCCGACTCCCAGGCCGTCGCCCTGAGCCACCTCTCCGGCATCCCCGACGCCCTCACCCGCGCCGTCCTGTGGAACACACTGCGCGACATGGTCCGCGACGGCGCACTCGCACCCGGCACCTACCTGGAGACCGTCGCCGCCCACCTCCCCGACGAGCGCGACCTCGCCCTCGTCCAGGGCGTCCTCACCTTCGCCCACACCCAGGTCGCCGACCGGTACACCGACCCCGCCGACCGGCCCGAGGCCCTCGACCTCATCACCGCCCTGTGCGAAGACCTCGTCCGCCGCACCGAGGACGGCAGCCACCCAGGGCTCCGCCTCACCGCCGTACGCCACCTCATCGACGCCGCCCAGCACGCCGACGTCATCCGCGACTGGTACGACTCCGGGGCCGTCCCCGGCGGACCCGAACTCGACCCCGAACTGCGCTGGCGCATCCTCGGCCGGCTCAGCGTCCTCGGCGCCGTCGACGAAGCCGTCATCGAGGCCGAACTCGCCCACGACCCCAGCGCCACCGGACAAGAAGGCGCCGCCCGCTGCCGCGCCGCACTGCCCGACCCGCAGACCAAGGCCGAGGCGTGGTCCGCCATGTTCACCACGGACCCCGCCCACGACCTGTCCAACTACCTCTTCACCGCCACCGCCCAGGGCTTCTGGCAACCCGAACAGGCCGACCTGCTGCGCGGCTACGTCCCCCGCTACTTCACCGACGCCACCGCGCTCGCCACCCGCCGCGGCCCCGCGATCGCAGAGGCGGCGGGCCGCCACGCGTTCCCCCTCTACGCCATCGACGCGGACACGCTCCGCGTGGGCGACCAGCACGTGACGGCCGCGCCCCCCGCCCTGCGCCGCAAACTCACCGACCAACTCGACGACCTACGCCGAGCGTTGCGGGTACGCGAGGCGTAGGGCCGGAACGGCACCCTCCGGGACGAGCCGCGGCGCCGGGGGCCGGGGGGGCTTGTTGTGCTGGTTACCGGGGGCCGGGGCTACTGCGGGGGCGGCCCCTGGGGCGCCGGTCCAGGTTCTGCCGGGGCGACACTTGGGGCGTCGGCCGACCGTGGTGTTGCCGGGGTCGGCGCCTGCGGTGCCGGGCGTCCGGCGCCGGGTGCGCCGGTATGGCTTCCCCCGCCCATCTCCCACCCACCCGGACCCGCCGGGGGGCGTCGGCCGACCGTGGTGTTGCCGGGGTCGGCGCCTGCGGTGCCGGGTGCCCGGCACCGGACGCGCCGGTATGGCTTCCGCCGCCCATCTCCCACCCACCGGCCCCCTCCAGGGGCGTCGGTCGACCGTGGCGGCGGGCGTGCCTCGTGGTTGACCCCCGAGGCAATCGGCACGCGGCACCGCACGCCGCCCCGGACAGTGGCAGACGCCCCAATCAAGCCCGTCCGGCGTTTGAGGACGAGCCCGAAGGGCAACGGGGGTCCGGGGGCGCAGCCCCCAGGGGCCAACCCCGGTGCGGACCGCAGGAACCGGGACCGAACAGCCCGGCGCCCACCCGGGCAACACCCACCTTCCCCGCCCCGGAGGGGCTTAGCACAGCGGGCCCCCACCCCACCCTCACCCATACCACTTTCGGGTCAGCTTCACCGGTCCGGCGGACGCATCAGCAGGCAAAAGGCAAAGCTGGTGCATCACGTACGCCAACCACGCAAAGGACCCGTATGCGCAGCACGCCGCCCCTCGCCGGAGGTACCCAAGGCCCCGACGCCCTGCGGCCGTTGCTCGCCACCGTCCTCGATGCTCTGCGTAAGGGCGCCGCCCACCGAGGCGGCCCACTCCCGGCGGGCGGCCCCGAGGCCGTAACGGCACAACTCCGCCACGACGTAGGGGAGTTGCTGCCCACCCACGGCACAGGCTCCGAAGAAGCGCTCCGCACCCTCGTCACCGCCCTCGCCGAAGGCGCGGCCGACCCCGCCGACCCCTTGTGCGCCGCCCACCTGCACTGCCCACCGCTCGCCGTCGCCACCGCCGCCGACCTCGCCGCGAGTGCGCTCAACCCCTCCATGGACTCCTGGGACCAGGCCCCCGCCGCCTCCGCCCTGGAAGCCCTCGTCACCACCACCCTCGCCCACGAGATCTACGGCACAAGCCCCCACCCCCCAGACGCCGCGGCCTCCCACCCCCAGGCAACAGCCCCCGCCGCCCCAACCCCCCTGGCTCACGAGTCCTCCGGCACAAGCCCCCTCCCCACAGCCCCCGCGGCCTCCCGCACCCGCCCCCCAGACTCCGCGGCCTCCCACCCCCAGGCAACAGCCCCCGCCACCCCAACCCCCCTGGCGCACGAGTCCTCCGGCACAAGCCCCCACCCCACAGCCCCCGCGGCCTCCCACACCCGCCCCCCAGACGCCGCGGCCTCCCACTCCCAGGCAACAGCCCCCGCTGCCCCAACCCCCCTGGCCCACGAGGCCTCCGGCACAAGCCCCCACCCCACAGCCCCCGCCACCCCATCCACCCCCACCCCCACCCCCGACGCCCTCATCACCACCGGCGGTACCGAAGCCAACCAACTCGCCGTCCTCCTCGCCCGCGAGGCCGCCCCGCCCGGCGAACCCGTCCACCTCCTCGTCGGTGAGAACGCGCACCACAGCCTCACCCGCGCCGCCTGGCTCCTCGGACTGCCCGAACCCCTCACCGTGCCCGCCCCCGCCGGCACCCTCGACCCGGCCGCACTCGACGAAGCGCTCACCGCGCTCCCGGGGCCCAAACTCGTCGCCGCCACCGCAGGCACCACCGACGCCGGACTCATCGACCCGCTCCCCGAAATCGCCGACATCTGCGAGCGGCACGGCGCCCGCCTCCACATCGACGCCGCCTACGGGGGCGGCGCCCTCTTCAGCCCCCGCGAAGCCCCCAAACTGCACGGCCTCGCCCGCGCCCACACCGTCGCCCTCGACCTGCACAAACTCGGCTGGCAACCCGTCGCCGCCGGCATCCTCGCCGTACGCGACACCACCGAAACAGACGCCCTCGGCCACCAGGCCGACTACCTCAACGCCGACGACGACACCGAAGCCGGACTCCCCGACCTCCTCGGCCGCTCCCTGCGCACCACCCGCCGCCCCGACGTCCTCAAAACGGCCGTCACCTTCAAAGCCCTCGGCCGCACCGGACTCGCCGCCCTCGTCGACGACGTCACCGCGCTCGCCCACCACCTGGCACAACTCATCGACGCGCACCCGCACTTCGAGCTCTACGACACCCCCACCCTCACCACCGTCCTCTTCCGCCCCACCGGCGCCACCGACGACACGATCGCCACCATCCGCCGCACCCTGCTCGCCGAAGGCCGCGCCGTCCTCGGCCGCGCCCGCATGGACGGAAAGCTCTACCTCAAAGCCACCCTGCTCAACCCGCACGCCACCCCCGAAGACCTCGCCGCCCTCCTGGAACTGGTGGAAGGACACACCCCCCGATGAAAGCCGAGTCAGCCGAGTCAGCCGAGTCAGTCGGGCCCACCCCCAACCGCGCCACACCACCCACCGAAGCACCCCGCGACCTCGTCGGCATCGGCATCGGCCCCTTCAACCTCTCCCTCGCCGCCCTCGCCCACCCCCTCACCGAACTCGACACCGCCTTCTACGAACAACGCCCCGCCTTCCACTGGCACCCCGGCCTGCTCATCGAAGGCGCAACACTGCAAGTCCCCTTCCTCGCCGACCTGGTGACCCTCGCCGACCCCACCAGCCACTGGACCTTCCTCAACTACCTCAAAACCCGCGAGCGCCTCTTCCCCTTCTACTTCGCCGAACGCTTCCACATCCAGCGCGCCGAATACGACGCCTACTGCCGCTGGGTCAGCGAAAACCTCCCCGGACTCCACTTCTCCCACCAGGTCGACGCCGTCCGCTGGAACACCGAACGCGCCCTCTTCGAAGTCGACTTCACCCAACTAGACGCCGAAGGCGAAGCCGAAGCCCTCGGCCGCACCTACACCAAGAACGTCGCCATCGGCGTCGGCACCGCCCCCTACATCCCCGAACCCCTCAAACCCCTCGCCGAAGCACCCACCGTCCCCGTCGTGCACTCCGCCGACTACCTCACCCACCGCGAACGCCTGCTCGCCGCCGAACACATCACCGTCATCGGCAGCGGCCAATCCGGCGCCGAAATCTTCCTCGACCTCCTCCGCGCCCGCCCCGCAGGCCGCGAAAAAATCACCTGGCTCGCCCGCAGCGAAGCATTCGCCCCCATGGAGTACAGCAAACTCGGCCTCGAACACTTCACCCCCGACTACAGCCACTACTTCCACCACCTGCCCGAAGCCGAGCGCGACCGCCTCGTCCCCGCCCAATGGCAACTCCACAAAGGCATCGACGCCGACACCATCGCCGCCATCCACGAAGAGCTCTACCAACGCACACTGAACGGCGGCTGGCCCGACGCCACCCTCACCCCCGGCGTCAGCATCCGCACCGCAGGACGCGTCGCCACCACCAAAGTCGAACTCCACCTCGAACACCGCCAACAGGGCACCCGCACCCGCCTCACCACCGACGCCGTCGTCCTCGCCACCGGCTACAAGGAACGCCCCCTCAGCGGCATGCTCACCGGACTCGACCCCTACCTGCGCCGCGACCACTCCGAACGCCCCCGCATCGACGACCGGTTCCGCCTCGTCCTCGACGACCGCGTCCAAGGCTCCGTCTACGTCCAGAACGCCGAACGCCACACCCACGGCGTCGGCGCCCCCGACCTCGGACTCGCCGCCTGGCGCAGCGCCACCATCCTCAACACCCTCACCGGCAAAGACCCCTACCCACAGCCCCGGCGCACCGCCTTCACCACCTTCGGCCTCACCGGACACGAACACCGCGCCCCCCTGCCAGGACAGCAGACAACAGAGCGCGGCACCATGGTCAAACTCCAGGACTGACCCGGCCAACAGGCCAACTCACCGCGCGAACACCGGCGTCCCGTCCCGCGTCAACCTCCAGTCCACCGACGCGAAATCGGCCGAGTCGAGGACGCCCTTCGCCGTCACCCACTCCGCGATCCGCGTCCGGATCTCCGTCGACTCCGACCACAGCTCCTTCGCCGACCCCACATGCGGGAACGCGCCACCACCGTTCGCCCGATAGTTGTTCACCGCGAACACGAACTCCGCCGCGTCATCCAGATCCTTCCCCTCGAACCTCACGTTCTTGACCCGCGAACCCGCCGCCTGCGCGATATCGATGTCGTACGTCAACCCCGACACATAGTCGTAGTTGTAGTCCGGCCGATTACCCGCATTCGTCAGCTTGTCCACATCGACAACCGCACCCGCCGCCGTCTGCACGAAATACTCCGCCGAATACTCCAGATACGCCCGCACCTGCGCACCCGTCATCGCCTTCGCCACCAACGTGTTGTCGTACACATACAAACTCGACAGATCCCGGATCGTCACATCACCGGCCGGAATCTCCGACGTACGCGAGAACGGCGACGCCTGCGAAAGCACCGGCAGCGACGCGTACTCCGTCGACGCCAACGCCTTCGTCACCACATCCGCCTGCACCTTATTGATCAAATCAATGATCGGCGCATCCTTGTAGCGCGCATCAACCGTCGTCAGCGCCTGCTTCGCCGTCCCCACGACCTGATTGACATACGCCACCACCACCTCGTGCTGCTCCCCGAGCAGCTTCGAGATCGCCGGGTCGTCCGCCACCGCATTCGTGTTCCGCAGCGACGCCTTCACCGACTCGACGACCCAACGCCCCTTCTCCCAGACGAGATCGAAGTCGAACAACGTCAACCGCTCCGCATAACAGAGCGGTTCCGACAGGACGACCGACTTCCCCGTCTTCTCGTTCGTCACCAACTGCTGCTCGATCTCGACGTGCGCGTGCCCCACCAGAATCGCGTCGACCCCCGGCACCCGCTTCGCGACATTCGCCGCCGCGTTCTCCACGTACGGCACCTGATCCCCGTACGAAGACTGCCCCGAGGCCCCCGAATGCGCCGACACGATCACCACATCCGCGCCCATCGACCGCAGCTTCGGCACCCACTTCGCCGCCTGTTCCTCAAGCCCCGGAAACTTCAACACGCCCTGCACATACGCCTTGTCCCAGATCGCGATCCCCGGATTCGTCAGACCCAGGACCGCCACCTTCACATCCTTGCCGTGCGGAGTACGCAGCCGCTTCATGAAGTACGGCGGAAACGCCGGCCGCTCCGTCTTCGCGTCCACCGCATTCGCACCCAGCAGCGGAAACTCACACTGCGACTCGAACTTCCTGAGCGTCTCGATGCCGTAGTTGAACTCGTGATTGCCGAGCGCCACCGCGTCGTACCCGATCGCGTTCATCGCCCGCGCCATCGGATGCACCGGACCACCGTCCGCCGTGATCGGATCGACCTTCGCGTAGTAGTACGTCAACGGCGTGCCCTGAATCGTGTCCCCGGCATCGATGAGCAGAGTGTTCCTCCGGCCCTTCTCCTCGCGCACCTGGTCCACCAGCGTCGACACCCGCGCCAGACCCTGCGCGTTGCCCGCAGCGTCCGCGTAGTCGGCGTTCTTGAAGTAGTCCCAGTTGAAGACATGACCGTGCAGGTCCGTCGTCCCCATCACGGTGAACGCGTACCGCTTCCCCGGCCTCTTCCGCTTCGCCGCCGACGCGGACGCGGACGCGGAAGGCGCGACCACGGCACCGGTCACGGCCACCCCGGCACCCGTGGCAGCCGACCTGGCGAGAAACGATCTACGGTCCAACGACATCGAGGTCTCCTCGTCTACGAGTACGCCAAAGCGACGCGCGTAGATTCTTGCTCACCAACCCCAACTCGCAACAGCCTCAAGAGGTTTCGTTTCGATGATGACAAGGTGGGCCCATGGCCAACGACCACCACACCGCCACCCCCGAAGCCCCACGCATCGCCGTCCGCGGAGAAGCCCACATCGAAGCCGAACCCGAACTCGCCCGCATCGGCATCACCGTCGCCGCCCGCGGCACCGACCGCCGCACCGCCCTCGAAGACCTCACCCGCCGCAACACCCACGTACTCGACCTCATCAAGAGCTACGGAGACGCCATCGACAAAACCGCCACCGGCGCCCTCTCCATCACCCCCGAACTCACCAAACGCGGCCGCGGCGAACGCATCCGCACCTACCACGGCCGCGTCCACATCACCGCCGACCTCACCGACTTCACCGCACTCGGCGAACTCACCACCCGCCTCGCCGACCTCGACCTCACCACCGTCGAAGGCCCCTGGTGGTCCCTGTGCCCCACCTCACCCGTACACGCCCAAGCCCGACAACAAGCCGTCCGCGAAGCCGTCCAACGCGCCCGCGAATACGCCGAAGCCCTCGGCACCACCCTCGCCGCACTCATCGAAATCGCCGACATCGGCGCCGACGAGACGACCATGGCGGACCACGCCATGCCCCGCGGCATGATGCGCACAGCCGCCTACGCCGGCGCCGACCCCGAACCCGCCCCCGCACTCGACCTCGAACCCCAACGCCAACGCGTTCGAGCCCAGGTCAACGCCCGCTTTACGATGCACCCACCGACACTCTGACCAACCCTCTGACCGCTCATCAGAGCGCAGCGCCGCCCACATTCAAGGCTTGTCAATAGCCCTTCACCTAAAGGTTGTTGAGTAGTCATGACCGGCCAATTCCCTACCCGCCGGTAAGGTCTAGGCTCGAAAACATGCGCCGAGCAAAGATCGTCTGCACCCTGGGCCCCGCCACCGACTCGTACGAGCAGATCAAAGCACTCGTCGAAGCCGGAATGGACGTAGCCCGCTTCAACCTCAGCCACGGCACCTACGCCGAACACGAGGAGCGCTACCAGCACGTACGAAAGGCCTCCGACGAAACCGGCCGCAGCGTCGGAATCCTCGCCGACCTTCAAGGCCCGAAGATCCGACTCGGCCGATTCAGCGAAGGACCCGTACTACTCGAACGCGGCGACGAGTTCACCATCACCGTCGAAAACGGCATCCAAGGCGACCGCCAAACCTGCGGCACCACCTACGACGGCCTCGCCCAAGACGTCACCACCGGCGAACGCATCCTCGTCGACGACGGCAAAGTCACCCTCGAAGTCACCGACGTCGACGGACCCCGCGTCCGCACCCTCGTCATCGAAGGCGGCATGGTCTCCGACCACAAAGGCCTCAACCTCCCCGGAGTCGCCGTCTCCGTCCCCGCCCTCTCCGACAAGGACGAAGCCGACCTCCGCTGGGCCCTGCGCACCGGAGCCGACGTCATCGCCCTCTCCTTCGTCCGCAGCGGCCGCGACATCGAAGACGTCCACCGCATCATGCGCGAAGAAGGCCGCCACCTCCCCGTCATCGCCAAGGTCGAAAAGCCCCAGGCCGTCGACAACATCGACGACATCGTCGCCGCATTCGACGGCATCATGGTCGCCCGCGGCGACCTCGGCGTCGAAATGCCCCTCGAACAAGTCCCCATCGTCCAAAAGCGCGCCATCAAACTCGCCAAGCGCAACGCGAAGCCGGTCATCGTCGCCACCCAAATGCTCGACTCGATGATCGACAACTCCCGCCCCACACGCGCCGAAGCGAGCGACGTCGCCAACGCCGTCATCGACGGCACCGACGCCGTCATGCTTTCCGGTGAAACCAGCGTCGGCAAATACGCCATCGAAACGGTCAAGGTCATGGGCCGCATCGTCGAAGCGGCAGAAGAAGACATCCTCGCCAAGGGCCTCCCGCCGCTCACCGAACGCAACAAGCCCCGCACCCAAGGCGGCGCCGTCGCCCGCGCCGCAGCCGAAATGGGCGACTTCCTCGGCGCCAAATTCCTCGTCGCCTTCACCCAGTCCGGCGACACCGTCCGCCGCCTCTCCCGCTACCGCTCCCCGATCCCGCTCCTCGCCTTCACCCCGGACCTCGCGACGCGCTCGCAGCTCAACCTCACGTGGGGCGTGGAGACGTTCCTGGGACCGCACGTCGACTCCACCGACGCGATGGTCGCCCAGGTGGACGAACAACTCCTGAAGATCGGCCGCTGCGAGAAGGGCGACATCGTCGTCATCACGGCGGGCTCCCCTCCCGGGGTGGCCGGCTCCACGAACCTGGTCCGCATCCACCACATCGGCGAGGACGACAGTCCCAAGTAGGGGTTGCGGGTCAGTATTTGGGGCCGATGTGGGCGTCCATGAAGACCACCGATCCCTTTCGGGCGACCGAGATGGTGACCGCGGACCGGCTCTGATTGAGCGTCTTCCACTCGATCCCGAGTTGGTCGAGGGTGTCGGTGTAGAGCTGGATGATGTCGGTGGACGTGTTGGTGAAGAAGTACCGCGGGTACTCGTATCGCTTGGTCTCTCCACCGATGATCCGGGTCGTCCAGTTCGTGACCCGGCACCCGTCGGAGTGGACGAGCCCCCGGACGAACTCCCACGGGTGGCTGTCGACGATCTCCTGCTGCCAGGCCTCCAGTTCGATCGTTCGCTCGTGCTTCTTGCCAGGCCCGTGCTGAGGGAAGTGGCAGGGCCAGTGTTGGCTGTAGCCGACGACTGAGACGTAACCGACGGCCTGGACACGGGAGCACTTGCCGCTCGGGTTGATGGAACGCATGGCGGTGGCGCACAGCTCGATGAGGCCGGGATAGACGTTGGCACAGGCGATCCGGAGAAAGTAGCCGGAGCGCATCCCCGGACTGATGCAGCCATCGCCGAGGTAGAGCCCCAAGAGGTAGCTGTACGCCGCCGCATCGGCCGGGAAGCCGGGCGCAGGTCTGCAGCGGACGCAGGGCCTGGCCTGGGGCTGCATGCGGGGTAGCGGTTCGATACGTGTCTGCCAAGCACGGATCGCAGCTCTGGAGACGCCGGTCTCCTTGCTCACCGAGTTCATGCTGCGCCCCTGTGCCACCAGCGCCAGCGCTCGCTTGCGTGTACCCATGTCGTACATGTGGTCACTCTGCGTGCTCGCACTGTGCGACGCGCAGCAAAAAGCGGATGTTCACGAGAACGTGAGCATCCGCTTTCGGTTGGTAACCTTCGAATCGAAGGAAAAGTGCCCCGGGTCGGACTCGAACCGACACTGTATGGGTTTTGAATCCATTGCCTGCTGCCAATTGGGCTACCGGGGCCCGCAGAATCGAAGGTTAACTGCGACCCGCTGCGCGACCACCATATCGCAGCTAGGTAGGCTCTTGTAAGCAGTACCCCCCGCCCTGCCTCACCAAGGAGCGCCCCGTGACCGCCCCCGAGACGCCCGAGCCCGTAGACGCAGTCGACGACGACAAGTCGCACGTCCCGCCGCTGACGACCCGCGTCGTCATCGCCGAGGACGAGGCCCTCATTCGCCTCGACCTCAAAGAGATGCTCGAGGAAGAGGGCTACTCCGTCGTGGGCGAGGCCGGTGACGGCGAGCAGGCCGTCGAGCTGGCCCGTGAGCACAAGCCCGACCTCGTGATCCTCGACGTGAAGATGCCGAAGATGGATGGCATCAGCGCGGCGGAGAAGATCGCCGGTGAGTCGATCGCCCCGGTTCTGATGCTGACCGCGTTCTCGCAGCGCGACCTGGTGGAGCGTGCGCGCGACGCCGGTGCGATGGCGTACCTCGTGAAGCCGTTCAGTAAGAGTGATGTCGTTCCGGCGATCGAGATGGCCGTGTCCCGGTTCACGGAGCTGAAGACGCTGGAGAACGAGGTCGCGGACCTTACGCAGCGGCTTGAGACGCGGAAGCTGGTGGACCGGGCGAAGTCGGTGTTGCAGACGGAGTACGGGCTGACGGAGCCGGCGGCGTTCCGTTGGATTCAGAAGACGTCGATGGATCGTCGGCTTTCGATGCAGCAGGTTGCCGAGGCGGTCATTGAGGACGCCGAGGAGAAGAAGGCGTCGAAGGGCTGACCCCGCAGGCATGACTGAGGCCCGCACCCCTGAAGGGGGCGCGGGCCTCAGTCGTATCCGCGTAAGGCCATCAGTCCTCGCCGAGGTACGCCTTGCGGACGGATTCGTCGTGGAGGAGGTCTTCGCCGGTGCCGGAGAGGACGATGGAGCCGACTTCCATGACGTGGCCCTGGTCGGCGAGTGAGAGTGCCGCCTGTGCGTTCTGTTCGACCAGCAAGATTGTCGTGCCTTGTGCCTTGAGTTCGCTGATGGTCGACATGATTTTCTGCATCATGATCGGCGACAGGCCCATGGACGGTTCATCCAGCATCAGAAGCTTCGGTTGGGACATCAATGCCCGTCCCATGGCCAGCATTTGCTGTTCTCCGCCCGAGAGGGTTCCCGCTGCCTGTTTCCTGCGCTCCCCCAGGATGGGGAACAGTTCGTAGGCCCGCTGCATGTCCTTTTCGACGGCCGCCTGGTCGCGGCGGAGGAACGCTCCGAGTTGGAGGTTCTCCATGATCGTCAGGCGCGGGAAGATGCGGCGGCCTTCGGGGGAGTGGGCGAGGCCCATGGCGACGATCTTGTGTGCGGGGACGGTGGCGAGGGGCTGTCCGGCGAAGCTGATCTTGCCGGCTGAGGGTTTCAGCAGGCCGGACAGGGTGCGTAGCGTGGTCGTTTTGCCGGCGCCGTTGGTGCCGATGAGGGTGACGACCTGGCCTTCTTCGACGCTGAAGGAGATGCCTTTGACGGCTTCGATCTTGCCGTAGGCGACCTTGAGGTCTTCGACCTCGAGCAGTGCGGTCACTGGTCGTTTCCTTCCCCGCCGGCTTGGGCTTCCGCGGCCTGGACTTCTTCGATGGCGGTGTCTTCGGGGGCGCCTTCGAAGGGGGTGCCGAGGTAGGCGGCGATGACGCGTTCGTCGCCTTGGACGACTGCGCTGGTGCCTTCGACGAGTTTTTCGCCTTGTACGAGGACGGCGACGCGGTCGCAGAGGTTGAAGATGAAGCGCATGTCGTGCTCGATGACGAGGACGGCGACGCCCTTGTCGCGGATGGCGACGACGAGTTCTTCGGTGGCGCGGGTTTCTTGCGGGTTCATTCCCGCTGTCGGCTCGTCGAGGAGCAGCAGTCCGGGTTCACTCGCGAGTGCCCTCGCGATTTCCAGCTTGCGTTGTTCGCCGTAGGGGAGGTTGCGGGCGAGGTGTTCGCGTTTGTGGGCGAGGCCGATGAATTCGAGGAGTTCCATGGCGCGTTCTTCGCTGCCGCGTTCGGCTTTTTTGAAGCCGGGTCCGCGGAGGAGGGCTGACCAGAGGCCTTCTTTTGTCCTGGTGTGGCGGCCTACGAGGACGTTTTCGAGGACGGTCATGTTGGCGAAGAGGCGGATGTTCTGGAAGGTGCGGGCGACGCCTGCTTTGGTGACGAGGTGGGGTTGGGGTGGGAGGACGGACCCTTGGTAGGAGACTTTGCCCTCGGTGGGGATGTAGAGGCCGGTGAGGCAGTTGAAGAAGGTGGTTTTTCCGGCGCCGTTGGGGCCGATGAGGCCGACGATTTCGCCTTTGTCGACGTGGAGGTCGACGTCTCGTACTGCGGTGAGGCCGCCGAAGCGCATGGTGACGCCGGTGGCTTGGAGCACGGTGTCGGTCATGGTGGTCACGCCCCCGCCTTGGTGACGGACGGATCATCGGTCACGCTTTGTTCTGGTACGTCGAGTTGGCCGGTGTCGTGGAATTCGAGTTTTTTGCGGCGGTCGGCGATGAGGCCTTCGGGGCGGAAGCGCATGAGGAGGATCAGTGCGACGCCGAAGAGGAGGAGTTGGTAGTCGCCGATGAATTGGAGTTTCGCCGGGATGAGGTAGAGGAGGGCTGCGCCGATGAGGGGGCCGCTGACGGTGCCCATGCCGCCGAGGATGACTGCGGCGAGCAGGAATGCGGAGTTGGGTGGTGCGTTCTCGACGAATTTGTACTGGTCGGGGGTGACGGAGTATTGGACGTGGGCCTGTACGGAGCCGGCCATGCCTGCGAGTGCTGCGCCGAGGGCGAAGGCGAGGAGTTTGAGGCGGAAGGCGTTGATGCCCATGGCGCGGGCGGCTGTTTCGTCTTCGCGGATGGCGACCCAGGCGCGGCCGATGCGGCTGGCGCCTGCGCGGCGGAAGACGGTCACGACGATGATCGTGAAGAACAGCATGAGGAGGTAGTAGTTGGCGAAGCGGCCGAGGTCGACGCCGAGGACGGTGTGGGTTTCGCCGAGGTCGAAGCCGAAGATTTTGAGGTCGGGGATGTTGGGGATGCCGTTGGGGCCGTTGGTGACGTCGGGTCCTGAGTCGCCGTCGAGGTTGTTCATGGTGATGCGGAAGATTTCGCCGAAGCCGAGGGTGACGATGGCGAGGTAGTCGCCTCGGAGGCGGAGGGTGGGTGCGCCGATGGCGACGCCGAAGATGAGTGATGCGGCGGCGCCGGTGAGTACGGCTGCCCAGAAGGGGAAGTGGACGCCGATGGTGGAGTCGGGGCTGCCGGAGACGAGGGCGGCTGCGTAGGCGCCGACGCCGAGGAAGGCTACGTAGCCGAGGTCGAGGAGTCCTGCGAGGCCGACGACGACGTTGAGGCCGAGGGCGACGGTGGCGAAGACGAGGATGTTGGCGGCGACGTTGGTGTAGGTGTCGTTGGTCTGGGTGAAGGGGAAGGCTGCTGCGGCGACGAAGGCGGCGGTGAGGCTGATGTTGCGGTGTTTGTTGGTGAGGCCGGTGATGCGGCTGAGGAGGCCGGATTTGGAGAGGGCGGCGGCGCCGAATCCGACGATGATGAGGTAGCCGACGAAGAGTTCGCCGTATTCGGTGTCGATGCCGTATGTGAAGACGTAGAGGGCGAGGCCGAAGGCGATGGCGATGAGGAGGATTTCGGCCCAGGCGGGGAGGGTGGTGGCGCTGGGGCGTGGGGGTGGGGCTTTGAGGGAGTTGCGGAAGCGGGCCCAGGGGTTGGTGGCTTCGTCGTCCTTCACGTCGGCGGGGAGGCCGAGGGCGATGAGGGTGGTGGCGAGGGCGGCGATGCCGGCGATCCAGGCTCCGGGTTCGAGGTTGGCGGTGCCGCCGAGTTTCGCGGAGATGGCGCCCATGGTGTAGCCGGTGGTGCCGAGGGTGCCGAGGGCGAAGAGGAGGGTGGGGGCGGTGGTGCCGCCGGGGGTGAGCCAGCGCAGGCCGCGGGTGCCGAGTCCTGAGAGGGTCAGGAGCAGGGTGATCAACGCGCCGATGAGGGTGAGGACTTGGAGGCCGCCGGGGTAGCCGGTGACGGTGAGGTCGCCGGGGAATTCGTCGGTCCAGGTCCAGGCGAGGAAGGTGCTGGCGAGGGTGAGGAGGGCGGCTGCGGCGGTGCCGTAGCGGGCGGCCTTCTCGGGGAGGGGGATGGTGGCGGTGTTCATGGCGTTTTTGGTGGTGGTCGTCGTCATGGTGATCACGCCCTGTCCGCGACGCGCTCGCCGAGTAGGCCTTGGGGTCGGAGCAGGAGGACGAGGATGAGGAGGACGAAGGCCCAGACGTCCTTCCAGGCTCCGCCGCCGAGGAGTTCCATGCCGGGGATGTCCTGGATGTAGGCGGTGGCGAGGGCTTCGGCGAGGCCGAGGGCGAGGCCGCCGATCATGGCGCCGTAGATGTTGCCGATGCCGCCGAGTACGGCGGCGGTGAAGGCTTTGAGGCCGGCGATGAAGCCCATTTTGAAGCCGACTTGGCCGTATTTGAGGCCGTAGGCCATGGCGGCGACTGCTGCGAAGGCGCCGCCGATGGCGAAGGCGGTGACGACGATGCGGTCGGTGTTGATGCCCATGAGCTTGGCGGTGTCGGGGTCTTGGGAGGTGGCTTGCATGGCGCGGCCTGTGCGGGTTTTGGCGACGAAGAAGGCGAGGGCTGCCATGCAGATGGGGGCGGCGATGATGAGGAAGAAGTCGCCGCGTTGGAGGTTGAAGGCGCCGAGGTCGACGGGGCCGCCTTCGAACTGGGGGAAGGTGCGGTCGGCCTTGGCGTCGGGGTAGAAGGCCCAGACTGCTTGCTGGAGGGCGATGGAGAGGCCGATGGCGGTGATGAGGGGTGCGAGGCGTGGGGCGTTTCTGAGGGGGCGGTAGGCGAAACGTTCCGCGCCGACGGCGATGAGGACGGAGCAGGTGATGCCCATGAGGAGCATGAGGGGCAGGGCGAGGGCGAGGGATGTTCCGCCGGGGAGCCAGAGCCACATGGTGAGGGCGCCGAAGCCGCCGATCATGTAGATCTCGCCGTGGGCGAAGTTGATGAGCTGGATGATGCCGTAGACCATGGTGTAGCCGACGGCTATGAGGCCGTACAGGGCTCCGAGGATCAGGCCGTTGACCAGCTGTTGCGGCAGATCGTGCACCGCTGGGCCTCCGTGGTTGTGGTGTCAAGTACGGGTGCGCGGGGGGCTGTTGGTGGGCCCCCCGCGCTCGGTGCGGTACTGGGGGAGCGGCCGGGGTGCCGGGTGCTCCCTGTGCGTTACTGCGCTTCCAGCTCGCCGGTCTTGACCGGGGTGTGCTCGCCGCTCTTGACCTGGTAGACGGTCAGGGTGCGGTTGGTGGTGTCGCCGTACTGGTCGAAGGCGACGTTGCCGGTGACGCCGTTGAAGGAGACCTTCTGGGTGGCTTCGGTGATCTTCTTGCGGGCTTCCTTGGGGTCGCTGGGAAGCTTGCCGTCGTTGTCGGCCATGACCTGTTTGACGGCTTGGACGATGACCCAGGCGGCGTCGTAGGAGAGGGCGCCGTAGGTCTCGTAGGGCTCCTTGTAGCCGCCGGCCTCGTAGTCGGCGATGAACTTCTTTGCGGTGTCCAGCTTTGCGGGCGGGGCGCCGACGGAGGTGGCGAAGTCGCCTTCGGCTGCCTTGCCTGCGAGCTTGGTGTAGTCGGCGCTCTGGAGGGCGTCGCCGCCGACGACGGGGATCTTGGCTCCGGCGTCCTTGATCTGCTTGGACAGGGGGGCGCCGGCCGGGTATTCGCCGCCGTAGTAGACGAAGTCGGCCTTGGAGTTCTTGATCTTTGTGGCGATGGCGCCGAAGTCGCGGTCGTCGGGGTTGATGTGGTCGGTGGCGATGACCTTGCCGCCGAGCTTGGTGAATTCCTGGCGGAAGGTGCGGGCGAGGCCCGCTCCGTAGGTCTTCTTGTCGTCGACGGAGTAGACCGTCTTCAACTTGAGGGTGTTGTACGCGTATTGGGCGGCGTACGGGCCCTGGAGGGCGTCGGTGGTGGCGGTGCGGAAGTACGTGTCGAACTGGCGGGCCTTCTTCGTCGCGTACTTGGCGCCCTGGGTGAGTTCGGGTGCGGTGTTCGCGGGTGAGACCTGGACGAGGTTCGCGGAGGCGAACGTCTTCTGCATCGACTGGGCGACGCTGGAGTTGAGGGGGCCGACGACGCCGAGGACGTCGTCCTGGCCGACGAGCTTGGTGGCGTTCTGGCCGCCGGTGGAGGGGTTGGCGACGTCGTCGAGCGGCTGGGTCTTGAAGGTGACGCCGTTGACTTCTTTGTTCTTGTTGGCGATCTTCGCGGCCAGGTCGACGGAGTTCTTGATGCCGATGCCGATGGCCGAGAGGTCGCCGCTGAGCGGGGCGTCGACGCCGATGACCACGGTGGTGTTGCCGCCGCCGCTGGACTTTTTGTCCTCGTCGCGCGATCCGCAGGCGCTGAGTGTGAGTGCTCCGGTGGTGAGCACGGCGGTGAGTATGAGCAAAGAACGGTGTCGCACGATCATTCCTCTCCCTGGCGCGGCCCCCTGGTCCAGGGGCCGTGTGTCTCGCCGGGCCGTACGGAGTGGTACAGGGGCCGTGCAAGTGGAGCGCCCGGCGGCGCGGTGACTGGCCGTGACTATAAGCGCAGGTGGCAGGGTGGAGCGTGGGTGCGGAAGAGGCTGTGACGTTCTTGTTATGCCGGGGCGTGCCGCTCGGGTGGGGCGGACCATGATCACCTCAAGTCCCGTAGTGGAGCGGGGTGTTCTCAAGATCGACATGGTCGCGTACGCCCCGTGAGTGTCGACAGGGCTACGCGGTGCGACGTTCGCATTGCTTCGTTGCGGCAGAGGTAACCGAGTGTTACCGCTGTGTGAGTTCGTCCCGGAGGTTCGCGCAGCGTGCGCGCGGGGTGTCGTGGTGGCGCAATGTCGTTGCGTCTCAAGTGAGTTGGGGAGGCCCTCTGGTCGGGTGGGGGGTTGGGCGGTGGAATGTCTCGTGGCACCTCCTGTTCCGTGAGTGAACTCCCGAACGCGCCCCTGGAGGCACGATGGTGAGATCCACCGGTAAGAGACGTTTCGGCCTGGCCTTGGTGTGTGCGTTGGTGGCGGCTACGGCCGCCCCGTCCGCGTATGCCGTGCAACCCTCCGCCGATCGTGCGGAGTTGAGGATCAAGGATCGTGAGACGCAGCCCGTCTTCTCGCGTGCGGACGCCGTGCTGCAGAAGGTCGACGTGCAGACGGAGGCCGACAGTGACGGTGACGGGAAGCGCGACACCGTGCGCATGCGGATTCTGCGGCCCAAGGAGACGGAGACGGCGGGCCTGAAGGTCGCCACGATCGTGGAGGCGAGCCCGTACTGGGCGGGTGGCAACGATGTCCCGAACCATGTCGTCGACCTGGACGAGGACGGGCTGCCGGAGTCGGGTGGGAAGTTCCAACAGGCGCCGGGCAAGGCAGGGTTGGCGGGCCCGGCCGTGGCGTACGGCGGGTACTACGACAACTACTTCCTGCCGCGCGGCTATGCCGTGGCCGAGGTCGACAGCCTCGGTACCGGCGACTCCACCGGCTGTCCGACCTCCGGTGGCCGCAATGAGACGCTCGGTGCGAAGGCCGCGATCGACTGGCTGAACGGCCGCGCGAAGGGCTGGGACACCGAGGGTGAGCCGGTCCGTGCGGACTGGTCGACCGGTGACTCCGCCATGATGGGCATCTCGTACAACGGCACTCTGCCGACCGCCGTCGCCAGTACGGGAGTTGAAGGTCTCAAGGCGATCGTGCCGATCTCCGGGATCTCCTCCTGGTACGACTACTACCGTGCGAACGGCGGTGTCGTGGCGCCTGGTACCTACCAGGGCGAGGACACGGATGTGCTCGCCAGGTACGTGTACTCGCGGGCCGACCGGGAGATCTGCAAGCCGGTGCTCGACTCGCTGGAGCGTGATCAGGACCGGGTGAGCGGTGACTGGTCGCCGTACTGGCAGGAGCGCGACTACCTGAAGGACGCGCGCCGGATCAAGGCGGCGACGTTCGTCGTGCACGGCCTCAACGACTGGAACGTGAAGACGAAGAACGCGGGCCAGTTGTGGGAGGCGCTGAAGAAGAACCATGTGCCGCGCAAGCTGTGGCTGCACCAGGCCGGGCACGCCAATCCGATGCCGCTGCGCATGGAGGAGTGGCTGAGCCAGGTCCACCACTGGTTCGACCACTATCTGTACGGCATCGACAACGGCGTCACGAAGGAGCCCCAAGTCGACGTCGAGCAGGCCGACTTCAGCTGGAGGCAGCAGAGCGACTGGCCGGCGGCCGGTACGCGCTCGACGACACTTCGGATGCGCGCCGACGGCACACTGGGGAGCAAGGCGGGCCCCAGGCGCGTCCAGTCGCTGACGGACGCGGGCCGGACGGTCGCCGCGGACAAGCTGGTGACGTCGCCGGACGACCCGAACCCGAACCGGCTCGCGTACACGACGGGGACGCTGGACAAGGACGTCCGGCTCAATGGTGTGCCCGAGGTCGATGTGCGGGCCTCGCTGGCCGGTACGTCGCCGTACGTGACCGCGCTGCTCGTCGACTACGGGCGGGACACCCGGGCCACGTCGGGCACGGTCACCGACACCTCGCAGCAGGTCTGCTACGGCCAGGGCGTGCCGGGCCTCGCCGGTGAGACGGGCTGCGCGTACCGCGCGAAGCACCGCACCGAGACCGCCGACTACAAGATCGTGACGCGGGGCTGGCTGGATGCCCGGAACCGGGCGTCGTACGAGCGTCAGTCCAAGGTCGTCGAGGGCCGCGAGTACCGGCTGCGCTGGGACCTGCAGCCCGAGGACTACGTCTTCAAGGCCGGGCACCGGCTCGGCGTCGTCCTGATCTCCACCGACTACGACTACACGCTGCGCTACCCGGCGGGCACGCGGATGACCGTGCGCGCCGGGGACAGCTCGGTGACGCTGCCGGTGGCGCCCACCCGCAAGGGGTAGGCGCCGGGGCGTCCGCTACGCGGTGGGCGCGTCCGGTACTTCCTTGAGCATGCAGGTCAGGCGGGCCGAGCAGACCCGCCTGTCCTGCTCGTCGGTGATGACGATCTCGTACGTCGCCGTGGAGCGGCCGCGGTGCAGCGGTGTGGCGACGCCGGTGACGAGGCCGGAGCGGGCGCCGCGGTGGTGCGTGCAGTTCAGGTCGACGCCGACGGCGATCTTGCCGCTGCCGCCGTGCAGCATCGCGCCGATGGAGCCGAGGGTCTCGGCGAGCACGGCGGACGCGCCGCCGTGCAGCAGTCCGTAGGGCTGGGTGTTGCCCTCGACGGGCATGGTGCCGACGACGCGCTCGGCCGAGGCCTCCTTGACGTCGATGCCCATGCGGGTGCCGAGGTGCCCGGCGGAGAACAGGGCGACGAGGTCGATGCCGAGTGCCGCGTACTCGTCGATGACCTCTTGCGGGAACTGCGTGTGGTTCTGCTCGCCCATGGCGCCCGGCTCCGTTCGTCGTGCAGTGCTTGAGTCGTCTGTGTGGCTGTTACCTGGCTGAGCAAACGCTCAGTCGGTCCTGGATTGTTCCAGGCGGACCACGACGGACTTGCTGGCGGGTGTGTTGCTGGTGTCCGCCGTGGCGTCCAGCGGCACCAGCACGTTCGTCTCCGGGTAGTAGGCGGCCGCGCAGCCGCGGGCCGTCGGGTAGTGCACGACGCGGAAGCCGGGCGCGCGCCTCTCGACGCCGTCGCTCCACTCGCTCACGAGGTCTACGTAGGAGCCCTCGGCGAGGTCGAGGTCCTTGGCGTCGTCGGCGTTGACGAGGACGACGCGGCGGCCGTTCCTGATGCCGCGGTAGCGGTCGTCGAGGCCGTAGATCGTGGTGTTGTACTGGTCGTGCGAGCGCAGCGTCTGCAGCAGCAGGCGGCCTTCGGGCACGCGCGGGTACTCGACGGGCGCGGCCGTGAAGTTGGCCTTGCCGGTGGTGGTGGGGAAGCGGCGCTCGTCGCGCGGGGCGTGCGGGAGCGCGAAACCGCTCGGGTCGGCGACCTTCGCGTTGAAGTCCTCGAAGCCGGGGATGATGTGGCCGATGCGGTCGCGGATCGTCGCGTAGTCCTTCTCGAACTCCTCCCAGGGCGTGGCCGATTCGGCGCCCAGGACGCGGCGGGCGAGGCGGGCGACGATGGCCGGCTCCGACAGCAGGTGCCGGCTCGCCGGGTCGAGGCGGCCGCGGGAGGCGTGCACCATGCCCATGGAGTCCTCGACGGTCACGAACTGCTCGCCACTGCCCTGGAGGTCGAGCTCGGTGCGGCCGAGCGTCGGCAGGATCAGGGCGCGGGCGCCGGTGACGGCGTGCGAGCGGTTCAGCTTCGTGGAGACGTGGACGGTGAGACGGGCGCGGCGCATGGCCGACTCGGTGACGTCGGTGTCGGGGGACGCCGAGACGAAGTTGCCGCCCATGGCGAAGAAGACCTTGGCCTGTCCGTCGCGCAGGGCGCGGATGGCGCGCACGACGTCGAAGCCGTGTTCGCGCGGCGGGGCGAAGCCGAACTCCTTCTCCAGGGCGTCGAGGAACGCCGGGGCGGGGCGCTCGAAGATGCCCATGGTGCGGTCGCCCTGCACGTTCGAGTGGCCGCGGACGGGGCACACGCCGGCGCCGGGCCGTCCGATGTTGCCGCGCAGCAGCAGGAAGTTGACCACTTCGCGGATGGTCGGCACGGAGTGCTTGTGCTGGGTGAGGCCCATGGCCCAGCACACGACGGTGCGCTTGGAGGCGAGGACCATTTCCAGGGTGCGCTCGATGTCGGCGCGGGACAGGCCGGTCGCCGCGAGGGTCTCGTCCCAGTCGGCGGCGCGGGCGGCCTCGGTGAACTCCTCGTAGCCGTGGGTGTGCTCGGCGATGAAGGCGTCGTCGGTGGCGCCTTCTGTGCCGAGGATCAGCTTGTTGAGGAGGCGGAAGAGGGCCTGGTCGCCGCCGAGGCGGATCTGCAGGAACAGATCGTTCAGCGCGGCGCCCTTGGTGAGGCCCTTCGGGGTCTGCGGGTTCTTGAACTTCTCCAGGCCCGCTTCCGGCAGCGGATTGATGGAGATGATCTTCGCGCCGCCCGCCTTCGCCTTCTCCAGGGCGGAGAGCATGCGCGGATGGTTCGTGCCCGGGTTCTGCCCGGCGACGATGATCAGGTCCGACTTGTAGAGGTCCTCCAGGAGGACGCTGCCCTTGCCGACGCCGATCGTTTCCGTGAGCGCGGAGCCGGACGACTCGTGGCACATGTTCGAACAGTCGGGCAGGTTGTTCGTGCCGAACTCGCGGGCGAACAGCTGGTAGAGGAACGCCGCCTCGTTGCTGGTGCGCCCCGACGTGTAGAAGACGGCCTCGTCGGGGGAGGTGAGAGCGGTCAGCTCGTCCGCGATCAGGTCGAAGGCGCGCTCCCACGTGACCGGCTCGTAGTGCGAGGCGCCCTCGTCCAGGCCCCCTCCTTCTAGAAGCATGGGGTGGGTGAGCCGGCCCTGCTGGCCCAGCCAGTACCCGGAGCGCGTCGCGAGGTCGGAGACCGGGTGCGCGGCGAAGAACTCCGGCGTCACGCGGCGCAGGGTGGCCTCCTCGGCGACGGCCTTCGCCCCGTTCTCACAGAACTCCGCCGCGTGCCGGTGCTCCGGCTCGGGCCAGGCGCAGCCGGGGCAGTCGAAGCCGTCCTTCTGGTTGACGCGCAGCAGCGTCAGCGCGGTCCGCTTCACGCCCATCTGCTCGCGGGCCATCTTGAGCGAGTGCTTCACGGCGGGGAGCCCGGCGGCATGGTGCTGGGGCGCCGCTACCTGCGGCGCGTCCTGTACCGGGTCGGATGCGGGCGGCTTGCTTGCCATGGTTCGGCTCCCCTTTGAGCAGGTCCTGCGATGCTGCGGCGCAGTTCTGTGAGCTACGTCTCCGATCTTCGCACGGGGGTGTGACAACGCCCGTGCCGGACCGAGGTGGGCCGCGCTGTCAGTGGGGCGTGGCAGGATCGTGGGCGTGGCAGAGAAAGCAGCAGCGAAGACGGCTAAGAAGACGGTGGATCCGGTGGCGAAGGCAGCAGACAGCAGCGCGGGCGGGCGTCCCCGCCTGATGCTCATGGACGGGCATTCGCTGGCGTACCGGGCGTTCTTCGCGCTGCCTGCGGAGAACTTCACGACGGCGACGGGCCAGCCGACGAACGCGATCTACGGTTTCGCGTCGATGCTGGCGAACACGCTGCGCGACGAGGAGCCGACGCACTTCGCGGTGGCGTTCGACGTGTCCCGCAAGACGTGGCGCTCCGAGGAGTTCACCGAGTACAAGGCGAACCGGTCGAAGACGCCGGACGAGTTCAAGGGGCAGGTCGAGCTGATCGGCGAGCTGCTCGACGCGATGCACACGCCGCGCTTCGCGGTCGACGGCTTCGAGGCCGACGACGTCATCGCCACGCTCGCCACGCAGGCCGAGGCCGCGGGCTTCGACGTCCTCATCGTCACCGGCGACCGGGACTCGTTCCAGCTGGTCTCGGAGAACGTGACGGTGCTGTACCCCACCAAGGGCGTCTCCGAGCTGACGCGGTTCACGCCTCAGAAGGTCGAGGAGAAGTACGGGCTGACGCCGGCCCAGTACCCGGACTTCGCGGCGCTGCGCGGCGACCCGTCGGACAACCTGCCGGGCATCCCCGGAGTCGGTGAGAAGACGGCCGCGAAGTGGATCAACCAGTTCGGTTCGTTCGCGGAGTTGGTCGAGCGCGCCGAGGAGGTCAAGGGCAAGGCGGGGCAGAACTTCCGGGAGCACATCGAGGCCGTGAAGCTGAACCGGCGGCTGACCGAGATGGTGCGGGACGTCGAGCTCCCGAAGACCGTCACCGACCTGGAGCGCGAGGCGTACGACCGGACGTCGATCGCGATGATCCTGGACACCCTGGAGATCCGTAACCCGTCGCTGCGCGAGCGCCTGTTCGCCGTCGACCCGGGGGCCGAGGAGGCCGAGGAGACCCCGGCGGAGCCGGGGGTCGAACTGGACGGCACGGTGCTGGCGACGGGCGAGGTCGCGCCGTGGCTGGCCGAGCACGGCAAGGCGGTCCTCGGCATGGCGTCCGTCGACACCTGGTCGCTGGGCACGGGCTCGGTCACCGAGGTCGCGCTGGCCGCCGCCGGGGGAGAGGCCGCCTGGTTCGACCCGTCGACGCTGGACGAGGCCGACGAGAAGGCGTTCGCCACCTGGCTCGCCGACGCGAAGAAGCCGAAGGTGCTGCACAACGCCAAGGCGGTCATGCGCGTCTTCGCCGAGCACGGCTGGAGTGTCGACGGCATCACGATGGACACGGCGCTCGCCGCGTACCTGGTCAAGCCGGGCCGCCGCTCCTTCGCGCTCGACGCGCTGTCCCTGGAGTACCTGGGCCGCGAGCTGGCCCCGGCCGGCGCGGCCGACGGTCAGCTGGCGTTCGGTACCGACGAGGACGACCAGGCCGAGGCCGACGCGCTCATGGTGCAGGCCCGCGCGATCCTCGACCTGGGCGAGGCGTTCGGTACACGGCTGGGGGAGGTCGGCGCGGCCGATCTGCTCACCGACATCGAGCTGCCCACATCCACGCTCCTCGCGCGCCTGGAGCGGCACGGCATCGCCGCCGACCGCGCCCACCTGGAGTCGATGGAGCAGATGTTCGCGGGCGCCGTGCAGCAGGCGGTGAAGGAGGCGCACGACGCGGTGGGGCACGAGTTCAACCTCGGCTCCCCGAAGCAGCTCCAGGCCGTCTTCTTCGAGGAACTCGACCTTCCGAAGACGAAGAAGACCAAGACCGGGTACACGACGGACGCCGACGCGCTCGCCTGGCTGGCCACGCAGACCGACCACGAACTGCCCGTGATCATGCTGCGCCACCGCGAGCAGGCCAAGCTCCGCGTCACCGTCGAGGGCCTGATCAAGACGATCGCGGCGGACGGCCGTATCCACACCACGTTCAACCAGACGGTGGCGGCGACGGGACGACTGTCGTCGACCGACCCGAACCTGCAGAACATTCCGGTCCGCACCGACGAGGGCCGTGCCATTCGGCGTGGGTTCGTGGTGGGTGAGGGCTACGAGTCGCTGATGACGGCCGACTACAGCCAGATCGAACTGCGCGTCATGGCGCACCTGTCGGAGGACGAGGGCCTCCTTGAGGCGTTCACCTCCGGTGAGGACCTGCACACCACGGTGGCCTCGCAGGTCTTCGGAGTGGAGCGGGACGCGGTCGACGCGGAGATGCGCCGCAAGATCAAGGCGATGTCGTACGGGCTCGCGTACGGCCTCTCCGCCTTCGGCCTCTCCGGTCAGCTGGGCATCGACCCGGGCGAGGCGCGCGGCCTGATGGACACGTACTTCGAGCGGTTCGGCGGGGTACGGGACTACCTGCGCCGCGCCGTCGACGAGGCGCGCGCCACCGGGTACACGGAGACGATGCTGGGGCGCCGCCGGTACCTGCCCGACCTGAACTCGGACAACCGGCAGCGCCGCGAGATGGCCGAGCGGATGGCGCTCAACGCGCCGATCCAGGGCACGGCGGCCGACATCGTGAAGATCGCGATGCTGAACGTCGACAAGGCGCTCACGGAGGCGGACCTCAAGTCGCGGATGCTGCTTCAGGTGCACGATGAAATCGTGCTGGAGATCGCTCCTGGTGAGGCCGCGGCGGCGGAGGAGCTGGTGCGGCGTGAGATGGCCGGAGCGGTTGCGCTCCGCGCGCCGTTGGATGTTTCGGTCGGGCTGGGGGCGGACTGGGAGTCCGCGGCCCACTAGGGCTTGGTCGGCCGGGTGCGGGGTGCGTTGGTTCGCGGCCTGCACCCGGGCTCACGTCACGGGGCTCCGCCCCGGACCCCGCGCCTCAAACGCCGGCGGGGCTTGAATTGGGTCACCAGTGCGTACAGCAGCACTCCTCCACCCACGCCCGCCCCCGCGCCGAAGCACAGGGTCGGGATGATTTCCCAGGGGTGCCAGGTGAGGCCGGTTCCGTTGACGTAGGACAGCCAGCGTGCCACCCGTAGGCCGCCGGCGAGGCACGCGCAGCCTGCGATCAGGGGCCACGCGAGCCACCGCTCCCCGGTGGGTGGTGCGGGTGCGGGCTCGGCGCTTCGTACCGTCCGCCACGCGAACGCGGCGAGCACCGCGAGTGCGGCGGCCGAACCGGCGTACTGGGCGTACCAGTAGAGCGGGGAGCCGGCGAACGTCTCGCCGAGGACGGGGAAGAGGCGCGTCCCCCAGCGGTCCGGGTGCGTGAAGGCGTCCCACACGACGTGGGTCGTGGCGCCGAGTGCCGCGGAGACGTACCACCACAGCGGCCACCACCCCGTACGCGGCCGGGGCCGGACCACGGCCGCCAGCCGCCCCCGTACCCGCCCCGGAACGAGCCCGAGCAGCGGCTCCCGGATCAGCCGCCACAGGGCCACCACCGCGAGCGCGAGCCCCACGTCCACGGTGAACACACCCGTGAACGAGTGCGTGAACGCGCCGAATTCCATGGCCCCCGGCACCGCCCCCGCCGCGTAGTACGTGAGGTCGGGGGCGAACGACCCGGCGACGAGCAGCGCGGGAACGAGCGGGCCGCGCCCCGCACCGTCCCGCCGCACGAAGGGCAGCACAGCGGCGGCATGGCTGATGGTGAACGGCACGTGGCCCCCCGTTGTCCCGTACGTGCGAGCGTGGAATCGTACGGCATCCGTAGCGGCGCAATCGTTCAATACCGGGCACGAACGGGTGTCTGTGCGGCGGAAGTTGTCGTAGGGTCGGCGGGATCCGCTCGCTGGGGGAGTGTGGCGGGTCGTTACAGGCGACAAGGGGAGGGGCTCGCGGCATGGCGGCGGTATTCGGCAGGCGACTGCGCAGGGGAGTCATGACGGCCGCGGTCGCCGCCGCGGCGGTGGCGGCTCTGTCCGCGTCCCAGGCACCCGGCGTGAGCCCTTCGCACGTGGACGGCGGCAATTCCGCGGCGGACCGCTCCGGCGACGATTCGCAGGACTCGGCGACGGGCCCGGACTACTACACCGACCTGCCCCCGCTGGACAGCCCCACCGACGGCCCGACCGCCTCGCCCGGCACGGGCGGGAAGAGCGGCGACGACTCCGGCATACCGGCGACCGTCCTCGACGCGTACAAGAAGGCCGCCGCCGAGATAGGCACCGCCAAGCCCGGATGCAATCTGGACTGGCAACTGCTCGCCGCGCTCGGCAAGGTCGAGTCGGGCCAGGCCCGCGGCGGCGACGTCGACGCGGACGGCAACACGCTGCACGCGATCCTCGGCCCGGTCCTGAACGGCAACGGCTTCGCGAAGATCACCGACACCGACGGCGGGTCCTACGACGGCGACACCACCCACGACCGGGCGGTGGGCCCCATGCAGTTCATCCCCTCCACCTGGGAGTGGGCGGGCCGCGACGGCAACGGCGACG
Organism: Streptomyces sp. NPDC002795; assembly: GCF_042888725.1. Classification (NCBI taxonomy): domain Bacteria; kingdom Bacillati; phylum Actinomycetota; class Actinomycetes; order Kitasatosporales; family Streptomycetaceae; genus Streptomyces; species Streptomyces sp. NPDC002795. The sequence continues at coordinate 372,016 of NZ_JBIAQB010000009.1, forward strand.
GCAAGAAGGACCCGAACAACATCTACGACGCCGCCCTCGCCGCGGGCCACTACCTGTGCCGCGCCGACCGCGACCTGGCGAACGCCTCGGACCTCAACAAGGCGATCCTCAGCTACAACAACTCCTCGGACTACCTCGCCACCGTCCTGAAGTGGCTGGAGTTCTACCGCAAGCACTCGCACTCGGTCCCCGACGGCACCGGCGTGCTGCCCAAGCACCCGAGCGGCGGCGGCACGGGCGGCGCGAGCGCGTCGCCGAGCCCCACCGACCGGAACTCCGACCGCCCGTCGGACCGGCCGGCCACGAAGGACCCGTCCAAGAAACCGCCCAAGACACCGTCCGGTGGCGGTTCGACCACTCCCGGCGGGAACACCGGCGGGGGCGGCTCGGAAAGCCCCGGCGAGACCACCCCGCCGCCCACCACCAGCCCCACCCAGTCCGTCACCAAGCTCGCCGACGCGGGCACCGGCGGCCTCAGCGCCATGGCGGGCGACTCCTTCGGCGAGCGGGTCTCGGTGAAGGCCAAGAACGCGGCGGGCTCGGGCGTCGGCTCCGTGAAGATCCGCTTCGCGGTCGTCGGCGACACGGACGCCACGTTCTCCGGCGGCGCCACCAGCGCCACCGTCACCACGAGCGGTTCGGGCGTGGCCACCGCGCCCGCTCTCAAGGCGGGCGAGAAGACCGGGAAGTTCACGGTCCGCACCACCGTCGTCGGCCGCACCCTGCCCGGCCTCGACTACAAGGCGAGCGTCACCGCGCGGGCCGCCGACGAGCTGGCCCGTGTCGACGACGACGCGCTGACCTGCGAGGCGGGCGGCACCTTCGCCAAGGCCGTCGAGCTGAAGGCCACGTACAAGGGCGCCGCAGCCGACAAGGTCGCCGCGACCGCGACGCTCATCAAGGCCGCGGACGACGCGACCCAGGCGGACAAGGGCCCCTACTTCAAGGACGCGGACGGCAAGACGATCCGCACCCTCAAGGGCCTCACGACCGACGCCGACGGGCACCTCACGCTCCCGAAGCTGTACGCGGACGACACCACCGGCACGTTCCTGCTGCGCGTCACCACGACGGGCGGCGCGACGCTCGACGTCGAACTGAAGGTGACCGGGGCGACCGCCTCGTAACACCCTTCGCGCACCGCGTAGTTGAGCCCCCGACCGCACCCGGTCGGGGGCTCAACTACGTCCCGTACAACGTGTTCTCATTCCCGCTCCGCGTTGCTACGGTGCACCGACCCAGAGGCCTGACGCCTCATCAGATTCCGTCTGCCGCAAGGCTGCAGGGAGGTCGGACATGCGCGCTCTCGTCGCCGCGGCGATCGGTCTCGCCGCGGCGCTCGCCCTGGTCCTCACCATGACCGCGGTCGGTGCCCCGCCGGGCGAGACATCCCCGAAACCGCTGCTGCACTCCGTACCCGCACACCCGTAGAAGCCCGTGCCACGCCCGTAGCTGAGGAGGGCCGCCGCGATGCGCCGCAAGGCCAGCCTGATCCTGCTCGCCTTCGCCGTGTTCTTCACGGCGATGTCCCCACTGATGCGCTGGTACGCGTTCCCGCGCCTCGCGAAGATCCCGCCGAGCCAGTACCAGACGATGGTCCTGGAGGCGAAGAACGCGACCCTCGTCGACTACGGGACCATGAAGGAGAAGAAGGTCCCCAAGCTCAACATCGTGCAGACCCTCAAGGGCAACGTCGAGGCGTCCGACAAGGTGGAGAAGACCGCCGGACGCGACGTCGTCGTCTGGGACGGCCTCACCTACGTGACGGGGCCCGACGGCAAGATGGTCTCCCAGATCCCCGAGCGCTACATCTTCGACGCCCACAGCTCGGCGCCCGTGCACGCCAAGGGTGAATCGGTCGACGGCGACCCGGTCAAGCGCGAGGGCATCGAGTTCAAGTGGCCCTTCCTTACGGAGGCGCGCGACTACGAGTACTTCGACGCGCGTGCCCGCGTCACCCGGCCCATCCACTACAAGGGCACGGAGAACTTCCACGGCCTGGAGATCTACCGCTTCGAGCAGACCATCCCGTGGACGAAGGTTCCGTTCCCCAAGAAGCTGCCCGTGAAGGGCATCACTCCGGAGTCCGTCGCCAAGACCGGCACACAGATGTGGTACTCGACCGTCCGCACCTTCCTGGTCGACCCGACCACCGGCGCCCCCGTCTACGGCGAGGAGCAGCACAAGGAGGAGATGCGCGGCGGCACCCTGCTCGCCGGCGACCCCGACAAGAAGGTCACCGCCTTCGCCGGCGACGTCAAGATGCGCCCCGACTTCATCGAGTCGACGGTCGACCTGGTCAAGTCCCAGCGCGTCCTGGTCCTGCTGCTCACCGCCTACCTGCCGTGGGGCTTCCTCGGTCTCGGTGTGCTGCTGCTCGCCCTGTCGCTGTGGCTGGAGGCGCGCAGCCGGCGTCCCGGCGAACCGGAGGAGACGCCGGTGGCCGAGCCGGAGCCGGACCCGGTCAGCGTCTGAGGCGGGCGTTCGTGTGCCGCGTGGGCTCGGCCGCCGCCGGGTCCTCGGGCCACGGATGCTTGGGGTAGCGGCCGCGCAGATCGGCCCGTACGGAGCGGTAGCCGTCGCCCCAGAACGAGGCCAGGTCCGCGGTGACGGCCGCGGGCCGTCCCGCGGGCGACAGCAGATGCACGAGCACCGGAACACCCGCCACACGCGGTGTCTGGCGCAGCCCGAACATCTCCTGCAACTTCACTGCCAGTACGGGCTGTTGGGGATCGGAGTAGTCGAGCCGCACCCGCGAGCCGCTCGGCACCTCGAACCGCTCCGGCGCCAGCTCGTCCAGGCGCGCCGCCCGGCCGCCCGCCCACGGCAGCAGCCGCCTCAGCGCCTCCCCGGCATCGATCCGCCCGAGGTCGGCCCGGCGCCGCGCCGCACTGAGCTCGGGCTCCAGCCACTCGTCCACGCGCGCGTGCAGCGCATCGTCGCTCACGTCCGGCCACGGCTCCCCGACATGCCGCCGCACGAACGCCAGCCGCTCCCGCAGCGCCACGGCGTCCTTGCTCCACCGCAGCAGCCCGAGCCCCTCGCGCCGCAACCCTTCGAGCAGAGCGTCCCGTACGAGGCCGGGGGCGGGGTTCTTCAGGGGGCGTACGGCGAGTTCGACGGCGCCGAGCCGGGTGACGTGCCGGGCCACCAACTCGCCGCCCGCCCACGCCACTTCGTCGCCCTCCTGGAGGAGTGAAGCGGCGGCCCGGCGCGCGGTCCCCTCGTCCACGACCGCGCCGAGCCGCACGCGCGCGTGCCCGGCTCCCACAGGCCGGTCGGCGACAGCGACGGCGACCCACTCGGCGTCCCGCAGGGCGGACCCGTCGGGAACGTCGGCGCGGGTGCCGGAGACCATGAGCAGCGAGCCCCCGGTGCGACGGGCGACGCGCTCGGGGAAGGCGAGCGCGGCGACGAGCCCGGCCACCTGGTCGTCCGTGTCGTCCCGGACCCGGCCCTGGTCCGCCCCGGACTCGCTCACGAGGCCGGCGAGCCGTCGTACCTCCTGACGCCACCGGGCCGCGTAGGCGTCACCTCCGCGCCGGGCCGCGCGCAGCGCCCCGCCCAGGTCGTCCCCGTAGTCGCGCGGCGGCTCGTCGCCGAGCAGCGCCACGACCTCCGCCGCCCGCTTCCCGGAGACGACCGGCGCCGCGTCCACCAGCGCCCGGCCGAGCCGTGGATGCAGCCCGAGCCGCGCGAGCCGCGCACCGCGTCCGGTGGCCCGGCCCGCGTCTCCCCCGACCGCTCCGACCGCCGTGAGCACCGACCGTGCCGCCGCCATCGCCCCGCCCGGAGGAGCGTCGAGCAGCGCGAGCCCCGAGGCGTCCGGGTCGCCCCAGCACGCCACTTGCAGCGCGAACGCCGTCAGGTCCGCCACCTTGATCTCCGGGGAGGGGAAGCGCGGAAGCCGCCCGTCCTCCGCCTCGTCCCAGCACCGGTACACCACACCCGGCGCCTCACGCCCGGCCCGCCCCGCCCGCTGCGTCCCGGCCGCCCGGGAAGCCCGTACGGTCGTCAGCGCGCTCAACCCGCGCGCGTGGTCCACCCGCGGCTCCCGCGCGAGCCCCGCGTCCACGACGGACCGCACCCCCGGCACGGTCAACGACGACTCGGCGACGGCAGTGGCCAGGACGACCCGTCGCCGCGCACCCGCCGAGAGCACCGCGTCCTGCACGGCGGCCGGCGCCCGCCCGTGCACCTGAAGCACATCCACCTCGCCCAGGCCGCCCAACTGCCCGGCCACGCGCGCGATCTCCCCGACACCCGGCAGGAAGCACAGCACGTCCCCGTCCCGCTCGGCGAGCGCTCGGCGCACCACGGACGCCACATGCGTGAGCAGCGCCGGATCCACCCGCATCCCGTGCGGCGGCCGCACCGGACGCGCGGGCGGCGCCCACACCACGTCCACCGGATACGAGACGCCCTCGGCCTCGACGACCGGAGCGCCCCCGAGCAGCGACGCCCACCCCTCGGCGTCCGTCGTCGCGGACGCCGCGACGAGCTTCAGCTCAGGACGCAGCGCCTCGCGCACGTCCCACAGGAAGGCGGCCACGGTGTCCGCGTCGAGGTGCCGCTCGTGCACCTCGTCGAGCATCACGGCATCGACGCCGCGCAGCTCCTGGTCCCGCTGCAGCCGTTGCAGCAGCACGCCCGTCGTGACCACCTCGACGCGGGTACGCGGCCCGACGACGCGCTCGCCGCGCACCGTGTAGCCGACCCGTTCCCCCACCTGCTCGCCGAGCAGCCACGCCATCCGCCGCGCCGCCGCCCGGGCCGCGATCCGCCGCGGCTCGGCGACCACCACACGACGTACGGGAGCGTCCTCGTCGAGCAGCCCGGCGAGCACGAGCGGTACGAGGGTCGTCTTGCCGGTGCCGGGCGGCGCCACGAGCACCGCGGCCCCGTCCGCGTCGAGCGCGGACGTCAGGGCGGGCAGCGCGGAACGTACAGGAAGGGCTTGCAGCGCGTCGTTACGCACAGAAGGAGGGGGTGAGGTCACACCTTCAGTCTCGCTCGCACACGAAGATCGACGTGCCCGGGATCAGGTTCCCGCGCAGCGGCGACCAGCCGCCCCACTCCTGCGTGTTCCACTCGGGCCACTCGGGCTCCACGAGGTCGACGAGCCGGAAGCCGCCCGCCACCACGTCCCGCACCCGGTCCCCGATGGTCCGGTGATGCTCGACGTACACCGCCCGCCCGTCCTCGTCCTGCTCCACATAAGGAGTGCGGTCGAAGTACGAGGCGGAGACGGACAGGCCCTCGGGGCCCGGCTCGTCGGGGAACGCCCAGCGGATCGGGTGCGTGACGGAGAAGACGAACCGTCCGCCGGGCCGCAGCACGCGGTGCACCTCGCGCAGCACCTGCACCTGGTCCGCGATGAAGGGGAGCGCACCGTACGCGGAGCAGGCGAGGTCGAACGAGCCGTCCTTGAAGGGGAGCACGCTCGCGTCCGCCTCCACGAGAGGCACCTTGCCGCCGTCGATGCGCAGCGCGTGCTGGAGCTGGCGGTGCGAGAGGTCGAGGGCGACGGGGCGCGCGCCCTGGGCGAGCAGCCAGCGCGAGCACTGCGCGGCGCCGGCCCCGATCTCCAGGACGTCCTTGCCGGCGAGCTCGTCGAGCGGGCCGAGCAGCTCGGCCTCGATCTCGTCGAGCCCCTCGGGGCACCACACGAAACGGTCGTCGCCCAGAAACGTGCCGTGCTCCACCTGGTAGTCGTCCGCGTTCCTGTCCCACCAGCCGCGGTTGGCCCGCGAACTCTCCGTGGTGTCCGCGTCCCGCCGGGTCGCCGTCGAGTCGTCGTCGACCGTAGAGGGGGAGTCGTGCGCTTCCATTGGTCCGGACTCTTGGATGATCCGCTCCCTCGTAATAATGTGCGGGCCCTGCGGTGCCAGTGGCCTCGTGTGACAGGTTTTGTGCCGGGTATGCGGCGATCCGCCCCGGGTGTGCGCCTTCGCGCATTGACCCTGTCCGGCTGCCCCCGTATGCTACAAGTTGCGCTGCGGGCCTGCGCACCTCAGACATAGCAGGCTGTGCTCGCATCTGTTGCATGTCCCCTCGGTTATCGAGGCGCCACCGGTTCCTTACGGAAATCCGGATTCGGCGCTTCCTGGGCTGTCCGGCTTCTTCGGGTGCGAAACAGGTTCCCGGCGTGGCAGTACCCCCCGACTTTCAATGTCCGCCGGAGCCCTTTCCCACATGACGAGCAGCACCGAGACCACCGCCACCACCCCGCAGGTTGCGGTCAACGACATCGGTAACGAGGAAGCATTCCTCGCCGCCATCGACGAGACGATCAAGTACTTCAACGATGGCGACATCGTCGACGGCGTCATCGTCAAGGTTGACCGGGACGAGGTCCTCCTCGACATCGGTTACAAGACCGAAGGTGTCATCCCGAGCCGCGAGCTCTCGATCAAGCACGACGTCGACCCGAACGAGGTCGTGGCCGTCGGCGACGAGATCGAGGCCCTGGTTCTCCAGAAGGAGGACAAGGAAGGCCGCCTCATCCTGTCCAAGAAGCGCGCTCAGTACGAGCGCGCCTGGGGCACGATCGAGAAGATCAAGGAAGAGGACGGGATCGTCACCGGTACCGTCATCGAGGTCGTCAAGGGTGGTCTCATCCTCGACATCGGCCTCCGTGGCTTCCTGCCGGCCTCCCTCGTCGAGATGCGTCGTGTCCGCGACCTCCAGCCTTACGTGGGCAAGGAGCTCGAGGCCAAGATCATCGAGCTGGACAAGAACCGCAACAACGTGGTCCTGTCCCGCCGTGCCTGGCTCGAGCAGACCCAGTCCGAGGTCCGCCAGACGTTCCTCACGACCCTGCAGAAGGGTCAGGTCCGCTCCGGCGTCGTTTCCTCGATCGTCAACTTCGGTGCCTTCGTGGACCTGGGTGGCGTCGACGGCCTCGTCCACGTCTCCGAGCTCTCCTGGAAGCACATCGACCACCCGTCCGAGGTTGTCGAGGTCGGCCAGGAAGTCACCGTCGAGGTCCTCGACGTCGACATGGACCGCGAGCGTGTCTCCCTGTCGCTGAAGGCGACGCAGGAAGACCCGTGGCAGCAGTTCGCCCGTACGCACCAGATCGGCCAGGTCGTTCCCGGCAAGGTCACGAAGCTGGTTCCGTTCGGTGCGTTCGTCCGCGTCGACGAGGGCATCGAGGGCCTGGTCCACATCTCCGAGCTGGCCGAGCGCCACGTGGAGATCCCGGAGCAGGTCGTCCAGGTCAACGACGAGATCTTCGTCAAGGTCATCGACATCGACCTCGAGCGCCGTCGCATCAGCCTCTCGCTGAAGCAGGCCAACGAGGCGTTCGGCGCCGACCCGTCGGTCGTCGAGTTCGACCCGACCCTGTACGGCATGGCCGCGTCGTACGACGACCAGGGCAACTACATCTACCCCGAGGGCTTCGACCCCGAGACCAACGACTGGCTCGAGGGCTTCGACACCCAGCGCGAGGCTTGGGAGGGCCAGTACGCCGAGGCGCAGCAGCGCTTCGAGCAGCACCAGGCCCAGGTCATCAAGTCCCGCGAGGCCGACGCTCAGGCCGAGGCCGAGGGCGCTGCGGCTCCCGCCGCCGGCGGTGCGGCTCCGGCCGCCTCCGGTGGCAGCGGTGCCGGTGGCGGCGGCTCGTACTCCTCGGAGACGGCCGACAACTCCGGCGCGCTCGCCTCGGACGAGGCGCTCGCCGCGCTTCGCGAGAAGCTGGCGGGCGGCCAGAGCTGAAACGCTCTGCGCTAGCAGGTAGTTAGGCGGCTGGGTCGCACCGGAAGGTGCGGCCCAGCCGTTTTTTGTGCCCTGGGCCACAGGGCGGTGCGTCGTCGGCCGTCTCCGCGGCGATGTGCCGCGCGCGCGGTTCCCCGCGCCCCCAAACAGGGAATGTCCGTGGCCGCTCCGTGCGTTGTTCTGGTGGAACACGAGGAGGAGCGGTCACTGTGCTTGATCCGCAGGATTTGTACTCATGGGAGCCGAAGGGGCTCGCCGCCGTGGACATGGCGCTTGCCCAGGAGTCGGCCGGGTTGGTCATGCTCTATCACTTCGACGGCTACATCGACGCAGGTGAGACCGGCGACCAGATCGTCGAGCGGCTCATCGACTTGTTGCCGCACCAGGTGGTGGCCCGCTTCGACCACGACAGGCTCGTGGACTACCGGGCACGCCGTCCGCTGCTCACGTTCCGCCGCGACCGGTGGAGCGAGTACGAGACGCCGGTGCTTGAGGTGCGGCTCGTACAGGATGCGACGGGGGCGCCGTTCCTGCTGCTCGCCGGGCCCGAGCCGGACGTCGAGTGGGAGCGTTTCGCCGCCGCGGTGCGGCAGATCGCGGAGCGTCTCGGGGTGCGCCTCGCGGTGAACTTCCACGGGATCCCGATGGGCGTCCCGCACACCCGCCCCGTCGGCCTCACCCCGCACGGCAACCGCACCGATCTGGTGCCCGGGCACGCCAGTCCGTTCGACGAGGCGCAGGTGCCGGGCAGCGCCGCGGCCCTCGTCGAGTACCGCCTCATGGAGGCCGGGCACGACGTCCTCGGCGTCGCCGCGCACGTCCCGCACTACATCGCCCGCTCCGCGTACCCGGACGCCGCGCTGACCGTCCTGGAGGCGATCACTGCGGCGACCGGCATGGTGCTGCCGGGCGTCGCGCACGGGCTGCGCACGGACGCGCACCGTACGCAGACGGAGATCGACCGTCAGGTGCAGGAGGGCGACGAGGAGCTGGTCTCCCTGGTCCAGGGCCTTGAGCACCAGTACGACGCCGTCGCGGGAGCGGACCAGCGGGGCAACATGCTGGCGGAGCCGCTGGACATCCCGTCTGCGGACGAGATCGGCCAGGAGTTCGAGAAGTTCCTGGCGGAACGCGAGGGCGACGCCTGATCGCAGGGCCTAAGCTTCCGCTTATGTTGAAGGTGGGGCTGACCGGCGGTATCGGTGCCGGCAAGAGTGAGGTGTCACGGCTGCTCGTGGAGCGGGGGGCCGTGTTGATCGACGCCGACAAGATCGCGCGGGAGGTCGTCGAGCCCGGGACCGAGGGGCTCGCGGCCGTCGTCGAGGCATTCGGCGGGGAGGTGCTCGCTCCGGACGGGAGCCTGGACCGGCCCAAGCTCGGCTCGGTCGTGTTCGCGGACGCCGACAAACTGGCCACCCTCAACAAGATCGTGCACCCGCTGGTCGGCACCCGCTCCGCCGAACTGGAGGCCGCCGCGGGCCCCGACTCCGTCGTCGTCCACGATGTGCCGCTGCTCGCGGAGAACGGGCTGGCCCCGCTCTACGACCTGGTGATCGTCGTCGACGCGGGCACCGGGACCCAGCTCGACCGCCTCACCCGCCTGCGCGGCATGAGCGAGGAGGACGCGCGGGCCCGGATGTCCGCGCAGGCCACCCGCGAGAAGCGGCTGGAGATCGCGGACATCGTGATCGACAACGACGTACCGCTGGAGCGGTTGAGGGAGCGGGTCGACGAGGTCTGGGCGGAGCTGGCGCGCCGGGCGCGTGCCGCGACCGCGTGATCGTCCTCGCCGCCTGCACCGCGCTCGGCGGCCTGGTGGCGCTGGTCGCGGGTGCGTACGGAGTGCAGCGGAGCCTTCGCGTCCAGGGCGCGGGGAACATCGCGCAAGCCCTGGTCAAACCGCCGCAGCCGGGGTCCGAGCGGCCTCTGCTCCAGTTCGAGACGGACGACGGTCGGGTCGTGGAGGTCGTCTCGCCCGTGCCGCCCAGCAAGCGGCGACCGCTGCCCGCCGGCGGGGTCGTCAGCGTCGCGTACGACACCGAGGACCCGCGCGAGACCGTGCTGCTCGGGGGTGAACGGCCCGGCGTGGACCGGGCCTTCATGATCGCGGGAGCGTTTCTCGTGCTCGTCGGGATGGTGCTCACGGTGTCCCTGAGCCGCTCGCGCTGATCGCGTCGCGTGTTCCGCCGAAGGGCGGCGGGCAGGAATAGGCCTTACGGTCCACGGTGTTGACCTTGTCGACACCAGGAGGAGGTTCGTCGTGCCCGAAGCCACGCCGGAGACACACGTCATCGACTACCGCGCCGCCGAGCAGCTCCTGGCCGCGCGTGATCCGCGCGGAGCGGTGAAGCTTCTGGACGACGTGATCGCCGTCTACCCGGAGCACACGGCGGCCCGGCTGCTGCGGGCCCGCGCGTTCTTCGCCGCCGCGCAACTGCGGGCGGCCGAGCTGGAGTTCACGATCGTCCTGGAGCGCGAGCCGGACAACGCGTTCGCGCACTTCGCGCTGGCCAGGACGTACGAGCGGTGGTCGCGCCCGCAGCAGGCCCGGCGGCACTTCCGCCTCGCCGCCGCGCTCGACCCGCAACCGGACTACCTGGCGGCGGCCCGCTTCGACGACTGAGCGCCGCTAGCGCATCTTGCGGTACGGCGGGACGTTCCGGCCCGGCTGGTAGTGCGGGCCCTGGCGGATGTGCCGCAGGATCATGAACAGGTCGACCGTCGTGATCAGCCACAGGATTGCGCAGGCCAGCGCCCACCACGGGCGGTGCGCGAGCAGGAACGCGACGGTGCCGAAGACCGTCCACACGAGGCCGAACAGCGCGAGGCCGAGCCGCATGCGCAGCGGGCTGCGGGCGGTGACCGGCTCGTCACCGGTGCGGACGAAGTGCGGCGGGTGCGTCGGGCGCATGGTCACCATCCCCTCGGGGTGCGGCACCTTCCAGGATGCCACTCACGGGTGAAGCGGCGGGGGGTGGGAACGGGGCCGGTGGTCGGTTCGTTGGCCGTGCATGGGTCTTGAGATGCGTAGGGGATACGAGGGCACGGGGCCGGGAGCCATCACACCGGACGGATGTGCCGTGGAGCTGTACTCGCGGCTCGTGGTCGAGGACGAGCCGGATGTCGTCGCGGGTGCCGTGCCCGCCGGTGCGACTCTGCTGGAGCTCGGCTGCGGGGTAGGCCGCGTCACGCATCCGCTCGTCGAGCGGGGGTTTCGGGTGACGGCGGTGGACGAGTCGCCGGAGATGCTGGAGCGGGTCAGGGGCGCGCGCACGGTGTGCGGCGCCATCGAGGGGCTCGACCTCGGCGAGACGTTCGACGCGGTGATACTCGGGTCCATCCTCGTCCACACCGGGGACGCGGAGGTGCGGGCGGGGATGCTCGACACGTGCAGGCGCCATGTCGCCGAGGGCGGCAGCGTGTTGATCCAGCGGGAGCGGCCGGGGGCGCACGAGAACCTGCCGCGTGAGGTGACCGGGCCCGGTGGTGGGTTCACGATCCGCAAGCTCTACTCGGAGCCGGTCGGGGACGGCGTGCGTTCGGTGAAGGTCGAGTACGTGTTCCCTGACGTGGTGTGGACGCAGACGTATCGGGCCCGCCCGCTTGGTCCGGAGGAGTTCGAACGGGTGTTGGCGCAGGCGGGGTTGAAGGTTGACCGGGTGTTGACGGGGGACGGGGCGTGGGTGCGGGCGGTGGTGGCGTGACGGTGCGCGGCCCCCACGGCTCCGTTGCGGGACACCGGTCCCACGCCGCGGGGCTCTGCCCCGGACCCCGCGCCTCAATCGCCGGCGGGGCTTGATTTTGCCCTCGGGGGCCGGAATGGGTAAGCCCCTGCGGCGATTGAGCAGCGGGGTATGGGGCAGAGCCCCAATGCTTCACCCCGGTCCCGTGCCTCAAGCGTCGGCGGGGCTTGATTTGTCCCCGGGATCCGGGTCCGGACCCGGGCCCTGGCCGAACACGCCGCGGAGGCGTTCCAGTTCTCTGCGGTCGCGTTTCGTCGGGCGGCCGGTGCCGCGGTCGCGGATGCCGACCGGGGTGATCACCTCGCGCGGGGGCGGCGGCGGGGAGTTGTCGACGTAGGCCTCGGCGGCGACCGGCGCCCCGACCCGCTTGCGGATCAGGCGTGTGACCTTGACCAGCCGCTCGCGCTCGCCGGGCCTGCGCACCCGCACCTCGTCCCCGACGCGCAGCGCGTAGGCGGGCTTGACGCTCGTCCCGTTGACCTTGACGTGCCCGCCCTTGCAGGCCGCTGCCCCCGACGCGCGCGTCTTGACCAGGCGTACGGCCCAGATCCAGCTGTCGACCCGCACGCTCTCCCCGCCGCCCGAACCGTCCGGCGCCTGTGGTGTCCCCGGTGTCTGCGATGCCATGCGTCCGACGATAGCCCCGCGTGGGCCGCGCCCCGAACCCGTAGTCGCGTCCCTCGGCGAGCCCCGGCCGAACTGCCCCCGCACTGACTGGATAATCCGGGCGAAAGGAGCGTATTCGACAGCGAGGGGTGCATGAATACATGGACGGCATGGATGCCATCGATCCGAACGGCGATCCGAACGGTGGCCCGAACGGTGACCTGCGGGCCGCGGTCGACCGGCTGATGGACGGGCTGCGGTCCGACCTGGAGCGGCTGGCCGTCATTCCGTCCATCGCCTTTCCCGGCTATCCGGCGGAGCCGGTGCGTGAGGCGCACGACCTGCTCGTCGGGCTGCTGCGGGACGCGGGCGTGGAGCACGTCGAGACCCTCGACCTGCCCGACACCGCGCCGGTGATCTTCGGCGAGATCCCGCCGCCCACGCCCGACGCCCCGACCGTCCTGCTCTACTCCCACTACGACGTGCAGCCGCCCGGCGACGAGGACCTGTGGAAGTCGCCGCCCTTCGAGCCGACCGCGATCGAGGGCGGACTGCGGGCCCGTGGCATCGCGGACGACAAGTCGAACGTCATCGCGCATCTGGGGATGCTGCGGGCCTTCGGTGGGCGTCCGCCGGTCGGCGTGAAGATCGTCTTCGAGGGGCAGGAGGAGTACGGCAGCCCCTTCGACGAGTACCCGCCGACCGACCCCGAGCGGTTCGCCTGTGACGCCATGGTCATCGCCGATCTCGGCAATCTCCGGCCCGGTACGCCGACCCTCACCACAGGGCTGCGCGGCGCCGCCGAGGTCACCGTCGAGGTCCGTACGCTCGAAGAGGCCCGCCACAGCGGCGAGTTCGGCGGCGCGGCCCCCGACGCCCTGCTCGTCCTCCTCAAGGCCCTGTCCACGCTCCACGACGTGCACGGCGACGTCGCCGTCGAGGGGCTGCGCCGCGACCGGTGGACGGGAGCCGGCTACACCGACGAGGAGTTCCGCGAGCTCGCCGGGGTGGCGGAGGGACTTCCGCTGATCGGCAGCGGCACCCTCGGTGAGCGCCTCTGGAGCGGGCCCGCCATCACCGTCATCGGCCTCGACGCGCCGAGCGTGGCGGGCGCCGCCTCTGCCGTCGTCCCGTACGCCCGCGCCAAGCTGAACCTGCGCTTCCACCCCCAGCAGGACCCGCGCGAGGCCCAGGACCTCCTCGTACGGCATCTGCGCGCCCTGCGGCCCTTCGGTGTCGCGCTCACCGTCACCCCCGGGGACACGGGCCCCGGATACGAGGCGGCGACCGGCGGCCCCGCCTACCGCGCCGCCCGCGCCGCGCTCAAGGAGGCGTGGGGCGCCGACGCCTCGTACGTCGCGACCGGCGGCTCCATCCCGCTGGTCAACGGCCTCGCGCAGGCCGCGCCGGACGCCGAGGTGCTGCTCTTCGGCGCGCAGGACAACCTCTGCAATCTGCACGCCCCCAACGAACGCGTCCTGTTCTCCGAACTGCACGCCACGGTCGTCGCGATGTGCGCGTTCGTGCGGGAGTACGCGGCCGACTTCCGGAGCGGAGCATGAGCACCGCAGGGCCGAAGGACACGACCGAGGCCCCCGAACAGCCCCCGGCGAAGCGGAAGTTCACCTTCCCCAGTGCCCTCGCCGTCCTCGCCGTCGTCACGATCGCGATCTGGCTGCTGGCGTTTCTGATCCCGTCGGGGGAGTACGACAGGAACAGTGACGGCGCGCCCGTCGAGGGCACGTACCAGCGCGTCGACTCGGGGCAGTCCTTCGTCGACCGGCTGAACGACCTGTTCCTCGCCCCGGTCAATGGTCTCTACGGCATCCAGGACCCGAAGACCGCCCTCGTCTCGCCCGACAACTCCGGTGATCTGTACGGCAGCGCGGGTGTCTTCCTGTTCGTGCTCGCCATTGGTGCCTTCATCACCGTCGTATTCGCCACCGGCGCCCTCGACCGCGGCATCGGGCGCCTCGCCCACCGGCTGCGCGAGCGCGGGGCGCTGCTCATCGCGGGCGTCATGGCCGTCTTCTCCGTCCTCGGCACGGTCGAGGGCTTCGCGGAGGAGACGCTCGGGTTCTACGGCCTGATCGTGCCGCTGATGCTCGCGCTCGGCTACGACCGGATGACGGCGGTCGGCGCGATCATCCTCGGCGCGGGCGTCGGCGTGCTGTGCTCGACCGTCAACCCGTTCGCGACCGGCGTCGCCTCGTCGGCCGCCGACATCTCGCTGGGTGACGGCATCGCGCTGCGGTTCGCGATGTGGATCGTGCTGACCGCGGTCACCATCGCGTACGTCATCCGCTACGCGAAGCGGGTGCGGCGCGACCCGGCGCACTCGATCTCGGGCTTTCTGCCGGGGGACCGGGACCTCGACGAGACGGCCACAGAGGCGGCCGAGGTTCCCGAACTGACCGGCCTGCACAAGGGCGTTCTGGTCGCCACGGCGCTGGTCTTCGCCTTCATGATCTTCTCGGTGGTGCCCTGGGCGAGCGCCCTGACCGGCGACGCAGAAGCAACCCCGTACGGCTTCGAACTCGACTGGTCCTTCCCGCAGTTGGCGGCGCTGTTCCTGGTCGCGGCCGTGCTGGTGGGGCTCCTCGCGCGGATGGGCGAGCAGAAGCTCAGCTCGACGATCGTCCAGGGCGCGGCCGACTTCGTCTCGCCCGCGCTCGTCATCCTGCTGGCCCGCGGCGTCACCGTGATCATGAACAACTCGAAGATCACGGACACCGTGCTGCACACGATCGAGGGCGTGGTGAAGGGCACCTCGTCCGGCGTCTTCGCGATCATCGTCTTCCTCGTGAACCTGCCGCTCGCCTTCCTCATCCCGTCCACGTCCGGGCACGCGACCCTCGCCATGCCGATCCTCGCGCCGCTCGCCGACTTCGCGGGCGTCTCGCGCGCGGTCGTCGTGACCGCGTGGCAGGCGGCCAGCGGCTGGATGAACCTGTGGGTGCCGACGACCGCCGTCACCATCGGCGGCGTGGCCCTCGCCAAGGTCGGCTACGACCGGTATCTGCGGTTCGTATGGCCGCTGCTGGTCATCTTGTTCGTGCTGATCTGCGTGTTCGTCGCGCTGGGGGCCGCGCTGACGTAACCCCTATCGTCGGGGGCATGGACGGTCTCGGTGAACTCGACGAGCGGATCAGCGGGTGCCGGGCCTGCCCGCGGCTCGTCGAGTGGCGTGAGGAGGTCGCGCGCACCAAGCGCGCCGCCTTCGCCGACTGGACGTACTGGGGGCGCCCGGTGCCCGGCTTCGGCCCGCACGACGCGTCGCTGCTGATCGTCGGTCTCGCGCCCGCCGCGCACGGCGCCAACCGCACGGGCCGCATGTTCACGGGGGACCGCTCGGGCGACGTGCTCTACCGGGCCCTGTACGACATCGGGCTCGCCTCCCGGCCGGACGCCGAGAGCGCCGACGACGGGCTGACCCTGCACGGCGTCCGGATCACCTCGCCCGTGCACTGCGCGCCGCCCGCGAACAAGCCGACCCCGGCCGAGCGCGACACGTGCAGGCCCTGGCTCGTCCAGGAGCTGAACCTGCTGCGGCCCACCCTGCGCGCGGTCGTCGTGCTCGGCGGGTTCGGCTGGCAGGCGGCGCTGCCCGCCTTCACCGAGGCCGGCTGGGCGGTGCCGCGCCCGCGCCCCGCCTTCGCCCACGGCACCCGCGTCGACCTCGAAGGGACCGAAGAGGCCGAACCACTGGCTCTTTTCGGCTGCTTCCACGTCAGCCAGCGCAACACCTTCACCGGGAGGCTCACCCCGGAGATGCTGCGCGGTGTGCTGCGGGACGCGGCGGGCGCGGCAGGACTGCACCCGTTCGGCCCAGCTCAGGAGGACCGCGACCCGCCCGCTTCCTAGCGTGGGCGTGTGGCAGCACTGACAGCGCAGGAGACGACGTCCAAGCCGCCCGCGGCGGCCTACCGCAACCTCATCGTGGCGACCGTGGGCTTCGCGCTCACGTTCTGGGCATGGAACCTCATCGCCCCGCTCGGCAGCGCCTTCGGCGAGTCCCTGGGGCTCAGCTCGTTCGAGCAGTCCTTCCTGGTCGCCGTGCCGGTGATCGTCGGATCGCTGGGCCGGATCCCGGTCGGCGCCCTGACCGACAAGTTCGGCGCCAAACTGATGTTCCCGCTGGTCACAGCGGCGACGATCATCCCCGTGCTCCTGGTGACGGTAGCCAGGGACTCGTATCTGGCCATGATCCTCGTCGGCTTCCTGCTGGGCCTCGGCGGCACCACGTTCGCCATCGGTGTCCCGCTGGTGAACTCCTGGTTCCCGCCCGCCAAGCGCGGCGCGGCGATCGGCATCTTCGGCATGGGCATGGGCGGTGTGGCGCTCTCCGGGTACTTCACGCCGCGCATCGCCAAGCACGGCGAGAACCTGCCGTTCTACATCGTGGCGATCGCACTCGCCGTGTACGTGGCGATCTCCTGGTTCCTCATCAGCGACCACCCCGGTCGCACCATCCCCACGACCTCGCTCGGCGAACGCCTCGGCGAGGCCGGGAAGCTGCGGGTGACCTGGGAACTGTCGGCGCTCTACGCGATCGGCTTCGGCGGCATCGTCGCGTACGGCACCTATCTGCCCACGTACCTGAAGACCTGGTACGACCTCGACCCCATCGACGCGGGGACCAAGGCCGCCGGGTTCGCCCTCGTCACCGTCATCTTCCGGCCGATCGGCGGCTGGCTCTCCGACCGGGTCCACCCCGCGGTCGTCACCGCGTGGGCGCTCGCCGTCGTCGCGATCTTCGCCATCGTGCAGGCGTTCAACCCGCACCTGGCCCCCGGCGGCACGATCGACATGCTCGTCATGGGCGCGGGCCTCGGCACCGCGAGCGGCAGCGTCTTCGCCCTCGTCGCCCAGGTCACGCCACCGTCCCAGGTCGGCTCGGTCACCGGCATCGTCGGCGCCATCGGCGGCCTCGGCGGCTTCGTCCCGCCGCTGGTCATGGGCGCGATCTACAGCGCGCAGAACTCGTACTCCATCGGCTTCATGCTGCTGTCCGACCTGGCGCTCGCCGGCTGTGTGTACGCGTACGGGCGGATGCGCAGCATCAACGTGCACCAGCAGTAATCCGGAGGCGGTGCGCGGCGGGCGGGTAGTAGGTTCGCCGGATGTCTCTGTACCCGCCCGTCGAACCGTACGACCACGGCCTGCTCGACGTGGGCGACGGCAACCGGATCCACTGGGAGACCTGCGGCAACCCGCACGGGAAGCCCGCCGTCGTGCTGCACGGCGGGCCCGGAACCGGGGCCTCGCCCTTCCCCCGGCGCCTGTTCGACCCGGAGCGCTACCGGATCGTGCTGCTCGACCAGCGCGGCGCGGGCCGCTCCACGCCGCCGGCGAGCGCGTACGACACCGACATGAGTGTCAATACGCTCCCGAAGCTGATCGCCGACCTGGAGCTGCTCCGTGCCCACCTCGGCATCGAGCGCTGGCTGGTGTGGGGCGTGTCCTTCGGGTCCGTCCTGGCCCTGCGGTACGCGCAGACGCACCGGGACGCCGTCTCCGAACTCGTCCTGACGGGCCTGGCGACGGGCAGTCAGGAAGAAGTCGACTTGTTGACGCGGGGGCTCGGCAAGGTGTTCCCGGAGGCGTTCGCCGCGTTCCTCGACGGGCTGCCCGAGGGGGAGCGGGACGGCGATATCGCGGCCGCGTACAACCGGCTCCTGGAGTCGCCCGACCCGTCCGTGCGCGAGCGGGCGGCGCTGGCCTGGACCGACTGGGAGACGGCGTGCGTCTCGCAGCCGCCGCGCTCCGTGCCCCGCTACCAGGACCCGGACTTCCGGTACGGCTTCGCGCGCACGGTGACGCATTACTGGGGGCAGGGGCACTTCTTGGACGGGCCCGACACGGTGCTGCGTGACCTGCCGCTCCTGGATGGGCTCCCGGCGGTGGTGGTGCAGGGGAAGGTGGACCTGGGCAATCTGCTCGGCATCCCGTGGCGCCTCGCGCGGGCGTGGCCGGACGCCGAGCTGATCGTCGTGGACGACGCGGGGCACAACGCGGGGGCGCCAGGCATCACCGATGAACTGGTCGCCGCCCTGGACAGGTTCAGCGGGCCGGGCCGGTTCAGCGGGAGCGGCGCCGCCTGACACGCTCGCCCTGCGCCTCGATGAACTGCAGCTCCAGGGCGATCGGGGCGGGCGCCAGACCGGGCCCGCCGGCCTCCGCCCACGCCAGGACCTCGTCGGTCGCGTCGTCGCCCATCGACCAGCCGATCCACGCGGCCTTTCCGCCACGGGCGCGGCCCTGGGCGGAGGGCTGGAGGACGACGACGTTCGCCTGGTCGCACGGCCCGAGACAGTCGACGACCCGCACGGCGAACCGCCCCTGCGAGGCCCGCGCCGCCGCCTGCCAGCGCTCCAGCTGCCAGTCGTGGTCGTAGCCGGGGTACTTGCGGGCGTCGCCGCAGCAGCAGCCCCGGCACACGACGAGGGTGCAGGGACGGGTGCGGGCGGCGCCGATCAGGGTGGGCACGGGGGTGGGGCTCCTGGTCCTACGGGTACGGCGGTCGGCGGTTACGCGGTGGTGTCGGCGTCGAAGAGATGACGCACGGTCGAGCGGTAGTTGGTGCGGACGTGGGTGAGGGCCATCGCCCGCGCCCGGTCGGCGTCGCCCTCGGCCATCGCCTCGTACAACTCCCGGTGTTCGGCGAGCTGTTGGGCCCACTCCTCACCGCGCCGGGTCAGCCAGCGCAGCCGCCCGCCGACGGGCTGCATCACGGACACGATGAGCTCGTTGCGCGCCATCTCCAACAGCCGGTCGTGGAAACGGGAGTTGACGTCGGTGTTCGTCTCGGCGTCGCCCTCGCGCGTGGCACGCGTGGCACGTTCGAGCAGCCCCTCCAGCTCCGCGAGGTCGTCCTTGGTGGCCCGTTCGGCCGCGAGCCCGGCGGCGTAGACCTCCAAGGCCTCGCGCAGCTCGTACAGTTCGGTGACATCGGTGCGGGTCAGAGTGCGCACGACGGCCCTGCGGGGCGTCTCGTACGTCACGAAGCCCTCGGCGAGCAGCGCCCGGATCGCCTCGCGGACGGGCACCCGGGACACCCCGAACCGCTCGGCGAGCTCCCGCTCGACGAGCCGCTCGCCCGGCCGCCGGTGCCCGCCGATGATGTCCTCGCGCAAGGCCGCGAGCACGCGCTCGCGCACCGCGCCCAGGGGCTCCACCGATTCTGCCGTCGTCATGGGCCCATCTTCGTCGATGCGTCCGAGGGGGAGGGGGAGCGGGGTGGGTTTACGGCATCGCTCGGTTTAGCGTGGGCGCATGCCCGAGTTCACCGATGACGTCTTCCTCGACCGCCTCGCCGACCGCCTCGACGCCCTCCCCGGTGTGCACGCCGTGACCCTCGGCGGGTCCCGGGCCCAAGGCACGCACACCGCCGCGAGCGACTGGGACACCGCCGTGTACTACCGGGGGAGCGAGGGGCTGTTCGAGCCCCGGCACCTTCGGGACGTCGGGTGGGAAGGGGAGGTCTCCGAGATCGGTGGCTGGGGCGGGGGTGTCTTCAATGGCGGTGCCTGGCTGAACGTCGACAGGCGGCGCGTCGATGTGCACTACCGGGATCTGGATGTCGTCGAGCACGAGTTGAGTGAGGCCGAGGGCGGGCGGTTCCGGGTCGAGCCGTTGATGTTCCACCTCGCCGGGATCCCGTCGTATCTCGTCGTCGCCGAGCTGGCCGTCAATCGCGTGCTGCGCGGCGGGACGCCCAGGCCCGACGGGTATCCGGTCGCCCTGCGCGAGGCCGCCCCCGACGTGTGGTGGGGGCGCGCCTCGATCACCCTCGATTACGCGAAGGGGAACAACGCGCCCCTCGGTGGGCGCACCGAGGTCCTCGGGGCCGTGGCCGGCGCCGCGATGCAGGCCGGGCACGCGGTGCTCGCCGCGCGCGGGGAGTGGGTGACCAACGAGAAGCGGTTGCTGGAGCGGGCCGGGCTGCGGGGGATCGACCACGTGCTGGCCGACTCCTCGATTCCGCTCGGAGAACTCGTCGACCGGGCGCGGGAGTTGATGGCGCGGGCCGTCGCCGGCGCTCAGTAGCCGGGAAGTCCCAGCGGGTACGTGCGCAGGTCACGCCAGCCCGTTCCCGCGCCCTCCGTCGCGATCAGCTTCACCGACTCCACGTGCGCGTGGAGCGGCAGCGCCGCCGTGAACTCCGTCTCCGGGATGCCGTCCGTGCCCGCGCCGCTCGCCAGCGTGAGGTGGGGGTCCAGGCCCTCGTCGCCGAAGATGCCGCGGTAGGGGACCGCCTCCGGCCAGCGTGACCTGATCGCCTTCGTCAGCGTGCGGAGGGGGTCGTCCGGGGTCGGCGGCAGGTAGAGGACGCCCGGCCAGCGGCGTACCTCGGCGAAGGTGAGGGGGAGCGGGGGCGTCGACGCGAAGAGCGCGCGCAGTTCCCTCTCCGTGTCCGGCGTGATCCGCTCCAGCGGGAGGAACGGGTAGAGCACGGTGATGTGGGCCCGCGACGGTGTGCGGACCAGCGCGTCCGCCTCCGGGACGTGGATCGTCAGGGCCGTGTCGCCGGGGACGTCCGGCCAGCCGCCGTTGTCCTCGTCGTCCTGTGATGTACGTCGCGTGGGCACGGTCAAGTGTCACATTCCGGAAACCTCGCTGTTTCCTCCCCTCCAACAACTCCGCCTACTCTTGACAGACCAGTTCAGGCTGGCCGACGGCGTCCGGCACCCCTCCGTGTTCGTACGACAGGAGTCTGCCCACCGTCATGCGCCGCCCCCATTCGCTTCCGCCCTGGCTGAACCACGCCCTGCGCGCTCAGCGCGCGCCCGTGCCGTGGCCCGCCGTCGTGCGCGGGGCCCTGGCCGGCGGGCCGTTGTTGCTCGTCGCCGTCGCCGCCGGGCGGCCGTCCAGCGGGGTGCTGCTCGCGCTCGGGACGCTGCTCGCCGGGGTCAACGACCGGCCGGGGCCGCGGCTCGCCGCCGTGTCGCGGCTGGGCGGGCCGGCGCTCGCGGGTGCGCTGGGGATGACTGTCGGCAGCTTCGTGGGCGGCGCGCTGCCGACCGGTGCGCTCATCGCCTGCCTGTTCGCCGTGCTCGGGGTGGTGGGCGGTGCGTTCAGTGCCGTCGGGCCCATCGCGTCCTCCGCCGGGACCCAGTTCCTCGTCACCGTCGCCATAGGTGCCGGGATGCCGCTCCCGGAGCCCGGCTGGCAGCGCGCGCTGCTGTTCGCCGGGGGCGCCGCGTGGCTGATCCTGCTGCGACTGCTGCTGCCCTCTCCCGTACGCACGAACGTACGCACGAAGGGGTTCGGATACCTCTACGACGGTGAGCGTGCCGCCGTCGCCTCCGTGTACGAAGCCGTGGCCCGGCTGCTCGACGCGGCCGGTGGACCCGAGGCCCAGACGCGCCGCGTCGCGCTGACCGCCGCGCTCGACCAGGCGCAGGACGCCCTGCGGCGCGGCCGCTCCCAGGCCTCCCTGCGCCTGCGCCGCCAGTACTCCGCCGCCCTCCCGCTCGCCGAGGCCGCCACCGCCCTCGCCTGGACCGGACAGCCGGTGCCCGCGCGGGCCGGCCAGGGGCCGCGCCGGCTCGCCGCCGCCGTACGGACCGGGGAGGCCCCCGGCGCACTGCCCGCTCCCGCCCGCGCCGACGCGGGCCTGCGCGCCCTCGACGAGGCGCTGCTGCGGGCCGCCGAGGCGTTCGACGGCGCCGGTGTCCGGAGCGTGGTGGCCGGACGGCGCCCGCCCGAGTCCGGGATCGGGCTGCTGGACAAGGTGGTCGGGCCCGCGGCGGCCCGCGTCGGACTGCGCTTCGGGGCCGGTGTCCAGCTGCCGGCGCCCCGGCGGCGCGCGTCCGTGGGCGGGGTGCTGCGCAGGGTGGCCGGGCCCGCCGGGCGCGAGTACGGCGTCCGCGTGGGGCTCTCCTTCGGTGCCAGTGCCGCCGTCGCCCAGGCCCTGCACCCGCTGCACTGGTACTGGCTGCCCGCCACCGCCGTCTTTCTCGTGAAGCCGGACCTCGGGCCGCTCGCCTCGCGCGCGCTGTGCCGGGCCGCCGGGACCGTCGCGGGCGCCGTCCTCTTCGCGGGACTCGCCGCGGTACTGCCCCAGCCGCTCGGGCTCGTCGCGCTCGTCGCCGCCTGCGGGACGCTGATCCCCGTCGCCACCCGGCACTTCGCCGCGCAGACCGCCGTCGTCACCGTCCTCGTCCTGTCCCTGGTGATGGTGGGCGGAGAGCCGCAGGCGTCCTGGGGCCGGATCACCGAGACGCTGCTCGCCTGCGCCATCGTGCTGGTCGCCGGACATCTGCCGCTGCCGGGCGGGCACCGCGGGGGCGGGGTGCGGGTGCGGCTGGACGTCGCGCACGACGCCGCCCACGCCTACGTACGGCATGTGCTGAGCGAATCCGGCGAGGACGTGACCGGCGTCGACCGGCACGGGCGGTGGGCGCTGCGGCGCGAGGCGTACCGGACGCTCGCGCAAGCGCGCGCCGCCGTGGACGTCGCCGCCGCCGAACTGCCGGTGCTGGCGCGGCACTCGGACGGCTCGCGGCAGGTGACCGTCGTACTGGAGCGGCTCGTCGACGCGACGACCGCGTGCGCGGTGCAGGTCGACGACACCGGGCGGGTGCCCGAGCAGCACGCGCGCAGGATCGACGTGCTGCTCGCGGAACTCGCCGCCTGACACACACGTACGGTTCAGGGCCGCAGATCGATCCACACGGGCGCGTGGTCGGAGCCCGGCGCGTCCCGCCGCTCCTGCGGATCCGCGCCCACCGACGGCAGCGGTTCGGGCGAGGCGCCCTCGCCGGGCGGCACGCCCGTCCCCGCGCGGACGACGTGGCCGAGCAGTTCGTGCGAGACGAAGACGTGGTCGATCAGCTCGCGGTGGCCCGCGTGCATCCGCGAGTACCTCTGCTCCTCGGGGATCAGCGGCGCCACGTTCCACAGCCGCTTCGCGTCGCCCTTGTCGGCGTGGTCGAAGCCGGGCGTGCCGATCTCGGAGCCGGGCGGACCCTGGAGGATCTGCGTGGTCGCGGCGGACGCCTCGTCGTTGAAGTCGCCCAGGACGGCGACGCGTTCACGGCGGCCGTCCTCCCCGACGAGGGTGTCCGCGAGGGCGCGTACGGTCGCCGCTTCCGCCGCGCGCCGCTGCAGCGCGTACGTCGCGTAGCGCGCCCGCTCACCCTCGTCGCGCGGCACGAACCGGCCGCCCGGATAGCCGAGCAGCTTCGACTTGAGGTGGCAGACGGCGGCCGTGAGCCAGGTCGCCCGTGTCGAGAAGTGCACGGCGAGCACGCCCCTGCCCGCCCGCTCCACCGTCCTGCCGCCGTCGTCCACCTGCACCGGGCGCACCGCCTCCGGGAACGCGGCCGTGTCCGCGACCACCTGCACGCCGACATCGGCGAGGAAGCCGACCCGGATCCCGCGCTCGTCGGGGTACTGCGACAGCGTCGCCGTGCAGCGGCCGTCGAGCAGCTGCACCAGATCGTCGAGCGCCGCCGGGTCGCCGACCTCCTGCACGCCGAGAAGGGTGGGCCGGAGCCGGTTCACGGTGGCGGCGAGAGAGGCGAGCTTCGCCTCGTACGTGGCCTTGTCACGGGGGCCGTAGGGGCCGCCGGGGCGGTAGAGGTTCTCCAGGTTCCAGGTTCCGACGAGCATGGCGTGCTCCGTCCGCTGGCCGGCCCGGACGGGCCGGGGCGGCCAGCGTGCCAGCGGCTCCGCCGGGAGGACAGCGCTCCTTCAGAAAATGTTCCGCCGCAGCGATGAGTTCCGCACAGCCCGCCGGTCACCCCTCACGAGAAACACGACCGGAGGAGGAACCATGGGGCTGCCGAAGGTGGTCACGCGCGAGGAGTGGCGCGCCGCGCGCGAGGAACTGCTCGCCCTGGAGAAGGCGGCGACCCGGGCGCGGGACGCGCTGAACACACGGCGGCGCGAGCTGCCCATGGTCGAGATCGACAAGTCGTACGTCTTCGAGGGCCCGGACGGGAAGTCGGAGCTGCTCGACCTGTTCGACGGGCGCCCCCAACTCGTCGTCTACCACTTCATGTTCGCGCCGGACTGGGACGCGGGCTGCCGTAGCTGCTCCGGCTTCCTCGACCAGATCGGGCACCTGGCCCATCTGCGGGCCCGCGGCACGGAGTTCGCGGCGGTGTCCCGCGCGCCGTTCACCCGGATCCTGCCGTTCAAGGCGCGGATGGGATGGACGGTGCCCTGGTACTCGTCCCATCTCAGCGATTTCAACCAGGACTTCGGGGCCACGTACGTGGACGAGGACGGCACCCCCCAGGAGCAGCCCGCGATCAGCTGCTTCCTGCGCGAGGGGGAGCGGGTGTTCCACACGTACTCGACGTTCGCCCGCGGCATGGACCACATCGGGTTCACCACGAACCTCCTGGACCTCACCGCTCTCGGCCGCCAGGAGGAGTGGGAGAAACCGGAGGGGCGCGCGTCGGCTCTCGGGGCGCCGGCGGGCAGTGTGCGGGTGCGGTATCACGACGAATACGTCGACTGAGATCCGCCGGGATCTCCGTACGTACGACCTGACCTCGTATCAACTCGGTGTCATTCTCGTCACGTTGCGAGCCGTGAGTGGCCCTGTCAGCGTTCTCCCTCATGAAGCGCCCGGACGCGTGGGGCGCCGTACATCGGCACGATCACGGGGGCAGGGACGAGTGATGGTGAACGGACGAGTGGTACTGCAACGCTTCCCGGCAGGCGGGCCCCGCGGCTCCTGGCCCGCGGAGGAGTACGCGAAACTGCGCCGCCAGGAGGGCCAACCGGCCGAGGTGGTCATGGACTTGGCGACGGACGCGTTCCTGGTGATCGTGCGGGAACCGGCGGCCGATCTCGTGGGCTGACGCCTTCGCTCGCGGTACGGGTGCGCTACGAAGCGCCGACCGACCGCGACCACACCGGCGTGGTCCCCGTGACCCGGCACAGCGCGAGGTACAGCGGAATCGGCGGCGTGTACGGCACCGAACCCTCCGGACAGTGCACCAGGTCGGGTGTCCGCGGGGCGTCGAGCACCAGGGCGCCCGCCGTGTAGCACGCGGGCGCGGGCCACTCCAGGGACACATCGGAGTCCGACGGTACGAGCCACCACCAGTGCGCCCCGTCCGCGTACACGCACCCCATCCGCGGCAGGCGCTTCGCCATCGCGCGGCCGAACTCCTCGGGCACCGCGACGGCGTCGCAGCCGAGCGGTGCGGTCATGCCCGCGGGCACGCTGAGCCGTACGGGAGGCGTGCGGCCCGAACGCGGAGACTCCGCGTGCTCCGGACGCCGGGGGCGACGCCTCCGGGCCAGTCCGGCCAGCGAGTTCAAGTGCATCGTCCGCTTGCCCGTTGTCACCACGCCCATCCGATCCTGTTTCGCACGTTCGTCGTTCCTCCGCCCGCCGTCCGGCAGCGGCGGACGTTCACCAGGCCCATCCGGCGCCGTCCGACGCGCCGGGGACGGGGCCCGGCGGCTGCGGCGCCAGGGCGTCGCGGGGCAGTTCGGCCCAGACGAGGAGACCGGGCCCGGTCTCCTGGGCGCCCCACGCCGTGGCGACCGCGGCCACGAGGAGGAGCCCCCTGCCGTGCTCCTCCTCGGGCGCGACGCGGCCCGCGTGGGCGTCACCGGGGATGCAGCCCTCGTCCCTGACCGCTATGCGCAGGCGGTCACCGGAGTCGTCGCGCAGCTCGCGCAGTTCGCAGTGGATGCGCCGGCTGGCGGTGTGCACGATCGCGTTCGTGACCAGTTCAGACACGACAAGAGCCGCCGCGTCACAGGTGTCCTCGCACGCGCCCCACGCACTGAGGTGGGTACGCGTCACGCGCCGGGCCTGAGCGGCGGAGCCCGGATGGGGAGCCAGTTCGAAACTGCTGCGGCGGGTCGACGGACGGGCCCCTGTCGGGGTACCCGAACGGTCACCGAACGTAGTTTCGCTGACTTCTGTTCCTAAGGGCGCAGACGGAGTCACGCTTGCCACTATCTCCCCGCCATGAACACTTGGCAAGGGCCACTCTGAAAAGTGCAGAGTGGCGTATGCCGTGTGGAGCGGGCATGGCAGACTGCTCGCAACAGCGCGCCACACGGCCCCCAACGGGGGTGAATCGCAGGGAAACGGCCGGTGAGGGACGTCTTTCGGTCCTTTTCCCGCGATGAAAAGTGGCGGGATTCAGACATCGGGACTACTGGGAGGTAGGGGGCGTGAGCGAACCTCGGTCCGCGCCGACGGTCGGCCAGGTCGTTCTCGGCCGCCGCCTGCAGGACCTGCGCGAGGGCGCCGGGCTCAAGCGCGAGGAGGCCGCGAAAGTACTCCGCGTGACCGCCGCGACGATCCGCCGCATGGAAACCGCCGAGGTCTCCCTGCGGATCCCGTACGTCCAGCTGCTCCTGAAGGCCTACGGCGTCGCCGAGGACGAGGCGGCCTCCTTCGTGCAGCTCGCGGAGGACGCGAACAGGCCGGGCTGGTGGCAGCGCTACCACGACATCCTGCCCGGCTGGTTCTCCATGTATGTGAGCCTGGAGGGCGCCGCCCGCCTCATCAGGTCGTACGACCCGCACTTCGTGCCCGGCCTGCTGCAGACCGAGGACTACGCGCGCGGGGTGCTGGATTCCGGAGCGATAGGGCGGGCGCTCGCCGAGGACCCGGACGTCGTCGAGCGGCATGTCGCCCTGCGGTTGCAGCGTCAGGCCCTGCTCACCCGCGAGGACGCGCCCCGGCTGTGGGTCGTGATGGACGAGACCGCCCTGCGCCGCCCGGTCGGCGGCGCGGACGTGATGCGCGCCCAGATCGACCGGCTGCTCGAAGCGATGGAGCTGCCGAACGTGACGCTTCAGGTCGCGGAGTTCGCCGCGGGCCCGCACCCGGGCACGTACGGCCCGTTCGTCCTGTTCCGATTCGCGATGCCGGAA
The DNA here is from genome assembly GCF_042888725.1 of Streptomyces sp. NPDC002795. Classification (NCBI taxonomy): domain Bacteria; kingdom Bacillati; phylum Actinomycetota; class Actinomycetes; order Kitasatosporales; family Streptomycetaceae; genus Streptomyces; species Streptomyces sp. NPDC002795. Next base: position 398,952 of record NZ_JBIAQB010000009.1, read on the forward strand.
CTGCCGGACATGGTCTACAGCGAGTACCTGACAGGCGCGGTCTACCTCGACGCGCGCCCCGAGGTGGCCACCCACCTGGAAGTCATGGACCGCATGGCGGCGCACGCCGCGACGGCACAACGCACAAAGGAGATCCTCCGCGATCTCCGCAAGGAGCTGTGAATGGACTCGATCAAGGGCCGAATACGGGGCGTCGACGGCGAGCCGATCTACAACGGCATGCCCGCGCGCGAGCTCGGCAGCGAAGGCTGGCACAAGCCGTGGAGCGGCGGCAACGGAGGCAACTGCCTCGAAGCCATGAAGCTGGCCGACGGGCGCGTCGCCGTACGTCAGTCCTCGGACCCGGACGGGCCCGCGCTGATCTACACCATCGGTGAGATCTCCGCGTTCATCGAGGGAGCGAAGTCGGGGGCGGCGGACTTTCTGCTGTCGTGACGCGCGGCGGGTCGCCCGTGTTCAGGTGGGTGGTCCGGGTGGTCCGGGTGGTCCGGGTGGTCCGGGTGAGCCAGGTGGTTCAGACGGTCATCGGGCGGTCGTGCGCCCCGATCGGCTCCGGCAGCCGCGTCCGCCCCGTCAGCCAGCGGTCGACCGCGGCGGCCGCCGCCCTCCCCTCGGCGATCGCCCACACCACGAGCGAAGCCCCGCGCCCCGCGTCGCCCGCGACGAACACGCCCGGCACGCCCGTCGCGAAGGCGGCATCCCGCGCGAGACGGCCCCGCTCGTCGAGACCGAGGCCCAACTGGTCGATGAGGCCGCCGGCTTGACGCTCGGGCCCGTGGAAGCCGAGCGCGAGCAGCACCAGATCGGCGGGCAAGGCCCGCCCCGTTCCCGGCAGCGGCCGGCGCGCCGCGTCCACCTCCACGAGGTGCAGCGCACGCACGTGTCCCGCGGCGTCCCCGGTGAAGCGCAGCGTGGAGGCGGCGAAGAGGCGGGCGTCGGCATCCACGTCGGCCGCCGGCGCGGTGCGCAGCTCGCCGGCCTCCTCGTGCGCGGCGGAGAGCCGGTACAGCTTCGGGTACGTCGGCCAGGGCTCGGCGTCCTCGTCGCGCGCCTCGCCGGGCCGGTCGTAGATGTCCAACTGCGTGACGGACGCGGCCTGCTCGCGCACCGCGGTGCCCAGACAGTCGGCGCCGGTGTCGCCGCCGCCGACGATGACGACGTGTTTGCCGGTCGCGGTGAGCGGCGACTGTGGTGTGTTCTCCCCGTTCCCGTTCCCGTTCCCGCTGCCGTTGCCGTTCTTCTCGTACGTGCGGTTGGTCCATGGCAGGTACTTCATCGCCTGCTCGACGCCCGCCAACTCCCGTCCAGGTACGTCAAGTTCACGCCACTGCGTGGCCCCGGTCGCGACGATCACGGCGTCGTAGCGGGACCGCAGGACGGCGGCCTCGATGTCCCGGCCGACCTCCGTCGACGTACGGAATCGCACCCCCTCCTTGGTCAACTGGTCGAGGCGGCGGTCCAGTTGACGCTTCTCCATCTTGAACGCGGGGATCCCGTAGCGCAGCAGCCCGCCCGGCCGGTCGTCCCGCTCGTACACGGCGACCGTGTGCCCGGCGCGCGTCAGCTGCTGCGCGGCCGCGAGCCCGGCGGGGCCCGAACCGACGACGGCGACGGTCAGACCGCTGTGCCGCTCGGGCGGCTGCGCGGACACGAAGCCCTCGTCCCAGGCCCGGTCGGCGATGGCGACTTCCACGTTCTTGATGGTGACGGCCGGCTGGTTGATGGCGAGGACGCAGCCGGCCTCGCACGGGGCCGGGCACAGACGGCCGGTGAACTCCGGGAAGTTGTTCGTGGCGTGCAGCCGTTCGCTCGCCGCCTGCCAGTCGTCCCGCGAGACCAGGTCGTTCCACTCGGGGATCAGGTTCCCCAGCGGGCACGCCTCGTGGCAGAACGGGATCCCGCAGTCCATGCAACGGTCGGCCTGCGCTTCGACGATCGGCAGCAGGCCGCCGGGGACGTACACCTCGTCCCAGTCGTGGACCCGCTCCCCGACGGGGCGGCGCGGTGCCTCCTGGCGTGACGTGGTGAGGAAGCCCTTGGGGTCGGCCATGGCCGTCTCCCTACGCCGTGACTGCTGGCTATGCCCCTCTTCGTCACGATACGTCGGGTGGGCGCGGACCGCCGCAGCTCACGTCAGGCCTCACGTCAGGCCTCACGTCAGGTCTCACGTCAGGGCGAGTACGAACAGCAGCGAGGCGGCGGCTCCCGTCGCGGCCCGTACGTGGTTCCACCGCACCCACTCGGCGACATACGTCCGCCACTGCGCGGCGCTGCTCTCGGACTCCTCGTCGCCGGAGAGACCGGCGAGCGCCGCGTTGCGCGGCACGTTCGCCAGGACCGTCACGCCGAAGGAGCCCGTCAAATACAGCGCGCAGCCGAGTAGCAGCTCGATGGTGCCCGCATCGGGCCAGAGCACGAACGTCACGACCGCGATCACCGCGCACAGCACCGCCGCGCCGAGGAAGACGGCCATGAACGGCGGCGTGAGGGCGGCGACGTTGATCGCGTTCATCGCGGCGATCCCCTGCGCGGCGGGCAGCGCGCCAAGGCCGCGCATCACGAATGTGGAGAACGCGACGAACACCCCAGAGCTCACCCCGCACCAGACCGCCCCCAGCACGACCAGCACGAAATACGGACCTTCGATCATGTGCCCCCCCCCTATCAAGGGGGATCATCCCGCAGTTTGTCGGTCGTGGACAGTGATTTCACGATTACATTGAGCGAACGGTGCCGGTTGTGGCGGTTTTGTGGAGTACGGCGGGGGTGGTGGTGGACGGGGTGGAGGTCGAGGTGGGGGTTGGGGCGGGGGTCGCTGCCTGCCATCCGTCCAGTACCGCCGCCACCGCCTCGGCCACCCGCGACCGCGCCTCCCACCGGGGCACGCCCTCCATCAGCAACCGGTCATAGGGCGTATCCACATGGCGCACGGCGGCCCGCACCGCGGCCGCGACCGCCCCCTCCGAAAGCGCCCGCCCCGCCGCGCTCCGGCCCACCCGCCCGCTCCCGCGCGCCCCGGCATGCGCGGCGATCGCCGCCGCCCGGCCCTCGGGGCAACCGGGAAACAGCCGCCGGATCCGCGCCGCGAACTCCGCCACGAACACCACGTCCTGCGCCGCCCGCCGCGCCGCGTCCCGCGCCCGGCGGCGGGCCCGCGCCTCCGCGTCCGCCAGGCAGCGCGCCTCGGCCCGCGCGAGCGCCGGCTCCTCGACGAGCACGCCCTGCCGCTCGTACCGACCGCGCCGCCTGTGGAAGCGCACGACGACGGCCGAGAGCGCGCTCTCCTCACGTGCCCTGCGGGTCAGCGCCGTGTCTCCGCGCGGCAGGAACACGAGGTGGCCGAGGTCGGCGCAGTCCAGACAGCGGGGCTGCCCGCCCTCCAGGGTCAGGAACCCGAGCGGCCCCCGCCGGCAGGCGCCGCACCGCTTGCGCTTGACCGGCTGGAAGACGAGCGGGCTGCGTGTGGCCGCTCCTGTGGGTGGCGGCGGGGCGGCTCTGGTCATACGAGCGTGATGCCCGCCCGAGAGCGCCCTGCATCATGGAGTGCGTGCGACTCGAAGCGATCACCTGGGAACGGCTCGGCGGCGCCCTCGCCGAGCGGCTGCTCGACCTGAAGCCGGCCGACGGCGGACCGTGGCTGAAGGTCGCCCTCGACGGAGCGCCTGCCGCCCGCCCCGGCGAGCTCGCGGCGCTCGTCTCCGAGTCTCTGCGCACCCGCGGCCGGTCTTCGCTCACGGTCGGCACCGAGGGCTTTCTGCGCCCGGCCTCGCTCCGGTTCGAGTACGGGCACCGGGACGTCGAGGCGTACTACAGCGGCTGGTTCGACACGGGCGCCCTGTGGCGCGAGGTGTTCGGCCCGCTCGAACCGGACGGCACGGGCCGCGTCCTGCCCGACCTGTGGGACCCGGTCACGGACCGCGCGACCCGCAGCGGCTACGTCCAACTCCCTCCCGGTGGCGTGCTGCTGATGCACGGCCCCCTGCTCCTGCACCACTGGTTCCCCTTCGATCTGACCGTGCACGTGAGCCTGTCGCCGGGCGCGCTGCGGCGACGCACCCCCGAGTCCGAGCAGTGGACGCTCCCGGCCTTCGAGCGCTACGACTCCGAGACCGGACCCGCGACCAGCGCCGACGTCGTCATCCGCGCGGACGACCCGCGCCACCCGGCGTGGAACGGGTGACCGCTCCGCCCCGCGCGGCTGCGCCGCTCACAGCCAGCCGTTGCGCTTGAACCCCCGGTACACCACGAAACAGATCGCCGCTATCACCGACATCATCAGCGGATAGCCGAACCGCCACTGCAACTCCGGCATGTTCTCGAAGTTCATGCCGTACACGCCGCAGCCCATCGTCGGCACGGCCACGATGGCGGCCCACGCCGTGATCTTGCGCATGTCCTCGTTCTGCGCGACCGTCACCTGCGCCAGATGGGCCTGCAGAATCGAGTTGAGCAGTTCGTCGAAGGCCGCTATCTGCTCCGCCGCCCGCAGCAAGTGGTCCGACACGTCACGGAAGTACGCCTGTATCTCGGGCGGCACGGCGGGGAGCGGGCGCCCCGCAAGCTCCTGTATCGGCCGGGACAGCGGCACCACGGCCCGCTTCAACTCCAGCAGTTCACGCTTGAGTTGATAGATCCGGCCGGGGTCGGCCTTCGCGCTGTTCGGCGCGAAGACGTCCGCCTCGACCTCGTCGATGTCCGCCTGGACCTCGTCGATCACCGTCAGATAGTCGTCGACGACGCTGTCCGCGATCGCGTGCAGCACCGCCGCCGGGCCCTTGGCCAACTGCTCCGTGTCCGCCTCGATCCGCTCGCGCACGGGGCCGAGCGAGCCGTGCCGGCCGTGCCGCACCGTGATCACGAAGTCCTGGCCGAGGAACACCATGATCTCGCCGGTGTCCACCACCTCACTGGTCGCGGTGAGCTCCGTGTGGTCGACGTAGCAGACCGTCTTCAGGACGGCGAAGAGCGTCTGTCCGTACCGCTCCACCTTGGGCCGCTGGTGTGCGTGCACCGCGTCCTCGACGGCCAGGGGGTGCAGGTCGAACAGCTCGGCGATGTCCGCGAACTCCAGCTCCGACGGCTCGTGCAGCCCCAGCCAGACGAACCCGTCCGCCGCCTTGCGCACCGCGCGCACCGACTCGACGAGATCGCTGTCGCCCGACTCGCGCACGCCCTCCCGATAGGTCACGCAGTTCACCACCGCTGAGCCCAGCGGGGAGCGCGCCGGGTGGCTCAGGTCGACCTTGGGCGTGCGCCGCGCGAGCCGTGCGACCTTGCGCAGGCTGCCCACCCTGCGCAGACCGCCGACCTTTCGCAGATTGCCCGCCATGGACATGCTCGGCCCCTCCCGTGTTCCATCCGTTTTCCGTCGCGTTTCCGTCGCGAAGACGACTTGGTGGGCCAGTCTGCCAGCGGCCACCGACAGTGCGTCCACCCCTGGGGGAACGGAAGGTTCCGCTCCGCTGCGCAATGTCCCGTATCCAACGATTGGGCTGGGATGATCGGTTCATGATGCGATCAGGCGAGCACGCGTACCTCCTCGACAACCAGCAGCCCGAGGCGGGGCGGCGCTTCGACGCCTTCTCGGTCCTCTTCGACCCCACGACGTTCCGGCACATCGAGCGTCTCGGCATCGGTTCCGGCTGGCGCTGCTGGGAGGTCGGGGCCGGTGGCACGTCGGTGGTCTCGTGGCTCGCCCGGAAGGTCGGCCCGACCGGACGGGTCCTCGCCACCGACATCGACACGTCCTGGCAGACCGCCACGCCCCGCACCCCCGTCGAGGTGCGGCGCCACGACATCGGTGTCGACGAGCCGCCCGCGGAGTCCTTCGACCTGGTGCACGCACGGCTGGTCCTGGTCCATGTCCCGGACAGGGAACGGGCGTTGGCGTCGATGATCCGTGCGCTGCGACCCGGCGGCCGGCTGCTCATCGAGGACGCCGACCCCGCGCTTCAGCCTCTGCTCTGCCCGGACGAGGCGGGTCCCGCGCAGGAGCTGGCCAACCGCCTGCGGCACGGCTTCCGTTCCCTGCTCGCGGAGCGCGGCGCCGACCTGTCGTACGGCCGCAAGCTGCCCGGACTGCTGCGTGCGGCCGGCCTGCGGCAGGTCGAGGCGGACGCGTACTTCCCGCTGGCGTCACCGGCCTGCACGGCGCTGGAGACGGCGACGGTGGGGCAGATCCGCGCGCAGCTCGTGACGGCGGGCCTGGCGACGGACGACGAGATCGACCAGCACCTGGCGCATGTGGCCGAGGGCGCGATGGACCTGGCGACGGCTCCGCTGATCTCGGCGTGGGGGAGGAAGGAGTAGGGGGCTACGGAGGTGGGGGTGGTGGGGGGGGCCCGGGGCGGGGGGCCCCCCCCCCCCGCCCCCCCCCCCCCCCCCCCCCCGCCCCCCCCCCGGGGGGGGCCCCCCCCCCCCACGGAG